>CAVQTL010000006.1:0-536057 GCA_963716505.1 uncultured Actinomycetota bacterium
ATCGGACATCGCGCAACTGCTGATGACCGCGAGTGCGCTTTATGGCGTCCCAACGACGGTGCGCGCGGCGATCGGCGTCTTCGGCAAGAGCTCGGTCTTGACGGCATCGGCGCGTCTCACGAAAGCCGCTGTGCCCAAGCGCATCCGGGATGTCATCCCCGACTCCAAACGGGTCCTTGGCACAGTGCGCGACGAGGTGAGCCTGCAAACCGGCGCCGACGAGATTCAGACCGAGACGGTAACCCGCTTCAATCGCAACCAGATCATCCAGATGGTGCTGCTGGTCGCGCTGGTTTATGTCGCGTTGCCGTTCATCAGCACCGTGCCCACGTTCCTGTCCGAGCTGCGGACGGCGAACTGGTGGTGGGGCCTGCTCGGATTGGTGGTCTCCGCACTGAAGTATGTCGGTGCGGCGGCGGCGCTGTGGGCCTGCGCCGACGGGCTGGTCAGCTTCCGCAATCTCACGTTGATGCAGGTGGCCAACACCTTCGCCGCCACCACCACACCGGCGGGCGTCGGTGGACTGGCGTTGAGCGCACGGTTCTTGCAGAAGGGTGGGCTCGGGGCGCTGAGGGCGGCCACCGCCGTGGCGCTGCAGCAGTCGGTTCAGGTGGTCACCCACGTCGTGCTGCTGATCCTGTTCAGCGCATTCGCCGGGGCGTCGGCCAACCTCTCACATTTCGTGCCGTCGACGACGATCGTGTACCTGGTCGGCGGCATCCTGCTGCTACTGGCCGCGGCGTTCGTCGTGCGTGCCCAAACTGCGGCGCTGGTTGACCGGGACGCTCGGGCCGCGAATAACCGAGGTGCTGCGTGACCTGCGCGAGCTGGCCAGCGAGCCTAGGCGACTCTTACTCATCGTTATCGGTTGCGCCACAACAACTCTCGGCGGAGCTCTGGCGCTGTGGGCATGTATCCTGGCGTTCGGCGGAGACACCTCCTTCGTTACCGTCACCGTGGTGACCATGATCGGTGGAACCCTGGCGTCGGCCGCGCCCACTCCCGGTGGCGTTGGTGCAGTGGAAGCGGCGTTGATCGGTGGTCTTGCAGCATTCGGGGTACCCGCTGGAATCGCGGTGTCGTCGGTGCTGCTCTACCGGGTGCTCACCTGTTGGCTGCCGGTGTTCGTCGGCTGGTTCCTGATGCGATGGCTAACCGACAAGGACATGATCTAGCCTCCTCGTTCGCCGAATGTGAACTCTCAGCGAAAATCTGGCGCCCATTTCGCAATGAGTTCACGCTCGCGGACCGGGTGGGCCGCGGTATCTGCGGGAACTGTGGAATTGCCTGCCGTTGAGCGACAATTTGCTCGAATGCGGGCAGGACCAGCACTTACGTAGGAAGTCGTCGTCGGGAATTCACCCGAACGCCGATCACTAAGCCAACGATGGCTGATTAATAAGACATTCATTAGCTGTTAGTTTTTCGAAGCGCGGACGTCGTCAAGGTATGTCAGCATTGCGCCGTGAGGGGACGCGATATCGCCATATTCGCCGGGGCGGCGACGGTAATGAGTTTGACTCCGTTGGGCGCCGTGCCGTCCGCGTCCGCGCAACCGTGCCCCGACGTGGCAGTGGTGTTCGCGCGCGGTACGGCCGAGGCGCCTGGCCTCGGCCCCACCGGAGAGGCCTTCGTCGACTCGCTGCGACCCCGTCTCGGCACAAAATCGCTCGAAGTATATCCGGTCGACTATCCCGCCACCACCGATTTCCCGCGCGCCCTTGACGGTGTGCGCGATGCGAGCGCCCGGGTGGAGTCCATGGCGGCGAACTGCCCTGACACCAACATCGTGCTCGGCGGTTTCTCCCAGGGCGCCGCCGTAGCCGGCTACGTCACCGCGGACGTGATCCCGGATGGAGCGCCCGAGGGTGTACCGAATCCGATGCCACCCGACGTGGCGAAGCACGTCGTTGCGGTCACATTGTTCGGGACACCGAACGATCGGTTCATGCGTGCGATCAACCAGCCGGACATCGAGGTCGGACCGCTGTACGCGGACAAGACAGTCGAGTTGTGCGTCGATGACGACTTCGTCTGCTCGAGCGGCAGAGACTTCAACGCCCACACGCAGTACGTGCAGACAGGGATGGTCGACCGGGCGGCGACGTTCGCTGCGGGCAAGGTCTTGACGGCCATCCCGCCCGAGGCAACCCCGCAGGCTCCGACCCCGCAGGCGCCGACTGCAGCCGGCCAGCAGCATCTGCCTACCCCTGCCGCGCCCCCGCTGTCGACGATTCCCGTTGCGCCTCCGCAACCGTCTCCGCCGCTGCAGCCGCAGCCGCATCTGCAGCCCTCTCCGGAGACCATCGACTCGTGTGCAACCGAGTGCCGTGTCGTCGGGCCTGAGTAAGGCATTCTCACGACGTGAGGTCCTCACATACGCGCTGTGCGGTCCGGTCCTTGCGAGCCTCGGCGCGCTGACGGTCAACACACCGAACGCGTCAGCCGCCAACTCCAAGCTGATCGATTTCGCCGAGCGGCTGGTCCCGGCGGATCAAGTTGCGGCGGCGGGCTACGCGGGCGCGCTGGTCTATGTATCCGAGCTGCGGCCGGGCGCCACCTTCGACTTCAAACCCGTCACGCGCGAGTACGCGGATGCGCTGCGCGCGTTGGGCCTTCACGTCGTCAGCTGCTACCAGTACGGCAAGCCCGGTTGGCCGACGCCGTCGGACTTCACCCGTGGATACGACGGCGGCGTCGCCGACGCCCAGACGGCCCTGCGCCTGCACGCCGCCGCCGGCGGTCCTGAATCGGCGCCGATCTTCTTCAGCATCGACGAGGACATCGACGCCGGCACATGGAAAAGCGTTGCGGTCGAATGGCTTCGGGGGATCAACTCGGTACTGGGTGTGCAGCGCACCGGCGTCTACGGCCACGCCGGGGTGTGCGGGTGGGCGATCGCCGACGGAGTGATCGGCCAATCGACCACTCCGGGATACCGCTGGGCATGGCAGACCAGAGCGTGGTCGCACGGCGAGCGCGAACCCGCGGCCGTGCTCTACCAGCGCGTCATCGTCACGGCGTCAGACCCAGGCATCAGCCTGGGAGGCACCCATGTGGACGAGGACGACATCCTCGCAGCCGATTTCGGACAGTGGGATCTGGCTCGCTGACCCGAACAATCGAGTAGTCGAATACTCACGCGGAGCACACAGCGCCGCAATACCGTTACTTCGAGGAACTCGAACTGAATTCGCGACCATCGGGTCAGTCTTTGCACGGGAGGGGCAGGCGCATGACCATCGAGATTCCGCGCGACCTGATCGAGTACATCCTGCTTGGCAGCGGGGACAGCAAGCGGCAGATCCAGGACTCACCGATTCTGATCGACGTGTGGGTCTCCTACGCCCTGAAACCCGCCGAGCCGGTCGACCTCCTCATCACGTCACACGAAGAGAGCAATTCACCCGATCTGGCACGCAAGATCTACAAGGGCATCAGGCGCGAGGACGGGGCGGAACACGATCCGGGCATCGCGCCGTTGCAGAACTTCGTCGCGGCATGGTTGTACTTCGGCGAGATGCTGCACCTTCTGGTGCCCCTGACCACGTGGTGGCAGGACAGGGAAACGCAGAAGGAACTCGACGGCTACGACGACGCGGGTTCGGAGAAACTCGCCCACACCGTCGGCGATGTCCTCGAACTGCGCACCCGCTGGCTGAACGACACCGATGCCGCCGCCGCTATGCCGAACAATCGCTCGACGTTCGAGCGGTTCGTCGCGATGTGCACCCTCATCCTCCTGTCCGGCCTTGACGCTTGGAACGAATCCGACGACGACTCGGTGCAGGGCGTCCAGGCGGTCGCCGCTGCCACCGCGCGCCTACAGCAGAAGTCCACGTCGGACATCGAGATGGTCGTGCTCGGCGCCCTGCAGACGATGAAGGCGCAGCGCAAGCCGATGGTGTTCAAGATCGCGCTGAATCGCCGTGCCTCCGCGGCGATCCACGATTCGGTGCCAACCGTCAAGGCCGATGCCGCGCGTCGGGTCTTCGAAGTCGACTGCGCGGGAATCGAGTGGGCGGTGCTCGACACCGGTATCGACCGGACGCATCCGGCCTTCGGCAAGAGAATCAAGGCGACATACGACTTCACCAACTACCGCGAAATCGTCAACATCGGCAACGAGAGACCGCAAGTCCGCGAGATGAGCCTGCAAAAGCTCAAGGAGGCGCGCGACGGCAAGCTGCCGGCGGGAGCAGACGCCAAGCTGAAGCGGATCGCCAGGGCCGGATTTTTGGGACATCCTCTTCCATTGGAGGACGTCACCAAGATGGTGACACTCGCAGATCCGAGCCCGCCTCAAAGCCCGCACGGCACGCACGTCGCCGGAATCATCGCCGCTGCTAAGTACCCAACCCCGCGCAATGCAGCCGAATCCGCCGACGGTATGTGCCCGACCATCAGCATCTACGACTTCCGTGTCCTCAAGTCCGAGGTGGTCACACCCCGCGAACTCGAGAACACCGAGTTCTCGATCATCGCGGCGCTGCAGTTCATCCGGAACACCAACGACCAGGCCGGCCGGCGCGTCATCAAAGGCATCAACATGAGCCTGTCCATCCCGCACGATGCCAAGAACTACGCGTGCGGGCACACACCCGTCTGCGACGAATGTGAACGCTTGATCGACACCGGCGTCGTCGTCGTTGCCGCTGCGGGCAACAAGGGCGCAGAGGAAAAGCTGGTCGACGGTGTCTCGTTCTACGACTACCTCGGATTCGGCATCACCGATCCGGGAAATGCGGACCGCGTCATCACCGTCGGTGCCACGCACGGGAGTTCGCCGTACACATACGGCGTGAGCTACTTCTCCAGCCGCGGCCCCACCGGGGATGGCCGCCTCAAGCCCGATCTGGTGGCGCCGGGAGAAGGCATCCGCGGGCCGGTGCTCGGCCATAAATGGGGCTGCAAGGACGGGACGAGCCAGGCCGCGCCTCATGTCAGCGGTGCGGCCGCAATGCTGATGGCGCGCTACCCCGAACTCATCGGCGAACCGGACCGGATCAAGCAGATTCTCTGCGGTACGGCATCAGATCTCGGCCGTGAACGCAATTTTCAAGGACACGGCTTGCTCGATGTCCTCCGCGCACTACAAAGTCACTGAGGGGAAATATCGTGGCCAACAACGTATTCAGCCTCGAAGTTCTGCGAGCCCACAAGGGCGATTGCCTCCTGCTGCACTACGGGACGACAACGAAACCCGGTCTCGCGCTGATCGACGGCGGACCCGACGACGTCTACCAGCCGTTCCTGCGGCCAAGGCTCGAGGAGTTGCGCGCCGAGCGTGGCCTGGCCGAGAACAAGCCGATGGTCGTCGACCTGATGATGCTCAGCCACATCGACGACGATCACGCCGCGGGCCTGCTCGAGCTGACAGGAGAGCTACTCAAAGCCCAGGACGACGACCAACCGAAAATCGTTCGCATACTGAACCTCTGGCACAACACGTTCGACGACATCGTCGACAACGATGCCGAAGAGTTGGCCGGAGCCGTCGAGGGAAGTTTCGGGCCGGCATCTCTGGACGGTGGCCTGCCCGAGAATGTGCTCGACGAACTAGAGGATTCGGCCACACCCGCGGTGTCCGACACGGTGAAGATCATCGCGAGCGTTCCGCAGGGTCGTCAGCTGCGCGACGACCGCCAAAAGCTCGGGATCCAACCGAATATCGAATTCGGCGGCAAGTTGATCGTGGCGGCCGACGACGGCGGCGAGCTGGACATGGGGAACGACCTGACCTTCACGGTCGTCGGCCCGATGCTGCCCGAGGTCAAGAAGCTCCAGACCGCAGTGCGGGCCTGGCTGAGGGATCACCCCGATGCTCAGGACAGGGTGACCGCATCAGCGCTGGCAAGTCTCGCCGACAAGTCCCCGACCAACCTGTCGAGCATCGTGGTGCTCGCCGAAGCCGCGGATAAGAGCATTCTGTTCACCGGAGACGCGCTGGGCGACAAGATTCTCAAAGGTCTGGAGTTGGTCGGCAGACTGGACGATGACGGGAAGATCCACGTCAACGTGCTGAAGGGTCAACACCACGGCAGCGACAGGAACTGCACGCCGGAGTTCTTCGAACGCGTCACCGCCGACCACTACGTGTTCTCCGGCGACGGCGAGCATGGCAACCCCGAACGCGAGACGCTCACGATGCTCGCCGAGGCTCGCGGCGACGACGAGTACACGATCCACCTCACTTATCCCATCGACGAGATCGACGTCGAGCGAAAGAAGGACTGGGACAGCAAGAGAGCCGACGAACAGCGGCGACACGCCGACAAGCCCAGCGTGAAGGTGCGCGCCGAATGGTCGAACGCCAAGCACAGCTTGGCGGCATAC
Source organism: uncultured Actinomycetota bacterium (assembly GCA_963716505.1). Lineage (GTDB taxonomy): Bacteria > Actinomycetota > Actinomycetes > Mycobacteriales > Mycobacteriaceae > Mycobacterium. The sequence goes on from CAVQTL010000006.1 coordinate 6,337, forward strand.
TTGGCCGACAACCCGGACGTCAACGACCGGATCGAATTCGTCACCGACGGCGTTCCACACGTCATCGATCTGCTTGAGTAGCCGACGTGGCCGGCACGCGCAACATCATCATCTGCCTCGACGGCACGAAGAACGAGGTGAAGGCCAAGGCCGTCACCAACGTCTTCAAGGTCGCCGAGATCGCCGATCTGACGAACCCCGACGAACAAGTGCTCTATTACGGCCCCGGAGTCGGGACGATGGCCGCTCCGAGCGCCTGGACCTCTGTCGCACAACGGATCTCGCTGATCGGCGGAATGCTGGTTGGCCACGGAATGCGCCAAGACATCGCCGAGGCGTACACGTATCTGATGAACACGTGGCGACCGGGCGACAAGGTGTTCGTCTTCGGCTTCAGCCGCGGCGCCTACACCGCCAGAGCCCTCTGCGGGATGCTCTACCGCGTCGGACTCTTGCGTCCCGGCTCCGACAACCTCGTCCCCTACGCGGTCCGCGTGTATGCGCGTCGGCCCGGAAAAGACTCCGATCTCGCTCAACCAGAAGGCTGGGATCGGATGGACAAGTTCTCCGAAGCCTTGTCGATCACCAGGGACGGCGACAGGCGGTCTTTTCCCATCGAGTACCTGGGGATCTATGACACGGTGAAGGCGACCAAGGGTATTGGCCGCGACATCAGCTGGCCCTATACCCGAAGCCTGCCCAACGTACGCGTGATTCGGCACGCGGTTTCCATCGACGAGAAACGGCGGCCCTATCCCGAATACCTCGTGCATACCGACCAGATGAGCAAGGACCTCGAGGAGTTCCGCGAGGTGTGGTTCGCCGGCGTTCACTCCGACGTCGGCGGTGGATTCGTCGACGATCCGGAACTCGGTCGCATCGCGATGCGCTGGATCGTCGACGGCGCGATCAAGCGGGGGCTCGGTGTTCGTCGGCAGCGATACATGAACCGGTTCGGCAGCCTCGGCGAGACCGACGCGTGCGCGCCTATGCACGAGACGGGTTGGTCCTGGCGATTCGCGCAGGCGCCGTGGTACTGGGTGTTCAAGCCGTGGCGCCACCGCCCGATTCCGGAGGAGGCGACGATCCACGAGAGCGTCGAGCTCCGTCGGTCAAGGGCCGATCTCAACTACCGCCCGCGGCTGCCAACCCGATACCAGGTCGAAAAGGAGCTGTGGACTGGCCCTCCGCCCGGCTGAGGCGCCCAACGCTGCCAGTTCAGAAAGCTGCTTCGGCGTAGTAGGCCCGCGGCTAGGCTCGCTCGGGTGGGCGAACCGAAACGCACGACCGCGGAGCTGATCGTCGAGTGTCTGGAAAACGAAGGCGTGACACATGTCTTCGGCATCCCGGGCGAGGAGAACATCCGGTTCACCGAAGCGGTGTCGAGATCGTCGATCGAATACGTGCTGACGCGCCACGAGCAGGGCGCCTCATTCATGGCGGAGGTATATGGCCGCTTGACGGGTCGAGCCGGCGTGTGCTCCGCAACGCTAGGTCCCGGCGCGATCAACCTTCTGCTCGGAGTCGCAGACGCGACAACGAATTCCACTCCGGTACTTGCTCTCTCGGCGCAAGTCGGGATGGGCCGTAGTTACAAGGAGTCGCATCAAAGCGTCGACCTCGTCTCGATGTTCGCACCGGCGACGAAGTGGTCGGCGCTCGTCGCGACACCGGCCGCCGTGCCGGAGATGGTCCGAAAGGCCTTCAAGCTCGCGCAAACCGAGCGTCCCGGCGCCGTCTATCTCGCGGTACCCGAGGACGTCGAGGAAGCCGTCGCCCCAGCGGATTCGAGCCCGCTACCAGTCAACGTGCCACGGCCCGACGATCCCTCAGCTGCGCAGCTCGAGCGCGCTGCAGAGATTCTGCGCTCCGCGCGCAACCCCATCCTGCTGGCCGGTCACGGGGCAGCCCGAAGCGGAGCCGCTGAAGCAGTACGGCGATTCGCCGAGTCTCTCGATATCCCTGTGGCGACAACGTTTCACGGCAAGGGCGTCATGCCGGACGACCATCCGCTCGCGCTCGGTGCGGTCGGCTTCATGCGCCACGACTACGTCAACTTCGGCTTTGACCGCGCCGACGTCATCGTCGCCGCCGGCTACGAGCTACAAGAGTTCGATCCAGTCCGGATCAACCCGAACGGCGATACGAAGATCATCCACATTCACCGCTTCCCCGCCGAAGTGGATGCGCACTACGACGTCGCGGTCGGGTTGCAGGCCGACATCGGCGGCACCCTTGATTCGCTGGCGGCGCAAGTGACTCGCGATCACCCGTCCTTATCGGGTCACGAACGGATCCGTGAGCTGCTTTCCGGTGAGCTCGACGGAGGACGCGCCGACGACAGGTTTCCCCTGGCGCCGGCACGGATCGTCGCCGACACGCGAGCAGCGCTGCGACGCGACGACATTGTGCTGGTCGATACCGGGGCCCTCAAGATGTGGATGGCCAGGCTCTATCCGACGTATGAGCCGAACACCTGCCTGATTTCCAATGGACTCTCGACAATGGCCTGGACGGTGCCCGGGGCGATCGCGGCGAAGATCGCCAGGCCCACCGCGAACGTCCTTGTCGCCACCGGCGACGGTGCGTTCCTGATGAACTCACAGGAGATCGAGACGGCCCTGCGCGTCAGAACACCAATGGTGATCCTCATCTGGGACGACAACGCCTATGGGCTGATCAGCTGGAAGATGGACCTCGAGATCGGCCACAACGTCGAGACCCGCTTCGGCAACCCCGACTTCGTCGCCTATGCCGAGAGTTTCGGCGCGAAGGGCTACCGAATCTCGTCCGCCGAGGAACTGCTGCCGACCCTGCGCGCCGCGCTCGAGGACGACACCGTCAGCGTCATCGCGTGCCCCGTCGACTATTCGGCCAACAGCGCCCTGATCGCCTCCCTCGGCGAGTTGGACGAGTCACTGTCCTGACACTGGTGTCGGCGTGCTCAGTGCGCCGGAAGTGCGCGGAAGCAGCCGTCGTAGTGGCCGTTCTCAATGCCCATCGTCTGCATGAACGAATGGGCCACCGTCGGGCCGACGAACCGGAAACCGTGACGCTGCAACTGATTTGCGAGCTGCCACGACTCAGGACTCTGCGACCTGCCGTCGCTCCATTGCCGCAATGGATGCCGTATCCGAGGTCGATGGCGCCAGGCGATGTCGTTCAGCTTCGCCGATGACGCCGCTCATAGCTTTCACTGACGGGTTACGCCTGTGGAGTGACGAGATACTTCTCGCCGGTCGCGCGCTTTACATAGCCGTTGAACGCATCAGGCCGGAGCATGCCAGCGAGGGAAACCTCCCGGGTGTACGAACTCGCGAACGTGGTGGTGAGTTCCGCGGCCACCCGGGCTCGCAGCCTGCCGATGGTCTCGACTCCGGCCTGTTGAAGGAATGGTGTCAGTAGCCACCCGCCTACTCCCCACGCCATGCCGAAGTTCCTGGTGAGGATCGTCGGGCTGGTATCGAGTCCGCCGTAGATATACACCTGCTTGTGGACGGCCGATCCGTAGCGGGAGTACTCCTGCGCGCCCGAGCTGGCTGCTTCCTCCATCGCGTTGAGGATCTGGCTCGCCAGCGTTCCGCCACCCGTGGCGTCGAAAGCCAGCGTCGCCGATGTCGCTTTCAGCGCTTCCGCCAGGTCGGCCGCGAATGTCGACGACGCGGTGTTGCAGACGTGGGCAGCCCCGAGCGAGCGCAGCAGTTCCTCTTGATCAGGCTTGCGGACGATGTTGACGAGCGGGACGCCATCGGCGATGCACAGCTTGACGAGCATCTGGCCGAGATTCGACGCCGCGGCGGTGTGCACCAGGCCGGAATGGCCTTCTCGGCGCATGGTTTCCAGCATTCCGAGAGCTGTCAAAGGATTCACGAACGACGACGCCCCGTCCTTCGCCGTTGCACCCTTCGGTAGGACCAGGCAGGCGGCAGCATCGACCACTCGGTATTGCGCGTACATCCCGCCGCCGGCGAGTCCCACCGTTTTCCCCAGCAGCGCCTGCGCCGCAGTCGACTGGCCCGCGGCTACCACCGTGCCCGCGCCCTCATTGCCCACGGGGAGTGGTTTGTCGATCCGTGCTGAAAGCCCGGCCACCGCAGCGGTTCCCAACGATGCCGTGACGGTCGGGCGGTCGGTCGTGCCCTGCACCGTCGCGGTGGTCATGTCGGCGCCGGCAGTGAGGACGCCCAGATCGGACGGGTTGATAGGAGCGGCTTCCACCCGCACCACCACCTCATTGGCGCCAGGGGTTGGAACGGCGACGTCCAATAGTGAGAGCTCCAGCGTGCCCTGCGATGTCACGGTGGACCGCAGTTCCAGCGCGCGATCAGGCAAACCTGCGGTCATGGCTAGTACCTCGTTCCGATTGGGATTTGTCTGCCGTCGCCGACGAGCTTCGGCTCGCTCACCGCGGGCATCCTCCTGCATTTCTAAGAGCAGGCAACGAAGATGAGTACCGCACCATTCCTCACATCTAGTTGGCCGAGTTCCGCATCACATCGGCGAGCGCGGACCGTCCGGCGACTCCCCCATCACCATCACGCTCGATCGATCCACGCCGACCGTGATTCCGGCAGACACGCCACCCGAGCAAGTCTTCACCAAGACGTCCAGCGCGTATTCCGGTCTAGGGTCTGCCATCGGTGCGGCCACGACGTCGAGAAACGGATACCTTGCCGCGCAGCAGGAGGCTGAAGCCAACGGCGACCAGGCTGCCGCGAAGGAGGCCGAAGCCAACGTGAACAGGCTCGACGACCAGATATCGAACCAAATCGCCGCGTTGAACGCTGTGCGGGAACAGTTCCTGGCCTCGCTCGGCACATGAACAGCGGCCTGAACGGGCCCGTCACCGTCCAACCGAATCAGCCCACGAATTCCGATTCGAGGACCATGTCGGGGAACACGGTGCCGTATTCGCCGTGCGTCTTGTGCTCGACGGTGCGCCAGGCTTTACCCTCCTGACGCTTCGTACTTCCGGTACTTCGGGGCTCCGGGGATTTTGATGTTGTCGGCGACGACGACTGCGCCGCGGCGGAGCCAGCCGCGGTCGACGATGCTTTGCAGATCGGCGAGGTAAGCGTTCTTGTCGTGGTCGAGGAACAACAGGTCGAGCGCTCCCTCTGAGAAAGCTGCCTCGTTCTGTAGCTTGCATGCACAGTGGTAGTCCACGGTGCGGGCCGCAGGATTGACGGATGGTACCTCCGAGACCCATGTCGATAAAATTGACTGATTCAGATCCGACTAATCAAACAGCGATATCCAATTCCCTCGAAGCCAGGGATTCATCAAGGCAATTCGCTCTCAACACCGCGTACTGCCAGACTATTGAGCCGAGGGCTGCCAGCGACTCAGGTCTTTGAATTCCTCGTCGAGTTTGTCTTTGATCCATCCGCAGGCATCCTTGCCGAAGCCCTTCGATCTCGATGACCTGAAGGCGCGCATTCTCAAGTACGCCGCCGCGCGGGTCGAGAGAAAATGGCCGGATCAAGCAGAGATCGACGCCGTCTACTCGGGTCCGCCAGCCCGCCTGCTTGCAGAGCGTCCCCTTCCCCCGAAGGGCCTCAGCAACGAGAGCCTCGACCTGGTACGGCACGCATTAGCAACCGGGCGGGAACTCTCCGCGACCGCGTGCGGTGACGCGATTGGTATGGCGCGCCCCACAGTTCGCAGGTATCTCGAATACTTGGTGAAGCTGCAGGAGGTGACCGTCCGCCTCAAGTACGGCGGCGGTCGGCCTGAGCGGCTGTACCGGTCGGTGCGTTGAGGAACTACTCGGCAGCTCGCAGCAGCGCGACGTCCGAGACCATCGCGATGTGCTCGGCCATCGCTCGCGCGGCTTCAGCCGGATCGTTCCGACGGACTGCCTCGGCGATGCGTTTGTGACCCTCCAGGGAGGCGCGCGGACGGTCCTGCTGCGATAACGACTCGATACGCGTCTCCCGCACCAGACCGGAGATCTCGTGCATCAACTTGGCGAGCAGCGACGAGTGCGCGGCGGTGGTGATCGCCTCGTGAAACATTTCGTCTCCGACGACTCCTCGATCACCCGAGGCGATCTCCTCCTCCATCTTCGCGATGGCCGCATCGATAGCCGCCATCTCGCTCTCAGAGCGGCGAAGTGCAGCCAACCCCGCCAGTTTCACCTCGAGTGCCTCGCGAGCCTCGATGATGTCGGGGATTCGGTCGGCGTGCTCACGCAACGCCTTGATCGCTCGTTCCTCGGTCGGCCGGCGAATCAGAATGGCGCCATCACCATGGCGTACTGACAACACACCTTGTACTTCGAGCGCCACGAGCGCCTGGCTGATCGATACACGGCTGACTCCGAGCCTGGCCGCCAACTCCCGCTCTGCCGGCAACCGGTCGCCTGGCATCATTTCGTTGTCGGCGATATAACCGCACAATTGCTCGACGATCACCTCGTAAAGTCGCGGCCGCGTCACTGGTCTGAGTTGCTCTACCACTCACTCACCTACTCTCTAGGCCACAGATTACTCGGAGCCCTCCGACACGCATCGGGTAGCGCACCTCACAGACAACGCTTGACAGTGATCTGCCCCACTGGTGTACTGACTAGGCCAGTGAGCCACTGGCGACCTTCCGCCCAGCTGGAGCTTGACATGCCACTTGAGTTGATCCCTATCCTCGCCCTCATCGCGATGTTCGTAGCCGCGACCTTCCTGCCGATCAACATGGGCACCCTCGGTTTCGTCGCCGCGTTCCTCGTTGGCACCCTGGCCGTCGGAATGAACACCGACGACATCATCGCCGGATTCCCGAGCGACCTCTTCCTCACATTGGTTGGCGTGACATACCTCTTCGCCATCGCTCAAAACAACGGGACCGTCGACTTAATGATCCAGGGTGCTCTCCGACTAGTCCGTGGTCGGGTGGCCTTCATACCCTGGGTGATGTTCGGCATCACCGCGACGTTGACGGCACTCGGCGCACTCGGGCCAGCCGCGGTGGCGATCATCGCCCCGATCGCGCTCACCTTTGCCAAGCAGTACAAGATCAACGCCCTACTAATGGGCATGATGGTCATCCACGGCGCACAGGCCGGCGGCTTCTCCCCCATCAGCATCTACGGAGTGACCGTCAACAACATCGCCGCCAAGGCCGGGCTGGTCAACAGCCCGCTCACGTTGTTCCTCGGCAGCCTGTTCTTCAACGCCGGCATCGGCATCCTGCTCTTCGCATTTCTGGGCGGACGGAAGCTCATCGGCCGGACGGTCAACGACATGGACGGCCAGAGCGACGTCGACGGCGACAGCGGCTCGGGGGCGCCGCAGACGCCGCGCACGTCCGGCACACCAGTCTTCTCTGGCCACGGCACCAATGCGTCGGCCGCCACGCTTGTCGCACCGCCGAACACTCCGACAAGTCCGCTTCCGCGGCACTCGGTCTCGTTCATTCAAGTTCTCACGCTCATCGGGCTCGGTGCACTCGCCCTCTTCTCGCTCATCTTCGATCTGGACATCGGCTTCGTGTCGATGACGGTTGCCGCGGTGCTCGCCCTGGCGTCGCCGAAGGCTCAAAAGGGTGCGGTCGCACAGATCAGCTGGTCCACCGTCCTGCTCATCGGTGGCGTGCTCACCTTCGTCGGCGTGTTGCAGGAGGCGGGCAGTGTCGAGTGGGTCGGTAACGGCGTGGCGAGCATCGGCATGCCGCTGCTGGTTTCCCTGCTGCTGTGCTACCTAGGAGCAATCGTGTCGGCCTTCGCCTCGTCGGTCGCGATCCTCGGCGCAACGATTCCCCTGGCTGTGCCGCTACTGCTCGCGGGAGAGATCGGTCCGGTTGGCGTCATCGTCGCGCTGGCGATCTCGTCGACCATCGTGGACGTCAGTCCTTTTTCGACCAATGGCGCATTGGTGCTCGCCAATGCTCAGGACGTCGATAAGGAGAAGTTTTACAAGCAGATCCTCAAGTACAGCGCCGTCGTGGTGGCCGTAGGACCCCTCATCGCCTGGGCGGTCCTCGTCGCACCCGGATGGCTCTGATCGACGCACGATCGAACACGTGGACGGGCGCCCGCAGCCGGGTACGGCTGCGGGCGCCGTCCGCGTAACGCAGTCCGCATGAGTGCCGTAGTTCACACCGAATAGCGAATGTTATCGATTGACATCGCTGGTCACGGCTGCTTTCCTTAATTGGCTAGTCCACTAGGACACCAATCCACTAGTCCGGAGGCACGCCATGGTCACTATCACCCCGCCCGAACCGGCACCCGGTCTCGAGGCCTACACCGGCCCGTTACACGGCCTCCTCGTCATCGACCTCACCCGCGCCCTCGCCGGCCCGCACGCGTCGATGATGCTGGGCGACCTCGGCGCCGAGGTGATCAAGGTCGAGAACCCGCAGGGCGGCGATGACACCCGCGGATGGGGTCCGCCCTTCGTGCAGCCGGAGGGCGCTGAGCGGGAGTCGACCTACTTCCTCTGCGCCAATCGGAACAAGAAATCGGTAACCCTCGACCTCAAGGATGACGCCGACAAAGGCGCGCTTGCCGAGCTCGTCCGCCGCGCTGACGTATTGATGGAGAACTTCCGCCCTGGCGTCCTCGACCGTCTCGGATTCTCGCAGGAACGGCTCTTCGAACTGAACCCTCGACTGGTCATCCTGTCGATCACCGGTTTCGGCCACGATGGGCCGGAAGCGGCGCGGGCAGGCTACGACCAAATCGCCCAAGGCGAAGCGGGACTCATGTCGGTGACAGGCGCGGGTCCGAACGACCTGCAGCGCGTCGGTGTGCCCATCGCTGACCTGCTCGCCGGCATGTACGGAGCGTTCGGTGTCGTGGCCGCCCTTCAGGAACGTGAACGGACCGGCTGTGGTCAGATCGTGCGGTCCTCACTGCTGTCCGCCGTTGTCGGCGTACACGCGTTCCAAGGTACAAAGTGGACCGTCGCGGGCGAGGTGGGCGAGGCGACGGGAAACCACCACCCGTCGATCTGCCCGTACGGGCTCTTCGATACGGCGGATGGTGCCGTCCAGATTGCCGTGGGCAGCCAAGGGTTATGGCTCCGGTTCTGCGCCGGCTTCGAATTGGACCCGGTGACACCAGGAATGGAAACGAATCCGGACCGAGTCGCAAATCAGAAACAGGTCAACGAACTGGTACAGAGTGTGTTTGCGCTGTACCCGACCGATGAACTGCTGGTGAAGCTGGACCGAATTGGTGTGCCCGCCGGGCGAATTCGATCGATCCCGGAGGTTTACGAGTGGGAGCAGACTCGCTCCCAAGGCTTGCTGATCGACGTCGAGCACGCAACCCTCGGCAGCATCGAACTACCTGGCCCCCCGCTTCGATTCTTCGGTGCGGACGGTGCGGAGCGCACGTGCCGTGCGCATACGGCGCCGCCGGTGCTCGGGGCCGACAACGACCTGATCGACGCGTTGAAAGCGAGAGCGTGATGACGAGAGCCAGCGCCAATCGCCTGATTCAGACGCTTGCAGACCCTGACTCTTGGTCGTCCTGGGACCGGCCGGCCGTCGACCCGCTGGTCAACCCCGGGTACGCCGCCGAGCTCGCGCGAGCCAGAGCGAAGACCGGATTGGATGAAGCGGTCCTGACCGGTGAAGCCACGATCTGCGGACACCGAATCGCCATGTTGCTGAGCGACTTCGGCTTCCTCGGCGGTTCGATCGGCGTGGCCGCCGGGTCGCGGCTCACTACGGCCATCCGACGCGCCACCGCGGAGCGACTTCCGATTGTTGCGCTACCCACTTCGGGTGGCACTCGGATGCAGGAGGGTGCGACGGCATTTCTCCAGATGGTGAAGATCACGGCCGCGGTCGTGGACCACAAGGCGGCACACCTGCCTTACCTCGTCTATCTCCGTGACCCGACGACCGGCGGAGTTTTCGCGTCTTGGGGGTCACTGGGACACGTCACGTTCGCCGAACCCGGTGCGCTGGTTGGGTTCCTGGGTCCGCGCGTATACGAGGCGCTCTACGGCAACCACTTTCCGGTCGGTGTTCAGACGGCGGAGAATCTCTTCTCCTGCGGCCTGATCGACGCTGTGGTCGCGGTTGACGAACTCGCCGACATGGTCGATCGGGCGCTGAAAATCGTCTCCTATCCCGATGAGGCCCTCTATCCGCCTGCTCCTAAGTCGGCGAGAGCGGTCGATGTCCCCGCGTGGCAATCGGTTATCGCGACCCGTCGACCCGACCGACCCGGTGTCCGCGATCTACTCCGATACGCAGCGTCAGACACGCTGTCTCTCAACGGAACCGGCCAGGGCGAAAACGAGCCGGGACTGCTCCTGGCCCTGACCAAGTTCGGTGATTGGCCGTGCGTTCTGCTCGGGCAGGACCGTGTCGGCCAGACAGCCGAAGAGCCGCTCGGGCCCGGTGCACTTCGCCAGGCCCGCCGCGGCATGAGAATCGCCGCCGAACTGGACCTCCCCCTCGTCACCGTTATCGACACCGCGGGTGCCGCACTGTCCCGGGAAGCCGAGGAGGGTGGCTTGGCAGGCGAGATCGCTCGCTGCATTGCAGAGATGATCGCCCTCGACGTGCCCACTGTCTCAGTGCTGCTCGGTCAGGGCACCGGCGGAGGCGCGTTGGCACTGGTGCCAGCCGACCGGGTTCTCGCGGCACAACACGGTTGGCTTTCGCCGCTTCCGCCAGAGGGTGCCAGCGCCATCCTGCATCACGACACTAGTAAGGCCGCCGAGATGGCCGCCCAGCAGGGCGTCCGGTCGTCGGACCTCCTGAGCGCCGGCATCATCGACTACATCATCCCCGAATTTCCAGACGCCGCTGTGGAACCCAAGGATTTCTGCATCCGGGTCGGAATGGCTTTGCGTCATTATCTCGCAGCGTTGACCGCCGCCGACGACGAGAAGCGGCGCGCTGAGCGCGCCGGTCGTTTCGAAGCGCTCGGCAAGGCCGGGCCGCTGCTTGCCCGCGTCGGCTAGTCGCATCCAAACTTAGGAGAATGCGCTGACCGCCATCATCCAAGAAAAGTCGGCGTCGAACATCACGCCCGGCCTGGCCGGGGTAACGGCCTTCACCACCGAGATCGCCGAACCGGACCGCGGCGGCGGTGCGCTGCGCTACCGCGGTGTCGACGTCGACGAATTGGTCTCTGCAGGCGTCGATTTCGGCCAGGTGTGGGCCCTGCTGGTCGACGGCGAGTTCGGCACGGCTCTGCCAGCCGCGGAGCCCTACGAGCTGCCGTTCTCCAGCCGCGACGTGTGCGCCGACGTGCAGACGGGCCTTGCGATGCTCGGTGGGACGTGGAGCCTCCGGCCGACGCTCGACATAGACGACGCGATGGCCCGTGCCGATGCCCCATTTCTATTACGATTTGTCTCCAACCCTATGGGTTGAACACAAAGGCAATCGCGGAACATCCCGTCGGCGCAGCCTCAGGATCCCCGGTGACGTCGGGTGGCCCGGGTGACGCGACGGCATGGCATTTCCGGCTGGAGCCGACCGCAACGGGAACCCGGCTGACGCAGGCGTACCAAATTGTGTCCATGCCCGGCATGGCTCTCGGTGATGGTGGGTGTTCTGATATCCGCGCATAGGTGCAGGATTCGAACCTGCGTAGCATTCTTCTGATCTCACTTGAAACGATGCCGTCGAAAGTGGGCGTTGCGGCGACCACTTACACCCACTTATTTATCTAACTGGGTGTACGGTCGTGGAATGAACCCACTTGCCGGCACCGCCGTCAAGTACGAGACGCTGCCCTGGGACATCTCGCCCGCGGCATCATATGTGCGCGCGGCGCAACAACAGCAGGGCAACTATCAGGCGGCAATTAGCGCAAACATCGCCGACCTGACTGTCAATCTGCCGTCCGACGTGCTCGCCGACGCCGAGGACGCCAGTCGCGAGATCACCCGATTCGACGCCGAGCTCGGCGGCGAGATCGCGCCATTTTCGTCAGTCTTGTTGCGAACCGAGTCTGCAGCCAGTTCCAACATCGAGAACCTGACGGCATCGGCGCGAGCCATCGCCGAGGCCGAGCTGCCGGGAGCCAAAACGACCCCCAACGCCAAGGTCATCGTCGCCAACACTGCGGCGATGGTCGCCGCGATCAACCTCGCGGACAGCATCGACGCTGACGCGATCCTGGCGATGCACAAGGCGCTCATACGCGACGTCGACCCGAAATCCGCCGGCCGATGGCGCGAAGAACAAGTCTGGATCGGGGGAGGCACCCACGGTCCGCGCGGCGCCATGTTCGTGCCACCGCACCACAGCCGCGTTCTACAGGCTATTGACGACTTGCTCCGCTTCGCGCAGCGCGACGACATCCCCGTCCTGCCTCAGATCTCGTTGGCACACGCACAATTCGAGACGATCCACCCCTTCACCGACGGCAACGGTCGAACAGGCCGGGCACTGATCCAGGCGATGTTGCACCGCAAGGGATTGACGCGAAACGTCACCGTCCCGGTATCGGCTGGGCTACTGACCGACACCGACTCGTACTTCGCCGCGCTGACGGCATACCGCGAGGGAGACTCCGCCCCGATCGTGCGCCGCGTATCGGAGGCGGCTGTCGCGGCGGTCTTCAACGGTCGTGAGCTGGTCAAAGAATTGCACGCCGTGCGCGCAGAGTGGAACGACAAGATCACCGCACGGAGCGATTCAGCCGTGTGGCAGATCGCCGATCTTCTACTGCGCCGCCCGGTGATCAATACGGCACTGCTGGCCGTGGAGTTGGGCATCGAGTCGAAGCACGCGCGCCGATACCTCGAACCCTTGTCGGGGGCAGGCATCATCGAGACCAGCTCGGGCCCACGCAGCCGCGTCTGGCGCTCGCCAGAGGTCATCGCAGCACTCGATGCGTTTGCCGACCGCGCGCGCCGGGGCGGCCTGGGACGATGACGGGCCGATGCAGCGATTCTCGTCGCCGCCGGACGCAACCCCGCGGAGTCCCCTGCGGCCGCCCAAAGAACAAAGTCCGAACCCTAAACGTGGGTTCGGACCTATTCCTATGTCTTGAGACATCACAAGCGTGGCAGGTGCAGGATTCGAACCTGCGTAGGCGTAAGCCGATGGATTTACCGTCCGCCCCTGTCGGCGTTTGTGTTGTTGGTGGGCAACGGCGCGTACACGAACCGGCAGGTGAGCGGGTCGGTCGCGTTGGTGTGGCACGGCGGGCGGCAGGACTGTTGCGGGCGATCCGCGGGCGATCCCATTGCGGCAACGCTCCCCTCACGCGTTCGCAGCGACGAGGGCATGGAGTTGATCGGGCGTGACCCAGGGATTGCGACGGTGGATCATCCGGTGGCAGTTCGCACAGATCAGAATGAGGTCGTCTAGGCGTGTCTTCACGTCGGGCACGCGCATCACCACCGTTTCGCATGTCGGAGCACCGATTAGGCGTCCTGCGTCATCGGCCCCGGCGATGACCCGCTCCTGATACATGCCGGCCACCCGCGGTCTCGAGGAGCAACTGATCGACGACGTCGGTGAGGCGCCCGCGGCAGCGCATGGCGCGGCGCTGCCGGGCTGCCGATGTGCCGTCGATCAACACTCGCCGTGTTAGCTCAACGATCATCGGCCAGTCCCCCGCAGTCTCCAACTGCGGGCGCAGCGATCGCACCAGGTCGGTGACAACCTCGGCGGCAGGCCGGCTGCGGGGGCCGCTGATGTCGACCAGCTCGCCCTCGAGCCCCGAGCGGGCCGCCCGCCACAACGCGGCCCGGCCCAGCGGCGGCGCGACCTCGACGGTCGGGATACCCGCCCGCAACGCCTCGACCTCGCGCTCGACCAGTGCCCGGAACACTCCGGCGATCAACACGATGGTGTCGACCGACGGGCAGCTGTCGCACACCCGTAGTTCCAGGGTCGGCGCGCCGAGCGCCGGCCGGACGTCGAAGTAAACCATCCCGCCGTCGGCGATCACCCCACTGGCCACGAGGTCGTCAACCAGCCGGTCATAATCTGCCGCCGACGACACCGGCGGCGCAGGCCCGGTCGTGGGCCAGCGCTGCCACACCAATGTGCGCGCGCTCGAATAACCAGTGTCGGATCCGTCGGCCCAAAACGGCGAGCTGGCACTCAGCGCCAGCAGCGTCGGCAGATACGGCGTGACCCGGTTGGCCACCGCGACGGACTCGTCGCGATCGTCCACACCGACGTGCACCTGGCTGCCACAGATCAGTTGTTCGCGAGCGAGCACCTGATAGTCGGCGAGCATCTGCCGATAACGGGCGGTCTGGGTGACCTGCATTTCGGCGGGCACCGACAAGGGCACTGCCCCCGCCGCGACAACACCCATGCCGAGCCTGGCCGCGGCGTCCACGAGGATCCGGCGGTGGCCCCGCAAATCGGCAAGCAGTCCGTCGAGGGTGTCGACCACCCCGCTATTCATCTCGACCACACAGCACTGCAGCTCGGCCACGTAGCTGTCGGACAACTCGTCAAGTAATTCGGGTGCGCGGGCGGTCAGCCGCCTGGTTTTGCGGTCGACGAGATGGAACTCTTCCTCGACGCCCAATGTTCGCGGCATGACGCCTCAATTCGGGACCGTGTGACGCTCAGTGAGACCTGGGTTAACCACGAGATGTCTACACAAACGTCAATTTCGGTTCTGTTCCTCAGGTAGACGGACGTCGCGCTGACCTGCCGATTTCTCGGTTCGTGCCCTCACGCGTTAATTAACGGTGGCGTGGGTATACGTCAGCATGACCCCCCAAGGTTCCGGTGGCATCGACGGTTATGCCCGGGCCGCCGACGCCCGTCTGACGGACATCGAGCGCGAGCTGAACCTGCTTCTTGGCATCACCGCGACAAACAGCGACGAGGCGTGGCGGGACTTCGAACGCTCCGGTTACGAATCGGCCCCCATCCTCCAGTCGAGATCGCTCGACTTCGATCCGGACCTGGTCAAGCGCGACCTCTACAACGTGCAGATCGAGCGCGTGGAGGATCCGGCGCTCAACTCGCTGTTCCGAGCAAAGCGCGACGAGATCGCCCGGCAAATCACCCTGCTGGAGGATCGCGGCACGTCGCGCTTCAGGTACGGCAGTCTCCAGCTGTACGGCGAACCCGGGGAATCGCTGATCGCGACGGCCCGGTCGCTGCTCGAGCTCATAAATCCACCAACGATCACCTCAACCAGCGTGACCGCGACGGCATTCGCCGAGGCGGCCCGCGCAGAACTCGAGTGGTACCGATCGCGATATCCGGGGTTCCCCGTAGCGTTCGAGGTGCGCGACGACGTCGCCGATCTGATGGTGTCCTTCGGCAAGCTCCTCATCCCTGCCACCGCCGGCTTTCGCGAGGACCGCGTCGAGCCACTGATCCAACACGAGATCGGGACCCACGTGCTCACCTATCGCAACGGCGACTCGCAACCCTTGAAGCTGCTGGCCGTCGGGCTCCCCTCGTACGAGGAGACGCAGGAAGGTCTGGCGGTTTTGGCCGAGTACGTCGCAGGAGGACTCGATCCCCGCCGCATGCGCGTCCTCGCCGCCAGGGTCTTGGCCGCATCGATGATGTTGGCCGACGCGGACTTCGTTGAGATCTTCAAATACCTCACCGACGAGCACGGCTTCGCGCCCCGCGCCGCGTGGTCGGTGACGAGCCGTGCGATGTACGGCGGAGGCTCGACGAAGGACATCATCTATTTGCGCGGGATCGAGCGAGTCCTCGAATACTTCGCCGAAGGCCGCGACATCGATCCTCTCCTTATCGGCAAGCTGTCGCTCGACCATGCGCCGCTCGTCGAGGACCTGATCCAGCAAGGAGTGCTCAACCCTCCGCGGGCGCGTCCGCGCTGGCTGTCTGCGTCAGGGGCCGAGGAACGGCTCGAACGCGTGCGTAACGGTATGCACGCTGCGGACCTACTAGAGATGGACGTGGTCGCATGAAGATTGCATTCCTGGTCAACGACGTGGAGACCGAGATCGACGAGTACGCAACCACCCGGCTCGCCAAGGCTGCGAACCTGATGGGCCACGAGGTCTGGTATGTCGGCCTGAGTGACTTGAGGATCGGCGAGCCCGACGGCGAGATCGGCGCGCACGCACGCCCCGGCATAGCCCACGAGGAGGACACGCTGACGGCGTTCACCGATCGCATGAAGGAGAGCACGCCCCAGCGCATACGCCTGGACAAGGTCGATGCCGTATTCCTGCGGAACGACTCGATCGAGGACCTTCAGGACCGGCCGTGGGCCAGCAGCTTGGGCGTCGTGTTCGGTCAGCTGCTGGCGGCGCACGGTGTCACCGTGGTCAATGACCCGACCGCCCTCATGCGAGCGGGAACCAAGGTGTACCTCGACGAATTTCCGGCGGACGTCAGGCCGCGATCCCTGGTGACGCGCAACGAGGAGGACATCCGCACCTTCATCTCGACCGTGGAACGCGTCATCATCAAACCGCTGTGCGGCGCCAAGGGCCGCAATGTGTTCATGATCGACGGAGAAGACGAAACCAACCTGAACCAGATGATGGAATCGGTCCTGGAGGACGGCTATGTCTATGCGCAGGGATACGTCGAGGGCGCCGACGAAGGGGACATGCGGATCTTCCTGCTCGACGGCGAGCTCATCGAAGTCGATGGACACATCGCCGCGTTCCGGCGCGTGCCCGAGGGGAATGACCCTCGGGCCAACATCAGCACCGGCGGGAGGATGGAGGCCGCAGACATCTCCGAGAAGCAGCGCGCCGTAGTGAAAGCGATGCACGACAAGCTCGTGCAGGACGGGATGTTCTTCGTCGGCATTGACGTGATCGGTGACAAAGTCATCGAGATCAACACCGAGAGCGCGGGCGGCCTGCAGGCGTTGGAGCGTCTATACGAGGTCGATATCTGCCCGCTCATTATCGACGCGCTGGAACGCCGGACTCAGAACTCGTTGCCTGCGCCGATCAGCTGCAGTAAGTAGTCGATTACTGCACTGCACTGAAGGGGGTCACGGCCCTGTGAAAAAAGGACTGAGGGTGGCAGGTGCAGGATTCGAACCTGCGTAGGCGTAAGCCGACGGATTTACAGTCCGCTCCCATTGGCCGCTCGGGCAACCTGCCATTGTGCGACTAGCAGGGTACAACGAGGACGCACTCGGGACGAAAACGGCCAAGCCCGCCTACGCCGAGATCGACGTTTTGGGAGGTTCCACTCGCACTTTTCCGCCGGAAACGTGAGTTTGGGCGTCGTGGGATAGTAGTCGGGACCCAACCGAAGGAGGACGGAATCCAATGGCGGATTCAAGCTTCGACGTCGTCAGCAAGGTCGACCGCCAGGAGGTCGACAACGCCCTCAACCAGGCCGCTAAGGAGCTTTCCACCCGCTTCGACTTCCGCGGCACCGACACCCACATCGAATGGCAGGGCGAGGAGACCATCACCATCACCTCGTCCACCGAAGAGCGCACCAAGGCCGCCATCGACGTGTTCAAGGAGAAGTTGATCCGGCGCGACATCTCGATGAAGGCCTTCGACGTCGGCGATCCGCAGGCAAGCGGCAAGACGTACAAGGTCAGCGGCAGCATCAAGCAGGGCATCTCCAGCGAGGACGCCAAGAAGATCACGAAGCTGATTCGCGACGACGGACCCAAGGGCGTCAAGACGCAGATCCAGGGCGACGAGGTCCGCGTCAGCTCCAAGAAGCGCGACGACCTTCAGGCCGTGATCGCCTTGTTGAAGAAGGCCGACCTCGACGTGGCGCTACAGTTCGTCAACTATCGCTGATCAGCCGGTCGGTGACGTTCACGCTGGCGCCGTCTTTGTGGTCGTCCATGTTGCGGCACTCACCGAACACGTGCACATAGCCGTCTTCGCGCGCGACCGGGTTCTGCCCGATGACCGCGAACACCGTGTCGGTGTGGATGACGGTGCCGAACGGGTTCTTGCCCGGCGGCGGACCGTCGTACCAGCCGTTGCCCTGCTGCACCATCGTCTTGGCAATCTGCTCGAAGTACTTCTTCGGCTCGATATCGTCCGGAATGCGGAAGCCCATCTCGAGCCTGCCGCGATACGGTGGCTCGCCCTGGTCGTTGCACGCCTCGAATCCGACGCCGCCACTCACGTCCTGAAGCGCGGCCACAGCCACGATGGTCTTGGCGGGGTCGACCACCTGCTTGATCGCCTCCTCGTTCGACTGCGTCTGCACCGGTCCCGGCGGCGGCGGCGAGGGTTTGTCGTCATGAGGAAACATCGAGCAGCCTCCTAGCACCACGGCGAGCCCGAGGATCACCGCACCGAACTGAAGTCGTTTAGAACGCATGGTCTTTGGTCACTGACTCCGCTGGACGACCGGTTTCCGGATCGATGTACGCGGGCGATCCCGGTACGTCGAAGCCTACGGGCGGCAGGTCGATCCTTCCGCCGAACGGCAGGTCGATCTCGGTCGGCAGGTCGACGTGCGGCTGGCGACGGCCGTCGGCGAGCAGCCCTTCATCGCCCAGCTCACCGCCCTCGCCGGTGGCGATATAGGTCATGGCACGCAGGGACTCGCTGCCCATGTCGTAGTAGTGCGAATGGTCGTTCGTGTCGAGGCCGTCGCGCCCGGCCACCTCCGCGTCGAACCTGATCGAGCCGAACTGGTCGCCCGCGGGATCCAGTCCGAGGCCCGCGTCGAGCCCTATCGGATAGCCCAGTTTGCGGTTCAGATAGTCGGGCAGATACTCCGGCGCCGTTCCGATGTAGCTGACCGGGTCCGTCGACGCCGAGCCGACGTAGACGTTGCCGCCGTCGAGGTGGAAATCGGCGGCGCTCTTGGCCAAATCCGTTCCCGGACAACCTATGAGGACAGCATCGTTGGCGTGCATACCGGAGCCGGCGAACGCGTCGGCCACCGTCGTCGACCCGTAGGAGTGCCCGATCACCGTCACATGCTGTTGTGCGTCCTGGTGGGTGGTCCAAAGCCCGTTGACGTCGGCCGCCAACAGGTCACCGCCCGCGCGCGCGAGATCCGGGTTGGCGACGCGCGTGTCGGAGAAGCCGTCCGGTGCGTCGTAGCCCATCCACGACATCACCGAATGGGTGCTGTTCGGGTCGGCCGCGTTGGCCTGGTCCCAGAGGTTCATGGCGTCGTTGTGGCCGTCGCTGAGCCAGCCGCCCTCCACACTGCTGCCGGTGCCCGGCACGATGACCGTCGTGTTGTCGGCGTAATCCGGGTTGCCGATCGCGATGGCGGCGCGGCCCTGTCCGTTGTCGGCGAGCGGTTCGTACTTCCACAGCATGACGGGCCGCTGCCGGGACGGGTCGGGGTCGTCGCCGCGCTGATGGTTCATGCCCTGCTGGACCTTGAGCGCGTTGTTGTAGCGCGTGACGTCGTCGGCCGAGAGGCCGTAGAAGCCAGGGTTGGCCAACACCTGCTCCTTCGAAACGCCGTGCTGCGTTGCGGTGTCCGCGATCCGATTCAGGTCGTCGGTGAGCACCTGCTGGTTGATCGTGTCGCGCGCCGCCGCGGGAATCCCGTTGAGGTTGCCCAACTCTGCGGGATGTTCGGCGATCAGCCGCTCACGGTCCTTCTGGCTCAGCGACTTCCACCACTGCTCAACGTCCTCGGTACTGGCGCCCGGCGGCGGCAGCGGTATCGGTCGCGCCTCGGGCGGCACGTCGACGACGTCGTCGGCCCGGTCCATCGCCGCGGCCAACTGCTGATCGACCGTATTCGCTTGCGCCAGAACCTGTTGGATCGCCTGCTGCAGCACCTCCGCGTTGTGCCAATCGTTCGGCAGGGCCACGGAAGGTAGCGCTGGACGGACCGTGCCTGCCACCGGATCGACCACCATGCCGCATTCGCGGGCCATGTTCAGCACCTGCTGCAGGTTGTCCTTGATGATCTGGACGTTGACCGCCGCCGCGTCGGCCGAGCGCGCCGCCGCCAACGCCGCGTCGGCGTCGCGCATCAACGCCCGCCGGGTCTTGTCGATCGCCTGCTTGGCCTCCTCGGAACCGGGACCGGTCCAGTCCGGAAACGTCGGCAGGTTGTTGGCGGTGTCGATCGAGGTCTGCGCACGGGTGCGGGCGGCGTCCCCGACTGCGCGCACCGCGCCGGGGTCCCAGCGCTCGACGTCCTCGACCGTCAACGACATGGGCTACAGGCTTGTGGGGTCCAGAGCCGCGATCGCGTCGCGGTTGTTGTCCTCGGTTTGGGCGTAAGCCGCTGCGGCGCTCGTCAACGCGACGGCTTGTGAGGTCAGCACTCGATGCAGCTCTGCCGTCGCGGTCTGCCAGCGTTGAGTCCTGGAGTCGATCGCTCGCGCCGATTGCCCGACCAGGCCGGCTTGCGCACCGTCGGCCGCCGCAATCGACGACCCGTGACCGGCCCGCAGTTGGTCTGCGTACCCGCGGACCCGTTCGGCGGCATGAGCCAAATCCTGCGGGTCGACCTTGATCGGTTCGGGCACGGGGAGCCTTTCTGCCAGCTGGCAATCGACGCTACCAGCGGCGCAGAGGGGTCATCCGCACCAATTTGCGCACGCCAGCTAACTTCGACGAACGGGAGCCACGCAGTTCGTCAACTGCCAGTGAAACGGCACGTGTCGGCAATACGCTGAAGCCATGGCACCTGCTCAACGCGAACCCAAAGTCGTCGTCCTCGGTGGAGGGTCCT
Source organism: uncultured Actinomycetota bacterium (assembly GCA_963716505.1). GTDB lineage: Bacteria > Actinomycetota > Actinomycetes > Mycobacteriales > Mycobacteriaceae > Mycobacterium. The sequence goes on from CAVQTL010000006.1 coordinate 26,872, forward strand.
GGGGCACCACCGTCGCCTCCATCTGCGCCAGGCGCGGACCGACGTTGCAATGGGTGCGCTCCGAGGAGACCGCCAACGACATCAACGAGAAGCACCGCAACAGCAAGTACCTCGGTAACGAGGTCGAGTTGGCGCTCACGCTGCAGGCCACCACCGACTTCTCCGAGGCGGCCGAGTGCGCCGACGTGATCGTGATGGGCGTGCCGTCGCACGGCTTCCGGGGCGTGCTGACCGAGCTGGCCAAGGAGCTGCGGCCGTGGGTACCGGTGGTGTCGCTGGTGAAGGGCCTCGAGCAGGGCACGAACTACCGGATGAGCCAGATCGTCGACGAGGTACTGCCGGGGCACCCGGCGGGCATCCTGGCCGGCCCGAACATCGCCCGCGAGGTCGCCGAGGGATACGCCGCGGCGGCGGTGCTTGCGATGCCGGACCAGCACCTGGCCGCCAATCTCGCAAACCTGTTCCGCACCAGGCGATTCCGGACATACACCACCGACGACGTCGTCGGCGTCGAAATGGCGGGCGCGCTGAAGAACGTCTACGCGATCGCCGTCGGAATGGGCTACTCGCTCGGCATCGGCGAGAACACCCGCGCGATGGTGATCGCCCGCGCGCTGCGCGAGATGTCGAAGCTCGGCGAGGCCATGGGCGGACACCGCGACACGTTCGCCGGTCTCGCGGGCATGGGCGACCTGATCGTCACGTGCACAAGCCAGCGCAGCCGCAATCGCCACGTCGGCGAGCAGCTGGGCTCGGGCAAATCGATTGACGAGATCATCGAGTCGATGAACCAGGTCGCCGAGGGCGTCAAGGCAGCCAGCGTCATCATGCAGTTCGCCGACGACTACGGGCTGTCGATGCCGATCGCCCGCGAGGTCGACGGTGTCGTCAACCACGGCGGAACCGTCGAGGACGCGTACCGGGGCCTCGCCGCCGAGAAGCCAGGGCACGAGGTGCACGGCTCAGGCTTCTGAGCCCCCGCTTCACAGCGGCGTACAGTGAGTTGCATGAGTGACGCTGTTGACTTCATTGATCTCACGACCGGCCTGTCGGCCGACGCGAAGGTAAGTGTCGCGCTGGCCGATGCATCAAACATTCGCGCCGTCGTGCAGGCGCTAGCAGCATCCACGGCGCGGACCAAATAGTTGTAGTCGCGGGCGGAAACCAGCTGACGGCGCGATCGTGGACTTCACCCGGGTACTCGCCGCGACCGACCTGCAGAACGAGCGTCGTCGAGGCGATGTTACCTGCCGCGCCGCATCGTCGGCGACGGCGAGCCAGCAACAACGTAACGTCGAGGCCCGCGAGCAACTGGCCGACGAGTTCGGTCTTCTTGACAGCGAGGATGTTGCGGTCGCAGCCGGTTCGACCGCTCGCAACCGTTCGGCCACAGCATCACGATGGTTGGCCGAGCATCGGATCTTTGCGGTAGATCACCGAGGCGCCAAGCTGTATCCAGGGTTCCAGTTTGGCAAGGATGGACGACCGCGGCGGGCGCTGCAGCGCGACGCCCAAACACGGTGCCGCGCGTATTGGGCCGCCCATCATGAACGAGCTCGTGACCCGGAAGCGCTGCGGGCTCGGTTGGGGTTGTCCCGCAAGGGCATGGAGGCCGCCGCCAGGGCGCATATCGAGGCCAGCGGCTGGATGCGGGCGCATCTGACCAAGGCGGTCGGTTTACATGTGGCCGACGAGGTGTGGGAAACCATCGACCGGCATCTGTTCGCCGATGGGTCGGGTCGCCGGCACGGGTCGCCCAGGATCGGGTCGTGGTGGGATTTCACCCGCATCCCGGGCCGCGCCCGCTCCCACACCAAGACCCCACCGACGTGGGAAACGTATCGACTGGTGGGATCGGTGGACGGGCATCTGGGCGTCTATCGGCACCGGTGTTTGTCGGCCGACATCACCACCAGCGCTGCTGCCGCAGCTGCGCCGGCCGGGGCGTCGATCCTGGCGCAGCCGGCCCGGCTTGGCGCGCTTGCGCGCCCGGCGAGCATGTCGTGGGCCGATCACGATGGTGTGTTGGCGGTGGTGTTCACCGGGCTGCCGGCCGGCGATCTGGTGCTGCCGGTGCGGTTGCCCAAGGCGCCGGGCAGTGGCCGCATCCTGCACCATTTCCTGGCCGATCCGGCCGGGTGGCACAAGATCGCAGGCCCGTCGTCGACGGCAGGTACCTGCGGCGCTACTTCACGCCTCTGCGGGCCTGAGGCGGGTCGCGGGAGACCCGGCACTGTGGTCCAGACACCGGCGGGGCGGCGGGCGTGGACGACAAACGTCCGGTCGATCGCTTCGTTGACGCAGATCGACCCGCGTGACGGTCAGCCGATCGGCCGCTAGCGCAGCGCGGCGCGGGCGGCAGCGATACCACCATACGAGCTCTCGACGTTCGCCGAACGTACCCGGCGACCGCACTCGTCCGGAACGCGACGCGCTGATCGCTGGCACGCCGCCGGGCGCCCCGCCAAGACCATCACCAACCCGGTGGGCCGCGGCATGCCCACACCGATGGCGCGCCGGCGCGGGCCAATCGCCGCGATGCGGTGTCAGGCCGCTACCGCGCACTGGGCGCCGATCAGCGGCAAGCCGCCCGCGCCGTCAGTGCGGCCAAGGCCGACCGCGCCACTCAGGTGGCAGCCGGGATCGTCGCCGCACACGGGAAACGGTCACCGTCGAGGACTGCCGCATCAGCACCTGGGCGCGGTGAGGGGCAAACGGATCGCGTTGTTCAGCCCCGGCATCCTGGTGAGCGCACTCGTCGACGAATGCGCCGCGACCGGTGGCCGGCGACCACGCCGCCACTAGCACCACCGCGATGAGCCAGCACTGCCTGTGCGGAGCCCGGCTGCCAAAACCCTGGCGCAGGGCTCCGATGATTGCCGCGACGCGGGCCAACGCTGATCGCGACATCGGCTCCGGCAGCGTTGGCGGCCAGCGTGACCTGACCGACCCCGACGCCGGCCACGGCGCGGGTCGACTACCGACTTGCCCACGCCTGCGCGATGGGCTGGCCTCCTAGCAAGAGTGTGAGGGTTCAAGACAACTCGGCACAGCCATCGTACATCACCTGATGCTGGATCGGCCAGGACCGGCAGCCTCCACCCGGTGGCCTCTGCTGAACACGCAGCACCAGGCCCGACCCAGGAACAGACCACGCCCTTACCGCTGGACGTACGGGACCGGCCGAAAACAACCAGCTCGCCAAGCTGACTGGCGGCATCACGATGACCCAAGACCGGTTCAACGTCTAGTTGAAGTAGGGGTTCGTTCCCTCGGGGCGGTCCACCAGCGGGTTGACTGCGCCGACAATCCAACTGCCGGCAGGGGCGACCACGAAGCCCGCCTGGTTCTTGCTGTCGACACACGTCGTCAAGGCGCCGTCGGAGCCACAGCTCAACGTCTGGAACGACAGCCGCGAGTTGGCCGGAAGCGGCTTGATCTCACCGGCACTGGCGAACGGGTTTGCCGCGACGTTGGAAAAGACCGGCACGCCGCCCATCGCTCCGCTGACCATATTCGCGCCTTCCGGCCCACCGGGAATCGGGCCGCTGCAGCCGTATCCGCCGGAACGCTGGATCATGCACGTCAGCCCGTCGGGCGTGCTGAACGCGTACGCGCAGTCACCGAGGACCGCGAAGTCCGACGGCTTCACCGGTGCGTAGCCGTTCACGTTGGGCGGCGGCGGAGGGGGCGGCGGTTCGTTCGGATCGGCCGCGGCGATGCCCGGCGCACCGACCACGGCCGCTGCCGCAGCGCCCAAGACGATCGTTCTGCTCAGCATCGGCCCAGCCTAATGTGTTGCAGAAGTGAATAGCAGAGGTTCTATCCCACCTGGTGGGCTCAGTACTGGTCCGGGCCCCGGCCCGCCATCTCCTCGAGCCTGCGGATCCGCTCCTCGATCGGCGGGTGCGTGGAGAACAGCTTCCCCATCTTCTCGCCCGCGCGGAACGGGCTGGCGATCATCAGGTGTGCCTGGTCGGCCAGCTGCGGCTCCGGCGGCAGCGGCGCCTGCTGCACGCCACCGCTGATCTTGCGAAGCGCCGACGCAAGCGCAAGCGGGTCGCCGGTCAACTCGGCGCCGGACTGGTCGGCCTGGTACTCGCGCGACCGCGAAACCGCCAGCCGAATGACCGTCGCGGCGATCGGGCCGAGGAGCGAAACAAGAAGGATGGCAAAGGGATTCGTGCCACCCTCGCGGTTTCCGCCGAACATGCTGGCGAAGAACGCCAGGTTGGCGAGCGCGGTGATCACCGACGCCATCGCCCCGGCCACACACGAGATCAGGATGTCGCGGTTGTACACGTGCGACAGCTCGTGGCCGAGCACCGCACGCAGTTCCCGCTCATCGAGGAGCTGCAGGATGCCGGTCGTGCAGCAGACCGCCGCATTGCGCGGGTTGCGACCGGTGGCGAACGCGTTCGGGTTGGCCGTGTCGCTGATGTACAGCCGCGGCATCGGCTGGTGCGCGGTGGTGGCCAGCTCCCGGACGACCTTGTACATGAACGGCGCCTGTACCTCGGTGACCGGCTGCGCGTGCATCGCCCGCAACGCCAGCTTGTCGCTGTTGAAGTAGACGTAGACGTTCATGCCGATCGCGAACAGCACGGCCAGGAACATGATGTTCCTGCCGAACATTGCCCCGACGGCGACGATCAGCCCCGAGAACAACGCCAGCAGAAAGAACGTCTTGGCCGTGTTGGCGTGCGGATGCCAGCTCATCGGCGTCCTCCTGAGATTCTCAGCTTCCCGCGTGCGCGGGAAGCATCCGCCTTCTCAACGCTCGATCAGCCGTCACAGGTTCCTCAGCCGTGGCGGTTGACCGTGTAATCCACCAGCGATGCCAGTGCCTGCCTGCCCGGCCCCTCCGGCAGGTTGGCCAGCTCGTCGCGGGCCTGTTTGGCATACCGCACGACGGTTTCCTTGGCCTGCACCATGCCGTGCGACCTGCGCAGCAGGTTCAGCGCCTCGGCCAGCTCGTCGTCGTCCTCGACCGGGCCTGCCAGCAGTTCGCGCAGCCGATCGGCATCCGGACCCGTTTCGCGCAGCGCGAAGAGCACCGGCAGCGTGTGCACGCCTTCACGCAGGTCGGTGCCGGGCACCTTGCCGGACTCTTCGGGATCGCTGTCGATGTCGATGATGTCGTCGGATATCTGGAACACCGTGCCGACGATGCCGCCGAGCCTGCTCAGCCGCTCGATCTGCGCTTCGTCGGCGCCGGAGAACGTACCGCCGAACCGGCCGGACGCCGCGATCAGGCAGGCCGTCTTCTCGTACACCACCTTCAGGTAGTGCTCGACGGAATCGACGTGCTCGGCGGCGCCGCGGGTCTCGCGCATCTGGCCGGTGACCAGCTGGGCGAACGTCTCGGCGATCACCCGCACCGCGTCCGGGCCGAGCCGCGAGACCAGCCGCGAGGCGGTCGCGAACAGGTAGTCGCCGGCCAGGATCGCGATGTTGTTGCTCCACCTGGCGTTCGCGCTCGGCGCTCCGCGCCGCACCTGGGCCTCGTCCATCACATCGTCGTGGTACAGCGTGGCCAGGTGCACCAGCTCGATGACGGCGCCCGCGACGGTGACCTGCCAGTTGTCGGGGTCGGGACCCAGCCGCGCGGTCAGCACGGTGAACAGCGGCCGGAAGCGCTTGCCGCCGGCCTGGAACAGATGCTGCACGGCCTCAGCCATCAGCTCGTCGGCTTTGCCCAGCTCAGTGGACATCAGGTCCTCGATGCGGGCCACGCCGTCGCGGACGTCCTGCGCAAAGGCGGGGTCCCCGAAGTCCACGCCCGCAACCACGCTCGCCGGTGTCCTCACCCTGCCAACATACTGGGAGACATGGAAACCAGGGCTGATGTGGTCGTGGTCGGCGCGGGCCCGGCCGGCTCGGCGGCGGCCGCGTGGGCGGCCCGCGGCGGCCGTGACGTGTTGGTGATCGACTCGGCGCAGTTTCCCCGCGACAAGGCCTGCGGCGACGGCCTTACCCCGCGGGCCATCGCCGAGATGCAGTTGCTTGGGCTTGGGCCGTGGCTCGAGGGCCGGATCGCACACCACGGGCTGCGGATGTCCGGATTCGGCGCGGACATCGAGATCGCGTGGCCGGGCCCGCTCGTTCCCGAACACCAGCAGCGCCGTGCCCCGCACCGAGCTGGACGACCGCATCCGAATGGTCGCCGCCGACGAGGGCGCGAAGATGATGCTGGGCACTAAAGCCGTTGAGGTGCAGCATGATTCGGTAGGACGCGTGTCATCTGTGCTGTTGGACTCTGGCGCCGAAATCGGGTGCGAGCAGTTGATCGTTGCCGACGGAGCACGGTCGACTCTGGGACGCCTGCTCGGCCGCGAATGGCACAAGGAGACGGTGTACGCCGTGGCGATTCGCGGGTACATCGGGTCGCCGCGCGCCAGCGAGCCGTGGATCACGTCGCATCTGGAACTACGGTCGCCCGAGGGCGAGGTGCTACCGGGCTACGGCTGGATTTTCCCGCTCGGCAACGGCGAGGTGAACATCGGCGTCGGTGCACTGGCGACCTCGAAGCGGCCCGCGGATGCGGCGCTGCGGCCGTTGATGTCGTACTACGCGTCACTGAGACGTAAGGAATGGGGCTTCGAGGGTGAGCCGCGGCTGGGGCTGTCGGCACTGCTGCCGATGGGCGGCGCGGTCTCCGGGGTGGCCGGACCGAACTGGATGCTGATCGGTGACGCCGCGGCCTGCGTCAACCCGCTCAACGGGGAGGGCATCGACTACGGGCTGGAAACCGGCAGGCTGGCGGCGGAGATGTTGGGTTCGGGCGATCTGACGTCGGCGTGGCCGTCGGTCCTGCAAGAGCATTACGCCCGCGGGTTCTCCGTCGCTCGTCGCCTTGCTCTGCTGGTGATGATGCCGCGGTTCCTGGCGTCGTTCGGGGCGGTTTCCGTGCGGTCGGAATTCTTGATGAACATCGGGGTGCGGGTGATGGGCAACCTGGTCACCGATGAGGACGCGGACTGGGTCGCACGGGTGTGGCGGCGCGCGGGCTGGGCCTCACGACGCCTGGACCGCCGCCCGCCTTTCAGCTGACCTCGTTCGCGCGAGCGGCCGTGTCTGTACAGCGACACGCCGATCGTGGGCGTACAGGAGCGGTCGCTCGCAGAGGATGAGTGAGATGAACGTCGCCGTGTACCGGGTTCGGATGTGGTCGGGTCGCGATGACGTCGACTTCGGGGCGACCATCCTTTCGGGCTGTGTGGGTTCGGCGAGGCTGCTCAGGACAGCCGCTTCGCGCGGTTGAGCTAGCGAGCGACCGCCTTTGTACGCCCAGTCGCGGCGTGTCGCTGTACAGACACGGTCGCTCGCCCGAACTGGGCGCGGACCGTGCATCAACCCTCCCTAGCGCGAGGGTTTTATGGCGGCGTGCAGGGCGACGATGCCGCCGCTCAGGTTGCGCCAGCGCACCGCCGACCAGCCGGCATCGGAGATCTGGCGCGCGAGTTGGGCCTGGTCGGGCCATGCGCGAATCGACTCCGCCAGATACACGTAGGCGTCCGGGTTCGACGACACCTTCCGCGCGATCCGCGGCAACGCCTGCATCAGGTACTCCTTGTATGCGGTGGCGAACAGGGTGTTCGTCGGCGTCGAGAACTCGCACACCACCAGCCGCCCGCCCGGTCGCGTCACGCGGGCCATCTCACGCAACCCCGCGGCGTGGTCGACGACGTTGCGCAGCCCGAAGCTGATGGTCACCGCGTCGAACACCCCGTCGGCGAACGGCAGCCGTGTCGCGTCGCCCGCGACCTTGGGCACGTCGCGGCCCACGCCAGCGGATAGCATGCCGACCGAGAAATCCGCGGCCACACACCACGCGCCCGACCGCGCCAGCTCGACCGTCGACACCGCGGTGCCCGCCGCCAGGTCCAGCACCTTGTCGCCGGAGCCGATGCGCAGCGCCGACCTCGTGGCGCGCCGCCAGAACCGGTCCTGCCCCAGCGACAACACGGTGTTGGTCAGGTCGTAGCGCTGCGCCACGGCGTCGAACATCGACGCCACTTCGCGCGGGTCTTTGTCCAGCGACGCCCTGTTCACGCCCGCGACGCTACCTGTCAAGTTGCGTAGAGCGGGAATGCGCAGAGCGATAGCGGGCATTGGTCAGAGACATGGCTGAAAAAGTTTGGTTCATCACCGGCACCTCACGTGGCTTCGGCAGGGAATGGGCCATCGCGGCCCTCGAGCGCGGCGACAAGGTCGCCGCCACCGCGCGCGACACCGCGACCCTGACCGACCTCGCCGACAAATACGGCGACACACTGCTGCCGATCCAGCTGGACGTGACCGACCGCGATGCGGACTTCGCCGCGGTCAAGCAGGCTCATGACCACTTCGGCCGGCTGGACATCGTCGTCAACAACGCCGGCTACGGGCACTTCGGCTTCATCGAGGAGCTGACCGAGCAGGAGGCCCGCGCCCAGATCGAGACGAACGTCTTCGGCGCGCTGTGGGTCACCCAGGCCGCTCTGCCGTACCTGCGTGCCCAGCGCAGCGGTCACATCATCCAGGTGTCGTCGATCGGCGGCATCACCGCATTCCAGAACGTCGGTATCTATCACGCGTCGAAGTGGGCGCTCGAGGGGTTCTCCCAGGCGCTCGCGCAGGAGGTCGCGCCGTTCAACATCCACGTCACGCTCATCGAGCCCGGCGGATTCTCCACGGACTGGGCTGGTCCGTCGTCCAAGCGCTCGACCCCACTGCCCGACTACGAAGAGGTGCACGACGAAGCCGACCGGGTCCGGGCGCAGCGGATGTCGAAGCCCGGTGATCCGAAGGCCTCGGCGGCCGCGATCCTGAAGGTGGTCGATGCGCCCGAACCACCGTTGCGCGTCTTCTTCGGCGAGGGACCGCTGCAGCTGGCCAAGGCCGATTACGAGAGCCGGCTGGCGACCTGGGAGGAGTGGCAGCCGGTCTCCGTCGTGGCGCAGGGCTGATCAGGCGGCCTTGACGCCGCGGGTACCGAGCACCGCCTCGTAATGGCCGATCAACTCGTCGCAGATCGCAGGCCACGTGCGGCCGAGAACGCTGCGACGAGCGGCAACCGAGTAGCGCTGACGCTCGGCGAGTAGGTGATCGACCGCCGTCGTCAGCCGCTCTTCGAATTCGGCAACCGGCAGGAGCAGCCCGGTGTGCATGGGCGCCACCAGATCTCGCGGACCGCCCGCATCGGGTGCGATGACCGGCAGTCCCGATGCCATCGCCTCCTGCACGGCCTGGCAGAAGGTCTCGTGCTCACCGGGGTGGACGAAGACGTCCATGCTGGCGTACGCGGTGGCGAGCTCCCTGCCGTAGAGCGCACCGGTGAAAACAGCGGTCGGCAGCGCGGATTCGAGCTTGGCCCGGTCCACACCGTCGCCGACGATGACGAGTTGCAGATCGTCGCGCCTGCCAAGCACCGCGAGGCGCTCGACGTGCTTCTCCGGAGCGAGGCGGCCGACGAAGCCGACGACGGGCTTGCCGTCGGGTGACCACTGCTTGCGCAGCTGCTCGTCACGGTTAGACGGCGCGTATCCTGCGATGTCGACTCCCCGCGCCCATTTGTGGACCCGGGGAATGCGATGTGCGGCAAGGTTTTCCATCGCCGACACCGACGGCGCGAGGGTTCGGTCGGCACGACTGTGCAGGTGGCGGGTCCAGGCCCAGGCGGTCCGCGAGGCGATGCCGATGCCGTAGCTCTGCGCGAAACCCGCTACGTCCGTTTGGAATACCGCGACGGTCGGCACCCCGAGGTAGCGCGCGGCGTGCAGCCCGCCGTAGCCGAGCAGGGCCGGCGACGCGAGGTGCACGACGTCGGGGTCGAATCCCCGGAGCACCTTCACCATTCGCGGCCTCGGCACACCCAGCGGCAGCGAGGTGACCTTCGGAAACATCCGGGACGGCACCCGGTGGATTCGGACCCCTTCGTGGACCCGGTCGGCGGGCGGTTCGCCGCGCGGTGTGTCCGGGGCGATCACCAGGACTTCGTGACCGTGGTTGCGGAGGTGCTCGATCACCCGAAGCACCGAGTTGGTGACGCCGTTGACATTCGGGAGGAAGGACTCTGCGACGATCGCAACGCGCACATCTAGATGGTGGCATCAACGACTGTCGGCGAGGTTGCATCCGGGGATACGACACGCAAAGTTCTCGTGCCGATCGCCACGAACATCCCGCTCGGCGTGCGGGTATTGTGCGCTCAAGGAAGGGCGGTTGACATGCGAATTCCCCGCGCGATGGCGGCGGTGGCGGCGGTCCTGCTGATGTGCGCCGTCGGCTGCACCAACCAGATCACCGGCACCGCGACGCAGGATCCGGCGCAGCCGCCGCTGGCCATGAGCGACGACGGATACGGCATCGTCGCGGGCTATCCCGACGCCCCGGTGCAGATCGAGCTGTACACCGAACCGCAGTGCAGCCACTGCGAAGAGCTGCAGTCGGCCTACGGCGGCGACATCGAGCGCTACATCAACCTCGGCCAGCTCGCGGTGACCTACCGCCCAGTGACATTCCTGGACACACCGAGCACGGATCACCATTCGGCGCGGGTGGCCAATGCGATGTTCCTCGCCGTTGGAGCGCCCGAGGCGAGCGACGAAGCCAACATGGCGTCGGGGCCCGAGTTCCAGCGTTTCGTCGAAGACCTATGGGCCCATCAGGAGCCCGGCGGCCCGGGGCCCAGCGACGAGCAAATGGCAAGGATGGCGGAGGAATCCGGTATCCCTGACGATGTCGCGAGCAGGATCCGCGACGGTGATTCCGCCGACGACGTCGACGTCGACGAGATGGCCGCCTACAACTACGGGGCGCTGATCGGCATAGACCCGATAACCACTGGAACCCCAACGGTTTACGACCTCAGCACGCAGGAGAAGGTCGACATTCACGACAAAGACTGGCTGGACAACTTGATCGGGTCGTCAGCCTGACGCGCGAGCCGTCGCTCGAAGAACGTCAACCCCATCAACGCCGCCCCGGCGACCAACCAGCCGACGACGGCAATCGATCCGGCCGGAATGATGGCCAGCGCCGCGTTGCGGTGCTGCACCCGAACCAGGTCGGGGTTGTCCTTGTCGTATTCGACGTAAATCCGCATGCCCGTGTCCAATTCGGACGGATACAGCACGCCGAGCTCGGGCCGGTACGTGACGCGGTCCGGCGTGACGAACTCGATTGTCGAGCGCCGCGGTCCCGCGCTGAGCACCTCGGCTGCGGCCACCCCCATGTTGCCTTCGATCTGCCGGTCGTTGCGCCACGCCCCGAGCACCAGAAGCAGTGACTGCAACGTCACCAGACACGCCACCATGACGACGCCGATCCGCATCCGGCGGAACATCCGTCCGTTGCGCGTCTCGCCGGGTTCGCCGAACAGGTGCGGAATCACGATGCGCACCAACCGCTTCACCCGTTCGATCACAACGCCGCCTTGATGGACGCGTGCAACGCCCGCAGCGACGACCGGTCGGCCTTCACCTCCAGTACCCGCATGCCGTCGAACGGTTCGTCCAGGGCGGCGGCCAGCTCGCCGACCTCCATCTGCCGACTCTCCACGTGATACGCCCGGCACAGCGCGCCGACGTCCACGTCGTGCGGTGTGCCGAAGATTCGCGACGACACATCGGAGAACCGCGGATCGCCCTGCTCGAGCAGCTCGAAGATGCCGCCGCCGTTGTCGTTGGAGACCACGATCGTCAGATGCCGCGGCGTCGGCTCGGTCGGCCCGATCAACAGCCCTGAGCTGTCGTGCACGAAGGTCAGGTCACCGATCAGCGCGACGGTCCGGCCGCCGGTGCGGTCATGCGCAAGCGCGGCGCCGATCGCCGTCGACACCGTGCCGTCGATGCCTGCGACGCCACGATTGGACCGCACCTTGATTCCGCGCGGGTCCAGGCCGACCAGCGCGGCGTCGCGCACCGGGTTCGACGCGCCAAGCACCAGCTGATCGCCCTCCCGCAACGCGTCGGCTACCGCCGCGGCGACGTGCAGCCCGGTGGTCAGCGGATGGGCCTCGAGCTGACCGCGCACCGCCTTGCCTGCCTGGGCGTTGACCGCAGCGCAGCGACGCAGCCAGGCCGGATTCGGTTCGCCGGTGGTCACCGCGCGGGTGCCGGTCGCCTGCGAATTACCGGAGACGTCGGGCCAGCGCGGGCCGGTGGTCAGCGCGAACACCGGCACCGACGAGTCGGCCAGCAGCGCAGAGACCGGTCGGTGCAGCGTCGGGCGGCCCAGCATGATCACCTGCTGCGGACGCAGCAGCGGCAGCGCCAACGGATGCAGCGGGTTCTCGGCGGGCGGGGCGGTCGGCTCGGCGACCGTCGGAAGCGCCGCCAGGTTCGGGTGCGCGCCAGCGCCGTGTCCGGCGATGACGATCGTGTCTGGGGTCAGGTCGATTTCCAGCGGCTGGTCGAACGTCACCGGCGGGGTGTAGGTCCACGGCTTTTCGCCGGGGCGGCCCTGCGGCGCATACGACGTCGACGGATCCTGATCGCGGTCGGGCACCAGGGGCTCGCGCAGCGGGATGTCGAACTGCACCGGCCCGGCGTTCGCGGTTCGAGAACCTGTGGCGGCCACCAACACTCGACATGTCGCCGAGCGCCACTGCGCGTTGAACTTGTCGATATCGCCGGGCGCGGCTCCCCTCAGCTCCGGGGCGAGCCCGAGGCTGATGTTGGCCCGCACCTGCGTGCCGAAGTAGCCAAGCTGTTCCATCGTCTGGTTCGCGCCGGTGCCAAGCAGCTCGTAGGGCCGGTTGGCCGACAACACGATCAGCGGTACGCGTGCGTAGTTGGCCTCCACCACCGCGGGTCCGAGGTTGGCGACCGCGGTGCCAGACGTCATCGCCACGCAGACAGGGGCGCCTTCGGCCACCGCCAGTCCGATCGCCAGGTAGCCGGCGGTGCGCTCGTCGATGCGAACGTGCAGCCGAATCCGGCCGGCGCGGTCGGCGTCGTGCAGTGCGAACGCCAGCGGTGCGTTACGCGATCCCGGGCACAGCACGATGTCGCGCACGCCGCCGCGAATCAGTTCGTCGACGACGACACGCGCCTGTGCCGTCGATGGGTTCACCACTACAGCCTATTCGCCGAAGAATTTCAGCGCCGCCGCGTTCACCACCTGCGGTTTCTCAATGAAACCGAGGTGGCCGGTGTCCGGAATCTCCAGGTAGCGGCCGTTCGGCAGCGCGTCGGCGACCTCGCGGCCGAGGTGCGGCGGCAGCACGACGTCGTCGCCGAACCCGATGACGAGCACCGGCGCCGTAATACTTCGGTAAGCGGGCAGCCGGTTGTCGTGCGGGCCGACCTCGAGCTGTGCCCGCATGCCGGGTGTCGGCTTGCTCGGCCACATGGTGAACATGTCGATCCAGTCGCGGACCGCCGCGTCGTCGTTGAGGGTCTTCGGGGAGAAGCTCTCCAGCAGCCGCAGCTTCGCGTCGTAGGAGGCGGGCAGCTCGACGCCGGAGTCGGCCAGCTCGCGTTCGGCGGTGCGGAAGAAATCGCGGGCGCGGTCGTGGCGGCCCCTGGTGGCCATCAGCACCGCCGAGTGGACCAGTTCAGGGCGGGCCAGCATCAACTCCTGCGCGATGAAGGAGCCCATCGAGACCGACACGATTCGCACGGGGGCGGCGTCCAGCTTCTCGATCAGCGCAGCGGTATCGGCGACCATCTGCTCGATGCCGAACCCTTCGGCCTGCTCGGTCGCGCCCATACCCCGGTTGTCGAACGTGATCGCCCGATAGCCGGCCCGTAGGAAGTCAGGGACCTGGTAAAGCTGCCAGGTGCGGCCCGCCCCGCCCCTGCCGGCGATGAACAGCACCGGTTCGCCGGAGCCGCGGTCGTCGTAGGCCAGATTCACCCAGCAGAGGCTACGCGAGCGCGGCCCTTGCGGCGCTTCGCCCTGGCGCGCTCGATCGCGTGGTCCCACAACAGTCCGGTCGCGGCTTTCAGCTGTTTGGGCTTGACCAGATCCTTGCCCATCAGCGCCGTGGCGGCCGCCTTCGTCGTCGCCGACGCCTTGGACATGTGGCCGGAGTCGAACGGTGGCTGCGGGTCGTATTCCATCGACAACTGGATGACCTTGGCCCGGCCCTCGCCGCCGATCTGGCCTGCCAGCCACAGCCCGAGGTCGATGCCTGCCGACACACCAGCACAGGTCACGATCTCGCCCTCGTGGACGATGCGCTCATCGCCGACGGGCTTGACGCCCAACGCCTTCAGCGCCGAAAGCGCCGCCCAGTGCGAGGTGGCGCGCTTGCCTTCCAGCAGCCCGGCCGCGGCCAGCATGATCGAACCGGAGCACACCGACGCCGTCCACGTCGCAGTCTCATGCGCCTTGCGCAGCCAGTCGAGCACCTTCTCGTCACGGGCGTGTTCCATGGTCGAGAATCCGCCGGGCACGAGAATGATGTCGGGAGAGGGTGTTTCGTCGAATGAGTGCGTCGCCCCAACGACGAGCACACCGGAGTCCGCCGTGATAGGACCAGGCTCGTGCCAGACGAACCGCACTTCGGCGTCGGGCAGCCAGCGCAGGCTCTCGTAGGGTCCGATGAAGTCCAGTGCCGTGAAGCCCGGGTACAACACGATGGCGATCTGCATGAATTCCTCCTCTAGGCGAATGCCTTGCGGTACTGGTCGGGCGAGATACCCATTCTTCGAACGAAATTGCGGCGCAGGGTCTCTGCGGTGCCGAAGCCGCAGCGGGCCGCGATCACGGTGACGGTGTCGTCGGTCTCCTCGAGCTGTCTGCGCGCGGCCTCGGTGCGGATGCGCTCGACATATGCGCCGGGCGCCTCACCCACCTCGTGCGTGAACACCCTGGTGAAATGCCGCGGGCTCATCGCGGCTCGGTCGGCCAGATCGGAGATGCGGTGCGCGGCACCAGGTTTGGCATCGATCGAGTCCTGCACTTCGCGGATCGGCGCCCGCTTGGCGCGGGGCATCCACACGGGTGCCGCGAACTGGCTCTGGCCGCCTGGCCGCCGCAGATAGAGCACGAGATACCGCGCCACCGTCTGCGCCACCTCGGTGCCGTGGTCCTCCTCGACCAGCGACAGCGCAAGGTCGATCCCGGCGGTGACACCGGCCGCCGTCCACACCTTCGGCGAGCTCTGCACGAAGATCGAATCGGGATCGACTGCGATGGAGGGAAACTCGCGGGCCAATGCATCCGCGAAGGCCCAGTGCGTGGTTGCCCTGCAGCCGTCGAGCAGGCCGGCCTGCGCGGCGAGGAACGCACCGGTGCACACGCTGACGACGCGCCGGGCGGTTTCGGACACCGCCTTGACCCAGTCGACGACGTCGGGGTTCCTGCGCGCCTCGTCGAGACCCCAGCCGCCGGGAAGCACGACGGTGTCGATCGGACCGTGCGGGTCGGGAAGTGGTTGGGCGACAAGCACCAGCCCGGTGCCGGTGGCGATCTGCGCACCGTCGACGGACGCGATCGTCACGTCGTAGCCGTCGTCGGCACGGTTCTGCGCGGCCAGGTTCATCGTCGCGCCGGTGAACACGTCGAACGGTCCGACCATGTCCAGCGCCTGAACGCCGGGATAGCCGAGGATCACGACCGATCGCGTCACGGTCCCCAGTGTTGGCCACCACGGCCCATGTCGTCTACGCCCTGTACCCCACAAATTAGGCCATCGCGGCGACATGTGACCGAACGCCCTGCCCAGAGCGGAATGATCATTAACATAGGGGCCATGCTCGCCGCGCTCCGCAAGTTCTTGGGCTTCGAGATGACGATCGCCGAGTGGATCGGGACGGCCATCCTCGCCGCCATCCCCTACCTGGTCATCGGCGTGATCTGGTCGGCGACGCACATCGACCACCTCGACGGGATGAGCGGCATAGACCGGACGGTGTCGGTGCTCGGGTCGGTCGTCAGTTGGCCGGTGCTGTTGTTCTCGGACGTGTGCATGGCATGAGCGACACCCGTATCTCGGTCAAGAGACAGACCGCGCGCTGGGATCCCGACGCCGAGGTCTCGGTGAAGGAGGCGATGGACTTCTGGTCGTTCGCCGCCGCCGCGGCCAACGTCGTGATGCAGTTGGCGTGGCCCGGGGTCGGCTACGGCGTCGTCGAGAGCAAGGTCGACTCCGGCAGCATCCTCAAGCACCCGTGGAAGCGACTCCGGACGACGTCTCAGTATCTCGCCGTCGCGGTGTTCGGATCCGAAGCAGGACCGCGCCGCGTTCCGTGAGGCGGTCGACGGTGCGCACCGCCAGGTGATCTCGACCCCGGACAGCCCGGTGCGGTACAACGCATTCGACCGCGAGCTTCAGATGTGGGTGGCGGCATGCCTTTTCGTCGGCCTGGAAGACACCTACAAGTTGCTTCGCGGTGAGATGACGGCCGACCAGGCCGAGCAGTTCTACCGTTCCGCGTGGACACTGGGGACCACCCTGCAGGTCACTGAGGACCAATGGCCTGCGACCCGAGCCGAGTTCGACACCTACTGGGATGACGCATGCAAGCGCGTGGTCATCGACGCGCCGGTCCGCGAGTATCTGTTCGATCTGATCAACCTGCGGATGATCAATCCCGTTCTCGGGCTGCTCTTTCGGCCGCTGCTCAAGTTTCTCACCATCGGCTTCCTCGCTCCGGTGTTCAGGGACGCGCTTGGGTGTGCGGTGGAGTAAGGGCAAGCAGCGTCGCTTCGAATGGCTCTTCCTTCTGGTGGCTTTCGTGAACCGGTTCCTACCGGTATTCATCCGCCAGGGCGGTAGCTTCATCGTCCTCGCCGACGTGCGCAGGCGAGTCCGTGCGCACAGCAGCTTGCTATGACGGTGGCCGGTCTGCGTCGGCTGCTCAGCCGAAAGGTGAGCATCGAAGCGATGCTGGAGATTGCCATGTGGCTGGCGATCCCCTATCTCGTCGTCGGGATCGTGTGGACGTTCTTCAATGCCGACGACGTCGCGCGGATCGAAAGTCATTTGGAGACACGCATTCCCGCCGGTTCCGAGTTGGTCGCGTTCGGCGCGACGACCGCGCTGTGGCCGTTTCTGCTATTCGGCCACGAGATCTGTGCGCCCTGACCCGTAGCAGGCGCTGATCCGGTCGATCCACCACTGCCGCCGGGCAGGCGGCGCGGCCAACGCCTGCAGCCGAGCCGGATCCGGTGTGACCGCAGCGACGGGCAGATAGCCGTCGACGGGAGTCAGCGGTTCGGCGACATCTTCGACGAACAGTCCACCCGTGCCGAGTCCGCAGGCGTGCCGCAGCTCCGGCAGGGCACCGGCGGCCAGCAGACCCAGGCCGATGCCGACCGCGGAGTCCAGCGCGCTGGACACCACGACGGGGATGTCGATCTGGCGGGCGATGTCGAGCATCGTGGCGACGCCGCCCAGCGGCGCGACCTTCAGCACGGCGACGTCGGCGGCGCCCGACCGCACGACATGCAACGGGTCGTCGGCCTTGCGGATGCTTTCGTCGGCGGCGATCGGCACGTCGACGAGCCTGCGCAGTTCGGCCAGTTCGGGCACTGTCGCGCAAGGCTGTTCGAGGTATTCCAGCGGTCCGTCGGCGGTCAGCGCGCGGGCCGCCTCGACGGCTTCGGCGACGCTCCAGCCACCGTTGGCGTCGACCCGGATCGTCGGCACCTGAGCACGGACGGCGTTGACGCGGGCCACGTCGTCGGCGAGCGTCTGACCCGGCTCGGCGACCTTCACCTTGGCGGTGCGGGCGCCGGGAAAGCGGGCCAGCACGTCGGGCACATCTGCCGCGGCGACGGCGGGCACGGTCGCGTTGATCGCGATGCGGTCGCGGTGCGTCGGCGGTGGCGGGGTGTACGCGGCTTCGATGGCCGCGGCCAGCCAGGCCGCCGCTTCGGGCGGCGCGTATTCGAGGAAGGCGCCGAATTCGCCCCAGCCCGCCGGGCCGTCGATCAGCGCGAGTTCGCGAACGGTGATGCCGCGGAACTTCACCCGCATGGGCAGGGCGACGACATGCAGGCGATCGATGATGTCCGTGACTGACGGCACGGCGTCAATGATCCACCACGTCATAGTTCGGTAAGAGTTCGGTAATGATTCAAGGGTTTCGGCGGCGGCGTCACTGGGATAAATCTCAGTTACTTAACTATCGCCCAATTGCGAGGTGTGACATGCACATATCCCTTCGTTCGTCCCTCATGATGGGCCTCGCAGCCGCGGGTGCCGGATTGATCGCGGCCGTTCCGGCTGCTACGCCCGTACCCGTAGCAACACCCCAGCCCGCCACCACGGATGTCGCTCTCGGCGCGTCCATCGGACCGATACCGGTGCCGTCCATCGATCCCACCACGGGATCGACGCTGCTGCCGGCGGTCGGCAACGCCATCGTGGCTCAAAGTGCCACCGCTCTGCAGGCGCTTCCGTCGTTGCCGTTGCCTCCGCTGCCGGTGCCCTCCGGTGTCCAACTCAGCTTCCTGACTCCTCCGCCCAACCTCGGTGCCGGCAATCAGGGAATCTTCAACATTGGACTCGATAACACCGGGGCCTTCAATATCGGCTCCAACAACACCGGCAATTTCAATATCGGCACCGACAGCGAGGGCTCATTCAATATCGGATTCAATAATGTCGATGAAACCGATCTACCTGGAGGCGCCAGCGATCTCGACAACGTCGCGGTCGCGAATATCGGCATCGGCAACGACGGCGACTTCAACGTCGGGCTGAACAACACGGGCACGCGCAATTTCGGTGCCAATAACGTCGGAGCACTCAATGTCGGTAGCGGAAACACCGGCGCGCTGAACCAGGGCCTGAACAACACCGGCGTTGGCAACGTCGGCATCGGGAATCAGGGGAACGGCAACCTCGGGCTGTTCAACCAGGGCAATAACAACATCGGTGCGTTCAACACCGGCAACAACCGGGTCGGCGTAGCCAACGTCGGCTTCCGCAATCCGCTCGGCGCGGTGGCGTCCACGGCTGCGAGGTCCGGGGCCGAAACCACAGAAGGCGGCGACGACTAGTCAAGGGATGACATGAAAATCACGCGAATTCCCGTTCAGATCGCCGAATCGGCACTGTCGATCGTCGGCATCCGGATCGGCACCGAGGAACCGCACTTCGTCAAGACACCGCTGACCTCCGACGTCGAGTTGCGCCAATACGGTCCGCGCATCGCGGCGGAGACGACGGTCACGGCAGACGAGGAGCGTGCACGCAACGTTGGATTCCGTCGCCTGGCCAGATACATCTTCGGCGCGAACCACCGCGACCAAGAGATCTCCATGACGGCACCGGTGGCCCAACAGTCCGACCGCAGTGGCGACGACATCGCGATGACGGCACCGGTCGCGCAGTCACGGACGTCCGACGACCGTTGGACCATCAGGTTTTTCATGCCGTCGAAGTGGACGATGGAAACGCTGCCCACACCTGTCGACGACGACGTCGCGCTGGTGACCGTCCCCGCGGAGACCGTTGCGGTACTGCGGTTCAGCGGAGACCGCAGCCCAACCGCCGTCGCAGCCCGCACCGGCGAACTGCTCGATGCGCTACGCGGCGCCGGAGTCGAACCGATCGGGGAGCCCACAGCGTGGTTCTACGACCCGCCCTGGACCCTGCCATTCCGGCGGCGCAACGAAATCGCCGTCCCCATCAAGCGATGAACGCTTAGCTTTTCGCGTGCACCCGGCGGCCGGCGAGGTACGTCGCGCGGACCTCGAGGTCCGCGATCTGCTCGGGTGGCACCGAGCGTGGATCCGCCGACAGCACAACGAAATCCGCGTACTTGCCGACTTCCAGTGAGCCGATCACGTCGTCGCTGAAAAGCTGCCATGCGGCGTCGATCGTCTGCGCCCGGATGGCCTGTTCGACGGTCAGCAGCTGCTCGGGTCCGAGCACCCGACCGCTCGGTGCGATCCTGGTGGCCGCAACGCTGATGTTGCGTAGCGGCTCCTCGGGTGTGACCGGTGGGTCGTTGTGCAGCGAGATGCGCATGCCGGTGGTGACCGCGGAACCGCATGGCATCCAACGTGATCCGTGTTCGGGCCCGAAAAGGCCGTCGACGATGATGTCGCCCCAGTAGTGGATCTGGTCGACAAAGATGCTGCAGGTCACGCCGAGGTCGTGCGCGCGCTGCAGCTGCTCATCGCTGATCGCCCCGACGTGCTCGAGGCGCAGCCGATGGTCAGAGCGCGGATGCTTGCTCAATACTTCTTCGTAGACGTCGAGAATGGTGTCGACGCCTGCGTCGCCCTGGACGTGGCACGCCATCTGCCACCCTCGCGGGAAGTACGCCTCGACGATCTCGGTCAGCTGTTCGCGGGTGTAGTTCGCACAGCCACACGACCCGGGCGTCACGCCGATGGTGCGGGTGGCATCGGTGTCCAGATACGGGAAGGACAGGTCGATGTTCCCGATCCACGGCGAGCCGTCGACCCAGATCTTGATGCCGGCCTGCCGGAGCATGTCGTCGCCGTTGACGGGCTCCATGTCGGTGCTCATCTCGGGGTTGGAGATCTCGTAGGGCCGCAGCCGTACGGTGAGGTCTGCGCGCATCTGCTCGACCACCGGCCGGAAGACCGGGTCGAAGGCCATCTCCGAACACGTCGTCAGGCCTGCGCGGTTGAGCCGGGCGAGTTCGGCGTGCAGCATCGCGGGGTATTCGCTGGGCTGGATCGCGCTGCCCAGAAGTGGGAAGACCGCTTGGATTTCCTCGGCGGTGCCGTCGAGGTCTCCGCTGGCATCGTGACCATAGCTCGCACCCTTCGGGTCGGGGGTGTCGCGCGTCAGCCCCGACTGTGCGGCAGCCGCACTGTTGAAGTACGCCTTGTGGCCGGAGTTGTGGACGATCACCAGCGGGGTGTTCGGCGCGATGCCGTTGAGCCAGGCGAGCGTCGGCTCCGGTAGACCGCTCTGCAGCAGCGGATCCCAGCCGTTGAGGTAGGCGCCGTCGGCGCCGCGGTTGGCGACCTCGTTGCGGACCGCGGCGACGACGTCGTCGGCCTTGGCAAGGGTGACCGGGCGGATGTCGACCATCCGGCCCGACAGCACGATGGCCTCCATCATCGGGTGGCCGTGCGCCTCGACGAAGCCGGGCATGACGCAGCCGTCGCCGATGTCGAGGACCTTGGTGTCGGGCCCGATGAGCGGTTCGACGTCGGCCCTGCTGCCGACGGCCGCTATCCGACCGCCCGCGACGGCCAGCGCTTCCGCGGTGGGTCGTGACTCGTCGACGGTCAGCACGGTTCCGTGGACGACAAGCTCGGCGTTTGGCACAGGAGACATCTTCGCTCGAACGGCTTGCTGCGAACATTCACCGACGCGCCCAACCCAGGCCTTGATGGCCTGGGCTGGGGTTGGGAGAGATTCAGTTATCTACAGCGCTCCGGCTTGGGCCTCCAGTGCCTGCGCCTGGGCGTCGAACTGGGCCGCCTGCTGCTGGAACTGAGCGGCGGTGATGGGATCCGCCGCGTTGGCCTGCCCACGGAGGACCGTCGCCTGCTGCCGGAGCACTGCCGCATTGTTCAGAAGGGCCTGCTTCTGGTTGGCCTTTTCCTGCGCCGCCTTCTCCTGCGCGGCCTTCTCTTCAGCAGCCTTGGCGTCTGCGGCGGCCTTCTCCGCGGCGGCCTTCTCCTGCGCCGCCTTGGCGTCTGCGTCGGCCTTCGCCTTCGCCTCCGCGTCGGCCTTGGCCTGGTCGTCGGCCTGGCCCTGGCCGCCGCCCGGGTTCTGTACGGGGCCGGGGTTCTGTACGGGGCCGGGGTTTGGCACCGGGCCGGGGTTTGGCACCGGGCCGGGGTTCTGCGCCGGCACTCGGACGGGAGCCTGGCCGGGGACCGTGACGACGCGGGGAGCGGGGTTGTTGACGACGACCGGGGCGCTCGGCGACGAGGAGGTACCGAGGGACGGGATGTTGATCTCCGACGGAATGTTGAAGACCGTGGAAGGCGTGCTCTGCGCGCTGGTGCTCTCCACATTCGAGTTCTTCATGCCGACCACAATTGCGAAGGCGGCGATGCCGATGGCCAGCAGGGCCAACGCTCCGGCGGCCATCTTCATGCCCGAACCGGAGTTCTGCGGGGCGACCGGCATCGGAGCGTACTGAGGCTGCGGGGCGGGTGCGTAGTAGTTGTTGGGGTAGCCGTAGTGGCTGTTCTGCGGGGCGAAGTTGCTGTTCTGGGGGGCGAAGTTGCTGTTCATGATCTCTCCTGTAGGTGCTGGCGCTTCCCGGGTTTGGGCTGCTCTCACGGGTAGGAGCGCTGGGCCTACGGCACTCGCACACATTTTTCGAAAACTTTTTGAAAGTTTTTTTCGGGCCTTGTCGATTCGGGGCAGTTGACGTTCGACGTGTCAACGAGGGCACGATGGAACGCGCCCCTTCCACAACCAAGAAGGAGACAGGAAATGTCGCGCTACATGCTGATCATGCGGTCCACCCCCGAGGCCGAGGCCGCCTTCGAGGAAGCCAACATCGACTTCAACGAGATCATCGAGTCGATGGGCCGCTTCAACGAAGAGCTCATCAAGGCCGGTGTGATGCTGGCCGGTGAGGGCCTGACCGGCCCCGAGGAGGGCTTCGTCGTCGACTTCAACGCCGATCCGCCCGTGGTCACCGACGGTCCGTACACCGAGGCCAAGGAGCTGTTCAACGGGTTTTGGCTCCTCGACGTGTCGTCGAAGGAAGAGGCCAAGCAGTGGGCACAGAAGGTGCCGCTGGGCAAGGGCGTCAAGCTCGAGGTCCGTCGGGTGGCTGAAACCGACGAATTCCCGCAGGACAATCCGTGGATCAAGAAGGAGATCCAGTGGCGAGCCGACCTCGCCGAGAAGATCGCCACGCAGGCGCGCGCGGACGCCGACAAGCTGGCCCGCCGCTGACCTCGCCTCCGCGAAACGGAATTCCAGCTGGAAAAGTCGAGAACAGGCCTGCTGGAATTCCGTTTCGCGGGACCCTGCTGACTGAAATTGGAACACGTTCTAGTCTGTCTGGTATGAGCCAGGTTGATGCTTCCTCGCCGAGGCGTGACGACCTGCTGCGCCATCCCGTCCACTCCGGCCACCTCACCGTCGGGGCCCTGAAGCGGAACAAGGACAAGCCCGTGCTGTTCCTCGGCGACACCACCCTGACCGGCGGCGAGCTCGCCGACCGCATCAGCCAGTACATCCAGGCGTTCGAGGCGCTCGGCGCGGGCAGCGGCGTCGCAACCGGCCTGCTCTCGCTCAACCGACCCGAGGTGCTGATGATCCTCGGCGCAGGGCAGACGCAGGGCTACCGGCGCACGGCACTACACCCTCTCGGCTCGCTGGACGACCACGCGTACGTGCTGAACGACGCCGGTGTCACGTCGCTGATCATCGACCCGAACCCGATGTTCGTCGAACGGGCGCTCGGGCTGCTGGAGAAGGTGCCCGGGCTCAAGCAGGTCCTGACGATCGGTCCTGTGCCCGATGCGCTGGCCGACGTGGCCGTCGACCTGACCGCCGAGGCCGCCAAGTACTCGCCGCAGCCGCTGGTCGCCGCCGACCTGCCGCCGGACCACATCGGCGGCATGGCCTACACCGGCGGGACGACCGGCAAGCCGAAGGGCGTCATCGGCACAGTGGGTTCGATCACCACGATGACGACGATTCAGCTCGCCGAGTGGGAGTGGCCCGAGCGGCCGAAGTTCCTGATGTGCACGCCGCTGTCACACGCGGGTGCGGCGTTCTTCGTGCCGACCATCATCAAGGGCGGCGAGCTCGTCGTGCTGACCAAGTTCGACCCGGCCGAGGTGCTGCGCGTCATCGAAGAGCAGAAGATCACGGCGACGATGCTGGTGCCGTCGATGATCTACGCGCTGATGGACCACCCGGACTCGCATACGCGCGACCTGTCGTCGCTGGAAACCGTGTACTACGGCGCGTCGGCGATGAACCCGGTGCGGCTACGGGAGGCGATCGACCGGTTCGGCCCGATCTTCGCCCAGTACTACGGGCAGTCCGAGGCGCCGATGGTCATCACGTATCTGCCCAAGGGCGATCACGACGACAAGCGGCTGACGTCATGCGGGCGGCCGACCGTGTTCTGCCGGACCGCGCTGCTCGGCGAGGACGGAAAGCCGGTGCCGCAGGGCGAGGTCGGCGAGATCTGCGTGTCCGGGCCGCTGGTGTCCGGCGGCTACTGGAACAAACCGGAGGCGACGGCCGAGACGTTCCGCGACGGCTGGATGCACACCGGCGATCTGGCGCGCGAGGACGAGGACGGCTTCTGGTACATCGTCGACCGCACCAAGGACATGATCGTCACCGGCGGCTTCAACGTGTTCCCGCGCGAGGTCGAAGACGTTGTCGCCGAACATCCTTCGGTCGCGCAGGTCTGCGTTATCGGTACACCGGACGAGAAGTGGGGCGAAGCGGTGACCGCGGTCATCGTGCTGCGGCCCGATGTGCCGAGTGACGACGACGCGGTCGCGAAGGTGATCGCCGAGATCCAGTCCGCGGTCAAGGACCGCAAGGGCTCGGTGCAGTCGCCCAAGCAGGTGATCGTCGTCGACTCGGTGCCGGTGACCGCGCTGGGCAAGCCGGACAAGAAGGCCGTGCGCGCACAGTTCTGGGCGGGCGCAGGCCGCGCCGTCGGCTGAGTTCTCCCCGCGAGCGGCCGCATTTGTACGCCTGTAGCGGCGTGTCGGCGTACAGACACGGCCGCTCGCGGTGCGGGGTAACGCGCGCTAGAAGGTGACCACCAGATCGGCTTTGTGGCGGCACTTCTCGATCCGTTCGGCATTGCGTTCGTCGATGTCGCGCACCCACGCCTCGGCCTGCTCAGGTGACTTGCCGAACTCGATGTGCCTCGCGACGAGGCGGCGATGCCGTTCCGGGTGTGGCACGTCGACGAACCACACCTCGTCGAGACGTGTGCTGATCGCTGGCCACGGCTCGTCTTCGTCGAGCAGGTAGTTGCCCTCGGTGACAACAAGTCTCGTCTCCGGTGGCACCGCGATGCTGCCCGCGATCGGCTGCTCGATGTCGCGGTCGAACGCGGGCGCGTAGACGGTATGCGGCGGCGTCGCGCGGATTCGGTCGAGAAGCGCGCAGTAGCCGTCGGCATCGAAGGTGTCGATCGCGCCCTTGCGGTCGAGGCGCCCGAGCCGGCGCATTTCGACGTCGGCGAGGTGGAAGCCGTCCATGGGTATGTGCACGGTGTCATCGAATGTTGACACCACGTGCTCGGCCAGCCTCGTTTTCCCCGCGCCCGGCGGTCCGGTGATGCCGAGGATCACCCGGCGTTGCCGGGCGAGTAGCGCCTCGACGCGAGCGTTGTCCACCTCGGCACAATAAGCACGTGTCCGCCAGCGATCTACGCCAGACCGTCGATGCGGTGTGGCGGATGGAGGCCGCCAAGATCGTCGCGACGCTGACCAGGGTCGTCGGCGACGTCGGGCTCGCCGAGGATGTGGCACAGGAAGCCCTCGTCGACGCGCTGACACAGTGGCCGGACGCCGGCGTCCCGCGCAACGCCGGAGCGTGGCTCACCACCGTCGCCAAGCGCAAGGCGATCGACCACTGGCGCAGGCAGGACAACCTCGACGCCAAGTACTCGACGCTGGCCCGCGATCTGGAGACCCGAATCGACGAGCCCGCATGGGATCCCGACCGGATCGACGACGACGTACTTCGCCTCATCTTCATCTCGTCGCACCCGGTGCTGTCCCGAGAAGGGCAGATCGCGCTGACCCTGCGCGTGGTCGGCGGCCTGACCACCGACGAGATCGCCAGGGCGTTCCTGTCGTCGACGCCGACGGTCGCGGCGCGGATCACCAGGGCGAAGAAGACGCTGGCGGCGGCGGATGTGCCGTTCGAGGTGCCCGATCGCTCGGAGTATCCGCAGCGCCTGTCGGCGGTGCTGTCGGTGATCTACCTGATCTACAACGAGGGCTATTCGGCGTCGTTCGGTCAACGATGGATTCGCGACGAGCTGTGCACGGAGGCGCTGCGCCTCGGCCGGGTGCTCGCGGCGCTGGTGCCCGATGAACCCGAGGTGCACGGGCTGGTGTCGTTGATGGAGTTTCAGTCGTCGCGGTTCGGGGCGCGCACCGCCGCCGACGGGACACCGATCCTGCTGGAGGACCAGAACCGCACCAAATGGGATCGCGCGCAGATCGGCCGTGGGGTCGCCGCGCTGGAACGCGCCGCGCAGGCCGTCGAGAAGAAGGGCACCGGCTGGGGGCCCTACGCGTTGCAGGCCGCGCTGGCCGAATGCCACGCCACCGCACCGACGGCCGCCGACACCGACTGGGATCGGATCGTCGCGCTGTACGACGGGCTGATACAGATCGCGCCGTCGCCGATAGTCGACGCTGAACCGGGCCGTCGCGGTCGCGATGGCTGACCCCTCCGACGGACCGCGCCTGGCGCTGGAGATCGTCGACGGGCTGACCGGCCTCGACGGGTCCTACCTGGTGCCCAGCGTCCGCGGGGAACTGCTGGCCCGCCTCGGCCGCAACGACGAAGCCGCCGCCGAGTTCGCCAGGGCCGCCGAACTCACCGACAACGAGCGGGAGCGGGAAGTGTTGACGAACAAGGCTATTCGGGCTCAGGCGGGCTAGCTCCAGGCACGCCGGTGCGGGCCGCCACCGACGCCGACGTTGCGGTGTCGAAGACGTCGACGACGACGTCGTCGTCCCGGTACCCGCCGATCCGGTGCAGGCCGGACGTCGCGGCGATGACGTCGTTGGTCTCGTCGCCCGTCATCGGGTAGTCCGTCGACGGGATGCCGCCAATGTGCGGCGACGATCGTCGCCGGGTTCGATCAGCCGCGGCAGTTCGCGGTCCAGCATCCTCGCGAAGTGCGGCCGCCTCCAGGTAGTAGCCGACCTCCGACAGCACGATCAGGTCGAAATCCGTTGCCGGCCAGGGCTCGTCGAGGGAACGACGCAACAACGTGATGCCCTCGTCGAGACCGGCTTGCTTCAGCCGTACACCGGTGGCC
Organism: uncultured Actinomycetota bacterium; assembly: GCA_963716505.1. Lineage (GTDB taxonomy): Bacteria > Actinomycetota > Actinomycetes > Mycobacteriales > Mycobacteriaceae > Mycobacterium. Next base: position 53,757 of record CAVQTL010000006.1, read on the forward strand.
TCAAGAGCGGCGGGGACGAGGTCGGTGGCGGTCACATGGTCGCATCGACCGGCCAGTTGTTCGGTCAGCACACCGACCGAACAGCCGGGCTCGAACGCATGCCGGAATCGTGGAAGCGGTAGCAGCGCAAGGGTGATCGCGAACTTGCGTTGTTCGTACCACCGCTCCTGCAGCTGCCACGGATCGGCCGACGCCTGGTACATCCGGTCGAAGTACGCGTCGGGCAGTCGCGCGGTCATCGCAGCCGTCCCGCGAGCCGATCCGAGCTCGGCCAGGTCGCGCTCGGCGTGGCTCTGCCGCACGTACATCGTCAGATCGGCGACCCGGCCCGCATGCTTGGCATCCTGAGCCAGCGGCCCTGGGCCGAGCGCCCGTCCGGTGCGGGTGATCGTTTCGTCGCACGGCCGTCTCCACCACCGCCCGGGTCCGCCGCGCGATCAACTCCGCGCGTCCCTCTCGGTTCGGCCGGATCGGCGTCGACCTGGCACGCCGCCGACAGCAGCGTGGCCTCCGCGGCAGTGATCGCGGCGTCCACCGCACCGAGGTGCGCCAGCGTGTGCGGGTCGACGGATTCGCGGGCGGCCCGCGCGTACAGCGGAGCCGCGACGGCGCGCGCTCCGCCGAGCCAGCACGCGCTCACCCCGATGGCGCCGTGCCAGAAGCCCGGCCGGTCGAGATACTCGCCGGGCGCGCCGACGGCGTACCGCGGGTACACCGGTGAATTGCACCGAGCGGGTGTCCGACTCCGCCATCCCCGCGTTGCGCCAATTGCTCGGCAGCGGTCGCACATGTCGATCACCGAGGTCGACGGCGAACAGACCGCGACGTTCGTCGTCGACTCGCGCGGTCACCAGGGCATGGGTGCAGATGCCCGCGCCCGAACACCACACCTTGGTGCCTTCGAGCGTCACGTCGTCGCCTTCGCCGTGCGCCAGCAGGACCGCGTCGCGGGACTCGGCGGCCCAAACCCCCCACAGCTGATCGGGTTTGGGATCTGGTCCGCCGTAGCTCGGCGAGGATCGCGACGGCGTCGGTGTGCGCTTCGGCCAGCCGCCCGGCGACCACGTCGGCTTCCGTCAGTTCGGCCAGCCGTCGCCAACGCAGTGCGGTCTCGCCCGATCCGGGTAGCGGGAGATCCAACTCCCCCGCCGCGAGCCAGCGCCCGATCAGGCTCATGCGCCCGCCGTCTTCTTGCGCACCGACCCCGACAACTCGCGCAGGTGCTTTGCGAATCCGCCAGGCGCACGGCCGTGCCGGCGGTCCGAGGTCGCCACCGACAGGCTCTTGTCGCGATGGATGCGCATGCCCTCGGCCTCGAACCGGTCGACGAGTTCGACGTCTTCGCCGGTGGACAGCGCCCGGAAGCCGCCCACCGTCCCAGTACGCATCTGCCCGGAAGCCCATGTTGGCACCGTGAATGTGATTGTGGCCCGGCCCTTTTGACTGATAGGCGCGCAGGTAGCGACGGGCCACCTCGGCCGGGTAATGCCGCCAGGCAGGCACCCGCACGACGCCGAGCACCATGTCGGCGTCGGAGGCAGTCATGCGCAGCAGCCAGTCGGCGGGCACCACGCTGTCGGCATCGGTGGTCGCATACCAGGTGCGAGCGGGATCGACGGCGTCGCACAGCGTGCGGGCGTACTCGAACCCCGCCGCCCTGGCGGCGCCGACGTTGCCCGCTTCAACGGTCGACGAAGTGCACGTCAGGGCCGAACTCGCCCGACCAAGCGCTCGCTGCCGTCGTCGGTGGCGTCGAGTACCACCACGACCAGCGTCGGCACCGGTAGGCAGACGGCCGCCGTCGCCAAAGCGCGCAGGCAGCGCGGAAGATGTGCGGCCTCATTGTGCGCCGGCACCACGACGACGGCTTTCGCGAGTTCCATCCCAGGTAGATAGCCGGATTCCGATGCTTGAAACCATCTCAAACGAAGACGATCTCGCCCACCTTCATCTGCCGCTCGACGACCTCCGGGCTCAGCAGTGGCGGCCCGTCGCCACGCTCCAACTGGCTGCCGAAGGATCGCATCGCTTCTGCCTTAATCGTCAACTCGTCCGGCGTCAGCTCTACGCGCCTGGCCCGATGCCACGGCACCACCGGATCGTCCGGAATTGCCCAGTGCCACATCCACACTGGGTATTCGACGAACTTCGCACCAGCGCGCTTTGCGGCAGCCGCCGCGGCCCGTCCTGTCGCCTCATGGTCGGGGTGGCCGTCGCCGCGCCACGTCGAAGCGCACCATGTTCCGCGATCGAAGCCGGCCAGCATCATGCCGAGCCGGGCGCTCAGCCTGCGTTCATGACCCCGGACCTCACCGTCAGGGATGCGCAGGAAGATCGGCGCCGGCAGGCCGAGGGCGTCGGCGGCGGCGGACAGTTCATCGCGGCGCCGCTTCGCCAACTCCCTTCGGCCGCCGCCATCGTCCGGATACGCTGCCTCGCCGTCCGTCACCGCGACCACCTGCACGGTGACACCGCGACGGCTGAGCATCGCGGCGGTGGCGCCGAGGCCCAACGTCTCGTCATCGGGATGCGCAGCGACCAGAATCAGGCTGCGGCAGTCGTCGATGTCCAGCAATGGGAAGTCGCGCTGCCACTGCGTCCACACCTCGACGGGCGTACCTCCCTCGTCGATCGGCCGCGCCGCCAACCGCGCGCTGTTGCTGGTCGGCTCGGTCACCGGCGTTGAATAGCCGATGGCGTGCGTTTCACACTTCGCGGACGTGACAGGATTCCACCTGTGCTGGTACGCGCCGTGTTGTTCGACTACTCCGGCACCCTGTTCCGCCTCGAAGAGGACGACAGCTGGTTCGAGGGCATGCAGGTCGACGAACGCGAGGTCGACGGGCACGTGCAGGCCGAGCTGATGCGCCGACTCACCGCCCCGACGGGTCGCTCGGTCGAGATGACTCCGCAGGCCTACGAGGCGTGGGTCAACCGCGACCTCGAACCGCATCTGCACCGCGAGGCGTATCTGCACGTGCTGCGCAAGTCGGGGCTGCCCGACGATCATGCCGTAGGCGCTGTACGAGCGGGTGATCAACCCGACGTCATGGACCGCATACCCCGACACCGCAGAGGTGCTCGACGGTCTTCACCGCCGCGGCATCAAGACCGCAGTGGTGTCCAATATCGCGTTCGACGTCCGGCCCGCGTTCGAGGCGATCGGCGTGGCCGACGCCGTCGACGAGTTCGTGCTGTCGTTCGAAGTCGGCGCGATCAAGCCCAGCGCCGCGATCTTTCAGACCGCGTTGACGCGGCTGGGCGCTGCGCCCGAGTACACGGTGATGGTCGGCGACAGCGAGGAGGCCGACGGCGGCGCCCGGGCCCTCGGCTGTGGGTTTTTGCTGGTCGATCCGCTGCCGACAACGGAGCGGCCGCACGGCCTGCGCAGCGCGCTGACCGGCTTCGGCGTCGACTTGGACAAGCAGTAGCGTCGGGCCATGTCCGACGGCCAGCGCGTCCGGCCACCGCGGTGGCTCAAGCCGATGAACAAGGTGCTCATGGTCATGCTGCGGCTCGGTGTGCCGATTTCGCGCGTCGAGTCGCCGGTGGTGCTGACCGTGCCGGGCCGCAAGACCGGTAAGCCGCGCTCGACGCCGGTCACGCCGATGGGCGTCGACGGCGAGCGTTACGTCGTGAACGGCTATCCCGGCGCGGACTGGGTCGACAACGTGCGCGCCGCGGGTGAGGTCACGCTCGCGCAGGGCAGACGCACCGAGAGGGTGCGGATGGTGGAGTTGTCGACGGCGGATGCGCGTCCGGTGCTGCGGGCGTTCCCGGCCGCGGTGCCGACCGGCGTCGACCTGATGAAGCGCGTCGGCCTGCTCACCGCGGGCACACCCGAGGAGGCGGAGGGGTTGGCGGGCCGCTGCCCGGTGTTCCGCATCGACCCCGTCACGTAGCGTCGCGGTATGTCCAACAGCGAGCGCATCCGGCCGCCGTGGTGGCTGAAGTACGTCAACAAAGCGATGATCGGTGTGCAGCGACTCGGTTTCGGGTTCGGCGGCAAGGGCCCGGTGATCCTGACGGTCCGCGGCCGCAAATCGGGCAAGCTGCGCTCGACGCCCGTCACCCCGATGACCGTCGACGGCAAGCGGTACGTGCTCGGCGGCCTGCCCGGCGGTGATTGGGCGGCCAACGCGCGCGCCGCCGGTGAGGTCGAGCTGCGCCAGGGACGCAACACCGAACGCGTCCGGATGGTGGAGCTGCCCGTCGACGAGGCACGGCCGCTGCTGCGGCTGTTCCCTTCCGAGGTCCCGACGGGTGTCGGCTTTCTCAAGAACGCGGGCCTGGTGACGGGACCCAACCCCGACGAGTTCGAGGCACTGGCCGGCCGCTGCCCGGTGTTCCGTTTCGATCCGATAAGCGCATGAGCGAGAACCCTTTTGACGCCGCGCTGTGGCGGCCGGTCGACGGTTTCGACCTGACCGACATCACGTACCACCGCCATGTCGTCGACGGCGCGCCGCAGCCGACCGTGCGGGTGGCGTTCGACCGGCCCGAGGTGCGCAACGCGTTCCGGCCGCACACCGTCGACGAGTTGTACCGCGTTCTCGACCATGCCCGGATGTCGCCCGACGTCGGCGTCGTGCTGTTGACCGGCAACGGCCCGTCACCGAAGGACGGCGGCTGGGCGTTCTGTTCCGGTGGGGATCAACGCATCCGCGGCCGCAGCGGCTACCAGTACGCGGCGGGCGAGACCGCCGACACCGTCGACGTGGCCCGCGCCGGACGGCTGCACATCCTCGAGGTGCAGCGGCTGATCCGGTTCATGCCCAAGGTCGTCATCTGCCTGGTCAACGGGTGGGCCGCCGGCGGCGGGCACAGCCTGCACGTGGTGTGCGATCTGACGCTGGCCAGCCGCGAGCACGCCCGGTTCAAGCAGACCGACGCCGACGTCGGCAGCTTCGACGGCGGCTACGGCAGTGCGTATCTGGCCAAACAGGTCGGCCAGAAGTTCGCCCGCGAGATCTTCTTCCTCGGCCGCCCGTATAACGCCGAGCAGATGCATGCGATGGGTGCGGTGAACGAGGTCGTCGACCACGCGGATCTGGAGACGGTGGCGCTCGACTGGGCCACGACCATCAACGGCAAGTCGCCGCAGGCGGTCCGGATGCTCAAGTACGCGTTCAACCTGACCGACGACGGGCTCGTCGGCCAACAGCTATTCGCCGGTGAGGCAACGCGATTGGCGTACATGACCGACGAGGCCGTCGAGGGACGTGACGCTTTTCTGGAGAAGCGCGACCCCGACTGGAGTCCGTTCCCCCGCTACTTCTAATCGGCTTCTGCGGCGCGGCGGGCGTCGCGGCTGGTCTTGAGCAGGCTGAGCACGGTCGTGATGGTCAGCGTCGCGACGATGAACAGCAGCGACGTGACGATTCCGATCTCGGGCAGATGGAACGAGCCGACGTGGTCGAGGCGGGAATGGTGCAACGCCTCGATGATGAGCTTCACGCCGATGAAGCCGAGGACGACGGCCAGTCCCTTGCTGAGGTAGACGACCTTCTCCAGTAGGCCGCCGATAAGGAAGTAGAGCTGCCGCAAGCCCATCAGCGCCAGCGCGTTGGCGGTGAAGATGATGTACGCGTCATTGGTCAGGCCGAAGATCGCCGGTATCGAGTCAAGCGCGAACACGACGTTGGCGATGCCGATCGCAGCGATGACGATCACCAGCGGGGTGAACATGCGTCGCTTCTCGACGCGGGTGCCGAGCTTGCGCCCGTCGTAGTCCTCGCTGAGCGGCAGGATCCGGTGCAGGAACCGCAACACGGGGTTCTTGTGGAAGTCCGGCTCTTCGTCGGGATCGTCGAGCGCCAACTGGATCGCGGTGTAGACCAGAAAGCCGCCGAGGATGTAGAACACCCAGCTCCACGTGGCGATCGCCGCGGCCCCGGCGAAGATGAACACGGCGCGGAAGACCAGCGACAGCACGATGCCGATGTAGAGCACCTTGTCCTCGGCCAGCTCGGGCACCCCGAACCGGGCCATGATGATCATGAATACGAACAGGTTGTCCACGCTCAGGCTGTACTCGGTGATGTAACCGGCGACGAACTCCTGGCCGCTGGAACCCGGCGCGAAGACGAAGAGCCCGACGGCGAACACAGCCGCCAGGCCGATGTAGATGAGGACCCAGCGGACGGCGTCGCTGGTGGTGACTGTCCGTTGCCGCCTGCCGATGACCGCCAGGTCGAGGACCATGATCGCGAGCAGCACCGCGACGGTGATGCCCCAAACCAACGGGGATACGACAGAAATCACGGTCGACCTCCGGACGGCATGACGCAACGGCCCGAAGGTCTCTTCCGCCGCGGGCTGTGACCCGGGGCCGGCACCGCCGGGTCGGCCATGGGGCCTTCCGTGATGACGACGATGCCGCGAGGGAATACTCCCCTTCACGAACGTGCAGAACTATAGTCCACAGCGCAGAACTTGTCGCGCTCCGGGGTCAGCGGAGCCCTAGAAGCGGAATGTTGTCTGGCCGTGCGGTGACTTCGCGAACGCAAGCACCTTGGCGGGCGGGACGCGAAACACGTGGGCGATGTGACTGTCACCCGCATCGTCGGTGTGGCCGAAGCCGTCTTCGACGGGCGTGAAATCCCAGTCGCCGTGGTACTTCTCGCGAATGACGTCGGCGAGCTTCGTCAGCCTTTCGAGGCCGGTCACTCGTTCGGCGGCGCCTTCGACGACCACGTCGAGCCCGTCGTTCCACGTGTTGACGCCCGTGGTGACGGCCACCGAGGTGCAGTGGTTGAGGTTCTGCGCCTTCTGCTCCTCGGGACCGGTGCAGAAGACAAAGCCGTCGTCCACCCACGCGCCGACCAGCGGCGTGATGTGCGGGCGTCCGTCCTCGCGGACGGTGGTCAGCCAGTAGAGCTCGGCGGCGGCAAGCGCGTCGCTGACCTGCTGCCAGCCGACAGCTTCGGAGGCTTCACTGAATCGGGTGTCGAGCTTTCCGTTGATCGCCATACCCATACCGACCCTGTGGCTGCGCCCAACTCATCGCGGTTCATAGACTCCACGCGTGAGTAAGAGCCCGTTACGGCGGTTGGCCAATGAGCTGGTGCTGGCCAGCATGCGACCACCGATCGCCCCACAGCTGATGTTGTACCGGCCCGGCCAACGCGACATCCACCTCGACGGCAAGCGCATCCTGCTCACCGGCGCATCGTCGGGCATCGGCGAGGCGGCAGCGAAGAAGTTCGCCCGCAGGGGCGCCACCGTCGTCGTGGTCGCCCGCCGCAAGGATCTGCTGGACGGCGTCGCTGATCGGATCCTCGCCGACGGCGGTGACGCGCTGGCGATCGACTGCGACCTGGCCGACCTCGACGCCGTCGATGCGCTCGCCGCCCGCGTCGAGAAGGAGATCGGCGGCGTCGACATCCTCGTCAACAACGCGGGTCGGTCGATCCGACGCCCGCTGGCCGAGTCGCTGGAGCGGTGGCACGACGTCGAGCGGACGATGACCCTCAATTACTACTCGCCGCTTCGGCTGATTCGCGCCATCGCGCCCGGCATGCTCGAACGCGGCGACGGCCACATCATCAACGTCGCGACGTGGGGCGTGCTGAGCGAATCCTCCCCGCTGTTCGCCGTTTACAACGCGTCGAAGGCGGCGCTGTCCGCGGTGAGCAGGGTCATCGAAACCGAATGGTCGCACAGGGGCGTGCATTCGACGACGCTGTACTACCCGTTGGTGGCCACACCAATGATCGCGCCGACGAAGGCCTACGACGGGCTGCCCGCGCTCACGCCGGCCGAGGCTGCCGATTGGATGGTGACCGCCGCTCGCGTCCGGCCGGTGCGCATTGCGCCGCGGATGGCCGTCACCGCCAAGGCTCTCAACACCGTCGCCCCTGGCTGGCTCAACGCGCTGATGAAGCGGCAGCGGCTGCAGCCGGGTGCCTGACGCGCCTGTGCCGAATCGGGCGCATGACGTGATAGACCAGACTCATGGAGATCCTGGCGAGCCGGATGCTCCTGCGGCCCGCCGACTATGAACGCTCGCTGCGGTTCTATCGCGACGAACTCGGGCTGGCGATCGCCCGCGACTACGGGGCGGGCACCGTCTTCTATGCGGGCCAGTCGCTGATCGAACTGGCCGGCCACGGCGAACCGAATGCCTGCGGCGCACTCTGGCTGCAGGTGCGCGACGTCTACGCCACCGAGAAGGAGCTGGCCGGCCGCGGTGTGCCGATCGCGCGGGAAGCCCGGCAGGAACCGTGGGGTCTGCACGAGATGCAGGTGACCGATCCCGACGGCGTCACGCTGATCTTCGTCCAGGTGCCCGAGACGCATCCGCTGCGCCGAGACACCCGACGCTGAACGGCCCCGGCTCAACGAGCCGAGGCCGCCAGGTGGATCTGGTCAGCGAGTCGGCGCCGCCAAGGGCCAACCGACGGAAGCCAACCGCGAGGCGACCTGATGGATCTCCTCCGGATTGGGCTCCTTTTCGATCACCCCTTGGACCGCCGCGCGGATCTCGTCCTCGGTGACGCTGTCGGAATCGGTTCCCTTGAGGACATGTTGAGCGGCCCTGACGACCTCGTCCTCGGTCAGCGACCGCTTCAACAATGCCAGCAGCGCAAAATAGTCCTTCGGCGGCACACCCTCTGGATAGCCGTCGTGCAGCCAGCCGAGGATGTTGTCCAAAACAGTCTGATTCTCGGTCATGGTGCCTTTCAGGTCACTTCGTGGGCATGAAGGGGAACAGGTCGATACCGAAATGGTGAATGATCGTGGTCCTGGTGATCCAGAAGACCGCGGTGATGATCACCCAGCCGACAAATACGAACAGCGCAATCCCGAGGTACTTCAACGACCGGATTGGACGCGTGCACCGTGCCGTCGGCCTCCGTTGCGCCCGCTCCGTTCGAGTAGGCAACCAGTCCGCCTGCGAAGACCGCGGGCAGGCCCGCGCCGAGCACGAGTCCAATCACGAGGACCTTGAGGATGCTTTCAAAGTAAGTCATCGATCTTCCTTTGTTTCAGGGAGTGATCGCGGTCAGACCGCGGCCGCGTCCTTGTCCTTGGGTTTGGCGGCTTCGCGGACATCGGCGGGAACGACGGAGTTGGTGCTGTCATCCCAATCGGCGTTGACGTTTTTGCTGTCCACCTTCTGCTGCTGGGCGCGCCACCACAGGTAGAAGGAAAGTGCACACAGGATGATGAAGATCAGGCCGTCACCCGCCAGGTCTGAGCCGGTGAGTGACTCGACCCCGTGGGAGAGCCAATAGGCCAGCGCCCCCATCAGGCCGGCGGCAGGCAGGGTGATCAGCCACGCGACGGCCATCCGACCGGCGACGGCCCAGCGCACCTCCGCGCCCGGCTTGCCGACGCCGCTGCCCAGGATCGAGCCGGTGGCGACATGGGTGGTCGACAGCGCCATGCCTGCCGCGCTCGAGCTCAAAATGATTGCGGCCGAGGATGCTTCGGCGGCGAAGCCCTGCGGCGACTCGATCTCGACCAAGCCCTTGCCGAGAGTGCGGATGACGCGCCAGCCGCCGATGTAGGTGCCAAGCCCGATGGCCAGCGCGCAGCTGCAGATAATCCAGAACGGCAGGCCGTCTTCCTTCACGTCGCCGGTCAGGTGGCCGGTGGTGATGAGCGCGAGCGCGATGACGCCCATCGTCTTCTGCGCGTCGTTGGTGCCGTGTGACAGCGCGACCAGCGAGGCGGTGGCGATCTGCCCCCAGCGGAAGCCCTCTTCGCGCCGCTTCTGCCGCACATTGCGGGTGATCCGGTAGACCAGCCACGTTCCGCACGCCGCGACGAGGCACGCGATGATCGGCGCGGCGACCGCGGGGATCAGCACCTTCTGGGTGATGCCGCTCCAGTTGACGCCCACCGTGCCAAGCGCAGCCAGCCCCGCGCCGATCAAACCGCCGAAGAGCGCGTGCGACGAGCTGGACGGGATACCGAAGAGCCAAGTCAGCAGGTTCCACAGGATGCCGCCGATGAGGCCGGCGAAAATGATGGTCAGACCGGTCGATGCAGTGATCCCCGGTATCAGTGCGCCCGTCTTGCTGTCCTGAACCTTCAGCACCGACGTGGTCACGGTGACGGCGACCTCAACCGACAGAAACGCGCCCACCAGGTTCAGGACGCCCGCCAGCAGCACGGCGGTCTTGGGCTTCAATGCGCCGGTGGCGATCGACGTCGCCATTGCGTTGCCCGTGTCGTGGAAGCCGTTAGTGAAGTCGAATGCCAGTGCCGTTGCTATCAGCAGCACCAGGATGATCATCTCTGCGCTCATGGCGCCAATTCTGAGGGATTCTCAGCGACTTTGACCAGCCCGCTAGCCACCCTAAGAGATGCCTCCCACCAGGCGCTTTGCCGGATCCGGCGAGGTTTTCATGGACTGTTCACCCAGCGTCTCGGGGCCGTTCGTGTGTGGCATCGACCCGCAGCGCCGAATCGGCGGCTTTACTATCCTTCATGCGTGAGATCGGGCTCGGTTGGCCGCCCGGTGGGGAGTTGAGACCGTGACGAAGTTTCTCGCCAAGATCGTGAACTGGATTACCTCTGGCTATCCGGAGGGTGTGCCCGGCCCGGACCGGGTACCGCTGTTCGCCTTGATGAAGCAGCGGCTCACCGACGACGAGGTCAAGACCGTCGCGACGGAGCTGATCAAGGGCGGCGAGTTCGACCACGTCGACATCGGCGTGCTGATCACCCAGCTCACAGACCAACTGCCCGCGCCCGATGACATCGAGCGGGTGCGGACCCGGCTGGCTGCCCATGGCTGGCCGCTGGACGATCCCCGAGATGCCGAGGAGACGGAATAGCCGTCCTCCGCGCCGTTCCCGTGCCGGCTGGGCCGTCGGCGCTGTCGGTGCTGCCCGCCCTGGAAAGCGCCCTTGCAGGCACCGGCTCCGCGATGCTACCCGTTCCAGCCGACGACGAACGCCAAATTGGCTTGTTGACAACATCATTGAGGGCCGGTGCGGACATCGACGACGATGTCGCGGTCGTGGTCTCGACGTCGGGAACAACGGGCACCCCGAAGGGGGCGATGCTCACCGCCGCCGCGTTGATCGCCAGCGCGGATGCGACGCACCGCCGCCTCGGCGGGCCAGGGCGATGGCTGCTCGCGTTGCCCGCCCATCACATCGCGGGCCTGCAGGTGCTGGTGCGCAGCGTGGTTGCGGGTCGCGCGCCGCTCGCCGTGTCGTCACGGTTCGACGTGTCCGAACTACCCGCGGCGGTTTCGGCGATGGGGCCTGGCCGGCGCTACGCGTCGCTGGTGGCTGCGCAACTGGACAAGGCATTGGCCGACCGCTCCGCATGCGCTGCACTCGCCGAACTGGATGCGATCTTGATCGGCGGCGGGCCGACACCCGCGCGCATTGCAGAAAGGGCTGCGGCGGCGGGGATTTCGGTGGTGCGGACATACGGAATGAGCGAGACCGCGGGCGGCTGTGTGTACGACGGCGTTCCGCTGGACGGGGTGCGTATACGTATCGATCTCGACGGTCGCATCGCCGTCGGCGGCGCCACCCTCGCCAAGGGGTATCGAAATCCGCCCGAACCGGATCCGTTCGCGGAACCCGGCTGGTTCGTCACCGATGACGTTGGCGCCCTTGATAGTTCAGGGGTTCTTCGAGTTGTCGGCAGGACCGACGACGCGATCAGCACCGGCGGCCTGACCGTCTTTCCGCAACTGGTCGAGACCGCTCTGGCATCTCATCCACGGGTGGTCGACTGCGCGGTTTTCGGCGTGCCCGACGAGAGGTTGGGGCAGCGCGTGGTTGCTGCCGTCGTCGCTGCCGACGGCTACCCGCCACCGACGCTGTCCGAATTGCGAACCCACGTCAAGACTGTGCTTGACTCGACCGCCGCGCCCCGTGAGGTGCACATCGTCGATGAGCTGCCGCGACGCGGCATCGGCAAGGTGGACCGACGGCGGCTTGTTGCGCTCTTCGGGGGCTGAGCTAGCATCCGGGGATGATTCGCATACTCGCGATCGCCGCCGGTGCAGTTGCCGTGTTCGGTGCGTCGGCCACCGCCTCCGCGGATCCCGCGGAGCAGGACGCCACGACCTACGCCATCGGCAAGTGCTACGACCCGGGCGAGCCTCCGGTGCAACGCCCCGAGTCGTTCGAATACAACTGCGACAACACCGGCGTCATGCAGAACATGACCTGGAGCGCATGGGGGTCCGACGGCGCACACGGCACCGGCACCGACAGCTCGGTCGAATGCAAGCCCAACTGTGCAGAGGGGGCCACGCTGACCAATCCCATCGTCGTGCACGCGTGGAACCCGGTGACATCGCCAAGTGCCGCTTGCCCACAGGACGTCAAGTTCTACTCCGATCTGACGATCGCCTACCCCAAGGGCGCGCCGCCGTGGATCAACCCGGGCACAGTCTGGTCTCCCGGAACCGATTTCGTGACCGTGGACGGTATGCCCGCGGTGCACTACACGGAGCTGACGCCGACCTGCGCGGCACTGTGACGGGCTGAGCGCTTACCGCTCCACCTTGACGGTCACCGGCTGAACGTTCCAGATCTCGTCGCAGTACTCCGCGATCGCACGGTCCGATGAGAACTTGCCGCTGCGCGCGGTGTTCAGAATCGACATCCGGGTCCACGCATCCGTGTCCAGCCACGCGGCGCTGACCCGGCCCTGACATTCGACATAGGACGCGTAGTCAGCGAGCACCAGGAACGGGTCGTCGTAACGCAGGTTGTCCACAAGCGGGCGGAAGACGTCGGCATCGCCGCGGGAGAACTGGCCGCTCCCAATGAGTTGCAGCACGGCCTTGAGTTCCTCGTTGTGATCGACATAATCCATCGGTCGATACCCATCATTCTTGACCTGCTGCACTTGATCCTCGGTCAACCCGAACAGGAAGAAGTTCTCCGCACCGACCTCATCGCGCATCTCGACGTTGGCGCCATCCAAAGTGCCGATCGTCAACGCACCGTTGATCATGAACTTCATGTTGCCGGTGCCCGACGCTTCCTTGCCCGCGGTCGAGATCTGCTCGGACAGGTCTGCAGCCGGATAGATCAGGTGTGCGTTCTGCACGTTGAAGTTCGGAACGAACGCCACCTTCATGGAGCGATTGACTTCGGGATCACCGTTGACGGTTTCGGCGACGGCGTTGATCAGCTTGATGATGCGCTTGGCCACGAAGTAGCCGGGTGCGGCCTTGCCGCCGAATATGAAAGCGCGCGGCGGAATTTCAAGGCCGGGATTGTTCTTGAGCCGGTGGTACAGGGTGACGATGTGCAGCACGTTGAGGTGCTGGCGCTTGTACTCGTGGATGCGCTTGACCTGAATGTCGAACAACCAGTCGGGGTTGAGCTCGACGCCCGTCGTCGCGGTCACGTAGTCGGCGAGCCGGGCCTTGTTGGCGCGCTTGACGGCGCGCCACCGACGGCTGAACTCGGCGTCGTCGGCGTGCGATTCGAGGCCCCGCAGCCGCTGCAGGTCGGTCAGCCAGCCGTCACCCACCGTGTCGTCGAGCAGTTCACGCAGCCCCGGGTTCGCCAGCGCCAGGAATCGGCGGGGCGTGACACCGTTTGTCTTGTTACTGAACCGCTCTGGCCACAGCTCGTAGAAGTCCGACAGGACGCTCTCTTTGAGCAGCTGGGAGTGCAACGCGGCGACGCCGTTGATCGCGTGGCTGCCGACGGTCGCAAGATGTGCCATCCGGACACTCTTTCCGCCGTCCTCACCGATGAGTGACATCCGCCGCAGCCGATCGTCATCGCCGGGGAACTTCGCGCGCACCTCGTCGAGGAATCGGCGGTTGATCTCGTAGATGATCTCGAGGTGACGGGGCAGCGATTCGCTGAACATCGCCAGTGGCCACGTCTCCAGCGCCTCAGGCAGCAAGGTGTGGTTGGTGTAGCCGAACGTGGCCACGGTGATGTCCCAGGCTTCATCCCACTCCAGTCGGCGCTCGTCGACGAGGAGCCGCATCAGCTCTGCGACGCCGATCGACGGGTGGGTGTCGTTGAGCTGCAACGCGAACCGGTCGGGGAGCTCATGAACCCGGGCGTCGGTCAGGTCGTCGATGATGTGCAACACGTGCTGCAGGGAACAGGAGACGAAGAAGTACTGCTGCAGCAGCCGAAGCCGCTTGCCCACGTCGGGCTCGTCGTTCGGATACAGCACCTTCGTCACGGTCTCCGAGTTGACCTGGTCCTCGACCGCCTTGTAGTAGTCGCCGGTATTGAAGGCGTCCAGCGCGAACGAATTTACGGCCCGCGCGCTCCACAGCGTCAGGACATTGCAGGTGTTCACCCCGTACCCCTGAATGGGCGTGTCGTAGGAGACGCCCTTGATGACGCGCGCCGGCACCCAACGGACCCGGTCGAGGCCTGCGTCGTCGACGTAGTGCTCGCTGTGGCCGCCCCAGTTCACCAGGTAGTTGATGTCGGGCTTGGGTACCTCCCACGGATTCCCGTTCACCAGCCAGTTGTCGGTTTTCTCGACCTGCCAGCCGTCCTGAATCTCCTGGTCGAAGATGCCGAACTCGTATCGGATGCCGAAACCGATGGCCGGGCGCTCCAGGGTGGCCAGCGAGTCGAGATAGCACGCGGCGAGCCTGCCGAGTCCGCCGTTGCCCAGCCCGGGTTCCTCCTCGCAGGCCAGCACCTCGTCGAGGTCCAGCCCGATGACCTCCAGAGCAGTGCGGGTCGCATCCTCGATCCCGAGGTTCAGCAGGTTGCTGCCGAGTTGGGGACCGATCAGGAATTCGGCCGAGAGATAGCAGGTGACCTTCCGGCCGAGATCGAGCGACGTCCGCGCGGTTGCCGACCAGTTGTCCTGCATGCGGTCGCGGACGGCCAGCGCAGTTGCCCGGTAGAAATGCTCCGGTGTCAGCACCGCGGCGGGGCGGCCGATCGAGTAGCGCAGGTGGTCGATGATGCCGCGCCGCAATGCATCGGGGGACAGCCCGCTGCGGCTGCGGTCGGACGCATCGGCAGGGGTGCTGGCGATTGGTCGGACGACATCGGTCATCGGCGCAGTGTCGCAGAAAAGGACGTCGCACAAATGAACTTCAGGCGAGCATGATGTAGCCATGCGCCGCGACGTCACCACCGTCGGCGATCTGCGCGAGATCGTCGGGCACCCCAACCACTACGTCGCAAACAAGGTCGGCAACCGGCTCTCCGCCGCGCAGCAGGACTGGCTGGCGCACTCCCCGCTGGGCTTCGTGGCGACCACCGACGCGCACGGCCGCGTCGACGTGTCCCCGAAGGGCGATCCGCCCGGCTTCGTGCACATCATCGACGACACCACGATCGCCATCCCGGAGCGGCCGGGCAATAAGCGGGTGGACGGCTATCTCAATGTGCTGCAGCGCCCGTACGTGGGCACGCTGTTCCTGATTCCGTGCCGTGGGGACACCCTGCGAATCAACGGATCCGCCCGCATTCTCGCCGACGCCGACTACTTCGACGCGATGGCGGTGCAGGGCAAGCGGCCCATCCTGGCACTGGAGATCGACATCGAGGAGGTGTTCTTCCACTGCGCCAAGGCATTTCTGCGGTCCGACACGTGGAACCCGGAGAGCTGGGACCCGACCGCCGTGCCCAGTGTCGCGCAGCTCGCCAAGCCGATCAAGAATGACATGAGCCTCGCCGAGCTGGAGCAGTACTACAGCGAGGACAACTACCGCACGATGCTCTACTAGCGTTCAGATCTGGTTGATGCCTCCGTCGACCGGGATGTCGGCACCCGTGGTGAAGCTGCTCAAGTCAGATGCCAGGAACAGCGCGGCGTTCGCGACCTCTTCCGGCGTTCCATAGCGCCCCATCGGAACGATGCTGCGCTGGTAGTTCTCGAACTGCTCCTCCGCGTCGGGCCCAGGGAACAGCATGCGCGCAACGGTGTCGATGCCGGGGGTGTCGGTGGCACCGGGGCTGACGGCGTTGACACGAATCTTGCGGTCCCGCAACTCACTTGCCCAGGTGCGGGCGAACGAACGGATCGCCGCCTTGATCGCCGCGTAGACACCGAGACCGTCGGAGCCGCGGGCGGCAACGTTCGACGCATTGAGGATGATCGAGCCGCCGTCGTTGAGCAGAGGCAGGGCTTTCTGCACGGTGAACACCACGCCCTTGAAGTCGACGCCGAGTTGGTAGTCCAGCTGCTCGTCGGTGATCTCGCCGATGCGTGCGGCCTCGAGGATCGCGGCGTTGGCGAAGACCACGTCGACTCGACGACCGCTGTCGGCGACGGCGGCATAGAGCCGGTCGACGTCCTCGGGATTGCTGACGTCGCCCTGCACTCCGGTGGCGTCGTTCCCGAGTTCCTTTACCGCTGTTTCGAGTTCGGCCTGCCTGCGTCCGGTGATGAAGACGTGCGCGCCCTCGTCGATGAACCGCTTGGCGGTGGCGAATCCGATCCCGGTGCTGCCACCGGTGATGACTGCCGTCTTGCCTTCGAGAAGTGCCATTGTCGTGCCTCTCCTAGTTTTGGACCATTCGGTCAATAACAAGAGACGCGCGGGGGCGCGGATCTATTCCGCTCGGTCTAGCCGGTCGGGATGAGGGACACCATCTGGTCGGCGGCGGCCTTCAACTGTGCGGGCTTGGCGCCGCCCTTGTGCAGGGCCTCCTGGCCACGCACAAACGCGAGCAGCGTACTCGCCAGCGCCTGGGGGTTCTGCTTCGCGTCGACGGTTCCGTCGTGCTGCGCTTCCTTGATGCAGGCGACGAGTTCGTCGCGCCAGGTCGCGTAGGCGCGCTGCACTTTCTTTTCGACGGCGTCGTCGGTGGCGCCGAGTTCCGCGGCACTCTTGGCCATCAGGCAGCCGCGCCTGCCCTTGTCTGCGGCCAGCGCTTTGGCCTGCCCGCGGAGGTGACTGGCAAGCCGGTCGTAGGCGCTCAGCGACGGATCGCGCAGACTGGCGCGAACCTCGTCGAGTGACGACGAGATGTAGTCGTCGAGCGCCAGCAGGTAGAGGGTGTGCTTGTCGCCGAACGCACCGTAGAGGCTGCCCTTGCCCAGTCCGGTGGCGGCCGTCAGATCCTCGACTGACGTCGCCGCATAGCCGCGCTCCCAGAACTCATCGCGGGCGGCCGCGACGACATCCTGCTCGTCGAATGTGCGGGGACGCGCCATACCAATACATTACGTCAGTTCTGGAACGAATATTCTTCAATCACTTGACGAGCACCGCCCGCGTGTAGAGCAGCTGGAAGCCCTGCCGTTGCACGTTCTGCTGAGACTTCGATCCCGGCGCCGTGGTGACGACCGCGATGTCGCAGCCCGCCGCGGCTGCGTCAGCGAGTCGGGTCGACAACAGGGCCGTCTGCACACCTCGTCGACGATGCTC
This sequence comes from uncultured Actinomycetota bacterium, assembly GCA_963716505.1. Lineage (GTDB taxonomy): Bacteria > Actinomycetota > Actinomycetes > Mycobacteriales > Mycobacteriaceae > Mycobacterium. Next base: position 71,062 of record CAVQTL010000006.1, read on the forward strand.
GGGTGCCGTTGCGGCCCCGACCAATTGCGCGACCCCGTCTGTGATGCGCAAGCCGCCACCGCCCGCGACGACTCCGTCCCGCAGCGCGAGATAGGTTCGCGCGCCCGCCGCGACGAAGTCGCGTTCGGCCCGTTCGATGATCTCGCGGGGGAAGTCCTCGTGGGTGGCGACTCCTTGCTCGTCCGGGTGGACGAACCCCGTTGTCACCACCTCGAGCCAGTCGTCGAGCTCATCTTCTCCACTCAGGCGGATTTCGACCCCGTCGAAATCTCGCGGCGCCGCGTTGGCGTCCAGCGATTTGCCGAGCACGTTCTCGAACGCGACGAGCCGGTAGCCGTTGCCGGTCAGCATGGCGCCGATCTCGGGGCCGCCAGGTTGGTCAGCTCCACCTGGGTGGGCGCTCCACGGGCCGCGTATGCCCCTTCGATCTCCGCCATGCAGGTCTTCGCTCGGCACCCCGCCGAAGCCGAGCCCAACCACCTTGTTCAACGGTGCGCCGTCCTCGCCGAAGCATGCGAACCCACCTGCGACGGGTGTGACGAACGCAAGGTCGGGGTTTCGTCGAAGCGCGGCATCCGTGCCTGCGGCGATCAGTTTCGCTTCCGCCGACTCGATGCGCGCGGCCAGCTCGGTGCCGCAGAAGAGAAGGTCACTCACGCCATCTATCAGACATCAATCGGACGCTCATCTGCCGCGAGGGGCCGCGTACGTACGACGAACCACGGCGTGTTGCGTACAGACATGGCCGCTCGCGGTGCGAGGCGACCCCCTACCCTGGCGGGGTGCCGAAGCTGCAGATAGGCCGCAGGGAGGCGGTGGCGGTCGTCGTCGCCGTGCTGCTGGTGGTGGCGGCGTTCGTCGTCCCGCACCTGCATCTGGGCATCGTCACACCGCTGATCAACGCCACCCCCGAACGTTTCCGCATTTTCGCAGGAACCGCTCCGATCTTCGGCTGGTGGAACGCCCACGTCGGGTGGGGCACCGGTCCGGCGATCCTGATCGGTGTCGCGGCCGTGCTGTGGGGGCCGACCGTCGCACAGCGGCTGCCGTGGCGCGCCCTGACGCTCGCGACATGGGCGACGTCCTGCGTGTGGGCGTTTTCGCTGGCGATGATCGACGGCTGGCAACGCGGCTTCGCCGGCCGGCTCACCGCCCGCCACGAGTACCTGCGCCAGGTGCCGACCATCGCCGACATCCCCGAGGCGCTCAGCAGCTTCTCCCGCAGAATCCTCGACTACCAGCCCGATTCGTGGATCACCCACGTGTCCGGCCATCCGCCCGGCGCGTTGTTGACGTTCGTCTGGCTGGACCGCATCGGCCTGAGCGGCGGCGCATGGGCCGGGCTGCTGTGCCTGCTGGTCGGGTCCAGCGCGGCGGCCGCGATCATCGTCGCGGTGCGCGCCGTCGCCGACGAGGAGACAGCGCGGCTTGCCGCGCCGTTCGTGGCGGTGGCGCCGACGGCCGTCTGGGTCGCCGTCTCGGCCGACGGCTACTTCGCGGGCGTGGCGGCCTGGGGCATCGCCCTGTTGGCTCTGGCGGCGAGACAGAAGGTGCGGGTACCGCTGCTGGTCGCCGGCGCTGCCGGTGCGCTGTTGGGCTGGGCGCTCTTCCTCAACTACGGCCTCGCGCTCATCGCATTCCTGGCGATGGCGGTGCTGATCACCGCCGTGGACTGGCAGACCGCGCTGCGCACACTGGTGCCTGCCGCCCTGATGGCCGGGTTCGTCGTTGGGGTGTTCTTCGCCTTCGGGTTCTGGTGGTTCGACGGCTATCAGCTTGTACAGGAACGCTATTGGCAGGGCATCGCGCTGGATCGGCCGTTCCAGTACTGGTCGTGGGCCAACTTCGCGTCGGTGGTGTGCGCGATCGGGCTCGGCAGCGTGGCAGGTATCGGCCGGGCTTTCAACATCGCCGCCATCCGTAGAACTGCCCGGCCTGCACGTGCTGGTGCTCGGCGCGCTGCTGGCGATCACGTTCGCCGACTTGAGCATGCTGAGCAAGGCCGAGACAGAACGCATCTGGCTGCCGTTCACGATGTGGCTCACCGCGGCGCCCGCCCTGCTCCCGCCACAGTCACACCGCTTCTGGCTGTCCCTCAACGTGATCGGTGCCCTCGCGCTGAACAGCTTCATTCTGACGAACTGGTGACGCTCTGGCCGATATCGGACACTCGCCACGAGTACCGATGTGCAATGGAGCGATGACGGTGGACGACAAGGGCGCCCAGCGGCAGCCGTCGACCGATTCTGGCGGCAACGGGTTCCCCCGTTGGCGCAGCCCACTGCGCGGGCTCTGGCTGACGTCGGTGTTCGGCTCCGTCCTGTTGGCCACGTTGCCGATCGTGATCATCACCGGCCTGCTGTCCTACATCGCCTACGGACCGCAGTTCGGGCAGGCCATCCCCGGCGATGTGGGGTGGTTGAAGCTGCCGACCTTCGACTGGCCGACCGAACCGGCGTGGATCTACCGACTCAACCAGGGTCTGCACGTCGGCCTCGGGCTGATCCTGATCCCGGTCGTGCTGGCCAAGCTGTGGTCGGTCATCCCCCGGCTCTTCGCCCGGCCGCCGGCACGGTCGATTGCGCAAGCGCTGGAACGCATTTCACTGCTGATGCTGGTCGGGGGAATACTGTTCGAGATCATCACCGGCGTCCTGAACATCCAGTACGACTACATCTTCGGGTTCAGCTTCTACACCGCCCACTATTACGGCGCCTGGGTCTTCATCGCCGGTTTCGTCATCCACATCGCGATGAAGATCCCGCGAATGTGGACCGGTCTGCGGTCGATGTCGATGCGCGACGTGTTGCGCACCAAGCGAGCAGACACCGTTCCCGAGCCGTACGAGCCGGACGGCTTGGTGGCCGAAAGTCCAGTGGCCCCAACGATCAGCCGCCGGGGTGCGCTGGCACTGGTCGGCGGGGGACGCTGTTCATGGCGCTCATCACGGCGGGCCAGACACTGGGCGGATTCACCCGGCAGACAGCCCTGCTGCTTCCGCGCGGCCGCACGCGCGGTGACGGGCCAAACGACTTCCAGGTGAACCGCACCGCTTGGGCGGCGGGCATCACGCCAGACGCCACCGGCGAACGATGGCGTCTCACCCTGACCGGAGGGCCGTCCAAGGTGGTGTTGGACCGCGCCGCGCTGAGCGCGATGACGCAGCACACGGCCCGGCTGCCGATCGCATGCGTGGAGGGTTGGTCGACGACCGAGACATGGTCCGGCGTACAGCTGGCCGAGCTGGCACGGCTGGCGGGTGTCCCGAACCCCGCGTCGGCGTTCGTGCGATCCGTCGAACGTCGGGGCGGATTCAACCGCGCGACCCTGCAGGCGAATCAGGTGATCCACCCGGATTCCCTTCTGGCGCTGCGCGTCAACGATGCGGAACTGTCACCGGACCACGGGTATCCGGCGCGCATCATCGTTCCCGGACTGCCGGGTGTGCACAACACCAAGTGGGTCGCCTCCATCGATTTCAGGGCGGGCTGACATGCGCACGGCCCTGGAGAGATTCCGCGCGGTGTACGGATCGAACCCGCTTCACCTACTGACGTTGATCGCCGGCTTCGCGCTGTTCGGCTACGTGCTGGCCACCATCAAGCCGTCGACATTGTGGAACCCCAATACGTGGTGGCAGTCGATTCTGGTGTGGTTCGCCGCCGCCATCGTCGCCCACGACCTGGTGCTGTTCCCCATCTACTCGCTCGTCGACCGGATCTTGGTCGCAGGCAGTCGATTACGGCCGCGCGTTGAGCTGTCGGTACCGGCGCTGAACTACGTGCGGATCCCGGCGATGGGGGCGGCGTTGACGCTGCTGGTGTTCCTTCCCGGGATCATCCAACAAGGGGCGCCGGTGTATGCCGCCGCGACCGGCCAGACCCAAGAACCGTTCCTCGGCCGCTGGCTGTTGTTGACCGCGGCGATGTTCGCCACCAGTGCCGTCGTGTACGCAATCCGGATGGTCGCCGCACGCCGGGTCAGGCCAACGTCAGACTAGCGACGACGCGGCCACGGATCGGGTGAATTCCGCTCAGGGTCAACCCCGCTTCGTCGGCGAGTTCGGCCGCACAGTCGATACCCACCGAGGCCCAGCGGAACCACGGACCAATCGTTCGCGACGACTCCAGCCGCACCCAACCGGTGCGGATGCCGGTCACCACGGCTTCGAATTCGACGATGCAATGCCCGCCCCGCTTGAGCAGTTCAGCGGACCGTCGGAGGACGCGAAGCGGGTCACCACCGAGTCCGACATTGCCGTCGGCAAGCAGCACAGTCTGCCAGCGGCCGGTACCGGGTAACGGCTCGAAGACGTCTCGACGAAGAACGGGCGCCCCACTTCGACGCGCGATGCCGACTGCCGTCGCGGACTGGTCGACCCCCAGCGCCGGGACTCCGCGCCGTACGAGTTCCGTCACCAAACGCCCTGGACCGCAGCCCAAGTCGATTGTCGGCCCCTTGCACAACTTCAGTACGGCTCGGTCGAAATCAGCATCGGCATGCCTGCCGCCCAGCCATCTCCGCACCGGGAGGAAGCGGATCTCACCATCGTCATGGCGGACCCAACACCGCTCACCGCCCAGCGCCCTGTCGTAGAGATTGCCCAGCATGTCAGAGCCCCGCAGCGTTGATCGCGTGAATGAATCGGCTGTCGGGTGCGCAGTCGGCGCGGACGACCTGCACATCATCGACGGTGTCGACGTCCGACAGCTCGGCCACGAGAGTCACGGCTAAGCCCTTGTCGCGCAGCGCCTCCAGCGTGGCGGGGCCGGTATCCGAGCGGGACGTCGGGATGGAGTTCAGGCAATCGGCCATCGACGGGTCCGTCACCCCGAGCACCCACCACCCGCCGTCACGGGCGAGGCCGAACACGACGTCGGTCTCCAGCAGGGCTTCCGCGCAGTCGGCGAGCAGGCCCGCGGTCACCTGCGGCGTGTCGGAGGCGATCAGCAGCACGGGCTGGGGGCCTGCCGTCGCTGCCGCGTCCGCGATCGCATTGGCCAGCCTCGCCGAGAAGTCGTCGCCGCGCTGCTCGACCACGTGCAAATCACGTAAGCGAGAACGGATTTGACGGCTGCTGCTGGCCAGCCCCAGATCTCCCGTCAGCGCCACCACCCTGCTCTGCACCGGCGTCGCATCGACGGCGTCGAGCGTGTCCAGCAACGTCGCGGCGGCGATGTCCGCGGCTGCCTGCTCGCCGACAGCGGCGGCCAGCCGGGTCTTCGCCTGGCCGGCCACCGGCGCCTTGGCGATCACGACCAGCGTCACGGGTATCACGAGATCGCCCGCCAAAAGTCCAGCCCCGCATGGATACTTCCGCGCAGCGATCCGCTCACCTTCGACTTCCCGCCGGTGCGCGGCCCGTAGGGCACATCGCGTTCGACGACCGTCCATCCCGCCTCCGCTGCGCGCACCATCAGCTCGACCGGGTAGCCGGTCCGGCGGTCGGTGATGCCGAGCGCGAGCAACTGGTCGCGGCGCGCGACCCGCATCGGGGCGATGTCGTGCACCGGCAGCCCGTATCGGGTCCGTAGCCGCCAGCACACCGCCGCAGTGCCCAGCCGCGCGTGCCACGGCCAGCGCAGCCCCGGCACGGGCCGTCGTCGACCGATCGCCATGTCGGCGCCGCGGTCGAGCTCACTCACCAATGCAGGCAGCTCCGCGGGATCCAACGATCCGTCGGCATCGACGACCGCGACGATCGGCGTCGTCGCCGCTTCCACGCCGGCATGCACGGCCGATCCGTACCCGGGTCGACGTTCGGTGACCACCTGGGCGCCGTGGTGGCGGGCCACCTCGGCGGTGCCATCGGTGCTGTTGTTGTCGACCACAAGCGCCCTATACCCGTTCGGCAGGGCGGCGAGCACCCCCGGCAAAGAGGCGGCCTCGTCGAGACAGGGCAGCACCACCGTCACAGAACTGTCGGCCATAACTTCCGACGCTAGGCCCCCTACGTCGCAGGTACCAAGGCCAACGATGACAAAACCGTGACATCGGTGCAGGTAGTGGCCGCCACGCAGCTAACCTCAGAAGTAATGACGCGCGTGATGATTGCCGACGACGACACTGTCGTCCGTGATGTCGTGCGCCGTTATCTGGAGCGCGACGGCCTTGAAGTCGCGATCGCGCGCGATGGCAACGAGGCGCTGCGGCTGCTGGGCACACAGCGGATCGACGTGGCAGTCCTCGACGTGATGATGCCCGGCCCCGACGGCCTGGCCCTATGTCGCAGCCTGCGCCAGCGCGGCGACTACACGCTCCCGGTGATTCTGCTGACCGCGCTCGGCGAGGAGGATGACCGGATCGCCGGTCTGGAGGCGGGCGCCGACGACTATCTGACCAAGCCGTTCAGCCCGCGTGAACTCGCGCTGCGGGTGCGCTCCCTGCTGCGGCGGGCTCCGGCACCGGTCGGGGCGCCGCCCGTCGACCTCACGGTCGGGGACCTGACCGTCTCCACCGCGTCACGCTCGGCGACGGTCAGGGGCAAGCCGGTCAGCCTGACCAACCGCGAATTCGAACTGCTGCTGTTCTTCATGACCCACGCCGACACCGTGTTCTCCCGCGAGGAGCTCCTCAAACAGGTGTGGCGGTGGGACTTCGGCGACCTCTCCACAGTGACCGTGCACGTCAAGCGGTTGCGGTCCAAGCTCGGCGACCAGCACCGGGTACAGACGGTCTGGGGCCGCGGCTATCTGTGGAGCAGTAGTGCCGGCGACTGACTTCTGGGAAATAGTCGGGTGGGCGCTGGCCTGCTCGGTCCCGGTGGTCCTGGCAGGTGCGCTCATCATCCGGCTGGCCCGGTCGTGGTCGCTGGCGGTCAGCATGGTGGCGCTGGTGTTGATACCGACGATCGCGACGTTCACCGGGGTGCTTGGCGCCAGCGGGTTCATGATCACCGAGACGTTCGAGAGCATCGCAGTCGTGCTGGTCATCGTGTCGATCGTGACGATCCCCGCCGCCATCATGATGGCCCGCTACCAAGCCCGCCGCACGGTGTGGGAGCAGGAGATCCGCGACTCCGAACGCGCCGCCGAGGTATCGCGGCGACGGCTGGTGGCGTTCGTCAGCCACGACCTGCGCACGCCGCTGGCCGGGATCCGCGCCATCTCCGAGGCCATCGCCGACGGTGTGGTGCCCGACGAGGAAGTCCGGACGCACGCCAAACAGATCGAACAGGAATCGATTCGGCTCTCCGACATGGTCGACGACCTGTTCGAGATGTCGAAGATCAACGCAGGCGCGATTCAGCCCGCGTTCGACAAGGTGGCGCTCGACGAGGTCGTCGACGACGTGATGGCCGCGCACCGCATCGCGGCGGAGCGGGCCGGGGTGGCGCTGACGGCGGATCTACCAGCCGAACCGGTTCGGGTGGTCGGCAGCGACCGGGCGCTGGTGCGGGTGTTGTCCAACCTGGTGGCCAACGCGATCGCGCATACGCCGGAGGGCGGCAAGGTCGAGCTGGCGCTGGGCTGCGATGAGAACGGCGCGTGGGCGCGCGTCGACGACACCGGTGTCGGTATCGACGAGGCCGATTTGCCCCGGGTGTTCGACGTGGCCTACCGGGGATCGAATGACCGGGTGCCGAGGACCGACGCCTCGCTGCCCAGCGGCTCCGGGCTGGGCCTGGCCATCGCCGCCGGGCTCGTGCAGGCACACCGCGGCACGCTGTCGGCGCGCAACCTTGATACCGGCGCGCGGTTCGAGGTGCGGCTGCCGCTGGCCATCGACTGAGTTCGGCTAGCTTCGGCCACATGCCCCTGCGCAGCGGTGAACACGGCTACGGCGTGGTCACCAAGTTCCTGCACTGGCTGACGGTGGGCGCGATCGTCGGGCAGTTTCTGGTCGGCTGGACAATGGAGGCCGACGATGACGCGTTCGACCGCGAGAAGGACCGCATCGACGCGCTGGAGGATGCAGGCAAGGACCGGGCCAAGGAGCAGGGCGATGCCGCCGAAGACGCGTTCAAGGACGAGATCGATCGCATGGAGGACGAGCTGGATGCGCGCGAGGACGACTACGTGTCGGCGGCCTTCTCCGACGTGTTCTCCGGCGACGTTCTGAACGACGGGTTGTCGCTGCCGGAAGTCCATGTGCTGCTGGGTCTTTCGATCATGGCGCTGGGGCTGGTGCGGGTGATCTGGCGGGTGGCGACTCCACTGCCGCCGTGGGCGCCGTTCCTTCGGCCGGGCGAGCGGCGGCTCGAGTCGGTGCTGGAAAGGCTGTTGCTGATGCTGCTGTTCGTCGTGCCGGCGACCGGGCTGCTCTTGATCGCGGGCGACAGCGACTGGCTCCCGGTGCATATCGTTGCGCAATTGGTGCTGCTGGCGGTGATCGCGGCGCATGTCGGGCTGGTGTTGAGCCATACGGTCGTCAGGCGCGACGGGCAGCTGTGGCGGATGCTCTGACGTCAGCGAACGGGCATCGCAGCTGCTGGCATCGCCCCCCAACGTGCGCCGGCTGCGAGATTTCCCCCGATTTTTCGCAGTACGCGCACGCTCGATGCTGGCAAGGCTTTCGCGGCCTTACACCGAAGTATTGTATTTTAGTGATTGTTCTATTATCGTCGTTAACACACTCTGACTGGAAGGTGCCACGATGGCCGTTGCCGATTCCCGCAAGGCGCTTCGCAAGTTCAAGCTCGAACGACAGGTCGGTCGCACGATCGTCAATCCGCTGGTCGGCGCGCTCGACAAGATCGGCATCCGCGCATCGTCAACGGTCGAGTTGGAGACCACCGGCGCCAAGACCGGCCAGCCGCGGCGCGTGCCGCTCACCGGTCGCGCCGACGACGGCGGCGTCTGGGTGATCTCCCAACACGGCAAGCGAGCCGGCTGGGCGCACAACATCACCGCGAGCCCCACGGTTCGGGTCCGCGTCAACAACGAATGGCGCAACGGCACAGCGGCATTCGTGCCTGACGATGACGTCGTCGCGAGAGCCCGCAGCTTCGGCGGCGATAGCAAGCTCAGCCAGTCTGCGACCGCGCTCGGCATGCGCGCCCTGCAGAGCGACCCCATCTCGGTGCGCATCACCTACACCGACTGACTGCGACAATGGGTGCGTGCAGATCCGCATCGTTGGCACCGACCTGCCCGGCCGCGACTGCCCGCCGGGCCACAACTTCCCCGGCTACTCGAACGTCCACGTCGCGGTGCAGAGCAAGAAGCGTCCGCCTGAGCTGCTGGACCTGCAGCCCGGCGACGCAACCGAGGTGACCTGGACCATCGACTGCGAGGTCAACGGCTCCGATATCCGCGGACCGTACATCCAGGGCCGGCCCGGCGACCGGTTCATCTACCTCAACTGGGGGACCCCCAACGGCGATGGCCGGATGGACATGTTCCGTCGGGCCAAGCTGATGCTCGACGGCGTACCCGGCGAGGTGCTGGCGCAGGCCGCCAAGTCCGGACTGCTCGTCGGCCGACTCGGGCTGACCGACGCCAAGGGTCAACCACAGTGCGCTTCGGTGCGACCGCCGGCGATCGAGTGGTCAGTCGGGTAGCGAGTTGCTCAGGCGTTCGGTTGCGGCGAGATAGTCCTCGATGAACTCGCGGACGACCTCGCGGGCCGGCTTGACCTTGTTCATCAACCCGACGCCCTGCCCGACGAAGTAGGTCGCCAGCGCCTGCGCACCCGGATGTCCCTGCGACGCAAGCACATCCACGCGGCGGATGACCGGCTCGCACAGCATCGACTGCAGTGGCAGCGGCAGCGTCTTGTGACCTCCGTCGTTCGGTTGCCATGCGTCGGTCCAGTCCGACTTCAGTTGGCGCGCAGGCTTTCCCGTTCGACCCGTCGAACGAATGGTGTCGCGCGACGTCGCGGCCAGGAACTTCTCCTTGGTGTGCGGCGCGGTCTCGGCCTCCTCGGTCGTCAGCCACACCGATCCCGTCCATGCGCCGTCGGCCCCCATTGCGACGGCCGCCGCCATCTGCCTGCCGGTCACGATTCCGCCTGCGGCCAGCACGGGCACCGCCGCATCGATGGCCTCGATGACCTCGGGGATCAGCACCATCGTCGTGACCTCGCCGCAGTGGCCGCCGGCCTCGGTGCCTTGGGCGACAATGAGATCCACGCCAGCCGCGACCTGCTTGACGGCATGCTCCTTGGCGCCGACGAGCGCGGCGACGGGTATGCCGCGTTCCTTACCCGCGTCGATCATGTAGTCCGGCGGCACGCCCAGCGCGTTGGCGATCAGCTTGATCGGGTGGCTCATCGCCGCCTCGAGCAGTTCACGGCCGGTGGTGCCGGCCAGCGACGAGCCGCCGATGAACGGCTTGGGGTCGGATTCGATGTCGTGCTTCGCCAAGAGGTCGGCGACGAAACCCCGCACCTCGTCGGGAATCCGTGCGGCGAGGTCCGACGAGCTGACCTTCTCGCCCTTGCCCTCGAACTTGGCGGGCACGATCAGGTCGAGGCCGTACGGCTTTCCGCCCACCTGGTCGTCGATCCACGACAGCTCCTGGTCGAGCTGTTCTGGGGTGAACGCCGTTCCGCCGAGCACGCCGAATCCGCCGGCGTTGGTCACCGCGGCGACCACATCGCGGCAGTGGCTGAAGGCGAAGAGCGGGAAATCGATGCCGAACTGTTCACAGATCGCGGGCTTCACCCCTTCAGTATCGCTACCGCAGTCCCGCCTCCGACAGGAACCTCCCGACGTCGGCGAGCATGCGGTCGCCGTCGATGAGTTCGGGGTCGTTGTGGCCGACGCCGGGCACGAGTAGATAGCGCTTGGGGTCCGGCGCCGCGTCGTACAGCTTCTTGCTCAGGGCCTCGGGAACGATGTCGTCGCGGTCGCCCGCGATCACCATGACCGGCACCGACAGCGACCCGATCCGGTCGATCGACGGGTAGCGGTCGATCAGCAGCCGCCCGACCGGCAGCCACGGGTAGTGCACCTTGGCCGACGTCGGCCAGCGACGTGAAGGGCGAGCGCAGCACGAGCGCGGCGGGCGGCCGCTCCGTCGACAGCCCGATGGCGACGGCGGCGCCGAGGGACTCGCCGAAGTAGACGATGCGGTCGGGGTCGACCTCGGGCTGCTTCGCAAGCCAGGCCTGGGCGGCCCTGGCGTCGGCGGCCAACCCCTTCTCGGACGGAGTGCCGGGGTTGCCGCCGTAGCCGCGGTAGTCGAACAGCAGCACCGACATGCCCAGTCGGGACAGGCCGCTGGCCAGACGCGCCCGCCCGACCCGGTCTCCCCCGTTGCCGTTGAAGACGACGACGCCTGGCCCGCGTTGATCGCCAGCTGCGGGTAAATACCAGGCGCCCAGGCGCTTTCCGTCCTCGGTGTCCAGGACGACGTCGCGGCCGCCAGGAAGGAGTGTCGCTGCCGACGGCACCGGGTCACGCGACGGGAAGTAGATCAGCCGTCGCTGCTGCGACTGGATCGCGACGATCAGTGCGGAAGTCACGAGCGTGACGATAAGCGCCGCGGCGAGAATCCGCCGCCGTCTACTCCGAGTCGTCGTCGGAAGCCGCCGGCTTCTTGTCCAGACCGAGGCCACCGGTCACCTTCTTGACTGCGTCATTGATTCTGTCGGTGAACGACTTCACGGGGTTCGCACCACCGGGCGTGGAGCTGGTGCCGGGCTTGTTCAAACCGGTGAGCGGGTTGTTCCCGCCGGTTCTGGTGAGCGCGGTTGTCGGCGTAAGGGTATTAGTCAGTGATCCAAGCACAGGCAGGTTGCCTAGCTCGTCGACCGGTTTGCTCACAAGGTTTGTCGGATTCTCGAGGTCGTCTTGCGCCGTCGCCGCACCCCGCTGCAGACCGGTCTGCACGGTGCCAGGCACGCCTCCCAACGCCGACAGCGATGAACCTGGTTGCATCGGCCGGGTCACGGTGGGGTCTTCCGGTATGGCTGGGTTGTCCTCGGTGCCCTTGCCGTCGGCATAGCCCGCGTCGACCAGCTGCGTCAGCGTCGGATCCAACGCGTCGGCAAGGATGTCGCCGCCGGGAATGAACCGTAGCCCCCTGGTGAGCGGCAACTCGCCAGAGTCAACCGTCACGTAGATGGTCGAGTCCTGGTCCCCGGCCTCAGTCGGCTCACCGACCACGTTGCCATCCTTGACGATGTAGTGATAACCGGGCTGCAGCACGGTGTCATCGCCATCGGCCTCGTGCAGGACGACGTCGTCGCCTTCCTGCGTGATATTCAGCGCCGTGGCCTCTGCCCCGTACCCGAAGGCGTACGCGGCGAGGCTATTACCGAGGGTGAAAGGATTGAGCGGGTCGACGGCAGCGTTCCCGTTGATGTTGTACTCATAGCCGACGTCCAACACGGTGACGCCGTCCGGGAGATCGGTGGGTGTCGGCTCGGCCGAGGTCAGCAGCAGCGGCGCGAACGGCGCATAGGTCGTCCAGAAGCCGCCGCCCGCGCGATTCGTGTTGTTGTCAAGGATGACCAGACCGACATTGTCGAGGTCATCCGGGTCATCATTGTTCGCCAGGATTCCAAGCGCGGTACCGGCCTGACCCGCACCCCAACCGGAAGCCGTAACGCCGGTTTGTTCCTCGTCGTCTTGGTGCGAACTGATGGCATCCGCGATGCCCTGGGGTCCCAGCAAGAACGGGACGACCTGCTGCGTGCCGTACACCTCGGTCCAGTCCGTGCCGTAGTACGACGACCCCGCGAAGAACTGCGATGTCGAGTTGGCGGCTGAGACGAGCGCCAACAGGTCGATCGACGGCGACCCCGCGGTAATCGTCGTGTCAGTCGGGACGACGCCACCCGACAGGCCGGTGGCGGCCATTGCGGCGGCCGCGAGCCCTGCAGGCGCCACGACAGCGGCGACCACTAAGGCCGGTCGAGAAGTTTTCCGGTGCTTACCGGCCATGGGAGCTCCTAGGACGTGCCAACGCGGTGGACGCAGGTTTGCCAGTCCCCCAGACCGGCAAACGCTAACATGGCCGCAGGCTCGGAGCCATCCAATGAGCGCAAAATTTGTCTAGCACGCTGGTTAACCACGCAATGGCGCGTAGGCAAATTCTCGGAGACCGTCGCGCGGGTCAATAACAGCACGGAAGCCCAGCAACTCCGCCGCACCCGCCGGGCTGGCGACGATATGGCGCACATCGCCGCTGCGGTACTGCCCCGTCACCAGCGGCGGCACATCACCGCGGGCCTCGCACAATTCCTTCGCCACTTCAAGGATCGAGATCGGCCTACCAGAGCACACGTTGGCAGGCGTGAAACCCTCGCGGTTCGCGGCGATCGCCGCGACGTTGGCGGCGGCGATGTCGTCGACGTGGACGAAGTCGCGCATCTGCCCGCCGTCCTCGAAAACCCTTGGCACATCGCCCGCTTCGATTGCAGACCGGAAGATCGCCGCCACCCCGGAGTACGGGGTATCGCGCGGCATGTTCGGCCCGTAGACGTTGTGATAGCGCAGCGCGACCACCGAGCCGCCGGTGGACTCCGCCCATGCCAGCGCGTAGTTCTCCTGGGCCACCTTGCTGGCCGCGTACAGGCTGCGCGGCCGCAGCGGGGCATCCTCGTCGACCAGTTGCCACTCCAACTCTTCGCCGCCGATCGGGCAGCGGTGCTCGAAGACCCCGGCGTCCAGGTCCGCGCGCGTGCGCGGCAGCGGGTCGACCACCCCGTGCTCGGCGCAGCTGAAGCGGCCTTGGCCGTACACCACCATCGACGACGCCAGCACCAGCCGCCGGCAGCCCGCGGCGAACATCTCCGCGAGCAACACCGACGGTGGCGTAGTCGTTGTGGCTGCCGTACGACGGAGCGTCCGCGGCGTCCACACCGGCGCCGACGACCGCCGCCTGATGGCACACCGCGTCGACACCGTCGAGCAGCGAAGCGACCGCGCCTGCGTCCCGGATGTCGACCAGCTGCACGCCCTCCGGCGGCTCGGCGCCGTCACCGTGGGCGGCGGGCAACATCGCATCGACAGGCACGACCTCGTGACCCGCATCGGCGAGCGCGGCCGCCACCCGTGATCCGATGAAGCCGGCGGCGCCGGTCAGCAGCACCCTCACGGCAGGTCGAACGGCAGGTCGACGCCCTCGTGCGGGAGGCAGTCGGTGCACAGCCGCTCCTTGGTGACCTGGTCGATCGCCTCGTGCACCAACTTCTTGAACGGCACCAGGTTGCGTTCGAATTCGGCGAACACGTCCACGGCGCGCACCCCGGCGCCCACGGCGACTCCGGCGTCCACGTCGGTCACCAAAGCGATTGCCGCGTAACACATCTCCAGCTCCCGGGCGAGCACCGCCTCGGGATAGCCCGTCATGTTCACCAGCGTGAAACCCTGGCGCGCGAACCACTGGCTCTCGGCGCGCGTCGAGAACCGCGGGCCCTGGACCACGACCATGGTGCCGCCGTCGATGACCCCGGGCAGGTCGGTTACCGCGGCCCGCAGCGACGGGCAGTAGGGGTCGGCGAACCCGACGTGGATGCCGCCGGAGTCGAAGTACGTGTCCGCGCGACTGCGGGTCCGGTCCACCAGCTGATCGGGCACCACCATGGCACCCGGCCCGAGTTCGGGGGTCAGGCTGCCCACCGCGCATGGCCCGAAGATCCGCCGCACGCCCAGCGCACGCAGCGCCCACATGTTGGCCCGGTACGGGACCGCGTGCGGCGAGAACTCGTGGTTGACGCCGTGACGCGGCAGAAACGCGACCTCATGCACACCGATGGTGCCCACCGTGATCGGGGCGCTCGGCTCTCCGTAAGGGGTGTCGAGGTTGACGCTGCGCGCGTCCGCGCCGAAGAACGAGTAGAAGCCGCTGCCGCCGATGACTCCGAGCATCACTCCATTGTGTCGTCGGTGCGCTGCTCGGCCCGCTTGACCCCGTCCCGGATCTCGAACACGTCGGTGGCCAGCCCGCCGATCGCCCCCGCCACGTCCTTGACGGCGGTGGTGATGATCGAGGCCACCTCGCCGACCGTCGTGGCCACCGATTGGACGGTCTCCTGCAGGGCGTCTTTGCGGATCTCACTCTTGCTGAGTCGGTCTTCCATTGGCCTCAGTCTTGAAGACCACGACCGGCGCCGACAATGTGTCCGTCGTCACTCCGCCCGTCACAGACCCGGCCATGAAACGATGGCGGTCGTGGCCAGTGTCGCGCAATGGGTCGAGGGCGCCCGTCCGCGTACCCTGCCGAATGCCATTGCCCCCGTCATCGCCGGCACGGGCGCCGCGGCCTGGCTGGACGGCGCGGTGTGGTGGAAAGCCCTGCTGGCGTTGGTCGTCGCGGTCGCGATGATCATCGGAGTCAACTACGCCAACGACTACTCCGACGGCATCCGCGGCACCGATGACGTCCGCGCCGGGCCGCTGCGGTTGGTCGGATCCCGTTTGGCCACACCACGTTCGGTGCTCACCGCGGCGATGATGAGTTTCGGGGTGGCCGCCGCGGCAGGGCTGGCGCTGGCCATCGTGAGCCAGCCGTGGCTGATCGTGGTCGGCGGGCTGTGCATCGCAGGCGCGTGGCTCTACACCGGCGGCTCGAAACCGTACGGGTATCTGGGACTGGGTGAAGTCGCGGTGTTCGTCTTCTTCGGTCTGGTCGCCGTGCTCGGCACTCAGTACACGCAGGCCGGCTGGGTCGACTGGGTCGGGCTGGCGCTGGCCGCGGGAATCGGGTCGCTGTCGTCGGCGGTGCTGGTCGCCAACAACCTGCGCGACATCCCGACCGACAGGGAGGCCGAGAAGATCACGCTTGCGGTGCGGCTCGGCGACGCCCGCACCCGGCTGCTGTTTGGCGGCCTGCTGGTGGTGCCGCTGCTGATGACGCTGTTGCTGATGATCGCGACGCCGTGGTGTGCGGTCGGGCTGATCGCTGCGCCGCTGGGGTGGCGCGCGGCCCGCCCGGTCCGCACCGGCGGCCTCGGCAGAGACCTCATCCCCGTCCTGCGCGACACCGGATTGACGATGCTGGTGTGGTCGGTTGCGGTGGCGCTGGCATTGTGGCTCGGCTGAGCGACGTCACTGCACGCTTGTCGGCGCGTCGGCGGCCTTGACCAACCGCGCCTCGGGCCGGGCGGGCACCTCGTCGGCAAGGAACCACCGAAACGCCAGATTGCCGCGCGGATAGTCCAGCGTCGTAAGGGAATTGGGGTGCGACGTCATCCCCCGTGACACGACGATCGTGACGGAGCCGTCGGCGTTCGGCACCGCACTGTGGCCGTTCACCGAACTGCGGGCGTCGTCGACGCCGGGGGTGGCCATGAACTGGTTCCACACCACCAGATTCCAGAACCGGCACGGCGGCGGTCGGTGCGTGATGACGAGCGCCTCGTCGTCGTCGAGCACGAAGCTGCCGTAGGCGTAGCAGGCGTCGCGTGCCGACCAGCCGAAGTTCGCATCCGGCACCTGATACGGATCCGCGAATTCGTTTGCCGCCTGCGAGATCTCGTGTCCGAGTGTGTGGGCGTCCTGCGCCCGGGCGCCGACAGCCAGCGGCAGGATCGCAAACATCGTCCGCATCCACGCCGCGCTCGCCCGCAGCGCGGCCGCGGTCTCGGCGTCGCCATGGCGGAATGGATCCGGCTCGTCGAGGGCTTCGATCCGCCAGCTGACCGGCCGCCCGGTCTGTGGGTCGGCCTGGTAGTCACGGGTCATCAGCACGGCCGCATCGGGCGTCGGCCCCAGTTCGAACGAGAAGTTGCCGTCGGCGTCGATGTCGAGGTCGTCGTCGCGGATGATCGCGACGATCCGGTCCGACCAGGCGCCCGGCGACGGTTCGTTGTAGGCGGTCACCGAGAAGTAGACGCTGTCACCCTTGTTGCCGCTGATGCGATAGCGCCGCTTCGGGTCGACCGGGCACATGAAGTAGTAGGCGTCGGTGTTGTCGCCGCCCCAGCGGCGGTCTTGGCGCGCAGGCGAATTGACCTCGACCCAGCGTGGGCGGCTCGGATCGGGAAACAGGTAGGTGTCGAATGCGACACCAAGGGTCGTCGCGAGCATTCGGTAACCGTCGGCGATATGCCGATCGTCGGTGACGGCCCGCTCGCCGTTCAGGAACGAAGCATCAAGGCCGCCAAGCGTTTCGAGCAGCTCACGCCAAGCCGTTGTCGACTCATGTGTAGTCATGCGCTGATTCCCTTCGTGATCAGGGTGGCTGTGCGCTCCACCCATGCGTCGTTGAGTGCCTGGTTGCGGGTGATGATCGCCATCAGGGTCATGCCTGCGATGGCCTCGACCAGGTCGCCTGCGGTCACGTCCGGCCGAACCTCGCCGCGACTCGTGGCGCCCTCGAGGCGATCGGTCATGCCGCGGGAGATGACGTCGCCGAAGCGGTCCAGCAGCTTGGTGTGCAGTGCCGGGTCCGTCGCCATCTCCGCCAGCAGCCCCGGCATCGCCGCCCGCGCGGCAGGCGTGGTCAGCACGGCCGTCGAGCGTCGCACCATTTCGCGCACATCCCCTGCGAGCGAGCCGGTGTCGGGAAGTTCGGTTGACTCGGAGATCGGGAAGACCGCCTCGTGCACGAGGTGCGCCTTGCTCGGCCATCGCCGGTAGATCGCCGGCTTGCTGGTTCCTGCCCGCTTGGCGATCGCATCGACCGACAGGTCGGCGTAGCCCGACGTGCCAAGCAGTTCGACGGTCGCGCGCAGCACCGAGTTGTCGATGCGCGGATCGCGGGGGCGGCCGAGGTCTGTCGTCATTACGAAACTCAAAGTAACATAAGTCGCCGTGACCGATGTCAAGGGAGCCGTCGTCCACCTCGACGACCTAGCGCAGCCACGCTTCAGCCAAGAGGCGCAACAGTTTCTCGACATGATGGCGACGATGGCGCCCGACTGCCCACTGGATGCCGACGTCCTGCACGCCAAGGCCTCCGCCGAGACGGGGTTCGACGACTTCGGCGATGACGACTATCACGAGCGGTTGCACGTGTATCTGGCCGCGCTGCAAGAGATTCCAGACATGCATCCGGCCGGGGTGGTCAACTTTCACGCCCAGCTGTTGCAGTGGCTGAAGAACCGCTTGTTGCTCACCGACCTGCTGGCTCGGCATCCCGAGATCCGCGACATCGAATTGCTGCCGCCGATCGTCATCGCGGGCCTACCGCGCACCGGCACCACGCACCTGCACAACCTGCTCGCTTCGGCCCCCACGTTCCGCACCATGCCGTACTGGGAGAGCAACGAGCCGTTCCCGCTGCCCGCCGAGGCGGGCGTCGAGCCGGATCCCCGCAAGGCGCGGATGGACGTCGCCGTCCAGGTCATCGACATCGTGATGCCCAACTTCCGGTTGATGCACGAGATGACGACCGATCATGTGCATGAGGAAATACAGCTGCTGGCCAACGACTTCTCCACGATGCTGTTCGAAACGTTGGGGCACGTGCCGCGGTGGCGTGACTACTACCTGGCGCACGATCAGACCTCGCACTACGAACACCTGAAGACTCAGCTCAAGGCGATGCAGTTTTTGCGCGGTGGTCGACGATGGTTGCTCAAGTCGCCCCAGCACCTCGAGCAGCTGCCGGTGCTGAACAAAGTCTTCCCCGGCGTCTTCGTCGTCTTCACGCATCGTGACCCGGCGCCGGTGACGCAGTCGATGCTCGCGATGCTCACCTACTCCGCGCGGATGCATCGCTCAACGGTTCCGGTGAACGAGATCGCGGCGACCTGGGTCGACCGGCTCGCGTTGATGCTCGGCGCGCTGGTTCGCGACCGCGACACCATCCCACCCGAGCGGTCGATCGATGTGCGCTTCGACGAGTTCATGACCGACGAGCTGGCGGTCGCCGCCCAGGTGTACGAACAGGCGGGTGAGAAGCTCGACGATGACGCGCGCGCGGCGATCGGCAACTACCTGGCCGGGCATCAGCGGGGCAGGCACGGCACGGTCGCCACGTCGCCCGAGATGTTCGGCCTGGTGGAGAGCGACCTGCGCGAGCCGTTCGCCGCATACGTCGCGCGCTTCCTCGCCTGACTTTCCACGGCGAGCAGACGCAAAAGTGACCGAACACGGCGCATTTTGGGCACTTTTGCGTCTGTTCGCGGGGGAAGGTGACCCAGTCGGGGGTGTGCTGGGCCCGCGGCCGGCGCGACCGATCCCGAGGGACAACCGGGTGAGCTGAGGCTGAATCCGGGCACCGGCGACCCGATCGACAAGCTTCGGCAAATACTGCAAGACGACGCTGGCTGAGCGATTTCGGCGGGTAGCCTCAGCCCATGACTGACGACGACGTCGAACAAGCCAATCGACTCGCGAGCGGCAACGTCGCGGCGCTTCTCCCTGAGGAGGGCCGCAGCGTCGAAGAAGAACGCCTGCACCGCAAACAGAACCTGGCTGCGGCGTTCCGTCTGTTCAGCCGCTTCGGCTTCGACGAGGGCGTCGCCGGCCACATCACCGCCCGCGATCCCGAGCTGACCGATCACTTCTGGGTCAATCCGTTCGGCATGCACTTCGGCCACATCCGCGTCAGCGACCTGATGCTGGTGCGCCACGACGGCACGGTCGTCGAGGGCGACCGCCCACTGAACCAGGCCGCGTTCGCCATCCATTCGCAGGTGCACGCCGCCCGCCCCGACGTGATCAGCGCCGCGCACTCGCATTCGGTGTACGGCAAGACATGGTCCACACTTGCCCGGCTCCTCGACCCGATCACGCAGGACGCGTGCGCCTTCTACGACGACCATGCGCTGTTCGACCAGTACTCGGGCGTGGTGCTGGACCTCGAGGAGGGCAAGCGCATCGCCCACGAACTCGGCGACTGCAAGGCCGCCATCCTGCGCAACCACGGTCTGCTCACGGTCGGCCATTCGGTCGAGGAGGCGGCGTGGTGGTTCATCACGATGGAGCGGTCCTGCCAGGCGCAGCTGTTGGCCGAGGCCGCGGGCAAGCCCGTGCTCATCGAGCCGGCGATGGCCAAACACACTGCGGGACAAGTCGGCACACACTTCGCCGGCTGGTTCAGCTTCCAGCCGTTGTTCGCGCGTATCACCCGCGAGCAGCCCGACCTCTTCGACTGAGCAGTCGCCGGTGCACGCCGCCCCGGGTGTGACCACCGATCTGTTGGCGATGATCGAAGCCGAGGCGTCGTCCACTCCGGACGGGCGGTTCGCGCTGTTGCGCCGATGTGGACTGCCGATGCTGCTGCGGCTCAACCCTATTCGGCCGCGCTGACCGCTAACGCAGGACGTCGAGCAACCGATCCAGGTCGTCCTCGGTGTTGTACAGGTGGAAGCCGACCCGGACGGCGCCTGCACGTATCGACGCCCGGATCCCCGCGTCCTTGAGCTTCTCGGCAGCGGCGGTCGGAATCGAGACGATCGCCGAAGGCTCCTGCGGCAGTTGCAGTTCCGTGCGCGCCCGGGACGCGAGCCCCAGCGCATGCGCCTCGACCTCGGCACGGTCGAGCGACGCCATCCAGGGCAGTGTCAGCCCCGACCCCAACACGCTGAACCAGGTCGGCGACACGTCGAACCGCCGGGCATCCTCGGCCAGCCGCAGCGGCAGCCCGTAGATCGTCGACCAGGGCGCCTCCCCCGCGTACCAGTTGGCGGCGTGCGGGGTCATCGAGCTCGAGATGCGGTCGCTCAGCGACATCCATGCCGTGCCGCGCGGCGCCAGCAGCCACTTGTATACCGCGGCGACGGTGACGTCGGCCCACGGAAGTTCGAAGTTCTTCCAGCCCAGCGCCTGGGTGACATCGATGACGGTCAGCGTGTCCGTTCCCGCCACGTTCGCCTGCAGGGCGTCGACATCCAGCACCGCGCCGTTGGCCGACTGCACCAGGCTCGCGGTCACCACGTCGTAGTCGACCGCGGTCGTCACCAACTCGTCAGAATCGAGTTCGGTGACGGTGACGCCACGCGCCGCCTGAGCGGCGAACGGAAAACTGGTACTGGTGAATTCACCGGGCAGAGTCGCCACCCGGCTGCCGTCCGGTATCGCGGCGGCAACCAGTCCCAGCGCAGAGGAGACGGTGCCCGCCATCGTCACCGAGCCGACGGGCACACCGACCAACGCGGCATAGCCGGCCCGGCCCGCGTCGACGAAGCCGTCGAAGGACGGGACGTCCATCGTGCCTGTCTGCCAGGCGCGCAGGGATTCCTGCAGCGCGTCGAACATGAACTGAGGCGGCAACCCATAGGTCGGTGAGTTCAGAAACCCCTCGGCACCAACGAATTCGACTCCGAACGCCTCGCGCGTCACCGGGCTGTTATATGTGCTCCTCACGTACGCGGCACGTCACTTCTCGGGCGGCTCGTCGCCGCGCAGCCTGGCCTGGAGTTGTTCGCGATCCTTGCGCCGCCGCGCGTCGACCGCCGAGATGCTTGTGGTGGCGCGCTTGCGCAGCGGAGCGAACAGCCAGATGCCCAGCGGCAGCGCGATGACGAGCGCGAACAGCAATGCGATGACGAGCGGGAAGTCGCGCACGCCGAGCAGATGCGCGCCCCCGAAGATGGCCGCGGTCAGTACGACGACGAGCAGCAGTCGGGCCAGCGTATAGGCCAGCACATCAAGGACGAGGCGGGATCCGGGGCGGGGCTCAGACACGGCCTGAGCCTACCGACGACGCGTATATTCAGATCAAGGAGGTTTTTGCGTGGCTTATCTGCTCTTCGTTCTCGTCTTGGCCGGCCTGATCTACGTCGGCTGGCGGCTGACCCGCGCCACGGCCGGCCGTCCAAGGACGCGCACGATCGGCCCCGACGACGACCCGGATTTCCTGCGCCGACTCGGGCACGGGGACAATCCCCGCCCCAAGTAACCGCGCGGCCTTAGAACAGGTCGTCGGGCCGCTGCGCGCCCGGGAAACCCTCGGCCACCACCGCCGCCAACTCGATCAGCGCCTCGCGCGTCTCGCGCCGCAGGCGTTCCAGGCTGATCTCCGCGCCCTCCTCGAGGTGCGGGTCGAACGGCACCAGCCGCACCGCCCGGCAGCGGCGGGAGAAGTGGTCGACGACCTTCTGCATGTCGACCTTGCCTGACCGCGGGCGCACCGCGTTGATCACGGCGACCGAGTTCTTGACCATGTCCTCGTGGCCGTGCGCGTCGAGCCAGTCCAACGTCGCCGATGCGCTGCGGGCGCCGTCGACCGAACCGGAACTGATGACGATGAGCACGTCGGCCTTGGCCAGCACTGCCGACATCGCCGAGTGCATCAGCCCGGTGCCGCAGTCGGTGAGCACCAGGCTGTAGAAGCGTTCCAGCACATCCAGCGTCCTTGAGTAGTCGTCGGCACTGAATGCCTCGGACACGGCGGGGTCGCTTTCGGATGCCAGCACCTCCAACCGGCTCGGCCCCTGCGATGTGTAGCTGCGGACGTCGCTGTAGCGTTCGATCCCCTCGGCATCGCGCAGCAGATGGCGCACCGTGGCAGGCGTCTCCAGCGGCACCTTCTGGCTCAGCGTGCCGCGGTCGGGGTTGGCGTCGACCGCGACCACCCGATCGCCACGGATGGACGCGAACGTCGCCCCGAGCGTCGCGGTGATGGTCGTCTTGCCGACGCCGCCCTTCAGCGACAGCAGCGCGATCCGGTAGCAGCCCTGCAGCGGCCGGTTCACCTGTGCGAGCAGGGTGTTGTGGTGGGTTTCCTTCGGGCTCTCACCCAGGTTGATCAGCTTGCCGGAGGCCAGGAACAGCACGCGGCGCCAGCCCGCCGACGGCGGTCGCTTGTTCTGGCGCAGCAGCGAGGCGGTGGAGAGCTCCGGGTAGGGCGGCGGCACGGAATCCGGTTGGCTGACCGGAATCCCGGTCGGCGGCGTGGGATCGGTCCACTCGGCAGGCGGCGACCCGTCGCCCGCCGGATCGCTGAACCGCTGTTGTGACCGAAAGCCAGGCGATGGATCGTCAGACAACGGTTAGCCCCTTCTCATTGGACGATTCGCGCGGACGTCACCCGCGCCGCTTCATTGTCGGCTCACCCGGCCGCTTCATCGTCGGCTCAGCCACGCTGCTCCATTGTCGGCTAGCCGACGCCGGCATACGAGTGCAGCCCGACGGTGACAAGATTGATGAAGAACAGATTGAACACCATCGCGACAAATCCCGCGACGTTGATCCATGCCGCCTTCTTGTCGCGCCAGCCCGCGGTCGAGCGGGCGTGCAGGTAGGCGGCATAGATCACCCATGCGATGAACGACACCGTCTCCTTGGGGTCCCAGCCCCAGTACCGGCCCCATGCCTCTTCGGCCCAGATCGCGCCGAAGATGACACCGAACCCGAACACCGGGAACGCGAAGATCGTTGTGCGGTAGGCGATTCGGTCCAGGGTCTGCGCATCGGGCAGCCGCGCCACGATCCGGGCGGCGGCGCCGTCCGCATCGGGTGCACCGAGCCGGGACATCTTGACCAGGAACAGGATGCTGGCGACGCCCGCGACCAGGAACACACCGGAGCCGAGGCTGACCACCGACACGTGGATGGGCAGCCAGTAGGACTGCAGCGCGGGCATCACCGGCGCCGCGTTGGTGTAGAGCCAGCGACCCGACACCGTCAGCAGGATGAGCACCGGCACGAGCACGAACACCCACAGCGCGCGGTACTGCGGACGGCGCAGCACGATCGCGGCCGCGACCAGACCCGAGAAGCACGTCAGGTTGATGAACTCGTACATGTTGCCCCAGGGCACCCGCGCGGCCGCCAGACCACGAAGCACGATGCACACCAGCAGCAGCCCGATGCCGGCGTAGACAAGGGCCAGCCCGGCCCGTCCGATGCGCTCGTCGAAGGGTCGCCGCGGCGCATCGGCGACCAGGCCGGGGGTGGCGCTGTCGGCGCTCACCGTCCCTGCCGCGACGAGTTCGCGGTCGGCGACCTTCCTGCTGCCGACGTAGGCGAGCTCGACGGCGAGGAACACGAGCGCGATCACCAGCAAGACGACCGACGACGTGAAGGCCCAGTCCGAATAACGGGCCAACCCGATGTCGATGTGCTCGGTGTTCACAGATCAGACCTTCTCTCGTGACGGCTCCGCGGTATCCAGACCGTCGAGCAGCCGGTGCGTCAACCGCTCGAACTCGTCGCCCCAACCCGAGTTGTCGGTGCGGGCGAGGCCGCCCAGCTCGACGCTAACGGTACCTGCACCACCTGCTGCGATTCGAACCCAGACCCGGCGCCGACGCACGATCAGCGAGACGAGCAGGCCCGCCATCATGGTCAGCGCGGACACCAGCACCCACACCTGCGCCGGATCGTGGGAGACCTGCACGTTGATGAACGGCACAGCTCCGTCGAAGCGCACCTGCGTGCCGTCGTCCAGTCGTGCGTCCTGTCCGGCGGGCAGGTTCACCCGCGCCACCTTGGTCAGCCGCTTCTGGTCGATGAGGCGCGGATCGAGAGAGAACAGCGACTGCGGCCGTCCGGTGTCCAGCCCGGTGTCGCCGCGATAGATGTCGACGGCGACCGCCGGGTCGTTCAGCGAAGGAAAGCTGGAGGACAACAGGGTGCCGTGCAGTTGCTCGGTCGGCGCGAACAGGCCCTGGATCGCGATCTGATGCTTGCGGCGTTCGTCGGCGTCGGGATAGGTGCCACCGGGCGGGTCGAACCGCATCACACCCGACGACAGCAGGGTGATCGGATCGTCGGGCCGCCACTGCACGGTCTGGGTTCTGGTCTGCCCGTCGGGGAAGGTGACGGTGAACGTCGGCGCGTAGCCGTGGCCCTGCAGGTAAACCCGGTCGCCGCCGATCCGCAGCGGTTCGTTGACCTTCAGGTGGTAGGGCCGCCACGTGTCCGTGTCGAGGTCGGCGCCCTGCTGGTAGTCGATGTTGGCGGCGAACGATAGCGCCTGCCCGGACGGCAGGTACTGCGCGTCGAAGTCGTTGACGCGCAAACAGATCGGGTTCAGCGAGGTGCCGTCGACGGTGTTGCCCGCCCGAAACGAGTCGAATGCGGCGGGCGACGCCGAGCAGAACCCCGGCCCGCCGTCGGCGATCACGATGACGTTGCCCTCGTAGCCGAAGAGCTTGCCGACGGCCACCGCGATGAGCAGGCCGAGCAGTGCGAAGTGGAAGACGATGTTGCCGAACTCGCGCAGATAGCCCTTCTCCGCTGAGATCTCGACGGTGCCGTCCTCGGTGCGTGTGATGCGCCGCCATCCGGTCAGCCGCTCCGACACGGCGGCGGCGACCGCGTCGGGTTCGCCGGCCACCTCGGCGGTGTGGTGCTTGGGCAACCGGCCGAGGTTGCGCGGCGCGGCAACGGGTGTGGCGCGCAGGCTGCGGATGTGTTCGAGCAGTCGCGGGGCCAGGCAGCCGACGAGCGAGATGAACAGCAGCGCGTAGATGGCGGTGAACCAGAAGCTGGAGAACACCTCGAAGGCCTGCAGTCGGTCCAGCCACGGCCCGATCGTCGGGTGTTCGGCGATGTACTGCTCGACCTTGACTTCATTGAGGCTGCGCTGCGGCAACAGTGCGCCCGGTATCGCGGCCAGCGCCAGCAGGAACAGCAGCACCAGCGCCGTGCCCATCGAGGTCAGCGTGCGCCACGTGTTGCGTACCACGGCGAGCAGACGCATAAATGCCCCCAAACGCCGATTTCTAGGCAGTTTTGCGTCTGCTCGCGGGGATACGTTCGTCATATCGGCAACGTGACATCAGACACGAACGCGTCGCGCACCCATGACACGAAGTCGTTCCACACGCCGGTGACCAATGCGGTGCCCACCAGGATCATCAGCACACCGCCGAAGATCTGGATCTGTCGGGTGTGCCGGCGCAGCCAGCCCAGCCCCTGCACGGCCCGTGCCGAGCCAAAGGCCAACAGCACGAAGGGAATTCCCAGTCCCATGCAGTAGCCGATGACCAGCAGTACACCGCGGGCCACGTTGGCGCCGTCGGTGGCGGACGCGACCGCGATCACCCCCGTCAGCGTCGGGCCGAGACACGGCGTCCAGCCGAGCGCGAACACCGCACCGAGCAACGGCGCGCCGGCGACCGTCGACAGCTGCAGCGGCGCGAACCGGGTATCCCGCTGCAGCAGCGGGATGAAGCCGATGAACACCAGGCCCATCAGGATGGTGATCACACCGCCGATGCGTTGCAGCAGTAGCTGATTGGTGATCAGTGTGCCCGCCATGCCGAGCACCGCGACGGTGCCGAGCACGAACACCGCGGTGAAGCCCGCCACGAACAGCAGAGCGGCGCCCGCGACCCGGATGCGGGCCTTGCGTGCGACCGTAACCGCGCCCGACGGCTCAACGCCGTCCTCGACGCCGACGACCGCGGCCAGGTAGGACAGATAGCCGGGCACCAGCGGCACCACACACGGTGAGGCGAACGACACCAGGCCTGCCAGAGCGGCGACGAGCGCCGCGAGCACCACCGGCCCGCTGGCCATCAACTCGTCGACCCGGTCGAGAGTCATGTCTGCGGAACGGGTTCGGCGGCCAGCCGCTGCACGACCGGTTGCAGGTCGGCGGCCAGCAGCTCCCGCAGGAACACCGCCGCCACCCGGTGCTCGCGGTCCAACACGATCGTCGACGGGATGACAGTCGTCGGGTATCTGCCACCGAACGCGATCATCGTGCGCATCGACGGGTCGTAGATGGACGGGAAGGTGATCTTGCGGTCGGTGACGAAGTCGCGGGCGGCGTCGCGGTTGTTGTCGCGCACATCGATGCCGAGGAAGGCGACGCCGTCGGACTTGGTGGCGTCGTAGACCTTCTGCAGTTGGCCGATCTCGGTGCGGCACGGCCCGCACCACTGTCCCCACACGTTGATCACGACGACCTTGCCCGCGAAGTCGTCGAGCGAGAGGGTCTTGGCGGGGTCCATCAGGCTGGGTCCGGCCAACCGGCCTGGCCGGCCGCGGCTTTCGGGCGGGTCGTAGAAGATGTCGGTCTTGCCGCCGGGTGACACGAACTCGAAGGTGCCGCCCTGCGCGACGGCGTCGTCACCGGTGGAGCATCCGGCGAGCACGACAAGCGCCGCGCTCGCGATGACGACCCACCACCTCACTGCCCGGCCAGCTCCGAATAGCCCCAGCCGACATACGAGTCCCCGTGGAAGTAGAAAGAGGTAAGCGAGGCGAGGTTGCACAGCCGACGAGTCGGGAAGTGGTGCAGCGGCTTTCCGGTCACCGCCCGTCGCAGCGTCTCCACCGGAAGCTGATGGCTGACACACACCGCTTCATGTCCGGCAGCCTTGTTCCGGGCGCGATGCAGGGCGGCCGTCATCCGCTCCGCGATCTCCTCGTAGGGCTCGCCCCACGACGGCGTACGCGGATTGCGCAGATGCCACCAGTTGCGGGGGTCGCGCAGGGCGCCGTCGCCGGGTGAGACCTTCTGGCCCTGAAAGATATTGGCCGATTCGATCAGGTCGTCGTCGGTGTCGATCGGCAGGCCGTGGCGCTCCGCGATCGGAGTCGCGGTCTCCTGCGCCCGCTCCAGCGGCGACGCGACGACATAGACGACGTCACGGTCTGCGAGCCAATCGGCGACCCGCTGCGCCTGGGCCCGGCCCTTTTCCGACAGGTGATAGTCGGGCAGGCGGCCGTAGAGGATCTTGTCCGGGTTGTAGACCTCGCCGTGCCGCATCACGTGCACGATCGTCTTGTCGGTCGTGTTCTCGGTCATGCCGGGCGGGCCTCAGCGGCGGCGCGCGCGGCGCCGGGTAAGGCGGCGGCGATCCGGTCGAACGCCGCGTCGTCGAGTGCCGCCGAGACGAACCAGGTCTCGAACGCGCTGCACGGCGGGTAGACCCCCGCGTCGAGCAGCGCGTGGAAGAACGCCGGGTAGCGCCAGGTCTCGCTGGCCTTCGCCGACGCGAAGTCGGTCACCGGCGCATCGGTGAAGAACACGCTGAACATGTTGCCCGCCCGGGAAATCCCGTGGGCGACACCGGCGTCGGTCAATGCCCGCGACAGCATGTCGGTCAGCCGGTCGGCGTTGGCGTCCAGCTTCTCGTACACGTCGTCGTCGGCGGCGCGCAGCGTCGCAAGCCCGGCTGCCATCGCGACCGGGTTACCCGACAGCGTGCCCGCCTGGTACACGGGCCCGAGCGGGGCCAGCCGCTCCATGACTTCGGCCCGTCCGCCGAAGGCCGCCGCAGGCAGTCCGCCGCTCATCACCTTGCCGTAGGTGAACAGGTCTGCATCGACGGGATCCACGCCGTACCAACCGGATCGGCTGACCCGGAAGCCGGTCATCACCTCGTCGAGGATCAGCAGCGCGCCGTGTTCGGCGGTGGTGCGGCGCAGTTGGGCGTTGTAACCGGGCAGCGGCGGGACGGTGCCCATGTTGCCAGGGCTGGCCTCGCTGATCACGCACGCGATCTCATCGCCGAACCGGGAGAAGACGTCCTCGAGCGCGGGGATGTTGTTGTACGGCAACACGATCGTGTCGGCGGCCGCGGCGCCGGTGACACCGGGCGAGGACGGCAGTCCGAGCGTCGCGACGCCCGAGCCCGCGTCGGCCAGCAGCGCGTCGCTGTGGCCGTGATAGCAGCCGGAGAACTTGATGATCTTGGCCCGGCCGGTGAAGCCGCGGGCCAGCCGGATCGCGCTCATCGTCGCCTCGGTGCCGGAGTTGACCAGCCGCAGCCGCTCGACGGCGTCGACACGTCCGATGATCTCGGCGGCCAGCTCGGTCTCGGCGGGCGTCGGGGCGCCGAAGGACAGGCCGCCCGCCGCGGCGCGCTGCACGGCTTCGACGACGGCGGGGTGGGCGTGGCCCAGGATCATCGGGCCCCATGAGCACACCAGGTCCACGTACCGGTTGCCGTCGGCGTCGGTCAGCCAGTAGCCCTCGGCGGAGGTGATGAAGCGCGGCGTGCCGCCCACCGCGGTGAACGCCCGGACCGGCGAGTTCACGCCGCCGGGGATGAGGGCGCACGCGTCGGCGAAGAGTTTCGCGGAGACGTCTGTGCTGGGCATGGCCACCAGTGTTCCAGCCGGGGCAAATGCGTCAACTACAGGGTGTAGTGGTCCGCCGGCGAGGCTGCGGCGTCGAGTTCTGCATGAGGGTCGTGATCACCGACCGCGATCAGCAGCCACCACGCAGATATCGGCGCGCCTCAGCCCGGGGTGAGCGCGAAGGTGGGGTGGTCGGCGTCGGAGGGCAGCTGTTTCCAGTAGCCCTCGACGACCTTGCCCGCCAGCGGCCGGTACGCGGCGATGATCGGACCCCGCTCGGCGACGGGGACGTCCGTGGCCACGTACTTCACGTTGCCGAGCTTGACGTTCGGGTCGGCGCGGACGTTTCTCACCCACTCCGCTTCCCCGCGCGTGGACACCAGGTATTTCACGCCGTCGATCTCGGGGACGACCACCGGGATCTGCTGGGGTTGCTTGCTCACCCGCTTCGTCACGGTCAGCGTCTGGCTGTTGCCGACTCCGGTCGCCATCGCGACCTTGTTGAAGATCTTGCGCACGAACCAGGGAGGCTTGATGTAGGCCATAGCCACGAGTTTGATGGCGGTATGCAACTCCCGCAATGGCTGGCCCGGTTCAACCGGCACGTCACCAACCCGGTTCAGCGGCTGTGGGCGGGCTGGCTGCCGGGGTTCGGCATCCTCGAGCACGTCGGCCGCAAGTCCGGCAAGGTCTACCGAACCCCTCTCAACGTGTTCCCGACCGACGACGGCATGGCGATCCTGTTGACCTACGGACCGAATCGGGACTGGCTGAAGAACATCACCGCCGCCGACCACGCGGAAGTGCGGCACATGGGCAAGACGATCACGCTGACCGACCCACGGGTGATGCCGAAGGCCGAAGCGGCCGCACACGTGACGGGGTTCTGGCGGGCGATCTTCCCGCGACTGCCGTTCGAGCAAGCCGTGCTGCTTGGCCGGGGGGAATCGCAAAGTAGGAGCTAGCCAGTGGCTGCCATTGACGAACCTGAGGCACCAGCCACCGAACCAAAGCCGCCGTGCGCGGATCCTGCTGGGCTGCATCCGGCCGCCTCGTCAGAGAACCGCCTTGAACATGACATCAGGATCGCGGCTCGCAATGGCCGATGGGCGTTGATAGCCGCATTGTGTGGCGATCGTGTCGGCCGGATCGGCGATCTATGTGAGTAGAACCAACTGGACCGGAGCGCAAATCTGGCCGCAGCCCAAGCCTCCGGCTCGCCGCAGGAGCCAACCTTCGAGACCAGTGCCACCTTCCCACTCACCGTGAACGACCCGACGGTCACGGAATCGGTAACGCAGGCCTTCACGCAGGCCTTCGGAGCCGACAGGGTGCACGAGCTAGCCCCGGTCCCGGCCTCGGAGGACTTCAGTCGTATCCCAGCGGCCTTCGGCGTGCCCTTCACATTCTGGGGCAATGGTGGCTTCCTCCCGGGCATGACCGTCGTGGGGAATCACAACCCGGCATTTGCGCCTGCGATCCAGCCGACTCTGCGCACCGGCACCGAAGCGGCCATCGCTGCGACACTGGCATACGTCGGTAAAGAGGGGTAGCCGGGGACGCGGCCGGGTTCTGCTGACGCGGCGCTGACCGCTCAGCCCCGCAGAATGCGGAGCACCGTATGTTCGGTCAGCGGTGCGAGATCGATATCGCCGGGGTTCGACGGGTCCACCCATGCGATCTCGTCGATCTCCGCGGTCGCACGCGGTTCCCCCGCCAGCGTCACCGCGAACAACTCGGCCTCGACCGTGTGCCCGGGTTCGTTGGCCGCCTCGGCGACATGTCGCCCGAGCACCCGAACGCTCGCTGCCGCCACCTGCACGCTGAGCTCTTCGGCGATCTCGCGGTGCAGCGCCTCGACGGCGATCTCGCCGGGCCTGATCTTGCCTCCCGGCTGCATGAACGCGGCCGTCCCGCGCTTGCGTACGACGAGCGTGCGGCCGCACCCGTCGAGGATCACCGCAGCGGCGATGCGGATCACCGGTGACGGGTGAGTCACGTCCGCGCTTTGACGTGCGCGCGGATCGGGCCCTTGGCGACCGTGGTGAACGGCACCTCGACGGGGAAGTCGTCGTCGACCGATCTGATTTCGGTTGACCTGACGATGGTCGCCAGCGCGAGCGTGGTCTCCAGCCGAGCGAAGTGTTCGCCGATGCACGACCGCGAACCACCCGCGAACGGGATGAACTGCCAGCGGTCGCGGACCTTGGCGGCTTCGGGGCTGAACCGGTCGGGATCGAACTCGAGCGGCTTCGGCCAGAAGGCCGGATCCCGGTGCACCGCATAGATTCCCACCAGGACGAGGGTGCCCGCCTGCACCCGGTACCCGTCCACCGCGAAATCGCGCACGGCCATCCGACCGACACCCGCGGCGGGCGGGCACAGCCGCAGCGCCTCGTGCAGCACCTGGATGGTGTAGCCGAGTCGGGACACATCGTCGGGCGTGATCTCGCGATCGCCGATCTCGCGCACCTCGGCGGCCACGCGGTCCTGCACGTCGGGATGATGTCCCAGCACCCACAACGCGTAGCTGAGAGCCGTCGCCGTCGTGTCGTGGCCCGCCAGCATGAAGATCAACAGGTCGTTGATGATGTCGTCGTCGGCGATGGACTGCCCTGTTTCGGGATCGGTGGCCGCGATCAAGGCGTGCACGAGCGGCGCATCCAGCGTCGGATCCATACGGCACGCCTGCAGCATGTCGTCGGTGACGCTGCGCAACGCCGCCACCGCCGCGCGCGCACGGGCCCGCGCCGGCGTCGGCAACCACCGGGGTGCGCGCACCGGACGCAGCGCACGGTCGGCGGCGTAGGACGACGCGACGTGCATGTGTTCGGCGATCACGTCTTCGCGGTCGTTGAGGTCGAGGCCGAGAACGGAGCGGCCCAGCGACCGCATGGTCACCCGTCTGCAGTCGACGTCGAGGTCGACTTCCCCACTCTCCGGCCAGCTTTCGCACAACGCCTGCGCTGCCCGCGACATGTGGCCGCCGAAGCTGCGGACGTTCGGCTTGGTGAAGACCGGTTGCAGCGCCCGCTTGCGCGGCAGCCACGGGTCGTTGCGCAGCACGAACAGGCTGTCGCCAGCCAGGTGCTGCACTTCTTCGTGCACGACGCAGCGATCGGCGAACGTGTCGTTGCGGCCAAGCACGTCGCGGATCCCGCCCGGTGAGAAGACAGCGACGACCGGCAGCGCCAACCACTTCGGGCCGAACTGAATGCGGGTGACGGCACCGCCTGCGTCGCGCAGCACCTCTTGTCCCGCATCGAGATTGCGGACCGCCCTTAGCAACTGCCGAATCGACAGCGGGTTCTTCGGGGCCAGTGGCAGCGCACTGATGTCGCTCACGAGTGCCATAGCAGAACCTCGCCTTCGCCCTGCGTCATCACCGTGCCGGGCATCACCCGCAGCCGGTACGGGCTGAGCCGCAGCGCGGCGAACGCGTCGGACGTCGGGCCGTCTTTCCACATCGGGATGATCGTCGGGTCGTAGCCCACCGGCTCAGGGCCGTTGGCGAACTTGTCCCACACCGCTTTTCGTGTCTCGTCATCGGAGTACCACTCCACGAGGCACTCGGCGCTGCAGGTGTCATGGCTGGGCGCCCAGTAGCTCACCGACATCTCGGGGTGCACGGCCAGGTGCTCCCGCTTCACCGGGCTGGGCACCGTGGCGATCCAGCCGAACAGGTCGGTGCCGTCCCACTCCCAGAACGGGTGCAGGATGCGGCTGCGTGGGCGGCTGTCGGCGTCGACGGTTGCAACCGACGCCCACACAATCGAATGGGCCATCTCGATGAAGGCGGGAGCAATCTCGTCCAGGGGTGTCATCGTTGACTAGCTTAGGGAACTTGCCGCTGCCCGACGAAGGCCTCATTTGCCCAGCAGACGCAAAAGTCCCCGACACGCCGCGAATTGAGGGGCTTTTGCGTCTGCTGGCGCTTAAGCCGGCACCGCCCGCAGCGCGGTCGGCAGGCTGGGCAGGAAGTGCTTGGTCGCGAAGGCGCGGATGTCGTCGGCGGTGTCCAGCGGTCGGGCACCGGGAAGCAGCAGCGCCATCGCGGCGTAGCGCAGGATCGTGTCGGCCAGGTCGTCGACCGCCTGCTCGCCGATGCGATCGGCGAATCCCTCGGGGAAGATCTCGCGCAGCGCGTCCGCCATCCGCTCGATCGCGGCGCCATAGTGTCTGCGAGCCAACTCGAGGACCAGCGCTGGTTCGTCGCTCATCATCCGGTTGAGTACCCGGTGCCTGCGGAACCGCAGGATCGACAGCGTGAACGCCTCGACGTAGTAATTCGACTGCGGCCCGGCTTGTTTCAGCTCGGCGGCGATATCGGCGAACAGCGAGACGTTTTCGCGCTCGACGACGGCGGCGATCAGCTCGTCCTTGTTGGCGAACCGACGGTAGATGGTCGTGCGGCTGACGCCTGCGCGGCGGGCGACGTCTTCGAGCGCGACGCGACGCAGGCCATGCCGCTCGAACTCGACGACGGCGGCGTCGAGGATGGCTTCGGTGCTCGGATCAGGCGCGGGCATACCCGGTTTGAGCGAACTTGTTGTAGCGCAGCCGCATCGGCAGATGATCCCACACCCAGTTGACCGGACGCGACCGCCACAGCGCCGCGAAGCGTTGGTAGCGCCGCTCCTGGCGTTCGGTCCACGGCAACCCGAGCAGCTCACGGGTGCGCGGCGGCATGCCGCCGGTGGTCAGGAATGCCGCGGCAGGGTTGAACACCGCGGAGATCACCCGCCACAGCGCGGGCGGCACGCCCTTCGGGCACGGATAGCCCTTGGTGACGTAGCCGACACCGTATTTGGCGGTCGGGTGGGCGACGACGATCTCGTCGATCATCCGATTCCAGTAGCGCTCGAACTCGGCGTAGTCGGCGGGCATCGCCTGCTCGCTGACGCCGTAGCGGCGATACCAGGTCTTGGATTCGGAGTAGATCTGCTCCTTCTCCTCGCGGCTGAGCCGCTTGACGAAGGTGTCGGCGAAATACAGCACCTGGTCGACGAATGTGGCGTGCGCCCAGAAGTACGTCTCCGGGTTCAGCGCGTGGTAGCGCTCGCTTCCCGTTCGGCGGGCATCGTGCCCTTGATCTCGGTGTGGAAGTCACGCACCCGCAGGCCCGGGTTGTCGTCGTCGCTGCCGTACACCGTCATGAAGATCGGCGGTAGCGACCGCTTCACCCGCGCCGCGGTGTCGGCGAAGAACACCGAATGGTCCAGCACGCCCTGCCCGAGCTCGGCGAGCATGTTCTGCAGCACCGCGGGCCGCGGACCGATCAGGAACATCCGGTTGTCGCCGAAATAGCGCCAGACCAGCGACTGCGGGCCCAAGGGCAGCGCATCGAGCTGCTGGCTGGTCTCTGCCAACTCCGTCATGTGCAACAGTGTTACAAATTTCGCACTTTGTACCAAGTTTCTGTGAGCGGCCTCACTCAGCGGCTCGCGAAAGAGAAGCCATGGCTGCGATTCGACGACCGCAGTGCAAACGCACCGGGACGTGCGCTATTTCGCGCGTAGCGCGGCGCAGCCGGGCGATGCCGTCCGACGGCCAGCACACCCGCGACGGTCGCCAGCAGCAGCATCAGCACCAACATCGGCGGGCTGTAGGCCACCGACGTGGTCTGCGGCTCGCCCGGCAGTATCGGGGCGACCGTGACGATCGTCTGCGCACCGAACCAGCACCACACCGCACCTGCCGCCGCGACGACGGCCACCACCAGCTCCCACGCCGCGCGGCGTTTGCGGCTCATGCCTTGGGCTCCGGGGGGATTCGCTCGTCGATCAGGTGGACCAGCTGCGACCGCAGCTGTCGGTGTTTGCGCGCCCACGCCTGCGCGGTGCGATCGTTGGACAGCTTGACGCCGATGCCGGTCCGGCCCTTCGGCACGCCGGTGAGCTCGCCGAGCGCCCGCGCAGACATCCACGTGAGTTCCTCGTTGCCCTCCGGCTCCGGGTAGATCCGCACGATGTCGTCGATATGGATGCGCTCGGCGCCTTCGCGCAGCGTGGTCGTCGTCAGTTCCACCGATGTGTGGATCCGGGCCGCCTTGACCTGGACGGCGACGAAACTCGACACCAGCAGGAAGAAGACCGTCGGTACCAGCCATTGAAAGCCCAACCCGGCCGACATCTGGATCAGCAGCATCGCGATGCCCGACACAGGCCCGGCCGCCACCCACCACCAGCTGGCGCCCGGCTCGTAGAACAACACGTCGGCCGGCTCGCCGGCCCGCGTCATGGCTTGTCCTCCGACGGGAACCACCCCTGCGCCGTCGGCCTCATCACCAGGATCGCGCCGACCAACGTCAGGATCATCGGCAGCACCCACAGCACGACCGCCACCACCGACCAGAATGAACAGCGCCAGGAGCACCACCAGCGCGAGGGCAAGGGCCACTGCGGCGCGACGGTAACGGGTATGCCCGGTCCTGGTGCGGCCTGCGAGGTAACCCAGCGCCAACCCGGCGACCACGAACAGCGCCGCCGCACCGCGCAGGAAGACCGGTAGGTTCGCCTTGTTCAGCGCCAGAAGCAGGCCGAGTGCCGCCAGCAGGATCGCGGCCGCCAACCAACACCAGAACGCGGCGTCGACGATTCGCGGGCGCTGCAATGGAGCTGACATCCGGGCCAGCCTAACGTCCGCTAGCGAACGAAGAAGGCGTGGGCGTCCTTGCGGTGCAGCAGGAACACGCCCCCGGCGATCAGCACAGAGCCGACGATAACGCTGACGGCGTAGAGCACCGCAGCGGCGGTGGGCCGGTCGATGGAGAACAAGCTGGTTCCGACGTACACCATGGAGGCGACCCCACCGCCGGTGAGCACCGTGCGGGCCCACCGGTAGCCCTGTCGCATCAGCAACAGGAACGTGACCACGACCGCGGCGATCACGAACACGAACATCCCGGAGAAGACGTAGACGACGAGCGGGCGGGCGCGGCTGCTGCGTGCTCACCATGTCCACCAGGTAGCCGACGACCATCAACGGCACCGCCACCAGCCACAGCCAGAAGCCGGTGTCGACGTCCGTTGGCCTTGCTTCGCTCACGCGAGCCAGTCGGCCGCGTCGGCCGCCCAGTACGTCAGCACGATGTCGGCACCCGCGCGCCGGATGCTGGTCAGCGACTCCAGGGCGGCGGCCCGGCCGTCGATCCAGCCGTTGGCGGCCGCGGCGCTGATCATCGAGTACTCACCGGAGATCTGGTAGGCGGCCACCGGAACCGGTGAGATGTCGGCCGCGGCGGCCACCACGTCGAGGTAGCTCATCGCGGGTTTCACCATCACGATGTCGGCGCCCTCTGCGATGTCCAGTTCGATCTCGTGCACCGCCTCGCGGGCGTTGGCCGGATCCTGTTGGTACGTCCGGCGATCCCCGCTCAGGCTGGAGGACACCGCTTCACGGAACGGGCCGTAGAACGCCGACGCGAACTTGGCGGCGTACGCCAGGATCACCACGTCGGTGTGCCCCGCCGCATCAAGCCCGTCGCGGATCGCGGCGACCTGCCCGTCCATCATTCCGCTGGGGCCGACGACGTGTGCACCGGAATCCGCCTGCGCCACAGCCAGTTCCACGTATCGGGCATTGGTTGCGTCATTGTCGACGCGGCCGGACGCGTCGAGCACCCCGCAGTGGCCGTGGTCGGTGAACTCGTCGAGGCAGGTGTCGGCCATCAGCACGGTCTCGTCGCCGAGGTCCTTGGCGAGGTCGCGCAGCGCGACGTTGAGGATGCCGTCCTCGGCCACTCCGACGGACCCGGTGGCGTCCTTGTCCTCGGCGCGGGGCACCCCGAACAGCATCAGCCCGCCGACTCCCGCGTTGACCGCGTCGGCCGCCGCCTTGCGCAGCGAGTCGCGGGTGTGCTGCACCACGCCCGGCATGGACTCGATCGGTTTCGGCTCGTCGATGCCGTCGGCGACGAACATCGGCAGCACCAAATGCCTTGGCTCCAAAGAGGTCTGCGCAACCAGTCGCCGAAGTGCCGGTGTCGACCGGAGTCGACGCGGACGGTGACTTGGAAGGCCATGTAGGCCATCCTCCTCTATGCCGAGGGTCTAGCGGCGCCGACTCTTCTTGCGCGGGGGCGGTAGCGCACCCTCGGCCCGCAACCGGGCGGCGTGCTCGGCCAGCGCCTCGACCAACGGACCCACCGCGGCGACCTCAGGCTGCACGTCGACGCGAAGGCCGAATTCCGCTGCCGTTTCGGCGGTTTTGGGACCGATGCACGCGACGATCGTGCGCGCGTGTGGCTTGCCCGCGATGCCGACCAGGTTGCGCACCGTCGAGCTCGACGTGAAGCACACCGCGTCGAAGCCACCCGTCTTGATCATTTCGCGGGTGTGCGCAGGCGGCGGTGCGGCACGCACCGTGCGGTAGGCCGTGACGTCCTCGATCTCCCAGCCGCGGTCACGCAAGCCTTCGGCCAGTGTCTCGGTGGCGATGTCGGCGCGCGGCAGCAGCACCCGGTTCACCGGGTCGAAAACCTCGTCGTAGGGCGGGAATTCGTCGAGCAACCCGAGCGAGGACTGCTCACCCGACGGCACCAGCTCCGGCTCGATACCGAAGGCACGCACCCGGTCGGCGGTGGACTGCCCAACGCACGCGATCTTCACACCGGAGAACGCGCGGGCGTCGAGGCCGAACTCGTTGAACTTCTCCCACACCGCCCGCACCGCGTTGGTCGAGGTGAACACGACCCACTGATAGCGGCCGTCGACCAAACCCTTGACGGCGCGCTCCATCTGCGCCGGGCTGCGCGGCGGCTCGACGGCGATGGTCGGCACCTCGATCGGCGTTGCGCCGTGCGACACCAGCTTTTCGCTCATCTCGCCCGCCTGGTCCTTGGTTCGCGGCACCAGCACGGTCCAGCCGTACAGTGCGCGGCTCTCCCACCAGTTCAGCTTCGCGCGGTTGGCCACCGTCTTGCCGATAGTCACGACCAGCGGGCCGGTCAGCGGGCCCGCGGGCTCGTTGGCACCGATCGCCGCCTTGTCGTTGAGACCGCCGAGCGTGGTCTCCACCGAGCGCTGCTGGCACGTGGTGCCCTGCGCGGTGACGACACACGGTGTGGTGTCGGCCAATCCGTACTCGATCAGGGTGCTCGCGGCGTCGGCCAGATGCGACGCGGTGGCCTGCAGGATCAGCGGCCCCGGCGCGGCGGCCAGCGCCGCCCAGTCCACGTCGCCGCGGACGTCGGCCTCGGTGTGCGACGACCCCAGCGGA
Source organism: uncultured Actinomycetota bacterium (assembly GCA_963716505.1). Classification (GTDB taxonomy): domain Bacteria; phylum Actinomycetota; class Actinomycetes; order Mycobacteriales; family Mycobacteriaceae; genus Mycobacterium. The sequence goes on from CAVQTL010000006.1 coordinate 109,052, forward strand.
AGACCCGCGTAGGTCGGCACGGCGGTCGTGGCGGGCAGGCCCGGCACGATCTCGAACTGCAGGTGCGAGCGCGTCAGCGCGTTCACCTCGGTGATCACCGAGTCCACCGAGAACGGGTCGCCCGCGACGAGCCGAACGACGTCGACTCCGGTGCGGGACTCCGTGGCGAGGGTCTTGGCCACCTCGGTCGGATCACCGAGCGCGGGCCGGATATCGGGGCCCCCGGGAATCGTGCTCGTGGTCTGATCGCCATCGCCGTCGGTGTCGGTCGCGGTCGCGGCCGGCTCGGGCCCCGACGGCGGCGGCAGTTCGGACCCACACAGGGCCAGCACCGCTTCGGGCACGTCGGGGTCGGTGAAGATCAGCGCGGCGTTGGCGAGCACCGTGCGCGCCCGCGTCGTCAGCAGGCCCGGATCGCCGGGCCCGGAGCCGACGAACGTGATGCGGCCGGGCCTCTGCTTACGCCCTCGGGTCGTCATCTGTCTCTCTCCCAGCGTCTGCCAACAGATCGCGTGCCCCCAGTTCGAACAACTCCGCGGCGACCGAGAGACCAAGCTCTCGTGCCCGCTCGGGAGCCCCGATGCCGGACGCACGGATCACGTCGGATCCGTCCAGCGTCGCCACGCAGCCGCGCAACGACAGCTCTTCGAAGACTCGGCCGTCCTCATCGATGGACTCGACCACTTCCGCGATCGCACCCACCGGTGCGGAGCAACCCGCCTCCAGTTCGGCGAGCAGGACCCGTTCAGCGGTGACTGCGGCACGCGTGTCGGCGTCATCCAACTCCGCCAGCAGCGCGACGAGCCCGGTGTCGCCTGCGCGGCACTCGACCGCGAGCGCACCTTGAGCCGGCGCTGGCAACATCTGCACCGGCTCGAGAGTCTCGGTGACATCGCCCAAACGCCCGATGCGGGCCAGTCCCGCCCGGGCGACGACGACGCCGTCGAGATCACCGTTGCTTACCCTGTTCAACCTGGTGTCAAGGTTGCCTCGTAGGGGGCGGATTTCCAAACCGAGACCCAATGCTCTAAGCTGCGCGGTCCGTCGCGGGCTCGAAGTGCCGATCACCGAACCCACCGGCAATTCCCCGAGCACCAGTCCGTCGCGGGCGACGAGCGCGTCGCGAGCGTCCTCGCGCGGGGGTATCGCGGCGATCTTGAATCGCGGGTCCTCGGCCGTCGGCAAATCCTTGTACGAGTGCACGGCGACATCCACCCGGCCGTCGTGGATGGCCTCCCGCAGCGCCGCGGTGAAGACGCCGACGCCGATCGAGGCGACCGGATCGTCTGCTCGGTCGTCGCCTTCGGTGGCGATGATGACCAATTCGGCGTTGTGTCCCTTGGCCACCAGGGCGTCTTTGATGGCACTCGCTTGGGTCTTCGCCAACAGGCTGCCGCGGGTGCCTATCCGGATGAGATCTGCCAAGTGTTACTCAGGTTTTTCGAGATCGGTTGTCACGAAGGGCATTTCGGGCCCGGCCACGGCTTCGACGGCCTGCGGGTCCAACTCGAACAGTTCGCGAAGCGCCTCGGCGTAGCTGTCGCCGCCTGGCGAGCTGGCCAGCTGCTTGACCCGCACCGTCGGCGCGTGCAGCAGCTTGTCGACCACCCGGCGCACGGTCCGTGCGACCTCGTCGCGGTGCGCCGCCTCCAGGCTGGGCAGCCGGTTGTCGAGCCGCAGCAGCTCCGCCTCGACGACGTCGGCGGCCCGCTGGCGCAGCGCCGTCACGGTCGGGGTGACCTCGGCCATCCGCTGTCCGGCCAGGTAGGTGGCCACTTCTGAGGCGACGATCGCGCGGGCGGCCTCGGTGTCGGAGGATGCGGCGCGGGCAGACGGATCGCGCTGGATCCGGTCCATGTCGACGACGTAGACGCCGGGCAGGCCCGCGACCGCGGGATCGACGTTGCGTGGCATGCCGAGGTCGCAGATCACCAGTTGCTTGGGCTCCAGCCCGTGCGCGAGACCACGGTGCACGTCGGCCAGCGAGACCACGGGGCGCACGGCACCGGTACAGCTCACGACGACGTCGGCATCGGTCAGCACGGGCGTCAGATGGTCGAACGGGAACGCGTCGGCGGCGACGCCGAGCTCGCGGATCTTGTCGGCCAGCTTCTTGGCACGGGGCAGCGTCCTGTTCACGATGTGGACCCGCTCGACACCAGCCCGCACGAGATGCTTCGCCGACAGCGCGCCCATCGCGCCTGCGCCGATGACGACCGCGCGGCGCCCGGCCAGACCGTTCAGCTTGCCGTCGGCCATGCCGAGCGCGACGGACACCACCGACGCGCCCGCCGCGTCGATACCGGTCTCGTTGTGCACCCGCTTGCCGACGGAAAGCGCGCGCTGAGCCAGCTCGTGCAGGGTGCGCCCGACGGTGTGGTTCGCTTCGGCCGCGGCGTAGGCGCGACGTACCTGCCCGAGCACCTGCTGTTCGCCGACGACGGCCGAATCCAGCCCGCTGGCGACGGCGAACAGGTGCTCGACGGCCGCCTCGGCGTACCGGACGTAGGCGTACTTGGTGAGGTCGCCGAGGCCCATCCCGGAGTGTCCGGACGAGCACCTGTCCGATCACCGACAGGCCGCCGTGGAAGGCCTCGACCACCGCGTAGACCTCGACGCGGTTGCACGTGGACAGCACCATGGCCTCGGTCACCAACGCGGACTGCAGCACCTGGTCGACGATCTTGGCCTGATCGGACTCGTCGGTGCTCAATTGCTCCAGCACGGACACGGGCGCGCTGCGGTGCGAAACGCCGAAAAGCAACACGCTCATGGCCTCATCACCACGTCAGCCACGGTAGTCGGTCACCAGCTGGGCTACCAAATTTGCTCGAACCCTCTCGCAAGATCAGCCCGCAACCTGGGCTCGTCGAGCTCCCAGTAGCTGTGCTCGCGCCCGTCGAGGAGCACCACCGGCAGCCGGTCGCCGAACTCGACGCGCAGCCCGGAATCGCCCGCGGCGGCCGCGGCGTCGACGTCGGTGGTGGTGAAGTCGAACTCGAGCTCGCGGGCCAGCTCGACGAGCCGTGCCGCGGTCCGCTCGCACAGCGAGCAGCCCTGCCTGGTCAGCAACATCACCTGCGCACGGCTCACGGCAACCAGTATCGGCACATCCGGTGACTTAGGGTTGATGGGTGCCCATTCGCGATGGTGACGAAGCCGCCGTGCAGGCGTTGGCAGGCGATGCCAGCGCGCAGGCCGCCGTCGCACACCTCGCCGACGACGAGGACGCCGGGCCGGCAGGCGCCGCCACCGGATCTGACCGCGGCCGCCTTCTTCGACGTCGACAACACCCTCGTGCAGGGGTCGTCGCTGGTGCATTTCGCCCGCGGCCTGGCCGCGCGCAAGTACTTCACCTACGGCGATCTGCTGCGATTTGGCTACGCGCAGGCCAAGTTTCAGCTCACCGGCCGGGAGAGCAGCGACGACGTGGCGGAGGGCAGGCGTAAGGCGCTGGCCTTCATCGAGGGCCGGTCCACCACGGAACTGGTCGAGGTCGGCGAAGAGATCTTCGACGAGATCATCGCGGACAAGATCTGGCCGGGCACCCGTGCGCTGGCGCAGATGCATCTGGATGCCGGCCAGCAGGTGTGGCTGGTCACCGCGACGCCCTACGAACTGGCCGCCACCATCGCCAGCCGGCTCGGGCTGACCGGCGCGCTCGGCACCGTCGCCGAGTCGGTCGACGGGGTGTTCACCGGCCGCCTGGTCGGCGACATCCTGCACGGCAGCGGCAAGGCCCATGCGGTGCGGTCGCTGGCCATCCGCGAGGGTCTGAACCTCCGTCGCTGCACGGCGTATTCGGACAGCTTCAACGACGTGCCGATGCTCTCGCTCGTCGGGACGGCGGTGGCCATCAACCCCGACGCGGACCTGCGTGACCTGGCCCGCGAGCGTGGCTGGGAGATCCGCGACTTCCGGACCGCGCGCAAGGCCGCCAGGATCGGGGTGCCGTCGGCGCTGGCGCTCGGCGCGGCAGGCGGCGCGCTGGCCGCGATCGCGTCGCGGCGGCACGACAGATAGATCGCCTGCACGTGCGCTGATAGGCTGCGCCCGCAATGGCCATTGCTGAAGACATCATCGGAACCCACTATCGGTATCCGGACTTTTTCCAGGTCGACCGGGAGAAGGTCCGCGAGTTCGCGCGCGCGGTCAAGGACGACCATCCCGCGCACTACAGCGAGGACGCCGCGAAAGAGGTCGGCTACGACTCCGTGGTGGCGTCACTGACATTTCTCGCCGTGGCCGGCCGCAAAGTGCAGCTGGAGATCTTCGACAAGTTCGCGATCCCGATCAACATGGAGCGGGTGCTGCACCGCGACCAGAAGATCACCTTCCACCGGCCGATCCTCGCAGGCGACAAGCTGTTCTTCGACTCCTATCTCGACAACGTCATCGAGGCACACGGCACCGTGGTCGCCGACATCCGTGGCGAGGCCAGCGACGCCAACGGCGATCCGGTGATCACAAGCATCGTCACCGTCATCGGTGAGGCCGCCTACGACGACGAGGCTGACGAGGTGAGCGCGGCGATCAAAGAACGACGAGACGCCGCAATCGCGAAAATGATTGCCGGGCAAAGCTCTAAGGGCTGAACCGCAGGCACGCTCGAACGGTCGCCTTTTCGTCAGCCGAGGAACATATTCCTGCGGTTGGCCAGCAACTGATAAAGCGTCTGCTGGATGGTTTCGCGGACCTGGTCGGTCAATTCGAATGTGACCATCGGATCGTCGGCCGCCGCGTCGTCGTAGCCGGACGTGTCGATCGCGTCGCCGAACTGGATGTGCCACTTCGACGGCAGCGGTATCAGCCCCGCGGGCCCGGCAAGCGGGAACAGCGGCGTGATCGGGAAGTAGGGCAGCCCGAACAGCCGGGCCAACAGCTTCACGTCGGCAATCATCGGGTAGATCTCCTCGGACCCGACGATCGAGCACGGCACGATCGGCGCCTTGGCGCGCAGCGCCGCAGAGACGAAGCCGCCGCGACCGAATCGCTGCAGCTTGTATCGGTCCTTGAAGTGCTTGCCAAGACCCTTGTAGCCCTCGGGGAACACCGCGGTCAGCTCGCCGGCGGCGAGCAGCCGGTGCGCGTCGGAGGTGCAGGCCATGGTGTGGCCCGCCTTGCGTGCCGCCTGCCCCATCACCGGCATGTTGAAGACCATGTCGGCGGCCAGCAGGCGTAGGTCCCTGTGCGCGGGGTGCTTATCGTGTACGGCCACCGACGTCATCAGCCCGTCGAACGGCAACACCCCCGCGTGGTTGGCGACGATCAACGCGGCGCCCGTTTGCGGCAGGTTCTCGATGCCGCTGACCTCGACGCGGAACCACGAGTTGAAAAAGCCTCTCAGCAAAGGCAGAAACACCGAATCATTGAGGTGCTGATCGAACCCGAATTCGTCGACGGTGTAATCGCCCATCATTCGCTTGCGGACGAATTCAGCAACCGAGGCGATCCGCCTGGCGAGTTCGTTCGGCGACTCGTCGGCCTGGGACGCACCCGCCGCGGCGGAACGGCGGTCGTCGATCTCGCGCACGACGGCGGCGATCTGCTCGGCCGACGCGCGGCCGGCCGGATCGCTCAGCAGGGAAGGATGTCGGCGCGCGGCCGCGCCACGGGTGGCGGCCCGCCGCTGCGCGGCCTGCCGACCCGTATTTGAGTGCAGCGGAATCACTTTGGCTTTTGACTCGCCCGCCACGTCGCTACCTTCTCCCCACCCGATTTCGAGTCTTTATTCAACGTCCCCAACGTTGCGCCGCCGATACGGCGCGACTCTCCATTGAGCGTACCCATCGCGGGTCAATGATCGGAGTCAATCCACGACCACGTACGTAATCGTCGAAAGCCTCCGTCGTGGACCACTTTGGGCTATAGCCTAATTCATTACGCATCCGCGCGGTGTCCATGACCCGGCCATAGCTCAAGTAGTCCAACTGCTCGCGATCCACCTCAGTGTAGCGAGTTGCGCGCCACAGCGAATCTGCAGCGGACAACGCGAAGCGCGGCACCGGCAGCGGGACCCGGCCCGCGCGCCGGATGGCCTGAGACATCATGATGATCCCGGGCGCGCCGACGTTGAACGTGCCTGCTTTGCCCGCCACGGTCGCGCGCTCCAGTGCCCCGAGCGCATCCTGCTCGTGGAGCAATTGCAGCCTGGGGTCGCGGCCGATGATCGTGGGCACCACTGGCGACCGAAAGGTACCGCGACAGCGCGGTGTCCATCGCCGGGCCGATCATGTTGGCCAGCCGCAGGATCGTCAGCGTGATGTCGGGTCTGCGCCGCGCCAGACCGCGGGCATAGCCCTCGATGTCGCTGCTGTCGCGGGCGAAGCCCTCGCCTGGGGGTCGCCTACTGCTCGAGTCCTCGGTGAACAGCACGGGATCGAAGGCGCTCGACCCGTACACCTCGGATGTCGACTTGAGGATGACCCGGCGCACCGAAGGCGCCTTCTGGCACGCCGCGAAGAGCTGGATGGCGCCCATCACGTTGAGTTCCTTCAACGCCGCCTTGCCGCCGGAGCGTGGCGCGTACGACGCCGCCGCGGCGTGCACCACGGTGTCGACGTCGCCGTTGCGGATGACCTTCGCGATGAACGGGTTGCGGATATCGGCGCGAACGAATTCCGCGCGGCCCATGCGGCGCAGCAGATCCTTGCTCGGCGCGATCGCGTCGACCGCGATGACGTGGTTGATCAACGGGTTCTGCGCGAGCCGGGCGGTCAAATAGCCGCCCAGAAACCGGCACGCCCCGGTGACCAGCACGACCTTGGGATATTGCAGGGTGTCATCGTCCTGCCCCGGGCTGCGGCCTCCGGAGCGATCTTGGGAATCCATCCGGTTCAGCCTATCGACGGAGCGCCGAAACTACTTGCCGAGTTTTCTGCGCTGCACCCGGGTGCGACGAAGCAGCTTGCGATGCTTCTTCTTCGACATGCGCTTACGCCGCTTCTTGATGACTGAACCCATGAACTCCGCTACCTAGATGTTTTTCAAGACGTATTTCAACTCGACCCGGCCACTTTACCGGCCGTAGTAGCGGACGCCTAAACGGCGGCCTCTGGCTGCCGCTCCACCCGGCGTCTGACGCCGAGTGAGACCTGGTGGTCGTGAATCCCGCGAAATCACGACCACGAATGCTATCTCGCGAGACTCCTCAGCCGGTCTGGCTAGCCTGCGTCGAAGTACGACGTCTCCAGCAGATCGTGGACCGCCTTGGCGTGTACTCGGAACGAGCGGCCGACCCGTACTGCGGGCAGCTCACCGTTGTGCACCAGGCGATAAACCGTCATTTTGCTGACCCGCATGAGGCTGGCCACTTCCGCGACGGTGAGAAATTGAGCCCGCGGCGGCTGATCGGGAGCCGCGTCACCTCGTGCATGCTTCCCGCTCGCCGAATCCCGCCCCGATGGCCCGTTCATAGACGTCATCGCAACCCAATCCTTCAGGCACGGGCTGTTCCAGCGGCTTCCCCACCGCTGGGTACGACCCCGCGCTTACACGAGGAGAATAGCGGGGTTATTGGGGTTATTGCGACGGGTGTGGGCTAATCGATTGAAATTCGTTGAATTACCTGGATGTGATTCCGAGCTGGGAAGATCGCTGTTTTGCGGCCTCAACGGCCTCGGCCAGGGCCGCCCGAATCCCGGCCTTTTCGAGTTCTCGCAGACCAGCGGCGGTTGTGCCGCCCGGAGAGGTGACCGTGGCCCGCAGCTGAGCCGCCGTGGTGTCCATTCCGGTACCCATCGCCGAGTCGGCGGCGGATTGCGCGACGTCGAGACGCTCCAGCAACATCGCGGCCGATCCGGCCATGGTTTGAGCGACCAGATCGGTGGCCACCGGCCTCGTCAGGCCCGCCGCGACGCCCGCGTCCACCAAGGCCTCGACGACTAGGAAGAAGTACGCAGGGCCCGAACCCGACAGCGCCGTCACGGCGTCCATCTGTGATTCCGCGACGGTCAGGACGCCGCCGACGGCATCGAAGATCCCCGACGCTTCCTTGAGTTGTTCGGTGGTCGCGAACCGCCCAGGCGCCAGCGCACTGACGCCGCCGCCGACGACAACGGGCGCGTTGGGCATCACCCGGATCACGGGCGCTCCGGCAGGCAGCTTCGATTCGTAGAACTCGGTGGTGACACCTGCCGCGACGGTCACGAAAACCTGCTCCGCGCTTTCGCTCTCGGCGTGCGCGGCGGCGTCGGCGATCTCGTCGATGACCAACGTCACGTCGGATGGCTTCACGGCGACGATGACGAACGAGGCGTTCTCCGCGGCGTCGGCCACCGTGGTGACCAACACCGAGTACGTCTCGGACAGGTACTTCGCGCGGTCTGCGTCCTTCTCGGCCACCACGAGGTCCTTGACCTGCCTGCCCGCGCGGATGAGCCCGGCCAGCAGTGCCTCGCCGATACTTCCACCGCCGATGATCGCGATTCTTGCCACGGTCAAAGCATCGCAGACGCCGCCTGCGGTTACTGCGGGGGCGGCACCATCGCCAGTTGCCGGCTCTGCACGACTATGTGGCCTTCGCAGTCGACGACGATGTGGTCCTCGTCGAACCAGTCCTGGCCGATCTGCACCGTCGTGCACACGATCCGCAGCCAGCCGTCGGCAGGCAGCGTGCGCAGAAAGGCCGTCAGCTGCACCGTCGGCGCCCAGCCGAATCGGTTGACGCCGAACGTGACCGGAGCCGATACGTCGCCGCACAGCAGCGCGAACAGGGGGTCGGGCGCCACCCCCTTTGGCCGGACCCAGTACTCGATCACCGGCGGCCCGCCGTCGCTGCGCGGCTCCAATGTCGTCAGCGACGGCCGGATGTCGCAGCCGTGGGCCAGGTTGACGACGGCGGCCATCGGATGGCCCGGACCGATCGGTTCCAGTCCGGGCGGCGGCTCCGGCGGCATCAGCGGCACCACCGGGTTGACCGAAAGCAGCGGCGGGACGTGATGTTCGGGCTCACCCATCGTCACCGCCGCGCGCACCGCTGTTCGGTCGCCCTGGGTCAGCTCGACGTCGATCAAGCTGACCCGGCGGCCGCGCTTGCGGACGGTCGTCGAAACGCGCATCGGGCCGGGATCCGGTGCCCAGAGGTAGTTTCCGGAGATCGCGACCGGCCACACCGTGTCTTCGCCATGCTCCAGTCGCGCGGCCTTCGCACACAGCGCCAGCATCGCGCCGCCGTGCACCTTCGGGCCTGAACCCCTCGGGCCGATCGTCCAGTGCTCGTTCAGCTCACCGTCGTAGCGGCCGTCGCCTGCGGGCGTGAGCGCCATCGCATCCGTGAAAAGAGTGGAAGACATTCCGTCCTTGTCGGTCAGCGCAGCAGATGCTTGCGGGCGAACTCGAGCGATTCTTTGAGAAGGGCTTCGCGCTCGGCGGCCGTCCTGGCGCCGGAGGTGGTGACCTCGAGGATCACGTGGCCGGAGAAGTCGCTGCCGGCAAGCCTTTCGCAGACTTCCACCGTCGGCTGGGTGCCGTGGCCCGGCACCAGGTGCTCGTCGGTCGACGCTCCGCTGCCGTCGCACAGGTGCAGATGCACCAGCCCGTCGCCCATTCGCTGCGCCATGTCGACCGCGTCGGTGCCCGCCGTCGCGGTGTGCGACAGGTCGAGCGTGTAGTGGGCGTGGCCGCCGTCGAGCGGGTCGTAGGACGGCGCGAAGGCCGAGATGCCCGGCCCCGGCCTGCCGCCGCGCTTGCGCATCCGATCGATCGAGGTCTGCCCTGCGCCGAAGAACCGGTCGGCGCGGAACGGAAACATGTTCTCCACCGCCACCATCACATCGCTGCCCGCCTCGAGCTCGGCGACCTGGTCGGAGAAACCCTCGGCGTAGCGGCGCTGCCAACGAAACGGCGGATGCACCACGACCGTCTGGGCGCCCAGCTGTTCGGCGGCTCGCACGCTGCGCTCCAGCTTCGGGATCGGGTTGGCGCCCCACACCCGCTGCGAGATCAGCAGGCACGGCGCGTGCACCGACAGCACCGGCATCGAATACTTCGCGGACATCTTCTCGATGGCGTCGACGTCCTGGCTGACCGGTTCGGCCCACACCATCAGTTCCACACCGTCGTAGCCCAGCTTGGCCGCGTACTCGAAAGCGGCCTCGGTCCTCAACGGATAGACCGAGGCCGTCGAAAGACCGACCTTGATGGCGGGGCGCACGGTGCTGGTTAGGCGGCTATCCCGATTGCAGGAGCGCCAGCGGCCCCAGCGTGACCAGCGCGCCGACCGCCACCGCAATCAGCGTGCTGCCGATGTCCTCGGTCTTGCGCACCACCCGAACGCCGACCACCAGACCGAGGATGACCAACACGGACAGCACCAGCGCGACGATGTTGTTCCACTTCCACAGCTGGTCGAACGCGATGAACAGACCCGCACCGAACAGCACCGCGACGATGCACTGGCCGACGACCAGTGCGCCGCGCGCGAACGGCGACATCGTCGACTCGTCGTCGAAGTCGAGGTCCTCGTCGTCCTCGTCGTGTTCGAGGTCGACGTCGCCGAACTCGAAGTCGTCGAGCCGGGCGCTGCCTCCGCGGCGGGCGATGTCGTCGGCGACCGTCTCGCCGCCGAACAGCGGCCCGGCCGACGAACGCAGATACGACGGCAGAGCGTCGGCGTCGTCTTCGGTATCGGGCGCGGTCGCGGCGGCCATCGCGGGCCGGGTGAGATCGGCGGCGACGGCTTCGACCGCGTCGTCATCGTCGTCGATGTCGACCGGATCGGGGCTCATTTCCTCGGCGCCGACGCCGGAACCGCCGGGATACCGCCGCGCCGTCTGGCCCCAGAGCGACCGACGTGGCGGCGGCTCGAAGAACGTCGGCTCGGCCTCGCGCTCCTCGATATGCGCGGCGTAGTCGGCTTCCTCGTCGGTGAGAGGGGCCTCGTCCACGGTCTCAGGGACCTCGTCGCTCTCCTCGAGGACCTCGTCGCTCTCCTCGACGTGCCCGGCGACGCCATTGCTCTGCGGCGGCCCGGTGACGTCGTCACGGACCTCTTCGAGCTCGTCGGTGGCCGGGTCGGCAGCGGTGTCGCGAACGTCCTCGTGGGTGTCCCCGGTGATGATCGGGATCTCACCGGTCAGCTCGGCGACGCTGACGGAGTCCGAGTTGCCGCGACGACGGCGGCGGCGCCCGCCGACCGGCGGTGCTCCGATCGTTCCGTTCTTTGCCAGCAACTCCGCGACCGATATCGGCCTTGTGCTGCTGTAGCTCTCTTCTGGTCCTGTCATCGTGTGTTGCCTTTGGGCTTGGCGGCATGTCGGTCCGCATCGCGTACGGATGTCTCGACCAGTGCGGTTCCGTCGGCTTCGCTGTCCAGTTTCCGCAGGATAAGGCCTTCTCGCAACGCCCACGGGCAGAGGTCCACGGTATCAATCGCCAGCGCTCGCATGCTCGCTTCCGCCACCAACGCGCCGGCCACGATCTGTGGCGCCCGTTCGGCACTCACCCCTTCCAACTCTGCTCGGTCAGCAGCGGTCATCCTAGAGATGAAAGCTATGAGCTGCCTAAGGCCGGTAGCTGTCAGTGTCCTCTTCACGCGCGGCCCTTCCCCGGAAGGCGCCGCCCCGGTGAGTCGCGCAAGTGAGCGGAAGGTCTTCGAGGTGGCGACCGCAAGATCGGGGGCACCCGCCTTGAGCATTTCGGCACCCGCGTCGGCCAGCTCGGTGGCCAGCCAGTCGCGCAGCATCCCCACCCGCCTGCGGCCCGGCGGATCGTCGGGCAGCCATTCCCTGGTCAGCCGGCCCGCGCCGAAGGGCAGCGACAACGCCACCTCCGGCTCCTCGTCGACCCCGTTGGACAGTTCGAGCGAACCGCCGCCGATGTCGATATTGATGATGCGGCCCGCGCTCCAGCCGTACCAGCGGCGCACCGCGAGGAAGGTGAGGCGCGATTCGTCGACGCCGCTGAGCACCTGCAACGCGACGCCGGTCTCGGCCAGCACGCGGGCCAGCACATCCTCGGAGTTCTTGGCGTCGCGCACGGCGGAGGTGGCGAACGCCATCAGCTCCGCGCAGCCCGAGCTCGCGGCGATCTTGGAGAACTCGTCGATGGTGCCGATCAGCTTGTCGGCACCCTTGCGGGTCAACTTGCCCGAGGAATCGATGGCCTCGGCCAGCCGCAGTGACGCCTTGGTGGCACTCATCGGCGTCGGATGGCCGCCGCGGCGAGCGTCGACCACCAACAGGTGGACGGTGTTGCTACCCACGTCGAGCACACCCAGTCGCACGCACACAACCTAACGGGTATGGCAGTGAACTTCATGAGCGCACCGCCGTGTGGCGGTGGGCGTTCGTTCAGTCCGGCACGCGGAAGTTGAACACCGACTCGTCGAACCGGTTGTAGCTCTCGTAGTCGACCAGGTCATACAGGTCCCGCCGATGCTGCATCTGATCCAACTGGGAGGTCAACGACCCCTCCGTCGCCAGTGTGTCGAGAGCTCGTTGCGCGGCGCCCATCGCCATCCGCAGCAACGAGACGGGCCAGATCACCACGTTCACGCCGACGTCGCGTAACTGGCCGACAGTGAACAGATCGCTCTTGCCGAACTCAGTCATGTTGGCCATCAGCGGAACGCTGACGGCCGAGCGGACCGCCGCGAACTCCGATAGCGACTCGAGCGCCTCAGGGAATATCGCGTCCGCGCCCGCGTCGACGAGGCGCTTCGCGCGCTCGATCGTCCCGTCCAGCCCTTCGACGGCCCGAATGTCGGTGCGGGCGATGATCACCATGTTGGGGTCGCGCCGTGCGTCAACCGCCGCACGAATACGTTGCACCGCAATGGCTTCGTCGACGACCTGCTTCCCGTCGAGGTGACCGCAGCGCTTGGGGTTGACTTGATCCTCGATGTGCAGCGCCGCCAACCCGGAGTCCTCGAGATCCTGCACTGTACGCGCGACGTTCATCGGCTCACCGAAACCGGTGTCCGCGTCGGCGAGTACCGGCAGTTCCGTCACCCGCGCGATCTGTCGGGTGCGTGCGGCGACTTCGGTCAGCGTGGTTAGGCCGATGTCCGGCAACCCGAGGTCGGCACTCAATACGGCGCCAGAGACGTAGACACCGTCGAATCCAGTTCGCGCAATCAACTTGGCGGACAACGGATTGAATGCGCCTGGAAACTGCAGCAAGCCGCCCTCAGCGAGGCGTTCGCGAAGCGTGGTCCGCTTCGCGGCCGGTGTTGTTGTCGCGTAAAGCATCTCTGCCTCCGTCAAAAGATCCCTGGCGGGCCCGCCGGGGGCAGCCCGCCCGGCAGCGCCTTGAAGGTCAACTGCTGCACTTCTTTTGGCTTGAGTTCCGGCAGGCGCAGGGCGAGCGCAAGGAAGCGCTCTGACTCTTCTTCGCCAAGCACGGGCACTGCGAGGCTGCGGAACTTCTCGACGTACTCCTCACGAGCGAACGGTCGGGCACCGCTGGGATGTGCGTCGGCGACACTGATCTCGTCGACGATCTCACTGCCGTCGTCCATGGTGATCACCACCCGGCCCCCATACGACTGACCCGCGCCTGCCGCGTGGTAGCGCTGCGTCCATGTCTCGTCTTCGACGGTGGACACCTTGCGCCAGAGGGCAACGGTGTCCGGGCGGGTGGCCCGCTCGCGCGCATAGGACGCCTCGTGATGCCAGGTTCCGTCCTGCAGGGCGACCGCGAAGATGTAAGGCAGCGAATGGTCGAGGGTTTCCCGGGACGCCCCGGGATCGTATTTCTGCGGATCGGCCGCACCCGACCCGATCACATGGTGGGTGTGGTGCGACGTGTGGATGACGACGCTCTGGACACGCGCTGGATCGGCGACCGCTGGGTGTTCGCGAAACAGCTTGCGAGCCAGATCAATCCATGCCTGCGCCTGGTACTCGGCCGAGTGCTGCTTCGTGTAGCTGCTCAGGATCGCCCTCTTGGGCTCACCGGGCCCGGGCAGCGGTACGTCGTAATGGGCCGCCGGCCCGTCGAGGAGCCAGGCGATCACGCCGTCTTCGCCTTCGTAGACAGGTGACGGGCTGGTCTGTCCCCGCATCGCCCGGTCGACCGCCTCGACAGCGACCTTGCCCGCGAATGCGGGCGCATACGCCTTCCACGACGAGATCTCGCCCTTGCGTGACTGTCGGGTGGTCGTGGTGGTGTGCAGCGCCTGGCCGATCGCCTGGAAAATGGCCTCTGGCCGCAGCGCCAGGAGCGTTCCGATACCGGCCGCCGCCGACGGGCCGAGGTGTGCGATGTGGTCGATCTTATGCTTGTGCAGGCTGATCGACCGGACCAGATCGATCTGTATCTCGTAGCCCGTCGCGATTCCCCGCACCAGCGAGCGCCCGTCGGCGCCGACATGCTGGGCAACGGCGACGAGCGGAGGAATGTTGTCACCCGGGTGCGAATAGTCGGCAGCCAGAAAGGTGTCGTGAAAGTCCAACTCGCGCACCGCGACTCCGTTGGCGAATGCTGCCCACTCGGGACTCGTCCGACGGTCGGCTTCGAGACCGAAGACGGAGGCTCCGGCGCCTCCCGAGCTCGGCGGGTGGGCGACGGCCTGTTCCCTGGCGGCAGAGGGTGCGCTGCGCCCCACCGATGCGGCCGCGACGCCCGCGTTGTCGAGGATCCGGTTGACGATCATGTCCGCGACCTCGTCGGTCACCTCAACGGGGTCGGACGCCACCTGCGCGATAGCCCAGGCGAGCTGCCCTTCCCTGGGGAGGCCCTCCTCGCTGCGGTGGACCCGGACACGATGGTTCTGCATGGGGACGATGTCCTTTCTGTCAGTCGGAGCCGAGCCCGGTGTAGTCGTGGCGGAAGTGTTCGAGGCTGTTGTGCAAATGGACGTGCGTCGCGTGCACAGCAAGCGCGGCATCGTGGTCGGCGATCGCGGACGCGATGAGCGCGTGCTCGAGGGCGGATGCGGCCAGCCGCATCGGCGACGCCCCCGCCTTCAGCCGGACGCGGGCGACGTGTGCGCGCAGAGTCTCGAGCGCGTCGAGCAGATACGGATTGCCCGCGGCGGCGTCGACCGCCTGATCGAAGCGGCGGATCAGCGCGTAGTACTCCCCGACCTGTTGATCCGAAACGTGGGGATCGAGCAACGCAGCATGCCAGGCGCGGAAATCGCCCACATAGCGGGCAAAGACGTCCCGGTCGGCGTCGCGGGCGGCCAGCCGGGCGGCCTGTGCCTCCAGGCAGGTTCGCATCTCGTACAGCGCATCGACGTCGTCATCGGAGACGTCGGTGACGACGAGGCCCCGCCCGCGATTGTCGTCGAGCAGACCCTCGGCGACGAGCCGGCCAAACGCCTCGCGAACTGGGGTGCGCGACACCCCGAGACGCTCAGACTGTTCGACCTCGAACAGCGTGCTGCCCGGACCGAGCACGCCGTCGAGGATCTCCGACCGCAGCTGTTCGTAGGCACGGGCCGCCGCGCTCAAAGGCTTCGATGCCACCGAGCCAGTGTATACATAAGCGAGTAGCAAATTGCTATGACGGCGGCGTTTACCGCAGGCCATTGCGGGGAAGTGTCAACTATGTATACGTTCGACGTATTCGACACCGTCGTCAGCCCCCGGGAGGCCCCCGATGCGTACCCCACGTCTCGTTGCGACCATCGTCGCCGCCGCGCTCGCCTTGGCCGCGTGCAGCGGCAACAGCGGCACGAGCGGCGGCGGCTCCGGGGGCGATGCCGGAGGTGATTTCAAACCGCTGTCGCGAGTCGAGATCATCGCGCCCGCCGCACCTGGCAGTGGATGGGACCAGACGGCGCGCGCCGTGCAGGAAGCCCTGACGGCCGACGGCCTGGCGCGCAGCGCGGACGTCAAGAACGTGCCGGGCGCTTCCGGGACGGTGGCACTGGCACAGGTCGCGCCGCAGAAGGGCAAGGCCGACCTGCTGATCGCCTCGGGGCTGGCGATGATGAGCGGCATCATCACCAACGGCACCGACGTGACACTCGACGACCTGACCCCGGTGGCACGTGTCGTCGGCGAATACGAGGTGATCGTCGTCCCGAAGGACGTGCCGTTCAACAACGCCGACGAACTTTTCGCCGCCATCAAGGCCGACCCCAAATCCGTTCCGATTGCCGGTGGTTCGGCAGGTAGCGCCGACCAGATCTTCATCGGCTTGCTGGCGCAGCACTACGGGATCAAGCCGGCTGATGTGAACTACGTGCCCTACAGCGGCGGCGGCGAGGCGACGACGGCACTGCTCGGCGGCAAGGTGAAGGCGGGCGTGGCAGGACTCAACGAATTCGCCGAGCAGATCAACAACGGCAACCTCAAGGGGCTGCTCATCTCGTCGGCCGAGCAGGTCGAAGGGACCAGCTTCGCGCAGACCGCGACCCAGATCGATCCGAAGCTGGAGTTCCAGAACTGGCGGTCGATCATGGCGCCGATCGGTATCAGCCCGGACCTGACCACCCAGTACGTCGAGGCGATGAAGCGCATGCACGATTCGTCGGCATGGACGGATGCGGTCAAGAAGAACGGCTGGAACGACAACTTCCTCGCCGGTGACGAGTTCGGCACCTGGCTGAAGGAGGAGAACACGCGCGTGCAAACGGTTCTCGACGAACTCGGTCTGGCCAAGAAGGCGGGTTAATGACCGCAGAGTCGGCCGACGTCGCGTCGACGCGCAGGCCGATTCCGTGGGGCGACTGGGTGGTGTCGCTCGCGCTGCTCGGAATCGGCGTCGTGGTCCTGCTCGACGGACTCGGCCAAGCGGCGTCCACGTCAGCGTCCGGCGTGGGCGCAGGATTCGTGCCGAAGGTGGTCGGCGTCCTGCTCATCGCGCTGTCGCTGGCACTCATCGTGCAGGTGGCGCGCGGCAGGCTCGGCGAGGCCGACGAGTCCGAGGGCGATGTGGATGTGCGCCACACCCGATGGGTGCCGCTGGCCGTATGCGTGGCCGCGGTAGGAGTCTTCATCGCGGCCGTTGAGCCACTCGGCTACATCATCGTCAGCTCGATCGTCTTCTGGCTCACCGCATGGGCCGTCGGCGCCAGGCACGTCGTCCGCACCGCCATCATCGCCATCGCGCTCTCGCTCGTCATCTACCTGTCCTTCACGCGGCTGCTCGATATCCCGTTACCTGCCGGGATTTTGGGATTCTGATGTCGGGTCTCGAGGGGCTGCTGCACGGGCTTTCCGTTGCAATGACACCGCAGGCGCTGTTGTTCGCGCTGGTTGGCACGGTGGTCGGGACGCTCATCGGCGTGCTACCCGGCATCGGGCCCGCATTGACGATCGCGCTCCTGTTGCCGATGACGTACGGCATGGAGCCGGAGTTGGCGTTCATCATGTTCGCGGGCATCTACTACGGCGCCATGTACGGCGGCTCCACGACATCGATCCTGCTGAAGACACCAGGCGAATCCGGCTCGGTGATCACCGCCATCGACGGCAACAAGATGGCACGGCACGGGCGCGGCGCCGCAGCGTTGGCCACCGCCGCGATCGGATCGTTCGTCGCGGGAACCATCGCGACCATCCTGCTGGCGTTCTTCGCGCCGTGGATGGTCAGTGTGGCCGTAAAGCTCGGGGCGCCCGACTATTTCGCGCTGATGGTCGTCGCCTTTCTGTCGGTGAGCGCCCTAGTGGGATCGTCGCCGTTGCGCGGCCTGATCTCGATGAGCCTGGGACTGGTGATCGGCCTCATCGGCATCGACTTCCAGAGCGGGCAGCAACGGCTGGCCTTCGGCCAGGTCGCGCTGCTCGACGGCATCGACACCGTGGTGCTGATCGTTGCGCTGTTCGCGATGGGCGAAGTGCTCTACGTTGCGGCGCACCAGGTCTCCAGCCATTTCGACCTTCTTGCGCTGCAAAAGGGGGCCAGGTGGATGACCCGACAGGATTGGTCCCGCTCGTGGCGCCCCTGGCTGCGGGGTACCGCGGTGGGTTTCCCGCTCGGCGTCATTCCGGCCGGCGGGTCGGAGATACCGACGTTCCTGTCGTACGCCATGGAACGACGCCTGTCGGCGCACAAGGAGGAGTTCGGCGAGGGGGCCATCGAAGGCGTGGCCGGCCCGGAGGCGGCCAACAATGCCAATGCCGCAGGCACCCTGGTGCCGCTGTTGACGCTCGGCATACCGACCTCGGCCACCGCGGCGGTGATCTTGGTCGCGTTCCAGCAGTACGGGATTCAACCGGGCCCGCAACTCCTGGAGAGCCAAGCGGCCCTTGTCTGGGGACTGATCGCGAGCCTGATCATCGCCAACATCATCCTGCTGCTGCTGAATCTGCCGCTGGTGGGCATCTGGGTGAAGATTCTCGAGATTCCGAAGCCCTACCTGTTCGCGGGGATCATGACCTTCGCCCTGCTGGGCACCTACGCCGTCAACGGGTCGACGTACGACGTCGTCGTGCTGCTCGTGCTCGGCGTGATCGGTTATCTGATGCGCAGATTCGGCTTCCCGATCACCCCGATGATCGTCGGCGCGATTCTCGGACCACTTGCCGAGGTCCAGTTGCGGCGCGCCCTCGACATCGCAGGCGGAGACGTGCTGACCCTCGTCAGCACGCCGTTCACCATCGTGGTCTACCTGACCTTGATGGCGGCACTGGTCGGCGGATATCTGCTACGTCGTCGCGCCGACCGCGAGGTGCATGCAATCGCCTCCGAGGAGGACCGGGTCGACGAGGCGGGCACGCGCCTGCCCTAGCGGCGTTCGCCTGTCAGTCGGGGTAGCGTTGTTTCTCGTGACGTCAGAACATCCCGGCGAGGTCGAACTGGACTTCGCGCGCGAATGGGTGGAGTTCTACGACCCGGACAATCCCGAACATCTGATCGCCGCCGATATGACTTGGCTGCTGTCGCGGTGGACGTGCGTGTTCGGCACGCCTGCGTGCAAGGGCACCGTCGAAGGGCGGCCCGATGACGGGTGTTGCTCGCACGGCGCGTTTCTGTCCGATAAGGACGACCGCAAGCGCCTCGACGAAGCGGTGAAGACGCTGACCGACGACGATTGGCAGTTCCGCGAAAAGGGCCTGGGCGCCAAGGGCTATCTCGAGATGGACGAATACGACGACAAGCCCAACCTGCGCACCCGAAAGTACAAGGGCGCCTGTATTTTCCTCAACCGCCCCGGTTTCGAGGGTGGCATCGGTTGCGCGCTGCACAGCAAGGCGTTGAAGCTCGGCGTCGAGCCGCTGACGATGAAGCCGGACGTGTGCTGGCAGCTGCCGATCCGGCGCACCCAGGAGTGGGTGACGCTGCCCGACGGCACCGAAGTCCTCAAGACGTGGATCACGGAGTACGACCGGCGGGGCTGGGGCGAGGGTGGTGCCGACCTGCATTGGTACTGCACCGGCGACCCGAACGCACATGTCGGGTCGAAGCAGGTCTGGCAGTCCTACGGTCCCGAGCTGAGGGAACTTCTCGGCGAGAAGGCGTACGCGGAGCTGGCGGCAATGTGCAAGCGGCGCAGCAGTTTAGGGCTGATCGCCGTGCACCCCGCCACCCGTGCCGCCCAATAATAGCGAGATCAATCCCGCGCGAGCAGACACAAAAGTGCCCGAAATCGCGGAGTTTTGGGCAGTTTTGCGTCTGTTCGCGGAAAGAAGTCTCAGCCCTCCAGCTTGTAGCCCAGACCGCGCACCGTCACCAGGTGCACCGGGTTCGCCGGGTCGGACTCGATTTTCGAGCGCAACCGCTTGACGTGGACGTCGAGGGTTTTGGTGTCCCCGACGTAGTCGGCGCCCCAGACCCGGTCGATGAGCTGTCCGCGGGTGAGCACGCGTCCGCTGTTGCGCATCAGGTACTCGAGCAAGTCGAATTCCTTGAGCGGCAATGTGATCGGCTCACCGTTGACGGAGACGACGTGGCGTTCGACGTCCATCCGCACCGGGCCCGCCTCCAGCACGCCGTCACCGATAGCGGCGTCGTCGGCGTCGGCTCCGCGGCGCAGCACCGCCCTGATCCGCGCGATCAGCTCACGCGCCGAGTAGGGCTTGGTCACGTAATCGTCGGCGCCGAGCTCCAGCCCGACCACCTTGTCGATCTCACTGTCGCGTGCGGTCACCATGATGACCGGCACGCTCGAGCGTGACCGCAGCTGCTTACACACATCGGTCCCGCTCATCCCCGGCAGCATCAGGTCGAGCAGCACGATGTCCGCGCCTGCTCGCTCGAATTCGGCAAGGGCCGACGGCCCGTCTGCCACGATGGTGGCCTCGAAGCCCTCCTTGCGCAGTAGGAACGCCAGGGGATCGGCCAGGGACTCCTCGTCCTCGACGATCAGCACATTGGTCATGAACGTTCTGTTCCTCTCATTGGTCTGACCGTTCGTCCGACTCGCTCGCGCGATCCGGATAAGCCGGGATCGACAGGGTGAATGTCGATCCAGTGCCCGGCTGACTCCACAGCCGGATGGTTCCGTTGTGATTGGCCGCAACATGTTTGACGATCGCCAGACCGAGGCCGGTGCCTCCGGTCGCTCGTGATCTGGCCTTGTCCACGCGGAAGAACCGCTCGAACACCCGCTCCTGATCGGCGGCGGCGATGCCGATTCCCCGATCAGTGACGGCGATTTCGATGTTGTCGCCCCGGCGCCTACGGCTGATGGACACCGGGGATCCGTTGGATGAGTATGCGATTGCGTTGGACACCAGGTTGGCCATCGCAGTTACCAGCAGGGGTTGGTCGCCGAGCACTTTGTAACCGGTCGGCGCGTCGGTGGTGATGGCGATGTCGGCGTTCTCGGCGACGACCTTGTACCGCGACAGCGCTTCTCCGACAACGGTGTCGACGTCGACGGCCTCGAGGTCGGGCAGCGGTTCGGCGCCCTGCAGCCGGGACAGCTCGATGAGCTCACCGACCATGTTGGCCAGCCGCTTTGATTCGACGACCATCATCTCGGCGAACCTGTGCACGTTCTCCTGGTCCTCGGCGGAGGCCAGCAGCGCCTCGGCGAGCACACCCATCGCCCCGACCGGCGTCTTGAGCTCGTGGCTGACATTGGCGACGAAGTCGCGTCGGGTGGCTTCCATCCGCGCGTGCTCGGATTGGTCGTCGACGTAGACGACGGCGAATCGGCGGTCGTCCTCGGTCAGCAACCGGACGTGCCCCCGCACGGACAGCCCTGACCTGCCGGGCAGCGCCCGCCTGCGCGGGGAGAGATCGACTTCGACGTCGTCACCGGTGGCCAGGGTCCGCTGCGCCGCCAGCCAGGCGCGGTCGTCGAGCAGGCGGTCGCGCACCAGGCCCAGCTCCCGGGCCCGGTCGTTGGTGTAGACGACGTCACGGTAGGTGTCGACCACGACGATGCCCACCGGCGATAGCGACACGATGTGGGCAAGCATCTCCGAGACGGTGATTCCGGACTCCTCGGTCGCCCGCCGCTGTCTGCGTTCGACGATCCGCGGGGCCAGGCCCGCTCCGAGCGCCACACCGATCACCAGAGCGAGCAGGGCCACGGCTGCCGTCAGCAGCAGTGCGGTTACCACACTCACGAGCAAATCGTACGAAACTGGTGAACGTCATCCCAGCAGCGTGCGGCCAAAACGAGACATGTCACACAGCCAAGCGCAGGTGTTCAGGTTGGCGTTCATCCAGTGTTTGCCCAAGTAGCCGCCTGCTGGTCTACTTCGCCCCCTGGCTCGCCACTGCGGCCGCGCCCGCGGCGGCGGCCTCGGGGTCCAGGTAGGTGCCGCCCGCGACCGTGGGGCGCAGGTCGCCGTCGAGGTCGTAGCGCAACGGGATGCCGGTCGGGATATTCAGCCCGACCACGTCATCGTCGGACATCTTATCGAGGTACTTGACCAGCGCACGGAGCGAATTTCCGTGCGCGGCGATCAGCACGGTCTTGCCTGCCTGCAGGTCCGGCACGATCGTCTCGGTGAAATACGGCACGAACCGGGTGACCACGTCCTTCAGGCACTCGGTCTTCGGCGGTCCGCCTGCGATATCGGCGTAGCGCGGATCGGAGTCCTCGCTGTATTCGCTGCCCGACTCGATCGGCGGTGGCGGCGTGTCATAGCTGCGCCGCCACGCCATGAACTGCTCTTCGCCGTAGCGCTCCCTGGTCTCGGCCTTGTTCAGGCCCTGAAGTGCCCCGTAATGGCGCTCGTTGAGCCGCCAGTCGCGGTGCACGGGGATCCAGTGCCGGTCCGCGGTGTCCAGCGCCAGGTTCGCGGTGTTGATCGCCCGCCGCAGCAGCGACGTGTACAGCACGTCGGGTTGGGTTTCCAACTCCTTGATCAGCTCGCCGGCACGGACGGCTTCTCCCCTGCCCTTCTCGGTGAGGTCGACGTCGACCCATCCGGTGAACAGGTTCAGCGCGTTCCATTCGCTTTCGCCGTGGCGCAACAGAATGAGCGTGGAATCTCCCATGGTGGGCAGCCTATCCCGACGCGCGTCAGGCGTCGTCGTCGATCAGGTGCTCGAAGGCAGCCAGATTCTTCAGCGATTCGCCGCGCGACACCCGCCACTCCCACTCTTTCTGGATCGAGGTCCGAAAACCCAACTCCAGCAACGTGTTGAAGTCGTTGTCGACGGCCTCGAGCACCTGGCCGAGGACCCGGTCGATCTCGTCGGGTGTGACCGAATGCAACGCCATCCGGCCGACCAGATAGATGTCTCCCACGTTGTCGAGGGTGTAGGCGACCCCGTAGAGCCTGCGGTTGCGCTTGAGCAGAAAGCGGTAGACGCCCTCGTGGTTCTCGTCAGGCTTGCGACACACGAAGGCCTCGACGCGCACCGAATGCTCGCCGATGGACAGGATCGTGTTCGTCTTCAGCCGCCGTTCGCCGGGCAGTTCGACGATGATGCCCGGCAGCCCGCCGTGCACGCCTTCGTGACGCGTGCAGACCAGGCCGTTTTCCTTGCAGGCGTCCTCGATGACCTGCTGTGGATTCACGCCCGGACGCCCCGTCGCATAGAGAACCGGCGTCCCGTGCGGCGCGCACTCACGTCCTGGGGCTGATTGCGCGCGCGGTAGTCGCTGATCGCCCGTCCGTAACTGGCCAGCAGCCCGTCGACGGTGTGCGCCCAGGAGAACGTGGCGGCGTGCTCGACCGCCGCGGTCCGCATCGTCTCGGGCCCGCGCTGCACCAGGTCGGCGATCGCGCGCGCCCAGTCGTCGACGTCGTGGCTGTCGACCAGCGTGCCGGTAACGCCGTCGCGGACCGCGACGGGCAGGCCGCCGACGGCCGCAGCCACCACCGGCGTGCCGCAGGCCTGCGCCTCGACGGCGACGAGGCCGAACGATTCGGAATAGCTGGGCACCGCGACCAGGTCGGCGGCGCGGTACACGTTGACGAGTTGTTCGCGTGACTGCGGCGGCAGGAACGTCACCCGGTCGCAGATACCCAGTTCCCCGGCCAGCCGAACCAGTGTGTCGGGCGCCGCGAGGCCCGTTCCGGACGGCCCGCCGGCCACCAGCACCCGCAAATGGGGGAACTTTTCGGCCAGCAGGGCGGCCGCGCGCAGCAACACGTCGGGCGCCTTGAGCGGCTGGATGCGTCCGACGAAGGCCAGGATGAGCTCGTCGGGCGCCAGCCCGAGTACCTCCCGCGCTGTCCGCTTGTCGCCGGGTGTGAAGGTGTCCAGATCCACCCCGGGATGGACCACGTCGATGCGGTCCGGATCGGCGTGGTGAAGCGAAACCAGTTGCTGCGCTTCGTGTTCGGTATTGACGATCAGCCGGTCCGCTTCGTCGACCACCTGCTGTTCACCGATCGCGCGCAGCGGCGGTTCCGGTGCGTCGCCGTTGGCGAGCGACGCGTTCTTGACCGCGGCGAGGGTGTGCGCGGTGTGCACCAGCGGAACCGCCCACCGGTCGCGCGCCAACCAGCCGACCTGACCCGACAGCCAGTAGTGCGAGTGCACGATGTCGTAGTAGCCCGGCTCGTGGGTGGCTTCGGCGCGCAGCACGCCCGCGGTGAACGCGCACAGCTGGGTGGGCAGGTCGTTTTTGTCCAGGCCCTCGAACGGTCCGGCGACGACGTTGCGCACCAGCACACCCGGCGCCACCCGCACCGTCGGCTGGTCGGCCGACGAGGTGGCCCTGGTGAAGATCTCCACCTCGACGCCGCGGCGGGCCATCTGCAGCGCACTCTGCAGCACGTAGACGTTCATGCCGCCCGCATCGCCGGTACCGGGCTGGGCCAGCGGGGAGGTGTGCACCGAAAGAACGGCGACTCTGCGGGGCTGATCCGTCGCTAGACGCACACAGACATGTCTACACCCCGTCCGCGAGACGGAAACCATGCACCGAAATGTCGAGAAGCATGGTGCTGGAATTCCGTTTCGCGACAGATCAGGCGGTCGCTTCCGGCCTGCGGGCGAGCGCACGCCGCATCGCGCCGACCGGATCGGCGTAGATGCCGCCGAGCGAGACCACGCCCGCACCCGCCTCCTGCACCCGGTTGCCGAACGACGTCACCCGGATGTCGCGGGCGGGCAGCACGGAACGCTGCCGGTACGCCTCCTCGACCAGGCTCATGCCCTCCGGATACTCGGTGAACGCCTGGCCGCCGACGACCAGGTCGTCCGGGTTGAGCATGTCGCGCAACAGCGCAACGGCCTCCCCCAGCACCCGCGCCCGCTCGGCCAGCAGTGCGCCCGCCTGCTCGTTGCCCTGCCTGGCCGCCCGCAGCACGGCCGTCATGGTCGACGCCGGGCCCTCTGCGGGGATCACCCGCTGCCTGCGCGCGGCGATGAGCACGGCTTCGTCGCTGACCGTCGACTCCAGCTGTCCGGTTCCGCCGAGCAGATCCGATTGGGCGGGCAGGCCCGCGATGGTCCCGGGGCCGCTGGCGGGCGAATGGACCTTGCCGCCGATCGACAGCGCGTAGCCGACGGTTTCGCGGGCGTACACGTACAGGCTCGTCGCCGGATGCGAAGCCCGGCGGGTACCCAGCAGCAGCTCGGCGCCTGCCATGGCGTCGACGTGCGAGGCGACCGACACCGGCAGGCCGAGCGTTTCGGCGATGACGGGCCCCAGGGGCGCATCCGCCCAGCCCAGTCGCGGGTGGTCGAGGTAGCCGGTCGTGCTGTCGACGACGCCGCCTGCGGTCACGCCGACCCACAGTGCACGGCGCCGGTGCCAGCGGCTCAGGTAGCGACGCGCGCTACCCGCAAGCGACGCGAGGGCGGCCGCCTGCGGGCCGCGCGGCGTCGGCGTCTCGACGACGTCGAGCGTGCGGCCGAACAGGTCGGTGGCCACGATGCTCGTGGTCCGCGCGCCGATGTGGATGCCGAGCGTCAGGAACGGCTCGTGGTTGACCTCGACCGGTACCCGCGGCCTGCCGATGGCACCCGACACCGCGAGGTCGGCGCGTTCCCTCAGCACGCCCGCCTCGAGCAGCGCGGTGACCTGACGGTTCACCGTCGCTATCGACAGCTGGGTGACCTTGGCGATGACGTCGCGCGCGATCGGGCCACGCGACCTTGCGGCGTTGAACACCGAGGCCGCCGCGGCGTCGGCGACACACAGCGATGGCGCCACGATGTGGTGGCGCGACAACAGGGCGCGCTTGGTGTGGGCGGTGGGAGCTTGGCGGAGAGCGGTGGTGCGCACGGTGATGTCCTCGTCAGTAGTCGGCTGGTGGGGCTGTGCCACACCTGGCGACTCAGTAGGACAAGCGAGAACGTCCGGACTCGGGTCAGGCGCGGCGGATTGCGCGGCGACAACAACAACACGCGCGGCGTGCGCCGATTGCCTGACTACTGCGGGTCACGCCGTGAACTTAGCACAGCCAACTAGTCGTCTGCCCAGTGACATCGGCCACTATCGAGGGAAGTGCACCGTCTGCGTGGAGAACAGCTTGTGCGGCCTGCTGATGAAGTTCGCCGCCTCGACCACTCTCATCCAGGTCGGGATGAGGTCGGAGTCGCCGTACACGAAGCGGCATGCCGACTCGAGGGTGTGACCGGCGATGTGCAGGCGGAAATTCAGGCCCGGCCGAATCAGCACGGTGCCTGGTGCGGGCTCGGTGGCCGGGTCCATTTCGTTGGCGAACGCGATTACGACCGCGAGATGGTCGTCGCCGTACCAGCTGCCCGCCAGCCCCGCGAAGCTCTCGCCGTCCACCACGGTGTGGTGCCCGACGTCGCTCAGATCCGGAATGAGCAGCCATGCGCCGCGCTCGATCGGCTGCTGGGCCACGCCGCTGGCGACCTCCCAGATCAGCTGGATCTTGGTGTCTTGCGTGCCGTAGTGGTGCTGGGTGATCTGCGCGCGGGCGGCGGGGGTGTCGTCGGTGGTCCACAGGTGCCGATACGTCACGAAGGGCACCAGCAACTCCTGGCCGACGAGGATCAGGTCGGGGTTGGCGAGGTTGTTCATCCTGGCGATCACCGGATACAGCTCGCCGTCGCCGTACTCGCGCGCGGCGATGCCGAACAGGGTGTCGCCCGGCGCGACGGTGTAATTCTTCATCTCGATTCCTTCCTCCAGTGGTGGGGACGGCCCAAAGCTTTCGCCGGCCCGTGTGACGGCACACGAGTAGCCGACTACTCGATTTCGTAGAGTTGGCCGCATGACAACACCCGATTCCGACCGCCGGGTCGCGGTGGTCACCGGTGCCAGCGCCGGCATTGGCGAAGCGACCGCCAGAACGCTTGCTGCCCAGGGCTTTCATGTCGTCTGCGTGGCCCGCCGCGAAGGCCCGATCACGGAGCTCGCCGCGGAACTCGCCGGCACCGCCTTCGCCGCTGACGTCACCGACGCGGATGCGGTGTCGGCACTGACCGAAAGCCTGGGTCGGGTCGACGTGCTGGTCAACAACGCGGGTGGGGCCCGCGGCCTGGCGCCCGTGCTCGAGGCGGACATCGACCACTGGCGGTGGATGTGGGAGGCCAACGTGCTCGGCACGCTGCGGATGACCCGCGCGCTGCTGCCGAAGCTCATCGACTCCGGTGACGGCCTGATCGTCACGGTGACGTCGATCGCCGCGATCGAGACGTACGACAACGGCTCCGGTTACACGTCGGCCAAACATGCCCAGGGTGCGCTTCATCGCACCCTGCGCGGCGAACTACTGGGAAAACCTGTGCGGCTCACCGAGATTGCGCCGGGAATGGTCCAAACAGACTTCTCGCTGCGCCGTTTCGAGGGCGACCAGGACCGGGCCGACGCCGTCTACAAGGGCGTCACACCGCTGGTGGCCGAGGACGTCGCCGAGGTGATCGGCTTCGTCGCGTCGCGGCCGTCGCACGTCAATCTGGACACGATCGTGATCCGGCCGCGCGACCAGGCCAGTGCGTCGCGCTTCAACCGGAAGTAGCCAGTCTGGGCTGGAGTAGCGCAATACGCATGTCTGGAAGGCTCGTTCGAGTCAAGATCACCAGATGAAAAAGAGCCTTGCCGCCGCGATGGCTGCGAGCGCAACCGCGGCTACCGCGTACGCGATTCCAGCTGACGCCGCCACGGTCTACTACGCAGGCGGAACTCGGCCGTCCGGGCAGCCGTCGCACACCTCTGAAACCGAGTGGCAGGCTTTTCTGGGTCCGACCCATGTACCCCCTGCGTTCACCGTTCAGTACCCGCGTGACCTCGCGCCGATGATCGGCGACAAAACCCTGGACGATTCGGTTGCCGACGGAGTGACGGAAGCCCTGCGTCTCATCGACGTGCACGACGACGCAGATGGCATCACCCTCGTCGGCGTCAGCCAGGGTGCGGTGGTCATGGCCAAGACCAAGCAGGCGCTGATCGATGGCGGCTTCGACCCGAAGGACATACCCACACTCCCGGCCAGGGGGGATATGTGACGGTCGCCATCGAATACGACCTGATCGCCGATTCTCCCGACAACCTGAACCCGGTGTCGTGGGCCAACGCGTTGATGGGCGCGACGTATGACCACGCCAGCTATTCCAACGACCTCCTCACCGAAGCCGGGGCCGAGGGCCGGGTCGTGAGCAACGCCGAGCAGTGGGTGCAGGTCTCCGATGACGGCCAGACCCAAACGGATTTGGGCTATTACCAGCACAACTTGATCAAGCAGAAGAACCTGCCGGTGACCCGTTCCATTCGAGACTTCGGCACAGCGGTCGCTGACGATCAGGGCGACGTGGCCGTCAACCGGCTCGTGGATCAGCTCGACAACGTGTTGCGGCCGATCGTGGACGCCGGTTACGACGGCGGTGAGCCCGGCGGTACCCGCCACGTGGGCAGGACGACGACCCACTACCAGGACGACGACGGCAATCCGGTTGCCAATCCGAATCGGTCAGTGGCCGAAAAGCCGAACAGACCGGTGCGCGACGTCGTCAAAAAGGTCGGTGACACGATCAAGAAGATGACCGACAGGTTGAGGCCGAAGGCCGACGAGCAGAAGCGGTCTAGCCGCCGGGGGGACGGCCGTTGACCGGCTGCGGCGCATCCGACGGGGTCGCGGGCGCGGTGCTCGGGATCCCGGTCGGCGGCGCCTGCGACGACAGCGCCGACATCGACACCCACTCGTCCCACGGCACCGCCCAGTCCCAGATGTCGCCGTCGGCGTACGAAAGATCGATTGAGGTTCCCGTCACCTCGACCGGGTCGCCGTAGATCGCGCTGTTGAAGTACTGCTGGGCGTTTTCCAGGTTGAGGTTGATGCAGCCGTTGGTGACGTTGGTATTGCCTTGAGCCCCAATGCTGTTGGGGTTGCAATGGATGAACTCGCCGTTGTTGGAGATGCGTACGGCGAAGCGCTCGTGCACATTGCTGTAGCCGGCGGCCGGGTTCGTCATGTAGAAGTCTTCGTACTTCTCGCTGACCACGTGCACCCCGCTGCGGGTGATGTTGCGCGGCAGGTCGCCCTCGCCGTAGCTGCACGGGAAGTCCATGATGACGCCCTCGTCGGTGATCACCTGGATGCGGTGCGAGCTGGCTTCGGCCTTGACGACCTGGCGGCGCCCGATCGCGAAGTTCAGCGAGATGTCCTGCGCGCCGAACGCGTCGTCGCCGAACTTCACGCCCGTAGAGCTTCGCCTCGACGTTCACCGTGGCGCCCGCCGGGTAGTAGTCCTTGGTGCGGTAGTGCACCCGCGATCCGCCGACCTCGTCGGGCAGCCACGCCCAGCTGCCCTCGACCGGCGGAGCGGTGTTCACCTTCAGCGCCTTCTCGACGGTGGCCTTGTCCTCGTCGGCGATCGCCGCGTCGAACTGGAGGATCACCGGCACCGCGACGCCGACGACCTGACCGTCGGCGAGCTGGAACTGGCCGTTGACCTGAGTCGTCGGGTTGACGGTGGTGAAGTTGCCCTTCGACCGGGACGGCCTTCCCGTCGCGGCCGACCACCGAGCCTGCCCAGCTGTAGTCGACGCCGTAGCCGAGCGGCTCGGTGACGGTGAAGGCGGTGCGCTCGCGATTGATCGCGCCTGCGACGGCCTTGCCGTCGGCATTGGTCAGCGCGACCCGCTGGAACCAGCCGTCGCGGACATCGACGCGGACCGGCGAGGTCGGCACCACGTCGGCGGCGGCGTTGGCCGGGGTGTAGGTCAGTGACGGCGCGGACGGAGCCTCGGCGGCCTCGCTGACGGCGCCTTCGACTTGCCCGCGCAGGCGGCGAGCGCTCCCGGAGCAACCACCCCGACCGCCAGTGCGGTCAGGGCCCGGCGCCGAGATATCGGCGGCAACGGATTGGCTGGGGTCACGTGTTCCAAAGATACCTAGAGTAAGGCTCCAATCAGAATCGGCTCGGGGGTGAGTTCGATCCCGAATTCAGCTGTGACACCGTCGCGTACCCGTCTGGCCAGGGCAATCACGTCCGCTGCGGTGGCTTTCCCCCGATTCGTCACAGCCAGCGCGTGCTTGGTGGAAAGCCGGGCGGGCGCATCGTCAGCCCGGATAGCCCTTGCGGAAGCCGGCATGCTCGACCAGCCAGCCCGCAGCCAGCTTGACCCCGTTCGGCGCCGGATAGTTCGGCACGGTGCGCCCGAGCGCCCCTGGATCCGGTCGAAGTCCGCGGGCGCGACGACCGGGTTGGTGAAGAACGAGCCGACGCTCCAGGTGTCGTGGTCGGCCTCGTCGAGCACCATGCCCTTGCGTTTCCGCAAGGCCAGCACGGCGTCGCGCACTGCGGCCGGATCGGTGCGAGCTGCCCGGTTCGGCGCCGAGTGCCGCCGTCAGTTCGCCGTAGCGCAACGGCGCACTGCGGCCGTCGGCGTCGAGGGCGAACTCGACCTCCAGCGCGATGGCGGCATCGGAGTGTCTGAGAATGCTTGTCCGATAACCGAATCCGAGCACTTCGCCATCGACCCAGCGGTCCTCGCCGGTGGCGCGGTCCAGCAGCCGGACCCGTCGGATCGTGTCGGAGACCTCCGCCCCGTATGCGCCGACGTTCTGCACGGGAGTCGCACCCGCCGAGCCGGGGATACCCGAAAGGCACTCGAGACCGCCGAGGCCGTGCTCGATTGCGGTGACGACGACGTCGTCCCACACCGCGCCGGCCTCTGCCCGCACGATGTCGCCGTCGACGTGGATGCCCGCATTGGCCAGCCGGACCACCGTCAGGTCGGGCATCTCGTCGGCCAGCACGACGTTGGAGCCGCCCGCCAACACCAGCGCCCGTTCTCCGGAGTCCGCTGCGCCGTCGAGGGCGCGGATGACCGCGATGATCGCATCGGTGGTCTCGCAGGTGATCACGCGGTGCGCGATCGGGCCGACGCGCAGGGTGGTCAGCGGTGCGAGCGGCACCTGCTCGGCGACAGGTACACCCCCTACCAGCGAACTGACCACGGCCCGTAACGGTAGCCTGGCCAGCTATGCCGCGTTCATTCGACATGGCCGCCGAGTACGAGGGCAGCGTCGAACAGGTCCACCGGGCATTCAGCGATCAGTCCTACTGGCTGCAGCGGCTGGCCGATTCCGGCGCCGACAAGGCGACCCTGGATTCGATGAAGGTCGACAGAAACGGCGGCATCGACGTGGTCACGACGCAGGTGCTGCGGCGCGACCGACTGCCCGGCGTGGTAACCCAGTTCCATCCAGGCGATCTGGCGATCGTGCGCGAGGAGGTGTGGAGCCCGGTCAGCGACGGCAGCGCGTCGGCAACCGTGACCGGAGACATCCCCGGTGCACCCGTCTCGCTGACCGCCACCGCCGTGCTCGAGCCGACCGACAACGGGGGCTCGCGGCTGCAGTTCACCGCCAGCGTCGAGGTGCGGATCCCGCTCGTGGGGGGCAAGGTCGAGAACTTCATCGGCAACCAACTCGTCGAGTTGCTGATCGCGGAACAGCGATTCACCACGGCGTGGATCAAAGACAACCCGTAACCAGCCGGTAACCTGGTGTTATGGCGCGCCGGATGGACTACAGGATCGACTTCGGCGCGCCCGCCGAGAAGATCTACCAGGACTTCACCAGCCGCGCCTACTGGGAAACCCTGATGGACGCCTACCGGTTCCTGACCCCGCAGTCCGAGATCACGACGTTCACGTCGAACGGATCGGGCACCGACGTCGTCTTCAAGCAGAATCTGCCGCGCATGTACCTGCCGCCGATCGCGCGCAGCGTCGTGCCTGTCGACATGGTCATCACCCGCGAGCAGCATTTCGATCCGTACGACCACGCCAACAAGCAGGGCAAGGGCACGTACCGCGCGAGCATCCCGCACGGGCCGGGACACTTCGGCGGCACGTACTTCCTCACCGAGACGGAATCAGGCAGCGAGCTACGTCTCGTCAGCGTCTGCAAGGTGTACATCCCGCTCATCGGCGGGGCGCTCGAGGATCTGATCCTTCACCACATCAAGCAGCTCTTCGACGCCGAAGAGGCGTTCACCGCAGACTGGATCGCCAAGCACCACTAGCGCATAAACGAGCCGCCGCGCGGCGTGGATCAGGGCAAACGGTGTCCGACGTCCTAAAATCGGACCATGGGCGGCCCGGTCGGACAGCTGACGCGGGGCACGACCGGTCACAACCGGCTGCGCCGCTGCGACCGCTGGCTCGTGCACTCGCCGCGGGTCCGCACCGCACTGCAGTCGGCGGCCGACCCGCTGGTCATCGACCTCGGCTACGGCGCGCTGCCGGTGACCACCCTGGAACTCGCGAGCCGGTTGCGGACGGTGCGCACCGATGTGCGGGTGATGGGATTGGAGATCGATCCCGACCGGATCGTGCCGTCGCAAGCCGGGGTCGAGTTCGGTCTCGGCGGCTTCGAACTGGCCGGCCACCGCCCGGTGCTGGTGCGGGCGTTCAACGTGCTGAGGCAGTACCCGAAGGACGCCGTCGACGAAGCCTGGTCACTGATGAGGACGCGACTGGCGCCCGGCGGCCTGATCGTCGACGGCACCTGCGACGAGCTCGGCAGGCGATGCGGCTGGGTGCTGCTCGACGGCAATGGGCCGGTGAGCCTGACCCTGGCCTGCGACCCGTTCGCCATCGAACGCCCGTCAGACCTCGCCGAGCGCCTTCCGAAAATCCTTATCCACCACAATGTCTCGGGCCAGCCGATCAACTCGCTGCTCGCCGCCGCCGATCACGCGTGGGCCAGCGTCGCAGGCCACGGAGTGTTCGGGCCGCGCGAGCGGTGGCGCGCGATGCTGAACATGTTGCGCGACAACGGCTGGCCGGTCGAACCGCCCCGCCGCCGCATGCGCGACGGCGTCCTCACGGTGCCGTGGGCTACTGTTGCCCCGCCTCGGCCTTGACCAACTCCGGCTCCGGCTCTTCCGCATCCACCTCGTCGAGTGCGCCGAACACTGCCAAGATATGAACCCAGGAGCCGCATACCGGTTCCCCGGACGAGGTGCGTCGTACCCGGCAAGCGACAAGACGGCGCGCGGGGAGTCACCATGGCTGACGAAACATCTGAACCTCTCAACCGCGAAGGTGCGTGGGCCCAGCAGGCCGAGGCCGAGTTGCCCGATCGCCGCGAACGTGAGGAGATCGAGCGGGGCCTGACCTACGGGCTCGAGGCGGCGCCCACCATCAACGACCGACGGATATCGACGTTCGTGCGCGGGGAACTGCCGCACTTCGCGGGTGAACGCGGGACGTTCTTGAAGTGTCCCTTCGTCGAGGACGTCAACAAGGTCGACGACGCCGAGGTGGCATTCTTCGGCGTGCCGCTCGATTCGGGCGCCACCTATCGGCCCGGCACCCGGTTCGGTCCGCAGGGAATTCGGCGCTCCACCAACCTCTTCGGCACCTACAACTACGAGATGGGTGTCGACCTGCGCGAGCAGCTGAACATGGTCGACATCGGCGACGTGTTCACGATCCCCGGCAATCTGGAGAAGTCGTTCGATCAGATCAGCCAGGCGATGGCGCACGTCGTGCAGAAGGGCGTCATGCCCGTCGTGCTCGGCGGGGACCACTCCATCGGCTTCCCCACGATCCGCGGTATGGCGCCCTACATGGACGGCAATATCGGCATCATCCACTTCGACCGGCACGTCGACACGCAGGAATCCGACCTCGACGAGCGCATGCACACCACGCCCTGGTTCCACGCCACCAACATCAAAAACGCACCCGCGACCAACCTGGTGCAGATCGGCATCGGCGGCTGGCAGGCGCCACGGGCCGGCGTGAAGGTGGGCCGGGAACGCAACTCGACGGTCATCACCGTCGGCGACGTCGAACGCGTCGGCGTCGAGAAGATAGCCGAAATGGCGCTCGAGGTCGCGTGGAAGGACGCCAAGGCGGTGTACCTGTCCTTCGACATCGACGTGATCGACGCCGGCTTCGTACCGGGCACCGGGTGGCCGGAGCCGGGCGGGCTGCTGCCGCGGGAGGCGCTCAACCTGGTGCGGATGGTGTCCGAGCCGGGATTGGCCGGCATCGAAGTCGTGGAGTGCTCACCGCCGTACGACTGGGCCGAGCAGACCGCGCTGCTGAGCTCCCGGGTGATTCTGGACAGCCTGGCCAGCCAGATCCGGTCGGGCAAACTCGGTCGCAAGGCCGCTGCGCTGGACCGGCATGCCTGGGGGCCGTGACCACGGCTCTACTCTGGTACCCATGCGAATCGCGTTGGCGCAGATCCAGAGCGGCACCGAACCCGCGGCCAACCTGAAACTGGTCGAGGACTACACGCGCCGCGCCGCCGACGCAGGCGCGCGCGTGGTGCTGTTCCCCGAGGCGACGATGGGCCGCTTCGGGGTGCCGCTGTCCGAGATCGCGGAGCCACTGGACGGGCCGTGGGCCGACGGGGTGCGCCGCATCGCGGCGAGCGCGGGCGTCACCGTCATCGCCGGAATGTTCGTGCCCGCCGACGACGGTCGCGTCACCAACACGTTGATCGCGGCGGGGCCGGGCGTCGATGCCCACTACGACAAGATCTACCTCTACGACGCGTTCGGGTTCACCGAGTCGCGCACCGTCGCGCCGGGCCACGAACCCGTGGTGATCACCGTCGACGGGGTCACTGTCGGGCTGAGCCTCTGCTACGACATCCGCTTTCCCGAGCTCTACGTGGAGCTGGCGCGGCGCGGCGCTCAGCTCATCACCGTGCACGCCTCGTGGGGCACGGGGCCGGGCAAGCTCGAACAGTGGACGCTGCTGGCCCGTGCCCGGGCGTTGGACACCGGTAGCTTCGTCGGCGCCGTCGGTCAGGCCTATCCGGGTGACGAGATCGCCGCGCTGGGGCCGACCGGAGTTGGCGGCAGCGTCGTCGCCTCGCCCGTTGGCGAGGTCATCGAGTCGGCGGGACAGGACCCATCGCTGCTCGTCACCGACGTCGACACAGATGCGGTGCAGACCGTTCGGGACACGATCGCGGTGCTGCGCAACCGGCCGGACTTCGCCGAAGTTCATAGGGCAGAATCGCGGGGGTGACTGATCCCTGGGCTCGCCCGGCCAACCAGGCCCCGCCGGGTCAAAGCCCGCAGGGGCCTCCTCCGCCGCAGTACCCGCCGAGCGCACCCGGCCAACAGGCGCCCCCGCCGCCCGGCGGACCCGCGCAGAAGGACTCCTCAGCACTCGTGAAGATCAAGAACCTCTTCCGCGACCCGCTGACTATCGTGCTGGTGGTCGTCATCGTGGTGGCGCTGGTCGCCGCGGGCGTACTGGCCGCGGAGCTGTACGCGCGCAGCCGCGCCGACGACGTGGTGGCCGCGGCCACCGAGTGCGTGGTGCAGGACGACGTCACCGTGTCCTTCGGGGCGTCGCCCTTCCTGATCCAGCACATGACCGGGCACTACGGCAACATCTCGATCGAGACTGCCGGCAACCAGATCCGCGATGCCAAGGGCATGAAGGCCCAAGTGCAGATCGACGATGTGCGGCTACAGGACTCCGGGAACTCGAAGGGCACGATCGGCGCGCTGAACGCGACGATCACCTGGACGGCCGACGGCATCAGACAGACCGTGCAGGATTCCATTCCGGTGGTCGGGGGCTTCGTCACCGGCGTCAAGACCAACCCGTCCGACGGCACCATCGAACTCGAGGCGGCGCTGGGCAGCAGCATCACCACCAAGCCCACGGTGCAGGACGGTGGCCTGGCGCTACAGGTGGTCAACCTCAGTGGGCTGGGCTTCACGCTGCCGCGCGAGACGGTGCAGCCCGCGCTGGACGCGTTCTCCACCCAGCTGACGAAGAACTATCCGCTCGGCATCAAGGCCGACGACGTCACGGTCACCGATACCGGTGTGACAGCACGCTTTTCGACACAGAACGCGTCGATCCCGGCGGCCAGCGACGACCCCTGCTTCGCGGGTCTCTAAAGGCTTTTGACCAACTTGTCAGGAGCGGGACAAGGTCACAAGACGCCTGCAGGCGGTCACCAGTATCCGATCATTCGCCCGGCGGTGATCGCCACCATCCAACTCACCAGGGACACGCCTCCCACGAGCGCCAGCCATCGTGCCTCGCGGCGCGACAACTCACCGACGGCACGAGTTCGCCATGCCGGTGTGAGGCGCAGCAACACGGCGTTGAGCACTCCCACCCCGATCGCGGCAAACTTTGTCAGCAGAAACGGATTGCTCTCGTAGGCAACGGCGTTCGAAGCCAGCAGACAGACACCGCTGGCTATTGCGAGCGCGAAGCCGGCCATTGCCACCGGGGAAGCAGCGATCGCAATCGCGTTCAGCGGCGTCCGGCGCCATACCCCGATCAACCTCAGGTCGAGGATCAGCACGGCTCCGAACAGCGTCGCCACGCCGAGGACATGCAGCACGTTGACGACGGCATAGGTCCACGGACCGGAATCGCGCATGAAAGCGCCGAGAGCAGAGGCCTCCAACCAGGCGAGCACGTCATGCACGTCGCGCAGACGGTTCGGACGTCAATTGCGGTCCGGGTAGACGTTGAACACCGTCCCGTTGTAGGTGAGGCGTTCGACCTTGACCTCGAACACCTCGGGGTCGAGGTGGCGATGCCCGCTCGCGGTCACCTCGGCGTCGACGGGGACTGCGTCTTCGGTCAGACCCGCGCTGGCGGTGCGCGACGACGGCGCGAAGACCAGATCCCACGCCTGCTGGTCGACCCTCATCGTCGCGGTGGCATGCGGCCCGGCGAGGCTCACGGGCGTCTCGAGCGTGCCCGTGATCTCGAACTGCGTGTCCTGGTACTCGCTCCATCCGTGGTGGGCGCTCACCGGCGTTGCCAACGCCACGGCCACGATCGCGAGGCCAACGAAGACCGCAAGCCTGCTCAGGTTTCTATGCATCTCTGCCCTCCCTGACCCCTCCGAGCGTACGCGTGGTCTCTCATCGCCCAAACCAACATTTGGGCGGAAAAGTGCGAGTAACCGCCGCCATTTCGTCGATCTCGGCCGGCTATGTACCGGCGAGCCCGTCGAGCACCGCGCGGGTTCCCGACAGCCCGAGGCGGGTGGCGCCCGCATCCAGCATCGCGACGGCGTCGTCGGCGGTGCGGATGCCGCCGCTGGCCTTGACCCCGACACGGGGCCCGACGGCGGCGGCCATCAGCTCGACCGCGGGCAGCGACGCGCCGCCGCTGGGGTGAAATCCGGTGGAGGTCTTGACGAAGTCGGCGCCTGCTTCGGCGGCGACCCGGCACGTCGACGTCAACGCGTCCTCGCCGGCCAGGCTCAGTAACGCCGCCGACTCGACGATCACCTTGAGGACGGCGTCGGGCACGGCGGCGCGGACGGCGGCGACATCGGTCCGCACGGCGTCGAATTCGCCCGACACGGCGGCGCCGACGTCGATGACCATGTCGATCTCGTCGGCGCCCGCGGCGACCGCCTGCGCAGCCTCGGCGGCCTTGATCGCCGAAAGATGTTTGCCTGACGGGAATCCCACCACGGACGCGACGTGCAGAGCCTCGGGTGTCGTCGATTTGGCGACTGCCACCATCGACGGTGATACGCACACCGCATACACGCCGAGCTCGGTGGCCTCAGCCACCAACGCCGTCACATCGCGTTGCGTCGCTTCGGGTTTGAGCAGCGTGTGGTCGACGACCGCGGCCACTTCGTCGCGGCCGCGTGGCCGCGCCACTAGAACGGTTCTTCTGTGCCGCCGGGATTGCAGTGCGCCGCGAGCATCTCGTCGCCGGAGACCTCCGGCCGCCACGGCTCGAGGTTCCAGCTGGTCTTGCCGGGATCGGCGAGTTCCGCGTACTGCCAGTGGCACATGAATTGTTCACGCATGCCGGCAATATCGGCGTCTGGGGACAGCGTAAGCACTTCGGTCCATGCCTCGTCGGCCTGCGCGGTGGTGCCCACCTGAGCAGACGCGAGGCGGGCGGATTCCGTTGGATAGACGCGCAGGCTGGACAGGTCGCCCCACTTGGCCCACTCGGCGGAGGCGACGTAGGGCGGTCCGGGCACGTCGGCCGACGCGGTGCCTGCGAGGACGAGGGCGGCAGCCATGACAGCCGCCGAGGCGGCGAGGATTCGACGCACCCGCTACCGCGACTTTCCCTGAATATCGAGGATCTTGGGCCGGACGTCGACGAGATAGATGCCCGATGCCACGGCCGCGATGGCCGCGCCGAAGGGATCCCGGAACACCAGCAGCAGTAAGACGCTGCCGCCGAGGATGAGCAGCCAGACCGGCTTGGTGAGCTTGCCTGCCGCGGTGTACGCATCGGGGCGTTGCATCGCAGCGTGCACGAAGGCGTAGACGGACACGGCGAATGCAAGGACGACGAGCACCAAAACGATGACGCCCGCTAGGTCGGCAAGGATCACCTCACCAGCCTAAGCGGGCGCACCGTCGGCGTCGAATTTACTTCTGGGTGACCTTCTTGGCCGGAGCCTTCTTGGCCGGGGCCTTCTTGGCCGGCGCCTTCTTGACGGCCTTCTTCACCGGGGCGGCGGCCTTCTGCGCCTTCTTGGGCAGTTCGACGCCAACCAGCTTGGCGGCGCGCTCGCCGACCGCGCGGGTCTGCGAAGCGACGTTGCCCAGCGCCTCCTGGGTCAGCTCGACGGCCTGGTCGGTGTAGGTCTCCATCCGGCCTGCGGCCTCTTCGAGGGCAGGCTGGCTGCGCAGCTTCTCGATGGCGACCTCGCCACGCTCGACGAGCTTGTTGTAGGTGGTCTGCGCGGTCTCGGCGTAGCTCTCAGCGAACTTGCGGAGCTCCTCGGAGGTCAGCCGGTCGCGGAGGTCACCGAACTGCGACGGCAGGTCCTCCTGCAGCTTGGTCAGGCGGGCACGGCTCTCCTCGACGCGCGCCTCGGCGTCGGTGCGGGCCTCGCCGGCACGCTCGCGCAGGGTCGCGACGATCTCGTTGACCCGCTCGAGGGCCAGGTCGGCGGCGCCCACCGCGGCGAGCAGCGGAGCCTTCAGGTCGTCAACGGTCGGCTGGGCGGTCTTCTGGGTCTTCTTCGCCATGTCAATCTTTTCCTTTCTCGGATTTCACTTGGTCGTCTCTAAAAAGCGATTTGTCTGAAGGTCAGTCAGTAGTCGGCTCCTCGTCCGTCTGCCTGCCTTCGGAGACAAGGGCGGCTTCGTTCTGTTCACAAAACGATGTGTAGATGTCGAGCAGCACCTGCTTCTGCCGCTCGGTGATCGCCGTGTCGGTGATGATTACGTCACGAACCTCGTTGGCCTCACTCGGTTCCAGGATTCCGGCCCTGATGTAGAGGACTTCCGCAGATACCCGCAATGCCTTGGCGATCTGGCTCAGCACGTCGGCTGAGGGTTTCCGCAATCCCCGCTCGATCTGGCTCAAGTAGGGATTGCTGACGCCGGCCTTCTCGGCCAGCTGACGCACCGATACCTGAGCCGCCTCGCGCTGCGACCGGATGAAACTCCCGATGTCCTGCGCAGCGTTGGAGACCACATCGACGAGCTTTTCGTCCTGCGACATGGGTTACCCCCTCGGTGCGTCGGGTATTCGGTGTGACGACCCAACGGTACGACGGGGTGCTAACTTTTGCAAGCACTAGTTAGCGCAGGTCAGAAGAGTAGTTGGGCTATCGAATAGATGATCAGGCCCGCCAGGGCGCCCACCACCGTGCCGTTGATTCGGATGAATTGCAGGTCACGGCCGACGTGAAGTTCGATGCGCCGACTGGCCTCGTCGCCGTCCCAGCGCTCGATCGTGTCGGTGATGATCGTTGTGATCTCCGCCCCATATTGGGCGACCAGGTGTTGAGCCGCCCTGATGATCCAGTTGTCCACCTTGTCGCGCAGGTCGGCGTCGTCACGTAGCGATTCGCCGATGTGCACCGCGGAGTCCGCGATGCGGGTGCGCAACGCCGACGACGGGTCGTCGACGGACTCGAGGAAGATCCGCTTCGCCGCGTTCCAGGCCGTTTCCGCGGCACGGGCGACTTCGTCGCGGGCCATGATCTGGTTCTTGACGTTCTCGGCCTTGCCGATCGTCGCTTCGTCGTGCTGCAGGTCGTCGGCGAACTCGAAAAGGAACCGGGTGGCCGACCGGCGCAACTCGTGGTCGGGGTTGCGGCGCACCTTGTCGGTGAAGTCCATCAGCTCGCGGTGGATGCGGTCGCCGACGAGATGGTCCACCCAGCGCGGCGACCAGGTGGGCGAATCGCGCTCGACGACCCGCTCGATGATCTCGCCCGCATTCAACGACCACTGGAACGCCCGGTCGGCGAGCAGCTGGATCAGGGCTTCTTGACGGCCCTCTTCCAGCAGGGTGGCCAGCACCCGGCCGATCGGCGGGCCCCACTGCGGTTCGGCGATCCTCTTGACGATCATCCGGTCCAGCACGGCCTGAACGTCCTCGTCACGCAACATCTCCACCAGCACCCGCAGCACTGTGGAGGCCTCGGCTGCCACCCGCTCGGCATGCGTTGGCTCCGACAGCCACTTCCCGAGTCGCCCCGCGACTTCGGCATCGCGCAACTTGGTCTCGACCACGTCCGGTGACATGAAGTTCTCCCGGACGAACGCGCCAAGACCCTCTCCCAGCTGGTCCTTCTTGCGCTTGATGATCGCGGTGTGCGGAATGGGGATCCCCAGCGGGTGCTTGAAGAGCGCCGTCACCGCGAACCAGTCGGCCAGCGCGCCGACCATGCCGGCCTCCGACGCGGCAGCGACGTAACCGGCCCACTCGCCTGCGCCATTGGCCTCGGCCCACCGGCAGAAAAGAAACAAGATGGTGGCCCCGACCAGGAAACTCAGCGCGACGACCTTCATCCGCCGCAGGCCACGGCGCCGTTCGGCATCGGCGGCGGTGTCGGCGCCTGCCAACGATTCGGCGAAACTCAGCCGCTCGGCCGGTGGCGCCGGCGGCTCCTGCAACCCACGGCCTCCGGCGTCTGGTCTGTGTGCCACTCCTACATCATCCGCTACAACTCGCAGTGTTCGTCCGTGCCAACGACGCTGGCGTCACTTGTCCGCCGTAGTATCGAGCAGATCTAGGGAATGGACTAGCGCGATAGTGGCTGAGCAGACACCGCCGGGGGCGGTCAAGACCGATGGTCGCAAGCGTCGCTGGCACCAGCACAAGGTCGAGCGGCGAAACGAACTGGTGGACGGCACGCTGATCGCGATCCGACGGCGCGGCAGCAACGTCAGCATGGACGAGATCGCCGCCGAGATCGGGGTGTCGAAAACCGTTCTCTACCGATACTTCGTCGACAAGAACGACCTGACCACTGCCGTGATGATGCGGTTCGCGCAGACCACCCTGATCCCGAACATGGCCGCCGCGCTGTCATCGAATCTGCAGGGCTACGAACTGACCCGAGAGGTCATCAAGGTCTACGTCGAGACGGTGGCCGCCGAACCCGAGCCCTATCGGTTCGTGATGGCGAACAACTCGGCGAGCAAGAACAAGGTGATCGCCAACAGCGAGGAGATCATCGCCCGCATGCTTGCGGTCATGCTGCGCAGGCAGATGGTGGATGTCGGCATGGACACCGGCGGCGTGGAGCCGTGGGCGTATCACACGGTCGGCGGCGTGCAGCTGGCGACGCACTCATGGATGTCGCATCCGCGGATGAGTTCTGACGAGCTGATCGACTACCTGACGATGCTGTCGTGGAATGCGCTGTGCGGCATTGTCGAGGTGGGCGGCTCCCTGAAGGAGTTTAGGGAAATGGCTCACCCGTCACCGATCTTGCCGCCACAATTGCTCAAACGATGAGCACCGCTGTCGATCTGCCCGCATTGTGGACACACGAACCCCACGACTACTTGGTGTATCGCCAGGGCGACAAGGTGTCCGACATCGATACCAGCGCGACGCCGGGGTTCAAAGGCAAGAAGTCCGACGCCGCCGTGCTGTCGCCGGAACGCAACGAACGATTCGCCGAGCTGCAGGAGATGCTCTACGCCGGCAGCCGCAGCGGCGACGACAACCGTTCGGTGCTGCTGGTGCTTCAGGGGATGGATACCGCGGGTAAGGGCGGCATCGTCAAACACGTTGTGGGAGCGGCTAACCCGCAAGGTATTCGGTACACCGGGTTCGGCGTGCCGTCCGAGGAGGAGCGTAAGCACCACTACCTGTGGCGGATCCGGCGTGCGCTGCCGCCAGGGGGTCACATCGGGGTGTTCGACCGATCGCACTACGAGGATGTTCTGGTGGTGCGGGTGCACGACATCGTGCCGCCCGAGGTGTGGGGCAAGCGCTACGACGAGATCAACAGGTTCGAGCGCAAGCTCGTCGACTCGGGTACGACGATCATCAAGGTCGCCATGTTCGTCTCGCTGGACGAGCAGAAGCAGCGGTTGTCCGAGCGGCTCGAACGGCCCGACAAGTACTGGAAGTACAACCCGAAGGACGTCGACGAGCGCCTGTTGTGGCCGAAGTACCAGGAGGCCTACCAGGCCATGCTCGAGAAGACGTCAACCGACTACGCGCCCTGGCACGTCGTGCCGTGCGATCGGAAATGGTACAGCAGGCTGGCGATCCTCGAGCTGCTGATCGAAGCGCTGAAGGAGCTCAAGTTGTCTTGGCCGCCAGCCGATTTCGACATCGCGGCCGAGAAGAAGCGGCTCGCCAAGGCCTGAACGGCCGCTTGGTCACTTGACGAGCGTGAACTGACCGACGTTGGTGATACCACGGCGGAAGAAGTCCGCGCAGCCGGTCAGGTATCGCATATAGCGGTCGTAGATCTCTTGGGACGTCCGCGCGATCGCCCTCTCCTCGTTGGCGGAGAGGTTGGCCGCCCAGATGTCGAGCGTCTTGGCATAGTGCGGTCGCAGCAGGTGCGTGCGCTGAAGGGCGAAGCCCGAATCGGCCGCGAGTTGCTCGATGTCCTCGACCGCAGGCAATTGCCCGCCTGGGAAGATCTCCTTGCCAATGAACTGCGCGAACTTCAAATCACTGATCGTCAGTTTGATGCCATTGTCGCGGAAGAACTTCTGCGTGTGCGCCAATATTGTGTGCAACAGCATGCGGCCATCGTCGGGCAGGATGCTGTGCGCCCGCTCGAAGAACAGCGGGTAGCGATCCGCCTTGAACGCCTCGAACGCGCCGATCGACACGATTCGGTCGACGGGCTCGTCGAACTCCTCCCAGCCCTGCAGCCTGACCTCGGCGGTTCGCCGGGTCGGGATCGACGTCATCAGCGCCTTGCTGTACTCATACTGGTTGCGGCTCAGCGTGATTCCGATGACGTTGACGTCGTAGACCTCGACCGCCCGGCGTAACGCTCCGCCCCAGCCACACCCGATGTCAAGCAGCGTCATACCGGGCTTCAGATCCAGCTTGCCCAGCGCGAGGTCGAACTTCGCTAGCTGCGCCTCCTCGAGCGTCAGGTCGTCGCGCTCGAAGTACGCGCAGGTGTACGCCATTGTCGGATCGAGGAACGTTTGGAAGAACTCGTCTGACACGTCGTAGATTGACTGGGATTCCTCGTAGTAGGGGTCCAGATCGACTACGGCATCAGACATCAACTACCCCGTCCCTGGTCCAGCCGGCAGGCCGGGACGGGTTTGCGAGCAGGCCTAACGACCATGCGCGCAGCGGCTCCCGACCGAACCGACACGTCATATTTACGTAATGAATCTATCAAAATGAATCTATCTAACCGCGGGCACAACCCCAAGTCGGCTGGTCAGTATGCGTAAAAGCCTTTGCCGGACTTCCTACCGAGCTGCCCGGCCTCGACCATCCGCAGAAGTAGCGGCGGCGGTGCGAAGTTCGGGTCCTTGTATTCGTCGTACATCGAGTCCGCGATGAGCTTCATGGTGTCCAGGCCGATGAGATCCGACAGCCGCAGCGGGCCCATCGGGTGCGACAACCCGGCCACCACGGCCGTGTCGATGTCCTCGACCGTTGCGACGCCCGCTTCCGCCATCCGGATGGCCGCGAGCAGGTAGGGCACCAGCAGCGCGTTGACGATGAACCCGGACCGGTCACCGCAGCGCACCACCTTCTTGCCCAGCACGCCGCTTGCGAACTCCTCGGTGCGCGCCAAGGCATCGTCAGAGGTGACCAGCGTGCTGATCAGCTCGACCAGCGGTAGCACCGGCACCGGATTGAAGAAGTGCAGGCCGAGCACCCGGCTCGGGTTCCTGGTCGCCGCGGCTATTTTCATGATGGGGATGCTGGAGGTGTTCGAGGCCAGCACGGCATCGGGATCGGTGATCAGCTCGTCGAGCTGGGCGAAGATCTTGCCCTTGACCGTCTCGTCCTCCACGACGGCCTCGATCACCAGCTGGCGGTCGGCGATATCGGCGAGATCGGTGGTGAACGTCAGCCTCGCCAGCGCGGCGTCACGATCGCTTTCGGAGAGCTTGCCCTTGCTCGCCGCACGTTCGAGCGATCCGGTGATGCGGATGCGGCCCGCGGTGACCAGCTCTTCGGTCGGCTCGTAGACGGCGACGTTCGCGCCTGCCTTCGCCGACACCTCCGCAATGCCCGAACCCATCTGCCCGGCGCCGATCACGCCCACCCGCTGGATTGCTGCGTCGCTCACTGCTCCTCCTCAAATGCGCGAACAGACGCAAAAGCACCACTTTTGCGGCACAAAAGGGTGCTTTTGCGTCTGCTCGGCGGACTTCAGTGGACTGCACGTGGAACTGACCCTCTTCGGTCGAGCCCGTCAGCGCGGTCGTCGACGAGGTCGGGTCCACCGTGGTGGCGATCCGGTCGAAGTAGCCTGCGCCCACCTCGCGCTGGTGCTTCGTCGCGGTGTAACCCCGCTCCTCGGCGTCGAACTCACGCTCCTGCAGCTCGACGTACGCCGACATCTGGTTGCGGGCGTAGCCGTAGGCCAGATCGAACATCGAGTAGTTCAGGGCGTGGAAGCCGGCCAGCGTGATGAACTGGAACTTGAAGC
Source organism: uncultured Actinomycetota bacterium (assembly GCA_963716505.1). GTDB lineage: Bacteria > Actinomycetota > Actinomycetes > Mycobacteriales > Mycobacteriaceae > Mycobacterium. The sequence goes on from CAVQTL010000006.1 coordinate 153,568, forward strand.
CCATCGCGCCGAGCTCCTTCTGGAACTTCGCGATGGTCGCGTCGTCGAGGTGCTTTTTCCAGTTGAACGACGGCGAGCAGTTGTAGGCCAGCATCTGGTCGGGGAATTCGCTCTTCACGCCGTCGGCGAACTTCGCTGGCCAGCTCGAGGTCCGGGGTGCCGGTCTCCATCCAGATCAGGTCGGAGTACGGCGCGTACGCCTTGGCGCGGTCGATGCACGGCTCGAGGCCGTTGCGCACCCGGTAGAAGCCTTCGTTGGTCCGCTCGCCGGTGATGAACGGCTGGTCGCGCTCGTCGACATCGGACGTGATCAGCGTGGCCGCCTCGGCGTCGGTGCGGGCGATCACGAGGGTCGACACGTCGGCGACGTCGGCGGCGAGCCGGGCCGAGGTCAGCGTGCGGATGTGCTGCTGGGTCGGGATCAAAACCTTGCCACCGAGGTGGCCGCACTTCTTCTCCGACGCCAGCTGGTCCTCCCAGTGCGAACCGGCGACACCCGCGGCGATCATCGCCTTCTGCAGCTCGTAGACGTTGAGCGCGCCGCCGAAGCCGGCCTCACCGTCGGCGACGATCGGCGCCAGCCAGTTCTCGACCGACGTGTCGCCCTCGACCTTGGCGATCTGGTCTGCGCGCAGCAGCGCATTGTTGATGCGGCGCACCACCTGCGGCACCGAGTTGGCCGGGTACAGGCTCTGGTCCGGGTAGGTGTGGCCGGACAGGTTCGCGTCGCCTGCGACCTGCCAGCCGGACAGGTAGATGGCCTTCAGGCCCGCGCGGACCTGCTGGACCGCCATGTTGCCGGTGAGAGCGCCGAGCGAGTTGACGAACTCCATGTCGTGCAACTGCGACCACAGCACCTCAGCGCCGCGGCGGGCCAGCGTGGCCTCCTCGACGACCGAGCCCTGCAGGGCGATGACGTCGGCGGGGGTGTAGGTGCGCTCGATGCCCTTCCACCGCGGGTTGGTGTCCCAGTCGTGCTGGATCTGCTCGGGTGATTTCGGCGTGCCAACCGTAGACATTGGGCTGCTCCTTCTGCGTTCTCGGCTATCGCGAGGGCGGTGCCGGATTTCCCGGCTTGTTAACGCCCAAACAACTTCGGTGTTGTGCTGATCCGATAATGCACCTCGGCATATGCGCAGGTCCACCGGTTTCGATTGCCAATTTTCGCTAATCGCCTTCGTCAACTTGCAAAGTTTGCGAAGAGAGCTATCACCTGAAACGGTTCAGTTTCTACTGACTAGTAGCCAATTTTCGCTGGTCAGTACGCTTGTACTGTTAAACGACCGGAGTCAGAGCGCGAAGATGGCTGCGACGGCTTTCGTCTCGTCGCCGACGGCGTATGTGAGCGTTGTTACAGTGCGATCCGTCAGTTCGGCGCCGAACTGTTCGGTCGAACCCGCCACATGGACGTGCGCGATGATCTCCAGCTTGTCGCCGAGCGCCACCGGGGCATCGTGCTCGATGGTGACCCGAAGCGGTTCGGTGAACAGCTCAGGATGGGACAACAGGTAGTCCTCGACCACCGTCCAGTACACGGAGTTGTTCATGTGGTCGAAGAGGTCGATGTCGGTGACCCGCACCGGGTACTCGCGGATCTGGGTGGCGTCCTCGCGGCTGCCTGCCTTCAGGTACGCCTTCCACCTCAACCGGTCGACGCTGGTGGTGCGGTGCAGACCCTCGATGAAGTCGTCGGAGATGCGCGCGGGCCCCTGGGTCTCGCGGTTGATGTTGATCCAGAACGCCTCGGACTCCATCAGCCCGCCGCCGCGCTTCCCGTCGACGCGGACCCGCATCTCACACCATCGGTTCGAGGTACCGGAGCACCAGCGGCGCAGCCGCAGCATCTCCTGGAATTCGATGGGCTTGATCAGGTCGATCATGGTGCGGCGCACAATCCACAGCGGGTGGGTCTCCTCGAAGCCCAGCTCGCGCAGATGGTCCTGGCCGATGTCCTGAATGTGCCTGCAGGCCGAGTCGAATCGCAGCCGGCCCAAGCGGTCGATGTCCGCGACACGCAGCGGCCATTGCCGATCGAATACGTCCGGGTGCGGATCGGGTACCGGCATCAGAACCTTTGCCAGACCGCTCGCCGGGCCCTCCTTGCTACTCATTGGTGCAGATACTGCCACAGGCCGACCGGATGCCAAGTCTGCGAAGGTGCCCTTCACATTCTCGATATGCTTTCTGACGTGCCAAAAACCTTCGTCGGCTCACGGGTGCGACAGCTACGCGGCGAGCGGGGTTTCAGCCAGGCCGCGCTCGCGCAGATGCTGGAGATCTCACCGAGCTACCTGAACCAGATCGAGCACGACGTCCGCCCGTTGACCGTCGCGGTGCTGTTGCGGATCACCGAGGTGTTCGGCGTCGACGCGACGTTCTTCGCCTCCCAGGACGACACCCGGTTGGTCGCCGAGCTGCGCGAGGTGACGATGGACCGCGACCTGGACATCGACGTCGACCCGGCGGAGATCGCCGACATCGTCAACGCCCATCCCACTCTCGCCCGCGCCATGGTCAACCTGCATCGGCGCTATCAGATCACCACCACGCAGCTGGCCGCCGCCACCGAGGACCGGTTTTCCGACGGCAGCGGCAGCGGCTCGATCACGATGCCGCACGAGGAAGTGCGTGACTACTTCTACCAGCGGCAGAACTACCTGCACGAGCTCGACACCGCCGCCGAGGATCTCACCATCAACCTGCGCATGCACCGCGGTGACCTCGCCCGCGATCTCTCCGATCGGCTGAAGGCCGTGCACGGAGTGCACATCGTCAGGCGCACCGACCTCGGCGACACCGTGCTGCACCGCTACGACCCAGCGACGCGCAGACTCGAGATCGGCAGCCACCTGTCATCGGGCCAACAGGTGTTCAAGATGGCGGCCGAACTGGCCTACCTCGAGTTCGGCGACCTGATCGACAGGCTCGTCGAGGAGGGCAAGTTCACCAGCGACGAGTCGACCACGCTCGCCCGGCTCGGTCTTGCCAACTACTTCGCGGCGGCGACGGTGCTGCCGTACGGGCAGTTTCACGAGGTCGCGGAGAAGTTCCGCTACGACGTCGAGCGGCTCTCGGCGTTCTACTCGGCCAGCTACGAGACGATCGCGCATCGGTTGTCGACGCTGCAGCGGCCGTCGATGCGCGGTGTGCCGTTCTCGTTCGTCCGAGTCGACAAGGCGGGCAACATGTCGAAGCGGCAGTCCGCCACGGGTTTTCACTTCTCGTCCAGCGGCGGCACCTGTCCCCTGTGGAACGTCTACGAGACGTTCGCCAACCCCGGCAAGATCCTGGTTCAGGTCGCGCAGATGCCCGACGGCCGCAACTACATGTGGGTGGCGCGCACCGTCGAGCGCCGAGCCTCGCGATATGGTCAGCCGGGCAAGACATTTGCCATCGGGCTCGGCTGCGAACTTCGGCACGCACACCGACTCGTCTACTCGGAGGGACTGGACTTGTCGGGTGACATCGCCACACCGATCGGGGCGGGCTGTCGGGTGTGCGAGCGGGACAACTGCCCGCAGCGTGCGTTCCCAGCACTCGGCCGCGCGCTGGACATCGACGAACACCGCAGCACGGTGTCGCCCTACCTGGTGAGGCAGTCGTGAGCGCGCCGGCCCGCATCGAACCGGGCGGCTTCCGCGAGCTCGGCCCGATCAATTGGGCCATCGCCAAGATCGGCGCGCGAGGAATCCGTCGACCGCGGTTCAGCCTGTTGAACGTGATCGGCCAGCACAAGCTGCTGTTCCTCGCCTGGCTGCCGTACAGCTTCATATTGCTCGGCCTCCTGAGCAAGCTGCCGGTCCGCGACGCCGAGGTCGTCATCTTGCGCGTCGGCCATCTGCGCGACTGCGAGTACGAACTGCAGCAGCACCGCAGGCTGGCCAGGTCCCGCGGCATCGGACCCGAAGAGCAGGCCAAGATCTTCGAGGGGCCCGACGCTGAAGGACTGACCGACAGGCAGCGGGCATTGATCACCGCCACCGATGAGTTCGTCGTCACGCGCGGCGTGTCATCGGAGACGTGGGCGACGCTGGCAAGTCACCTGAACAAGTCGCAGCTGATCGAATTCTGCATGCTGACAGCACAATACGACGGGCTGGCGGCCACCATCACCACGCTGAACGTACCTCTGGACTTCCCGGACTGAACTAGTCGATTGTGAGTCTGACGACGCTTTTCGGCCTAATGCGTCGTCGGATGCACAATCGGTGCCTAGAGATACGTGACGCCGAGCACAACCAGTGACAGCAGCACCGGCGATATCGGCAGGGCGCACAGGAACGCCGCCCACACCTCCGACTTACGCCGATACGCTCGCCAGCCCAGCAGCCCCGCCACTGTGCCTACGACGAACGACGCTGCGGCCACCACCAGTACCCAGTTGCTGACCGTGCGTGTCGCGATGGCGACGGAGATACCGGCCAACCACAGCATGTGGCCGACAATCAATCCGCCGATACCGGCGACCCATATCGCTCTCAAAAGTTGATCATGTGGCCGATGAGCCCGTGGAAGCATTCCTGCAGCGCTTCGGACATCGTCGGGTGGGTATGGACGTTGCGCGCCAACTCGGTGGCGGTCAGATCCCACTTCTGCGCGAGCGTCAGCTCGGGCAGTAGCTCCGATACGTCGTGGCCGATCAGGTGGCCGCCGATCAGTTCGCCGTACTTACCGTCGGCGATCAACTTGACGAAGCCGCTTGGGTCTCCGACGCCATGCGCCTTGGCGTTCGCGGTGAACGGGAACTTGGCGACCTTGACGTCGTAGCCCTCGTCGCGTGCCTGCTCCTCGGTGAGGCCGAAACTGGCCACCTGGGGCTGGCAGAACGTCGCGCGCGGCAGCATTCGGTAGTCGCCGAGCGGCAATGTGTCTGCGCCGCCTATGGTTTCGGCCGCGACAACGCCCTGCGCCTCGGCCACGTGTGCGAGCTGGAGCAGCCCGGTGACGTCACCGATCGCGTAGATGTGCGGAACGTTTGTGCGCATGTAGTCGTCGATGCCGATGGCCTTGCGCTCGGTGATCGACACGCCGGCCTTGTCCAGCCCGTAGCCCTCGATGTTGGGCGCAAAGCCGATCGCCTGCAGCACTTTCTCGGTCTTGAGCTCCTCGGACTTGCCGTCCTTGCTGACGGTGACGGTGACGTCGCTGCCGTTGTCGGAGATCGCTTCGACCTTGGTGCCGGTGAGGATCTTGACGCCGAGCTTCTTGAACTGCTTCTCGATCTCCTTGGACACCTCGGCGTCCTCGTTGGGCAGCGCCCGCGGCAGGAACTCGACGATGGTGACGTCGACGCCGTAGTTCTTCATCACGTAGCCGAATTCCATGCCGATCGCGCCGGCACCCGCGATGACGATGGACTTGGGTAACTCCCGCGTCATGATCAGCTTTTCGTAGGTGACGACGTTCTCCGAGAGCGACGTGCCGGGCACCAGACGGGTGCTGCTCCCGGTGGCGATGATGATGTTGTCGAACGTCACCGTCTCGGTGCCGCCCTCGTTGAGGTCGACCTCCAGGGTGTGGTCGTCTTTGAACTTCCCGTAGCCCTGGATCTCGGTGATCTTGTTCTTCTTCATCAGGAAGTGCACGCCCGCGACGCGGCCGTCGGCCACCTTGCGGCTGCGGTCGAACGCGACCCCGTAGTCGAAAGTGGCCTCCCCGCTGATGCCGAACTGCTTGGCTTCCTTGGTGAAGATGTGCGCGAGTTCGGCGTTGCGCAGCAACGCCTTCGACGGAATACACCCGACGTTGAGGCACACCCCGCCCCAGTACTTGGGTTCGACGACTGCGGTCTTCAGCCCCAGCTGCGCGGCGCGGATCGCTGCGACATATCCGCCTGGGCCTGCTCCGAGGACAACGACGTCATAGTGGCTCACCCCGCCAACCCTAGTAGGGGATGACGCCTACCAGACAGCGGCTTGCTCGATCGCAGAAGTAGACCCCGTACAGCACGGCCGCCGCGGCCGTCGATGCGAACGGCGCCGACAGAAGCGCGATGCCCAGCGCAGAGATCATGGGCTTGCCGCCCACCATCGCCGCGATCAGGGCCGCGACGGTGCACATCACCAGGTAGACCAGCACGATGAACACGGCGGGCGTCTTGTTGATCGAGTGGAACCACCAGTAGAAGAGGCCAAGCCCGACGGCCGCGGCCACCACCCACACCGCGGCAACGACGAGCACGAACGTCCAGCGTTTGAGGTACTGATCGTCGCTCGGCGTGACGGCCGTGACGGTCTCGGCGGCAGGTGCGGGTTCGGAGGGTGCCTCGTCGGCGACCGCTGGCAGCTCGCCGGTGAATGTCGGTGTGAACGGCGCCGTCGGATCGCCGACCTGCGGGCCGGGATCTTCACCGTTCGACTCCTGCGCGATGCGCGGGGGATGCCACCCCAGCGGGGCGCGATGGCGGTGGGTCCCCCGGTAGGTCTGCTCAGGCACCGTGCACCACCTGGATGGTGGCCAGCGCGACGAACCACGCGGGCGCGATGGCGAGGACGAACGCGCCAAGTGCCGTCATCCAGCGCCGGTGCGACGCCATGATCAGAACAAGGCCGACCGCGCTGGGCACCCCGACGACAAGCGCGATGACGAGATCGGGCCGGACGGGCACGTCGACCAGCTTTATCGCCGCGATCCCGCCGAGCAGCCCGACCGCCGTCCCGACCAGCATTGCGCTGGCCAATATCCACGCCCGCGGTACGGGGATCACGTCTTCGACGATAACGCCGCGGAGTCTGTGAATGCGGTTACCCGCGCGGCGCGCCACCAGGTATCGGGCAGGCATCGACGGCTTCTGCGACGATGTGCGTCCCCGTCGACTGAGGACGCTCCCCCCGTTCGTAGCCTGCACCCGTCACGGGAGGGCTGTCTGTCAGCGACCGATTCTCGTCGTCGGTGAACGCCCGGCCCCGCGATAGGAACCGCATCCCCTCTGGAGCCTCGAGGCTGAACCCGCCGCCGCGCCCCGGCACGACGTCGATCACCAGCTGGGTGTGTTTCCACGCCTCGAACTGCGGCCCGGATATCCACACCGGTACTCCCGCGTCTCCGACGTCGAGCACGCCCAGCAGAATGTCGCGGTCGCCGACGATGAAGTCCCCGTCGGGGTAGCACATCGGCGATGACCCGTCACAGCAGCCGCCGGACTGGTGGAACATCAACGCCCCGTGCCTGCCCTGAAGTGTCTCCAAGAGGTCGGCGGCCGCGCGGGTGATCAGCGCCCGAGGCGGAACGTCTCCCATCACTGAAACGATAGCGCCGATGTTGTCTCCGTGCCTTCGCCGCGACCACACCCTGACCTAGGCTCGCGGTCGTGAGCCATTCCACGCCCGGTGTCGGGTCGCCTGCCGAACTGGCATCCGCGCTCGAGGCGACCGGCTATCTCGCCGACGAAGGCGTCGCGACGGCCGCCTACCTGGCATTGCGGATGGGACGACCACTGTTCTGCGAGGGTGAGCCCGGCACAGGAAAGACCTCGCTTGCCGCCGCCCTTGCAGAGGCGCTACGCCTGCCACTGATCCGCCTGCAGTGCCACGAGGGCATCGACGCGGCGCAGGCGCTCTACGACTGGGATTTCCCGCGGCAGCTGCTGCACCTCCGGACGCTGGAGGCGGCCAGCACCGGCAACCTGGAGGCCGAAACCGCTGAACGCTCGCTCTACACCGAGCGGTTCCTGCTTGCTCGACCGCTCCTGCGCGCGCTTACCGAAGCGCCCTGCGTGTTGCTCGTCGACGAAATCGACAGGGCCGATGACGAATTCGAGGCGTTCCTGCTCGAGGTGCTCGACGAGAACGCGGTCACCATCCCCGAACTCGGCGAGGTGCGTGCCGCGACGCCACCGCTGGTGCTGCTCACGTCGAACCGCACCCGCGACGTGCACGACGCGCTCAAGCGGCGCTGCCTGTATCACTGGCTCGAGCATCCCGACCTGGCGCGTGAAATCGCGATTCTTCGCCGCCGCATCCCCGGCATCGCGGAGGCGCTCGCCGAGCAGGTGGCACGCGCTGTCCACACGTTGCGCGGCATGGACCTCGTCAAGCCGCCGGGTGTCGCCGAGTCGCTCGACTGGGCACGGGCGCTGCGTGAACTCGACCGTGATGTCCTCGACGCCCAAACGGCGGCCGCCACGCTCGGCGCGGTCGTCAAGTACCGCGAGGACCTGGAGCGGATCGCCAGGGCGGGGCTGGACCGACTGCTGGCCGGGTGAGACGCGAATGCCCGCCATTGAGGACCCGCTGGTCGGAATCGCCGGCTTCGCGAATGCCCTCGCGGCGGCAGGGGTTCCAGTGGCGTCGGGCGCGGTCGAAACCTACGCGCAGGCGTTGCGTCAGGTGGACGTCGCCGACCCCCGACAGGTGTACTGGACCGGCCGCGCGACGCTGTGCCGGGGCCCCGACGACATCCCGCGCTACGACCTGGTGTTCGAGAGCTGGTTCGGCGGAACGCTGCCACGGCAGGCGCCGCATCGCGCGGAGCGGCCGCATCTCTCCCGGATCGTTGCCCTCGACGCCAGCGGCGGTGCCGACGCCGGTGGCGAAGCGCCGCAACTGCGCGTCGCGGCGGACGACACCGAGATCCTGCGTCACCGGGATATCGCCGAACTGACCCCAGCCGAGCGGGCGCACCTCGCCGAGCTCATCGCCGCACTGCGCCCGCACGCTGCGACTCGCCCGGCCTTGAGGCTGCGGCCGTCGCGTCGGGGCCGCGTCGACCCGCGGCGCACCGTGCGCCACATGCTCGCCGCGGGTGGCGAACCGGTGCGGCCAAGGCGCCACCGCAAGGCCACCCGCCCCCGCCGAACTGTGCTGCTGCTCGACGTATCCGGCTCGATGAGCCCGTACGCGGATGCACTGCTGCGCTTCGCGCATGTCGTCGCCCGCGCAAACCCCACCACTGAGGTGTTCTCACTCGGCACCCGGATGACCCGGCTGACGCGGGCGCTGCGTATCCGCGATCCCGAATTGGCTCTTGCCACCGCGGGCCGGGCGGTGCCCGACTGGGCGGGCGGCACCCGGCTCGGTGAAACGATGGGTGCGTTCCTTGATCGCTGGGGCCGACGCGGCCTCGCCCGTGGCGCGGTTGTGGTCACCTTCTCCGACGGCTGGGAACGCGGCGACCCGACGCTGCTCGCCGAACAGATGGCTGCACTTGCGCGGCTCGCCCATTCGGTGCTGTGGGTGAACCCGCATGCAGGGGCGGACAGTTATCAGCCGGTGCAATCCGGGATCGCGGCCGCGCTGCCATACGTCGACAAGTTGCTGGCAGGCCACAGCCTCGCGACGCTGCAGCAGTTACTCGAAGAAATCCGCAACGCCTGACGGGGACTGGCGCGGAACCGGTTTCGCCGTTTCGGGCGTCGGTCGCCACCAGCCAGAGCAGAGTAGTCCTATGCGCATCACTGTCACCGTCGACGGAACGACTTATACAGACGACGTGGAGCCGCGGCTCTTACTCGTGCACTACCTTCGGGACCGGCTCGGCAAGGTCGGAACCGTGGTCGGCTGCGATACCAGCAACTGCGGCGCGTGCACCGTGCACCTCAACGGTTTCAGCGTCAAGTCCTGCTCGGTGCTCGCCGTGCAGGCCGACGGCGGCGACGTCCTGACCGTCGAAGGCCTTTCGCGAGACGACGGCACGCTGCACCCCGTTCAGGAGGCGTTCCGCGACAACCATGCCTTGCAGTGCGGCTTCTGCACCCCCGGAATGATCATGCAGACCATCGACCTGCTCGCCGAGAATCCCGATCCGGACGAGGCGGCTGTGCGCAACGGCCTGGAAGGCAACCTGTGCCGTTGCACGGGATACCAGAACATCGTAAGAGCGGTGCAGGATTCGGCGCAGCGACTGCGTGCCACCACAGCCGGTAGAACCTCGGAAACCGTTGCAGAGAAAGCGGATACGACGGGAGGCGTGCGATGACCGCCACGGCAGAACCGGAAATCGGCAAGGCGAGGCTACGTAAGGAAGACCAGCATCTGATCACCGGTCGCACCCGGTGGACCGACAACATCGTGTTGCCGGGTATGCAACACATGGCGGTCCTGCGCAGTCCCGCCGCGCACGCCCGTATCACCGGTATCGACACGACCGCCGCGCGCAGCATGCCCGGTGTCGTCGCGGTATTCACCGGCGCCGACCTCGCCGCAGAACAAGGCAGCCTGCCCAACGCATGGCAGATCACCGAGGACATGAAGGCACCAGCCGCGCCGTCGCTGGCTGTGGACATCGTGAACTTCGCGGGCGAAGCCGTGGCAGTCGTGGTGGCCCGCACCGCTTATCAAGCGCAGGACGCCCTCGAAAAGATCGACGTCGACTACGACGACCTGCCGGTGGTGCTCGACCTCGCCGCGGCCGCCACGGACGGCGCGGATCTGGTGCATCCCGATCTCGGCACCAACATCAGCGCGGTGTGGACGTTCGACTCCGCAGAGGCAGGGACCGGGGCCGACGTCGAAGAGGCCATCCGCGACGCCGAGGTGCTCGTGCGGCGCACCTTCCGCCAGCAGCGCTTGATTCCGGCGTTCATGGAACCGCGATCGGTGGTGGTCGACCCGACCGGCCCGCAGCTCACGATGTGGTCGGCCACGCAGATCCCGCACATCCTGCGGCTCATGCTCGCAATGACGTTGGACATCCCGGAACACAAGGTGCGCGTGATCGCACCGGATGTCGGCGGCGGATTCGGCGGCAAGCTGCAGGTGACGCCGGAGGAGGTGATCACGCTTCTGGCCGCGCGCCGACTCGGCAAACCGGTCAAGTACACCGAATCCCGCAGCGAGTCCATGCTTGCGGCACACCATGGCCGCGACCAGATCCAGAAGCTGACCCTCGCTGCTCGCCGGGACGGCACGGTCACCGGCATGAAGGTCGAACTCCTCGCCGACATGGGTGCCTACCTACGGCTGGTCACCTCCGGCATACCGATCCTCGGCGCGTTCATGTTCAACGGGATCTACAAATTCCCGTCGTATCACTTCACGTGCACCAACGTCTTCACGAACAAGGTCCCCACCGACGCCTACCGCGGCGCCGGGCGTCCGGAGGCGACCTTCGCCGTCGAGCGGATGATGGACGAGCTCGCCGTCGAACTGTCGCGCGACCCGCTCGAATTGCGCGCCCAGAACTGGATTACCCACGAGGAGTTCCCGTTCGACACCGTCGCCGGATTGACGTACGACTCGGGAAACTACGAAGCCGCCACGGCGCAGGCGCGGGAGTTGTTCGACTACGACGGGTTGCGGCGCGAACAAGCCGAGCGCCGCGAGCGCCAGGATCCGGTCCAGCTCGGCATCGGCGTATCGACATTCACCGAGATGTGCGGCCTTGCCCCATCCCGCACCCTCGGCGCGCTGTCATACGGGGCCGGCGGGTGGGAGCACGCGGCGATCCGCATGCTGCCGACCGGCAAGGTCGAGGTGGTGACCGGGTCGTCGCCACACGGCCAGGGCCACGAGACGGCATGGAGCCAGATCGTCGCCGACCAACTCGGCGTCCCGTTCGAGGACGTCGAGGTCCTGCATGGCGACACCCAGTCGTCGGTGCGCGGCCTGGACACCTACGGTTCGCGATCACTGGCGGTCGGAGCGATCGCGGTGGTCAAGGCGGCGGAGAAGGTGATTGCCAAGGCCAAGCCGTTCGCGGCCCACATGATGGAATGCGCCGAGGACGACCTGGAATTCGGCGCCGGACAGTTCCGCGTGGCAGGTACCGAGAAGGCGGTGACACTCCCAGAGATCGCCCTCGCCGTCTTCGCCGCGCACGACCTGCCCGACGGCGTGGAACCGAACCTGGACTCCGAGGCCACCTATGACCCGGAGAATTTCTCGTTCCCACACGGCACACATCTGTGCGCCACGGAGGTGGATACCGAGACCGGGCAGGTGTCGATTCGCTCCTATGTCTGCGTCGACGACATCGGCCACGTGGTCAACCCGCTGATCGTCGACGGACAGGTGCACGGCGGACTCGCGCAGGGCATCGCGCAGGCCTTGTACGAGGAGGCCGTGCACGACGAGTCGGGCACCCTCATCAACGCCTCGTTCGCCGAGTACCTGGTGCCGTCTGCGGTGGACCTACCGTCGTTCGTCACAGGACGGACCGAAACCCCCGCCACCACCAACCCGCTGGGCGTCAAGGGTGTCGGCGAAGCGGGCACGATCGCGTCCACCCCGGCCGTCGTCAACGCGGTCATCGATGCGGTCCGACACCTCGGCGTCGAAGACATCGAAATGCCTTGCAGCCCAATGCGCGTCTGGCACGCGATCAATGAGGCCAAGGGAGGTGCCCGATGATCCCGTCGAATTTCGACTATGTCGCGCCGACCACCGTCGACGACGCGCTGGCGGCGCTGGCGGAAGGCGGTGAAGACGCCAAGGTCATCGCGGGCGGGCAGAGCCTGATGCCGGTGCTCCGTTTGCGGCTCGCCGCCCCGACCGTGCTCGTGGACCTCGGCAATATCGACGAGCTCCGCGGTGTGCGCGAAGACGACCAAAGCATTCTGATCGGGGCAATGACCACGTACTACAAGCTGCTCGGCAATCCGCTGGTGAGCAAGCACGCGCTGCTACTCGCGGACGCCATCCGGACCGTCGCGGACCCGCAGATCCGGCATCGCGGCACGTTGGGCGGCGCGATTTCGCACGCGGACCCCGCGGGCGACGTGTGCGCGCCTGTGCTCGCGTTGGAGGCGACGATGACGGTCGCCGGTCCGTCCGGCCGCCGCAGCATCCCGGCGTCGGAGTTCTTCGTTGACTACTTCACCACCGCGCTGCAACCCGATGAAATCCTTACGGAGATAAGGATTCCGAAGCATACCGATTGGGCGGCGCACTACGAGAAGCTGCAGCGCGTAGCGCAGGCGTGGTCGATCGTGGCAGTCGCTGCCACCGTCGACGTCGATCAGGGGACCATCCGACAGGCGCGAATCGCGCTGACCAACGTGACGCCGGTGCCGGTGCGCGCCAGAAGCGTGGAGGAGGCGCTGATCGGTCAGCCCGCGAGTGCGGACGTGATTCGGGGGGCAGCGGAGTGCGCTATGGAGGGCATCGACCCCATGAGCGACGGCAATGCCGACGCCGACTATCGCAGCCACCTCGCGAAGGTGCTGACGAGACGCGCGGTCGCGACAGCCGCAGGCGTGTAGAGCGCGTCGTCGCGCTACTTCGCGCGAGCGGCGCGGACAAACGGTGCCGTCGACGACGGCAACAGTGTGGAGATGTCCGCGGGGTATGTCACCTCGAGGTCGACCGTCGCAGCGAATCGGTACGGTTGCGCGGCAAGCAATCCCGCGAACTGTTTGCGCAGCCGCGAGACCTCGGCGCGCACGGTGACCGCCCGCGACGGGTCACCGTAGAGGTCGGCGGCCAGTTCGGTGGCGGACCTGCCCGCCGATGACGTCGCCAACACCAGGAGGATCTCGGCGTGGCGTTGCGAGATGTCGTGTCGCCATGCGGTGAACTGACCCGCCATCGCCAACGACGGCGCGTCGGGGTTGCGCAGGTCAAGCGTTACATGCGCAAGCTCACCGGCCGAGTCGTCGGTCGCCAGCCGCACCAGCCATCCGCCCGGCAACGGCTCGACGTCGCACGGGCCCAGCGCCGACAACCGCACGCGTCCCGGCGCGATGTCGGTGATGTTGGCGGGGAGCAGGATTCGGTTGTGCAGCGGCATCGCGTCCACTGCCGCCACCCAGCCGTCCTGATCGACCGCGAGGGCGGGGCTGCCGATGCGCGCCAGGATGGGCGCGGCCACCGTCCGCAGCCGGTTGAGCGTGCGGTCGTGCTGTTCGCGCAGATGCGACTCGGCAAGCCGGGCCACCGCATCGACCAGGGCGACGGTGGTCGGGTGGACCGTCGGGGCCGGACCCGATACGTCGACGACGCCGATGACCTGCCCGGTTCTCGGATCCCTGATCGGGGCTCCCGCGCAGGTCCACGGGTGGTGACTACGCAGGTAATGCTCGGCGGAGAACACCTGAACAGCCCGTTTTGACGCCAGCGCGGTGCCGATCGCGTTCGTGCCGACGGCGGTCTCACCCCAGTGCGCGCCCTCGACGAAGCCGAGCCGGTCGGCATGGCTGAGCACCTGCGTCGACCCCGACCGCCACAGCACGCGGCCCAGAGCGTCGGCCACGACCAGAATGTTCTCCCCTTCGGCGACAAGCGATTCCAGCCCGTGCGCGATCTCATCGAGGACCTCGAGGAGACCAGAGGCACCGCGCAGCGCCTCCAGCCCGGACGACTCGACGATCGGCGCCCGCATCTCGTCGGGACCTATGCCCCGCGATATCAACCGCCGCCACGACTCCTCGATGACCTGACGCGGACGCGCAGGCGCGCGGTCGCCCGCCATGGTGGCGTCATATACGGCCGACATCAGCCGGGCGTAGGTGCGCGGATCCTCGCCGACCGCCACCGCGGGCTCAGGCACTGGCTGACCTTGCATCAATGCCGATTGTGCTCTCCATCACACTTGGCCGCCAGCCGCTCCTAAGCGGCCGGATCGACCAGCACTTTCATCTTCTTGCCCGCGTGCAACGCCTCGAAGCCCTCCTCGATGACGTCGTCGATCGCAATTTCGTTCACCCAGCCGGTGGTGTCATAGGTGTCCTGCGCCATCAGCGCGATGACGGCCTCGAAGTCGGCTGCGGTGTAACACAGCGACCCCTGGATGCGGGATTCGTTCATCACCAGGTTGAGCAGCGGCGTGGTCAGCGGCTTCTCGTAGATCGCAACGCTGACCATCGGCCGCCGTGCTCCCACGCACGCAAGCGCGGTCTCGATCGCGGGCGTCACGCCCGCCGCGTCGTACACCGCGTCGGCGCCGCGGCCGTCGGTGTGCTCGGCGATGAACGCCGGGATGTCGACACCGGCCGGATCCAGCGTGCGCGCGCCAAGGGCCTCGATCGACGTGCGCCTCGTCGGTGACGGTTCGACGACGAACGTGTCCTCTAATCCCTTACCGCGCAAAGCAAACCAGAGCCCGATACCTATCGGGCCCGCCCCGAATACCATCGCGGTGTCGCCCGACTTCACCTCCCCGAGCGTCGCCGCGTGGTAGGCCACCGACATCGGCTCGACCAGCGCGCCCAATTGCAGGGAGACGTTGTCGGGCAGCTTGTGCAGCATGTCGGTGGGCACCACGGTGTACTCGGCCATGCCACCGTCGGACATCAGCCCGTGAAAGCCGATCTGGGCGCAGATGTTGTAGTTGCCCGCCTTGCATGCCGGGCACTGCCCGCACCGGTAGATGGGTTCGACGGCCACCCGGTCTCCCTCGGACCACCCGGTGACACCGGCGCCGACGTCGGTGATGACGCCGGAGAACTCGTGGCCGATGACCAGAGGCATCTGCTGGTGGGTGAGGGGGTGCGGTTCGGTCGGCACGAAGATCGGTCCGGCGTAGTACTCGTGCAGGTCGGTGCCGCATATCCCGTTGAAACCGACCTTGACCTTCACGGTTCCGGGTGCGGGCGAGGGTTCGGGAACGTCGGCGATCTCGACTTTGTTGGGTCCGTGGTACACAGCTGCTCTCATGGCCCAGTTGTATGTGACCGCTGCCACACGCCGAAAGAGTTGCAGACCGTTGCATCAGTGGGGAGCTGACCCGCTGCAACCCGATGCAACCCTTGTGGCGGGCGGCGATCAGGGTGTGTGGTGGGTCACATGACTCAGATGATGGACCATGCCACCGCCCTCACCCCGCAGGATCGGGTCACCGCCTGGCTCGCCGACTTCGAGGCGGCGCTCGCGGTGCGCGATATCGACCGTGCGGTCGCGAAGTTCGCCACCGACAGCTTCTGGCGCGACCTGGTCGCGTTCACCTGGAACATCAAGACCGTCGAGGGGCGGGACCAGATCGCAGGCATGCTCGGCGCACGCCTGGCAGGCACCGACCCGTCGGGGTTCCGCACCCGCGAGGAGGCGACCGAGGACGGCGGTGTGGTCTCGGCGTTCATCGAATTCGATACGGCTGTCGGCCGCGGCATCGGCCACCTGCGACTCAAAGACGACGAGGCGTGGACGCTGCTGACGGCGCTTGCAGGAACTCAAGGGGCACGAAGAACCGAAAGGCCCGTCGCGGGTGCTGGGTGCGGTGCACGGCTCCGACCCGGACCCGCGGTCGTGGGCGGAGAAGCGGCAGGCGGAAGAGGAGTCGCTGGGCTACGCCACCCAGCCGTACGCGTTGGTCGTCGGCGGCGGCCAGGGCGGCATCGCTCTCGGCGCACGGCTGCGGCAGCTGGGAGTGCCGGCCATCGTCGTCGACAAGCACGAGCGGCCGGGCGACCAATGGCGCAAGCGCTACAAGTCGCTGTGCCTGCACGACCCGGTCTGGTACGACCACCTGCCCTATCTGCCGTTCCCGCCGAACTGGCCGGTCTTCGCGCCGAAGGACAAGATCGGCGACTGGCTCGAGTTCTACACCCGGGTGATGGAGGTGCCGTACTGGTCGAAGACCTCGTGCCTGTCCGCATCGTTCGACGAGAACACCAAGACCTGGACCGTCGAGGTGGACCGCGACGGCGAGCGGGTCACCCTGCGGCCGACGCAACTCATCCTGGCCACCGGTATGTCGGGTAAGCCCAACGTGCCGACGTTGCCCGGGCAGGACGTCTTCGGCGGCGACCAACACCACTCGAGCGCGCATCCCGGCCCCGACGCCTACGTGGGTAAGCGGGCGGTGATCGTCGGATCGAACAACTCGGCGCACGACATCGCAAAGGCGTTGTACGAGAACGGTGTCGACGTGACGATGGTGCAGCGCTCGTCGACGCACGTCGTCAGGTCGGACACGTTGATGGACATCGGACTCGGCGACCTCTACTCGGAGCGCGCCGTGGCAGGCGGAATGACAACGGAGAAGGCCGATCTGACGTTCGCGTCGCTGCCCTACCGGATCATGCACGAATTCCAGATCCCGCTGTACGACAAGATGCGTGAACGGGACAAGGACTTCTACGACAGGCTGGCAGCGGCCGGCTTCGAACTGGACTGGGGCGACGACGATTCCGGACTGTTCATGAAGTACCTGCGGCGGGGCTCCGGCTACTACATCGACGTCGGCGCGTGCGACCTGGTGGCCGACGGCGAGATCGAGCTGGCGCACGGTCAGGTCGACCGGCTGACCGAGGATTCGGTGGTGCTGACCGACGGCACGACGTTGCCTGCCGACGTCGTCGTCTATGCGACCGGATACGGCTCGATGAACGGCTGGGCCGCCGACCTCATCGGCCAGGACGTCGCCGACAAGATCGGCAAGGTCTGGGGCCTTGGCAGCGACACGACCAAGGACCCCGGGCCGTGGGAGGGCGAGCAGCGCAACATGTGGAAGCCGACCCAGCAGGAGAACCTCTGGTTCCACGGCGGCAACCTGCACCAGTCGCGGCATTACTCGCTCTACCTGGCACTGCAGCTCAAGGCCCGACACGTTGGCATCGCCACCCCGGTGTACGGCCTGCAGGAGGTCCATCACCTGAGCTGACCGGCGACCGGCCAGCCCTACACTTCTGGCGCGACGCGAGGCGATCGCACGGCTCCGGCTGGCCTCACCCCGAGACGGCTGCTGACGCCACTGTCGAGCGATCTGCCCAACTCCTGGTGCGGGCAGCCTTACTCGTCGGGTCATCACGTTGAGGCGCGGCCGGCGTCGCCGTCCGGAACACTGGCCACATGGCCGCCGACGAGCGCTTGCGCGAGGAGCAGACAGGTACTGCGGACCCCTACCTCTGGCTGGAGGACATCACCGGCGACGACGCGCTGGACTGGGTCCGCCGCCACAACGAGCCGACGCTCGCCGAGTTGTGCGACGAACGCTTCGAGCAGATGCGCACCGAGGCACTCGAGGTGCTCGACACCGATTCGCGCATCCCGTACGTCCGCCGTCGCGGCGACTGGCTGTACAACTTCTGGCGCGACGCTGCGAACCCGCGCGGCTTGTGGCGCCGCACCACGCTGGACAGCTACCGCACCGACGCACCTGACTGGGAGGTGGTGATCGACCTGGACGCACTGGCCGCCCACGACGAAGAGAACTGGGTGTGGGCAGGCGCGAAAGTGATCGAGCCGGATCATTCCCTTGCCTTGATCACCCTGTCGCGCGGTGGGTCCGACGCCGCAGTGGTGCGCGAGTTCGACATGCGCACAGGCGAATTCGTTGTCGACGGCTTCGAGGTGCCCGAGGCCAAGACCCAGATCAGCTGGGAAGACGAGAACACCGTGCTGATCGGCACGGACTGGGGCGAGGACTCGCTGACCGACTCCGGGTACCCGCGGCTGGTCAGACGATGGCGCCGGGGCGCCCCGCTCGACGACGCCGAGACGCTGTTCAGCGGCGCACGTTCCGACGTGCTCGTGGCGGCGTCGAGGGACCGCACGCCGGGCTTCGAGCGAACCCTGCTGAGCCGTGCGGTCGACTTCTTCAACGACGAGGTGTACGAGCTGCGGAACGGCGAGTTCATTCGCATCGACGCGCCCACCGACGCCACCGTATCGACTCATCGCGACTGGCTGTTGATCGCGCTGCGCACCGACTGGTACACCGGTGCCGGGTCCTACCGGGCAGGTTCGCTGATCGCCGCGGACTACGACGAATTCCTCGCCGGCACAGCGGATCTCCATGTCGTCTTCGAACCAGATGATCACACCAGCCTCAACCACTACGCGTGGACCAAGGACAAGCTGGTCATCGTCACGCTCGCCGATGTGGTCAGCCGCGTGCAGACGGTGACACCGAGCAGCTGGGTCACCGAGCCGGTGCCGGGCATTCCCGACAACACCAACGCCGTCCTCGTCGACACCGACGACCAGGGCGACGAGATCTTCCTGGATTTCAGCGGCTTCACCACGCCGTCGCGGCTCCTCCACGGACCCGTCGATGGTCCTCTCGAGCTGATCAAGTCGGCGCCGTCGTTCTTCGACGCCGAAGACCTCACCGTCACACAGCATTTCGCAGCCTCGCAGGACGGCACCGCGATCCCCTACTTCGTGATCGGTCACCGCGACAGCGCCAGGCCCGGCCCGGCACTGCTGGGCGGCTACGGCGGGTTCGAGGTGTCGCGGACACCGGGGTACGAAGGCGTGATGGGTCGGCTGTGGTTGGCGCGTGGCGGCACGTATGTGTTGGCCAACATCCGCGGTGGCGGCGAGTACGGGCCGGCTTGGCATACCCAGGCGATGCGGGAAGGCAGGCATCTGGTCGCCGAGGACTTCGCCTCGGTCGCAAAGGATCTGGTGCGACGCGGGATCACGACAGTGAGCCAACTGGGCGCCCAGGGCGGCAGTAACGGCGGCCTGCTGATGGGCATCATGCTGACCCGGTACCCGGAGCTGTTCAGCGCGCTCGTGTGCAGTGTGCCGCTGCTGGACATGCGGCGCTTCCATCTGCTGCTGGCCGGCGCGTCGTGGGTGGCCGAGTACGGCGACCCGGACGACCCGGACGATTGGGCGTTCATCGCCGAGTACTCGCCGTACCAGAACATTTCGGCGGATCGTCGCTATCCGCCGCTGCTGATGACGACGTCCACTCGTGACGACCGCGTCCACCCGGGCCATGCGCGCAAGATGACCGCCGCATTGGAGGCGGCTGGTCATCACGTGCAGTACTACGAGAACATCGAAGGCGGGCACGCCGGGGCGGCCGACAACGCGCAGACGGCGTTCCGGTCGGCGCTGATCTACGAGTTCCTGCACCGCACGCTTCGCACTTAGTGCGTCGAGCAGTCCGCAGGCCACGGTAGGCTTACAGCAAACAGATGTCGGCTAGTTTGGTGGAGAGAGTTATGAGGGTGGAACCCGACGTCCTCAAGGACGGAGCGGACGTCTCGCGTAGCGCCGGTAAGATGGCGCTGAGCTGCGCCGACGCGCTGTCGCAGGCGGCGATACCCACCGGGATGTTCGGCGACTTCGATGCGGCCCACGCCTTCCACAGCAAGCTGACCGCCGGGCACCAGTCGCATGTCCAGGCGATGCGCGGCAACCATCGGACACTCACCGACGTCGGCGACAAAGTGCACAACGGCGCGACCGCGTTCGAGGAAACGGAAGCACACAACAAGGCCGCGATCGACACCGTCCCGGATGCCTGACTATCCACAGCTGGTCCATCTGAGTGTCCCCGAACTGATCGGCGCCGCCGGGGTGATCCCTGGCAGGTCGACGACACAATCCAATCGGGTGCGCCCGGTGAGATCAGCGAGCTGGCCCAGTCGTTCTACAACGCGGGCGTATCGATGACGCAGACGTCCGAGGAGTTCGGCGAGGCCAAGAAGCGATTCGATGCGGCCTGGGACCGCGACGATCCCGTGCACCAGATCAACGATTCCGTCGAGATACAGCGGGCCACCCAGGTGATGCACCTGAACAAAGAGGCGCTGACCCGGGTCGGTGTCGATCTGCAGAACATCGCCGCCGCCCTTGCCGAAGCGCAACGCAGCGGCCATATTTCGATCAGCGGCCTCAATGGCCGACTCGTGCAGATCGACAACACGATCGCCGCCGAGATCCAGAAGGCCAAGGCCGACGGCGTCCAACTGGACTGGTCGGCGCTGAAGACGGCCGCGGTCAACGAGGTCAAGACTCGTCTTGGCGAGGTGAATGCGGTGCGCAACGCGTACGGCAACAAGCTCAACGCGTCCCGCATCGAGATGGCGGCCGAAGGCTACGATCCCCAACCGGTCAACGGCGCGGTGCCGAATCCCCCTGCGCCACAGCCGAATGGCAGGCCGACCGGCCAGCCGCATAGCCTTGACGACGCGCTCGACCGGATCGCCGGTGCCCCGGTGCCCGCGCAGGCGAGTCCGCCGCCGCCGTTGGATCCAAAGGATGTCGAGAGCTTCAAGGCAATGGCTCGGGAGCTGCTCCGACAACAGGACGTGCCTGCCGATCGGATCGAGTCGCGGCTTGACGCCATGGTCGCCCAGGCTCAGCGAGGTTTGGGTCCGAGCTACCGTGCCCCGGACCCTCCGCGTCAGCCACCGCCGGGCTTCGGCGAAGGGTTCGCCGACCGTTGGTTCTCCACCGAGCAAGGCATCAAGAACCTGCTCGGCCAGGGCGGCCCTGGCGCCCCCGGCGTCCTCGAATCCTGGGGTGCGCTGCTACAGGGCACCGCCGAAACCGTCGCCAACCCTGCCGGCGCGGCGGTCGAGGAAATCCAGAACGCCGTGAACTCACCATCGCTGGCCTACTACTTGGGGGAGAAAACCGTCGACGCCGGGGCCACCGCCGTCACGCTGCCCTGGGGCGGCGAAGGCGCGGCGGTTCGGGCAGGCCTTCCGGTGGACCTACTCTTCGAGGGCGGCGCACCGCCCGCACTCGTCCGGGATTGGCACCCGACGGGCGGCGGTCTGCCTTGGGGGAATTCGAAGCGGAGTTCGGCACCCCACCCACCGAGTCTGGCCAGGAAACGACGGATCCCCGCCGGGCTACCAGCCCCAGCCCGCTCATGTTCCGCCTGGGACCATCATCGACAGGTTCGGCCGTGACACCGGCGAATACCTCTCGCCGAACCTCGCGCCCTTTGCAGATCGTGCATTGCCACCGGAATCGGCGCTCGCACACTACAACCGGTACGAGGTCACCGGTAAGCCATTACCCGAAGGCTGGCAGATCGTCGAAGGACCGGTGGAACCGTGGTACGGCCAAACTCCCTCGCCGGGAGCAGTCCAATATAAGATCGTGGGTCCAGATGGGGTGGATGTTAGTGTCGCGGAACTGGTCGAGCGTGGAGTGTTAGACGAATATGGACCCGTCCTTGGATTTGAAATCCAGTGAACTGCAGGCCGAGATCAACCGGCTGGCAAAGCAACTCGACGTCTTCCCGATCACGGTTGGGCTGCCTCTGCGGACGACAGACGATCTCAACATCTTCGTCGACGACGACGGCACTTACCATTTCGCCTACTACGAACGCGGAAAGCTGGGCTTCGATCGGATCGGCGACCTTGACGACATCCTCTACTGGTACTGCTCGAACATCGTTCGTAGCCGAGCTGCCAAGGAATTCAAGGACCGCACGTACCGGTTCGCCGAGGAGTATCGGGTGCTGTGCCGCTACAACCCCGAGTGGGGCAAGAGAAGAATTCGTGAACTGGCCGCGAAGTTCCGCAAGGACCAGCCAGAAGACGTTGCTCTGCTTCCGGACGTCGGCGAACCTCTGTGACACCGGACGATAGGTCGAGCCATCTTCAAGCTGAAATCAACCGGCTGGCAGAGGGGCTCGACGTCAACCCGATGACGGTCGGGATGCCTACGCTCAAGGACGACGACCTCTACATCTTCGTCGACGAGGACGGTATCTACCACTACACCCACTACGAGCGCGGAAAGCTGGGCTTCGACCGGGCAGGGAGCCTCGATGATGCTCTCTACTGGTACTGCTCAGGCGTCGTGGGCCGCCAAGGCTCCAGATACTTCGGGGACCGCAAGGAACGTTTCTTGTTCGAGTACCAGGTACTGAGCCACTACAACACCGAGTGGGGCAAGAGAAGAATTCGTGAACTGGCCGCGAAGTTCCGTAAGAACAAGCCAAAGACCTCGCCCTACTGCCCGACATCGGCGAACCTCTATGACACCCGACGATCGGTCCCGCGAACTCCAAGCAGAGATCAACCGGCTGGCAGAGGGGCTCGACGTTCGCGCGATGCCGGTCGGCCGTCGTCCGCGATCCAACGACGATCTCAGCATCTTCGTCGACGACGACGGTGCCTACCACTACACGTACTACGAGCGCGGAAAGCTGCGCTTCGACCGGACCGGCAGCCTTGACGACGTCCTGTACTGGTACTGCGAAGGTGAAGTCAGCAGGCTCGCCAGCTTCGCGGATCGCAGGGATCGCTTCCTGTTCGAATACCAGGTGCTGAGCCACTACAACGCCCAGTGGGGCAAACAGCTGGTGCGTGAACTCGCTGCCGACTTTCGTCAGTGGGGGAAGCCAGAGGACATTGCCCTCCTTCCCGATATCGGCGAACCTTTGTAAATGCACGTAGTGATCGCAGGCGGACACGGCCAGATCGCGTTGATCCTCGAGCGCTTGCTGTCGGCGCGCGGCGACTCGGTGGCCGGATTGATCAGAAACCCGGCACAGGTCGGTGACCTCGAAGCGGTCGGTGCGGCCGCATTGGTCGTCGATCTCGAGAAGGCATCGGTCGACGAGGTCGCCGGACACCTGCGCGGCGCCGACGCCGTCGTGTTCGCAGCGGGAGCCGGGCCGGGCAGCGGCGCGGCGCGCAAGGACACCGTCGACCGCGACGCCGCCATCCTGCTGGCCGACGCGGCTGAAGCCGCGGGCGTCGAGCGGTACGTGATGGTCTCGGCGATGGCCGCCGACCCGCAGGCCACCGCCGACGACGAGGTCTTCCAGGTGTATCTACGCGCGAAAGGTGTTGCCGACGACGCGATCCGGAGCCGCAGCGGGCTGAAGTGGACCATCGTGCGGCCGGGGGCGCTCACGAACGACGCGGGCAGCGGCCGCGTCGCGATCGCCGAATCCACCGGCCGCGGAAGCATCCCCCGCGAAGACGTCGCGGCGGTGCTCGTCGCGGTGCTGGACGAGCCGCGCACCGCAGGCCGGAGCTTCGACCTGATCTCGGGTGAGACGCCGATCGCCGAAGCCGTGGCCGCGCTCGCCCGCTGACGGCGATACTGCAGGCATGCCGACGACGCCCCAATTCGAGACCCTGCTGTACACGACGGACCCGCCCGTCGCCACTGTCACCCTGAATCGCCCCGATGCGCTGAACACGATCGTCCCGCCGATGCCCGACGAGATCGAGGCGGCCGATCGGGCTCGCCGAACGCGACCCGGCGGTCAAGGTGATCGTGTTGCGCGGCGCGGGACGGGCGTTCTCCGGCGGCTACGACTTCGGCGGCGGCTTCCAGCACTGGGGCGAGTCGATGATGACCGACGGCCGCTGGGATCCCGGCAAGGACTTCGCGTTGGTCAGCGCGCGCGAGACCGGTCCGACCCAGAAGTTCATGGCGATCTGGCGGGCGTCGAAACCCGTTATCGCGCAGGTGCACGGCTGGTGCGTCGGCGGCGCAAGCGATTACGCGTTGTGCGCCGATATCGTCATCGCCAGCGACGACGCCGTGATCGGCACGCCGTACGCCCGGATGTGGGGCGCCTATCTGACGGGCATGTGGCTGTACCGGCTGAGCTTGGCCAAGGTGAAGTGGCATTCGCTGACCGGAGAGCCGTTGACGGGCCGCGAGGCCGCCGACGTCGAGCTGATCAACGAGTCCGTGCCGTTCGAGCGGCTGGAGGCACGCGTCGCCGAGGTCGCCGCGATGCTCTGCCGAATTCCGTTGTCGCAGTTGCAGGCTCAGAAGCTGATCGTCAACCAGGCCTACGAGAACATGGGGCTGGCGTCGACCCAGACGCTCGGCGGCATCCTGGACGGGCTGATGCGCAACACCCCGGATGCACTGCAGTTCATCGAGACCGCCGCCACCGAAGGGGTGCGCACCGCGATCGAGCGCCGCGACGGCCCGTGGGGCGACTACAGCCAGGCCCCGCCCGAGCGGCGGCCCGACCCGTCGCACGTCATCGAGCCCTAGAGCCGGCCCGCAGGTCGAGGAGCGCGTCGAGGTCGGCGACCGCGCGCAACGTGTCGTTGAGGTGTGTGCACGTGCTGGTGCCGACGAACTCGCCACGGACGCGGTCACGCAACTCCGACAGCGTCATCCCGCGGATCCGGTCCGCACTTCCGATGGCGCCGGGACACTCCTGCCACGGCAGCACCCGCACGGTCGCCGTCACCGACGTGATCGTGCGCGTCGATGTGTCGACCGCGCCCTCGACGGTGTACTCATGCACGATCGTCTCCACACCGTCGCCGTCGACGTGTGAGTCGCGGAAGTGGGCGTCGAATTCGTCTGCCGGACCGAGGTCGAGCCTGCGCAACCGCCGCATGCCGTGCGGGCGCAGCGGTTCGACGCCGTGTACGCCGTCGGGATCCAGCGGCGGCGCCACCGGTCCGTGCACCGACGGAATGGTGCCGTTGCGCTTGGCGTACGGGACGAGCGAGGCGTCCTCCGCGAAGCCCGCGCAGATACCCGCCATGTGGTCGGCGGTACCGGCGGGCAGTTTCTGCTCGATGCCCAGCGTGATCGCCGCATGCTGCACCGCGTAGCCGGAGACCAGCGCCGCGCCGACCCAGTCGTCGAGAAGCAGGTTCAGCAGGCCCGCGCGCGCAACCTCGTCGGGAAACAGCTTGCCGACCGTCGCGCGGAAACCCGGCCCGACCCGGCTGCCCGCAAGCTGCGCCAGCCGGTCGTCACGCGGATCGGCGGCGATGTCGTCGATGACACGCTCGGCGAGATGCGCGCGCACGCCGACCCGGCCGAGCACGTCCACCGCGCCCGGCCCGCGGCCCACGGCGTCGCGGGCCCTCAGGTCGACGTCGGAGTTCCCGGTCCCGGCCGGATGGGTGTCGATGGTGCTGGTGCGGCGCATTGCACCGACGGCGAGGGGCGGCCACGTCTGGACAGGCCGCTGGGGCCCGGCGATGTCCGTGACGAATGGCATGGGGAGACTCTATTCTCCCCCGCGCAGGCCACCCAGCAACGAGACGATGATGCCGATGATCACCAGCCCGCCGCCGACGGCCAGCATCAGGTTCAGCCACAGGTGCGCGCTGGCTTCGGCCTGGTTAACCATGACATCGGCGACCTGGCGGATGTCTCCGGTCGTCCGGTTGAGCGCATCGTCGATGTAGCGTTGGCCGATCGCCAGGCCTGCCCAGCCCGACGCGCCGAGAAGGAGCGCCGAAACACCCAGCGCGGCAAGCGCTTTGCCGCGTGAGCGCGCAGTCACCAGCGTCAGCAGCGCGAAGATGCCGGTGAGCACGCACACACCGATACTCACCCACGGTCCCCACGTCGCCACCGGCTGGAGCTGGCCGGGCCGCAACGCCGAGGACTCGGGCACCGTGATCGGCACCGTCAGTGTCTGCGGGACTTCGAGGTTGAGATTGCCGAGCGTCTGCTTCAGCGATGAATCGTTGAGCATCGGAGCGATGTCGAGGAGCCACCGATCTCCGGAGACTTGCTGAACCGAGTCGGTGAACACCCATCGGTGCGCTATGCGGTTTGCCTGGGCGAACTGACCGGGGAATCCGCTATTCGCCGTGTAGGCGCTGGTCACGCCTTGAACAAGCCCGGTGTTGTCGAGGCGGTAGCCGTTGTCGGCGGCGAGCGCGGTGATCTGCGTCGTCAGCTCCGAGGCCATCGCCTCCTGCAACTGCGGATCCTTGGCGGCGGCCGCGGCCAGAGCCGCGTAGCCGTCTTCGCTCACGACGTTCTGCTGCGCCCACATTGCGGGCACCGCCACCGCCAGCGCCGCCGTCGTGACAAGCCAGAACAGCAGCGCCGCAAGAAACCGCACGCTGCCCTCCTACCGGAAGGGGACGCGCGATGTCAGTCGGCCAATGCGCGCCCCACGATGAGAGGGTCCGGCCGATCGACCACCTCATGGTCCTTGTTGTCGTAGTCGAACTTACTCAATACGTATCGCATGGCGTTGATGCGGGCGCGCTTCTTGTCATTGCTCTTCACGACGGTCCACGGCGCCACCTCGGTGTCCGTCCAGGCGAACATGTCCTCCTTGGCCGCGGTGTAGTCGTCCCACTTGTCCAGCGAGGCCAGGTCCGTCGGCGACAGCTTCCACTGCCGGACCGGATCGACCTGGCGGATGGTGAAGCGGGTGCGCTGCTCGTTCGACGACACCGAGAACCACAGCTTGGTCAGGCTGATGCCGTCGTTGACCAGCATCTGCTCGAAAAGCGGCACCTGCCGGATGAACTCGGCGTGCTGCTTGGGAGTGCAGAACCCCATCACCCGCTCGACGCCTGCGCGGTTGTACCAGGAGCGGTCGAACAACACGATCTCGCCGGCCGCGGGAAAGTGCTTGATGTAGCGCTGGAAATACCACTGCGTGCGCTCGCGGTCGGTCGGCTTCTCGAGCGCGACCACGCGGGCGCCACGCGGGTTGAGGTGTTCCATGAAACGCTTGATGGTGCCGCCCTTGCCCGCCGCGTCGCGGCCCTCGAACACGATGACGTGCCGGTGGCCGTTGGACTGGCTCCACTTCTGCAGCTTCAGCAGTTCGATCTGCAGCAGCCGCTTCTGCTCCTCGTAGTCCTCGCGTCTCATGCGCTCGTCGTACGGGTAGTTCTCGCGCCAGGTGTCGACGACCTCACCGCTGGGATGGATCAACAGCTCCGGGTCGTCATCGTCGTCGTCACGCACGGTATAGCTAGGGTTTTCATCTGCCAGGACCACGCGCAAAAGGTATCGACCGGGGCGAACGTCGCGGTAACGTGCCGGTGAACGACAGGTGATGAAGCGCTATTTCGCGGTTCGGCGCGGACCCCGCAGGGCAAGCCGGGTCATCAACTTGTTCATCCGCGTCAGCGCCTTGTGTGAGTTGTTGTAGTAGTTGCCGCCCGCTCCGACGCTCGTACGCGGCGCGACGACGGCCTCCTGCCTGCAGTATTTGCGCAGACCCTCGGCCCCGCCGAACCGCGCGCCCATCCCCGACGTCTTCCAGCCGCCCATCGGCGCGGTGGTGCACATCAGGTTCGAGATCACGTCGTTGACGTTGACGGTGCCGCAATCAAGCTGCACCGCAACCTCTTTGGCGCGGTCGACGTCCTTGGAGAAGACCGAGGCCGACAGGCCGTACGGGCTGTCGTTGGCGAGGCGAACCGCCTCGTCGACCGTCGAGACCTTCATGATCGGCAGCGTCGGGCCGAAGGTCTCCTCGGTCATGCAGGTCATCGAGTGGTCGACGTCGACGAGGACCGTGGGCGGGTAGAAGCTGCCCTGGCCGGACGTGCGCTCTCCGCCGGTGAGCGCCCTGGCGCCCGCGGCCACCGCTTGGCGTACGTGCCGTTCGGTGACGGCGACCTGGTCGTCGTCGATGAGCGCGCCGAAGTCGTAGCCCTGGCCCGCGCCCATCTTCAGCTTCTCGACGTCGCGCACGACCGCGCTGACGAACTGGTCGTAGACCGGTTCGAGGACGTACACCCGCTCGACCGACACACACGTCTGGCCGGCGTTGAACATCGCGCCCCACACCGCGGCGTGCGCGGCGAGGTCGATGTCGGCGTCCTCGAGCACGATCATCGGGTCCTTGCCGCCGAGCTCGAGGCTGACCGGGGTGAGCCTGCGGGCGGCGCGCTCCATCACCTTGGCACCGGTCGCGCATGACCCGGTGAACTGGATGAAGTCGGAGTTGTCGATGACGGCCTCGGATACCTCGCGCGCGCCCTGCGCCAGCGCCAGCACCTCGGGCGCGCCCGAGTCCTGCCAGCCGCGCAGCAGCACCTCAGCGGTCAGCGGCGTGCGCTCGGACGGCTTCAGCAGCACCGAGCAGCCCGCGGCCAGCGCGCCGATGGCGTCCATCAGGGCGTTGGCCACCGGGTAGTTCCACGGCGCGATGATGCCGACGACCTGGCGCGGCCGGTAGTGCACGGTGACCTTCTTGATCGCGAGGAACGGCAGCGATGCGGGCCGCGTCTCCGGGGCGAGCGCCTTCTCCATCGTCTTGATGTAGTACGACAGGATCATGATCAGCAGCGGCACCTCTTGGGCGGCATCAACGGCCGACTTGCCGGTCTCCTTGATCAGCAACGACTCGATCTCGTCACGGTGCTCGCCGAGCCAAACGGCGTAACGGGCAAGCACCTTGGCGCGGCCCTTGGCGCCGCGCATTTCCCACGCCTTCTGCGCCTCGCGCAGCCCGGCCGCAATGCGGGGCACATCGGCGGGATCGGTCCAGCGCACCTGCCCGGCGACGGCGCCGGTGGCCGGGTTGCGGATCGTGGTCGCAGACGAGGGCGAATCTACTTCTGGCGTCGCGGTCATGCAGCAATGTTAACCACCGCTGTGATTTGCATCGCACCCGGGTTGACGCGTGTCAAGTTCAGCGACCAGGGCTGCGACGCACACCACCGCGGTGCCGAGCAGCGCAGCGCCGATTGTGTCGGTGAAGTAGTGATAGGTCACGCCCTGCCCGATCATTCCCAGCACGCTGAAGGCGACCGCCGCGAGCACGGCCCACATCGCGGCGCCTGCCACCAGCACGATCATGCCGCTGACGACGACGACCGCGGTTGTATGGCCGCTCGGATAGGCCAGCGCACCGTCGTTCTCCCGGCCGAATAGTTGCTTGAACAGCCGGGCGACGGTGATTCCCAGGAGGGGGAAGACAACCACCACCACCGCCATCCGCCAGCGGCGCCGACTCAACGCAACGGCAAAAACTACGCAGAGTACGAAGATCAACAGCCACGGGTCGGTGAACACGAGTAACTCGCGGGCGGGGGTGCGCCGGAATTCGTGAAACCAGTCGTCCAACGGGGTAGAGCCCTTCCCGACCGCCCAGCCGAGCACGAACATCGCCACCACGGCGAATGCCCGGCCACAGCAGCAGCGCCCTGCGGCCGACCGGGTCCCGCACGTCAGACGGCGATGCCACGGATGTAGGCGGCCTGCCCGAGGTGCTGTGCGGCGTCGTCGATGATGCTGACCAGTCGCGCGCTCGCGGTGACCGGCGGTGTCCAGTGGGTGTCCACGACGCGGGCCAACTCGTCGGCGGTCACCGATGCGATGTAGGACAGCGTGACCTTGTGCACGCCGTGGTAGTAGCCGGCCAGCAAGTCGGCGGGCGGCCGGACCTTGCCGACCTCGTCGGGGCTGTGGCCGTAACCGTGGTCGTTGCCAGCCAGGTCGAGGCCGAACCGGTCGACCCAGCCGTCGCGCGTCCACACCTGCTCGATGCCCGCGATGTCGCAGAGTTGGAGATCTTGCTGGCGCGCGCTGTGCCAGATCAGCCACGAGATGCTGTTGGCTGTCGCGGTCGGCCGGAAGAACGACACCTCGTCGGTGAGGCCGTCGGTGAGGTCGTCGACGTGCTCGATCAAACGTGTGAAGGAGTCGCGGAGCAGTTCGCGGACCGCTTGCAGATCGGAGTCAGCCATGCGGCAGACGCTACCCGCGCGGCACGGCCCTGGTTACTGCGGCGGTGCGCCGTGAAACACCGCTTCGACGTTGTTGCCGTCCGGGTCGCGGACGAACGCACCGTAGTAGCCGGGGTGGTACTCGGGCCACAGCCGGGGTGCGTGCAGCGACTCGGCCCCGAGTTTCAGCGCCGTGTCGTAGAAGGCCGCAACGGCGTCGTGATCCTCGGCGTGGAACGCGACGTGCACCTCACGGTTGGGGCCGCTCGCCTCACCCACATTCATGTCGGCGATCCAGAAGTCGGGCTTGCCGTGCTTGCCGTACCCGATGGCCACTTGGTAGTCCAGCTGCCGGGTGTAGCCGAGCACCCCAAGGACCTCGTCGTAGAAGGTCTTCGATTTTTCCCAGTCCGCACAGTTGATTCCCAGGTGATCGATCACGGCCTCATCCTGGCACGGCGCCATGACACAGTCGTAGATTCACCTGATGAATTACGACTTGATCATCCGCGGCGGCACCATCGTCGACGGCCTCGGCGGGGAACCCTTCGTCGGCGATGTCGCGATCTCCGACGGCGTGATCGCGGCCGTCGGATCCGTCGACGGTGAGGCGGCCAGGGAGATCGACGCCACCGGGCTGCTGGTCACGCCGGGCTTCGTCGATCTGCACACGCACTATGACGGGCAGGCCATCTGGTCGGACCGCATGACGCCGTCGTCGGCGCATGGCGTCACGACCGCGGTGATGGGCAACTGCGGGGTGGGTTTCGCGCCGTGCCGACCCACCGACCACGAGGTACTCGTCGACGTGATGGCCGGTGTGGAGGACATCCCCGGCGTCGTGATGGTCGACGGGCTGCCGTGGACGTGGGAGACCTTCCCGCAGTTCATGGATGCGCTCGACGCGGGCAGGCGCGACATCGACGTGGCCGCGTTTCTGCCGCATTCGCCGTTGCGCGTGTACGTGATGGGTCGGCGCGGCGTCGACCGCGAACCCGCAACGCCCGAGGACCTGTCGCAGATGCGCAAGCTGGCCGCCGAGGCGATAGACGTTGGGGCGCTTGGGTTTGCGTCGTCTCGGCTGACGATCCACAAAACCGAGAGCGGGCACCCGATTCCGAGCTACGACGCAGGCCACGACGAGATCGAGGCGATCGCCCGTGGCGTCGAGGACGCCGGGGGCGGGCTCATCCAGTTCGTGCCCGACCTCGTCGCGGGAGATTACGAACCCGCGCTGCAGACGGTGTTCGACGTCGCCGCCGACGTCGGGCTTCCGGTCACGTTCACGCTGGCGATCGGCAACGCGGGCCCGGCCTTCTACTCCGACGCTTTGACGATGGTGGAGAAGGCCAATGCCAACGGTGGGGACATCACGGCACAGATCTTCCCGAGACCGATCGGCCTCGTGCTCGGGCTCGAGCTGTCGGGCAACCCGTTCGTGCTGTACCCCAGCTATCGGGAGATCGCCGATCTGCCGCTCGCCGAGCGCGTCGCCGAGATGCGGAAACCCGAAGTGCGGGAACGCATTCTGAACGACAACCCGGCGAGCGACGGCCACCCGCTGATGTTCGCGGTGCAGGCCTTCAACTGGATCTTCCCGCTCGGCGATCCGCCCGACTATGAGCCCGATCCGGCCAACAGCATCGGCGCTCGGGCGAAAGCCCGCGGCGTGACCCCGCTGGAGGAGGCCTACGATCGGCTCCTCGACGACGACGGGCATGCGATGCTGCTGGTGACGCTGGCCAACTTCCGCGACGCCTCGCTGGACACGGTCGCCGAACTGGTCCGCCGCGAGGACGTCGTACTCGGTCTTGGCGACGGCGGCGCACACTACGGAATGATCTGCGACGCAAGCTTTCCCACGTACATGCTCACCCACTGGGTGCGCGACCGCGCGTCGGGCCGGTTGACCGTCGCAGAGGCGGTCCGTGAGCTGACGTCGGTGCCCGCCCGCGTCGCGGGCCTTGCCGATCGCGGCCGAATCGCGGTGGGATACAAGGCCGACCTGAACGTCATCGACCACAACGCGTTGCGTCTGCACAAGCCGACCGTGCGATACGACCTGCCTGCGGGCGGGCGTCGCCTCGACCAGACCGCCGACGGCTATGCCGCGACGATCGTCTCCGGCGAGGTCATCTCCGAGAACGGTGCGCCCACCGATGCGCGCCCGGGCAGGCTGGTGCGTGGCCGGCAACCCGCACCGGCATCCGCCTAGATCGCGAGCGTGGGCCCCATGCACGGAAATCACCTCAATTCCGTCCCTACCACCCACGCTCGACGAGGGCTGCGCGCACACGATCGACGATCACGTGCGGGCGCCTGAGCATCTCAGCGCTGACCCTGATGACGATCCATCCCGCCGCTTCCAAGAGAGCGAGCCGCTCGATGTCCCACGCCCGCTGCCTGCTGTCTGACCAATGCTGAATACCGTCGTACTCGACGGCGACTTTCCATTCGCGCCATCCCATGTCGACGCGAATGTGCAGATCTCGAAACTCGATCTGCGTTTCCGGCTTCGGAAGTCCGGCACCGACTAGCAGCAGCCGAACCCGCGTCTCCTGCGGCGATTCCGCTCCGCCGTCGACCAGGGCCAGCGTTGCCCGCAGTTGGCGAACCCCGCGAGCACCGCGGTGCCGGTCTGCCAAGGCCTCGACTTCGGCTCCCTTGATGCCGGTGGCGTTGACCAACGCGTCGAGAATCGGCACCGCCCGATCGACAGGCAGGTTGCGGCCGATGTCGAAAGCTGTTCGCTCGGCTGTCGTTACCCGCATGCCCCGTAGCAGGCAGACTTCGCCCGCAGAAAGGTCATAGCTGCGCACGACCATGCCGGGTTGCCGGTGTCGATCCGCGCGAATGATCTCTGCAGGGGCGCTCGCATCAAGCCATTTTGTACCGAATACCGCGGCGGCTGAGATGCCGGCCAACGTCGCACCGGTCGACAGCCACGCCGCGCGTGCCTTGACGGCCGCCGTTAGCACGGCGTCCCTGTCTATGTAGGCATTGCGATAGACGGCGCAGTAACGCGTGCGCAATTCATTGCGGGTGAGTTCGCCTCTGCTAAGCGCCTCGCTACCGCTAAAAGGCATATCCTTCATGCCCGCAGCGTGACGGGGTCCGCCGACTGCGATGGCGACACAACGCTCGCCGAGCGTGGGGCCTGTGGAGCAAATTCGGACTGTTGATGTGCATAGAGCCCACGCTCGCGACCTATCCTCACTGCTGATGAAATTTGCCAGCACGCTCGTATCCTCGCGTCATGAGCGTGAAGGTGGATCTCGACCAACTGGCGGGCGCGCTGGCCGACTACTCGTTCGCCTACCTGGTGACCGTTGACAACGGCTACCACGCCCACACCGTGGCGGTCGAGCCGGTGTTCTCCGACGGCGTGCTCGATGTCGGGTCCGTCGGCGGCAGCACCCGCAGGAACGTCATCGCCCACGGCGACGTGACCCTGGTTTGGCCGCCCTCCGACCGCGGGGGCTACTCGCTGATCGTCGACGGCCGCGGCCTGCCCGGCGACGACGCATTGACCGTCGTGCCCAACCGCGCGGTCCTGCACCGCAAGGCTCAGCCGGGCGTCGCGACGAAGCCGGGTTGCAAGGACGACTGCCACCCGCTGGAAACCCTCTGAGCCTTACGAGAGGCGCTCGAACGCCCTCCTCAGCCAGTGGAGATTCTCCGGAATGCCTTGCCGTCGAACGGTATCCAGCATGTGTAGGCGGAGCCGCTCTGGGCAACGCGCCCGGTCGGCCGCCCTTCGGTAGTCAAAGCCGTCCCCGCCGAACAGGCGCGCCGCGCCGAGCACCATGACGTCGGTGTCGGTGTCGGCCGCCTCGAGCAACACATCGATCGGGTACTCCAACAGGAGCACTTCTGGCACTTGTTCGTACTCGTAGAACGAGTTCCACGGCCCAGCGCCGGTGCCAAACCACGCGTACAACGCCGCACCCGGTCGACAACAGATACTCGGCGGTCACGTGGTCCATGACGTCGGTCACCCGCCCGTCGGCGTCGACGATGCGGACAAAGGGGTCGTCGTCGAATTCGATATCTTCGGCCATGTCGTCGCTCATCGCACGATCACCGTAGGTCTTACCGACGAAAAAGCCCGACTCCTTGTGGGAGCCGGGCTTCTTCGTCGACCTGGACTGATTTAGAAGTCCATGCCGCCCATGCCGCCGGTCGGGTCGCCGACAGGTGCGGCGGCCTTCTCCGGCTTGTCTGCGACGACCGCCTCGGTCGTCAGGAACAGCGCCGCGATGGACGCCGCGTTCTGCAGCGCCGAGCGCGTCACCTTGACCGGGTCGGCAACGCCGGCCTTGAGCAGGTCCTCGTACTCGCCGGTGGCGGCGTTGAGGCCGGTGCCCGCCGGGGAGTTGCGAACCTTCTCGGCGACGACGCCGGGCTCGAGACCCGAGTTGAAGGCGATCTGCTTCAGCGGGGCCTCCAGCGCAACCCTGACGATGTTGGCGCCGGTGGCCTCGTCACCGGACAGCTTCAGATCGTCCAGCGCAGGCGCCGACTGCAGCAGGGCCACGCCGCCGCCGGCGACGATGCCCTCCTCGACGGCCGCCTTGGCGTTGCGAACGGCGTCCTCGATGCGGTGCTTGCGCTCCTTGAGCTCCACCTCGGTGGCGGCGCCCGCCTTGATCACCGCAACACCGCCGGCCAGCTTGGCCAGGCGCTCCTGCAGCTTCTCGCGGTCGTAGTCGGAGTCGCTGTTCTCGATCTCGGCGCGGATCTGGGCAACGCGGCCTGCGATGGCCTCGCTGTCACCGGAACCCTCGACGATCGTGGTCTCGTCCTTGGTGACGACGATCTTGCGGGCCTTGCCCAGCAGCTCCACGCCCGCGGTCTCAAGGGAGAGGCCGACCTCTTCGCTGATGACCTGGCCACCGGTGAGGATCGCCATGTCCTGCAGCATCGCCTTGCGGCGGTCACCGAAGCCAGGCGCCTTGACGGCGACGGACTTGAAGGTGCCGCGGATCTTGTTGACAACCAGGGTGGACAGCGCCTCGCCCTCGACGTCCTCGGCGATGATCAGCAGCGGCTTGCCGGACTGGATGACCTTCTCCAGCAGCGGCAGCAGATCCTTGACGGTCGAGATCTTCGAGGACACCAGCAGGATGTAGGGATCCTCGAGGACCGCTTCCTGACGCTCGGCGTCGGTCACGAAGTAACCCGAGATGTAGCCCTTGTCGAAGCGCATGCCCTCGGTGAGCTCCAGCTGCAGGCCGAAGGTGTTGCTCTCCTCGACGGTGATGACACCCTCGTTGCCGACCTTGTCCATCGCCTCGGCGATCAGTTCGCCGATGGACGAGTCGCCGGCCGAGATGCCCGCGGTGGCAGCGATCTGCTCCTTGGTCTCGACCTCCTTGGCCGACTTCAGCAGCGTCTCGGTGATTTTCTCGACGGCCTTCTCGATGCCGCGCTTGAGGCCGAGCGGGTTGGCGCCCGCCGCGACGTTGCGCAGGCCCTCGCGCACGAGCGCCTGAGCCAGCACGGTGGCGGTGGTGGTGCCGTCGCCCGCGACGTCGTCGGTCTTCTTGGCGACTTCCTTGACCAGCTCAGCGCCGATCTTCTCGTAGGGGTCCTCCAGCTCGATCTCCTTGGCGATGGAAACCCCATCGTTGGTGATCGTGGGGGCGCCCCACTTCTTCTCCAGGACGACGTTGCGGCCCTTGGGACCCAACGTCACCCGTACCGCGTCGGCGAGGCTGTTCAGGCCCCGCTCGAGGCCGCGACGGGCCTCTTCGTCGTACGCAATTGTCTTGGCCATTGCGAAGTGATTCCTCCGGATTGGGGATGGCACACGTATGTGGTCGGGTTCAGTGCCCGCGACGGACGGCTGTGGGTGTGCTCCGCGATTGCGGCCCCGTGCCTCACCGGCCCGACCTAGCACTCACTGGTCGCGAGTGCCAACTGCATTTTTAGCACTCAAGCAGGGCGAGTGCAAGGTCGTTCACCGGGGGCGAAGTCCGTCGAGAAAGACCTCCGTCACGCGTTCGGCCGTGTCGGGGTACGCGGCCTGCATCGCGCTGGCGCCGGTCAGTATCGCCTTCACATCGCGCACTCCAAGATCGGACCGCACGGTGCCTGCCTTCTGCCCGGCCCGCAGCAGGTCATCCAGCATTCCGAGAAAGTCCGCCTCGACATCGGGTATCACGGTGGCGATGTCGATGCCGATTCCGGCGAGCGCCTCGGCCAGACCCTGGTCGGTGGCGCCCCACTGCAGAATCATCGATCGCAGGAAGCTGAACAGCGCTTCCCCCGACTCACCCGCCTCGAGGAGTGCGCGGCCGCTTTCGACAATGCTGACGATCCGGTCCTCGACGACGGCCCGATACAGATCTTCCTTCGTCGGGAAATGTCGGTAGACGGTGCCTGCACCGACGCCCGCGCGCCGGGCGATCTCGTCGATCGGCACCGACAACCCCTCCGCCGCGAATGTGTCGTAGGCGACCTCCAGCACGCGGGCGCGGTTTCGCGCCGCGTCGGCCCGCAACGGCCGGTCCGGTTGAGCCACCTGAATCACCTCGGGAATACCTAAGCGGGGCGCGCGTTCCGTATAGTCGTATCAAACGGAGCGACCGCCCCGTTTAACCGATTGTAGGAGAACCTCGTGAGCAAGTGGACGACTACCGACATTCCCGACCAGACGGGCCGCACCGCCGTCATCACCGGAGCCAATACCGGGCTCGGCTACGAGACCGCCAAAGCGCTCGCCGACAAGGGCGCACACGTCGTGCTCGCCGTGCGCAACACCGACAAGGGCAATGACGCCGCCGACCCGCATCGGCGACGCGACCCCCGGCGCGAGCATCGCGGTGCAGGAACTCGACCTGACTTCGCTCGATGTCGATCCGCCAAGCCGCCGACGAACTGCGGTCCAAGTACGACAGAATCGATCTGCTGATCAACAACGCCGGCGTCATGTTCACACCGAAGTCGACCACCAAGGACGGCTTCGAACTGCAGTTCGGCACAAACCATTTGGGCCACTTCGCGTTCACGGGCCTGCTGCTCGATCGCGTGCTCGCGGCGCCCGGTTCGCGGGTGGTGACGGTCAGCAGCGTGGGACATCGGTTCGCGCGCAATGGCATCCGCTTCGACGACCTGCAATGGGACAAGGATTACAGCCGCGTCGGCGCTTACGGGCAGGCCAAGCTGGCCAATCTGCTGTTCACCTACGAACTTCAGCGGCGGCTGCAGGGCACGAATACCATTGCGGCCGCTGCACATCCGGGGGGCTCGAAGACCGAGCTGACGCGCAACCTGCCGCCGTTGATGGGGGCCGCGACGAAACTGGCCGAACCACTTTTCCAGGGCCCGGACATGGGCGCGCTCCCGACGCTGCGGGCGGCAACAGATCCCGGCGTGATCGGCGGACAGTACTTCGGACCGGACGGCTTCGGTGAACAACGCGGCTACCCCATAGTCGTTGGGTCCAGCCGGGTATCCCACGACGTCGACGCTCAGCGCAGGCTGTGGACGGTATCCGAAGAGCTGACCGGCGTCACCTTCCCAGTTCCCGCCCTGGTCTGAATGCGGTGGTGCGGGCCGATCACTCGCTGGGCTCGGCCCGTTCCGCAATCTTCTCCTTCAGCTGCCGCAAGCCGGTCTCGACCCGGTCCCGCAGATCCGTGCGAATCGCGCGGATGGCCTGACGCAATGGACCGCGGTGCTCACGGCGCTCCTGACCGACGTTCTGTCCGGTCTCGACACGCTCTCGCGACAGTTCCCTGACTTGCTGCTGACTCTGAACATTGCGGTGGATCTCGCCGTCGTACAGATACGGGCGGGTGTCACCGGGTTGATCGTGTCGAACGTATCCGGCATCGACGACGGGACGAAGAACCTCATCAGCCTTGTCCACGAGAGCGTCGGGCACGCCGACATCACGGAACACCTGCGTCAAGGGCAGGTTCTCGGTCGGGACGAAAACAGTCGTGACGTTTCCGTTCGTCGTCGTCACCTCGTCCACCTCGTCGAGATCAACGGTGAAAATCGGCGGACCGTGGACGTAGACGATGCCGGCAAGCGCATTGGCCGAGGAAGCCAGGTTCCACGGGCGATCCGGCGGATCAGCCCAACCGTCGTACTCACCGATCACGACCGTCGTGGGGTAAGGCGACGCCGCAATACGGGTGATCCGGTAGTTCAAGATGGGAATGTAGGTGCCCTCCTTGAAGTACTCGGCGACTCCCGCCTCCGGCGGGGCGATCAAGACAACCCTGACGTCATCTGGCGACGGACGATTAAGGCTGTTACCCAACTCTGCGGCGACTCTCCAAGCAACCATGGAGCCCATCGATTCGCCGATGATCACGACTTTGCCGTCGCTCAATGGTCTGAAGCACAGCGGCGCTGGCTTGCGTCACGCCGTCCCGGAGGGCCCAGTCAGCGGCAAGAGGGTTCTGCGAGTAGGCGACGATCTGTTTGTCGTCATCGTTGTGAAAATTCTTTCCGATATCCGGGTAGGACTGCGCGACGATCGGATAGATCGGGTTGATCCGCTTGAAGGGCATGGCCCCCGGGATCAGAATGGCTTCTTCGGCTTGGCTGACCCCGTTCGCCAGTGTCCCGGACGCCAACAGCAGCGACGTCGCGGCGATCGTGGGGCCAAGCTGTTTGCGCCAATTGACCATTTCCCTCTGCTCCTGCCTGGACCGCAGTTGCCAGCGGCTAGGCAGTGCGCGTCGACGGGAGCTTTACACACAGATCGTCACTTGCCCGGCGAGTTTGCAGAAAATCTGACGCAAACGACAAGTTCGCGTCAGTCAGCGGATATCGAGCAGCTCCTCGTAGAAGCCGCCGAACCCACGCACGGGGTCGGTCAGGTGCACTTCGAGGATCCAATGGCAGACCTGCCCGGTGCGGTCGGTGCGCCGCATCGGGCGGTCTGAGCCCGGCGCGATGTAGGACTCGATCGCATCGCCCGCGATCTTCTCGTGCGGGAACTCGCCGACCAGATGGCCTGCGTGCGGTCCACCGAACTCCCAGCCCGCGTTGCGACTCAGCTCGACGACGTGAGCGAACAACTCGGCTCCCGTGACGTCCTGGTGCGACTCGAAATACTCCTGCCCCTTCGCCCACACCCGGGGCAGGTCGTCGCGCAGAGCGTGCTTGCCCGCGTCGTCGCCGAGCACGAACGTGCGTCCGAAGTCGGCCTCCCACCGATCGAAGATCGGACCGAAATCACAGAACACGATGTCGTCGTCGGTAATGAGCCGGTCCGGCGGATTCTTCCGATATGGCTGCAGCGTGTTCTCGCCCGCACGCACGATTCGCTTGTGCCAGTGCCGGTTGACGCCGAACCTCTCGGCCGCCAGATCCCGGATCTCGTCGGACAACTCCTGCTCACGAACGCCCGCGCGGATCATGCCGCTGCGCTCGATCTCGGCGAACAACTCCGCCGCCTTATTCTGGGCGTCGAGGAGCATCTTGATACGGGAACCCTCGGCCTCACCCACTCCTGGAATGCTACGACCGCAATGGAGCGCTTATGTCACTCGTGAACCCCAGGGAGGTGCCGCCCTACCCACCGCAGCGCTATCCCAAGGACAAGCCGGAGATCAGTGCCTGGCTTCGGCGCGGCACCGAACCACCGGACTACGACTCGTTCGGCCTCGTGCAATACCACTACCTCGCCAACCAGAAGCAGACCGATGGCGACTACGGCCTCTACCGCGTCGACATCGCCCCGAACGGCGGCGGACCCGGTCCACACTTCCACCGCGCGATGTCGGAGGCGTTCTTCGTGCTGTCGGGGACGATGAAGCTCTACGACGGCAACGACTGGATCGACGGGACATCCGCACCGACTTTCTGTACGTCCCGCCCGGCGGCATCCACGGCTTCCGTAACCAGGCCGACGCGCCGGCCTCGATCTTGATGCTGTTTGCTCCCGGCGCGCCGCGTGAGCACTACTTCGAGGGCATGACCCAGCTGCACAACCTGACCGACGACGAACGTCGGGAGTGGTTCATCAAGAACGACAACTTCTTTCTCGACTGACCGCGACACGGCGCCCTGCGGAGATGCGCACCCGTAATCCCTTGCATTAGGCTGCTGTCCGATCAGTGAGGAGTCTTGGGTGCGGGCTAACGGCGCGCCCGACACCCAGGCTTTGCGGAGCTGGCAGCGTCGGGCATTGGTGCGGTATCTTGCCGCGCAGCCACGGGATTTTCTGGCGGTGGCGACCCCCGGCTCAGGTAAGACGGCGTTTGCCCTGCGTGTCGCCGGAGAGCTGCTGGCCGACGGCGCCGTCGAGCAGATCACCGTCGTGGTGCCGACCGAACACCTCAAGACGCAGTGGGCGCTTGCCGCCGCCCGGGTGGGTATCGCGCTCGACCCGAAGTTCAGTAACTCAGCG
Source organism: uncultured Actinomycetota bacterium (assembly GCA_963716505.1). Taxonomy (GTDB): domain Bacteria; phylum Actinomycetota; class Actinomycetes; order Mycobacteriales; family Mycobacteriaceae; genus Mycobacterium. The sequence continues at coordinate 193,893 of CAVQTL010000006.1, forward strand.
GCGCACACGTCGTCGGAGTACCACGGCGTCGTCGTCACCTACGCCCAAGTCGCCAGTCACCCGACGCGGCACCGGGTGCGCACCGAGAACCGTCGCACGCTCGTGGTGTTCGACGAGATCCACCACGGCGGCGACGCGAAAAGCTGGGGTGAGGCAATCCGCGAGGCGTTCGACGACGCGACACGACGCCTCGCGCTCACCGGCACACCGTTCCGCAGCGACGACTCCGCGATCCCGTTCGTCACCTACGCACCCGACGCCGACGGGACTGATGCGCTCGACGGCAGACCACACCTACGGCTACGCCGAGGCGCTGGCCGACGGCGTGGTCCGGCCGGTGGTGTTCCTCGCCTACTCCGGCGAGGCGCGGTGGCGCACCAGCGCGGGCGAGGAACACGCGGCCCGGCTCGGCGAGCCGCTGAACGCCGAGCAGACGGCGCGGGCCTGGCGCACGGTCCTCGACGCGAAGGGCGAGTGGATACCGGCGGTGCTGCAGGCCGCCGACACCCGGCTCACCCAGAAGCGCAACGGCGGCGTGCCCGACGCAGGCGCGATGGTCATCGCGTCCGACCAGAAGGCCGCGCGCGCCTATGCCACCGTGCTGACCAAGCTGACCGGCGAAAAGCCGACCGTCGTGCTGTCCGACGACCCCGGCTCGTCGGCACGCATCTCCGAGTTCGCGGCGGGCACCGGCCGTTGGCTCGTCGCGGTCCGGATGGTGTCCGAGGGGGTCGACGTGCCCCGGCTCGCGGTGGGCGTGTACGCCACCAGTGCGTCGACGCCGCTGTTCTTCGCACAGGCGATCGGCCGCTACGTGCGGTCGCGGCAACCCGGCGAGACCGCGAGCATCTTCCTGCCCTCGGTGCCTGCGCTGCTCGACCTGGCCAGCCAGATGGAAGCCCAGCGCGACCACGTGCTCGGCAAGCCGCACCGCGAGCGGCTTCGACGACGAGGCGCTCGAGGACGCGGCGCGCGAGAAGTCCGAGTCCGACGAGGACGCCGGGTTCGAGTCGCTCGGCGCGGACGCCGAACTGGACCAGGTCATCTTCGACGGCTCGTCGTTCGGCACCGCGACACCGGCGGGCAGCGATGAGGAGGCAGACTACCTCGGCATCCCCGGCCTTCTCGACGCCGAGGCGATGCGAGACCTGTTGCGGCGCAGGCAAGAAGAGCAGATCACCAAGCGCACGGCATCGGGCGAGGTGCCGCGATTGTCGACGCACGGGCAGCTGCGCGAACTGCGCAGCCAGCTCAACGCGCTCGTCTCGGTCGCGCACCACCGCACAGGTAGGCCGCACGGCTGGATTCACAAGGAGTTGCGCCGGATCTGCGGTGGGCCGCCGATCGCGGCAGCGACCTCCGATCAGCTGAAGGCCCGCATCGAAGCGGTGCGAGGACCTGAACACCTAACGTCGTGCGTGTGCCAACTCGGCCAGATGCTTCAGCGAGTTGTCCAGGTGCTGCTGGTCGAACGGCGGAAACTGGATGTCCTCGCGCACCTCGCGGCGGCACCGCCGACCAGTCGTAGGTCAGCGTGACTTCGGTCTGGTCGTCGCCGACGGGCGTCGAGGTCGTAGCGCCAGATCCAGCCGCCGAAGTCGAGGTCGTCGTCGTGCCCGGGTCGCTCGACCTGGTGCATGTCCGGGCTGCCACGCGATGGCGCGCGGCGGGTCGAACACCTCGACCCGGTTCGCCATTTCGTAGTGCTTGTCGGGATGGTTGTCGTGGTACATCGCCATCCGGAAGATCTGGCCGGTTTCGGTCAACGGCTTGCCGTCGCGCGATTCCCGCACCCAGCCGGTGCCGTCGATCGCTTCGTGCGTCGTCGGGTCTGCCAACACATCGAAAACGGTTTCCGCCGGCGCATTAACTGTCGTGGTCACACGGATGGTTTCTTCGGTCATGCAAGTACAGACTGTCGACGGGCCACAGATTCATCGAGACTGCGGACAGATCGTCATTCGGCGGGAAATCGCGATCTCCCCGCAGTCTCGGCGCACGGCTTCGCGACTCATCGCTACAGGCCGAGCACCTCGGGCAGATCGGCGACCGAGTCGATGACGTGGTTGGGCTGCATCGCGAACTCGTCGGCGGCCCACCGGTCGAGGGTGTCCTGGCGGAACTTGCCGGTGCGCACCAGGACACCGGTCATTCCGACCACCTGCGCGGCCAGCACGTCGTTGTTGAGGTCGTCGCCGATCATGTACATCTCGTCGGGGTCGACGCCGAGACGTGAAGCGGCGGCGAGGAATCCGGCAGGCGCCGGCTTGCCGACGGCGCTCGCCCTGCGGCCCGACGTCTCCTCCATGCCGATCAGGTACATGCCGGTGTCGATGCGCAGGCCCTCGGTGGTGTTCCACGATGTGCTGCGGTGCATGGCGATCACCGGCACGCCTTGGGCCATCCAGTCGTAGACACGGCTGAGCGTCAGGTGGTTGTACTCCGGGCCCGCCCCGCCGAGCAGGATGACGTCCGGGGTCTCGGGCGCCGGGCCGTCCTGGCCGTGGTCGCTTGCGTAGGAGATGTCGATGCCCGGCATGTCCTCGGCGATCTGCCCGTTGTTGACCAAAAAGCACCGCGCATCGGGGTACTGGCCGCGGACGTACTCGGCCGTCAGCGCAGCGGCGGTGATCACCTCGTCGGCGGCCACGTCCATGCCCGCGTCGGTGAGCAGACGGGCGATCTGCCTGCGGGTGCGCGTCGTGGTGTTGGTCAGATACGACCGGGCAATCTGGTTGTCCGCCAGCACCCGAAGCGTCTCTGCCGCACCCTCGATGGGCTGCCACGAGGTCACCAAGACGCCATCGATGTCGAACAGCACGCCACCGACCGCCATGCTGCGACAGTAAACGGCGGCTGTTGCCGCGCAAGTCGGACCCGCTACGGGCGCGCCCACCGGCTGTCGGCCACCCACGGCGACGCCGTCGCCGCGATCGACCAGCTGAGCTCGGCGGGAACGTCGATCACCTGATAGTGCTTCACCCCGGCCGCGGTCGCCGCGATCAGCGTGGCCACCCCGGCCCGCCGCTGGAAGAACGTCTGGCGCACGGTCCATCCGATGATGCCCTCGGCGGCGATGCAGTCGCGACGGCGTTCCAGGCTGCCCGCGCGTGCGACCAGCCACCGCGCGTCGACTCGATGCCCAAGCGCACGCACCCGGTCGGCGGCCAGCAGTGCGCAGCACACCGCCAGCACCGCCACGGCGACCCACGCCCACACCGGCACCGCCACGAAGGGCGCGGCCACGGCCAACCCGATCGCGGCGACGACGGGCAGCGCGAGCCCGCGTGTCCAGCGCCTGCGCGTCGCGGCCGGTCCATGTCCACGCACCGGGCCGGACACCGCGTTCACGTCGCTCGATCAAGTCGGTCAACACCGACTCCGCGGTATGAGCGGGGCACGGCGGCAGCAGCAGCGACGCCTCCCCCGCCCCTGCGACACCCGTCATCACCGCGTCCAGCCGCGCGCCGCCGAGCAGCCGGACCAGCAGCGGCTGGCGCAACGTGCCGCCGCGCAGCCTGCGCATGTCGAAGGTGTGCTCACGCTTGCGCAGCAGGCCGTGCTGCAGATGCAGGACATCTGCGTCGCGCCGCAGCACCAGGTTCCCGTATGTCACCAGCGACCGGAGCACCGAAAGCATGACCGATGCGAGCACCACGACCGCGATGACGACGGCGACAGTGGCGATGACACCGAACCGTTGCGCCGCGTCGCGACCGGATTCGGCGAGTCGCGAATGTTCAAGCGCCGCACCCAGTCCCGCCTGATAGATCACGCCAACCGCGGCGAGGATCATGGCGAGGCCGGTGAAGCTGAGCGGGCTGTAACGCAGCCAGGACGGATGCCAGCGCGCCAGCTGCCGACCCGGCGACTGCTGTTCGGCCTCGTCGGCGGGGGCCAGCGAGTCGGCCAGCAGGATCGAGCGCAGCCGTGGCACCTCTTCGGCGCGCACCGCATCGAGCGCAAACTCGGTGTCGCCCTTGGCCTGCTGCCCGGTGCTCACCCGCAACACCGTCAACCCGAGCAGCTGGTGCAGCAGCCTCGCGTCGGTCTGCACCGAACGAATCCGGTTGCGCGGCACCGAAACCACCTTGCGCTGCAGGACGCCGGTGCGCAGCTGCACCTCGTCCGGCTCGATGCGGTAGGTGGTGGTGAACCAGCGGAGCACGCCGAATGCGATCGTCACCCCGAGAATGGCCACCGTCCACCACGAGTTGCCGGTCGCCGAACCCAACACGACCGCGCCGACCAGCAACGGAATCTGCCGCAGCACCTCGTGTACGGGGTGCACCAACAACATTCGCGGGCTGAGCCGATGCCACACCCGTTCGGCAGCGGGCACCGTCACGTCGCGTCCTCCGCGCCGATCGCGGCGATGTCGGTGAGCTGTCCGACGACCCGGTCGGCGACCGCCGAGTCAAGGGCGACGATCCGCACCGCGCCCGCCGACGACGCCGTCGTCACCGTGACGTTGGCGAGCCCGAACAGCCGGTCCAGCGGGCCGCGATACGTGTCGACGGTCTGCACGCGGGAGACCGGAGCGATTCGGCGCTCCTGCACCAGCCAGCCCGACCGGGTGTAGACCGCCTGCGGGCTGATGTCCCAGCGGTGCACCCGGTAGCGCCAGAGCGGCACGACGAAGACGAAAACCACGATGCCGACCGCGGTCACGGCAGCAGCGGCCACGTGCAGCCAGGCCAGCCTGCTGTCGAGGACGAACCACACCATCTGGGCCGACCACCAGCACCAGCCACGGGATCGCCGCGCCGATCGCCCACACCAGCGGCGCTTTGCGGCTCGGCGGATTGGCGGGATCAACCAGGTCCATCGGTCGACCTCCGCAGGTGCAGGCATTCGGTGACGCCGACGAGTGTTCAGCGTGCGAAGCGTCCGCGCGGGCAGCAGGCCTGCGACCTCCGCGGTGGCGGCGATGATCGGCGCGTCGACGTCGACGCTTTCGCCCTGGCTGACGATCGTGGCGGAGCCCGCGGCCAGCACGTTGCGCACCCAGTCGGCCCCGGTGCCGTACGGCAGCGCGATCAGGAACCCGTCGGCGGTCGTGATGACGTCCACCGGCGTCTCGTAGGTCCGGCCGCTGGTCCTGCCGACATGACGGATGACCGACGTCTGGGTGCCCGCCGACCCCGCCGTCCGCATCACCCGCGGGTTCGTGACGGACCTGTTCAGCCGCCGCAGCGCGTCGATCACCGGCGGCAGCTTCCAGCGCATTCCTGCCACCAGCGCCGAAAGCAACACCACGGCGATACCGACGACCGCCCCGACAAACAGCGCGGCCGCCCGGCCGCCTGCGCGAACTGACATGGGAACGACCGTAACCGCCCGTGGGTAGTGTGCTGGTCATGAGCAGGAAGTGGACCTCCGCCGATGTACCCGACCAGTCCGGCCGCATCGCCGTCGTCACCGGCGCGAACTCCGGCCTTGGCTACGACACCGCCGCCGTTCTTGCAGGCAAGGGCGCGCACGTCGTGCTCGCCGTGCGCAACCTCGACAAGGGCAAGGAGGCCGTCGACAGGATCAAGGCCGCCAGCCCGAACGCCGTCGTCACGCTCCAGGAGCTGGATCTGTCGTCGCTGGACAGCGTCGCGAAGGCCGCCGACGAACTGCGCGCCGCCCACCCGCGCATCGACCTGCTGATCAACAACGCGGGCGTGATGTACGTGCCGACGCGGGAGACCACCAAAGACGGTTTCGAAATGCAGTTCGGCACCAACCACCTGGGCCACTTCGCGTTGACGGGCCGGCTGCTCGACAACATGTTGTCGGTCGACGGGTCGCGAGTCGTGACGGTCAGCAGCGTGGGACACCGCCTGCTGGCCCGGATTCATTTCGACGACCCCCATCTGACGCGAAAGTACAACCGCATCGAGGCGTACGGCCAGTCCAAGCTGGCCAACCTGATGTTCACCTACGACCTGCAGCGGCGCCTGAAACTCAAGGGCGCCCCGACCGTCGCACTCGCGGCGCATCCCGGATTCGCCGACACCGAGCTCATGCGCTATCTGCCCGACTTCATCCCGGCATTCATGTGGAAGCCTGTCACCCAGCCGGCCGACAAGGGTGCGTTGCCGACCCTGCGCGCCGCCACCGACCCCGATGCGCACGGCGGTCAGTACTACGGGCCGGACGGTATCGGAGAGGTCAAGGGCAACCCCAAAGTCGTTGCCTCCAGCGCACAGTCGCACAACGAGGACCTGCAGCGGCGGCTGTGGACGCTCTCTGAAGAGCTGACCGGCGTCACCTACCCCGTCTGATGCGCTCCGTCGACGAGCACCGGCGCGTCGTTGCCGCTCTGATCACACCTCGCCCACCGGTCGGAGTGCCGCTCGCCGACGCGCTCGGGCTGGTGCTCGCCGAGGATGTGGTGGCGCCGCTTTCCCTTCCTGGCTTTGACAACTCGGCGATGGACGGCTACGCCGTGGTCGCCGACGACATCGCGGCGGCGAGCGAACAGCGGCCGGTGCTGCTGCCGGTGGCCGAGGACATCCCCGCGGGCCGAACCGATCCGCTGACGCTGAAACCCGGTACGGCACACCGGATCATGACGGGCGCTCCGGTTCCGTCCGGCGCCACCGCCGTGGTGCCCGTCGAGGTCACCGACGGTGCGACGGACACCGTGGCGATCCGTGCGACCGCCCCCGCCGGACAGCACATCCGACGCGCAGGCGAGGACGTCGAAGCGGGCACCACGGTGCTGCGGGCCGGCCAGGTCGTGACGCCCGCGGTGCTGGGTCTGGCCGCAGCGCTCGGCCTGGGCGAGCTGAAAGTTGTTCCGCGGCAACGGGTTGTGGTGATGTCGACCGGCTCGGAGCTGGTGGCGTCTGGCACGCCGCTGCAACCCGGCCAGATTTACGAGTCGAACGCCGTCATGCTCGCGGCGGCCGCGAGAGATGCGGGTGCGGCGGTGACCACGGCGCCGATGACCAGTGACGACGTCGACGAGTTCCGCGCAGTGCTGGACCGTCACGCCGGCGAGGCCGACCTCATCATCACCACCGGCGGGGTGAGTGCGGGCGCCTATGAAGTCGTGAAGGACGCGCTTTCGGCCGCGGGGGTGGAATTCGTCAAGGTGGCGATGCAACCCGGCATGCCGCAGGGTTCGGGCCGCATCGCCGGAGCCGCCGGGCCGGCGACATCAAACGCAGGGACCCCGATCATCACGCTGCCCGGCAATCCGGTCAGCGCCCTGGTGTCGTTCGAGGTCTTCATCCGAACGCCGCTGCGCGCGGCGATGGGGCTGCCGGAGCCGCAGCGACCGCGGCTGACGGCCGAGCTCAAAGAGGACCTGACGTCACCGCGCGGTAAGCGGCAGTTCCGACGCGGCGTGCTGGACGCCGACAAGGGTGCGGTGAGCAGTTACGGGCCGCCTGCGTCGCATCATCTGCGCTGGCTGGCATCGGCTGACTGCCTGCTGGAGATCGACGAGGACGTCGTCGAACTCGCGGCGGGCTCCGCTGTGCGGGTTTGGGACCTTTCGAACGGGTAGCCACCCGTAGAATCGCTGCACGATGGCCAGACGCCCCGACCTCAGATCAGGCCCCGCGCGACTGGTGGCCCTGGCGAGAACCACCATCCCCCCGATGCACCCCGCCGGCCTGCCGTTCGTCGGCGCAGGCCTCGCGGTCGCCGCGGCGGGCCGCCGCAATCGGTGGCTGCGCGGCGCCGGCCTGCTGGCGGCGGGCGCGAACGCGGCGTTCTTCCGCCACCCGCCCCGCGTGCCGCCCACCCGCCCCGGCGTGGTCGTCGCTCCCGCCGACGGGCTGATCTGCCTCGTCGAGGATGCGGTGCCGCCCGCCGAACTGAACCTGCCCGACCGCCCGCTGCCTCGGATCAGCATCTTCCTGTCGATCTTCGACGCTCATGTCCAACGCATCCCGATAGGCGGTGAGGTGGTCTCGGTCGTGCACCGTCGCGGGTTGTACAAATCCGCCGAGCTCGCCGCCGCCAGCCAGGACAACGAACGCAACAGCGTGCTGATCCGCACGCCCGACGGTCACGAAGTGGTGGCCGTCCAGATCGCTGGGCTGGTGGCCCGCCGCATCGTCTGCGACATCGGGCCGGGCGAGAAGGTGGCGATCGGCGACACCTACGGCCTCATCCGGTACGGGTCGAGGCTGGACACCTACCTGCCGGAGGGCACCGAGGTGCTCGTGCTGCCGGGCCAACGGGCGGTCGGCGGCGAGACGATCCTTGCGGAGCTGCCGCGATGAAGCCCCGCGTCAAGAGGCCTGTCGTCAGCCTGCGCATGCTGCCGAGCGCGATGACGGTCGCGGCGATCTGCCTTGGCCTGTCGGCGGTGAAGTTCGCGCTCGACGACCGGCCGACCGAGGCGATGGCGTTTCTGGCGGTGGCCGCGATCCTCGACGCACTCGACGGTCGCATCGCCCGGCTGCTCAAGGCCACGTCGAAGATGGGCGAGGAGATCGACTCGCTCGCCGATGCGGTGAACTTCGGTGTCGCACCGGCTTTCATCGTCTACGGCACGCTGCTGTCGCATTCGCGCATCGGCTGGATCGTCGTGCTGCTCTACGCGGTGTGCATCGTGCTGCGGCTGGCCCGGTACAACACGATGCTGGGCCGAGGACCAACCGCCCTATACCAAGGAGTTCTTCGTCGGCATGCCCGCACCGGCGGGCGCGATCGGCGCGATCGGCCCGCTGGCGGCCAAGATGCAATTCGGCGACGGTTGGTGGACCTCGGAGCCCGCCGTGGTGATCTGGATGGTCGGCGTCTCGCTGCTGGTGGTCAGCACCATCCCGATGCGCAAGGTGCACACCTTCGCGATATCGCAGAACATGGTGGTTCCGCTGCTGGCGGGACTGGCGATCCTGGTCGCCGCCTCGATCCTCTACGGTTACATCGTCATCATGTTGATCATCCTGGGCTACGTGATCCACATCCCGTTCGCGATACGGACGGAGGCTTGGCTTTCGAAACACCCGGAGGTGTGGGGAGACAAGCCGAAGGAGCAACGTCAGGCGCGACGGGCGGTCCGCCGGGTCCGCCGGGGCCAGCCGCGCACACACCGTCGTTCGATGGCCCGCCTCGGGCTGCGCAGACCGCCGGGGCCCTGAGATGACCAGGTTCGACGTCGCCGACCGCCCGAGGCCACGACAGCAGCTCACACTCACCGCGCGGCTGAACACCTCGGCCCTCGACTCGCGGCGCGGCGTCGTCCGCCTGCATCCCGAAGCCATTGCGGCACTGGGCATTCGGGAATGGGATGCGGTTTCGCTGACCGGATCGCGAACCACCGCCGCGGTGGCGGGGGTGGCACCGGACGGCACTCCGGCGGGCACCGCGCTGCTCGACGACGTGACGCTTTCCAATGCCGGACTGCGGGAGAACACCACCGTGCTCGTCGCGCCGGTGACGGTGTTCGGCGCCAGGTCGGTGACGGTGCGCGGGTCGAATCTGGCCACCCAGTCGATCCCGTCGGCAACCCTGCGTCAGGCGCTGCTCGGCAAGGTGATGACGGTCGGCGACACCGTGTCGCTGTTGCCGCGTGAACTCGGGCCCGACATCCCGACGTCGGCGGCGAGCAGCGCGCTGGCATCGGCCGTCGGCATCACCTGGACGTCGGAGCTGCTGACGGTGACCGGCGTCGACCCCGCCGGACCCGTTAGCGTGCAACCGAATTCGTCTGTCAGCTGGGGTGACGGCGTCGCCCTTTCGGCACAGCCGACATCGGGCCAGCATGTCGTGACGACGCCGGAGGAGTCACCCTCCCCCGCGGTCAGCTTCGACGACCTCAAGGGCTCTCACGCGCAGGCGAGCCGGCTCACCGAATGGCTGAAGCTCGCACTCGACGAGCCCGGCCTGCTCAAAACCCTCGGCGCCACAGCCAATCTCGGCGTGCTGGTGTCCGGTCCCGCAGGCGTCGGCAAGGCCACCATGGTCCGTACGGTGTGCGCGGGCAGGCGGCTCGTCGAACTGGACGGGCCGCAGGTGGGTGCGCTGCGCGCCGAGGACCGGCTCAGCAGCGTCGCGGCGGCGGTGGCGACTGTGCGCGACGGCGGCGGCGTGCTGCTGATCACCGACATCGACGCACTGCTGCCCGCCACCGCAGAGCCGGTGGCGACGCTGATTCTCACCGAACTCCGCAACGCGGTGGCCACCGGTGGCGTCGCGTTCGTCGCGACCTCGGCGGTGCCCGAGTCTGCCGATGTCCGGCTGCGGGCACCCGACCTGTGCGACCGCGAGCTCGGCCTCAGCCTGCCCGACGGAGCGATTCGCAAGCAGCTTCTCGAGGTGCTGCTGCGCGGCGTGCCCGCCGAAAACCTTAACCTCGACGAAATCGGCGAACGCACACCGGGTTTCGTGGTCGCCGATCTGGCGGCGCTGGTGCGGGAGGCCGCGCTGCGGGCGGCAGCGAGGGCCAGCGAGGACGAGAAGCCGCCGACGCTGACGCAGGACGACCTGACCGGTGCGCTCAGCGTCATCCGCCCGCTGTCGCGATCCGCCGCAGAAGAGGTGGCCGTCGGTTCGATCACGCTCGACGACGTCGGCGATATGGCCGAAACCAAGCAGGCGCTCACCGAAGCGGTGCTGTGGCCGCTGCAGCATCCCGAGACCTTCGAGCGGCTCGGCGTCGATCCGCCCCGCGGCGTGCTTCTGTACGGCCCGCCCGGCTGCGGCAAGACCTTCGTGGTGCGCGCGCTGGCCAGCTCCGGGCGGCTGTCTGTGCATGCGGTCAAGGGCGCCGAGCTGATGGACAAGTGGGTCGGCGCATCGGAGAAGGCGGTGCGCGACTTGTTCCGCCGGGCCCGCGACTCCGCGCCGTCGCTGGTGTTCCTCGACGAGCTCGACGCGCTTGCGCCACGGCGTGGGCAGAGTTTCGACTCCGGTGTCACCGACCGCGTGGTGGCTTCGCTGTTGACCGAGCTCGACGGGATCGAGCCGTTGCGCAATGTGGTGGTGCTCGGCGCGACGAACCGGCCCGACCTGATCGACCCGGCGCTGCTTCGGCCCGGGCGGATGGAGAAGCTGGTGTTCGTCGAGCCGCCCGACGCCGACGCCCGACGCGACATCCTGCGCACCGCAGGCAAATCCGTTCCGCTCAGCGACGACGTCAACCTCGACGCACTGGCCGACGACCTGGACGGCTACAGCGCAGCCGATTGCGTCGCGCTCCTTCGCGAGGCCGCGCTGACGGCGATGCGGCGTTCGATCGACGCCGCGGACGTGACGGCCGCCGACGTCGCCAAGGCCCGCGAAACCGTGCGTCCATCGTTGGACCCGGTTCAGGTCGAGGCGCTGCGCGCGTTCTCCGCCCGCTGAGTGCCTACGGCCGCGCCTCCAGCACGAGGTTGAACGGTGTCTCGGTGGCGCGCCGGAATCGGGTGAAGCCGCCGCCGTCGACAACGACCTCGCGCAGCCGGGCTTCACCGGCCTGCGCGCCGAGAGCGGGGCCCTTGCGCGCCAACGAAACCGGCACGCAGATCTGCGCGGATGCGCCGTACATGACTCGGCCAACCGGATTCAGGTTGTCGGCAACCCGGTCGTTGGCGAACGGCTCGACGATCATCGCGGTGCCGTCGTCGCTGATCGCCTCGCGAGCGTGCCGGGACACACCGACCGGATCCCCCATGTCGTGCAGGCAGTCGAAGAATGCGATCAGGTCGAAATCCTTGCCCGCATAACCGACGGCATCGGCGACCTCGAATCGCGCATTGGCGGCGCCCGCCGACGCCGCCTTCTCGGTTGCGACACTGATCGATTCGTCGTGATAGTCGTACCCGACGAACTCCGAATCCGGATACGTCAACGCCATCAGGATCGTGCTCGCACCATGCCCGCACCCGACATCGGCGACCTTGGCTCCGCGCTGCAGCTTGTCGACGACGCCGTCCAGCGCAGGCAGCCATGAGCCGATCAGATTCGTGTGGTAGCCGGCGCGGAAGAATCGTTCGGTTCCCTCGAACAGGCAGGGATGGTGCTCGCCCCACTCCATGCCTGCGCCGGATCTGAAGTTGTCGAGCGTGTGCCCGAGCGCGTGGAACGTGGCTTCGACGATGTTGTATGCGCCGGGCATATCGACCGGCCCATTCGGGTCGGTCAGGCACAGCGCCTGCTCCGGACTGAGCGACCACTCGTCGCTTGCGGGGTCGTACTCGACGTATCCGCCTGCGCCTTGATTACCGAGCCATTCGCGGACGTAGCGCTCGTTGGTGCCGGTGCGTTGCGCCAGTTCGGCCGACGTCATGGCGCCTTTCGCCAATTCGCGGTACAGCCCGAGCCGATCACCGACCAATATCAGCGTCGCGCTCATCGCCGCGCCGAGATCGCCAACGGCCTTGCCGAGGAATTCGTTCAACTTGGTTTCGTCGACAGCCATGGCTGCCTCTTTTCACTTGTCGGGTACTAACGCCTTGATGGTCGTCCCTATCCAGATCAGGCGGCCGACATTCGACACCCGAATCACATCTTGACAGTGACTAGTTGAAGGCGCATAGTCATACGTAGAACTAGTCACTGTCAAGATCTATCCACGGGAGGCACCCATGACCGCCCCAATCGCACCGTCGGTACGGGCAGGCGACCGCGAACGGGAGAGGACCGCCAGCCAGCTCGGCTCCGCGCTGGCGCAGGGCTATCTCGAGATGGCCGAGTACGAGACCCGGCTGCAGGCCGCGTTCGCCGCGCACACCACCACCGAGTTGGGCGCGCTGGTCGCCGACCTGCCGCTGGCCCAGCTGCACCGCAACGATCCGCGCCGCCGCGAGGCGCGCAGGGCCGCCGCGCGCCGTGGCGTCCACATCCACCTCGCCGGATACCTCGCGATGGTCGTCATCGTGCTGACGGTGTGGCTCGCCGTCGGCCTGGGCGCAGGCGCCTGGTACTTCTGGCCGATCTGGCCGATCCTCGGCGCCGGCATCGGCGTCGTCGCCCACGCGCTGCCCATCCGCTACGGGTTCGCCACGCCGTGTCAGCCCCGCCTCACTCGCTGTCGATGATCTGTTCCGCGATCGACAGCGCGCGGTCGATCGGCACCGCGAAGCCGATGCCGATGTTGCCCGCCCCACCCTCGCCGACGGTGGCGATCGCGGTGTTCACCCCGATCACCTGACCTTGCAGGTTGGCCAGCGGGCCGCCGGAGTTACCGGGATTGATCGATGCGTCGGTCTGCAGCATCGACTGCTCGGGCCCCTGCCCCATCCGGGCGACCCGATCCACGGAGCTGACGATGCCCGCGGTCACAGTGCTGGACAGGCCGAGGGGAGCCCCCGCGGCGATCACCGGCTGACCGATCCGCAAGCCAGAACTGACGCCCAGCCGCGCAGGCGGTGGGGCATCGGTCGCCACCGCCAGCACCGCGATGTCCGTCGCAGGGTCGGTGCCCACCACCCGCGCCGCCGTCCGTCGACCGTCCGTCGTCTCCAGCCCAACCCGCGAGACACCCTGCACCACATGGCTATTCGTCACGACGTGGCCAAGAGAGTCGATGACGAAACCCGATCCGCGGGACGTGCCCGCCTGGACCTCGACCACGCTCGGCAGAAGCGCATCCGCGGCGCTCTGCGCATCGGGCACAGTGCCGAGACCGCCCGGCGCCGGGCGATATTGAGCGATCGAGGTAGCCGGATCCATCGCCGATGTGAGCAGTCCGGCTGCCCCGCCTGCGAACCCGCCGACGAGCAGGCAACCGGCCGCCGCCATCGCTATCCCTGCCGCCGAGCGACGGCGTGGTTGCGGAGCCGGTCCCGCCACTGCCACCGCGACGTCGACCGGTTCGGTCCTGATCCGCGTCGGCACCGGCGACGCCTGCGGTCGCTGCGGCCAGGTCCCGTCGGGCGGAAGGAAGTCGGGCCCGGCGCGGCGTCCAAGGTCGAACCGATCAGCTGTCATTTCGCCTCCTGTCAAACCAGCCGTGCGAACCAGCGCAATGAGAACGCGGCGGCGACGACGCCGAAGATCACCGCGATCGCGGCGACTTGCGGGGTCACCTCGCGCCACTCGGTGCGCCACCCTATCGACGAGCCGATGTCGTCGTAGACGTCGGCGAGTTCCTCGCTGCTGGACGCGGTGTACGCGGTGCCCCCGGTGGCGTCGGCCAGTTCCTCGAGCGTCTCGGTGTCCACCGGAACCGGGGTGGAGTAGCCGCCGCCGTTCATCACCCCGTCCTCGGTGCCGTAGGCGATGGTGGACACCGGCACCCCGAACGCGGCCGCCGCCCGCGCCGCCGAGGCCGGGCTGCGCCCGCTGGTGTTGCTGCCGTCGGACAGGAGCACGACATGGGCGGGTAGATCCTCGGCCTCGTATCCGGCCACCGTCTGGATCTGATCCAACGCGGTAAACACGCCTTCGCCGATCGCGGTGCGCGATTGAGTCCCGATGGACTGCAGGCTGGTTCGCGCCTTCTCGTGGTTGGTGTCGGCGGGGTGTGCGACCACGGTGGTGCCCGCGAAGGCCACCACACCGACGTTGAACGTTTCCGGGAGTTGGTCGATGAAGTCGCCCGCCGCCGCGATGGCCGCGGTCAGCCGGTCCGGTTCGACGTCACGCGCCTGCATGGATTCTGAAGTGTCGATGGCGACGATGATGGTGGCGCGCTCATACGGCACCCGAACGGGCATCTCGGGGCGGGCGGTCGCCAGCGCCGCCAGCCCGAGCGCGGCGAGCAGCAGTAGCGCGGGCAGATGCCTGCGCCACTGCGGACGCTCGGGAATCACTCTGTCCAGCAACGGTAGAGCCGCGTACCGAACCGCGTAGCGCGTCCTGCGACGGAGGGCGGCGACGTATGCGATCGCCAGGCAGGCTACCGGAACGAGCATGAGCAGCCCGAGGGGAAACAGGAAAGTCATCGTGGTCGAACTCCCCTGCTGCGTCCGGTGCGACGCTGGGTTCGCTTGCGCGCCTGAACGAATCGCGCAAGGTCGCGGACCCAGTCACGGCCGGTGCTGACCGGCAGGTGCTCTGCTCCGCACGACCGGATCGCGGTGGCGACTGCGACGCGGTGGGCCGCTGCGGCGTCGGCGTAGCGTCGGCACAACCGACGGTCCGCCGTCCACACGTGGCGTTGCCTGCCGGACTCCGGGTCCATCAGCAGCACCGAACCGACGTCGGGGAGTTCCAGCTCACGCGGATCGACGACCTCGACGGCGATGACGTCGTGACGTGCCGCCAACCTGCGCAGCGCGGGCTGCCAGTCGAACGGCGGCTCATTCACCCCGTCGGGATCCATGAAGTCGGAGATGACCACCCGAAGCCCTGGGCGGTGCCGCTGCGCCGCGAACGCGGAGATCGCCTCGGCCATTCCGACCGTGCTGGCGCCACTGTCGCCGAGGCCTGACACGATGCGTTCGGCGCGGTGCGCCGCGATCCGTGACCTGTCCGCGCGGTACCACCGCAGGCCGTGCGCGCCGAAGGTGACTATCCCGAGCCGGTTGCCTGGGGCGTCGGTCAGCAGGCCGAGCGCACACACGATCTGCGTTGCCAGATCACGCTTTTCAGCACTGACGGTGCCGAACGCCATGCTCGCGCTGACATCCACCAGCACCCACGTGTCCAGCTGATGGTCGGCGCGCGGCCGCCAGACGTGCACATCGGTGGAGCGCGCCGTGATGTTCCAGTCGATCCGGCGCACGTCGTCGCCGGGCTGATACCGCACGACCTCCTCACGTTCGGCGCCCGCCCCAAGGCGTACGCCCTCGTGATCACCGGCTATCAGGCCGTCGATACGGCGACGCACACTGAGGTCGAGTGCGCGCAGTGGATGCGGACTCACGACGCGACCTCGGCAAGATCGTCGGCGCGCGGTGCAATCTGCGGGGGTGCAACCGAATCGAGCACACCGGCGATGACCGAGCGGGCGTCGACGCCGTCGGCGACCGCATCGAACGTCAACACCAGACGGTGCGCGAGTACGTCGGGCGCGATGTCGGCGACGTCGCCGGGTAGGACGTAGTCGCGGCCGCGCAGCAATGCAAGGGCCCGCGCGGCGGCCAGCAGCCCCAGCGAGCCGCGCGGGCTGACGCCGTACTCGAGTACGTCGGCGATGTCGGGCACGCCGTAGTCGGCGGGCGCCCGCGTCGCCATCACCAGCCGCACGATGTAGTGCGCCACCGCGTGGTGGACGAACACCTCCTCGGTGGCGCGCTGCAGCGCGATGACGTCGTCGGGTGTCATCAGCGTGCGCGCCCGCGGCGGTCGCGTTCCCATCCGGGCCAGAATCGCCAGCTCCTCGAGCTCGTTGGGATGCGACAGGTCGACCTTGAGCAGGAAGCGGTCGCGCTGGGCCTCCGGCAGGTGGTACACGCCATCGGTCTCGATCGGGTTCTGGGTGGCCAACACGACGAAGGGAGTGGGCAGCGGGAAGGTCCGGCCTGCGATGCTGACCTGCTGTTCGGCCATCGCCTCCAGCAGCGCAGACTGCACCTTGGCGGGTGCACGGTTGATCTCGTCGGCGAGGATCAGGTTGCCGAAGACGGGTCCCAGCTCGATGTCGAAGGTCTCGGTCGAGGGCCGCCACACGCGCGTGCCGACGATGTCGGCGGGCATCAGATCGGGAGTGAACTGAAGGCGGTTGAACGTGCCGCCGACGACTGTCGCCACGGTGCGCACGGCAAGCGTCTTGGCGACCCCCGGCACTCCTTCCAGCAGGATGTGGCCGCCGGCCAGCAGGCCCACCAGGATTCGCTCCAGCATCAACTCCTGGCCGACGACAACGTGTTTCATCTCGAACAGCGCCCGTTCCACCAGTGCGCCAGCGGTCTCCGACCGTCCGGTGATTGCAGTCATGGGTCTCAGCGAATCAGGTGTGCGCGAAAACCAGCGCAAGCGCGGGCGAAAGCGCACCGAAAGTGACGTGGGCAGCGATCGAATCTCGCGGCTATCCTCGGCGGATATGCGAGTCCTGATCATCGAGGACGAGGAAGGGCTGGTCAGCGCCCTGCGAATCGGGCTGCAACGCGAGGGTTACGCGGTGGACGCCGCGCTGACCGAGGCCGAGGCCGCCGAGCGTCTCGCGATCAACGAGTATGACGTCGTCCTCGTCGACGTCACCCTGCCCGACGGCGACGGGCTCGATTTCGCACGCCGACTGCGCGCAGGCGGAGTGCCCGCGGTGTCCGGACGCGATATCCGGATCGTGATGCTGACCGCGCTCGGCACACTGCCCGACCGGGTCCGCGGTCTCGACGCGGGCGCCGACGACTACATCGTCAAGCCGTTCGCTCTCGCCGAACTGACCGCGCGGCTGCGCGCCGTGCTGCGCCGCGAGACCCGCGGTGAGTCTTCGGTGCTCCGAGTCGGCGACATCAGGTTGGACACCGCGCGCCAAATGGTGCACCGCGGTGAACGGGAAGTCGACCTCACCCTCAAGGAGTTCTCCGTCCTGCGGTTCCTGATGTCGCGACCCGACCACGTCGTACCGGCCGAACAGATCCTCGAACACGTGTGGGACGAGAACGCCGACCCCTTCACACAGACCGTGCGCGTGACCATCGGCACGTTGCGCCGGAAGCTGACCGTCGACGGCGAGCTACAGGTGTTGCACACGCTCGTCGGCCGCGGATACCGACTCCGCATGTCGCAGAACAATTTTCGCGCCTCCGCTACGAATCCATGAGATTCGTGGTGACCGCACCCCGGGTGCTGCGCACGATTCGCGTGCGGCTGGCGCTCATCACCTCGGTGTCGTTGTTCGCGATTTCGGGCCTGATCCTGCTCGCCCTCTACGTCGCCCTTTCGCGAACCATCGATGCCGAACCACTGGATCCGGTCCTGGTGAAGAAATTCGACCGCAAGTCCGACGGCACGATGGTGTACCGCGTCGGGGAGAGCTTTCAAGCCGCCGACCTGGAGAGCGTGCAGCGTGCCGTCAACCAGTCCACTCTCGACACGCTGCGCGACTTTTCATTGCTTGCGCTCGTGGCGGTCTCGTTGATCAGCCTGTTGGTCGGCTGGTTCGTCGCGGGCCGGCTGCTGCGGCCGATCGGCGAGATCACCGACACCGCAAATCGGCTGCGCGCCAACGACCTTTCGGCGCGAATCAACGCGACGGGGCCACACGATGAGTTACGCACACTCGCCGACACCGTCGACGGCATGCTCGACCGCATCGACACGGCGTTCCGGGCGGAACGAGCGCTGGTCGAAGACGTCTCCCACGAGCTTCGCAACCCCGTTTCGGTGGTACAGGCGAACGTGGAGGCGGTGCTCGCCGACTCCGAGGCAAGCGCAGCCGAGCGGGAGCATGCCCTTGCTGTGATCTCCCGCGCCACCACACGGATGTCTCGGCTGCTGGAGGACCTGCTGGCGACCGCGCGGCGACGGTCTGGATCGTTCGCCGATCAGAATGTCGACCTTCATACGCTCGTGGCCGACGTCGCCGACGAACATCGCCTGCTTGCGCAGGAACGGCCACTGACGATCGCCGTACGAATGTCGCCGGGACCCAGGGTGTACGCCGAGCCTGAATCGCTGGCACGTTCGTTGGCGAATCTGCTCTCCAACGCGATCCGGCTCGCGCCGACCGGCTCCGTGATCACCGTCGCGGGCGGCAGCGTCGACGGCTGGGCATGGATCGCCGTCGACGACCAAGGACCCGGCATCGCCGAGGAGGATCAGCAGCACGTTTTCGACCGGTTCCGGGGTGCGGCCAACGGGGAGAACGGATCCCGCCAAAGGCGGGGATCGGGGCTGGGGTTGGCGATCGCGCGTCAGATCGTGGAGAGCCACGAGGGGAGGCTTGCGCTGTTCAGCACGCTCGGCGTGGGTAGCACATTCGTCATCTGGCTGCCCGACCGCGCGATCGCCGAGCGACCCGAGCGCAGCGACAAACCGCCCGACGCCTCCCCGATGCCACATCCGTCCTGATGTCGGTCAGGGCTCGATCAGCCCGGCGCGGATCGCGTAGCGGGTCAACGCCAACCGGTCGCGCAGGCCGAGCTTGGCCAGGGTGTTCGTGCGGTGCCGGTCGACCGTCTTGGCGCTGATCCCCAACGTGCTCGCGATCTCGCGGGACGAATAACCCTCGGCGACGAGCTTGAGCACCTCCTCCTCGCGCGGCGTGAGGATGGTGTCGGGAAGCGCGTCGCCCTGACGCACCCGGTGCAGGTAGTCGCGGATCAACGCGGTCACCGCGCCCGCGTACAGGAACGGCTCACCGCGCAGCGTCGCGCGGCACGCCTCGAGCAGGTCGCGGTCGGCCACCGACTTGAGGACGTAACCCGACGCACCCGACTTCAGCGCCTCGAAGAAGTACTGCTCGTTGTCGTACATCGACAGAATCAGGATGCGCACATGCGGGTGGGCGCGGTTGATCTCCCGCGCGGCCTGCAGACCCGTCATCCGGGGCATCGCGATATCGAGGATGGCCAGGTCAACCGGGTTTGCGTCGAGCGCGGCCAGCGCCTCGTGTCCGTCGGCGGCCTCCGCGACCACCCGCAGGTCCGGTTCGGCGTCCAGGATCATCCGCAGACCGCTGCGCACCAGCGCGTGGTCATCGGCGAGCAGGATCCGCGCCGGCTGGGCGAGCATCAAACACCCTCTCGACGAATGGGGATGGCCAGCCGCACCTCGGTGCCCTCACCGTTCGGCGAGGTGATCGTCAGGTCCGCGTTCACCAGAAGCGCCCGCTCCCGCATGCCGTTGATGCCGGCACCCTCGGTCGTGACACCGCCGTTGCCGTCGTCGGCGATGCGCAGCGTGAGTTGGTCGTCGCCCGCGTGCAGGTCCAGCCAGACCTTGCCCGCGTCGGCATGGCGGGCGATGTTGGTCAGGCTCTCCTGGGCGATGCGGTAGCACACCAGCTCGACTTCGTGCGCTAAATCCGATTGCGGCGCAATGTGTTTGACGACATTGATCCCGGAGGCACCAGTGAACTCGGTACAGAGCGCCGACAGCGCGCTGTGCAGTCCGAGGTCTTCGAGTGCGTCGGGCCGCAGCCGGCGGGCGATGCTGCGGACCTCGTCCAGGCCGGCCCGCACCGCCTCCTGGGTGTCTGCCAGCTCGCCGCGGATCTCTGCCGGAGCGCGGTCGACAGCTCGTTTCAGGATCAGCAGCGCCACCGTCAGCGTCTGGCCGATCTCGTCGTGCAGTTCCCTTGCGATGCGCTGGCGCTCGTTCTCCTGGGCCGTCAGCGCGGACGCGCTCGCGGACGTCCGTTCGGTCTCGAGCCGGTCCAGCATGGAGTTGAACGACGAGATCAGGTGGTGCAGGTCGCCGGTGTTGCGATCGTCGACCCGGTCGCTGCGCTTGGGCGGATCGACTCGCCGCATCGACGCGGCGAGCCGATCCAGGGGGGCAAGGCTCGTGCGCAGCAAGAGCGCGTTCGCGGTCAGGATCACCGCCAATCCGACGACCAGCACCGGGATCTCGGTGAGCTTGATCCGGGCGGAAACCGTCGCGGGCGACACCGCAAGGATCAGCGTGCCCAGCGCAAAGATCAGCCCGTTGATCAGGAAGACCCGCCTGAACAGCGCGTCCGCGGGGGTTCGCGCCCGTTTCATACCCACCACAGTGGTCTGACGTGCGGCCGTTGTCCATAAGGTCCGTTCCCCACCCGAAATGGGTGTCAGACCCGATGTTCGTCGTCGGTGCAACTGCCCAGACTCTGTGGACGAGCCGATCGGAGAACGAGGACGATGACTATTACCGCCGACACCGCCGGGAACGAAATCATGCAAGCACACGAGATCGCCGTCACCCCGCCGACGGTCCGGATCGACGATCCGGTGTCCAAGGCTGTGCAGTTGATGGTCGTCAATCGGCTGCCGGGGCTGGTCGTCGTCGACGACGCGGACCGGCCGGTCGCGGTGCTCCCCGGTACCCAAGTGCTGCGCCTGACGATTCCCGAGTCCTATCGGGACGATCCGGCGCTCGTCCGCACCGTCGACGAGATCCACGCCGACCTGTTCTGGCACGGACCCGGCAAGCTCACCGTCGGCGACTGCCTGCCGAACCCAGTCGCCAAGCCTGCGACGGTGGCGCCGGACGCCACGCTGCTCGAGGTCGCCACCGTGATGGCGAACAAGCGAAGCCCGCTGATCGCGGTGGTCGACCGCAGCGGGCGCCTCACCGGTGCGGTGACACTCGAGCGATTACTGACCAGCCTGGCGGTCGCCGGACCCAACGACTGATTCCCCCGGCGCCGTGCTGGCTGCACTGCTCGCACTGGCGATATTCGTCGGCGCCTTCTGGTTCATCGCGACCGAGCGGGCCGACAAGGTCAAGACGGTCCTGGTCGCCGCCGGTCTGATGACGCTGCTCGGGCTGACCCCGGGCAGCCAGATCTTCTACTCCGAACACGAGGGGATCGACTGGAACGTCATCTTCCTGCTGCTGGGCATGATGGTGATCGTCGGCATCATCAAGCAGACCGGGCTGTTCGACTTCCTGGCGATCTGGGCCGCAAAAAGGTCGCGGGGCAAGCCCTTTCGACTGATGGTGATGCTGATGGTGATCACCGGTATCGCGTCGCCGGTACTGGACAACGTCACCATCATCATGCTGGTGGCACCGGTGACGCTGGTGATCTGCGAGCGGCTCGACATCGCCGCGCAGCCGTTCCTGATCGCCGAGGTGCTGGCGTCCAACATCGGCGGTGCCGCCACCCTGATCGGCGACCCGCCGAACATCATCATCGGCAGCCGCGCCGGCCTGACCTTCAACGACTTCCTGGTGAACATGGCGCCCGCGGTGCTCGTCATCTTCGTCCTGTTCGTGCTCTTCACCAGGTTTCTCTTCCGAAAAGACCTGCGGGCCAACAGCATCAACCTCGACCAGGTGATGGCGCTGCAGGAACGCCGCGCCATCAAGGACACCCGGCTGCTGGTCCGGTCGATGGCCGTCCTCGGGCTCGTCATCGTCGGGTTCAGCCTGCACTCGGTGCTGCACGTCGCCCCGTCGATCGTCGCGCTGCTCGGTGCGGGCACCATGCTGCTGGTCACAGGAGTCGACGTGGCCGAGATACTCCCCGAGGTGGAATGGCCGACGCTGGTGTTCTTCATGGGCCTCTTCGCGATGGTCGCCGGTCTGGTCCACACCGGCGTGATCGGCTGGCTCGGCGACGCCGCGGTCGCGGTGTTCGGCGACAACTTCTTCGCCGCGGCCACCGGGCTGCTGTTCGGGTCGGCGGTGCTGGGCGCATTCGTCGACAACATCCCCTATACCGCCACCATGACCCCGGTCGTCGAAGGCATGGTCGCCCAGGCCCCGGACACCGAAACCGGCCGCGGGCTGTGGTGGGCGTTCGCGCTCGGCGCCTGTTTCAGCGGCAACGGGACCGCCATCGCGGCCAGCGCCAACGTCGTCGCGATCGGCATCGCCCAGCGCGCGGGCCATGCGATCAGTTTCTGGCGGTTCACCCGCTACGGCATCGTGGTGACGCTGCTGAGCACCACCCTGGCGTGGGTCTACGTCGGGCTGCGCTACTTCTGAACCGGCCGCAGCATCCAGTGCGCGACGGCGGCCGCCGCGTGCGCTGCGGTGGGCGGCCGGTCATCCGCCCAAGCGATATAGCAGTCCGGCCGGACCAGCACGGCGGCGGGCAGCCCTTCGTCGCGGTGCACGGCATGCACGACGTCGGAACGGTCGACGTCGACGTCCGCGTTCGTCACCATCACGAACCGGCCCTCGCGCAGCAGTTCATACAGCCGGGTGTCGCCGCAGTCGACGTCGGGCATCCGCTTGCCGACCATGCGGTGCTCATCGCGGGATGTGCGTGGATAGCCGATGCCGATCTGGCTGAGCTGCCCGCCCATGAACCGGCGACCGGCGGGCACCCGAGTGATCGTCCCGATGGCGACGGCCCGGATCAGACGCTGCGCCCTCGACCGGCCGAGCACGAGCTGATTGAACGCGTCTGTCAGCCGAAGCACCGCCGCACCGACGGGAAGACGCTCACGCTCGTAGCTGTCGAGCAGCCAGTCCGGTGCCGTCCCGCGCACCGCCGCCGCGAGCTTCCAGCCCAGGTTCATCGCGTCGGCGATGCCGGTGTTCATCCCCTGCCCGCCCAGCGGGGAGTGCACGTGCGCGGCGTCCCCCGCGATGAAGACCCGCCCGGCACGATAGCGCTCGGCCTGCTTGCGTTCGGACAGGAAGCGTGAGCTCCACCGCATGTCGGTCATGCCGAAGTCCTCGCCTGCGATGCGGTGGAACGAGTCGCGGATCTCCTCGATCGTGACCGGCTCCTTCAGCGGCGCCTGCTCGCGCAGCCGGTCCCAGGCGATGGCGCGGAACCAGCCGTCGCCGAACGGGATCATCAGCACCGCACCCCGCTCGTTGGTCACACCGGTCAACGTCTCCTGCGGCGCCCGCGTCAGGTGCACATCGGCGAGCAGGATGTGGGTCTCGTACTGCTTGCCGGTGAACTCGATGCCGACCAACTCGCGGACGGCGCTGTGTGCGCCGTCGCAGCCGACGACGTACTTCGTTGCGATGGACGTGCCGTCGGCGCACTGCACGGTCACGCCGTCGTCGTCCTGAGTCAGCCCGACGACCTTGGCCCCGCGGACGACCGGCACACCGAGGTCATCCACGCGGGCCTGCAACACCTGCTCGGTGCCGCTTTGCGGGACGATCAGCACCATGCCGAATCTGCCTGGCAGCTCCCGCAGATTCAACGTGGCCCCACCCGGCGGCGCGATCTCGTAGACCGGCACCCCGCGCGTCAGCAGCTCGTCGGCCATCCCGCGCGCGTCGAGCAGTTCCAGCGTGCGCGCGTGCACGGCAAACGCCCTGGTGATGTTGGGCATGTCGATGCGCTCGTCGAGCAACTGGACCTTCGCGCCGCCGAGCGCGAGTTCGGCGGCCTGCATCAGCCCGGTTGGCCCGGCCCCGACCACTACCACATCGGACCTACCCACGGGCCGGATGGTAGCCGCATCCGCCCACGTAGACTGCGGTTCAGCCATGCTCGCCGTCCTCTTCGCCCATGCGGTCGCCACCGCGTTGGCTCCCGTGTTGGTGTACCGGTGGGGGCGAAAGGCGTTCTATCCGCTGGCGCTCGTCCCGCTCGGCTCCCTGGTCTGGGTGGCGCGGAACTGGCCGGGACAGGGCCAGGCCCGCACCGTCAACGTGTCCTGGGTGCCGGAGCTGTCGATGGACATCACGCTGCGGTTCGATGCTCTTGCGGCCATCATGAGCGTCCTGGTGCTGGGCATCGGCGCACTGGTGCTGTTCTACTGCGCCGACTACTTCCACCACCACGACGGGCGTACGGAGGACCGGTTACCCAGCTTCGCCGCGGAGCTGGTCGCGTTCTCGGGCGCCATGTTCGGGTTGGTGGTCAGCGACAACATGCTGGTGCTCTACGTGTTCTGGGAGCTCACCACCGTGCTGTCGTTCCTGTTGGTCGGCCATTACGCCGAACGCGTCGCCAGCCGGAAGGCCGCCGTGCAGGCCCTTCTGGTCACCACGGCCGGTGGCCTTGCCATGCTGGTCGGCATCGTCGTGCTCGGCACCATCTCGGGCACCTACCTGTTGAGTGAGCTGATCGCGGCGCCACCGTCCGGGCTGGCGGCTTCGGTCGCCATCGTGCTGATTCTCGTTGGCGCACTGGCGAAGTCGGCGATCGTTCCGCTGCACTTCTGGCTCCCGGGTGCGATGGCCGCGCCGACGCCGGTGAGCGCCTACCTGCACGCCGCCGCCATGGTGAAGGCAGGCGTCTACCTCGTCGCGCGGATGAACCCGGGATTCGCCGACTCACCGCCGTGGCGGCCGATGGTGGTCACGCTCGGCGTGGTGACGGTGCTGCTCGCCGGCTGGCGGGCGGTCCGCGAATACGACCTGAAGCTGATCCTTGCGTTCGGCACGGTGAGCCAGCTCGGCTTCATCACCGTGATGGTCGGCGCAGGCGGCAGCGACCTGATGCTGGCCGGGCTGGCGCTGCTGTGCGCACACGCGATGTTCAAGGCCGCGCTGTTCATGGTCGTCGGCATCATCGACCACACCACCGGCACCCGCGACATCCGCAGGCTGGCCTGGCTCGGGCATGCCAGCTTGCCGCTGCTCGTCATCGCCGTCGGCGCGACGGCGAGCATGGCGGCGCTGCCGCCGTTCCTCGGTTTCGTCGCCAAGGAAGCCGACTACGAAACCCTGCTGCACAGTGCGTCATTGGGCCATGCCGCGCCGTTCGTGCTGGCCGCCATGGTCTTCGGGTCCGTGTTCACCACCATCTACAGCCTGCGGTTCCTGTGGGGCGCGTTCGCCCGCAAGGGAAGACCTGAACCGAGCAAGCGGGTAGCGGGCATGCACCAACCGCCCGCCACCTTCCTCGTTCCGCCCGCCATCCTGGCCGCGGCGGGCCTGCTGTTCGGGCTGTGGCCCGCCCCGCTGGACACCGCGCTGGACACCTACGCCGACACGGTGCCCGGCGGAGGGGACTACGACCTGGCGCTGTGGCACGGTCTCGGGCTGCCGCTGCTGCTGTCGGGCCTGGTACTGGCGGTCGGCACAGCCGCCTTCTTCGCCAGGGCGCGGCTGCGCCGAGCGCGGCTGGGCTACCTGCCGCTGGGCAATGCCGACCGCATCTACGACGCGGTGATTCGCGGCGCCGACGTGCTGTCGGTGCGGCTGACCGGCACCACCCAGCGCGGCTCGATTCCCGCCACCCAGTCGGTGATCCTGGCCACCCTGGCGATCGTCCCGGTGGTGGTGCTGGCGCTCGGGGCGCGCGACCGGCCCGAGTTCGCGCTGTGGGGCTCGTCGTTGCAGGTGATCGTCGGCCTGCTGGTGCTGGCCGCCGCGGTCGGTGCGGCGGTGATGCGCAACCGGCTGGCCGCGGTGCTGCTGGTCGGGGTCACCGGTTACGGCTGCGGCACCATCTTCGCGTTCCACGGTGCACCGGACCTGGCGTTGACGCAGTTCCTGGTGGAAACCCTGACGCTTGTCATCTTCGTTCTGGTGCTGCGCACGCTGCCCGCCGAATCCGACCGCGCCAACTTCCGCAAGCACCGGCTGCCCCGCGCTGCGCTGGCATTGGCGGTCGGTGCCAGCGTCAGCACGCTGGCAGCCTTCGCAATGGCGGCCCGCACCGGCGTCCCGATCGCCGCGCTGCTGCCCGACGCCGCGTACGACCGCGGACACGGCGCCAACACCGTCAACGTTCTGCTGGTCGACATCCGGGCCTGGGACACTCTCGGCGAGATCTCGGTGCTGCTGGTCGCCGCGACCGGTGTGGCGTCAATGGTGTTCCGGCACAGGCGTTTCGGCACGGCTCCGCGGGTCTCCGACGCCGGCCGACCGGACATCGCGACCGGCTCCGCGATCGCGACCAGCCCGGCCGCCGGTGACGTCACCTGGTTGCGCGGCAGCGAGCTGCGCGACCCGAAACACCGGTCGCTGGTGCTGGAGGTCGCGACACGGCTGATCTTCCCGCTCATCATGGTGCTGTCGGCATACTTCTTCTTCGCCGGCCACAACACACCGGGCGGCGGCTTCGCAGGCGGGCTCACCGCAGGCCTCGCGCTGATGCTGCGGTATCTCGCAGGCGGACGTTACGAACTCGGTGAGACGCTGCCGCTGGACGCGGGCAAGATCCTCGGCGTCGGGCTTGCCCTGTCGGCGGGCACCGCCGTGGCGTCGCTGCTGCTGGGTGCGCCGGTGTTGTCATCGGCGGTGCTGCAGTTCGACATTCCGGTGCTGGGCACCGTCAAGCTCGTCACCGCGTTGTTCTTCGATCTCGGTGTGTATCTGATCGTCGTCGGCCTGGTGCTCGACGTGCTGCGCAGCCTCGGCGCCAGGGTCGACGTCGAGATGGCCGAACAGCAATCCGCGGCGGTGGCGCGACGATGACCGCCTTCCTCGTTCCGCTTGTGTTGATCGGCGGTCTCACCAGCGTCGGGGTGTACCTGCTGCTGGAACGCGGCCTGACGCGAATGTTGTTGGGGCTGTTGCTCGTCGGCAACGCCGTCAACCTGTTGATCCTGCTCGTTGGCGGCCCGTCGGGGAACCCGCCCGTGCGCGGCCGGATCAGCCACGGCCAGACCGCCACCGCCGACCCGTTGGCGCAGGCGATGATCCTCACCGCCATCGTCATCAGCATGGGCATCGCGGCGTTCATATTGTCGTTGATCTACCGGACGTATCGGCTGACGACCGACGAAGAGATTGCCAACGATCCCGAGGACGCCCGGGTCGCGATGCTCACCGACGAGGAGCTCGCCGTCCTCGACGAGGCCCGGCCGACCCCCGATGTATCCCGTCGACACCGACGAACCCGACGAGCTGGACGCGCTGCCGGGGCTGGAGGGGTCGCGATGAGTCTCTCGGCGGTGTTGACCCCACTGCCCGTGCTGATCCCGTTGATCGGCTCGGCGGCGTCGATGGTCGCCGGACGTCGGCCACGGCTGCAGCGAACCATCACGCTGATCGCGTTGTCGGCGGTGGTCGTGGTGTGCGCGACGCTGCTCTATCTCGCCGATCGCGATGGGACGATCGCGTTGCATGTCGGCGGCTGGGGACAAAGCGTCGCCGGGATGGGTCCGCTGGGTATCACGCTTGTGGTGGACCGGCTTTCGGCGCTGATGCTGGTGGTCTCGTCCATAGTCCTGCTCGCGGTGGTGCTCTACGCCATCGGGCAGGGCATCCGAGACGGGGACGATCGCCAACCCGTGTCGATCTTTCTGCCCACCTATCTCGTGCTGTCGGCAGGCGTGTGCAACGCATTCCTGGCAGGCGACCTGTTCAATCTGTTCGTCGGGTTCGAGGTGCTGCTGGCGGCGAGCTTCGTGCTGTTGACCATCGGGGCGAGCGCCGAGCGGGTGCGCGTCGGCATCTCCTACGTGATGGTCTCGATGGTGTCGTCGGTGATCTTCCTGATCGGCATCGCACTCATCTACGCGGCGACCGGCACACTGAACATGGCCGAGGTCGCCGTCCGGATGGACGGAGTTCCTGCGGGCACCCGAAGCGCGCTGTTCGCGGTACTGCTCGTCGCGTTCGGCATCAAGGCGGCGGTGTTCCCGCTGTCCTCGTGGCTGCCCGACTCCTACCCGACCGCTCCTGCGCCCGTCACCGCAGTGTTCGCCGGCCTACTGACGAAAGTCGGTGTGTACGCGATCATCCGGGCGCACACGCTGCTGTTCCCGAGCGGTGGGCTGGACCGGATGTTGATGGTGGCGGCGTTCCTGACCATGCTCATCGGAATCCTCGGCGCCATCGCGCAGAGCGATATCAAGCGGCTGCTGTCTTTCACACTGGTCAGCCATATCGGCTACATGGTGTTCGGCGTCGCGCTGTCCAGCGAGCTGGGCCTGTCCGGCGCGATCTACTATGTCGTACACCACATCCTGGTGCAGACGACGCTGTTCCTGGTCGTCGGCCTGATCGAGCGGCAGGCAGGCGCGTCCACGCTGCAGCGACTCGGCGGTTTGGCGGCGGCGAGCCCGCTCCTTGCCTTCGTATTCGTCATACCCGCGCTCAATCTCGGTGGCATTCCGCCGTTTTCCGGATTCGTGGGCAAGGTCGCGCTGCTGGAAGCGGGCGCCCAGGACGGCTCGGTACTGGCCTGGCTGCTGGTCGGTGGCAGCGTGGTGACCAGCCTGCTGACGCTGTACGTCGTATCCCGCGTCTGGACGCTAGCGTTCTGGCGCACCCGCACCGACGCGCCAGAAGGCGATGTCGCATCGGCGTCTCCGTCGGCGTTGCTCGACGACACGGAAGACATCCTCCTCGCCGACCGCACGGACGTCGGTCGGATGCCGGTGGGCATGCTGGTGCCGACCGGGGCGCTCATCGCGGTCGGACTCACGCTGACCGTGCTGGCAGGCCCGATCGTCGCCTACAGCGATCGCGCGGCCGCCGAAGTGCTGGACCGCGATCGCTACATCTCGGCAGTCCTCGGAGGGGCGACACAATGAGAAGCCCCCTGCTGCGGATATGGGTGCTGTGCTGGCTGATGCTGGTCTGGGTGCTGTTGTGGGGCAAGGCTTCCCCGGCCAATATCATCGGCGGGCTGGCGGTGGCATTGGTGATCACTGTGCTCTTGCCGCTTCCGGTCGTCCCTGTGGAGGGTCGGGTGCACCCGCTGTCGCTGCTGCGGTTGATGGTGTTCGTCGGCTACCAGTTGGTGTTGTCGTCGGTGCAGGTGGCCTGGCTGGCGATCAAGCCGGGCCCGCCGCCGCTCACCGCGGTGCTGCGCGCGCGGCTGGCGATCAAGTCGGATCTGGTGCTGGCACTGGCCGTCAACATCGTCACGCTGATCCCCGGCTCGATGGTGTTGGAGGTCGACCAGGAGCGGCGGCTGATCTACGTGCACGTCATCGACGTCGGCAGCGAGAAATCCGTCGCCCGCTTCTACCGGCAGGTCGAGCAGATCGAACGCCTGCTGGTGGCGGCTTTCGAACGCGACGCGGATTGGCAGCCGTCGAGTACCAAGGAGGACGCCTCGTGAACACCCGAAGGCGAGCGCGAGTGAGGATCGCAGCGAGGAACGAGCGAGGACCGGAGCGAGCGGGAGGCGAGCAATGAACACCGTGTGGATCATCGCCGCCGTCATGCTGATCGCTGCCGCGACGATCGTGATGTTCCGGATCCTTGCCGGCCCGAGCACGCTGGACCGCCTCGTCGCGCTGGACACCTTGGTGGCGGTGACGATGTGCGCGATCGGCACCTGGGCGGCGTTCAGTCTCGACACCACCGTCACCTACGGCCTTACCGCGCTCGCGTTGATCGGCTTCGTCGGCTCGGTGAGCGTGGCGCGGTTCCGGGTACCCGACACCCGTCGCCGACGCGAGAGCAGGTACCAACGATGAACGTTGCAGACATCGTCACCGCGGTGCTCGTACTCAGCGGCTCGACGCTGGCGCTCACCGCCGCGATCGGCGTCGTCCGCTTTCCGGACACGCTGTCGCGGATGCACGCGGCGACCAAACCGCAGGTGCTGGGCCTGTTGTTGGTGCTGGCCGGCGCGGCGATCCGGCTGCGTGGCAATGTGGATGTCGGCATGCTGATCCTGACCGGCATGTTCACCGTGATCACCGCGCCGGTCGTGGCCAATCGGGTTGGGCAACTGGCGTACCGCGAACAGAACCTTCACGACAAGCTCGTCAAAGACGAACTACACGAGTACACCGAAGGCGAGGGGAGTGAGGATCGCAGCGAGGGACGAGCGAGGCGAACCAATGGCCAGAACTGACGACGACTCCTGGGACATCACCGAGGGCGTCGGCGCTACAGCCTTGGGGGTCGCGTGGGCGCGGTCTCAAGAGGCGACGTCGAAGTGCCCGTTGTACACCGATCCGTACGCGGAGGTGTTTCTCGACGCGCGAATGGGAGGTGTCGACGATCGACGCCGCGGATCTGATGAAGAGATACAACCGTACGACCGATGACGACACAACGCCGCGAACGGCTTTCGTCGAGGCGAGACTGACCTCCTAGTCGCCGTGGGACACGCAGCATTAGTGGGCTGCCACCACCATCTGGCGGCCCAATTTGTCAGACCCGCCTTCGTTAGACCCCAGAGTGAGCACGGTCTCGGTCGATCAACGCACCCTCTAGGACCAAATCCTTCACTGCCCGACTTCCAGCGACATTGTCGCTCATACCGAAATGCTTTCCGTTTCAGCGAATTTGTCGCTCAGAGCCGGGCACTTGGGGCTAGTCAGTGTCTGACGAAAAGAGCCCGTTGGCGCGACTATCGCGTCTCGACATCTGGCCAGCCACCACCATCTGGCCGCCCAATTTGTCACACACGCCTTAGTCGCCCGACAGCTGAAACTCGACAAGCGCGCTGACGGTTTCGACGGCTTCGGCCAGCGCCGCCAACCGCGCCGCGACCGTCGGCGCCGACAGCACCGAATACCGGTCGGCCTGCCCCATCGGCAACCGGGTCGCCAACGCGTACAACCACATTGCCGCATCTGGCGCGGCGTCCGCGCCGGCCAGAATGTCCCGCGCGTTGATCTCCGCACCGCGGGCACCGGCGATCCGCTCGAACAGCGCGGTCATTGTGTCCTCGACGTCGCGGATGGCCTCGGCGCCGACCGGTTCACCCGGCTCGTCCGGCCACAGCTCGATCGCGGCCCGTGGGTACGGGTCGTCGGGGAGCCATTGGCGCACCCGGATCCGTTCGGCCATCACGCAGTTGAGCCGGTAACGTCCGTCGCCGAAGTCGGCGACCTCGGTGATGTGCGCCAGCGAGCCGACATCGCTACGCGCATCGCCGCCACCGACTTCGCGACCCGCCTCGATCAGCACCACGCCGAACGCGGGGTCGTCCATCGCTACGCAGTCGGAGACCAGGGCCGAATACCGCGGTTCGAAGATCCGCAGCGGCAACTCCTCGCCGGGCAGCATCGCCCGCTCGAGCGGAAACATCGGGACCGTCGGCACGGTTAGATGTCCAGCTCGCCGACCAAGGCGTCGACCACCACGCGCAGGTCGCCATCGTTGTCCTCGGCGATGCGCCGCTGGCGCTGATACGACGCACCCAGTCGGTGGATCTCGGCCACCCCGGCCAGCTCGTCGGCGCAGCCAAGCGACCTCGCCACCGGTTCGAGCCGGTTGCACAGCTCGTCGAGATCGTCGGTGACCAACCGCTCGTTGCTGTCGGCGTCCAGGATGATCACGGCGTCGAGGCCGTATCGCGCTGCGCGCCACTTGTTTTCCTGCACATGCCATGGCGGCATGGTCGGCAGTTCTTCGCCTGCGTCCAGCCGCCGGTCCAGATCGACGATCAGGCAGTGCGTCAGCGCAGTCAGCGCACCGAGCTCGCGAAGGTTGGAGACGCCGTCGAAGACACGGACCTCCACCGTGCCGAGATGCGGGGAAGGCCGGATATCCCAACGAATCTCGTTCATGTGGTCGATGATGCCGGTCTTCTTCTGGTCGTGGACGAACCCCTCCCACTGCGCCCAGGTCTGGAAGTGGAACGGCAGGCCGGCGGTCGGCAGCTGCTGAAACATCATCGCCCGGTTGCTCGCATACCCGGTGTCCCCGCCGTCCCAGTAGGGCGACGACGAGGACAGCGCCAGCAGATGCGGATAGTGGTTGAGCAACGACGTGACGATCGGCATCACCTTGTGCGCCGACGAGACGCCGACGTGCACATGCACACCCCAGATGAGCATCTGGCGGCCCCACCACTGGGTGCGCTTGATCAGTTCCGCGTACCGCGGCGCATCGGTCAGTTTCTGGGCGGACCATTTCGCAAATGGGTGCGTGCCCGCGCAGAAGAGCTCCATGCCCCGATTGCGCACGACTTCGCGCGCAGGCAGCAGGGTGGACCGCAGGTCCTCCATCGCCTGGCCGGCGTTGTCGCAGATGCCGGTGACGATCTCGACCGTGTTGCGCAGCAATTCCTTGTGTACACGCGGATTTTCACCGATCTCGGCGATCACCGCCGCCGCTTCGTTGCTCAGGTCGCGGGTGTCGGCGTCGACGAGGGCGAATTCCCATTCGACGCCGACGGTTGGCCTGGCCGACCCGGCGAAGTCTATCCGCCTGCTATCCGGTGCCGATAACACCGCACGCGACCCGCTTCCCGGCGTCGCCAGTAGCCAACGTGGTCTGGTCAGGGGGCGGGGTGCCGTTGGTCTGCTGGTAGCGCTCCGGCGGGATGTTGGCGAAGTTGTCGGCCTTCTCGTGGATGATGATCGACGTCTTGGCGCCTGCCAGGAGGTCCTCCGCGGTGAAGGCGTCGGTGGTCGTCACCAGCTCGGCGGTGCCGTCCTCGCGCACCTGCAGCGACGTGAGGTCGCCGCTGGCGGGATGCCCGCTGTGGCCGGGCACCTGGAAATGCGCTCCGGCGGAGTTGAAGTCGCCCGGTTCGCCACCGGTCGGGGCGACCGAGCTTGCTTCGCACTTGCCCACCGCGTGGACGTGCAGCCCGTGGAAGCCCGGCGCCAGCTGACCGGGGCTGGTGGTCTTCACGGTCACGGTCGCATAGCCGCTGGAGAATTCGAAGTCGGCGGTGGCCACCGTGGCACCGGCGGCGTTCTTGAGTTGGGCGGTCAGCTTGTCGCCTGCCGGTGCGGCTTCGCCCTCGCCCTCCTCGGCCGGTGCCGACGGCGACGGCGAACCCGTCCAGATCGACGGGGTGGTGCCCGGTGTCGAGCTCGGCGTCTCGGGTGCGCTGCATCCGCTCACTACCAATGCGGGCAATGCGAATAGGGCAGCGACTGCGACGGTCCTGAACATGCCGTGAGCCTATCCCGTGACCGCCACGATCACGCCCGGTGGTTGCTCGGTCAGCTCAGGAGACCTCGGCTCGACCGGAGCAGCAAGCAGCCGGCCAACCTCATCGGCGGACTCCCGCTCGCCCGGCGCGTCGCTGAAGTAGACGGTGGTCGCGGTCACCCCCTCGAGGGTGAGGTTCCCGGTTTCGGTGACGTTCCAGCCCGCGTCCCGCAGCTGGTTGGCCGTGTTCTCGGCGGCTCCGGCGGTCTCCGAGATGTTGTAGACCCGAACCTCGGCCTTGGCGGCGGGCTCGGCCGCCTCCGACGATGTCGGCGACGGTGTCGACGTGGTGCTCGACCGTGGCCACCGGCGAATCGTCGGCGCTGGAGTCGTCTCCCGAGCCCATGGCCTGGAATCCGACCAGCAGAAACACCACGCCAAGGAACAGCAGCACCATCACCATGGCGCGCAGGGGCAGCCCGGAAGAGTCGGAATGGCGCTCGTTCATTTGGCCCACTGTATCGGCGGGGTGCGCGAACCCACGAAAGGCTCAGGTCACCTCGAAGCCGAGACGGCGCGCCGCCCGCGCCTTCTGCCTGCTCGAGCGCATCCGCCGGAGCCGCTTGACCAGCATCGGATCGGCCGCCAGTGCTTCCGGCCGGTCGACCAGCGCGTTCAGCACCTGGTAGTAGCGAGTCCCCGACATCGAGAAGAGTTCCTTGATGGCGTCTTCCTTGGCGCCGGCGTATTTCCACCACTGCCGTTCGAAGGCCAGAATGTCGTGTTCGCGGCGGGTCAGCCCATCAGTGAGTTCAGAATCGTCCCCGGATTGCTCAGTCCGCGCCATGGCGCCGTCCATGTTGCTCCTGGACCCTTCCCACACTCGATCTCGCTAGCGATACGGCGAATATTCAACCACGGCATCGCTTGCAGGGCCGTCAGCCAACCGGGCGCGTCGGCTCACTTAAGCTTGCCAACCGTGGCAGTCGTACCCATCCGAATCGTCGGAGATCCCGTCTTACACACCGCGACCACTCCGGTGCCGGTGGCCGACGATGGTTCGCTGCCGCCCGATATCGTCGACTTGATCACAGATCTCTACGACACCATGGACGCCGCCTACGGTGTTGGCCTCGCGGCCAATCAGATCGGGGTGTCGGCGCGGGTGTTCGTCTACGACTGTGCCGAGGATCGCGGCAAGACGATCCGCAGGCGCGGCGTGATCGTCAACCCGGTGCTCGAAACCTCCGAGGTGCCCGAGACGATGCCGGATCCGGACGACGACGACGAAGGCTGCCTTTCGGTGCCCGGTGAGAACTTCCCCACCGGCCGCGCCGACTGGGCACGGGTGACCGGATTGGACGCCGACGGCACCCCGATCACGCTGGAGGGCAGCGGGTTGTTCGCGCGGATGCTGCAGCACGAAACCGGGCACCTGGATGGGTTTCTTTACCTGGACCGGCTTGTCGGCAGGTTCGCGCGCAGCGCCAAGCGGGCGGTGAAGTCGCACGGTTGGGGTGTTCCCGGGCTGACGTGGATGCCCGGTGAGGATCCCGACCCGTTCGGCCACTGACGTGGCGGACCTTCCCGCGGTCGGCACCCGGGTCAGCCTGCGCTACCGGCGCGAGGAAGGTTCGGTGCCACCGCTGACCGATGTGATCGGCCACCTGCTGCAAACCGGCCCCCGCATCCTTGTTCAGACGAAAACCGGTGCCGTGGTGGAGATCGCGGCCGACGACGTCGTCGCGGTGCGGGAGCTCACCGCGGCACCGGTGCGGACGTCGCAGATCCGCGCGACCGAGCACGCCGCCGCGCTTGCGTGGCCGGGCACCGAACGGCGGTGGCTCGACGGCTGGCTGCTGCGTGGCGCGGGCGGACACACTCACCGGGCGAATTCCGCTGTGCCCCTTGGCGTCGAGGCACGCACGGATGCCGTGCCCGCGATCGTCGACTGGTACACGCGGCGCGGTCAGACGCCGTGGCTGTCGGTGCCCGACCGGCTGCTGAACCTTCCGCGAACAGTTCCTGCGCATCTGGAAACCGTCGTGATGGTCCGCGACCTGCCTGCCGACGAGTCCGACGCGACGGTGACGCTCGCATCGCGCCCCGACTCGGGCTGGCTGGCGCTCTACGAGCGCAAGGTCCCCGTCGATGTGCTCACCGCGGTCGTCGACGGCGACGTGGTGTTCGCGAGTCGCGGTGACGCCGCTGTTGGCCGCGCGGCCGTCACTGCCGCGCCGGACGGAACCCGCTGGGCGGGTATGTCGGCGGTGCGCGTCGCCGACGGGCGGCGGCGAGAAGGCCACGCCCGCGCCGTGTGCTCGACGCTGATGGCGTGGGCGACCGAGCGAGGTGCGCAGCACTGCTACGCACAGGTACTCGTCGACAACGCGCCCGCGATCGCGTTGTACGAACAGCTCGGCTTCACCACGCAGCACCACGCGCGCTATATCGACGGTCGTAGCCTGTAGCCATGCGGCTGGCCACCTGGAACGTCAACTCGATCCGGGCCCGCGTCGACCGCGTCACCGACTGGCTGGAACGCGCCGACGTCGACGTGCTGGCCATGCAGGAGACCAAGTGCGCCGACGACCAGTTCCCCACCATGCCGTTCGCCGCCATCGGATACGACGTCGTGCACTGCGGCTTCAACCAGTGGAACGGCGTGGCGATCGCGTCGCGCGTCGGCATCGACGACGTGGCGGTCGGCTTCGACGGGCAGCCGACGTGGAGCGACAAGCCAGATGTCGAAGCCGCGGCGGAGGCACGCGCGCTCGGCGCCACGTGTGACGGCGTGCGGGTGTGGAGCCTATACGTGCCGAACGGCCGCACGGTGGATTCCCCGCACTACGGCTACAAGCTGGAATGGCTTGCCGCGCTGAAGGATACGGCGCAGCGGTGGCTGGCCGAGGACCAGGACGCGCAGATCGCGCTGACCGGCGACTGGAACATCGCGCCCACCGACGAGGATGTCTGGAGCGTGGAGTTCTTTGCGGGCAGCACGCACGTGACCGGGCCCGAACGTGCCGCGTTCAACGCGATCGTCGACGCCCAGTTCGTCGATGTGGTAAGGCCTTTCACGCCGGGGCCCGCGGTCTACACATACTGGGACTACACCCAGCTGCGGTTCCCGAAGAACCGGGGCATGCGCATCGATTTCATCCTCGGCTCCCCCGCGCTGGCGCAGCGGGTGTCCCACGCCGAGATCGTCCGCGAGGAACGAAAAGGCAAGGCGCCAAGTGACCACGCGCCGGTGTTGATCGAACTCGGCTAGTCCTCGTCGTCCTCGTCGGCCCCCGCGTACCGGCCGGGGTTGAACATCGACGCCACCGCGCCGATCAGCATCATCACCGCCGCGGCGACGAACACAACGGTCAGGCCGGAGTGGAACGGCTCGGTGATCAACTGCGGGAAGAACGTCTTCCCCGTCAACACGTCGGCGTTGACGCCGGGATCCTGCAACGCTCCGGACGGTTCCAGCAGTTCGGCGATCGGGTTGTAGCCGAGGAACG
Organism: uncultured Actinomycetota bacterium; assembly: GCA_963716505.1. Classification (GTDB taxonomy): domain Bacteria; phylum Actinomycetota; class Actinomycetes; order Mycobacteriales; family Mycobacteriaceae; genus Mycobacterium. The sequence goes on from CAVQTL010000006.1 coordinate 230,489, forward strand.
CCGCGAACAGGCTGCCGACAGGGGGCAGGTTGGCCACCTCGTGCGCGACGGATGCGGACACACCCTCAGCTTGCAGCCCGCCGCTCATGGCCGTCGGCAGGGTGTGCGCCAGCCCGACGATCATCAGCGAGAAGAAGACGCCGATCGACAGCGATGAGCCCGCGTTGAAGAACGTCGCACGCACACCTGAGGCGGCGCCGCGCTGGGCTGCGGGGACGCTGGACATGATCGCCGCGGTGTTGGGTGCGGTGAAGATACCGCCGCCGAGGCCATTCAGGAACACCAGCACCGCGAAGACCCAGTAGTTGAAGTTCACCGGGATCATCACGAGCGCAACGAAAGTCGCCGCCATCAGCAGCATGCCGCCGACGGTGAACGGGCGCGCACCGTAGCGGTCGGACAGCGACCCCGCCAGCGGGCCGGCCACCAGGAAGCCCGCGGTCATGGGCAGCATATATATCCCGGCCCATAGCGGTGTCGACTCAAAGCTGAAGCCGTGCAACGGAAGCCAGATGCCTTGCAGCCAGATGATCAGCATGAACTGCAGTCCGCCGCGGCCCATCGAGGACATCAGCCCGGCGAGGTTACCCATGCCGAACGACGCGGAGCGGAAGAGCCTGATATCGACCATGGGGTCGGCCACCCGCAACTCGATGACGCAGAAAGCCACCAGCGACAGCAGGCCGAACCCGATTGCGCCGAGGACATATGGGCTTGTCCATCCGGTCGTCGAGTCACCGTAGGGCTGAATGCCGTAGGTGATGCCGGTCAGCAGCACCGTCAGGCCGACACCGAAGGACAGGATGCCCGCCCAGTCGAGTCGGCCAGGCGTGCGGACGCCGAGTTCCTTCAGCGACCGGATGCTCCAGATGGTGCCGAGGATGCCGATCGGCACACCGACCCAGAAGATCGCCTTCCAGTGCCACTCGGAGAGAAACCCGCCGATGAGCAAGCCGAGGAAGGATCCGGCGACGGCGGCCACCATGTTCACGCCGAGTGCCATACCGCGCTGGTTCGACGGAAACGCGTCGGTGAGGATCGCCGATGACGACGCCATCAGCATCGCGCCGCCGACACCCTGGACGACCCGCCAGCCGATCAGCCAGAGCGCACCGCCACCGAGGTGAAAAGGGTCGAAGGACAGCGCGACCGCCGCGAACGTGAACACCACGAAGCCGAGGTTGTAGATCTTCACCCGGCCGAACATGTCGCCGAGACGGCCGAACGGGACGACCAGCACGGCCGTGACCACCAGATAGCCCATCAACATCCACAGCAGGTAACTGACGTTTCCCGGTGCCAGGGGGTTCAGGCCGATGCCGCGGAAGATGGCGGGAAGCGAGATCAGCACGATCGACGCATTGATGGTGGCCAGCAGCGTGCCCAGCGTGGTGTTGGACAGCACCACCCACTTGTAGAAGGGGTGGTCGTGGTCCATTCGCCTGCGCCGGCGCGCGGTCTCAACGACAGCCACGTCGGCGTTCGCCAGGACTGGGGGTTTCGTCATCTCTATCTCGGTCGTCATCAATTCGCTTAGGTATCGGTTCGGCTCAAAACACATATGTTAGCTATACAAACCATTGGGGAGCAATTTGTGTTCCATGCGATACCGTGAGGACGACCTGTAAAACCACGCGGGAGCGCGCACCGAGCGCGCTGAGAGGACGGCTGGAGCCGCCGTCGACCGTATGAACCTGACCGGGTAATGCCGGCGTAGGGAGTTGTCGTGAGTTTCCTACCTCTGACCCCCGGCGGTCAGACCCCGCCGCGGGTGATGACGATCGCCGGCTCGGATTCCGGCGGCGGTGCGGGCATCCAGGCCGACATGCGCACGTTCGCGTTGCTCGGCATTCACGGTTGCGTCGCGGTGACCGCCGTGACCGTACAGAACTCGATGGGGGTCAAGGGTTTCCACGAGATCCCCGTCGACGTCATCGCGGGCCAGATCGAGGCGGTCGCGAGCGACATCGGGATTCAGGCGGCCAAGACCGGGATGCTTGCGTCGTCGGCCATCATCGCGACGATCGCCGACACCTGGCGTTCGCAGGGCTTGGCGGGTGTGGTGCCGCTGGTCGTCGATCCGGTCTGCGCGTCGATGCACGGCGACCCACTGCTGCACCCGAGCGCGCTGGATTCGCTTCGGACTGAACTGTTTCCACTCGCGACGCTGGTGACGCCCAACCTCGACGAGGTCCGGCTGCTCGTCGACATCGACGTCGTCGACGATGCGTCCCAGCGGGATGCGGCCCGCGCCCTGCATGCGCTCGGTCCGGCATGGGCGCTGGTCAAGGGCGGGCATCTGCGGTCGTCACCGGACAGCCCCGACCTGTTGTACGACGGCACCGACTTCTACGAGTTCGGCGCGCCGCGAATCGACACCGGTGACGACCACGGCGCAGGCGACACGCTGGCGGCCGCTGTGGCCAGTGCGCTGGCGCACGGCTACCCCGTGCCCGACGCGGTGGCCTTCGCGAAGTCCTGGGTGACCGAATGTCTGCGCGCCGCTTACCCGTTGGGTCACGGCCACGGCCCGGTTTCGCCGCTGTTCCGGCTGTCGGAGTCACCGTGACCCTTGCGGCGATAGCGGGAATCGCACATGAGCCCGACGGCAGGCCGAAGGGCACGGTGGTGCTGACCCACGGCGCAGGGGGAAGCCGTGAGTCGGCGCTGCTGAAGAAGATCTGCGACGAATGGGCACGCCGCGGCTGGCTCGCGGTGCGCTACAACCTGCCCTACCGCAGGCGCAGGCCGAAAGGGCCGCCGTCGGGGTCTGCGGCCACCGACCGGGCGGGCGTCGTCGAAGCGATCGAGCTGGTCGCCACGATGGCGAAGGGTCCCGTCATCGCGGGCGGCCATTCCTATGGCGGCCGGATGACGTCGATGGTGGTCGCCGAAGGCGCGACGCGCGTCGACGCGCTGACGCTGTTCTCCTACCCACTGCATCCGCCGGGCAAGCCCGAGAAGCCCCGCACCGAACACCTGCCTGCGATCGAGGCGCCCACGGTGTTCACCCACGGCACGTCGGATCCGTTCGGCTCGATCGACGAACTGCGCGCGGCCGCGGCACTGATTCCGGCATCCACCGAAGTCGTCGAGATCACCGGCGCCCGCCACGACCTCGGCTCCAAGACACTCGATGTCCCGGTGCTTGCGGTGGATGCGGCGCTACGGTTGCTCTCGTGACCATGCCGCCGGGCAATCCGCCGCCACCCGACCAGCCCCCGCCGCCGGGTACATATCCCCCACCGCCCGGTGCGTATCCGACCACCCGGTGCGTATCCCCCACCGCCACCGCCGCCGGGGGCGTATCCCCCGCCGCCGCCGTACTATCCGCCACCGCCGGGACCGTACGCGCCACCGACTCCCGGCACCAACTGGTGGGCCGTCATCGCGTTGATCTTCGGCGTCCTCGGCGGCGTCCTGATCAGCGTGATCTGCGGCATCGTCGGGCTGAACCGGGCCAAGAAGGGCCAGGGCGGGCGCGGGATGGCGATCGCGGGCCTGGTGCTCTCGGCGCTCTGGGTGGTGGCGATCGTGGTCGGGGTCGCCTTCCTATTGATCTTCGACAAGGGCACCGTCAGCGCCACCGAGGTGAAGTCGGGCGACTGTCTCAAGGAACTGCCCGCCTCCGGGCTGGTGATCACCGTCGACACCGCGCCGTGCGACGAACCGCACACGGGCGAAATCTTCTCGGTGATGACGATGCCCGACGGAGATTTCCCCGGCCAGTTCGCAATCGAGGAGTACCAGAACAAGTGCGCACCGGAATTGGCGACCTATTCGCCCGAGGCAGCAGAGGATCCCGACGTCGGGCTGTTCGTGCTGTACCCGAGTGAGGATTCGTGGGGCCAGGGCGACCGCACCGTCACCTGCATCGCCACCACGGACAAACCACGCACCGGGACCCTCAAGAAGTGAGCGGTGACCAGAAAGGATCAACCGTGGCAGGAAAGAAGTCTGGCGGATCACGCGTCGCGACGATCGCCGGGCTGGCCGTCGCCGGAGTCGGGGTCGCGCACTTCGTCAAGCCCCAGTTGTTCGACGGAGTCACCGGTCAGGCCTTCCCGCGCGACACGCGCAAGCACGTCTACATCGACGGCGGCATCGAAACCGCGATCGGACTTGGGCTCACCACGCGAAAGACCCGGCCACTGGCCGTCATTGGGCTGATCGGTTACGGCGCCTATCTCGCGGGTAACGTCGTTCGCAATCGGTAGCGGCCGAGCAGCGTGAGGTCGAGCAACCCGCCGACAGCGGCGCGCGACGCGACGGTGTTGTCGTAATGCACCAGCCTGCCCACATCGATCACCAGCGCCATGGCGGCGTGCACGGCGAACCGCGCCTGCCCGACGGTCCAGTCCGACCGGATCTCGGTCAACAACCGCACCCACGATTCGACCGTCGCCCTCTGCAGATTGCGCAGGATCCTCTGGTCGGCGACCGCCATGTTCACCCGTTCGGTGTAGTAGACGTAGGCGAGTTCGGGATGGTCGAAGGACCTCTTGACGTAGGCGTCGGTCAGTCCGGTCAGCGCCTCCTCCGGATCGGTGATCCCGCCGAGGATCGACGAGGCCTCCGAGGACAGCCGATCGGCGGCCCGCCGGTAGATGGCGGCCAGAATGTCGTTCTTGCCGGAGAAGTATCGGTAGATTCCCGACGTCGGCATGCCGACCGCCGACGCGATCTCCTCCATCGTGGTGTCGCGGTAGCCCTTTCGGTTGAACAGTTGTACCGACTCTGTCAGCAGCGCTTCGTATTTCGACGGATCGACCCCTACCCTCCTCCTGCGCGCCCCTTGCACGGGGGACTCGTCAGACAGGTCGGGCACGTCGGCCGTCGAGATGGCGGTGGCGATTTCGCCCAGCACGGCGCGAATGTGGACGGCGGGCAATTTCGCGTGATGGTCGACGATACTGCCGATCACGCTCAGCATCGACGAGGACAGCATCCAGCGCTGTCGCGAGGAGAGAGTCGGCCGAAGTGCCATGAGCGACAGTTGAATCCGACGGTTGACCGTCCGCATCTGACCGTTCAGGGTGGTCTGGTCGTCACCGCGCAGATAGCGCGCCTCCCAGCGGTAGAGCCCACCCGATTCGCGATTGGCAAGCGCGGTGTCGGTGATCGCGGAGATCAGCCGCTGCAGCGTCGCCGCGTCGGCCTGCGCCTCGTCGGCGAATTCCGTGCAACCCACCAACTGCTCGCCGAGGGCGAGCACCGCATCGCGAAACAGGTCGTACTTGCTCGGATAGTGCCGGTACAGCGCGGTCGCCGAAATGCCGACTCGCGATGCGATCGCCTCCATGCTGACGGCGTGATAGCCGAGCGTGCTGAACGCCTCTGCGGACGCGCGGGCGATCTGCGCCTTGCGATCCTTCGGCCGTCGCCTGATGCCGGCATCAGGGGCGGGCCGGCTGCGCACCATGGCGATCACCCTAACGGACTTTGCACACACATATCGGCCGACTTCGGTTGCCAAATATTGACAAAGTGGTAGCTAGAAGCAGAATGATCATTAACATAAGGGATTAGGTGTCAGTCCGGACGGGGGTGCTGTGCTCAGTGCGCTGCGAAGGATGCTCGGCTACACGGACCATCCGGCCCAGATGACATGACCGGGAGGCACCGTTGCATCACTACCACCACCGCGCCTTCTACCTCGGTGTGCTCAGCATCGCCATGATCGCCACCGGGCTGATCGCGCTGAACTTCCCCGTCTTCATCAACGCGTTCGACCAGTTCGGCTTCCAGATCAAGTGCGGTACCGGATACATCGCCAACCTGACGCAGGCGGCCGACGCCACCGGTGGCGACTACGTCGGTCAGTGCGAGACGGCACTGATGGTGCGCCGGCTCTGGACGATCCCGTTGGTGGCGATCGGCTCGATTCTTCTCGCCGTCATCGTGGTCGTGGCGGCCACGGCGTGGGGCCGTGAGTCGGTGTTCGGCGAGGATGCCACGGCCTAGAATCAGCTCCGGTGAGCACGCCGGAGGAGCCCGCGCTGCAACGGCGGCTCGGCATCGCCGACGCCGTGACGATCGGGCTCGGCTCGATGATCGGCGCCGGGATCTTCGTCGTGCTGGCCCCCGCCGCGGCGGCAGCGGGTTCGGGCCTACTCATCGGGCTGGCGATCGCCGCCGTCGTCGCCTACTGCAATGCGACGTCGTCGGCCCGGCTGGCGGCGCTCTATCCACAGTCCGGCGGGACCTACGTGTACGGCCGCGAGCGACTGGGCGGGTTCTGGGGTTATACCGCGGGCTGGAGCTTCGTCGTCGGCAAGACCGCGTCATGCGCGGCCATGGCGCTGACGGTCGGGATCTACGCATGGCCCGCGCACGCGCACGCCGTCGCGGTCGCCGCGGTCGTCGTGTTGACGGCGGTCAACTACGCGGGCATCCAGAAGTCGGCGCTGCTGACCCGCGTCATCGTCGCGATCGTGCTTGCCGTGCTCGGCGCGGTCGTGGTGGTCGTGCTCGGCGCGGGTGACGTCGACGGCTCGCGGCTCTTCGGTGAGGACGCAGGCGCCCTCGGCGTGATGCAGGCCGCGGGCCTGTTGTTCTTCGCATTCGCCGGATACGCCCGCATCGCCACGCTCGGCGAGGAGGTGCGCGACCCGAAACGCACAATCCCACGGGCGATTCCGATCGCACTTGGCATCACTCTGGCGGTCTATGCGATCGTCGCCGTGGCGGTGTTGGCGGAGTTGGGCAGCGCCGGTCTGGCGGCGTCGAGCGCGCCACTGGCCGACGCCGTGCGTGCTGCGGGCCATTCCGGCTTCGAACCCGTGATTCGTGCCGGGGCAGTGGTCGCGGCGCTGGGGTCGTTGTTGTCGTTGATCCTCGGCGTGTCGAGGACGACGCTGGCGATGGCCCGCGACCGCCACCTGCCCCACGCGCTGGCCACCGTGCACCCGCGGTTCGCCACCCCACACCGCGCCGAGTTGGTCGTGGGTGCCGTCGTGGCCGTGATCGCCGCGTTCGCCGATGTGCGGGGGGCGATCGGCTTCTCGGCGTTCGCGGTGCTGGTCTACTACGCAATCGCGAATGCGTCGGCGATGACGTTGGGCCACAGGGTGATTCCCGCAGTTGGCCTGGCGGGGTGTGTGGTGCTTGCCGTCCTGCTGCCGATCACCTCGGTGCTGGTCGGCGCGGGCGTCGTGCTGCTCGGCGCGGTCGTCTACGCGCTGCGGCTGTTGCGGTAGGCCTCGACCGCCGTCGGCAGCGTCATGAAGATGCGGTCCTCGCCGATCTTGTCGACAAGGCCGGCGGCCTCGAGGGCATCACGCAGATCCTGCTTCACCCTGGCCATGGCGAACTCTATTCCGCGGCTTTCCAATTCGGCGCGCAGCTGGTCGAGGACGTCGAGCGCGGTGAGGTCGACCTCGACGTTGGCCTCGGCGTTGAGCACGAACCACTTGACCGGGTCCTGGTTCTCGTCCACCGCCGCCAGAGCCCGTTCGCGGAAGTTCTCGGCGTTGGCGAAGAACAACGGCGCGTCGTACCGGTACACCAGCAGCCCCGGCACCGGGTCGGCGTCCGGGTAGTCGTCGAGGTCGTGCATACCCGCGACGCCGGGGACGAATCCCAGTACGGCGTCGTGTGGGCGGGCCACCCGGCGCAGCAGATCGAGGATGGACAGCACGATGGCCACCAGCACGCCGTAGAGCACGCCGAACAGCAGAACCGACGCCGTGGTGGCCAGCGCGAGGATGAGCTCGCTGCGGCGGAATCGGGCCAGCCGCTTGAACTCCGGCACGTCGACCAGCCGCAGCGCGGCGTACACCACCAGTGCCCCCAGCGCGGCCATCGGGAAATTCGCCAGCACGCCCCGCCCGGCCACCATGACCACGAGCACGAACACCAACGAGACGACCGAATACAGCTGGGTCCGGCTACCGAGCGCGTCGCCGAGCGCGGTGCGACTGCCGCTCGAACTCACCGGAAAACCGTGCAGCAGACCGGTTCCGACATTGCAAACGCCCAACGCCCGCAGTTCTGCGTTGGCATCCACCCGCTGGCCGTGCCGGGCCGCGAAGGTGCGGGCCGTCAACACGTTGTCGGAGAAGGCGACGATCGCGATGCCCGCCGCCGGGATCACCAGTGCGGACAGGTCCGCCCAGCCCGATCCCCGGCAGGCCGGGCGTCGGCAGTCCGCTCGGGATCTCGCCGATCACCCGAATCCCGTTGCGTTCCAGGGAGAATACCGCGACGGCCGCGGTGGCCAGCAGGATCGCGATCAACGGGCCCGGTAGTCGCGGCACCAGCCTCGCGAGCGCAAGCAGCACCGCCAGCACCGCCGCCGACAATGCGACGGTCGGCCAGTGCACGCCGTCCAGCCCCTCGATGAACGACCGCACCTGAACGACGAATTCGTCGCCTTCGACGGACACACCTGTGACCTTCCCGAGCTGGCTGCCGATCATGATGACCGCGACACCGGTCATGTAGCCGATCAGCACCGGCCGCGAGAGCAGGTCGGCCAGAAAGCCGATGCGCACCAGGCCTGCGACAAAACAGATCGCGCCGACGAGCAGCGCCGCCGCGGCCGCCAGTGCGGCATAGCGGCCGGGATCGCCCAGTGCGAGGGGCGCCAACGCCGTCGCGGTCATCAGCGCGGTGGTCGACTCGGGCCCGACCGACAGCTGTCGCGACGAGCCGAGCACCGCGTACACGGCCAGCGGTGCCAGCGCCGCCCACAGCCCGACGACCGGCGGCAGCCCCGCCACCGTCGCGTACGCCATCACCTGCGGGACGAGGTACGCGGCGACCGTCACCCCGGCAAGGAGGTCGCCGCGCAGCCATTCCCGCTGATAACCGCGGAACTGCGCTAGCCCAGGCAAGATATTCATCGTGATCCCGCTGACATGGAAACACGTGGAGGCTCAGTCCGACCCGGACTTCGTGGTCGCACCCGACGAACGGCTGGACTGGGCCCGCACCATCGGCATCGGCGCCCAGCACGTGGTGGCCATGTTCGGCGCCACCTTCCTGGTGCCGGTGTTGACCGGTTTTCCGCCCGCGACGACCCTGCTGTTCTCCGGCGTCGGCACGGTGCTGTTCCTGATCATCACCGGCAACCGGCTACCCAGCTATCTCGGCTCGAGCTTCTCGGTGATCGCCCCCGTGACCGCGGCGGTCGCCTCGAATGGCACCGGCAGCGCCCTCGGCGGGTTGGTGGCCGTCGGCCTTGCGCTGATCGTCATCGGCCTCGTGGTGCACGTGGTCGGCACACACTGGATCGATGTGACCCTGCCGCCGGTGGTCACCGGGGCGATCGTCGCGCTGATCGGTTTCAACCTTGCGCCCGCGGCCAAAGCCAACTTCGAGAAGGGCCCGCTGGTCGGGCTCGTCACCCTGGTTCTGCTGGTCGCCACCCTGGCCTTCTTCCGCGGCATCATCGGCAGGCTCGCGATCTTCTTGGCAGTAGTCGCGGGATATGTGTTGGCGCTGATCCTCGGCGACGTCGACACGTCGGGGATCGCCGCGGCGCCGTGGATCGGGCTGCCCGAGTTTCAGGCACCGACCTTCACCGTCGCGGTGCTGCCGATGTTCCTGCCCGCGGTGATCGCCCTGATCGCCGAGAACATCGGGCACGTGAAGTCCGTCGGTCAGATGACGGACACGGACGTCGACCCGGTCATGGGTCGGGCGCTGGCCGCGACCCGCATCTATTCGACCGCCGCGTACTGGGTGGCCGCCGCGGTGGCCATCGCATTGTCGCTGTGCCCCAAGGTCGGCGCGGCGATCTCGGCCATCCCGCCCGGCGTGCTCGGCGGCGCCACCATCGTGCTGTACGGGCTGGTCGGCGTGCTCGGCGTGCGCATCTGGCTGACCAACGACGTCGACTTCGGTAAACCGCTGAACCAGATGACCGCGGCCATCCCGTTGATCATCGGTATCGCCGACTTCACCTGGCAGCTGGGTGATTTGACGTTCACCGGCATCGCGCTCGGTTCGATCGCCGCCCTGCTCGTCTACCACGGCATGCGGCTGCTCGGGCTGCGCACGCGCAAGCCGGCCGACGACCCCAGCCCGGTTCAATCGTGATGTTCGCTCGCCATGCGCTGGTCCGGCGGCCGTCACCTCGGCTCGCCGAAGGGCTCGTCACCCACATCGATCGAAGCGATCACGTGGATGTCGAACTCGCCCAACGTCAATGGGAGGGATACGTCGCGGCTCTCCGGGACGCGGGCTGGACCACACACGAGGTCGTTGCCGCACCGGAGTGCCCCGACTCGGCTTTCGTCGAAGACACCATGGTCGTCTACGGCGACCTCGCCGTCATCAGCCGTCCGGGCGCCGACGAACGGCGGCGCGAGATCGGCGCGGCCGAAGACGCGGTGCGCGCTCAGGGATATCGCATCGCGGCGATCGAAGCGCCGGGCACCCTCGACGGCGGCGACGTGCTGAAGCATGACGGCACGGTGTGGGTCGGCCTCGGCGGTCGCACGAACGCCGAAGGCATCGCGCAGTTTGCGGCCCATCTTCAACCGTTCGGCGTCGAGGTGGTGGCCGTGCCGCTGACAAAGGCACTGCACCTCAAGTCCGCGGTCACCGCGCTTCCCGACGGCACGATCATCGGCTACGAACCGGTCGTCGACGATCCGGGCGTCTGGGGCGAGCGGTTCCGTCGCCGTTCCCGAGGAACCGGGCTCCCACGTCGTACTGCTCGAGGACGACATGCTCCTGATGTCCTCGGCCGCACCGCGCACGGCGAATCTCTTCGAACAGCGCGGTTACCGCGTCATCAGTGTCGACATCTCCGAGTTCGAGAAACTCGAGGGCTGTGTGACTTGTCTGTCCGTCCGCCTTCGAGGCCGTCCGGACGTCACGCGGCCCTCCAGCACCGCCGACGGTCCGCGCGTCATCATCTGACGAGCCACGATGACACGCTGAATCTCGCTGGCGCCCTCCCAGATTCGTTCCACCCGGAGCTCGCGGAACATCCGCTCGGCGACGTTCTCGCGCATGTAGCCGCGGCCGCCGAACACCTGCACGGCACGGTCGGCGACCCGCCCGGCCATCTCCGAGCAGTACAGCTTGGCCATCGAGGCCTGGCCGTGCAGGGTCTTGCGGTCCCGGCCCGCGTCGATGGACCGGGCGACCTCGTAGAGCATCGATCGTGCGGCGAAGAGTTCGGTCGCGCTGTCGGCCAGCATGCCCGCCACCAACTGGTACTCGCCCAGCGGCCTGCCGCCGACTTCGCGGGTCTGTGCGAACGCGGTCATCTCGTCGACGAGACGCTGCGCCGCGCCGACACACCGCGCGGCGACCATCATCCGTTCGAACCGGAACCAGTCCTGGGTGAACGTCATCGGCTCACCCTCGGCGCCGACGAGATGCGAAACCGGCACGCGGACGTCGTTGAACGCGACGATCGGGTGCTCGTCGGCGATGTTGTGCGAATAGTGTGGTGTGCGAACGACTTCCATTCCCGGCCACGGCAGATCGACCACCAGCAGCACGTGGTCTCCGGCATGCTCGCCAGTCGGTCAGTACGGCCTCGACGAACACGTAGTCGGCGAGGTTGTACGACGTGACGTGCCACTTGACCCCGTTGATCACGTACTCGTCGCCGTCGCGGCGCGCGGTGGTCTGCAGCGCGGAGACGTCGGACCCGGCGAACTCCTCGGTGATCGCGTACGCCTCGTGCTTCTCCCCCCGCACGGAGGGCAGCAGCCAGCGCTCGCGCTGGTAGTCGGTGGCCACCTCGGGCCACCACTGCGGCGGCGTCGCCATCACCCACGCGAGGCCGTTGGTGACCCGCCCGCACTGTTCCTGCACCAGCACCTGCTGCAGGGCCGTGCAGCCGGGACCACCGACCGACGTCGGCATGTTCGTGGCGTACAGACCCAGCTCGATCGCCCGTGCCGAGTGCTCGGCCGTCAGCTCCTTGGGCAGCAGGCCGCCGGCCAACTCGGCCTCGACCTCGTGCGGCATCAACGACTCCACGAAGGCCCGCGCCGTATCGCGGATCCGCAGATCGTCCTCCGACAGTCCGTACATCGCGATACCACTCTCCTCGCTCTTGACTGAGCGTTCAGTCTATGCCAGCGTTCCATGGTATGACCAGTGCTGACGTTGTAGTCGTGGGCGGCGGAACAGTCGGGGCGTGGACGGCCGTTCAGCTTGCGGAACGTGGCGTCAAACGGGTGGTTCTGCTCGAGAAGGCGACGCTGGGCGACGGGGCGAGCAGCCGTGCAGCAGGCATGGTGCGCGCCCAGGGCGGCACCGAACCCGCGATCGTGCTGGGCATGCGGACCCAGGATTTCTACGCGGCCAGCGGCGAGCGGTTCCCGCTCGATTGCGGCTTCGTCGCACAGGGTTACCTGATGCCCTGCTTCAGCGATCCCGAGGTGGCGCAGGCTCACGACCGCATCGCGCTGCAAAAGAAACTCGGCCTGGATGTCGAGTGGCTCTCCGGCTCGGACGTCGACAACATGAACACCGGCATCGCGCAAGGCGCCACGATCGGCTCGTCATACGCCCCCGGCGACGGTTACATCGACGCACCGCGAAACGTGCTGGCGTACACCGCCGCGCTGACGGCCCACAAGGTCGACGTCCGCGAGCGCTGCCGGTTCACCGGTCTGCGGACCAAGGGCGGCCGCGTCGTCGGCGTCGACACCTCCGACGGGCCGATCGACACCGAACACGTCGTGCTGACTGGCGGGCCGAAACTCGCCGAAGTCGGCGCGGCGGCCGGTGCGAAGGTTCTGGGCCGGCGGTGCGCGCCACCAGGTGGTCGTCACCGCACCGGTGACCGCGTTCGACGTGCACGAGGTGCCGATGGTGTTCGACCTCCCCTCCGGAATCTATTGGCGGCCAGGCGAAGCCGGCGGCCTGCTCTGGGGCATGAGCAACCCAGAAGAAGCTCCGGGAGTGGCGGCCGACTTCGACGAGGTCTACTACCAGAAGGTCCGCAACCGGATCGAGGAGCTGCTCCCCGGCCTGAAGGGGCTCGGTCTGCGCCGGACGTGGGCGGCGACGATCGACTACACCCCCGACCATCTGCCGATCCTCGGCCCACTGCTGACCGACGACGGCCCGGTCGAGGGCACCGTGGTCGCCAGCCCCGCTGGCCACGGCATGATGTGGGGCCCGGCGGTCGCCGAGGTGGCCGTCGACCTCACGATGACGGGCCGATGCACCTGGCTCGACCTCACCGACCTCGGCCTCGACCGATTCGACGCCGACGGCAACAGTCGCGTTGCGCCCGAACCCATCTCACTACCATTCCCAGAGAAAGCATCGATGTGAACACAATTACCACTGAAACTCTTGCTCAGGCCGCCGACGCAGAGCTCGAGGACTGGGGTCCGCTGGAAGAGGCGACCGACCACCCGATGGCGACCCACGGCGTCCAACTCTGGGAGGACGGCGACGCCTCGGCAGGCGTCTGGCAGTGCGCACCAGGACCGTCCCGGTGGAAGCTGGAGACCCACGAGGTCATCTATCTCGTCGCGGGCCGGATGACGGTGACACCCGATGGCGGCGAGTCCGCCGAGATCGGCGTCGGCGATGTGGCGGTGTTCCCCAAGGGCTGGAGCGGCACCTGGGACATCCACGAGACCGTGCGAAAGGTCTACTCCATCTTCTAGATACGGCCGTCAGATTTCGGGCACGCCACGCGAGCGCTCATCCAGGTACGAATTTGGGCGCTGAAACCGTACGACGTTGAGCGCTCGCGGATCGCGTCGCGCTTCTGATCTCGATTCGGTCTCCGTCGCGCAACGGGTCGTGCGGCATCGCGGTTTCGTCGTCGGAGTGATCGACAATCCGGAATGTGACGCAATCGCGGGAGTCCGACGTTGGCGCGTGAGATATCCCGCCAGACGTTTCTGCGGGGTGCCGCGGGAGCGTTAGCCGCAGGCACGGTTTTCGGCTCGGTACGGGCCGCCGCCGATCCGATTGCCTCCGGCTGGGAAGGTTTGTCAACCGCCATCGGCGGGCAAGTCCTCCTTCCGGACAACGGGCAATTCGCAACGGCGAAGCAGGTTTTCAACACCAACTACAACGGCTCAACGCCTGCAGCGATCGTCACCCCGACATCGGCGGCGGACGTGCAGAAGGCGATGGTGTTCGCTGCTGGTCAACAATCTCAAGGTCGCTCCGCGCAGCGGTGGGCATTCCTACATAGGCGCGTCCACGGCGAACGGCGCCATGGTGTTCGACCTGCGACAGCTGCCCGGCGGAATCAACTACGACGCCGCCAGCGGACGGGTTACTGCGACGCCCGCGACCAGTTTGTGGGACCTACACCAGACGCTGGCAGCGTCCGGCAGGGGCATCCCGACAGGTATCTGCCCGACGGTCGGTGCTGCAGGGCATGCCCTTGGCGGCGGCCTTGGCGCCCAGTCGCGGCATGCGGGCCTGCTCTCCGACGCACTGGCATCGGCAACGGTCGTATTGCCAGGGGGTCAGGCGGTCACCGCGTCTGCCGCCGAGAACCCCGACCTGTTCTGGGCGTTGCGTGGTGGCGGTGGCGGCAACTTCGGGGTGACGACCTCGCTGACCTTCGCCACGTTCCCCATCTCGGACGCCGACGTCGTGAACGTCCATTTCCCGACGGAGTCGTTCGCGCAGGTCCTCGTCGGTTGGCAGAACTGGTTGCGGACCGCCGATCGGAGCAGCTGGGCACTGGCGGACAGCACCACCGACGCGACGGGTACGCACTGTCGCATCATGGCGACCTGTCCGGCCGGGTCGGGCAACAGCGTGGCGAATGCCGTCACGTCAGCCGTTGGTGTGCAACCGACGGGGACCGACGTGCAGACGTTCAACTATTTGGATCTGACGAAATATCTGGCCGGCAACAATCTCAACCCGGCGCCGCTGGGATACGTCGGCGGGTCCGACGTGTTCCCGACTATCGACGCGGGCGCGGCGAAGGGCATCGCCGCGGCGGTCAACGCCTTTGCACCCGGGGCGGGCCGCATGTTGGCGATCATGCACACTCTTGACGGCGCGCTCGCCACGGTGGCCCGGGGGCCACGGCGTTTCCCTGGCGCAGGCACTCCGCGCTGGTGCAGTGGTACATCGAACCATCCGGTCCCCCGTCGAGCGCCATCAGCTGGCTGAACACGGCACACCAAGCGGTGCAACCGTATTCGGTCGGCGGCTATGTGAACTACGTCGAAGCAAACCAGCCGCCGGCGCGGTACTTCGGCCCGAATCTGTCCAAGCTGAGCGCTGTTCGGCAGAAGTACGATCCCGGACGGGTCATGTTCTCCGGGCTGAATTTCTAGCGTCTGCGGAAATACTGCTTGTGCGCCAAAAGGTGTCAAGCATGGGTGTACCCCAGTTGGACGCGCCTCCTGAGGCAGGCGCTGGCAGGTGGCCCTGGGGCACGCTGGGCCACGGGCAGGTGGACGCAGGGCATCGGGTGTAGGTAGCGGGATGAGGGAGCGGCACGGCACACGCAGCGCCTATCGGGGACGGGTTGGGCAGTCGCAGCGTGACTCGTATCGCCCGGTGGACCCGGACAGGTGCGTACTCCGTGCGCCGCCCCGGCGGCACCCCAGGGGGTATACCCTCGCCCCCGCTTCCGTGACCGGTAGGTAATGCGGGTGCCCCATTGTGTACGGGTTTCCAACCTCCGGTGTTTCGTTTCAGCGGTAGATCGTTCGGGTTCTGCTCGAATCGACCATGGCACGGAGCGCGTCGCCAATTCCTGCCAGAAACTGTCACGGACGCGCTTCATCATCCTGCGGCAGTGGAGGCTACTTCGTCACCGCTCGCAAGTCGGATCCGCAAGCCGCGGCGTCAAACGGCCCGCAGAAGATCCACTTCCGCGCGGATGAAATCACGGCGTTGAACCAGGAGCCCGTCGCGGGCGACCTTGACGGAACGAAGGGCTCCATCGAATCCCTCGCGCGACCGCATCGCAGGGCCGGCCAGCTCGCTCAACTTGATGAAATTCGACGTGATGTGTGCGGCAAGCACACCCTCGTCGTTGAGGACTGCTGCCATCTGCCGATCGGCTGCCTTCCGGTCCTTCATTGACACGCGCCCGATCGCGCCCGCGAGGGTCCTGCTCAGATCCTGGCGGTGCACTCGGAGGCTCGAGCATAGGGCAACGCTACGCTCCATTTCCCACCAGTCCTGCGCTGACTGCAGCGCTGCGAGCCCGGTCGCGAATCCACGCTGGTCGCCCACGTCGCCAAGCTCGATGACCTTGCCGAGCCTCGTGGCGACGAGGCTTGTCGCAAGGTCGAGTATTTGATACGCATCGGCAATCGCAGCGATAGCCTCGTCCCGGTTGGACTTCGGGATCTTCGTGAGAGCTCGTACGTCAGACGCGAGCAGGCGCAGGGCCTCGTAGGCGTCCTTGAATAGCGAGATGTTGATTCCGGGGACTGCTTGGGCCGCCATAACCTCTCCTCCGGTGCTCGCTCCAGACTAGTACGGAGCGGCACCATGCACATCATGTGGTATGTCGGTCCTGTAGGGCCGTGGTGGACGCCTCCCGTCAACCGGCGCTCATACTGGACACGTGCAGATCGAAGCCATCGGCCCGCAGGGTAGCCGTATCGCGGACGATACTGCGTTCGTTCAGAACCTCGGCCCTGGCCAATCGATCGACAAGGATCTTTTCGCCCTGGTTCCAAGTTCCCAGTATGAGCAGATGGAGGCCGCAACATTCCGCGTAGTTGAGGTTCCCAAGTACTGACGGCATGGTGACCGACCGCTGACAAGTGATACACCCCCGGCCAGATAGACCGGGAGAACCTGTGCAAGGCCTGCAGCGTGATCACCGTGGCCATCACATCAGCCGGCCAAATCGGCGAACATCGCATCCGGGAACAGCTCGCGCCGATGCGCCGCCAAGAGCGCAAACACGCTGCCCGCCTTCAGAAGATGCCCCGCTACCGACTCCGCATCCAGCAGCTCACGCTGACTATCCGATCGACCCTGCACACCGAAATCATCGCCAAGAATCACCACCAACACGCCGACCGCCACGCGGATTATTCAGGGCACTCTAGGGGTCGTAGTCGTCGCACACACCGGTCAAGATTCGGGGTGGGTGAGGGTTGCGGTCAGGCCGGGGAGCAGCAGATCGAGGAAGCGGTCGAGTTCGGCGGCGCCGTCGTAGGAGGCTAGGGCTGGTGCCAGCGCGCGTAGCACAGGGAACTCGGTGATCGCGAGTCGGTGCAGACCGAGCCGCAGTACATCCTCGGTTTCCTCGGGTCGCTCGATGACCTCCTGCAACTCGTTGAGGATGTGGCCGTACAAATAGCCGAACAGCACCCGGTAGATGTGTAGGGCCTCGTCGCCGGCGAAGCCGACGGAGGTGAGCAGCGCGAGGACGTGTTCTAGTGGCCGCAGCATGCCCGGTGGCCGCTGCCCGAGCGGGGTGGCCAACGGCCGAGTGACCAGCAGCGGCACCACATTGGGGTGCGCCAGGGCCAATTGGCGGAAGTCGCGCGCGACGGCGCGCAGTTGGCCGCCCCAGTCCGGGTCTTCGGTGTCCACCTGTAGTTTCCCGAGCACAATCTCGGCGACGCCGTCGAGCACCGCGGCCTTGCTCGCGACGTGCCGGTAGAGCATCACCGGATCCCGGCCCAGTGCGACGCTGAGGCGGCGCATGGACAATCCGTCCACCCCGTCGCGGTCGACGATGGTCAGCGCAGCCTGCAGGATCATCGACCGAGTGAGCTGACCGTTGTTTCGGCGGGCGGCCGCGACAGACGGATCACCGTCGTCTGCGCCCGCGTCGGGCCCGGTCGGCTGTCTCGTCATTGCACGCAGCACTCCCCTCTGCCTCGTCATCGAAGCACTCACCAATCGAAGGTCAACACAAAGGTTCAACGGTGTAAGTCAACACTGTATTACCACTGTTGACACTAGCCCTACTGGGGCGTGTAATAAAGATCTAGCACCAGATCAGAGGCGTCGACATGATTGTCATCGTTGGATTAATCGTTCTGCTCGTCGCCGTGATCGTCGGGTTCACCGGGGTGCTGACCAATGCCGGGGCCGCTCACCCGTTGACCGAGAACTTCGCCGTATTCGGCTATCACGTCACCGGGTCGACCGGCACCTTGTTCCTCGTCGGGATCGTGGTCGGCGCGGTGGCGATGCTGGGACTGAGCCTGCTGCTGGCCGGTGCTCGGCGCACCGCGGGCCGCGGGCGCGACGCCCGACACGAACTCAAAAGGTCCCAACGCGAAACGGCGTTTCTGAACCAGGAGCGTGACCAACGGCTCGAACACCAGCAGGCCGGCGCGGCCACTGGCTCACCGGTGACTTCGGAGGGGGCCACCACCCGCGGCAAGGGGTTTTCCCGGCTCGGTCGATGGTCGCGCGGTCGACAACCGACAGGCACCGCGCACGTGGACGGACCCCGGTAGACACCGACCCCGGTCGAATTCTGTCAGCCCGCAGTCGCGGCCTGTGACCACCGAGAACGAAGGAGTCCGCAATGAGTATCGGTAAGAAGATCGCCCACAAGGCCGAGGCGGTCAAGGGCGCCACCAAGAAGTACTTCGGCCGCGCCACCGGCAACACCCGGCTGCGCACCGAGGGACGCGTCGATCAGTTCAAGGGCAACACCAAACAGGCAGGAGACAACGTCAAAGACGCCTTCAAACACTGACCCGGCAGCCCGGCCGACAACGCTGACATCGGCCGCGACCAAGTCTGATCCCGCTTATCTGTTCCCCTACATCTGCATCGAAACGAGGTAAACGCCATGATCATCCTTGGAATCATCCTCGTCATCGCCGGATTCCTGCTCAAGATCTCCATTCTCTGGACCATCGGGCTCATCCTGCTCGTCGTCGGCTTGGTACTGATGGTCATGGGAAGGACGGGACGCGCTGTCGGCGGCCGCCGCCACTACTACTAACCAGCACACGCACTAGCCGGCAATACGACCACATGATTCGCCGCCCCCGCGAATTGCCCCTCGGCCGCCCGTGGCCGCCGAGTATCCAAGGAGACACATCATGCGTTTCGTAGGGCTACTGGTGATCGTATGGCTGATCGTGGGCGCATTCGCGGCCTACCAGCGCGGGTATTTCACCAACGCTGCACAAAACTGTGCCAGCGCGGGGACGATCGCGGTGACCGTTATCGCGGGACCACTCAATTACGTGGGTGTCAATCCCAAAGTGACGGACTGTCAAGTGCCGCAACCCAGTCCATAACGCCCACAGCTCAATTCCAACCGATTTGAACCTCGACCTGCTCAACCAACCCAAGGAGCCGACATGACTACCAGCAGTATCGTTTTGATCGTCGTCGTTGCGATCGCCGCAATTCTGCTCATCGCCGCAATCACGTGGGTGGCGCGCAAGAAACGCAACCAACACCGCCACGTCGAAGCTGACAAGATCCGCGAGTCCGCCAAGGAGGAAACACTGCAGGTTAAGCAGCGCGAAGCACTAGCCGACGAGACCGCGGCCAAGGGCCGCGCCGCCCAGGCCGAAGCCGACGTCAAGGCGGCCCAAGCCTCCGGTCTGCAACAGCAAGCCGCCGCGCACCGCAGCGAAGCAGTGACCTCCCGTGATCAGCTCAACGAGCAGCTGGACCGCGCGGACACGATGGATCCGGCCTCGCAGACACCCGAAACGCCTCGGACCGCCAACCGCAAGGAACACCAGGATCATTGACGGCCTGCGGGCAATGCCCGCACCCCGCTACCTCGACTGCGTCTTACCGCGGCAGCGCCGGACCACTCACTGCTTCGGTAGGTAACGCCTGATCGTGTGTGCCGTCGCTGGTAGAGCTGTCGCGCCATGTGGTGAGGGGTTGGCGACCGTGGCGATCCGGGTGCTCAGCGTCGGTGATTCGACGGGCGGCCCCGGTGCAATTCGGACCTGCTGGGCATACGAATCCACCCCGACCAAAGCCCACCTGGCTCGGAGGTGAGAACCATTGATGACGACGCATGCATGACCTGCTCGAAGCGGAGCGTGATCGACGCCGCGGCGGACGCGGCGCCGTTCGAAGGGGCAATGCCCCATGCGTGATTTCCTCTGTCCCAACTGTGGGCAGCACCTGGCGTTCGAGAACTCGGTTTGTCTGTCGTGTGGCAGCGCGCTGGGGTTCTCCCTGGACGACATGGCGTTGCTGGTCATCTCCTCGGGTGAAGACAGCGAGTACGGCGGCGCGGTCGACGCCAGCCTGTATCAGTTGTGTGCCAATCTCCATGTCGCCGAATGCAATTGGCTGGTCAAGGTGAATCCCGAAAGGGGCGCGGTTGCCGAGCTGTGCACGTCGTGCAAGCTGACCCGCGCCCGCCCCAACAACGCCGACACCGCAGCGTTGGCCGCGTTCGCCGCCGCCGAGAAGGCCAAGCGGCGGCTGGTGGTCGAACTCATTGACCTCAAGCTACCGATCGTGAACCGCGACGCGGACCCGCAGTACGGGCTGGCGTTCGACCTGATGTCCAGCCAGTCGGAGAACGTCGTCACCGGCCACCACAACGGCGTCATCACACTGGATCTCGCCGAGGGCGACGACGTGCACCGCGAGCAGCTGCGGATCGCGATGGACGAGCCGTACCGCACCCTGCTGGGGCATTTCCGCCACGAGATCGGGCACTACTACTTCTACCGCCTGGTCGACACCGCGGAGGAGTATCTGCCGCGGTTCCGTGCGTTGTTCGGCGACCCCGACACCGACTACCGGCAGGCGCTGGGCCGCCACTACCGCCAGGGCGGCGGACGGCCGGGCTGGACGAAGGACTACGTCTCCTCGTATGCGACCATGCACCCCGCCGAGGACTGGGCCGAGACCTTCGCGCACTACCTGCACATCCGCGACACCCTGGACACCGCGGCGGCTTTCGGCTTCGCTCCGTCCGGGGCCACCTTCGAGCGTCGGATGCTGGGGCCCAGCGGATTCGACACCATCATCGACAGGTGGCTGCCGCTGGCGTGGGCGCTGAACATGGTGAACCGCTCGATGGGCCGGGCTGACCTCTACCCGTTCATGCTGTCCACAGTTGTACTGGCCAAGATGCGGTTCATCCACACCATCATCGACGAGATGGCCTCCGGTCCAGCCACGCTCGCCTCGACCGGTGCCCGGGGATAGCTGAGGCAAGATGGCTGAATCCATACAGCTCGGACACCCGACGGGCGTCGATCGGAGACAGACGTGGCGCCGCATCACGGCGGCGGCGATCCAGCAGATCGCCGACCCGGGCTACATCAACGTCACCATGACGGCCATCGCCGACGGCGCAGGAGTGAGCAGCGCCGCGGTGCGGGAGCACATCACAGGCGAATATCTCGCACAGCATCGGGCCGGTGATGCATCCGGCCGGTTAGGAGAGGCCCGCAATGTCTGACCACGCGTCGTCGTCCACCGCGACACAGATCGCCCAAAACAGCGTGTTCGAACGATTCGCCCGCGCCGGGTACGTCGTGAGCGGCCTACTGCACCTGACCATCGGCTACCTCGCCATCCGGATCGCCCTCGGCGTCGGCGGCGGCACCGCTGACCAATCCGGGGCACTAGCGGCATTGGCAGCCAAACCGTACGGCATCGTCGCGCTCTGGGCCGCCGTGGTCGCGCTTGTGGTGATGGGGCTATGGCGACTCGTCGAAACAGCCCTCGGTCGATCGACCGACCCGAAATCCCAAGGCGCATCATCGGAAGTCTTAGATCGGGCGAAGGCCTTCGCGCTGGCGGTGGTCTATTTCGCGTTCGCATACTCCGCGTTCGGATTCGCCCGAGGTGCCGGAAAGTCCACCGGCGAGCAGAATTCGGATATCAGCGCACGCCTGATGCAGACCGACGCCGGCACGATCGCACTCGTCGCCGCCGGGGTGATCATCGTCGCGGTCGGTGGATATCACATCTACAAGGGAGCCAGCCGCAACTTTCTCGACGACCTCAAAGGCCGCTCCAGCGACCTGGTGCGACGACTGGGCATGGTGGGCTACATCGCCAAAGGCCTGGTCATCGCCGGTGCCGGCGTGCTGGTCATCGTCGCGGTGAGTCGTTCGGAGCCCAACACGGCCACCGGCCTCGACGGGGCCCTCAAAACACTGGGCGCCCAACCCTACGGAGCAGCGCTGCTGATCGCCGCCGGGATAGGAATCATCACCTACGGCCTCTACAGCTTCGCCATGGCGAGATACACCAAAATGTAAGCGAGCCTGGCGATTCAGCCTCGGGCGGGCACCCCCGAGGACTCTCAAGAGAATGAAAAGAGCTGTTGATTTCGCCGACGAGTGCGGCACGCTCAACTCCTCGCCGATGTGTTCCGTCAGATCGGCCACGACGAGCGGGCTGGGTACGGACTTGCGCTGGCTACGGTTGCAGCTTGCTCAACGGGCCCGCACGGGTACGCGGATAGATCCCTTCCGGTCGTGCGGGTGCAGGCTAAATCGACCAACGAGACCCATCCACAACAAGAAATCACAGAAAGGACTAGCGATGTCAGAGAAATGGGGAATATCCAGAGTCGGTAAGCTGGAACTTGAAGTAGGCGAAACACTGCAGGAAGCTATTATTCGGCTTCAAATCTTGCCGCTACCCCCCCTTGCCTGGACGGATTGCTTCCTGCAGACGGTTCGAGGGCACGAAGTCACCATAATCGGAACGGAAACCCACCCAGACAAGATTGAGGCCGTCGCACGACCTGCCGAAGTTGAGGACGTGCTCGGAAAAATCGACTCCGCGATTGAGAACGCTAACCAGTACGTTGAAAAGGTGATGCGTCCCCGGCGTCAAGCCGACCGTGACGTTAAGGGTGCAGAAGCCGACGAAAGGCACAAACTACAGGCCGAGCTTGACCAGCTCGCGGAAAAGCTATCCAAACCCGAATACGCCGAAGAGGCGGGTCCCGACTGAGTCGCACTTACTTAGGCGATCAGCAGGCGAAGGCGTGCGACCTTATGGCTCGACTGACGCACCCTCGCCGGGCCGATTCCCCTCCGAGATGGTGGATCGCCGCGGACCAACAATTTCGGAAGACGTGTCCCGGCACGCACTCGCCTTGCAAGCGGTCATCGACCGTATTCAACGGCGATCACAACCACCCCCAAACCCGGGGGGTACCCCCGAACCACCCGAACACTGCGCCTCGCACGGCCAGCGCTCTCTGGCGATTAGTGGAGGTTCAGCGGCGACGTCACCCGGGCTGGGCGGCCGCAACCTCAAAATGCGAGACCGTGGTCTCGCGATCGACGAGGTACTCATCATCCTCGGGGTAGAACACGGCGGCCTCGATGTCGGACCCCGCGAACCCGATGATGGCAGCCCGTGACTCCCACCAACTGACCGTCAGGACTTCGGTTCGACCATCTCCCAGGTCTCTCGTCCACATCTGGCAGCCAAGGTTGCCCGGCGTCGCCGCATACTCACGCAAACCGGTGCCGGTGATGTAGGCGACGTAGGCGTTCGCCTGCTCGGTCCGAACCCAGCCTCGCCACATCCGAGCGATCATGACCATCTCCTCGACGACGCCGGGGTCGCCTGCCCACAACGATAGGACCCGGCTCGGTGTATGGGCCTCGGGTGTTCGGCATCCCAACGTTGGGGCACATTATTGCCGGATTGATCGGGGTCGTGAAGGTTCTACATCAAGTCATCACTGCGTGTCCCACCTAGTTCTGCGAACTAGGCACCTTTATAGTCGCGTAGGCGCTCGCCGCCTTCGCTCCGCCGCGCCATGCTCGCCGGCCTATAGGTTTGCGAAGCAGGGGTCCTGGTTGTCCTTGTTCCCTTGGTTGCCCTGGTTGCCCTGCGGGATCGACGTGTCTCGGGTCGAATAATGTGCTGTCACACCGTCATAGGTGATCTGCACGCTATCGGCATGGATACCGAGCGGATAATTCTCGGTGAGATGGGTGGTGAACGCGTCTAGCGCCGACTGCACCATCTCGCTGGGCAGCAACAAACCCAGCCCGGTGACATCGACCACCTGCAGCGCCACTCGTCCGTCTGTAACCTGCGGCTTGGTGGTGACACTGCCCAGGTTGCCCTGCAGCTTGATGGTGCCGTCGTCCGGGTTGGTCTGGACCCCGGTGACCAAGCCACGCAACAGCGGGATCGCTTCCTGGATGCTCTGCTTCATGCCGTCGGCAGACCAGGTGATCATGGCGTCTAGAGCTCCCACGGTGCCCATGGCGTCGGCGTCGCCATCCAGCCGGACATCGTCGATCCGCACGTCGGCCTTCATGCCTCGGGCGTTGCCGATCCGATTGCCGGCCGTGTGGATCGAGATGTTCCTGTAGTGGCCGGTCGCGAGCTGAAGCAGAAGCGGCGTCGCGCCGAACGACACACTCGCCTTATCCTGCACCACGCATTCGGTGGCGGCGGCCACCACGCTCTCGGCGCGGTGACGGGCGTACAGCTCACTGGCGAGCAGGCCGGCGGCGACTAAGCCGATCACGATCACCGCGATCAGGACTATCGACAGCGGGTTGCGCAGACGGACGCGGCTCAGTCCGGAACCCTTCGATGTCGGGGTGCCCGGCGGTGGGCCGTAACCGGGCTGGCCTGGTGGCGGCGGGGGATGCTCTTCCATCCCTTTATCGTGGACCCGCTCAGCCGACAGCCTCGTGTGTGGCTGGCCAAATCTGCTAAATCGTCGTCTTTGTAGTCGCGTGGACGCTGGCCGCACAGCAGTCGGCCCGCCACCGAAGTGACGGGCAAGCGGATGGAACGGCCTCCGAAATCATGGGTGTAATCTGAGACAACCGAGTACTCGACCGTCGACATACAGGCGTCCTCAAACAGCACGACATCGTCCTGACGTCAGCTCGCCATCACTTGTATTCCTTGAGCGATTGCCATGCTGGATACCGTCTTTCGTGCCTCAGCGCCGCCGGGCGAAGTACTTCTTGTAGGCCTCGGCCGACGCGCGCAATTCCGGGTCGGCTTCGAACTTCGGCTCGAACTTCGCCCATGCCGCCTCCCGCTTGGCGGGCAGGTACTCCGTCGGCCAGTACGGATGCTGCTGCGGCTTGTAGTCCCGCAGCACGCGGCGCGCGACCGTGGCCTTGTGCACCTCGTCGGCGCCGTCGGCGAGGCCCATCGTCGGCGCACTCGCATACATCGCCTGCAGCGGAGTCAGGTCGGTCGTTCCGAGCGAACCGAGGATGTGCAGCGCGTTGAACGACACCTCCCGCAGCACCTTGGCCATGGTGAACTTGACGGTCGCGATGTCCGTGCGGGCTTCCTTGGTGCTGGAATTGTCGATCTTCCAAGCGGTTTCGAGCACCAGCAGCCGCAGCATGCGGATTGCCGCGTAGGAGTCGGCGATCTTCTCCTGAACCATCTGGTGCTCGGCGATGACCTTGCCGTGCGACTCGCGCGACAGCGCACGCTCACACATCATGTCGAAGGCGAGCTTGCACTGCGCGATGGTGCGCATTGCGTGGTGGATGCGACCGCCGCCCAGTCGTCGCTGGGCCAGCGTCTTGGCGCCGTCCTCGGGGCCGAGCAGGTGGTCGAGCGGAACCCG
Source organism: uncultured Actinomycetota bacterium (assembly GCA_963716505.1). Taxonomy (GTDB): domain Bacteria; phylum Actinomycetota; class Actinomycetes; order Mycobacteriales; family Mycobacteriaceae; genus Mycobacterium. The sequence continues at coordinate 255,918 of CAVQTL010000006.1, forward strand.
GACGTCGCGGTAGATGATGTGGTTGTGGTTGCGGGGCTCCGGCTGGATCTCCACACCCGGCGTCGTGCGCGGCACCACGAACATTCCGTTCGTGCACATGACGAAGAGGATGTCGGCGACACGGCCCGCCGACGTGAACCACTTCTCGCCGTTGATCACCCACTCGTCGCCGTCGCGCACGGCCGTGGTCCTGAACAGGTTGGGGTCGGATCCGCCCTGGGGCTCGGTCATCGAGTACGCCGAGAAGATGTCCTGGTTCAGCAGCGGCTCCAGCCACCGCTTCTTCTGCTCGTCGGTGCCGAAGGCGGCGAGCATCTCGATGTTCCCGGTATCGGGGGCGGCGGCACCGAACATCTGCGGGGCGCCCTGATAGCGGCCGATGATCTCGTTCAGCAGCCCCAGCTTGAGCTGGCCGAAGCCAGGCCCGCCGAGCTCCTCGTCAAGGAAGAGCGCCCACAGGCCCTGGTCCTTGATCTGCTGCTGCAGGTCGCGGACATAGGCCTTCACCCGGGGATCGGGCGAGCGCACCGCGTAGGGGAAGACGAACTCGAGCGGCTCGACCTCCTCCTTGCAGAACTCCTCGACCCAGTCGAGTTTCTTCTGAAAATCCGGATCGGTCGAGAAGTCCCAAGCCACGTTTAGGATTCTGCCCCACTCGCCTGAACAAGTGCATCGACCGCGACAACACCGTGCGGCGACGCGATCACCGGGTTGGCCTCGACCGCGTCCACCGCGTCGCCGATTTCGACCGCCATCTGCGAGAACGCCACGATGACCTGCGCAAGCGCGTCGATGTCGACCGGCGGGGCGCCGCGCCACCCGCCAGCAGCGGACGGATGCGCAGGCCGTCGAGCAGGCCCAGGGCGCCGGCGTGCGAAACCGGCGGGCAGGCCACCACCCGGTCGGCGAGCAGCTCGACCAGGGTGCCGCCCGCCGCGACGATCAGCAGCGGCCCGAACCCCGGGTCACGCACTATCCCCACCGATACCTCGACACCGGCCTCGACCATCGGCTCAACGGTCACCGCGGGTCCCAGCGAGTCGGCCATCGCCGCGTACGCCTCCCGCAGCGCGGTATCGTCGCGCAGATCCAGCACCACGCCGCCGACGTCGCTCTTATGCAGGGCGGCAACGGTTTTCAGGGCGACCGGATATCCGACCGCATCGGCGGCCGCGAGCACGGCGCCGACGGAGTCGGCCGCGCGGACATCCACGACGGGTACGCCGTAGTCCGCAAGCAGCTCGAACGGCGTCGCCCGGGAGACCAATCGAGCGGCCCACCGCGCCCGTCGCACAGGGTCCGCGACGGGTTCGGCGTGGTCGACGGGTAGCGGCCAGCGGGCGAGGTGATCCAGCGCCGCCAGCCCGCTGCGGGCGCCTTCCAGCACCGGAATCCCGCTGTCCCGCAATCGTTCCGCGGTCGGCGGGTCGATCGCCGATGCCATCGAGGCCATCACCGCGACGGGCGCGTCGGTGTGCTTGGCGACGTCGGTGACCGCGTCGGCGTAGGCGGTGTCGCCGTCGAATTCGGTGACCAGGTCGACGGCGAGCGCGGTGACCGCGACGGCAGGATCGTCGACCATCGCGCGCAGGCAGGCGCCGAAGAGGTTGCGGGTGTCGGCGCCGGTGCCCCACACGTCCAGCGGGTTGGTGGCCGCCAGCCCGTCGTCGAGCATGCCGCCGATGGTGGTCAGCGTCTCGGGCGCGAGGTCGGCGAACTCGATGCCGAGCTCGTGGGCGAGGTCGGCCACCAGCGCACGTTCGGCACCCGAGTCATGCACGGTCGCAATGCCTCCTGGCTTGGCCCTCCGTCCTGCGGAGAACAGCTCGAGGGTGTCGCTGAACTCGGCCAGATCGCCGACGTGTACCGCGCCGGTCGCCGCGCAGAACGCCTCCCATGCCGCGCGCTCGCCTGCCAGGGCACCCGAGTGCGCGGCCACCATCGCCCGCCCGCGCGGCGAGCCGCCGACGGTGAGGATCACGACGGGCACGTCCTGCTCGGCGGCGCGCAGAAGGGTCTCCCGCAGCCGGGGAACGACGCGCGGCGTCTCGAGAAGCAGACCGATGATGCGTGTTTCGGGATCGTCCAGCGCGTAGTCGACGTAGTCGGCGGTGTCGGTGACGAGCTCCTGTCCGGACGACACCGCCAGCCGGAAGCCGAACCCGCGGCGGGCACGCAGCAGCGTGGAGAACGCCGAGCCGGAATGGGTGACGAGGCTGACGCCGCCGTCGGGCATCGGATCCGGCTCCAGATAGCCCAGCGCCCGCACCCCGAGCGCGTTGTTCACGAAGCCCATGCAGCCCGCACCGCACACCGCCATTCCGGCGTCGGCGGCGATGGCCGTGATCTCGTCCGCTCAGTCCGTGCGCGGAACCGAACAGCACGGCGGACTTGGCACCCGCCGCCGCAGCGGCCGCCAACTGGTCGGCCAGCACGGCGTCGGGAACGCCGAGCAGGACCACGTCGACGGGCTCGTCGACGTCGGCAATCGACGGCACGCACGGTAGCTCGCCGATCCGGTCGTATCGCGGGTTCACCAGATGGAAACGCGCCGAACCCCGTTGGGCCTCAAGGATCATGCGCGAGCCGAAGCTGTCCGGACGGGGACTGGCACCCACCAGCGCCATCGACCGCGCGCCGAGCATCGCGGCGACGGCCGCCTGCCGACGGCTCATCGAGAGCGCCGGAACCGCTTCAACCCTCGCTTCTTGTCGGCCAGCGCCGCGCGCGCCGCCTGCCAGCCGGGGATGCCGCACACGCCGCCGCCCGCATGGGTGCCGGAACTGCCGTTGTACAGCCCGGCGATCGGCGTGCGGTAGTCGGCGTAACCCGGTGCCGGTCGCATGTGGAACAGCTGTTCCAGCGACAGCTCGCCGTGGAAGATGTTGCCACCGATCAGGCCGTACTCCTGCTCCATTTCGTGCGGTCCGACGACGTCGCGGTGCAGGATCGACGATTTGAAGCCGGGCGCCACCTGGTCGTAGAGGTCGATCAGCCGGTCGGCGTATGCGTCGAGCTCCTCGGTGTGCGGCGCATCGGCCCAGTCGGCGGGCACCCACTGGGTGAACAGCGACATGATGTGCGTGCCATCGGGATTCAGCGTCTTGTCCAGCGTGGTGGGGATGACCCCGTCGCTGAACGGCAGCAGGGCCGGCTTGCCTGCTCGGGCCTCCTGGAACGCCGCCTCGATGAACTCCACGCTCGGTGCCATCTCGACCGAGCCGGTGTGGTGCTCGGCCTGACCCTTGCTCGGGTCGGCGGTGAAGTTGGGCAGCTCGCCAAGCGCCAGGTTGATCTTCACGACGCCGCTGCGGGTCTTGTAGTGCTCGATGTCGGTGACGAAGTCCGCGGGCAGCTCGGTGCGCGGAATCTGGTCCAGGAAGGCGGTTTTCGGATGCAACGTGGTGACGACCAGCGGCGCGTGGATCTCGTCGCCGTTCTCCAGCACCGCACCGTGCACCCGGCCGTTGCGAACCAGCATCTTCGAAACGCGGGCGTTGGTGCGGATCTCGGCGCCGAAGCTGCGGGCCGAGTTGGCGATCGCCGCCGACACGCCGCCCATGCCGCCCTCGGGGAAGCCCCAGCTGCCCAGCTGGCCGTCGCCGACGTCACCGATCGAGTGGTGCGCCATCACGTAGGCGGTGCCGGGCTCGCACGGGCCGGCCCAGGTGCCGATGACGCCGTTGACCGCAAGGGCGCCTTTGATTTGCGGTGATTCAAACCAGTCGTCGAGCAGGTCGGAGATGCTCATGGTGAGCAGCCGGGTGACGTCGCCCATCATGCGGGTGGTCATCCCGCGCTGGCTCCAACCCAGCTTGGCGAGGTCGAGCAGATCGCTCGGCCTGCGCGAGCCGATGTTGGGCGGCACCTGGGTCAGCAGCGGCCCCATCACATCGGCGATGCCCTCCAGCCACGCGTTCCACTTGGGCCAGGTCTCGGCGTCCTTCTTGGACCACTTCGCCAGCTGTTCGTGGGTCCGTGCCGGGTCGTCCTCGTAGATCGTCAGCGATCCACCCTCGGGAAACGCCTGGTAGTAGGGCCCCATCGGATGCACCTTGTAGCCGTGCCGCTCGAGCTCGAGGTCCTTGATGATGGTCGGCGGCATCAGGCTCATCACGTAGGACAGCCGGGTGACCCGCAGGTGCGGCGCGTCCTCCCACGGCGATTCGGTGGTCGCGGCGCCGCCAAGCGAATTGCGGGACTCCAGGACCAATGTCTTGGCGCCCGAGCGGGCGAGATATGCCGCGGAGACCAGCCCGTTGTGGCCGCCGCCGATTACCAGCGCGTCGTATGTGTTCGACATTCCAGAGCCCTACTTTCACGCCTCGACCAGCGTCTTGACTGACTGTTCAATCTAATCAAGTGTTAGGCTGGAAACAAGTGCTAACGCTGCGACTATGAGGGGGAGCACCACGCCATGGCGGAACCGGCACCCGCGACGGAGAACAACGAGCCCCGTCGCATCGAGATGCTTCGCGCGGCCGCGGAGCTGATCTGTGAGCGGGGCTTCGGCGACACCCGCATCGCCGACGTCGCCAAGCGCGCCGGGGTCAGTTCGGCGCTCGTCATCTACTACTTCGGCACCAGGGACCGCCTTCTCGTCGATGCCCTGCGCTATTCCGAGGAGTCGGGATATGAAGCGATGGAGCAGATGCTGGCCGAGATTCCGTCGCTACACGAGCGGCTCTCCCTGCTGATCAAGTGGACCTGCGTGCCGGAGGCCGACGACGAGGTACCGGGTGCATGGGGCCTGTGGTTTGACCTGTGGGCGCAGGCTTTTCGGCATGACGAGGTGAAGGCGGGACGGGTCGAGCTCGATGCGCGCTGGCGCAAGATGATCATCGATGCGGTGAAGTCCGCCGAACTCGACACCGACGTCGACATCCGCATGTTCGCGCTTGAGTTCTCCGCGCTGCTCGACGGGCTGTCCATCCAGGTCGCGCTGGATGACCCCGAAGTCGATTCCACGGTGGCCTACGACGTCGCCATGCGGTTCGCCGAGCGGGAACTGAATCTGCCTGCCGCGACGGCGTCTTCGGTCAAGAAACGCTGAGTGCGCCAAGGTCTTCGGCGACCGGGTCGGTGATGACCGACGCCGAGCTGCGGTGCAGGACGCGCACCGCGTCATGCGTGCAGACGCAGTTCACCCGTTCGCCCGGCTGATGGCTGACCGACCCGGGACCGGAATGGTTGGGCACCTCGACGATCAGCGCGGTGGGCGCTCCGACATCGACATGCACCTGGGTGGCGTTGCCGAGGAACACGACCTGCGACACCACGCCTGCGATGGAGTTGTGCCCATGCGCGACCGGCTCGTCGGCGGCCTGCACCGTGATCCGTTCGGGCCGGATGACGATGGCGGCCTCACCGGTTTTGGCGGCGCCGTTCTCGACGGCCGCGCCCAGACGGGTGTCGAGCGCTGAGCACACCGCTGAACCGTTCGCCGCTTCCAGCACGTCGGCGTCAAAGATGTTGGCAGCACCCAAGAATCCGGCGACGAACGTGGTGGCAGGCGCGGAGTAGATCTCCTGCGGTGGGCCCACCTGCTCGATGCGACCCTCGGCCAGAACCGCGATCTGGTCGCTCATCGTGAGCGCTTCCTCTTGGTCGTGGGTGACGTACACGAACGTGATGCCGACCTCGCGTTGCACGGCGCGCAACTCCAGCTGCAATTGCTTGCGCAGCTTGGCGTCCAGCGCACCGAGCGGCTCGTCGAGCAGCAGCACCTTCGGGCGAAGCACGAGTGCCCGCGCCAGCGCGACGCGCTGTTGCTGCCCGCCGGACAGCTGGGCGGGACGCCGCTTGGCGAAGTCGCCCATCCGCGCCAGCTCGAGCGCTTCTCCGACACGCCTCTTGGTGTCTTCCTTGGACGCCTTCTGGTATTTCAGCCCGAACGCGACGTTGTCCCACACCGTCATGAACGGGAACAGTGCGTAGGTCTGGAACACGGTGTTGACGGGTCGCTTGTGCGGCGGATCTCCCGCGACGTCACGGCCGTCGAGTTCGATGCGACCGGAGTCGGGCTTCTCGAAGCCTGCGATCATGCGCAGGGTGGTGGTCTTGCCGCAGCCGGAAGCGCCAAGCAGCGAATAGAACTGACCGGCCGGGATGTCGAGGTCGATACCGGTTACCGCCGGGACCCCGTCGAACGACTTGACCAGCTGCTCGAGCCGGATCGCGCCGCCCTTCATCCGGGCCGGCCTATCAAGGTGCGACCGCTTCTGCGAACCGGGCGAAGTTGGCCGCGAACCGATCGACATCGTCGCGGTCGTGCTGAACCGACAGCAGCCATTGCTCCACCTTCCCCCATGGCGGGAGAAATACCCCGCCATTGTGCTGCATCAGCCAGTGCAGGTGGCCCAGTCTGGCGTCGATATGCAGGAAATCGCGGAACTCGCGCACCGGATCGCGGCGGAAGGTCACACATCCCTTGGCGCCTGCGGTGACGACCTGCCAGCCGAAACCGTGTCTGGCGATGGTGGCTTCCAGCGAGGTGCGCAGCCGGGTCGCCAGCTCGTCGAGGTGCGCATAGGCCGCAGGGGTGAGGACATCGGTCAGCGTTGCCCTGGTGGCCGCCATCGCGAGCGGGTTGCCGTTGAAGGTGCCCACCTGCTCGTAGCGGCCGTCGGCGATCGCCGACATCACGGTCTCGGTGCCGCCGATCGCGGCGACCGCGATGCCGCCGCCGAGCGCCTTGGCGAGACATACGATGTCGGGCACTACGCCGCTGCGTGCGGTGACACCGCCCGGCCCCGTGGTGAATCCGGTCTTCACCTCGTCGTAGATCAGGAACGCGCCTTGGCCGTGCAGCAGGTCACGGATGACGGCCAGGTATCCGTCGTCGGGCGGGATGATGCCCGCGTTCATCATCACCGGTTCCAGGATCATCGCGGCCACCTGCCCGCGGTGCTCGGCGAGCGCCCGTGCCACCGCACCGGTGTCGTTGAACGGCACCACGATGACGAGATCGCGGATCGCGGCGGGGATGCCGGAGTTGCCGGGTACGGCGTTGGGCCTCTCCCGCGGTCCGACTTCGTCGGCCTCGGGCAACACCGACACCTGCACGGAGTCGTGGTGGCCGTGATAGCAGCCCTCGACCTTGATGATCAGGTCGCGCCCGGTCAGGGCGCGGGCCAGATGGACGGCGTCCATGGTGGCTTCGGTGCCGGAGTTGGCGAACCGCCACAGCGGCAGCTCGAAGCGACGCGACAGCTCGCCTGCGATCCAGATGGCGTCCTCGGTGGGCTGCGCGAAATGCGTTCCGCGCCTGACCCGGTCGCTGACCGCAGCGACGATCGCCGGATGGGCGTGCCCGGCGATGGCGGCGCCGTAGCCACCGTGCATGTCGACGTACTCGGTGCCGTCGACGTCGTACACCTTCGAGCCGAGGCCGTGGCTCATCCAGACGGCCTGCGGCTCGGCGATCTGCCAGTTCGAGGTCGCCCCGCCCGCGAGGTGCACGCGGGCCTCGGCGATGAGCTCGGTGCTGCGCGGCTGACGGCGCAGGAACACCTGCTCCTCGTCGGCGATCAACTGGTCTACGGTGTCGGCCACTGTGCTTGATTTTTCGCCCGACACGACCGACGAAGACACGGGGAAACCTCCAGTACAGAACGGTTGACTGAGCATTCAGTCTATGCGAGAGTCCTACCAGCGACAAGCCGCGAAATCAACGGGGAGGCCCCAGATGCCAGTACCCAACGGACCGCATAGCCACGGTCCGACCCGACGACAGTTCCTCACGCGAGCGGCGATTCTCGCCGCGTCCGCACCCACCCTCGGCGCGTTCCTCGCGGCGTGCTCGAAGTCGGGGCCGTCGTCAGGAACGCCGACGCTGACACTCGCGTCGCCGGATAGCCCGGTCACCTGGGATATCGCCGACGACAACAAGGCCATCGCCGACGGGCTCGCGCCGGAGAAGGGCGCGACCCTTCAGCTCTACACCTACGCCGACTACACCAGCCCGGAGGCGGTCAAGGCGTTCGAGGACAAGCACGGCGTCAAGGTCGAGATATCGACGTTCAACGACACCGACGAGGCGATCACCAAGATCCGCGGCGGCAGCGTCAACTACGACATCTACTTCCCGAGCTACGACCAGATCAGCAGGCTGGTGACGGGCAAGCTAGTACAACCGCTGAACCACAGCTACATCACGAACATCAAGAACGTCTGGCCGAACTTCACCAACCCCTGGTACGACCAGGATTGGCGCTACTCCGTGCCGTACACCATCTACACCACGGGCATCGGCTGGCGTAACGACCAGGTGAAGACCGACGTCCCCGCGATGACGAATCCGTACGACGTGTTGTGGGATCCGCAGTACAAGGGCAAGACCGCCGTCATCGACGACTGGCACACCGCCATGTCGATGGTCCTTCTGCAGCAGGGCATCACGGATGTGAACACCTCGTCGGAGGCCGACCTGACGAAGGTCGGCGACCAGCTCAAGGCATTGGTCGCCGCGACGTCGCCGAAGGTCACCATCACGATGTACAACGACCTGCCCGCCGGCCAGCTCGGCGTCTCGCAGATGTGGTCCGGCGACATCATCAACGCCCAGTCCTACCTGCCCGAGGGCACCTCGACGGACATCCTGCAGTACTGGTTCCCACCGGACGGCAAGGGCATGGTGGACAACGATCTGATGGTGGTGCTCAAGAGCGGCAAGAACCCGGTGCTCGCCCACCTGTTCATCAACCACATGCTGGAGCCCGACGTGGCCATGCAGAACTTCACCGCGATCGGCTACCAGCCTCCGCAGAACTCGATCACCGCGGATTCGCTTGTGGCTGAGGAGTTCATCCCCGAGAACCTGCGCACCGCCATCGTCAAGCCCGAGTACTTCGACGCCGGTTACCGGCTGCTCGAACTCGACGCGGCCAACCAGGACGCGTGGCAGAAGGTGTGGCAGGCGTTCAACGCCGGCGGGTCATAGCCTCTCGTGGCGGTACCGGTAGTCACCGCACCATCGCGGGCGCCCCAACCGCCCCGCGAGCACCGCAACCGGCTCTGGTCGGTGTTGGCTGCGCCCGGAATCTTCTGGCTGGCGGCGTTTTTCATCTTTCCGCTGTATGTGGTGCTGTGCATTGTCTTCGGCCAGATCGACCCGCTGTTCCGCACGCCGGTCCCGGTGTGGAACCCGCTGCAGTGGGACCCGACGCAGTTCAACTATGTGCTCACGCACATCGTCGGCGAGAACGGTGTCTACGGGCCAGCGATCCTGCGCACCTTCATCTACGTATTCGTCGCGAGTTGTCTGTGCCTGCTGATCGCCTTCCCGGTCTCGTACTACGTGGCGCGGCTGTCCGGCAAGCGCAAGGGCCTGCTGCTTGCGCTGCTGATCGCGCCGTTCTGGATCAGCTACATGATGCGGATGTTCGCGTGGGTCAACCTATTACAGGACGACGGCCTGTTCAACAAGGTGCTTGGCTTCGGCGGCATATTCGATCCCAACGTGAAATGGCTGACCGGCCAGCCGGTGGTGGTGGTGCTCGGGTTGGCGTACGGCTATGTGCCCTACATGATTCTGCCGCTCTACGCGGGCCTCGACCGGCTATCCCAACCGATGCTCGAGGCATCGCGAGACCTCGGCGCCGCCCGGCTTTCGTCGTTCTGGCGGGTGACGCTGCCGCTGTGCCGCCCGACGATCGTCGCAGCCGTGTTGCTGACGTGTCTGCCGATGCTCGGCGACTACTTCACCAGCGACATGCTGTCGGCGTCGCCGAAGACCACGATGGTCGGCAACCTGATCAACGACAGTGTCCAGTCGCCCGGACAGACGGGACAGGCGGGCGCGTTCGTCATGCTGGTGTTCATCGCGGCGCTGCTGCCGATGCTCTACTACATCCGGGTGACCTCGCGACCCGATGAGGTGTCGACGTGAGGGGCCCGCTGGCGTGGTGGCACAACCCGTGGCGACCGCCGCGGTTCCTCATCGCCATCACCATCGGGTACCTGGTGTGGTCGCTGTTGCCGGTCCTCATCGCGGTGGCCTACTCGTTCAACGACGGCAAGTCACGCACGACGTGGCAAGGCTTTTCGTTCCGGTGGTACTGGGGCGATCAGACGCTGTCGGTCTGGCACAACGATGCGCTGCACACCGCGCTGCTGCAGACGCTCAAGCTGGGCGTGATCGCGACCCTGATCACCGTTCCGCTCGGCACGTTGTTCGCAATCGGCATCGACCGCTGGCGCGGCAGGCTGCCTGCGGGCGCCAACTTCCTGATGCTGCTGTCGTTCGTGCTGCCGGAGGTGCTGCTCGCCGTCGCGCTGCTGTTCGTGATCACCACCGTGGCCGTCCCGGTCCAGCTCGGCACCACCGCGCAGGTCATCGGCCTGGTCACTTTTCAGGTGTCCTATCCGGCGGTGCTGGTGCGCGCCCGACTGGCCACCATCGGACCCCAATATGAAGAAGCGGCAATGGATCTGGGCGCGTCGCCGCTCGCCGCGCTGCGCCGGATCATCGTGCCGATGCTGCTGCCCGCGATCTTCGCGAGCACCGTGCTGGTGTTCGCCGACGTCATCGACGATTTCGTGCTGGTGCGTTACCTGTCCGGCGACGCCTCAACCGAGCCGGTGTCGGTGAAGATCTACAACACCGCCCGCGCCGCGCCGACGCCTGCGCTCAACGCGCTGGCGAGCCTGTTGCTGTTCGCCGCGTTGGCCGCCGTCGTCATCGGATTCCTTGTTTACCGACGCATGACGCGCGGGGACACCACCGCCGACCGCGGCCTCGGTGGCTTCACCGGAGAGGCGTAATAGCCGACTCACAGGTTCGGTGCCTACCCTGGGCGAAGTGCCGGATATCAACCGAAGAACGTTCGTCGGTGCGTCCATCGCAGTGGGCGGGGTGGTGGCGAGCGGGCCACTCATCGCCGGTTGCGGCGAGGAGGAACACGACACCGCGCAGTCGTCGACCGTCCGGTTGCGAATCAACGGTGAAGAGCGCGAGATCAGCGTCGACAACCGCACCTCGCTGCTGGACATGCTGCGTGAACGCGCAGGTCTCGCCGGCACGAAGAAGGGCTGCGACCAGGGCGCCTGCGGTGCGTGCACCGTTCTGCTCGACGGTGCGCGGATCAACTCGTGCCTGACCCTGGCGGTGATGCATGACGGCGCCGAGATCACCACGATCGAGGGGCTGGAACGCAACGGCCGGCTGCACCCGCTGCAGCAGGCGTTCATCGACGAGGACGCGTTCCAGTGCGGGTACTGCACGTCGGGCCAGATCGTGTCCGGCATCGGTTGCATCAACGAAGGCCACACCGGCTCGGCGGCTGAGATCCGCGAGTGGATGAGCGGCAACATCTGCCGGTGCGGCGCCTACACCAACATCGTCACCGCGGTCGCCAACACGGCGCGGGCCACGTAGCGCGTGTATCCGTTCCGGTTCACCAAGGCGTGCGACGAGGCATCGGCGCTGCACGCCGCCGCATCCGGCGCCCGCTTCATCGCGGGTGGCACCACGCTGGTCGACCTGATGCGTGAGACGGTCGAGCGACCCGACGCGGTGGTCGACATCAACGCGCTGCCCTACCGTGATATCGACCTGCAACCGTCGCGGCTGCGCATCGGAGCGCTCGCGCGCATGTCCGAGGTGGCCGCTCATCCCGTTGTTCGGCAACAGTTTCCGGTGATCGCTGCGGCCCTGGACCTGTCCGCCTCGGCCCAACTGCGCAACATGGCGTCCATCGGCGGCAACCTCATGCAACGTCCCCGCTGCCTGTACTTCCGAGATGTGTCGGCATCGTGCAACCGGCGCAGCCCCGGCGCAGGATGCGCGGCGCTCGACGGACGCAACCGCACGCACGCGATCCTCGGTACCAGCGACGCCTGCGTCGCGACACACCCCTCGGACCTGGCGGTGGCACTCGTTGCTCTTGACGCACAGGTGATCACGCGAACCCGCGACGGCGAGCAGTCGACCGCGATCGCCGACTTCTTCCGCCTGCCCGGCTCGACACCCGACAAGGAGCACAACCTGCCCGCGGGCGCGTTGATCGCGGCGGTGGAGGTGCCCGCACGTCCCGAGTCACGGCGGTCCGGCTACCTGAAGGTTCGCGACAGAGCGTCGTACGAATTCGCGATCGCGTCGGCGGCAGTTGCCATGGACATCTCCGCGGGCACGGTGCGGACCGCACGGGTGGCCGCGGGCGGCGTCGGCACCGTGCCGTGGCGGTTGCCCGCCGTCGAAAGCGCGCTCACCGGCAGGCCGGCAACTCCCGAAACCTGGCATGCGGCGGCTGCCCGTGCCGCCGACGGCGCAAAACCCCTGTCGGAGAACGGGTTCAAGGTGGAGTTGATCAAGCGCACCGTCGAGCGACAGCTCGCGACCGTGGCAGGTATGCCGTGACCAGGCCGCTGCCCGCGGCGCTCGTCACGGGTCAGCCCGTCACCCGGGTCGACGGCAGGCGCAAGGTCACCGGCCAGGCTCGCTATGCAGCCGACAACCCGGCCGACGACCTGGTCTACGCCGCTCTGGTGACCGCCACCGTCGCCCGCGGCGCCGTCGACAGGATCGACCCGGCGTCCGCGGTCCGGCATCCCGGCGTGTTGCGGGTGCTCACCGACTTCGGCGGGCTGAAGCTGCCCTACGACATCCGGCAGGTGTCCTGCTTCGGCCAGCCCGTCGCGATCGTCGTCGCCACCAGCCTCGAGGCCGCCAACCTCGGCGCCTCACTGGTGAATGTGCGGTACCGAACCGCACCGCAGCTGACGAATATCGATGCGCCGCAGGCAGAACAGGTGCCGGGCGAAAGAACGAACGACTACGCCCGCGGGGACGCCGACGGCGCACTGCGCACCGCTGCCGTCGTCACCGATCTGCGCTACTCCATCGAGCGCAACAACCACAACCCGATGGAGATCCCCGCCACCGTCGCCAGCTGGGACGGCGACAAACTCACCGTCTGGGACAAGGTGCAGAGCATCAGCGGAGCTCAGCAGGCATATTCGGAGGCGCTCGGCGTCCCAACCGATCACGTGCGGGTCATCTCCCCGTTCGTCGGCGGCGCTTTCGGGAGCGCGGGCACCACCTGGCCGCACCAACTGCTCGCGGCATTCACGGCCAGGCAGATGCGACGGCCAGTCAAACTCATGCTGACCCGAAAGCAGTACTACAGCGGCGTCGGGTACCGCCCCACCAGCCGCCAGCGGATGGCGATCGGCGCAGACCGTTCCGGTCGAATCAGCACCATCGTCCACGACGCGCACACCGAGACCTCCCGGTACAACGCCTACGAGGACAATGTGATGACGGGGGCCCGATTTCTGTACACCGCGCCCAACATGGGGTCGACGTATCACGTTGTGCCGCTTGATATCAACCCCGGCTGTCCGATGCGCGGGCCAGGCGCAACCACCGGGGCATTCGCCCTGGAGTCCGCGATGGACGACCTGGCCCACCGACTCGGCATGGACCCGATCGAGCTGCGGCTACGCAACGAACCCGAGCGCGATGAATCCGCCGGGTTGCCGTTCTCGACGCGCAGGCTCGCCGAGTGCCTCCGGCAGGGCAGCGCGGCGTTCGGCTGGTCGCGACGCAACCCGACACCGCGATCGGTCCGCGACGGCGATCAGTTGGTCGGCATTGGCGTCGCTGCGGCCGTCTATCACACCGCCCGCAGCGAATGCGCCGCGCTGGCGCGGATCAACGCCGATGGCACGGCGGAGGTCGAGTGCGGGACCAGCGACATGGGGCCGGGCACCTACACCTCGATGACACAGGTGGCGGCCGACGCCCTCGGCCTGCCGATCGCCAGGGTTCGATTCTCGCTGGGCGACAGCAACTTTCCGGAGGCTCCGTCGCATTCGGGCTCACGGACCATGGCAAGTGTCGGTTCGGCGGTCCTGACCGCAGCCGACTTGTTGCGCGACCGCTTCATCCGCACCGCGGTCGTCGACCCCGGCTCGCCGTTGAACGGCACGCCGCCCGATCGAGTCTCGGTCGCAGACGGCCGGATGTTCCGGGCCTCAGAGCCCGCGCGCGGTGAGACGTACCAGGCGCTGTTGCAACGGCGGGGCTGGAAAACCCTTGACACGCAACAGACATGGACACCCGACGACGCCGATCATCGTTACTCGATGTCCGCGTACGGAGCGGTGTTCGCCGAGGTCGCCGTCGACGATCTGCTCGGCACGGTTCGCATCCGGCGCGTCTACGCATGCTACGACGCCGGGCGGATCATCAACCCGAAGCTGGCACACAGCCAGGCGATCGGCGGCATGGTGGGCGGGATCGGCATGGCTCTGCTGGAGGGCACCCACCTGGATTACCGGGACGGGCGCATCGTCAATGCGAACATGTCCGATTACCTGGTGCCGGTCAACGCCGACATACCCGCCCTCGACGCGGCATTTCTGCCCGCCGAGGACAAGATCGCCGACCCCCTCGGCGTCAAGGGTCTCGGCGAGCTGGTGATCGTCGGCGTCCCCGCTGCGATCGCCAACGCGGTGTTCAACGCAACGGGAAAACGCGTCACGGACCTGCCGATCACGCTGGAAAAATTGCTCTAGTCTTCGGCAGACTCTCCGCGCGAGCAGACGCAAAAGCCCCCGAAAACGCGCGAAAACGGGCACCTTTGCGTCTGCTCGGCGGGAGAAGTGTGGACCTCCAGAGGTGCCGTGAACTAGTCTGACTGTATGTTCAAACAGCATCCACCGGCTCCCCTCCCCGCCGACGGCGTGGCCGCGGCAATGGCCCCGTTCGGCCAGTCCCGGATGCTGCCCCGCGAAGCCTACGTCGACCCCGCCGTCTTCGAGTGGGAGCAGCAGCACATCTTCTCCGGGTGGACCTGCGTCGGCCACGCCTCCGATCTTGCCGCGGTCGGCGCGCAGAAGGCGGTGGGCAGCGGTGCGAACGCGGTCCTGCTGGTCCGCGGCGACGACAAGGTTCGCGCGTTCGCCAACACCTGCCGCCACCGCGGGCACGAGCTGCTGGCGTGCAACCAGGCCACCCGCGGACGCGGCATCGTCTGCCCGTACCACTCGTGGTCGTACCGGCTCGACGGCAGTCTTCGCAACGCGCCGGGCTTCAAGGACACCGAAGGTTTCGACGCAGGCGAGTTCGGTCTCGCCGAGCTGCGGCTGGTGGACTGGCACGGTTGGCTGTTCGTCGACCCCAGCGGCCAGGACGCCGAATTCGCCGAGCATGTCGCCGGGTGGGAGGACATCGTCGCGCCGTACCGGCCGGAAGAGCTGACGGTCGTGGACCGGCACTCCTACGAGCTGGCCACCAACTGGAAAGTGATCGCCGAGAACTACCAGGAGTGCTACCACTGCTCGACGATCCACCCCGAGCTGTCCCGGATCAGCCCGCCGAAAAGCGGCGAGAACCTGCACACCGAGGGCTCGTGGATCGGCGGTTGGATGTCGCTCATCGACGAGGCCGAGACGATGTCGCTGACCGGCGCCAGCGGTGGCGTGGCGATCAAGGGGCTCTCCGAGCACGAACTGCGCACCGTGATGTACGTCGTCGGCTATCCCAACCTGTTGGTCAGCCTGCACCCCGACTACGTGATGACCCACCTGATGACTCCGCTGGCCGTCGACCGCACCCACGTCGAATGCGCATGGGCGTTTCCGAAAGAGGTGGCCGAGAAACCGGACTTCGATCCGTCCTATGCGGTCGATTTCTGGGATCTGACCAACCGCCAGGACTGGGCGGCGTGCGAGTCGGTGCAGCGCGGCCTGACGTCACCGCACGCGCGTCCCGGGCCGCTCGCCCCCGACGAGGACGGCGTGTACCAGTTCGTCAGCCGGGTCGCGAAGGCGTATTCCGGCGGCGCTGCTCGCGGCTAGGCACCCCGTTGACGCCCTCGATCGACTGGGCGTAGGTGCCGACCACGAACGCCACCGCGGGGCCGGTGACGGCCAGCGCGTCGCGGTTGACGTTGTCGATGGTGTCGCCGGGTAGGTGGTTGTTCCGGTCGAAAGCCGCGCCGGCGGTGCCGCCCCACAACCGCTCCTGCACCTGCGTTTTCCGCTGCGCCGCACCGGTTGTCGCGCCGCCGATCGGAACGCCGGCGTCGAGGAACGGGCTGTAGTCGCTGGCCTTGCCAAGCGGCATGTCGGCGGGCCGGATCCCGGCCAGGTTCAAATAGCCGGCCAGCGTGCGTTCGATGCCCGCCGAGCCGACGGGCACGGCATTCGCCGCGACGGCGGGGTTCGGTTGACCGGACTGATCGCCGTCGTAGGTGAAGTACCCCGCGTTGGGCGAACCCAGCATGTCGAAGTTGAGGTAGAGCGCGATGTCGTTCAGGGCGTCCCGGTCCAGACTCTGCACATACTTCGTCGACCCGTCCAGCGCGGCCTCCTCGGAGCCCCAGAACCCGAACCGCACGGCGTTGGTGATCTGCGGCTGCGATCCAAGCGCCGCTGCGGTTTCCAGCAGCGCCGCCACCCCGGTGCCGTTGTCGTTGATGCCGGGGCTCTTCGCGACGGTGTCCAGATGTGCGCCCGCCATCACCACGTTGTGCGTGTCACCGGTCTTCGTCTGCGCCACCACATTTCGCGATTTCACCATGGCGGCCTTGGCGTCGAGAATGAGTCGCACCGGCGCATCGGTGCGGCGCAGCGCGGCGTCGGCGTCGGCGTCGATCACCCCGACGGGCACCTTCAGCCCCCGGTAGTAGCCCGGTGTGAACAACCCTCTCGGGCTGCCCGAGGCGCCGGGGTTGCTCACGACGAGAAGCCCGACGGCGCCCTCTGCGACCGCGGTGTTCTGCTTGTCGACGATCGAGCAACCGGTGTCGTCGACGACGGCGATGGCGCCGGTCACCCTCTTCGTCCCGTAGTCGGCGGCGACGCAGCCCGCGGGCTTCTGCGGGCGCTGCGTGACGCGCCCGCAACCCGCCCGCCGGGGTCGGCGTCAGCAGCGACGCCTGGTCGATCGGGTAGCCGCGGCCGGAGGCGGTGAGCGTCGGCCGGCCCGGCGACGCCACCCCGAGCCGTTCGAATTCCGGCGTCGCAACGTCAAACCCCTTGTCCCGCAGGGTTTGCGCGACGTAGTCGACGCTGGCGTCGTACCCGGACGTGCCTTCCGCGCGGGACCGGTTGTTGGCGTCGGCGATCTCCTGAAGCTTGCGCAGGTGGACATACATCCCGTCGACGCCGACCCGGTCCGCCAGATCGCGGGCGAGATCCTGCGACGGTGGCGGCGCCGACGAGCACCCGCCGAGCAGCAGGGCGACGACAACTGCCGCGCCCGCCAAAACCCGAGCCGTCATGACTTCGCGAGTATGTGGCGGGTGCGGTCGTCACGAACCGGCACGCCGTTGCGGCCGCGCTGATCCTGTGCGTAGATGCCGATGACGTAGGCGACCCCGGCGCCGTTGATCGCAAGCGCGTTTCGATCGATGTGGTCCAGGGTGTCGGTCTTCTTGTGGTAGTTCGGATCGAACGGCTCATCGGCGTTGCCGTCCCACAGCTCTGCCTGCTGCTCGGTCATCTTCTCCTCGCCGCCGGAGAACAAGCCGCCCGCGGGAACTCCGGCCAGGGTGAACCCGTCGTAGTCGGAGCGGCCGTCGAACCCGGTGTCCTGCGCCGTCTTGCCCGCATCCTTCAGATACGCGACGAAGTTGCGTTCGATGCCGGCCGAACCCTCCGGCACGCGGGCATTGGCCTCTCTGGGGTTCGGCGGCACCGACTGGTCGCCGTCGTAGGTGAAGTAACCGGGGTTCGGCGAGGCCACCATGTCGAAGTTCAGATACAGCGCGATGTCCCTGAGCTGGTCGACATTGAGCGACCGGACGTAGTTGTTCGAACCCTTCAGCCCGAGCTCCTCTGCGCCCCAGAAGCCGAACCGCACGGCGTTCTGCACCGCGGGAGAAGGGCCAAGCTGCAGTGCGGTCTCCAGCACGGCGGCCACGCCGGATCCGTTGTCGTTGATGCCGGGACCCTCCGGCACGCTGTCGAGGTGGGCGCCGACCATCACCACGTCGGCGGTGGAGCCGGTCTTCGTCTGCGCGATCACATTGCGGGTCTTCTCGACGCGGACCCCGGCGTCGAGCTTGAGGGTGGTCTCACCCGGCGCGGCGCGCAGCCGGTCACCGGAGGCTTTGGTGATGCTGATGACCGGGATCTTCGGGTTGAAATCCTCGCCGAGCGTGCCGCCCATCTCGTCGCCTTCATCGTTGTTGGCGACGATCAGCGCGAGGGCGCCGCGCTCGGCGGCCGCGGCCTGCTTCTGCGAGAACTGGCAGATGCCGCGATCGACAAGCACCAACGCGCCCCGGACGGGCAGCCCGTCGTAGTCCGATGCCGTGCAGCCGGGTGAGTCGTCGACGCGGGCGGCGACCAGCGGACCGGTGACGCCTTGGTCAGGCGTGCCGATGGTGAACTGCAGCGGCTTGGCCTCGATCGTCGCGCCGCCGACGGTGAGCTGGGGATCCTCGGCGAACGGCAGCCGCACCTCGAACTCGGGTGTCTGGACATCGAAACCCTTGTCACGCAGCATCTTCGCCACATAGTCGAGGCTCGCGTCGTAGCCTGCTGTGCCGAGCGCGCGGTTTCCGTCGTGCGCGTCGGCAATCTCCTGAAACTGCTTCAGGTGCGCCATCATCGCGTCGCCCTTGACCTGGTCACGCAGGGTCGCAGCGTACTGCGCCGCCGCGCCGGAGGCCGCGGGCGAGGAGGGCGGGCTGGTGGCCTCCTTCGCGGGCTTGTCGCCGCAGCCGCCGAACGCAGCCACGACGACGACGGCCGCGAGCGCAGCCAACACCCCACGCGATTTGCGCCCCATTGCGTCCACGTTAGCCGGTGCCTGCGTCGCGGCGGTTGACGGTGACCAGCGCCGCGACGAACAGGACCGCCGCCACGCCTGCGAAATAGCCGATCGACCCGAGCTCTCCCCATGGCATCGCGTAGTACGGGTAGAGCCACGCCACGTCGATGAACCTGAACGCGTTGCCGAACGGGAGGTACGGGCCGACCTTCGTGCTGATGTTGGGCATGTTTCCCAGCAGGGGCTCGGCCACCAGCGGCCACAGCAACAGCAGCGCCACGGCGCCGGCCGACGCCCGCAGCAGCGCGCCGACGGCAACGCCGAGTACAGCGGCCAGCGCGGCGAACAGGGCGATCGCGCCGACCAGCCGCCAGTCGAAGACCGACCGCGCCACCACGATCGAGGCCACCACCATCGCCGCGGCGTAGAAGCTGGAAAATGCTGCTGCCACAATCGCTTTCGCTACCAGCACCAGGGTCCGGTTCGGAACCGCCATGAAGGTGGTGCGGATCAGGCCGCTGCGGTACTCGTTGGTGACGGTCAGTGCCGACAGGATCATCAGCACGGGAACCCCGAAGACGGCGACACCCATGGCGGCCTTCTGCGGCTCCAGCGGGCCGGGGCCGTAGACCGTCGACGCCTGCATCGCGGCCAGCCCGAGGCTCAGCACCGCCACCGCGACCGCCGACCACAGCGGCGAACGGGTGGTCGTCAGCTTGATGCGTTCGGCGTTCAACACCGCTACCGCACTCATGTCGACGCCCGGTACTGCACGGCGTCGTCGGTGAGCTTCATGTACGCATCCTCGAGCGACACCTGTTGTGAGGTCAACTCGTGCAGGGTGATTCCGTTGCGCGCAGCGAGCTCACCGACCACCTCGCTGGCCGCCCCCCGCACCAGCAGCGCCGAGGCCTCCGCGTCGTCATCGACCCCGATACCCGCATCGGTCAGCACCTGGCGCAGCAGGTCCAGCTGCGGGCTTCGCACGCGGACGGTGTCGGCGCGGCCGACGAACTCGCTGACCGTCGTCGACGCGATCAGCTTGCCGCGCCCGATCACCACCAGCCGGTCTGCGGTGTTCGACATCTCGGCGAGCAGATGGCTGGACACGAAGACCGTGCGACCTTCACCGGCGAGCGTGCGCATCAGCGTGCGCACCCAGCGGATGCCCTCGGGGTCCAGCCCGTTGACCGGCTCGTCGAACAGCAGCACCGGCGGGTCGCCGAGCAGCGCCGCCGCGATGCCGAGCCGCTGGCTCATGCCGAGCGACAGCGTGCCCGCCTTCTTGGCCGCGACCGTGGCCAGCCCGACCATGTCGAGCACCTCGTCGACGCGGCCGACCGGTAGCCGGTGCGTCGCGGCAATCCAGCGCAGGTGCGCGCGCACCGACCGGTTCGGGTGGGTCTGCTTGGCATCCAGCAGTGCACCGACGTGCCGCAGCGGTTCGGCGAGCTCTCGGTACGGCTTGCCGTCGATGGTGGCGGTCCCCGAGCTCGGATGGTCCAGCCCGAGAATCATCCGCATCGTCGTGGTCTTGCCCGCTCCGTTGGGGCCGAGAAACCCCGTCACCACCCCGGGCTCGATGGTGCAGGTCAGGTCGTCGACTGCGCGGGTGCTGCCAAATACTTTGGTGAGCCCGGCCAATTCGATCATCGCACCCATAATGTCACGAGCGCTCGTTTGTGATTCTGACGACGGAAACCGCCCCCCGAAATTCGTCGTCAGTTTCACAATCCGTCACAGTTGCTCGGTGACCAGGTCGGCCACCGCACGCATGCCCGCCGCGTCATAAGGACGGGCTGGACGGCTGCGCCCAGAACCGCTTCGGGATCCGGCCCGCCCGACGTGCGAGGTGGCCCGCGGTGACCGCGGCGGCCATCGCTGCGGCCATCACGGGCGGGTCGGCGGCCCTGGTCACCGCGGTGGCGAGAAGCACCGCGTCACAGCCCAATTCCATCGCCTGCGCCGCGTCGCTGGCGGTGCCGATTCCCGCGTCGAGGATCACCGGAACGCCCGCCTGCTCGACGATCATCTCGATGTTGTGCGGGTTGGCGATGCCGAGGCCGGTCCCGATCGGCGAACCCAGCGGCATCACGGCCGCGCAGCCGATGTCCTCCAGCCGACGGGCCAGTACCGGATCGTCGTTGGTGTACGGCAGAACGACGAAACCGTCGTCCACCAATTGTTCTGCGGCGCGGACCAACTCGACGGCATCGGGCAGCAGCGTGCGTTCGTCGGCGATCACCTCGAGCTTGACCCAGTCGGTCTGCAGCGCCTCACGGGCCAGCTGCGCCGTCATCACGGCTTCTGCGGCCCCCCGGCATCCGGCCGTGTTGGGCAGCGGCGTGATGTTGAGGCGGTTGAGCAGGCCCAGCACGCCGGTGCCCCCGTCGGCGTCCACCCGGCGCATCGCGACAGTCGTCAGCTCGGTGCCCGATGCGACGAGCGCCTCCTCGAGCACGGCCAGGTTCGCGGCTCCGCCGGTGCCGAGGATCAGCCGCGAACCGAACTCGCGGCCCGCGATCGTGAGTTTCTCAGCCACCCTGCACCGCCGTCACCACTTCCAGCCGCGCACCGTCGGTCAATGTCGTCTGCCAGCTCGACCGCGGCAGCACCGTCTGATCCACCGCGACCGCAATGCCCTTCTCCGGGAAGCCAAGTCCCAGGAGCAGACCCGCGACCGTGGTCTGCTCGTCCACCTCGACGTCCTTGTCGTTGACGATGACTTTCATCGAACCTCCACCAGTTCGGCGTCCGGCAGCGGAGCGCCGTTGAGCTCACCCGCGATCGCCTCCGCGGTCCATGGCGCCAACAGGAAGCCGGACCGTCCGTGGCCCGCGGCAACCAGGGTGCGGTCGTCGAGGCGGCCGACGATGGGCAGGTTGTCGGGCGTCATCGGACGCAGGCCCGCCGCGCACTCGGCCAGTTCGTACTCACCAAGGGCAGGCATCACCGCGCAGGCGTCGTCGAGCAGTTCCCGCACACCGGTCACCGCGGGCGCGGTGTCCCTGCCGTGCTCGTACTGGGTGGCGCCGACAACGACGCCGTCCCGCCGCGGTACCAGATAGACCTGACGTCCGTGGACGCGGGCGCGAATCACCCTCTGCGGCACCGGCATGCAACCCCTTCGCCACCTCAACCGCAGCACCTCACCCTTGACCGGGCGAATCGGCAGGCCGGGCCACAGCGTCGGCGCGTCGATACCGTTGGCGACCACCCGAACGTCCGCATCCACCGTCGCGAGTTCGTGCACCGGTGGCGCCCACTGCACGCCGAGCCGTTCACAGTGCGCCGCCAGCGCCTCGACCACCGCCCGGTTGTCGACGGCGAGTTCCGTCTCGGCGACGAAGCCGTGCCGAATGCCCTGGACGAGAAGCGGTTCGACCTCGCGGGCGGCAGACGTGAAGTTCACCGGATATCCCTGCGCCGCCAGCCACTCCCCGACCGTCTTGAGGTCGGCGACGTCGGCGCGGTCGACGGCGACCACCAACGATTCGCGCGCCGTGATCACGCTTTCGGGCAGTCCATCGGTGAAATCGCCGTGCCACAAGGCCAGCGACGCAAGGCCGAGCCGCAGCAGCCGCTCCTCACGCGGCCAACCCTCGCTGTGGGGGGCGAGCATGCCGCCTGCCACCCACGACGCGCCAGGGTCTTCGCCGCGGTGCACGCGCACGGACCAGCCGTCGAGCGCGGCGCGGCGCGCGACCGACAGGCCGATGACGCCGCCGCCGATGACGGCCAGAGATCCGATCGGGTCCATTCCCCTCCCTTCGCCGGCATGATCCGGATCAGGTTCGACGGTAAGGGCAGGTGCAATAGACCCAGTGTGCCCACTCTCAGCCCGCTCTCCGGACTCCCGTGTCGACGTCCCACATTACTCTCGCGGTGTGCACCAACCCTCCAATCGGCTGGCTCGGCTGGCCTCGGCGTCGCTGTATCTGTGCACCGACGCCCGCCGCGAGCGCGGTGATCTGGCCGCATTCGCCGATGCGGCGCTGGCGGGCGGGGTCGACATCATCCAGCTGCGCGACAAGGGCTCGCCCGGTGAGCAGAAGTTCGGACCGTTGGAGGCCGGCGACGAGCTCGCCGCGCTCGAGGTGCTCGCCGACGCCGCGGGGCGCCACGACGCTTTGGTGGCGGTCAACGACCGGGCCGATATCGCCCGTGCGGCCTGCGCCGATGTGCTGCATCTGGGCCAGGACGACCTGCCGCTGGCGGTCGCCCGTGACATCGTCGGGCCGCAGACGCTGATCGGCCGCTCCACCCACGACCCACAGCAAGTGGCCGCCGCAGTCGCCGAATCGGTCGATTACTACTGCGTCGGCCCGTGCTGGCCAACCCCGACCAAACCCGGCAGGACGGCACCTGGTCTCGGCCTCGTTCGAATTGCCGCGTCGACCAACGCGGATAAGCCCTGGTTCGCGATCGGCGGCATCGACGAGCAGCGGCTGCCTGCGGTGCTCGACGCGGGTGCGCGCCGCATCGTCGTGGTGCGGGCGATCACCGCGGCCGACGACCCTGCGGCGGCGGCGAGCAGGCTCAAAGCTCGGCTTGCAGCACCGGCATAGTCGCCGCCACCTCGCGCAACCGTTGCCAGCTGGCCGCGAACCCGGGATGCAGGGGCAGCGCCGCGACGTCCTCCTCGGCCACCCAGCGCAGCTCGGCGCTCTCCCGGTTGGGCACGGTGTCGAGCTGTTCGGGGGCGTCGGCGATCACGGTGGTGTAGGTCCAGTGGCTGCCGCTGGCGGTTGCAGTGACCACGGTCGTGCGCACGACGAGCCGGCCTGCTTCCAGCCCGGCCTCCTCGTGCGCCTCGCGAACGGCGGCCTCTTCTGCGCTTTCGTGGCTGTCGCGGGCCCCGCCGGGCAGTCCCCAGGTGCCGCCCTGATGACTCCACGGCGCGCGGTGTTGCAGCAGCACGACGGCCGAACCGTCGGGACGCGGCGCGCGAAGAAGCAGCCCCGCCGCGCCGTGCCTGCCCCAGTAGGCCGCGCCGCTGTCGGACATCACCCAGCCGTCGCCGTCGCCACGCACGCGTTCAGCTTAGGGAACCTCCCCCTCTCGAATCCCCACACGCCACTCGATTAACTCTTAGAATTCTTTTATAGATTGGAAGTAGGTCCGAAGAGCAGCCGGAAAGCGTAAGAGATAGATGGAGTCCGGGCAGCCGTGACTGTGGAGCTGGCGCATCCGTCGACCGAGCCGCTTGCGTCGCGGTCGCCGACAACACCCGCGCATCCGCGCTGGTGGTTTCTCTGGACGACCCCCGGGCGAATCCTGACCATCGGCATCGTGCTGTCCGCGCTGGTGATCGCCAGCGCATTCGCCACCTCGACCACCGTCAACGACCGTCAGCAGGCGCTGACCACGGTCCTCGACCACACCGAGCCGCTGGCATTCGCGGCCGGTCAGCTCTACACCACGCTTTCGGTCGCCGACGCCGCCGCGGCGACGGCCTTCATCGCGGGCGCAGAACCGCGGGATGTCCGGCAGCGCTACGAACAGGCGATCACCGACGCCGCCAGCGCCGTCACCAGAGCATCGAGCGGGCTGACCGACGAGCCGCTGGTCCAGCTGCTCGGCCGGATCAACGCCAACCTCGCGGTGTACACCGGGCTGATCGAGACCGCGCGAACCAACAACCGGGGAGGTAACCCCGTCGGCTCGTCGTATCTGTCCGAGGCGTCCTCGCTGATGCAGCAGACGATCCTGCCCGACGCACAACGGCTCTACGAGGAGACCTCTGCCCGGGTGGACAGGGAGACGACGGCGTCGACCCGCATTCCGGCGCCCGTCATCCTGGTGGTGCTGGCGACGCTGCTGTTCGGCGCGTTCGCGAACCGCTGGCTGGCCCGGCGGACCCGCCGCCGCGTCAACATCGGGTTCGTGGCGGGCGGGATGGCCGTGCTGATCATGTTGATCTGGGTGTTCACCGCGCTGGTGATCTCGACCATCGACAGCCGCAGCGCGAAAAACACCGCAGCGGAGTCCCTCAAGACCGTCACCACCCTGGCGATCACCGCGCAGCAGGCGCGCGCCGACGAGACGCTGTCGCTGATCCGGCGCGGCGACGAGAGTGTGCGTAAGCAGTCCTACTACCAGCGCATCGACACCATGCAGCAGCAGCTGTCCGAATATCTCGGACGCGACGATGCGATCGACAAGGGGGATCTGTCCGACGCCGAGCAGTTGTTGCGGCGCTGGCGTGCCGCCGACGACCGGATCAGCTCCTACATCGCGGTCGGCAACTATCAGGCCGCGACGCAGGTCGCGCTTGGCCGCGGCGAGGACGACTCGACGCCGGCCTTCGATCGGCTGGACGAGGCGCTGAACAAGGGCATCGCCGAGAGCCGCGAGCAGTTGCGCAGTGACATCCTCAACGCAAGGCGGGTGCTGTCCGGCGCGACCGTCGGCGCGGCGGCGCTGTCCGTGGTGGCGGCGATCGCGGTGGCGCTGGGCCTGTGGCCGAGACTGAGTGAGTACCGGTGATGAGCGTCTCGCGCGAAGAACGAAGGCCGATGAAGTTCAGGATGTTCTGCGTCGCGGTCGCCATGGTGACCGTGCTGGCGGGTTGCGGCCGTGCGGAAGGGGTGTCGCCCACGCCCGCCCTGACGCTTCCGCCGCCGACCCCCGCGGGCATGCAGGAGCTGGCGCCGGAGCTGGTGCCACCGCAACCGGACACCGACGACGACTGCGACCTGACGGCGAGCCTGCGGCCGTTCGATGACCGCGCGCAGGCCGAGGACGCCGTCGCCAAGATCAAGGCCCGCGGGCGGCTCATCGTCGGACTCGACATCGGCAGCAACCTGTTCAGCTTCCGCGATCCGATCACCGGAGAGATCACCGGATTCGACGTCGACATCGCAGGCGAGGTGGCCCGCGACATCTTCGGCACCCCGTCACAGGTCGAGTACCGCATCCTGTCGTCGGCCGATCGCGTTACGGCCCTGCAGAACAACCAGGTCGACATCGTCGTCAAGACCATGAGCATCACGTGCGAGCGCAAGAAGCTGGTCAACTTCTCGACGGTGTATCTGGTTGCGAACCAACGGATCCTGGCGCCCCGCGACTCGGCGATCTCGCAGGCGAGTGACCTCTCGGGCAAGCGGGTCTGCGCGGTCAAGGGCACCACGTCGCTGCAGCGGATCCAGGAGATCAACCCGTCGCCGATCGTCATCGAGGTGGTGACGTGGGCCGACTGCCTGGTGGCGCTGCAGCAGCGTCAGGTCGACGCGGTCAGCACGGATGACTCCATCCTCGCCGGTCTGGTGGCGCAGGACCCGTATCTGCACATCGTCGGGCCAAGCATGAACGAGGAGCCCTACGGCATCGGCATCAACCTGGAGGACACCGGGCTGGTCCGGTTCGTGAACGGGACGCTGGACCGCATCCGCCGCGACGGCACATGGAGCACGTTGTACCGCAAGTGGTTGACGGTGCTCGGCCCGCCGCCCGCACCCCCGGTCCCGAGGTACTCGGACTGATGTCGACGGCAGAAGAATTCGAAGGCCCCGGTACCCAACCGGCGAGCCTCGAGGACCTCGAGGAACTCGAAGTCGACTCGGTGTCGACGGTGCGGCCGATGGCGACGCAGGCCGTCTTCCGGCCGCACTTCGACGACTCGGACGGCGTCTCGGTCGGCACTGCCGACACCGAGCCAGAGGACCACCCAACAGCGATGACGCTGGCGCTGTCACCGACCCGGCGGCTCGGCGGCGGGCTGGTGGAGATCCCTCGGGTGCGCGAGATCGACCCGCTGTCCGCGTTGATGACCAATCCCGTTGTGGCGGAGTCCAAACGGTTCTGCTGGAACTGCGGGAAACCGGTCGGCAGGTCGTCGGCCGACGGCAGGGCGCTGTCTGAGGGCTGGTGTCCGCACTGCGGCAGCGCGTACTCGTTCCTGCCGCAGCTGGTTCCCGGCGACATGGTCGCCGAACAGTACGAGATCAAGGGCTGCATCGCACACGGCGGGCTCGGCTGGGTGTATCTGGCGTTCGACCACAACGTCAACGAACGGCCCGTCGTGCTCAAGGGCCTTGTGCATTCCGGCGATGCGGAGGCCCAGAAGATCGCGATGGCCGAGCGTCAGTTCCTCGCCGAGGTGACGCAGCCGGGAATCGTCAAGATCTACAACTTCGTCGAACATCCCGACCAGCACGGCAATCCGGTCGGCTACATCGTGATGGAGTACGTCGGCGGAAAGTCGCTCAAACAGGCCAGGGGCGACAAGCTACCGGTCGCCGAGGGCATCGGCTACATGCTCGAGATCCTGCCCGCGCTTGGCTATCTGCATTCCATCGGGCTGGCCTACAACGACCTCAAGCCGGAAAACATCATGATCACCGAGGAGCAGCTGAAGCTGATCGACCTCGGGGCGGTCTCTCGGATCAACTCGTTCGGATACCTGTACGGCACACCGGGTTACCAGGCAGCCGAGATCGTGCGGACCGGCCCGACGGTGGCCACCGACATCTACACCGTCGGCCGCACGCTGGCGTCGCTGACGCTCAACCTGCGCACCCGCAAGGGCCGCTTCGTCGCGGGCCTGCCCGACGACGATCCGGTGCTGACGGAGTACGACTCGTTCGGCAGGCTGCTGCGCAGGGCCATCGATCCCGATCCGCGCCGCAGGTTCGGCAGCGCCGAGGAGATGACCAGCCAGCTGCTCGGCGTGCTGCGCGAGGTGGTCGCCCAGGACAGCGGGACGCCGCGACCGGGCTTGTCGACCGTGTTCAGCCCGACGCGTTCGACGTTCGGCGTGGACCTGCTCGTCGCGCATACCGACGTATATCTCGACGGGCAGGTGCACTCGGAAAAGCTGACGGCGCAGGAGATCGTCAAGGCATTGCAGGTGCCGCTGGTCGATCCGACCGACGTCGGCGCCACTGTGCTGTCGGCGAGTGTGCTGAGCCAGCCGGTGCAGACGCTGGACCAGTTGCGCGCCGCGAGGCACGGGGCGCTGGACTCGGAGGGCATCGACGTGTCGGAGTCGGTCGAGTTGCCGTTGATGGAGGTGCGGGCGCTGCTGGACCTCGGCGATGTCGCCAAGGCCACCCGCAAGCTCGACGACCTCGCGGGCCGGGTGGGCTGGCGGTGGCGGCTGGTGTGGTTCCGCGCTGTATCGGAGATGCTGACCGCCGACTACGATTCGGCCACAAAACATTTCACCGAGGTGCTCGACACCCTGCCCGGTGAGCTGGCGCCCAAACTGGCGCTGGCGGCGACGGCCGAGCTGGCCGGGAACGCAGACGAGCGCAAGTTCTATCACACGGTGTGGTGTACCGATCACGGCGTGATCTCCGCGGGCTTCGGGCTTGCCCGCGCGCAGTCGGCTGCGGGCGATCGGGACAGCGCCGTTCGCACTTTGGACGAAGTACCGGCCACCTCAAGGCATTTCACCACCGCTCGGTTGACCAGCGCGGTGACGCTGCTGTCCGGCCGCTCGATGACCGAGATCACCGAGCAGCACATCCGCGACGCCGCCCGCCGCGTGGAGGCGCTGCCCGACACCGAGCCGCGGGTGCTGCAGATTCGGGCCCTGGTGCTCGGCACCGCGATGGACTGGCTGGCCGATAACACCGCCAGTACCAACCACATTCTCGGCTTTCCGTTCACCGAGCACGGCCTTGCGCTCGGCGTGGAGGCCTCGCTGCGGGGACTGGCCCGGGTGGCACCCACGCAGGCACACCGGTATGCACTCGTCGACCTCGCCAACAGCGTGCGGCCGACCAGTACCTTTTAGACTCTGCGCGTGGCGACGTTCAAGCGGTACCTGGTGTTCCAGGGCATGATGTTCGTCTTCGGTATCGTCGGGCCGATCTTTCTGATCGGCTACTTCATGTCCCAGCCGGACCCGACGCTCAAATGGATGTACTGGTGGGGGCTGTTCATCACCGCCGCCGATGTGCTGATCGCTTTAGGACTCACCAGCAGCTCTGTGCCAAAAGAGCCGAAGTAGCACCGCTAATTGCGATGTCGGACAGGCAGGTCCCTGAGGTAGCCAGATACCCCAAACGCTTAGAACGGCTATCTTTGGCGCGGCTGTTGACCGTGCGAGTTAGTTGTCGGTCACCTGTGCGCAGGCCCGCGCGATCGCGAGTTCTTCATCGGTGGGGATCACCAGCACTGTGGTCGGCGAAGCGTCCGCCGAGATCCGCCGGGCACTCCTGTCGGAGTTTTCGTTGAGCCGGTCGTCGAGAGCGATGCCAAGGGACGTCATGCCGGAAAGCGCATCGCGGCGCACGGCCGCGTCGTTCTCGCCGACCCCCGCGGTGAAGGTGATGACGTCCGTGTCGCCGAGCAGTGCCAGGTAGGCGCCGATGTACTTGCGCAGCCGATGAATGTAGACGTCATAGGCCAACTGTGCTGCCGCATCGCCGGATTCGATGCGCTTGTGGATCACCCGGAAGTCGATCTCGCCGCCGAGGCCCAGCACGCCCGAGCGCTTGTTGAGCATCGTCTCGATGTCCTCGACACTCATCCCGGCGGTGCGCGAAAGATAGCCGATGATGCCCGGATCGATGTCGCCGGACCGGGTGCCCATCACCAGGCCCTCCAACGGCGTCAGGCCCATCGACGTGTCGACGGGTTTACCTCCGGCGATCGCCGACGCGGAGGCACCGTTGCCCAGGTGCAGCACGATCTGGTTGAGCGACTCCAGCGGCTCGCCCAGGTATGCCGCCGCCTGTTCGCTGACGTACTGGTGCGACGTGCCGTGGAAGCCGTAGCGGCGAATGCGCCACTGCTGCGCGATATCCCGGTCGATGGCGTAGGTCGCCGCGGCGGGCGGCAGATCGTGGAAGAACGCCGTGTCGAACACCGCGATATGCGGTAGGTCGGGCAGCGCCTCGCGGGCGACCAGGATGCCGAGCACGGCAGGCGGGTTGTGCAGGGGCGCCAGCGGGGCGAGCTCCTCCAGCTCGGCGATCAGTGCGTCGTCGATCAGCGTCGGCTTGTACAGGTCCGGCCCGCCGTGCACGACGCGATGGCCTACGGCGACCAGCCCGAGAGACTCCAGCGGTTGCCCGGATGCGGCGAGCTGCCCGAACGCCTCCTGCAGGGCCGCACCGTGGTCGGCGACCGGCCCGTCGCCGATCCGCTCGACGATCCCGTCGGCCACGATCGTTCCCGAGTCCGGTTCGACGACAGCGTATTTCAGCGATGACGAGCCGGAGTTGATGACGAGCACCGCGGGCGAGGCGGCCATCACTTGCCTTGTGCTTGGATCGCGGTGATCGCCACGGTGTTGACGATGTCCTCGATCAGCGCACCGCGCGACAGGTCGTTGACGGGCTTCTTCAGCCCCTGCAGCACCGGGCCGATGGCGATGGCACCGGCGCTGCGCTGCACGGCCTTATAGGTGTTGTTGCCGGTGTTGAGGTCCGGGAAGATCAGCACCGTCGCCCTGCCCGCGACCTTCGATTCGGGCATCTTGGAGGCGGCCGTCGTCGGGTCGACGGCGGCGTCGTACTGGATGGGTCCGTCCACCAGCAGGTCGGGTTCGCGCTTCCGCACCAGTTCGGTTGCCGCCCTGACCTTGTCGACTTCGGCGCCCGTTCCCGATGTTCCTGTCGAGTAGGACAGCATGGCCACCCGTGGCTCGATGCTGAACTGCGCGGCCGTGCGGGCAGACGAGATCGCGATGTCGGCAAGTTGCTCGGACGTCGGGTCGGGCACGATCGCGCAGTCGCCGTAGGCGAGCACCCTGTCGGAGAGGCACATCAGGAAGATGCTGGACACGGTCGTGATGCCCGGCAGTGTCTTGATGATCTCGAACGCGGGCCGAACGGTATGCGCCGTGGTGTGCATGGCACCCGAGACCATGCCGTCGACCATGTCGTTGTGCACCAGCATGGTGCCGAAATAGGAGACGTCGTGGATCGTCTCGCGCGCCTGCTCGACGGTCACGCCCTTGTGCTTGCGCAGCTCGGCGTACTGCTCGGCGAACTGATCGCACAGCTCGCTGGTCCGCGGGTTCAGCACCTTCGCATCGGACAGGTCGACGCCGAGTTCGGCTGAGCGCGCCCGGATCCGCGGCTCGTCACCGAGGATGGTCAGCTCGGCGACATTGCGCTGCAGCAGTCGCCCCGCCGCCTTCAGGATGCGGTCGTCCTCACCCTCCGGCAGCACGATGCGCTTGCGGTCCGCCCTTGCACGCTCGAGCAGCTGATGGGTGAACATCTGCGGGGTGACCACCGTCGGGATGGGAATCGCCAGCTGCGCAAGCAGATCCGCGGTGTCGACGTGGGTGTCCATCAGCTCGATCGCGGTGTCGATCTTGCGCTGCGACGACGCGGTGACGCGGCCGCGCGTCGCGGCGACCCTGCTCGCCGTTTCGAACGTGCCAAGGGTGGTCGCGATGATGGGCAGCCGCTGGTTCAGCCCGGACACCAGCCCGGCGATCGACGGGTGCAGCTCGAGCCCGCCGTTGAGAATGATGCACGACAACGACGGAAAGCCCTCCGCCGCATGGGCACTCACCACCGCGAGTACGACGTCGGAGCGGTCGCCAGGGGTGATCACCGCGACGCCGTCGGTCAGCCGTTCCAGCACGTGCTCGGCGGTCATGCCCGCCACCAGCACACCAAGCACTTCGCGCTTGAGCAGCTCCTTGTCGCCGCTGACGATGGTTCCCTCGACGGCGACGTGCAGGTCGGCCACCGCCGGCGCGACAAGCAGCGGCTCCTCGGGGATGACATACGACTTCGGCGGGAAACCCTTCAGCGCTTCGGCGACCGCGGCCATCTGCGACGGGTCACACCTGTTGGCCACCACCGCAGCGGTGTGGGCGTGCTGGCCCGATATCTCGATCAGACACAGTTCGACGACCTGGGCGACCTCTGTCGGGGTGCGGTCCTTGGCCTTGACCGCCAGCACGACCGGTGCGCCGAGGTTGGCGGCGATGCGGGCATTGGTGTCCAGCTCGCTGGGGGTGGTGACGTCGGTGTAGTCGCTGCCGACGATCACCACGGCGTCGCAACGGTCGGCCACCTCGTGATAGCGGTCGACGATGTCGGCGATCGCCGCGTCGGGATCATCGTGCAGCTGTTGATAACTGACGCCGACGCACTGTTCGTAGGGCAGGCCCGCGGTGGTGTGCGCCAGCAGCAGGTCCAGGATGTAGTCGCGGTTTTCACCCAGCCGGGTGATGGGCCGGAACACCCCGACCCTGGCGACGGAGGCCGCGAGCCGGTGCAGGATGCCGAGCGCGATCGTCGACTTGCCGGTATCGCCCTCGGGCGAAGCCACGTAGATCGCGGTTGGCACGGGGCAAACGTATCAGCCGAGCCGGCGCAGCCGCGGCTCCAGATCTTTGGCGAACAGCTCGAGGAACCGACGCTGATCCTGCCGAGGGTCGTGGAACACCAGGTGGTTCAGCCCCCACTTGACGTACTGCCCGACCTTCTCGACGGCCTCGTCGGGGTCCGACGCGACGATCCAGCGCTTGGCGACCTGTTCGATGGGTAGCGCGTCGGCGGCCTTCTCCATCTCGATCGGGTCGTCGATGCTGTGCTTCTGCTCGGCGGTCAGCGACAGCGGCGCCCAGAACCGGGTGTTCTCCAGCGCCTGCTTGGGGTCGGGATCGTAGGAGATCTTGATCTCGATCATCCTGTCGATGTCGTCGGGGTTGCGGTCGGCCGCCTCGGCGCCCTCTTTGACCGCGGGGATGAGCTTGTCCTTGTACAGCTCCTCGCCCTTGCCCGAGGTGCAGATGAAGCCGTCGCCGGCGCGGCCCGCGTACTTGGCGACCGACGGGTCCGCCCGCGGCGATGTACACCGGGATCCCGCCCTCGGGCACGTCGTAGATGGAGGCACCCTTGGTGTTGTAGTACTCCCCGTCGAAGTCGACGCGGTCGCCGAGCCACAGCTCGCGCATGAGTTTGATCGACTTCGCGCAGCCGGGCGAACCGCTCCTTGAAGTCCGGCCAGTCGCCCTCGTAGCCGGTGGCGATCTCGTTGAGCGCCTCACCCGTCCCGACGCCGAGGAAGATCCGGTCCGGATACAGGCAGCCCATCGTCGCGAACGCCTGCGCGATGACGGCGGGGTTGTACCGGAACGTCGGGGTCAGCACCGAGGTGCCCGAGGATCAGGCGGTTGGTGCGCTCTCCCACCGCGGCCATCCACGCGAGTGAGAACGGCGCGTGGCCACCCTCCTGACGCCACGGCTGGAAGTGGTCGCTGACCGTTGCGCTGTCCATGCCGTGCGCTTCGGCCGCGACGGCCAGTTCGACGAGTTCACGCGGCGCGAATTGTTCCGCCGACGCCTTGTATCCGAGTTTCAAGTCCACGGTTCGTTTCTACTCCCACTGCATACACTCGGCAGATGGCACCGGCTATGAGCGCCATCACCGACACCGTGCATTTCGCGCATACCGACCTGGTCAACTGGACCCTCGTCGCCGACGACACGGGCGTCATCCTGATCGACGCGGGATATCCCGGCAACCGCGCTGACGTGCTGGCGTCGCTGCGCGGGCTCGGCTTCGGCGTCGACGACCTACGCGCGATCCTGCTGACCCACGCCCACATCGATCATTTCGGTTCGGCGATCTGGTTCGCGAAAACCCATGGCACGCCCGTGTATTGCTACACCGACGAGGTCGGCCACGCCAAACGCGAGTACCTCGAGCAGTTATCGCCCGTCGACGTCGCCGCGCACATCTGGCAGCCTCGCTGGTTGAAGTGGACGGTGGCGATCAGCCGCAAGGGAGCGTTGACGCGGGACGGCATCCCGACCGCGCAGGCCCTGACCGAGGATGTCGCGGCGGGACTGCCCGGCACGCCGACGTTGATACCGAGCCCCGGCCATACCCGCGGGCACTGCTCGTTCGTCGTCGACGGTGTGCTGGTCAGCGGCGACGCGTTGGTGACGGGACATCCGATCGTGTCCCGCACCGGCCCTCAGCTGCTGCCCGACGTGTTCAACCACGACCAGGACGGCTGTGTGCGCAGCCTGGCCGCGCTGGCGATGCTCGAGACCGAGGTGCTCGTGCCCGGCCACGGCCCGGTGTGGCGCGGCGCCATCCGCGAAGCCGCAGCACAGGCCACGCCGCGTTAGGCGAGGGCCTCGTAGCCCAGCAGGAAGATCGCGGTCAGGCACAGCCCGCAGCACACCACGAAGGTCGGCATCAGGATCTTGTCGTCGAGATCGGCGTCGTCCGTTGCTCCCCGCCGACGGCCGATCAACGACCGCAGCACGAGTCCGGCGGTCAGGGTCAATCCGGCGGCGGCAAAGAGGAGCCACCCTACGGTCGTCTGCGAAATCTGCACCCCACCACACCCCCGCCGCTGTGTGCGACAGCTTTGGCCAAGCCTATAGGCAAAGGTGGTCGCGCAGGGTGTGCCCGGCGTATTCGGTTCGGAATGCGCCACGCTCCTGCAGCAGCGGCACCACCCGGTCGACGAATTCATCCAGGCCGTGCGGGGTCAGATGCGGGACCAGGATGAAGCCGTCGCAGGCGTCGGCCTGAATGTGCAGGTCGATCTCGTCGGCTACCTGGGTGGGTGTGCCGACGAACTGCTGGCGGCTGGTCACCGCGATCACCAGCTCACGGATGCTGAGGTTGTCGGCCTGCGCGCGCTCCCGCCAGCTCGCGGCGACGGCCTTCGGGTCGCCGTGCCGCACCCGGCCCTGGGTGATGGTCGGGTCGTCGACCGGCTCGACATCGGGCAGCGGGCCGTCGGGGTCGTAGCCGGAAAGGTCGCGCTGCCATACCTGTTCGAGCATCGCGATCGCGGTCTGCGGACTGACCTGTTTCCTACGGATATGGCGGGCCTTCTCGGCCGCCTCTGCCTGCGTATCGCCCAGCACGAACGTCGCTGCCGGAAAGACTTTGAGCTGGTTGGGATCTCGCCCGTACGATGCCGCCTGTTGTTTGACGTCGGCGTAGTAGGACTGGCCCGCCTCCAAGGTCGAGTGCATGGTGAACGCCGCGTCGGCGTAGCGGGCCAGGAACGCGCGTCCGTCGGCGGAGTCGCCCGCCTGCAGCAGGACGGGATGTCCCTGCGGCGCACGCGGAAGCGTACTCACCCCTCGCACGTCGAACTGCGGTCCGCGATGTTCGACCACACGCACCCGGGCGGGGTCGACGTAGACGCCGCTGTCCCGATCGGCGAGCACGGCGTCGGGTGCCCAGCTGTCCCAGAATTCGCGGGCCACGGTGACGAACTCCTCGGCCCGCTTGTAGCGGTCGGGGTGTGCCAGGAATCCGCCGCGGCGGAAATTCTCGCCGGTGAATGCGTCCGACGAGGTGACCATGTTCCACCCGGCGCGGCCGTCGGACAGATGGTCGAGGGTGGCGAATTGCCGTGCCACCTCGAAAGGTTCGTTGAACGTGGTGTTGATGGTGCCTGTCAGGCCGAGATAGTCGGTGACCGCGGCCAGCGCCGCCAGCACCGTGAACGTGTCAGGCCTGCCGACGACGTCGAGGTCGTGGATGCGGCCGCGGTGCTCACGCAACCGCAGGCCCTCGGCGAGGAAGAAGAAGTCGAACAGGCCACGCTCCGCGGTGCGGGCCATGTGCACGAACGAGTCGAACTCGATCTGGCTGCCCGACTCCGGGTCCGACCACACCGTCGTGTTGTTGACACCGGGGAAGTGTGCGGCGAGGTGAATCGGCTTGCGGTGTTTGCCTTCTCGGACAGTTGTCATCAGATTCCCCAGCGTTTGGCGATAAGCTCGTGGGAGCGGAGCCGGTCGGCGTGCCGGTGCGCGACGGAGGTGATGACGAGTTCGTCGGCGCCGGTGACACGTTGCAGGGTTTCCAGCCGTTCGGCGACCACATCGGGGTCACCGACGAATTGCGTTGCGGTGCGGTCCTTCACAACTTCGCGCTGTTCGTCGGTGAGCGGTTCGGCGGTGTCGGGGTCGGGGTAGGGAGCGGCGCCGCCACCCTTCCGGATGGAGTAGACCCAGTGGCCGTAGGTGGATGCGAGGTGTTGAGCGGTTTCGGTGTCGTCGGCCACCACCACGTCGGCGGAGACCACCACATACGGCTCGGACAGCGTCGCCGACGGGGTGAATGCGTTTCGGTAGGCTTCGACCGCGTCAAGGGCGGTCGCAGGGGTGATGTGGTAACTGGCCACGAACGGCAGCCCGTTGGCGCCTGCCACCTGCGCGCTCTGCCCCTTGCTGCTGCCGAATACCAACGGCGTCAGGCTGGTTCGTTCACCGGGCACCGCGTGTACGTCGTAGTCCTTGACCCGGTAGCAGCCGTTCAGCATGGCGAGGATGTCGTCGACCTGGTCGCCGAAGTCCGGGGAAACCGCCTCGGGCTGTTGCAGGATCGACATCTGCGCGCGGAGCTGGTCGGTGATGATCGTCCGCACGTCGAACGGCGGCGGCACGACCACTCCGTCGACGTCACGCCATTCCGTTGGCAGCTCACGCTTCGGTTCCGGGTTCGCCGACGGCTTCTTGGCCGCCTCACGCCGCCGTTGCCCGGACCGGCCGACCCCGAGGTCGATGCGGCCGGGATAGAACGCGTCGAGCATGGCGAAGCTCTCGACGACGGACGGCGCGGTGGTGTGGCCCAACTGCACGGCACCGGCGCCGACGTGGATGCGTTCGGTGGCGGCCGCGATCTGACCGATCAGCACCGCGGGTGCCGAGCTGGCCACCGCGACGAAGTGGTGCTCGGCGATCCAGAAACGCTGGTATCCCCACTGCTCGGCATGCTGGGCGAGGTCGATGGTGTTGCGCAGCGCGGTCGCGGCGTCGCTGCCTTCGCTGATCGGCGACAGGTCGAGGATCGACAGTGGGACGGTCATGTCGGCTCCGCCCTGGCGTAGCGATTGTCGGCGACGGGAAGGCCGAGCCGCTCCCGCAGACGCTCGCCGTCGCGGTATGCGGTGCGGAACAGGTCCGCGCGCTGCAGCAGCGGCACCACCTCGTCGACGATCACCGGCAGGTCGGTGGCGTTCACGGCGGGTCGCAGCCGGAAGCCGTCGAGGCCCAACCGCTGCCAGCGGGCCAGCAGATCCACCAGTTCGGCGGGAGTGCCGTCGAAGACCACTGCGTCGGAACGGGCGTCGACGGTTCCCGAGAACGAGACGAAGATGTCGGCGTAGACCTTGAGGTCGGTGCCACCGGCCTGTCGAACCTGGCCGAGGATCGCGTGCACGGAGTCGTCGTCCTGTGGCGTGATGAACACCAGATCGACACTGCGCGCGGCGAATTCGTAGACCGGCACTTGATGCGCAAGTGCGGCGACGACGGGCTGGCCCTGCGGCGGCCGCGGGGTGATCGACGGCCCCTTGACCGAGAAGTACTCACCGGTGAAGTCGATGTAGTGCAGCTTGTCGCGGTCCACGAATCGGCCTGCCGCGATGTCGCGGATCACCGCGTCGTCCTCCCAGCTGTCCCATAACCGGCGGACCACCTCGACGACGTCGTCGGCCTCGTCGAACAGGTCCACCCCGGCGACGTCTCGGCGGCCGAAGAGCTGCGCCTCGTGTTCGGAGCTGCTGACCCTCACCTGCCAGCCGGCCCTGCCGTGGGAGACGAAGTCCAGCGTGGCAATGGCTTTGGAGATGTGGAACGGCTCGGTGTGGGTGACGGTGGCGACCGGAATGAGCCCGATGTGTCGGGTCACTGGTGCGACCCGCGAGGCGACCAGCACCGCATCGGGTCTGCCCGCCAGCCACCGCGGCTCGATCTCGGCAC
The DNA here is from genome assembly GCA_963716505.1 of uncultured Actinomycetota bacterium. Classification (GTDB taxonomy): domain Bacteria; phylum Actinomycetota; class Actinomycetes; order Mycobacteriales; family Mycobacteriaceae; genus Mycobacterium. Next base: position 293,310 of record CAVQTL010000006.1, read on the forward strand.
GGCGGCGCCGCTGCGGAGTGAGCGCATCGTCGAAGGTGACGAAGTCCAGCAGCCCGCGTTCGGCGGTGACGGCGAGATCGGACCAGTAGCGGCCGCTGGTGACGGGTTCGGCGTCTTGGGATTGTCGCCACGCCTCGGGATGCCAGCCGTATCCGTCGAGCGCAACCGCCAGGTGCAATTGCTCGCTCATGTCACCAGCGTCTTCAGGAATGCGAGCGGATAGACCTCGCCCTCGGCAGGAAGCGGCTCGTCGAGCCGCCGGTAGCCGGTGGTGAGGTACAGCTCTTCGGCCTCGGGCTGGCGATCGCCGGTCGTCAAGTAGATGCGGGTGTAGCCGCGGGCAGTGATCTCCTTCTCCAGCTCGACCAGGAGGGCCTTGGCATACCCCCGCCGCCGACGGCGGCTGTCGGTCCAGATGCGCTTCAGCTCCGCGGTTTCGGCGTCGAACCGACGGAACGCGCCGCCGGTGACGGGTTGGCCGTCGCTCAGGCCGATGAGCATTGCCCCGTCCGGTGCCGCGAACTCATGGGCGGGATACGTGCGCAGCCACTTGGACACCGCTTCCACTGGAGCGTGATATCGACTCGCATACTCCAGCGCCAATTCCGCCAGCAGCGGTTCGGCCAGTGGGTCATGCTGGTCGACCGCCTGGAAGCGGAGCTGATCAACTGCGTGCGCGGACATCACTTAACTGTCTAACGCACATCGCAAAACCGCATTCCTTAGCCCTGGTTCGGGTCAAGGTGATCCCAAATATCCGCAGGTCGCTAGAAGGGTGGGATGTCGCGTTGGTTGAGTTCGCGTTCGGCTTGGATGGCTGCAGCGATGTCGGCGGCGCGGGTGCGTTTTCGGCGCGGCATCATCAGCCCGCGATGGGGTGCGTTGGGTGGGGGTTGGTCTGGGGTGGGGGAAGTTCAGCAGTCGTGACGTTCCAGGCGGGGAAGAACAGTCGACAGCCGGGCTGGGTGGTGTAGGTCGCGCCGCTGGGCGATGTCCAGATGAGCGTGCCGTCGGCAAGCTGTTCATCTTTCCAGCCCCCGATGCCGGTCCAAAACGTTTTCAAGAGATGGTGTCTGCGGCATTTGCAATTCAGATTCGACGGATGCGTGGGGCCGAACGGCCACGGGCGGGCGTGGTCGAGGTCGCAGCGGTCGGCGGCGACGGGGCAGCCGGGGAAGCGACAGAACATATCCCGCATCCGCACGAACTCCGCCAGCGCGGGTGAGGGCCGATAGTGCGGCTCGGGCTCGGCATTGGGGGTGCGGATAGGTGTGATGGTCGCCCCATTGCGGATCGCTTCGGCCAGCAGCGCATTGGGCAACACGCCGCGGCCCAGCAGCAGCGCCGGCGGGCGCGGCCGTTGCGTGGTCTTCGCGGTGGCGCTGCTGTCGTCCTCGGCGGTGGCGCTGCTGTCGTCCTCGGCGGTGGCTGTGCTCTGGTCCTCGGCGGTAGCGGACTGATCGGCGGTGGCGTCGTGGGAGGCCGCCAGCTCGGCGGTGGCGTCGTCGATGGCGGCTTGGTCGGCGATCACCCGGATCACCACATGCGATCGGGGTTTCACCCCGGCAGTCGGGCAGTCCGGTGATCCGCACCGGCAGGCCAGGGTGTCGTTGCCGTTGGCGATCGCGCCCGCGGCATCGGAGCGGCGCTCCCCGGCGCTGCGCGGATCGGCGTCGCACAGCCCGGTGACCATCGCGGTGACCCGCTCCCGCATGACGGCGGCGTCGGGGGCCAGCAGCCGGCCCCACACCGAGGCGGTTTCGGCGTCGTCATCGCACGCGCCGATGGTGAAGTCGCGGCCCCGCACTCTGGTGTCGGTGCGGCGTTGCGCGTCGGGGTCATAGCGGGCCACCTGCACATCGACGGCGGCGCGCAGCTTGTCCTCCGACAGCCGCTCCCAGTTGGTGGCCCGCTCGGCGATCGCGGCATCGATGTTCGCCCACGCCTCGTCGCCTTGCACCAGTCGGGTGCCCCAGGTGATGGCCGAGACCAGTCGGGTGCCCAACGCACCCTTGCAGTACAACGCGGCGACTCGCGGGAGGTGTTCGCGCAGCGCTTCGGCGATGCGCATCTGCCCCGAGGCGCGCCGCGACCCGATCGCCATCGCGGCCGCTACTTCGGCGGCGGTCGAGTCCCACGGGTCGAACGCCCACCACACCCGTTCGTCGTCGTCGTCGACGCGGCGCCGGGTCAGCTCGGCGATCGCGGCCAGCCGGCGCGCCCCGGCGATCGCCTCCTGCCGCACCCCGTCCTCGATCGCGGCGACCAGCTCCTCATCAGACGCCGCCACGAACTCCGAATCGAACATATGTTCGACTATACTCGCGAACCCGACAAAACAGACAGTCGCCCGATCCGCGCCTGTGGATAACGCGACGATTTCTGATAGCCGCTGCTCAGGCCGCCTTCCTTTACAAACTTGACACCTGTAAAGTTTGGTCGCATGGACAACATCAGGGGTAAGACGATCGCGATCACCGGCGCCGCCCGCGGCATCGGCTTCGCGACCGCCAAGGCGCTGCTGGTCCGCGGTGCGCGGGTGGTCATCGGCGATCGCGACGTGGCGTTCGGTGAGTCCGCCGTCGCCGATCTCACCAAGCTGGGGCCGGTGTCGGGCTACCCGCTCGACGTCACCGATCGCGAGTCGTTCGCCACGTTCCTGGACAAGGCCCGCACCGACGGGGGCGGCCACATCGACGTGCTGATCAACAACGCGGGGGTGATGCCGATCGGCCCCTTCCTCGAACAGTCCGAGCAGGCGATCCGGTCGTCCATCGAGGTCAATCTCTACGGCGTGATCGCCGGCTGCCAGCTGGTCCTGCCCGACATGATCGCCCGCCGCAGCGGCCACATCATCAACATCGCCTCGCTGTCCGGCCTCATCCCGGTGCCTGGCCAGGTCGTCTACGTCGGCGCCAAGTTCGGTGTGGTCGGTCTGACGGCGGCGCTGGCCGACGAGGTCGCGCCGCACGGAGTCGACGTCTCGGTCATCATGCCGCCGTTCACGAACACCGAGTTGATCGCGGGTACCAAGACCGGCGGCACCATCAAGCCGGTGGAACCCGAGGACATCGCGGCGGCGGTCATCAAGACCCTGGAGAAGCCGAAAACCCATGTCTCCGTGCCTACTCCGCTTCGGTTCACCGCACAGGCCGCGCAGATGCTCGGTCCGCGCGGCCGCCGGTGGCTGAACAAGCGTCTCGGCCTCGACAGCGTCTTCCTGACCTTCGACCGCACCGAGCGGCAAAGCTACGAGCAGCGCGCGCAGGCCGCTCAGGGCGTCGTGGAGTCCCCGGAGCGGTAGGCCTCGATCGCATCGATCCGCGCGAAGAATTCGTCTGGCGGCATCTGCTGATCGCCTGCGGTACCGACCAGGATCACGTGCACCAACTCGGCGTTCTCCGTGACGTGCATCCAGATCGTCGTCACCGGCTCGAAGCCCTCGCCGACCTCTGCTCCCGACTGCGGATAGAACCAGATGACGAATTCCTCGTCGGACTGGTCGTCATCGAATGTCCAGCCGCGCTCGATGATTCGCGCGTCGAAGCTCTCCAACCCCTCGACGAGCTCGACGCCGTCGACCATCTCCTCCAGAACCGCGTCGGGAATCCAGTTCGCGTCTCGCTTGGCTCGCCGCTTGGTGCGACGCGCCCTCTTCGCCTGTGCCCGAGACACCTAGCCCAGCGCCTGGTCCAGATCGTTGATCAGATCCTCGGTCCCTTCCAGCCCGACCGAGATCCGTACCACTCCGTCACCGAGCCCGATCGCAGCGCGACCCTCGGGACCCATCGCGCGATGGGTCGTGGTGGCCGGATGGGTGATGAGCGACTTGGCGTCGCCGAGATTGTTCGAGATGTCGACGATCTTCAACTTGTCCAGCACCTCGAAGGCGCGTTCCTTCGTGCCGCCCTTCAGCTCGAAGGTGACGACGGTGCCGCCGCCGGTCATCTGACGCTTCGCCAGGTCGTACTGCGGATGCGACTCGAGGAACGGGTAGCGCACCCAGCTCACGGCGGAATGGCCCTCCAGGAACTGCGCGACGCGTATCGCGGAATCGTTGCCGTACTGCACCCGCACGGCCAGCGTCTCCAGGCCCTTCAACAACACCCACGCGTTGAACGGGCTCAGCGCCGGGCCGGTGTGCCGCATCAGCGTCTGCACCGGCTCGTCGATGTAGGTCTTGTCGCCAAGGATCGCGCCGCCGAGCACCCGGCCCTGCCCGTCGATGTGCTTGGTGCCCGAGTACACCACCACGTCGACGCCGAGCGGAAAACCCTGCTGCAGGATCGGCGTGGCGAAGACGTTGTCCAACACCACTTTTGCGCCCGCGCTGTGCGCCATCTCCGATACCGCCGCGATATCCACCAACTGCTGCATCGGGTTGGACGGCGTCTCGAAGAACACCGCCTGCGTCGGCTTCGAAAGCGCTTCCTCCCACTGCGACAGGTCATCGCCGTCGACGAACACCGTCTCCACGCCCCACCGCGGCAGGATCTCGTTGCACACCACGAAGCACGAGCCGAACAGGCTGCGGGCCGCGACCAGTCGGTCACCCGCGGCCAGCAGCGCACCAAGCGAGGTGAACACCGCGGCCATCCCGGTGGCCGTCGCGAACGCCGCTGGCGCGCCTTCGATCAGCCGCAGCCGTTCCTCGAACATCGAGATCGTCGGGTTGCCGTACCGCGAGTACACATACCTGTCGATTTCACCGGTGAACGCCTTCTCCGCCTCGGCCGCGCTCGCGTAGACGTAGCCCGAGGTCGGGTAGATCGCCTCCGCGGTCTCTTCGAAGCCCGACCGCAACAGGCCGCCGCGCACTCCGATGGTGGCCTGGCTGACACCCTCCGGCAGTTCGGCCGGAGTGCGCACCGACGGTTTGTCGCTGCTCATGGCTCGGTCACGACTGCTTCCAGGGCAGGCCGACAGCCTTCCAGCCGGTGGCGCCGCGGTGCTTGTCCTCGTCGAGGTCGCCTTCGAATCCGTCCAGAACGTTGTAGGACGGCGCGATCCCCGCTTCCGTCGCGGCCTCGGCGGCGCCGATCGAACGGTTTCCGGAACGACACAGAAACACCACCGGCCGATTTCCGGGTTCGACCCCCGCTGCGACGAGGTCGTCGACGAAGCCGTCGTTTCGGCTGCCGTCGGTGCGGTTCCATTCGACGTATACGACGTCGCGGTCGAGACTCGTCAGGTCGGGCACACCGACGAAGCGCCATTCGGCGTCGGTGCGGCAGTCGACGAGCACGGCCTGGGGGTCATCGTTGAGAAGTTTCCAGGCCTCTTCAGGCGTGATGTCTCCCGCGTAGCTCACGATCGCGAGTGTCCCATACCTAACTGGGACCGGTCGAACAGACCTTCCATGCCCCATCCTCGCGTAGGAAGGTCATCGGAACAGGCGTTTTCTCATCAGGCGCCTTGTCGAAATGGTACGTAACGGTCGCCGTTGCGCGGTCGCCGTCGATCTTGACATCGGTGACGTCGTCGACGAACCGGGCGCCGCGCTTGGCCGATGAATCCCGTTGGCGCGCAACCATGTCGGCCTCCGAACCGCGCACCTTTTCACAGGTGTACGTGCCGAAGTCGGCGAAGTCCGCCCGCTGCAGCGCGTCGTTCTGGCCGACCGCGGCCCTGCCGACCCGCTGGTCTTCTGGGGTGCGGTCGCCCTCGAAAACGCTGAACAACCAGATTGCGATCACGACGACCACAATGATTGCCAGCGCACCTATGAACGGGGCCATCGTCGGCCTGTCGGCGGCCTCGTCGGACGGCACGGCTACCAGAGTTTGCGCAGCACGCCGGTGACTCGGCGCACCCTGTCCCTGGCGGTCGTCACGTCCGGCGCGGTCGCCAGCGCCAGCCCGAGTCGACGCCGGGGCTCACCCTCGTCGGGCCGGTTGAACAGCTGGGCATCGCTCTCGGCCACGGCCAATGCGTCGCCAAGCACCGCATTGACGTTCTCCGGCGCGATGTCGACCGGTGCCGACTCGGCGCCCGCATACGTCACCTCTGCGGCACCCGGCGAGATCATGATGGTGTCCACGTGCAGCCCCAGAATCGCCCGGGCGTGCAGTTCGAACTCCGAAAGCCGTTGCGACCGAAGGGTTACCAGCCCACTGTCGTGGGGCCTGGTGCGGACATCGGCGAAGTACACGTCGTCGCCGTTCACCAGCAGTTCGACTCCGAAGACGCCGCGACCACCGAGCGCGTTGACGATGCGTGCGGCGATCGACTTCGCGGCGTCCAGCGCCGGAGCCGACAACGACTGAGGCTGCCAAGCCTCCAACAGGTCGTTGTCTTTGTCGCGGTGGCCGATCGGTTCGCAGAAGTGCACCGCGGGCCCGGTCGGTCCGGTGGTCCGGACCGTGATCAGGGTGATCTCGTATTCGACCTCGACGACGGTCTCGGCGAGCACCCGGCTGTGCGGAACCCGGCCCGCGGACACCGCGCGCTGCCACGCCGCCTCGACATCCTCGGTGCGCAACAGCACCGACTCGCCCTCGCCCGGCACACCCGCGATCGGCTTGACCACCAGCGGGAAGCCTGCATGCTCGGCCACCGCGGTCAGCTCGTCGACCGATCCGGCGAACCAGAACGGCACGGTCGGCAGGCCCAGCTCGTCGGCGGCCAGCTTCCGCAGGCCCTCCCGATCCTGGATCATCCGCACACTGCGGGGGGTCGGGTACACCTCGAGTCCACGCTCGGCGGCGGCCACCAGCGCGTCAACTGCGATGACGCCGGACTCGGCAACCACGTAGAGCGGGTCGGCCCGCTCGATGATCGCGGTGAGCGCCTCGGCGTCGTTCATCTTGACCACCGCCGCCCGATCGGCCACACCGTGTGCCGGCGCGTTCGCATGCCGGTCGACGGCCACCACCTCGCGGCCCAACCGCTGGAAGGCGAGCGTCAACTCACGGCTCAACTCACCGGACCCGAGCAGCATCACCGCGCTGCGATGGTCGCGATGGGCAGGGGGCTCGGTGTCGGTCGACCCGTCGTCCGGCGTGTCCTCGGGTTCAGGGGGTTCAGTGGTTTCACTCATCGAGGCTCAAGCCTGCCAGATCGTCACCCGAGCCGGACGTCGATGTAGCACCATCGCCAATCCTCCCCGGGCTCCACGGATCGCATGACGGGGTGACCGGTCTGGCGGAAGTGTTCGCTCGCGTGCTGATGCGGGCTCGAGTCGCAGCAGCCGACGTGCCCGCACGTCATACACATCCGCAAATGCGCCCAGGTGTTTTCGCCCAGCTCGGCGCAGGCCTGGCATTGTCCGGGAGTAACCGGCTCGGGTTCTGAGGTTGCAGCCGAGAGATGTGTGCAAGTGGTCGGTGCAGCCGGTGCGTTCGCTTCGCGCCCGCGCGATCTCTTGCGCATGCTGTCCAAGGATAGGCACATGGACCCATTGAGGTTCGGCCCAGGAGGTGTGACCAGTGCAAGGCTCCCTGCTTGCGGTGTTGGTGCTGTCGGTGCTGCTCGCTGCGTTGGCGCGTCGCTTCAACACGTCCGCTCCGCTGGCCCTGGTGGTGGCCGGCCTCGCGGTGAGCGCGATCCCCGGCTTCAAGGACATCGAGCTCGATCCGGAGCTCGTGCTCTACGTTCTGCTGCCACCGCTGTTGTGGTCTGCGGGCCTGGAGAGCAGCTATCTCAATCTGAAACGCAACGTCCGGCCCGTCGGACTGCTCGCCGTCGGGTTGCCGCTGGCGACGACGTTCGCGGTCGGCTTCGTCGCCTTCCACACGGTGCCCGAGCTGACTGTGGCGGCGGCGCTGACGCTCGGCGCCATCGTGGCACCGCCCGATGCGGTCTCCGCGACGGCCGTCGGCCGCAGGCTGGACCTGCCGCGCCGGGCGATGACGCTGCTCGGCGGTGAGAGCCTGCTCAACGACGCGACCGCGCTGACCGCCTACAAGGTCGCGCTCGCCGCGGCGATCGGCAGCGCTGCGAGCTGGAGCAAGGGCCTCGGCACGTTCGCGTTGGCCGCGGGCGGCGGCGTCGCGATCGGCATCGCGCTTGGCGCCATCATCGCCTTCATCCGGCACCGGCTCAAGGATCCGCTGGTGGAAAGCGCCCTCGGTCTCGTCGCACCGTTCGTCATCTATCTCGCCGCCGAGGAGGCGCACGGGTCTGGCGTGCTGGCGGTCGTGGTCGCCGCGCTCATGCTCGGCCAGCTGTCACCGCACGCCGGCTACGAGACCCGGCTGCAGGACCAGGCGGTGTGGAAGGCCGTTCAGCTGCTGCTGGAGTCGTTCGCGTTCCTGATGATCGGCCTTCAGCTGCCGGCGGTGATCGGCGAGCTCGCAGGCATCTCCGCATCGGTGATCGCGGCCTCGTCGGCGGCGGTGCTCGCGACCGTCATCGTCGTGCGGATCGTGTGGATCTACGCGTTCGCCTACCTGCCGAGAATGGTGTCGCGACGCATCAGGGAGCGTGAGCCCACACCCTCCCCCGCGCAGGTCTTCGTCCTCGCATGGGCAGGGATGCGCGGGGTGGTCTCGTTGGCGGCGGCATTCGCGGTGCCGATCACGACGCTGTCGGGTGCGCCGTTCCCGGGTCGCCCGCACATCGTGTTCCTCACCTTCGTCGTCGTGATCGGCACGCTGCTGCTGCACGGGCTGACGCTGCCGTGGCTGATCCGGTGGCTCGGTGTGCAGGGTGACGACGCGCGTACCGACGCGATCGCCGCCGCGGCCGCGCAGGAGAAGGCCGCGATCGCGGCGGCCGATCGGCTCGACGAGCTGCTGGCCGATCCGGAGATCGCGGAAGTCCACGAGCGGGCCGCAGATGTGTTGCGCGCGTGGAACACTCGACGACGCAACTCTGCGTGGGAGCGGCTCGGCCGGACCGAGAAGGAGATCGGCGAGAGTCCGACGTCGGCGTTCCGGCGACTACGGCTGGAGATGCTGGCCGCCGAACGCGAGGCGTTCATCGCGGAGCGCGACAGCGGACACATCGACGACGAGGTGCTGCGGTCAGTTCTGCACGGACTCGATCTCGAGGAGGCGACGCTCAACCGCAGTTAGACGGGAGTGGTAATCCCTTCCACTTTCAACGTATAGCGCACAGGTGGGCTTGCGGCAAGACCCCGGTGAGGCCCCAGAATCGCTTGCCTAAGGCTGAGGGGGCAGGCATGCATGTGTTGTTGTCGTCGTGGGGTTCACGCGGGGATGTCGAACCGTTGATGGGGTTCGCGCTGGCGCTGAAGGAACTCGGTGCGGAGGTTCGGGTGTGCGCACCACCCGACTTCGCGGATCTTGCGGCGAGGGTCGACGTGCCGCTGATTCCGATGGGCACGTCGCTGCGCGACATGCTGCACGGCGAAAAGCCGCTGACACCGGCGGATGCACCCCAGACGGCGGCCAACCTCGTCGCGATGCAATTCGACACCGTCGCCGCCGCGGCCGATGGCTGTGACGCGGTGGTGGCGACGGGTTTGATGCCCGCAGGCGTGCGATCGATAGCAGAGAAGCTGGGCATTCACTACGTGTGCGTCGGCTTCCTGCCCGGCACCATCCCGTCGCCGCACCAGACGCCACTGCAGCGGCCTGGCCGGCCGTTCCCGCCGGGCGAGACCGACAACCGGGTGCTGTGGGACATCGACGCGGAGCGAGTGAATGCGCTGTACCGTGACCCGCTCAACGCCCATCGCGCCGCAATCGGGTTGCCGCCGGTGGACAACGTCCGCGATCACGTCCACACCGACCGGCCATGGCTGGCGGCCGATCCGATCCTCGGTCCGTGGCCGGGTTCGCCGGACCACGACGTCGTGCAGACCGGCGCGTGGATCCTGCCCGATGACCGCCCGCTTCCTGCCGACCTGGTGGCCTTCCTGGATGCGGGCACACCGCCGGTCTACGTGGGATTCAGCAGTGTGCGCGCCCCGCAGGACGTCGCCAGGGTTGCCATCGGTGCCATCCGCGGGCACGGTCACCGCGTCCTCGTCTCTCGCGGCTGGGCTGACCTGACTCTGATCGACGACGAGGACGATTGCTTCGCCGTCGGCGAGGTCAACCACCAGGCCCTGTTCACGCGGGTGGCCGCCGTCGTGCACCACGGCGGCGCGGGTACGACGACGACGGCCGCGAGGGCGGGCACGCCCCAGGTCGTCGTTCCCCAGATCGCAGACCAGCCCTACTGGGCCGGGCGGGTGGCCGAGCTCGGCATCGGGGCCGCACACGACGGACCCACCCCGACGCTCGAGTCGCTGTCGGCGGGGCTTCAGACCGCCATGAGCCCAGAGACCCGCGCCCGCGCGGCCGACATGGCAGGCAGGATCCGCACCGACGGGACGTCGGTGGCGGCCAAGCTACTCATCGACGAGGTCACAGCGGGTCGATCTCGGAACGAAATGCACGCATCGCGTCGATGATCGCGGTGAACGTCCGGTGCGCGGCGGCCAGGTCGTCGGTGGATAACCCCGCCATCGCGCGCCGGTTGTGCTCGGCCAGCGGCGTGAAAAAGCCTCGGGCGACGGCTATTCCGTCGTCGGCAACCCGCAGGATGACCTTGCGTCGATCGGATGGATCGGACTCGCGGCGGAAGTGCCCCGAGGTGATCATCCGCTCGACGAGATACGTGATGGCCGCTCCTGACGTGCCCATCCGTGTTCGGAGTTCGCCTGCGGTGAGGGGCGAACCCGACGTCTCGGCCACCATGACATGAAGCAGGGCGCGGAAGTCGTTGGCGGCCACGTCGTGCTGCGCGGCGAAATGCCGTCCGATCTCATCGGACTCCGCGGTCATCGCCCGCACGTCGGCCGCGATGATCGCCTCCAGCGCGGCACGGTCGGTCTTCGCCACCCGATCAGCATAGCCGCGATAGATTCATTTGATTAACAGTTAAGTATCTGAAATATTAGATGTCATGACCGGACGGTTTTCGTGGGTGCTCGCACTGGCCGTGCTGATCGTCTCCGGCGCGCTGATGGGTCTGATCGGCAGCGACGATTCCAGTGAGCAGTCGCCGGTTCCCGTACCCACCAGCGCCGAGTCCGCGCGGGCGGACGCCGTGCGGGCACAATTGCCCGGTGGCGACCAGGTTCCGGCGATCGTGGTTTTCAGCCGCCGCGACGGCGGGGCGCTGACCCCGGCCGACCTGAGCGCGATCAAGCAACAACCCGTGCTGGTCCGTCCGAGGACGGCCGGGCTGCGGTGGCCACGGTGCCGCTGGATGCCGGGTTGTCGGGCTTCGCACTCGGTGATGCGGTCAAGGCACTGCGCGATTCCGCGCGAGACGGGTTGCCCGACGACCTCCTGGTCGAGGTCACCGGCGGGCCCGCGTTCGGCGCCGACATCGCGAACTCGTTCTCCGGGGCCAACATCACGCTGCTCGCCGTCACCGCACTCGTGGTGGCGCTGCTGCTGATCGTGACCTACCGATCGCCGGTGCTGTGGCTGGTGCCGCTCTTCGTGATCGGATTCGCCGACCGCGTCGCCGCCGTTGTCGGTAGCGCGATCGCCCATGCGGTCGGGATGACTCCGGACGGCTCGACCTCCGGCATCACCAGCGTGCTGGTGTTCGGCGCGGGCACCAACTACGCCCTGCTGCTGATCTCGCGTTACCGAGAAGAGTTGGGCCGCACGGAGAATCACCGCGATGCACTTCGGGTGGCTGTCCGCCAGGCGGGCCCTGCGATCCTGGCCAGCAACGCCACCGTCGTGCTGGCGCTGCTGACTCTCGTGCTCGCCTCATCGCCGAGCACCAGGAGCCTCGGGGTGCAGGCCGCGTCGGGCCTCGTCGTGGCCGCGGTGTTCGTGCTGCTTGTGCTGCCGCCCCTGCTGGCCCTGTTCGGTCGCAGGCTGTTCTGGCCATTCGTCCCGAAGGTCGGCGCGAAACCCCTTACCGACAGCGGTATTTGGCACCGCATCGCCGACGCGGTGGCACGCAGACCGGCCCGCGTCAGCACGGTGGCCGTCGCGGGACTCGTACTGCTGTGCCTCGGACTGCTGACCACACCGATCGGCCTGTCGCAGACCGAGCAGTTCCGGGTGCGGGCGGAGTCGGTGAGCGGCTACGAGACACTGGCGGCCCACTTCCCCAGCGGGCTGACCGACCCCACCCGCGTCGTCGCCCCGTCCGACAAGGCCGCGGAGATCGAGCAGGCAATCAAGGCCACCCCAGGGGTGACGTCCGCGAATCCGGCAGGCTCATCCCCTGGCGGGCTCAGCCAGTGGTCGGTCGTGTTGAGCGCCGAGCCCGCATCCGATGACGCCTTCAGAACCGTTGATGCGTTACGCAATTCGGTTCAGTCGGTCGATCCGGGCGCGCTGGTCGGCGGTTCGGACGCCAAGGCCCGCGACGCGAGTGCGGCCGCCGCGCAAGGACCGGCAGGTCATCATTCCCGCCATCCTCGCCGTCGTGCTGATCGTGCTCTACGTGCTGCTCCGATCGGCACTGGCGCCGCTGATCCTGGTCGCGGTGACGGTGCTCAGCGCGCTCGCCGCCCTTGGCCTCGGCGGCTGGGCGAGCGTGCATGTGTTCGGCTTCCCCGCGCTGGACAACACTGCCCCGCTTTTCGCGTTCCTGTTCCTCGTCGCATTGGGTGTCGACTACACCATCTTCCTGGTCACCCGGGCCCGCGAGGAGACACCGGCGCACGGCACCCGGCAGGGCATCATCCGGGCGGTGTCGGCCACCGGCGCGGTGATCACCAGCGCTGGCATTGTGCTGGCAGCCGTGTTCTGCGTGCTGGGCGTGCTGCCCCTGATCGTGCTCACCCAGATCGGCATCATCGTCGGCCTCGGCATCCTGCTGGACACCTTCGTCGTGCGCACCGTGATCATCCCCGCCCTGTTCACCCTCATCGGGCCGCGGATCTGGTGGCCCGCACTGCGCGATGCGGGCTACGGTTCGAGCAGTGGAAAGACACATGGTCGACACCGCGCTGGGGCGGGTAGGGGTACAGACTCGCGGTAGCGGCGACGCGATGATGTTCTGGCCGAGCCTGCTGATGACCGGCGATATGTGGGCGGCCCAGGCCGACCACTTCGCCGACCGTTGCCGCGTCATCCTGGTCGACCCACCGGGGCACGGGCAGAGCCAGAAGCTCACGGGGATGTTCGATTTCGCCGACTGTGCCCGCTGCGTCGTCGACATCCTCGACGCGCTCGGAGTGCAGCGGACGCACTTCGTCGGCAACTCGTGGGGCGGCATGATCGGCGGCACGTTCGCCGCGACCTACCCGGACCGGATCGGCAGCGCCGTGCTGATGAACTGCACCGCATCGCCTGCGGGCACGCGGCAGAAGATCGAGTACGGGTTCCTGTTGCGGATGGCGAAGCTGTTCGGCGGTGTCCGGCCGCCGCTGACCCGGTCGGTGCTCAAGGCGTTCCTCGGGCCGACGACCTTCGCCACCCGGCCCGGCGTCGTCGCGTTCGTCCGGGACACCGTGCAGGCGGTCGACATCGGCTCCGGATCCTGGGCGGTGAAAAGCGTGGTGCCCGCCCGCCCGGACCAGCGTTCGCTGTTCGCGAAAATCTCGACACCGGTACTGGTCGTCGCGGGGGCCGAGGACGCGACGTTCCCGCTGCCCGAGACCATCGCAATGGCCGAGGCAATACCGGGTGCGGCCGTCGCGGTGCTCGAAGGTGTGGCCCATCTGGCCGGGCTGGAGAACCCGCCACTGGTCAATAAGCTCATCGAGGGCTTCGTTTTTCGCGAGTAGCGTTTCAAACATGACCGAAGCCACCGAACTGCCGCCGCTGCACATGCGACGTGATGCGTTCAGCCCCACCGCGGAGCTTCGGCGAGATCCGCGAGACCGAGGGCGTGCGCGAATTCACCAACGCGTTCGGCATGCAGGTGTATCTGGTCACCCGGCACGAGGACATCAAGGCTGTGCTGTCGGACCACGAGCGGTTCTCCAACGAGCGCCCGCCCGGCTTCGCGGTGCCGAGCGTGCCGCAGCCGACCGAGGAGGAGCAGGCCGCCGCACGCGCAGGCAACCTGCTCGGCCTCGACCCGCCCGAACATTCGCGGCTGCGCCGCATGCTGACACCCGAGTTCACCATCAGGCGGATGAAGCGTCTCGAGCCGCGCATCGTCGAGATCGTCGACGCGCAGCTGGACGCGATGGAAAGTGCAGGCCCGCCAGTCGATTTGGTGGAGAACTTCGCGCTGCCGATTCCCTCACTCGTCATCTGCGAACTGCTCGGCGTGCCGTATGACGACCGCGAGGACTTTCAGCGGCGCAGCGTTCGGCAGCTCGACTTCTCCGTTCCGATACCGGAGCGACTGGAGCTGCAGCGGCAGGGACGCGCGTACATGACCACGCTGGTCGCACGGGCACGACGCCAGCCGGGTGAGGACATCCTCGGCATGTTGGTGCGCGAACACGGTGACGAGCTCACCGACGACGAGCTCATCGGCGTGGCAGGCCTACTGTTGCTCGCCGGCCACGAAACCACATCGAACATGCTCGGGCTCGGCACGCTGGCGCTGCTGCGTCACCCCGAGCAGCTCGCCGTGGTGCGCGACGATCCCGACGCCGTCGGCCCCGCTATCGAGGAGCTGTTGCGCTGGCTTTCCATCGTGCAGACCGCGATCCCGCGCATCACCACCACCGATGTCGAGGTCGCGGGCGTGATGATCCCGGCGGGCAATCTCGTCTTCCCGTCCATGCCGTCGGGCAACCGGGACGCGGACTTCATCGACTCGCCCGAGGTCCTCGACATCCGTCGCGGGGCTCCCGGTCATCTGGCGTTCGGGCACGGCGTGCATCACTGCCTCGGCGCGCCGCTGGCCCGGATGGAGATGCGCATCGCGTTTCCCGCACTGCTGCGCCGGTTCCCGAACCTGACGCTGGCCGAGGATTTCACCGATGTGGCGTTCCGAACCTGGAACTTCATCTACGGGTTGAAGTCATTGGAGGTGAGCTGGTGAAGGTGCACGCCGATCGCGATGTCTGCATTCAGGCGGGTAACTGCGTGATGGTCGCCGACAGCCTCTTCGACCAGGACGACGACGGCATCGTGGTGGTGCTCGTCGACGACATCCCCGACGACGAACAGGACAAGGCGGCCGAAGCGGTCAAGCTGTGTCCGTCGCAGGCGCTGACGATCGTCGAGTAGTGTCGGCGCCGCGGCGCACCCCGCAGATCCCTGGGCGTGAATTAATGAGACACGCCCTCGTCGTCGCGGTCCAGGTCGATCACGCCCGCCCGCACCAGCAACAGCACGCTGACCACGAACACCCAGACCGGGAACGCCAGCGCCAACCACATGCTGACTTCGCTTGCCACGATGAGGCCAACTGCCACAAGGTAAGTCACGATGACCAACCAGCGCGGCATCAGGCCGGTCTTGAGCCAGATCGTGGCCAGCGAGATCATGAACACCGCAGCCATCCGCAGCGCATACGTCTTGGACACCGCGAGCAGCACCATCTGCCCGAACGTCGCCACCTCGGCGTGCGCGGCGGGATCGACGACGAGGCTGTTGGTGGCTTCCAACCCGGCGCCCACCGCCATCGTCACGAACATCATCGCCAGGAACAGCAGACCGCTGCCGATGAACACGGTCGAGAAGAACTTGTCCTCGAAGCCGCCGAAACCGTCACGCACGACGCCGATGAACCACAGAAACGCGATGCCCGCGAACGGCATCAGGGCAGCCGCGAGCTTGATGTTGCCGCTGCCGGCGACCAACCATTGCGAGCCCGGCTCCGCTCCTTCGGGCAGCGCGAGTCCGGATCAGGACGAGCGAGGTGCCGAACAACAGCGCGAACAACACCCCGGCCACCGCCGCCGCTCGCGGGGTGGTCAGCCGGTGCAGCCGCGGCGACGTCACGGCTGGCCCGGCAGCAGTCGGATCATCAGCCCGTTGGCCTCGGCGAGCAGGTTGCCATCGGGGTCACGCAGTTCGGCCTTCACGAATGCCTTTCGGCCCTCCGTCCTGTCGACCCAGCCGCGCATGGTCAGTGGCGTGTCGATCGGCGTCACCTTCCGGTAGTCGACGTGCAGGAAGCCGGTGCGGCTGATCGGCCTGCCGGACGCGTGGATCACCATGCCGAACATCGAGTCGAACATCAGCGGCAGCACGCCGCCGTGCACCGCGTAGTTGCCGCCCACGTGATAGCGGCTGAACTGCACGGTCAACTCGACGCCGTCGGACTCGAACTTCGTCACCCGGTAGGGCGGCATCAACAGGCTGCCCGAGCCAGGGAGTGCAGGCACCCTGTTGGCCGGACCGACACCTTCGGCCGCCTCGAACGGGTCGAGCAGCTTCACCAGTTTCTCGGCCAGGTCGGCCGCCTCGTTCCAGGTGTCGCTGTCGGGGTCGGCCGACACCGCAAGGTCCTGCGTCCGCCGCATCGCCGACAGGAACCGCCCGAACCCCGGACCGGGCTGTGCCGCTTCGAAATTCGGGAAGCCGCCGTGCCTGTCGTAGTCGGGGTCGACGAGCCGGGGATCCCTATCCTTTTCGCTCCTCGCGTCCGCAGAAGTCATGAGGGCGCCAGAATGTCGCGGCGCACGATCGTCTGCTCCCGGCCGGGACCAACGCCGATGCACGAGATATGCGCGCCGGCAAGATCTTCCAGCCGCAGCACGTAGTCGCGCGCCTTGGCGGGCAGATCGTCGAATTCGCGGGCCTCGGAGATGTCCTCCCACCAGCCCGGCATCTCCTCGTAGATCGGCTCCGCGACTGCGATCTCGCTCTGCGTCATCGGCATGTCATCGGTGCGCTTGCCGTTCACCGTGTAACCAACGCAGATCGGCACCGTCTCGAGGCTGGACAACACGTCGAGCTTGGTCAGGAAATAGTCGGTGATGCCGTTGACCCGGGTGGCGTAGCGCGCGATCACCGAGTCGAACCAGCCGCAGCGACGACGCCTGCCCGTCGTCACCCCGAACTCCCCGCCCGTCTTGGACAGGTACTCGCCCATCTCGTCGAACAACTCGGTCGGGAAGGGACCCGAGCCGACCCGGGTGGTGTACGCCTTCAGGATTCCCAGCACCGTGGTGATGCGCGTCGGGCCGATGCCGGAGCCGACGGCGGCGCCGCCCGCGGTCGGATTCGACGACGTGACAAAGGGATACGTGCCGTGGTCGACGTCGAGCAGCGTGCCCTGCGAGCCCTCCAGCAGCACGATCTCGCCGTTGTCGAGGGCGACGTTGAGCAGTCGGCGGGCGTCCGCGATGCGGTGCTTGAAGCCCTCCGCCTGTGTCAGCAGATCGTCGAGCACCTCCTCGGCGACCAGCGCCTTGCGGTTGTAGATCTTGACCAGTACCTGGTTCTTGAATTCCAGTGCCGCTTCGATCTTCTGGGCCAGCTGCGCCTCGTCGAGCACGTCGGCGACCCGAATTCCGATGCGGGCGATCTTGTCCTGATAGCACGGGCCGATACCGCGGCCGGTGGTGCCGATCTTCTTGCTGCCCGCGTACCGCTCGACCACCTTGTCCATGGCGACGTGATACGGCATCAGCAGATGCGCGTCGGCGGAGATCAGCAGGCGCTCGGTGTCGACTCCGCGATCGTCGAGGCCCTTCAGCTCGTCGAGCAGCACGCCGGGGTCGATCACCACGCCATTGCCGATCACGTTGGTGACACCTGGCGTCAGGATGCCCGACGGAATGAGGTGGAGCGCGAAGTTCTCGCCCGTCGGCAGCACCACGGTATGGCCGGCGTTGTTGCCGCCCTGATACCGCACGACCCATTGGACGCGGCCCCCGAGCAGGTCGGTGGCCTTCCCTTTGCCCTCGTCGCCCCACTGGGCGCCGATGAGCACGATTGCCGGCATGGCGTTTCTCCCGCTTATTGTGATCCAGCCGGTGAGCCACCCTATCCCAGCAGAGCGCGAGGAGCCGCCTTGATCACCGCTGATGTCGTCGTGTTGCTGTTCGGCGGCCGACGCCTGCCCCGGCCGCTGGCCGGTCTGGCCGCGCAGGCGGTCGACGGGCCGGACGACATCGACGCCGCGATCGAGCGCTGCGGGCGGTTGATCGTGGTGGGCTCCGATGCGGATCTGGCCGCGGCGCTGAGCCGACTCTTGCGCGCCGACCGGCTCGATGTCGAGGTGGGGCATGCGGCTGGCTGGTGGATGGCCAGGCGGGCACGCCGCGGCACCGCACGGCGGGTGCCGCTGATCCGTGACGAGACCGGCCACGTCATCGTCGGGTCGGCCGAGTGGCGCGGCGAGGACGGCGCACCGCTGCACGGCGAGGCCGTCGTCGACGACACGCAGCTGTTCGACGGTGACGCCGCAGGTGTCCGAATCGAGCCGACGCACGCCATGCCCGGGCTGCGGGCGTGCGTTATTCGCCCAGGCAGGCACCGCTGGGTGGTCGGCCGGGCCGCCCAGCTCGGCACACCGGGCGCGGCGGTGGTGCGCGACGGTGTCCCCGCGGCGGCGAAACTCGTTCGCCGATCTACGTTTTATCGCCACACACAGGGCTGGCTGCTGGTGAGATAGGCCCGTGCGAATCATCGTGACCGGCGGCAACAGCGGTGTCGGCAAGGAAACGGCGACGGCTCTGGCGGCTGCGGGCCACCGCGTGCTGATCGCGGCGCGCGACATCCCGAAGTCAGAGCGGGCCGCCGCCGAGATGCCGGGCGACGTCGAGGTGGCTCACCTCGATCTGGCCGACCTGACCAGCGTGCGCAAGTTCGCCGACTCGGTGGACACCGTCGACGTGCTGGTGAACAACGCCGGCGTGCTCGGCTTGCCGCTGACCCGCACGGCGGACGGCTTCGAGACCCACATGGGCACGAACTACCTCGGCCATTTCGCGTTGACCTGCCTGCTCGGCGACCGGATCACCGACCGGGTCGTCTCGGTGACGAGCATGAACCACATGTTCAGCAGGCTGCACCTGGATGACCTGAACTGGCACACCCGCCCGTACTCGAAGTGGGCCGCCTACGGGCAGTCCAAGCTCGCGGTCATGTTGTTCACCGACGAACTGGCCAGGAGGGGCGTCCGCGCGATCGTCGTGGATCCCGGCGGCGCCGACACCAGCATCGTCCGATACAGCACCGGGTTTCTGGGCTGGTCGTCGCAGGCTGAGTTGGCTGCGCAACTTCCCGCAGAGCGCGACGACCGCCGCCCGCTCGAGCATCATCGGCGCGACAAGCGACCTGCCGCCCGGTACGTACCTGGCGCCGGTGTTCAAGCAGTTCGGCAAGCCCAGGGTGACCAAGCGGTTGAAGAAGGCCCGCGACCCGGAGAGCCGCCAACCGGCTGTGGAGAGCTGTCGGCCGAGCTGACCGAATGCGACTGGCCGCGCGACGTGAGGAGCTGCCACGGTAGTTTCGTGAGGTGAGCATTCGTCCGGTGCGCCAATCGGTGCGACCAAGCCCGATCTTCCTGGCCATCGTGGCGATCACCGCGGTCGGCGGTGTGCTGGCCTGGATGGCCGGCCGACGAGGTCGACCAGCCGCTGGCCTACGTCGGGGTGTTCACCTTCGTCATCGCCGGCTGGATCGTGTCGCTGTGCCTGCACGAGTTCGCGCCACGCCTTCACCGCGTGGCGGTTCGGCGACCACGACGTCGCGGTGCGCGGCTACCTGACGCTCAACCCGTTGAAGTACACGCATCCGGTGTTGTCGGTGGTGCTGCCGATGCTGTTCATCGCGATCGGCGGTATCGGCCTGCCCGGCGGCGCGGTGTGGGTGCGGACGTCGTTCATGACCAAATCGCAGAAGACGATCGTCAGCCTGGCCGGGCCGATGACCAATGTCGTATTCGGCGGTCGTGCTGCTGCTGTTGACGGCGGCTGTTCTACGACCCGGCTCACACGGTGTTCTGGGCGCGGCATGGCGTTCTCCGGGCTTCCTGCAGGTGACCGCCGCGGTGCTCAACCTGCTGCCGGTACCCGGCCTGGACGGCTACGGTGCACTCGAGCCGCACCTGAGCCCCGAAACGCAGCGCGCACTGCAACCCGCCAAAGCAGTGGGGCCTGTTCTTGATTCTGTCTGGTCCTGCTCATCGCGACACCGCTGAATCGGTACTTCTTCTCGGTCGTGACTGGTTCGTCGACCTGTCCGGCGTCCGAGAGGTTCCTCGTGGGGACTCGGCTATCGGCTCACCCGGTTCTGGTCGGCCTGGCTGTAGCGCAGCGCCTTGCGACATATGCGTCATTACGCATATATTGGGAAGCATGGGTGCGGGCCACAACCACGGCGGCGGCGACACCCGTGTCAGCCGGATGCTCATCGCCGCGGCCATTCTGTACCGGCTTCTTCGTCCTCGAGCTGACGACCGCGCTGCTGATCAATTCGATCGCGCTGCTGGCCGACGCGGGCCACATGCTCACCGATCTGGTCGCGATGTTCATGGGCTTGACCGCGGTGCTGCTGGCCCGGCACGGCAGCGCATCGCCCAAGCGCACCTATGGCTGGCACCGCGCCGAGGTGTTCACCGCCGTCGCCAACGCCGTGCTGCTGATCGGCGTCGCGGCTTTCATCCTCTTCGAGGCGTTCGAGCGGTTCGGCGATGCGCCCGACATTCCCGGCGTGCCGATGATCGTCGTCGCGCTGGCGGGTCTGGTGGCCAATGCCGTCGTAGTGCTGCTGCTTGCGCTCGCACTCCGAGGCCAGCCTTGCCGTCAAGGGCGCCTACATGGAGGTGGTCGCCGACACCGTCGGCAGCGTCGGTGTGCTGATCGCGGGCATCGTGACGGTCACCACGCGATGGCCCTACGCCGACGTCGTGGTCGCGGTCCTCGTCGCGTTGTGGGTGTTGCCGCGCGCGATCTCACTCGCACGGGCGGCGCTGCGGATCCTGTCCGAGTCCTCGCCCACCCACATCGACGTCGAGGAGCTGCGCACTGCGCTGTGCGCAGTCGACGGTGTCACCGAGGTGCACGATCTGCATGTGTGGACGCTGGTGCCCGGCAAGGACATGGTCACCGCGCACCTGACGTCGACCGCCGACACGGCGAAGGTGCTCGACGACGCGAAGGCGGTGCTCACCGCACGCGGACTCGAACACGCAACCGTCCAGGTCGAGCCGCCCGACGCCGCAGGCGACTGCAACTGCGAAGCCACCTGGTAACTAAACGAGCCCCAGCTCGCCGCGCGCGGTCGGATCGCAGTCGTCCAGCAGATCGAGGCAGCGTGCGTACTCGTCGGACTCGCCGATCGCGTCCGCCGCCTTCGCGAGTACCGCCACGCAACGCAGAAAGCCCCGGTTGGGCACATGCGAGTACGGGACCGGCCCGAACCCCTTCCAGCCGTTGCGCCGCAACTGGTCGAGGCCGCGGTGGTAGCCGGTCCGCGCGTAGGCATACGCGGTGATGACCCGTTCGTCGGCCAGCGCGCGCTCGGCCAGCTCCGCCCACGCCACCGAAGCAGTGGGGTGAGCCGCCGCAACGATCGCCGGGTTCTCATTGGCTTCCAGCTCCGCCTCGGCCGCACTGTCGCCGGGAAGAAGGACTGGATCCGGTCCCAGGAGGTCACCCATCCGCGTCATGGCCCTATTGTGCCGTGGGGCAATTAAGCTCGAATCAGAGACCGTCGGCTGAGCCGACAGACGCTGGTCGTTACGGGAGGACTGCTGCAGGGATGTCAAACCCATCAGGGCCTGACCAGGGGAACGAACCGGCTGAGGAATCAGCGGACAATCCGGCCGACGACGTATCGACATCCGGGGACGAACCGCCACCAGAGGACAGCGCCCCCACCGAAGCGGCGCCGATTGTCGAGGAGCACCCCACCGAAGTGATGGCGGTGGAGGACACCGGCACGCAGCAGGCGGATCAGGCCGCAGGAGGAAGTGCCCGCCGAGCGCCGGTTCACCGCACCGTCGGGGATGGACTCGTCGACGACGAAGATGATCGAGACCCCTCTCGACCCGGCCACCGAGATCATCTCGACGCCGACCACCGAACCGCTCTCGTCCAACAAGCCGGTTGCGCCACAGATGATTCCGGGGCGCGAGGACGCACCCAAACCGCCGGGCCGCAGTCGCAGCTGGGGCTGGGTCGTCGCACTGATCCTGGTGATCGCCGCGCTCGCAGCCGTCGCGATACTGGGCACCCTGCTGTTGACCCGCGACTCCGATTCGAGGGCGTCGCAGGAGGACATGGTCCGCTCGACGATCCAGAACTTCGATGTCGCCGTGCAGAAAGGCGATCTGGCCACGCTGCGGAGCATCACCTGCGGCACCACCCGCGACAGCTACGTCAACTACGACGACCGCGCCTGGACCGACACCCACGCCCGGGTGGCCGCCGCCAAGCAGTATCCGGTGGTTGCCAGCATCGACCAGGTCGTCGTCAACGGCGACCACGCCGAGGCGAACGTGACCACGTTCATGGCATATGCACCGCAAATGCGATCCACCCGCAGCTTCGACCTGCAGTTCCGCGACGACCAGTGGAAGATCTGCCAGGCGCCGAGCAGCTAGCTGGCGGAGACGCTCCGTCCGGCGCTGTGCAGGTCGTTGCACGCCTCGACGACCCGCTCCGACATGGCGGCCTCGGCCTTCTTCATATAGCTGCGCGGGTCGTAGACCTTCTTGTTGCCGACCTCGCCGTCGATCTTGAGCACGCCGTCGTAGTTGCTGAACATGTGGCCGGCGACGGGCCGGGTGAACGCGTACTGGGTGTCGGTGTCGACGTTCATCTTGACCACGCCGTAGCCCAGCGACTCCTCGATCTCCGACTTCAGCGAGCCGGACCCGCCATGGAAGACGAAGTCGAAAGGCATTGCGTCCTCGGGCAATCCGAGCTTCGCGGCGGCCACCTTCTGGCCCTGCTGGAGGATGTCGGGGCGCAGCTTGACGTTGCCTGGCTTGTACACGCCGTGCACGTTGCCGAACGTCGCGGCCAACAGATAGCTGCCGTGCTCACCCGCTCCGAGCGCCTCGATGGTCTTCTCGAAGTCCTCACCGGTGGTGTAGAGCTTCTCGTTGATCTCCGCTTCGACGCCGTCCTCTTCGCCGCCGACGACGCCGATCTCGATCTCCAGCACGATCTTCGCGGCGGCCGTCGCCTTGAGCAGTTCCTTGGCGATCGTCAGGTTCTCGTCGATCGGTACCGCCGAGCCGTCCCACATGTGCGACTGGATGAGCGGGTTGCCGCCATCGGCCACCCGCTTCTGCGAGATCGCCAGCAGCGGCCGCACGTAGGTGTCGAGCTTGTCCTTCGGGCAGTGGTCGGTGTGAAGCGCGACCGTGATCGGGTACTGCTCGGCGACGACGTGCGCGAACTCGGCGAGCGCCACCGCGCCGATGACCATGTCCTTGATGCCGAGCCCGGAGCCGAACTCCGCGCCGCCGGTCGAGAACTGGATGATGCCGTCGCTGCCCGCATCGGCGAACCCCTTCAGCGCGGCGTTGATGGTTTCCGAGGAAGTGCAGTTGATCGCGGGAAACGCATACGAGTGCTCCTTGGCGCGGGCCAGCATCTCGGCATAGACCTCGGGTGTGGCGATGGGCATGGGACGTCCTCTCGGCTGGTTCGGCTGTCCACCCGCAGTATGTCAAGGCTGACCGCGCTGAGCAGCCCCTACCTGGTACGCCGGTATCTTTGTGAGCCATGACCAGCACCACGGTGATGTTGATGCCGGATTTCCTGGACCCGATCAAGCTCATCGGCTACTTCGGCGCGTGGGCCCTGGTCGGCTTGCTGCTGGTGATCTTCATCGAGTCCGGCGTGCTCTTCCCGGTCCTGCCCGGCGACACGCTGCTGTTCGTGGCGGGAATGCTGGCCGCGGGTACCGCGGCAGCGGGCCAGGCGAACTTCCAGCTGTGGCAGCTGCTGATCTTCATCCCGATCGCCGCCGTCCTCGGCGGGCAGGTCGGCTACTTCATCGGCCGGTACGTGGGCACCCACATGTTCAAGCCCAACGCGCGCATCCTCAAACAGCGGTACCTGGATGAGGCGCACGCCTTCTTCGAACAGCGCGGACCGTTCGCGATCGTGATCGCCCGCTTCGTGCCGATCGTGCGGACCCTGGCGCCGATCACCGCGGGCGCCGCCAAGATGGGTTACGGCGTCTTCACCCTCTTCAATGTCATCGGCGCCGTCGTGTGGGGCGTCGGCCTGACGCTTCTCGGATACGGGCTGGGTCAGTTCGAGATCATCCAGAAGCTGCTCGAGCCGATCTTCATCCTCATCGCCGTCGCCTCCATCACGCCGATGCTCGTCGAGTGGTACAAGCGCAGGAAGGCGGCCAAGGGCTCAGCTCAGGGCGTCGAATAGCGCACGCAATCCCTCGATCGAGTGCGCGGGCAGGAACAGGTCGCAGTACGGCAGCGCCGCGGCCATCGAACCCGCGAGCGGTTCGAAACCCGGCTGCGCGGCCCGCGGGTTGAGCCACACGACCATCGCCGCCCGACGCCGCACACGGGCCAGCGCACGCTCCAACACGTCCGGTGGATCGCTGTCCCAGCCGTCCGAGGCGATGATCACCACGGCGCCTCGCAGCGCGCTGCCGTGCGGCGCCGCCAACAGCCCGCCCACGCAGCGGCCGAGGTGCGTTCCGCCGTAGCGGTCGACGACCTTGGCGTTGGCCCTCGCCAGCGCGACCTCGGCCGAGCGATGCGACAACGTGGGCGTCAGCCGGGTCAGCGATGTCGAGAACGCGAAGACCTCGGGGCGAACACCCTTCTGGCGCAGCGCCGCTGCCCGCATGAGATGCAGATAGATGGTCGCGTAGGGCTGCATCGATCTGCTGACGTCGCAGACCAGCACGACGCGGCGCGGCCGGTAGCGCGCGCGGGTGCGCTGCAGCCGCAACACCTCCCAGCCGGTCTCGCGCGCTGACCGCATCGACGCCCGCACGTCGATCCGCTTGCCGCGGCGGTGCACCTCCCTGCGCATGGTGCGCCGCCTCGGCCAACGGGCGGACAGCTGTTCCAGCCAGGCGCCGATGCGGCGCAGGTCGTCCTCGTCGAACCGGTCGAACGACTCGTCGGCACGCACCACAAGACGACTGGGCAGCGCATCGGGCACCGCGATTCCGTCCTCGGAGAACTCGGCGGCGCGTATCGACGTCGGCGATGTCGTCCAGGGCAGGCCATCGCCTTCGCCACTGCCGCCGTCGCGTCGCCCGACGCCAGGCATCGCGGCGCCGGACGGAAGGGGCCCGCGGTCCTCGGGCTGGATCCGCCGCGCCGCGAACGCGTCGTCGAAGATCGCGTTGAAAACCGCGTCGAACGCGCGCAGGTCCTCCGCCCGGTTCACCAGGGCCAGGCGGGCCACCCAGTACAGCGCGGTACGCGAATGCGGTGGAAGGTGATGCATCGCCGCCACGAGAGTGGCGGGTCCATCCGCAGACACCGCGACGCCGCCGCCGCGAAGACTGGCGACCAGCGCCACCGCGAAGGCGGAGAGGTCGACGCCTGGCAGCAGGGGTCCGTGTGTCATCGACTGCCGCGCAGGGCCTTTCGTGCCAGCCGCAACCGACCGATGGTGAATACCACGGCCGCCATCAAGAAGGCGCCGAGGACCGGCGGCCCGAACTTCTTCAGCGCTCCGCCACCGGCGAGCTGGATGAGGTCGATGGGCTCGGCCTCCGGCGCCGGCGCGGGCTGGGCCGGCGGCGCCTGGCCGTTGTGCGCGGGCGGCGCGGGCGCACTGTCCGCCGCCAGCTTCGCCTCGAGCGACTCGACGAACTGGCCGAGGAGCTTCTCGGACACCTGTTGCAGCATGCCGCTGCCGAACTGGGCCAGTTTGCCGACGATCTTCAGGTCGGTTTCGACGGTGACCCGGGTGTGATCGCCTGCGTCATGCAGCTGCGCGGTGACGGTCGCGGCCGCGTTGCCGGTGCCGCGCGCCTCCTTACCCTTTCCGTCGATGACGGCGCGGTGCACGCCTGCGTCCTGCTCGACGAAGTGGACCTTGCCGCTGAACTCACTTGTTACCGGGCCGACCTTCACCTTGACCTTGCCCAGCACGTCATCGCCCTCACGACCGGTCATCTGCGCACCGGGCATCAGCGGGATGACCTGCTCGAGATCGGTGAGGACGTGCCATGCGTCCTCGATCGGCGCACTGACGGTGAACTCGTTGGCGATCTTCATATCGCGATCCTCTCACTGTGAGCTGTACTCGGCGAACGCATCGCTGATCGAGGCGAAGTCGTCGGGGGTCTTGGCCAGCGCGCCGAGGCCGGCCAGGGGCGCGCTCGGTGTCCGCATCGACCAGGTCCGCGACCCCCAGTGCCACCAGCGCGGAGACCCAGTCGATGGTTTCGGCGACGCCCGGTGGTTTGTCGAGATCGAGACCTCTTGTGTAGCTGATGAACTGGGCGGCGTGCTCGATCAGCGCGGTGCTCGCACCCGGCACCGTGCGCCGCACGATCGCCACCGCCCGCGACGGATCCGGGTAGTCGATCCAGTGGTACAGGCAACGGCGTCGCAGGGCGTCGTGCAGGTCACGGCTGCGGTTGCTGGTAAGCACCACCACCGGTGGCCGTTCCGCGACGAAGGTGCCCAGTTCCGGCACGGTCACCGCCGCCTCGCCGAGGAACTCCAGCAGCAGCGCCTCGAATTCGTCGTCGGCACGGTCGATCTCGTCGATCAGCAGGACCGGGGCGCCGGGCCCGCGGTAGCGGACGCACTGCAGGATGGGGCGGTCGACGAGGTACTCCTCGGTGTACAGGTCGGATTCCTCGATGCCCGCGCTCCTGAGTCTCGGCGAGCCGGATGCTCAACAGCTGGCGTTGGTAGTTCCAGTCGTAGAGGGCTTCCGCCGCGGTCAGACCCTCGTAGCACTGAAGGCGAACCAGCGGTGTGCCCGTCACGGCGGCAAGGGTTTTCGCCGCGGTCGTCTTGCCCACCCCCGGCTCGCCCTCCAGCAGCAGCGGACGACCGAGCGTGACGGCCAGGTAGATCGCCGATGCGGTGCCGAGGTCGAGCAGGTAGTCCTGCGCGTCGAAGCTTCGGATCACCTCGTCGACGTCGGCGAACGTGTTCACGGGTGGGCTTTCAGCCCGTCGACCCGGATCGACCTGATCACCTCGGCCACGATGGACACCGCGATCTCGGCGGGTGTCTTCGCTCCGATCGGCAGGCCGACCGGTGTGTGCACCCTGCTGCGCTCGGTATCGGTCAGGTCCAGAGCGCTCAGAATCGACCCGCCGCGAACACGGCTGGCGACCAGCCCGATGTAGCCGACCCCCGCGTCCAGCGCCGCGCGGATCGTCTCCGCCTCGGGCCCACCGAGGCTCGCGATCACCACCGCGGTCGCGCCCGCCAGGTCGTCGACGTCGCCGCCGCCGCGGGCGTCGTATCCCATCGCCACGCAAAGCTCCACCAACGAGTCGGCGATCGGCGTCGCACCGAAAACCCGGACCAGCGGCGCGGGCACCTCCGGAACCAGGAAGATCTCCAGCGCGCCGCCGGACAGGCACGGGTTGACGACGACGCATGCGCCCGGCGCGTCGGGGAAGTGCACATCGCCGTCGGGCAGCACCCGCAGCAGCACGCTTTCGTTCGTCTGCAGCGCCCCCATCGCGGCCTTGCGAACCGAGTTCTGTGCGCAGTGCCCGCCAACGAAACCCTCGATCGTGCCGTCGGACAACAGGATCGCCTCGTCGCCGGCATGCGCCGACGTCGGCGGCGCCGCGCGCACCACGGTGGCGTGGACGAACGGCGTCCTGGCCCGCCGCAGCTGCTGGGCCCGTTCGTCCATCCTCATCGCTGTCCGCATGACGTCCTCTAGATCGGCGGCGTTGGCCGGCCCTGCATGGCCTCCCACACCCGCGACGGCGTGAGCGGCATGTCGGCGTGCCGAACCCCGAACGGCGCCAGCGCGTCGACGACCGCATTGACCACGGCGGGCGGGGATCCGACCGTGGCGGACTCCCCGATGCCCTTGGCTCCGATCGGGTGGTGCGGCGACGGGGTGACGGTGTAACCCGTCTCGAAGTGCGGCACCTCCATGGCGGTGGGAATCAGGTAGTCCATCAGCGAGCCGCCAAGGCAGTTGCCATCCTCGTCGAAGGCGATGATCTCCATCAGCGCCATGCCGATCCCGTCGACCAGGCCGCCGTGCACCTGTCCCTCGATGATCATCGGGTTGATCCTGGTGCCGCAGTCGTCGACGGCCAGGAAGCGGCGCACCTTGACCACGGCCGTGCCCGGGTCGATGTCGACGACGCAGAAGTACGCGCCGTAGGGATAGGTGAGATTCTCCGGGTTGTAACAGATCTGGGCATCAAGGCCGCCCTCCAGGCCCTCGGGCAGATCACCCGCACCGTGTGCGCGCATCGCGATGTCCTGGATCGTCACCGACGCCGACGGATCGCCCTTGACGTGGAACGACCCCTTCGCCCACTCCAGGTCGGCGATGGATGCCTCGAGCATGCCCGAGGCGATGATCTTGGCCTTGTCCCTGACCTTGCGTGCGACCAGGGCGGCGGCGGCCCCCGACACCGGCGTCGAGCGGCTGCCGTAGGTGCCGAGGCCGAACGGCGTCTGGTCGGTATCGCCGTGTACGACGTCGATATCGTCGGGCGGTATGCCCAGCTCCTCGGCCACGATCTGGGCGAATGTCGTCTCGTGACCCTGCCCCTGAGTCTGAACCGACAGCCGCACAACGGCTTTCCCGGTCGGGTGGACCCGCAGCTCACAGCCGTCGGCCATGCCGAGCCCGAGGATGTCCATATCCTTGCGCGGCCCCGCGCCCACCGCCTCGGTGAAGAACGACATCCCGATGCCCATCAGCTCGCCGCGCTCGCGCTTCTCCTTCTGCTCTGCGCGCAGCGCGTCGTAGCCGACCATCTCCATGGCCAGCCGCATGGTGGTCTCGTAGTCGCCCGAGTCGTACACCCAGCCCGTCTTGGACGTGTACGGGAACTGGTCGGGTTTCAACAGGTTCTGCAGCCGCAGCGCGGCCGGATCCATCTTGAGGTCGAACGCCAGGCAGTCCACAAGGCGCTCAACGAAATACACGGCCTCGGTGATGCGGAACGAGCAGGCGTACGCGACGCCACCCGGTGCCTTGTTGGTGTACACCGCGGTCATGTGGCAGTACGCGGCCTCGATGTCGTAGCTGCCCGTGAAGACACCGAAGAAGCCGGCCGGGTACTTCACCGGGGCGGCGGTGCCGTTGAAGGCGCCGTGGTCGGCGAGCACGTTGGACCGGATCGCCAGGATCTTGCCGTCGTTGGTGGCCGCTATCTCACCCACCATGATGTAGTCGCGGGCGAAGCCCGTGCTGGTGAGGTTCTCGCTGCGGTCCTCCATCCATTTGACCGGCTTACCCAACAGCAGCGAGCCGACGATCGCGCATACGTATCCCGGATAGATCGGCACCTTGTTGCCGAACCCGCCGCCGAGATCCGGTGAGATGACCCGGATCTTGTGCTCGGGCAGGCCCGCCACCAATGCGTACAGCGTGCGATGCGCGTGCGGCGCCTGCGTCGTCGACCACAGCGTCAGCTTGCCGGTGACAGGGTCGAGATCGGCTACGGCGCCACAGGTTTCCATCGGCGCCGGGTGCACACGCGGATAGACGATCTCCTGCTTGACGACGACGTCGGCCTTGGCGAACGCGGCGTCGGTCGCCGCGGCATCGCCGGTCTCCCAGTCGAAGCAGTGGTTGTCGGTCTTGCCGTCGAGGTCGGTGCGGATCACCTCGGCGTCGGGGTCGAGTGCCTTGCGCGCGTCGATCACGGGCGCAAGCGCGTCGTACTCGACATCGATGAGCTCGAGCGCGTCACGCGCGGAGTAGCGATCCTCCGCGACGACGAAGGCCACCTCCTGGCCCTGGAAGCGCACCTTGTCGGTGGCGAGGACCGCCTGCACGTCGTTGGACAGCGTCGGCATCCACGCCAGGCCCTTCTCGGCGAGGTCGGCACCGGTGACGACGGCCTTGACCTTCGGATGTGCCTGGGCCGCAGTGACATCGATGCTGCTGATCCGGGCGTGGGCGTAGGGCGACCGCAGGATCGCCAGGTGCAGCATGCCGGGCAGGTTGACGTCGTCGACGTAGTTGCCGCGTCCCCTGATGAACCGCGGGTCCTCCTTGCGCAGCATCCGGCCGTGGCCGCACGGCTTCTGGTCGTTGTCGGCCAGATCGTCCGGCCGTACCTCCACTGTCGTCATGACGCGCTACCTGTCTCGAGAATGTGATCGCCCGCTTCGGGCCCCATGGTGTCGTCGGTCTGCGCCTCGGGGGCGAAGTCGTCGTCATCGGGCCCCGGTTCCACGACGCGGCCATTGGCATGCTTGGCCGCCCACTGCACCGACCGCACGATCGTGGTGTATCCGGTGCACCGGCAGATCTGGCCGGAGATGCGCCTCGCGGATTTCGTCCTCACTGGGGTCGGGGTTGCGGTCGAGCAGCGCGCGGGCGGTGATCATCATGCCGGGAGTGCAGAATCCGCACTGCAGTCCGTGGCACTGCATGAACCCCTCCTGCACGGGGTCGAGCTTGCCGTCGGTCTCCATGCCCTCGACGGTGCGGACGGCGTGGCCCGACGCCATCGCCGCGAGAATCGTGCACGACTTCACCGGTTCACCGTCGATGTCGACGACACAGGTGCCGCAGTTGCTGGTGTCACAACCCCAGTGGGTTCCGGTGAGCTGCAGCTGATCCCGCAGGAAGTGCACGAGCAGCATCCGCGGCTCGACCTCGGCGGTCACCTGGTCGCCGTTGACTGTCATCGTCACCTGCATGGTCAGCTGCTCCTCTCGACCGCGGTGCGCAGCGTTCGGACGGTCAACTCGCCTGCGAGATGCCGCTTGTACTCGGCGCTGCCGCGCATATCCGTCGCGGGTTCACAGGCGGCGGCGGCTCTGCGGCCCGCCTCGGCGAAGACCTCCTCGGTCGGCGCCTGGCCGACCAGCACCTCGGATACCGCGGCGAGTTCGCCTGCGTCGGCGTTGACGGCGGTGAGGCCGACGCGCGCGGCCGCGATCGTCCCGTTGTCGTCGAGCGTGACCGCCGCGCCCGCCGCGGCCACCGCCCAATCGCCGACTCGGCGTTCGACCTTCGCGTAGGCGCTCGACGACCGGTGCCGCAGCGGGATGCGAATCTCGACGAGCATCTCGTTGAACGCCAGCGACGTCTCGTACGGGCCCTCCAGGAAGTCGTCGATGGGGACCTCGCGTTCACCGGACGGTCCTCGCACCAGGCAGACGGCGTTCAGCACGGTGTTCACCGTGGTCAGATCCTCGGCGGGGTCGGCCTGGCACAGCGAGCCGCCGATCGTGCCGCGGTTACGGACGACGGGGTCGGCGATCACCCGCTCGGCGTCCCGGAAGATCGGGCACACCGCGGCCAGCTCATCGCTTTCGAGCACCTGGCGGTGCCGCGCCATCGCGCCGATCCGGACCAGGGTGGGCTCCACGATGATGTAACCCAACTCGGCGGCGAGGTCGTTGATGTCCACGAGGTACTCCGGGTTGGCGATGCGCAGCTTCATCATCGGCAGCAGGCTGTGCCCGCCCGCCACGATCAGCGCGCCGTCGCCGAGCCGGTCCAGCAGACCGACCGCATGGTCCACGCTCGTCGCGCGCTCGTACTCGAAAGGTCCAGGTACCTGCATGTGACCGACCTCACTTAGATGGGCTGTTCGCCCAGTGTCGGCCGATCCCGCAGGCCCGTCAATGTTGAGTTAAGTGATCGCTTAACTCGCTGGTTTCGTGGTGAATCCGGCCGTCGGTTTCATGGAGCGGACGCCCACCGCCGCCCCACCGACGGGCGATGATCTCGGCGGCGATCGACACCGCGGTTTCCTCCGGGGTCCGGGCGCCCAGGTCGAGCCCGATCGGGCTGTGCAGCCGGGCGAGCTCGGTTTCGGTCAGCCCGGCGTCGCGCAGCCGCGCCATCCGGTCGTCGTGTGTGCGGCGCGACCCCATCGCGCCCACGTACCCGATTTCGGGCAGCCGCAGTGCGACCTCCAGCAGCGGAACGTCGAACTTCGGGTCGTGGGTGAGCA
Source organism: uncultured Actinomycetota bacterium (assembly GCA_963716505.1). Classification (GTDB taxonomy): domain Bacteria; phylum Actinomycetota; class Actinomycetes; order Mycobacteriales; family Mycobacteriaceae; genus Mycobacterium. Next base: position 325,136 of record CAVQTL010000006.1, read on the forward strand.
AGCAGATGACGGTGCGGGCATCGATCTCGCCCGCGTCCTGCTGCGCCGTCAGGTATCGGTTGGGCCATTCGACGACGACCTCGTCGGCGGTCGGGAACCGCGCCCGCGTCGCGAACACCGGCCGCGCGTCGCACACGGTGACCCGGTAGCCGAGCAGCGACCCCTGCCGGGCGATGGCGGCGGCGAAATCGATGGCACCGAACACCAGCATCCGCGGCCGCGGCGCGTAACTGGCCACGAACACCTCCATGCCCGCGCCGCGGCGCTGACCGTCGGGTCCGTAGGTGAGCACCTCGCTACGACCCGCGGCCAGCAGGCCGGCGGTGTCGTCGGCGACCGCGGCGTCGGCCCGCGTCGAGCCCAGCGACCCGTGGGTCGCGTCCGGTCCGACCACCAGCCTGCGTCCCACCCACTCGGGATCGACGTGAGAGATCACCGTGGCAACCGCGACCGGCCGATGCGCGGCGATGTCTTCGGCGACGGCGCCCAGCTCGGGAAACGTAGCGCGCGATATCGGTTCGACGAAGACGTCGAGGATGCCACCGCAGGTGAGCCCGACGGAGAAGGCATCGTCGTCGCTGATGCCGTAGCGCTGCAGCCGAGGCTCTCCGTCGCGCACAACGTCATTGGCGAGCTCGTATACCGCACCCTCGACGCAGCCGCCCGACACCGACCCGCTCACCTGGCCGTCGGGGGCCACCACCATCGACGCTCCCGCCGGGCGCGGGGCCGACTGGAAGGTGCGCACGACCGTGCCGACACCTGCGGTTTCACCCGCTTCCCAGATAGCCAGCAGCTCGGTCAGCACCTCACGCACGCAACCCAACGTAGGCTCAATTCGTGACACCGGCTCAGCTTCGGGCCTTTTCGGCCGTGGTGCGGCTGGGCTCTGTGCGCGCGGCGGCGGCGGAACTCGGCATGTCGGACGCGGGCATCTCGATGCACGTTGCGCAGCTGCGCAAGGAACTCGACGACCCGTTGTTCACCAAGACCGCCGCCGGCCTCGCGTTCACGCCCGGCGGCTTGCGGCTCGCGAGCAGGGCGGTGGAAATCCTGGGCCTGCAGAAGCAGACGGCGATCGAGGTGACCGAGGCGGCGCACGGCAGGCGGCTGTTGCGCATCGCGGCCTCCAGCGCGTTCGCGGAGCACGCCGCGCCGGGGCTGATCGAGCTGTTCTCCTCGCGGGCCAACGATCTTTCCGTGGAACTGTCCGTCCACCCCACGAGCCGATTCCGCGAGCTGATCAGTTCGCGCGCCGTCGACATCGCACTCGGCCCCAGTGCCGACGACGGCTCGTCCAACGGGTCGATCGTCGTGCGGCCCTTCCTGAAGTACCAGATCCTCACCGTCGCCGCGCCCGACAGCCCGCTCGCGACGCACCCGCCGACCACCGCGCTGCTGAGCGAACAGCAATGGATGCTGGGCCCGTCGGCGGGCAACGCCGACGGTGAGATCGCCGCCATACTGCGGAATCTGGCGATTCCGGAGTCTCAACAGCGGATCTTCCAGAGCGATGCCGCCGCGCTCGAGGAAGTGCAGCGCGTCGGCGGTGTCACGCTCGCGATCGGCTTCGCGGTCGGCAAGGACCTGTCGGCCGGACGCGTGGTGCACGTCAAGGGGCAGCGGGCTGCAGGCGCCGGGCGAGTGGTGTGCGACGACGCTGGCGCCGCCGGCCCGCCAGCCCGCCGTCTCGGAGCTGGTCCGCTTCATCACCACACCGCGCTGCACCCAGGCGATGTTGCGCGGCACCGGGGTCGGCGTGACCCGGTTCCGCCCCAAAGTGCATGTGACACTGTGGAGTTAGTCATCCGGCGGACCGGCTCTCGGCTCAGGGCACGAATCAGGCTGGCGGCGTCCCACGGGCCCTTGTGCCGCTTGCCGTTGACGAAGAAGGTGGGCGTCGAGTTGAGGTCCATCACCTCGGCGTCCTGCGCGTCGTCCTGCACGCGGTGCAGCACCTTCGACGCATGGACGCGCACGTCGGAGTCGAAGCGTTCGATGTCGCAGCCCGCGGCGACGGCGTAGCGGTACATGTCCGACCACTCGAGATCGTCGGGGTGCGCGAACAGCGTGCGTGACATCTCCCAGAACTTGCCCTGCAGCGCCGCCGCCTCACTGGCCCTTGCGGCGTCGAATGCGCGCGGGTGCACGCGTTCCAGCGGTAGGTGTCGCCATACGTAGCACAGTTCGTCGCCGAAGTGTTCGCGCACCTGGTCGATCGATCCGGTGGCACGGCTGCAGAACGGGCACTCGAAATCGCCGTACTCGACAAGGGTAAGCGGCGCGTCGGGCTTACCGCGGATATGGTCCCGCTCGGGATCGACGGGCCGAACCAGCTTCATGCCCACTGCCTCGGGCGGGCTGATCCAATCGGTGATCCGGAAGATGGCCCAGCCGAGCAGGAAGGCAAGCAGCGACGCGAGCAGCACGCCGACCCTGGCCTGGTCCTGCCGCAGCGGATCATCGATCGCGATGTCGATGATGAAAAGTGAGATGGTGAAACCGATTCCGGACAGCGCCGCCCCGCCCGCGATCCGGCGCAGCGTCAGGCCAGGCGCGAGTTGGCCCCAGCGCAGCCGCGCAACCAGCCACGTCGCACCGGTGATGCCGATGAGCTTGCCGAGCACGAGGCCGGCGACGATGCCCCACGTCAGCGGTGACCGCATCGCCGCCGACATCGTCTCCGCGGTCAGCCGGACGCCGGCGTTGACCAACGCGAACAGGGGTAGGACGAGGAACGACACAAAGGGGCCGAACTGGGTCTGCAACCGCTCGTTGATCGAAATCGAGTCCCGCAGGCCGCGGCTCGCTGCGCGGGCGTACTCGGAGTTCGGCGATTGACGGAAGGCACGAATCAGGTCGACGGTGCCCTCGACCTGCAAGCGCTCCGGCGTGAACACCGGGATCAGCAGTGCGATCGCCACGCCGGCCAGCGTCGGGTGGACACCGCCTGCGTACAACGCCACCCACAGCGCGAGCCCGATCACGGCGTAGGCGGGGACGCGGCCGGCGGGCAGGTAACGCACCAGTGCGATCGCAACGATCAGCAGCACCGCAACCAACAGCGGCCCGATCCGGATCTCATCGGAATAGAACAGCGCGATCACCGTCAGCGCACCGATGTCGTCGACCACCGCCAGCGTGAGCAGGAAAAGCCGCAGCCGCGCAGGGAATTTCGGGTTGATGATGGCCAGCGCGCCGATCAGGAAGGCGGTGTCGGTGGAGATCACCACGCCCCACGCGCTCGCATTGTCTCCCGACGAATTGATCAGCAGAAAGATCAGCGCGGGCACGGCGAGGCCCGCGACGGCCGCGAGCACCGGGACAGCCGCCCTGGCGCGGTCGGTCAGCTGACCGATCGTGAACTCCGCCATCACCTCGAGGCCGACGACGAAGAAGAAGAACGTCATCAACCCGTCGTTGATCAGGTGCTTGACCGTCATCTCGAAGTGCATGTCGCCGAAGCTGAACCCGACGTGCGTGTCCAGCAGCGTCCAATAGGTCTGCGACCACGGCGAATTCGCCCACAGGATCGCGACCACAGTGGCCAGCAGAAGCAGCCCCGCGGCGCTGTTCTCGGTTGTGCTCTTCGCCTTCGGGTCGCGGCTGAAGCGGGTGGGCAGCATGCGAACGATGCGCGGGAAGCCGCTAGCGCCAGAGTCTCCCGCGTCGACGCTCACGCCCGGGCATGCTCCGCGAAGACGGCGAGCAGGTCGGGCTTGTCGACGGCGCTTGCGGAAACCACGTCGGCGGGCTTGGCGCCCAACAGGATTCGCTTGATCGGAATCTCCAGCCGTTTACCGGTCATGGTACGGGGAATGCCGGGCACGCCCAGGATGTCGTCGGGGACGTGGCGCGGTGATGCGCCGTTGCGGATGGCGACGGTGATCTTTTTGCGCAACTCGTCGTCCAGCTCGGCGTCACCGGCGAGGTGCACGAACAACGGCATCCAATAGCCGCCGTCGTCCTGTTCGACACCGATCACCAGGCAGTCCTGGATCTCGGCGAGCGATTCCACCGCGTTGTAGATCTCGGCGCTCCCCATCCGGACACCCTGACGGTTCAGGGTGGCATCCGAACGGCCGTGCACCACAACCGAATCGCGGTCGGTGATGGTGATCCAGTCGCCGTGACACCAGACGCCGGGATACTTGTCGAAATAGGCCTTGCGGTAGCGGCTGCCGTCGGCGTCGTTCCAGAAGAACACCGGCATCGACGGCATCGGCTGGGTGATCACCAGCTCGCCTGCCTCACCCACCACCGGGGTGTTCGCGTCCGTCCATGCCTGGACGTCGGCGCCGAGGCAGATGACGTTCAGCTCGCCCGCCACGATCGGGACGGTCGGACACCCGCCGATGAACGCGGTCACCACATCGGTTCCACCGCTCATCGACATGACGGGCACCGGGCGACCGACGCCCTCCTGGATCCAGCGGAATCCCGATGCCGGTAGCGGCGATCCCGTGGAGCCGACCCCGCGCAGCGCGTCGAGCCGATACTCCTTTCCCGGGTGGCAGCTCTTCCTTGGCGCAGCCAAGGAAATAGCCTGCGCCCGCACCGAACAGGGCGACGTCGTGGTCGGCGACGACCTTCCACATGCTGTCGGTCCGCGGATAGGTCGGGCTGCCGTCGTAGAGCACCGCCGTCGCGCCGACCAGCAGACCGGAGACCAGCAGGTTCCACATCATCCAGCTGGTGGTCGAGTACCAGCAGAACCGCTCGCCGGGTTTGAGGTCGGCGTGCAGGCTCAGGTACTTCAGGTGTTCGAGCAGCACGCCGCCGTGACCGTGCACGATGCCCTTCGGCGTGCCGGTGGTGCCGGAGGAGAACAGCACCCACAGCGGATGGCCGAACGGCACCGGGGTGATCTCCAGCGGCGCGTCGAGATCGAGGACTTCCGACCACGGCGTGACGTCGTCTGGTGGCTCACTACCGAGGCGGGGCACCAGCACGGTCGCCTTCAATGTCGGCAGCTTGGACCGGATTTCGGCGAGCTCCTTGCTGCGGTCATGACGCTTGCCTGCGTAGACCGAACCGTCGCTGGCCACCAGCACCGTCGGTTCGAGCTGACCGAGCCGGGCGACCACGCCGTCGACGGCGAGGTCCTGGTTGCACACCGCCCACGTCGCACCCACGCTGGCCGCCCCGAGGAACGCCGCGACCGCCTCACCGATGTTCGGCAGGTATCCGACGACTCGGTCCCCCGGCTTGACGCCGAGCCTGCGCAGGTAGTTCGCGAACGCCGCGGTCTCCTGCCGCAACCGCGCCCACGACCACTCCGTCGAACCGTCCTCGCCCACGGCCACCAGCGCCGGGTACTTGTCGCTCTCGTGCCGGAACGCCTCGATCGCGTAGTTCAGCGTCGCGCCGGGAAACCACTCCGCCCCAGGCATTTCCCGACCGGCGAGCACGGTGTCGGCGGGCGTCGTCGCCCGGATGTCGAAGAAGTGCCACACCGCGTCCCAGAACCATGCGATGTCGTCCAACGACTTCGCCAACAGCTGGTGGTAGTCGCCGAACTCGCCGCGACCGGTCTCGGCCAGCCATGCCATGAAGCGGGTGACGTTGGCGCGCTCGACGGTCTCTTTGTCCGGTGTCCAGCCGCCAGGTTCGGTCATTCCGGTGTGTCCTCCTCAGATATCGCGTGGGCCGCCTCCATCAGCATCCAGCCCGACAGCTGCACCGACAGGTCGCGCTCGGGGATCGAGGACGAGTTGACGGTGCCCTCGACGAACTGGGCGTCCTGCCCGCCCGCCACCGGCAGCTCGGCGTTGCGGTCCCAGAACGATCCGAACAGCGGCAGGCCGTCAAGCGTCTGCCGGTAGTCCCATGCCGACTGCGCTGACTTGATCACGATATTTTGCGCGGTGGCTATGGCGGCTGTGTCCTCCGGTGAATTGTTGGGCAGTGTGGTGACGACCAACGCCAGATAACGGGCCGTGATCCCGTTGAACAGTCCGCCGTCGCCACCGCCCGCACCCTTGATCACCCCGTCGGGGGCCATCTCCTTGTCGATCGCGGCGACCAGCCGGTGCACCCGCTGCGCGTGGTCGGCGTCCTCGGTCCGCGCGGCGAGCTCGGTCTCCAACCCGAGCACAACGCCTTGGCAGTAGGTGTACTGCGCGCGCACCATCGACCCGGCCTTGATGCCGTCGAACACCAGATGTGTCTCCGGGTCGATCAGGGTCTCATCGATCCAGTCCGCCATCTGCTGGGCACGGCGCAGCCGGTCGTCATAGCGGGCCAGGAAGATGCCCGCGGGCCCGTTGGCCGGGGCGTTGAAGAGCTGGTCCTGCTTGCGCCACGGGATGCCGCCGCCGTCCTCGGGCACCCACGCGTTGACGAACTGGTCGCAGAGCTTCTTCAGTGCGCCTGGCTTCTCGACGCCGACGAGCCTGCCCGTCCGCTCGAGGGCCAGCGCCAGCCAGGCCATGTCGTCGTAGTAGTTGTTGATCCAGGACCCGTTGTTACGCAGTCGATGTGACCGGATCTGCCGCTTGATCTTCGTCTCGCGGTCGGGTTGCGGGTCGCGCAGCTGCGCGTCGACGAGGTTGTCCAGCAGATGCGCCTGCCACCAGTAGTGCCAGGTGCCGAAGAGGAGGTCCTTGCGCGTCGGGGGAAATCCGACCATTCCGAGCTGGGTGCCCGGCAGCGCCCAGAGCCGTTTCAGATGGCGCTTTGCGACGGCGGCTTCGGCGCTCGCCGCCCGATTGGCCCATACCTGATCCATGGCCATGATCCTGCCCTAATCGGCGCCGGGAATGGTGTCGGGTCGGACAACGCGATGAGACATTTTTGTCTCATTTGAGCTATAGTAGTCTCATGCCTCTGGATCGGGACGGGTTACTGCGCGCTGCAGCAGACTTCCTGGGCCGCAGACCCAATGCGACTTCCGACGAGATCGCGGCCGCGGTCGGGGTGAGCCGGGCCACCCTGCATCGCCACTTCGCCGGCAAGCCCGCCTTGATGAAGGCACTGGACGAGCTCGCGGTCGCGGAGATGCGCACGGCACTGAAAACCGCCCGTCTGGAAGAAGATTCGGCCACCGCCGGGCTGCGCCGCCTGATCATGGCGTTCCAGCGGGTATCCCCCTACCTCGCACTGCTGTACAGCCAGAGCCAGGAGATCGACATTGACCAGTCGATGCACGGTTGGGCGGACATCGATGCGGCGATCACCGGGCTGTTCAGGCGTGGACAACGCGCAGGTGAGTTCCGGCCCGACCTCACCGCGGCCTGGCTCACCGAAGCGCTGTACAGCCTCGTCGCGGGCGCAGGCTGGTCCATTCAGGTCGGACGCGTCGCCGGTCGAGACTTCGACCACATGATCACCGAACTACTACTACACGGAGTAAGCACCCCATGACCCGCCGCTGGTTCGCCCTCGGCGTTCTTACCCTTGCCGTCCTGTTGATCGGTATCGACGGCACCGTACTGGCCCTGGCCACCCCGTTCATCGGGCAGGACCTCGGTGCCAGCAATACGGCGATCCTGTGGATCGGCGACATCTACTCGTTCGTCCTTGCCGGCCTGTTGATCAGCATGGGCAGCCTCGGTGACCGGATCGGCCACAAGAAGCTCTTGCTCTGCGGTGCAACGGCTTTCGCAGTGGTCTCGGTCATCACGGCCTACTCGTCGAGCCCCGAGATGCTGATCGTGACGCGTGCGCTGCTCGGCGTGGCGGGTGCGACACTGACGCCGGCCACGCTCGCGCTGATCCGCGGCCTCTTCCCGGATCCGAGGGAACGCAGTGTCGCCGTTGGTATTTGGGCCGCTGCGTTCTCGGCGGGTGCCGCGTTCGGGCCGATTCTCGGCGGAATCCTGCTCGAACACTTTTGGTGGGGTTCGGTATTCCTGATCAACGTGCCCGTGATGGTGGTGCTGCTGGTCGGGGGAATCGTCCTTCTGCCCGAACACCGCAACCCCGAGCCGGGGCCGTGGGACCTGCCCAGCGTCGGACTGTCGATGCTCGGAATGCTCGGCGTCGTCTACGCGATCAAGGAAGGTGCGGCGCTGGGTCTGCGGTTCGACGTGTTCGCCGCAGGCACGGTCGGCGCTGCCGCGCTGATTCTGTTCGTCCGGCGCCAACTGCGGCTGCCCACGCCGCTCATCGATGTCAGGTTGTTCGGCAATCGCGCGTTCTCCGGCGTCATCGCGGCGAACCTGCTTTCGGTGCTCGGCCTGTCCGGTCTGGTGTTTTTCCTGTCGCAGTATTTCCAGCTGGTGCACGGATACGGGCCGCTGCAGGCCGGGCTCGCCGAACTGCCTGCCGCCGTGACGGCGACGGTGTTCGGTGTGCTCGCAGGCGTTGCCGTGCGCTATTGGTCGTCGCGGGCCGTGCTGACGACGGGCCTCGCGCTCGTCGGCGTGTCGATGGCGTCGCTGACTCTCCTTACGCCGTCGACGCCGTACCTGCCGCTGGGTATCGCGCTGTTTCTGGTCGGCGTCGGCCTTGGCCTGGCGTTCACAGTGGCCAGCGATGTCATCCTGGGCAGCGTTCCGAAAGAGCGCGCGGGCGCGGCGGCCGCCGTCTCCGAGACCGCATATGAGCTCGGCATGGCACTCGGCATCGCGACACTGGGCTCGATCGTCACCGGTGTCTATCGCGGCTTCGCCGTCCCACCGGGCATCCCCCCGGCGGTCGCATCGCATGCCCACGACTCACTCGCGGCTGCCACGAACGCGGCCACCACGCTGCCGGCTGACCAAGGCGAAGCTCTGCTGGATGCCGCCAAGGAGGCGTTCACCAGCGGTCTGGCCATCGCGTCGGGTGTCGGCTCTGCACTGATGCTGATCTCGGCGGTGGCGGTGTGGATACTGCTGCGTGCTCGCCTACCACGCGATGCCGAGGTCGCCGTGCTGGACGATCCACGTGTGCATCGCGATGCCCGCGGCAACGGCGGCGTTGACGCTGCGTGTGGATCCGAACTGGGCGATCGACAGGGTTAATTCCGCGCCTGCCTTGGCATCTGGGGTGATTCCCGGCCCCTCCTGGCCGAAGATCAGCAGACAGTCTCTGGGCAACGCGGTCTCCTCGATCCGTTGCGCCCCCGGCACGTTGTCCACCGCGACGACGGTCAGGCCGGCGTCGGTGGCGAATGCCAGCAGGTCGGCGGTCGTGTCGTGGTGGCACAGCCGTTGGTAGCGGTCGGTCACCATGGCGCCGCGGCGATTCCAGCGCCGCCGCCCGACGATGTGCACGGTGTCGACGGCGAACGCGTTGGCGGTCCGCACCACCGCGCCGATGTTGGCGTCGTTGCCGAAGTTCTCGATCGCCACGTGCAGTCCGTGGCGGCGGCTGTCGATGTCGGCGACGATCGCCTCGCGGGTCCAGTACCGGTAGGCGTCGACGACGTTTCGGGTGTCGCCGTCGCGCAGCAGCGCGGGGTCGTAGCGGGGATCGTCGGGCAATGGGCCCTGCCAGGGGCCGACACCGGTGGTCTCACCCCATTCGGTAGGGCCGAGCGGGCCGGTCATTTCGTGGTCCACAACCCGGCGTGCGTGCCGACCAGCGACACCGACGCGTAGAGCAGCGCGGCTTCCATCTCGCCCTGCGTGCACAACGACGCCCTCACCTGGACGGCGTCCAGCGACGCGTCGGGCAACACCAGCAGCGACGCCCCGTAGATGTCGCACGCATGGGACAGGCCGGGGGCGGGCAGCGTCGGCGCGACCAGCACCATCATTGGGCCGCCACGCGTGGCCGAGTCATCGCGGTATCGCGCTGCCAGACCGGTGATTTCGAGACCGAGCAGCATGTAGCCCTTGCCGTTGAACGCGGTCGGGTCGCCAAGAGCGCTCGGGTCGAGCTGGGCGCCGTCGGCACGGAATGCGTCGACGCTCGTCGTGCTGATCGCGAGGCCGGTGTCGTTCTGATTGGTCTGCGGTAGCCCGACCGGGTAGGCGGCGCCGTAGGAGACCGTGGTGCCGGCCATCCGGTCCTTCGGCGAGTACACGTACGCGCCGCGCACCTGGGACTGGTCGCGCATCGGGCCGATGCACACCGTGCCGGAAAGCCGGTCGGGCGTCGGGGCGGCCGCGGGCTGAACCGCCAGGTTGGTGACGTCGCGGCAGCCACCGATCGCGTTGGCCTCCAACGGATGCGCCAGTGCGCCGTACAGACCGAACCGGATGTCCTCGGGTTTGGCGTGCGGCGCGTCGGCCTGGTCGGCGATGCGTCGATGTCGAACAGGACGTAGTCGCCGTCGAACCGGAGGTTGGACAGCGACATGTTCCAGCCGAGCACGGCGAGCGATTCGCCGACCGCGGCCGCCTGCACGCCGTACGGGTGCGCGCTGCCGTCGTCGCCCGAGCATGCCGACGTCATCAAGAACACGACCGCCGACAGCAAGGCGACTAGCGCGCGCACCAGGGCTCAGGTACGGCCACGGCCCTTGGCCACCGACTTGTTGATGCGCCGCACCAGGTTTCGCGGCACCAGCCGCCCGGCGGTGGTGAGCGCCTTGTACTGCACGCCCGGCACGATGACGACGTTGCCCTTGGCGGCATCGGCAAGACAGTCCCGCACGACGTCTTCGACCTCGAGCCACAGGAACGACGGCGTGCCGTCCATCTCGATGCCCGCGCGCTCGTGGAACTCGGTGTGCACGAAGCCGGGACACAACGCGTGCACGCCGACGCCGGTGCCGCCAAGGCCGTTCGCCAGGCCCTCGGTGAACGACACCACCCACGCCTTCGACGCGGAGTACGTCGATCCGCGCCCGGGCAGCAGCCCGGCGACGCTGGCGACGTTGATGACGGTGCCTGCGGCCGCGTCCAGCATGGGCGGCAGCGCGGCGTGCGTCAGCTGCATGACCGCGGTGACGTTGACGTCCAGCTGTGACTGCAGCGTCGACAGGCTCGCCGTCCAGAACTCACCGGAGGTGCCGAAGCCGGCGTTGTTGACAAGCACCCGGACCCCGGCGGACAGCCGGTCGGCGACCTTGGTGCGGTCGGCCGCCTGCGCCAGGTCGGCGGGCAGCACCTCGACCGTTGCGCCCGCCTCGTCGTGCAGTTCGGCGGCCAGCAGCTCCAGCCGCTCGACGTCACGGGCGACCAGTACGAGGTCATATCCGTCGATGGCGTAGCGCCGCGCGAAACCCGCCCCAAGCCCGGATGTCGGTCCGGTGATCAAAGCGACGGGGCGCGGCATGCAGACAGGTTACTTACCGCTGATAGTGCGGTGACTGGCGGCCGTTTCGCGGTGGCTGGCGGCGCAGCGCCGGGTCCGAGCGGTCGGCGTCGGCACGCGGCTGGGCGTAGCGTGCATCTGCTGGGGGCGGCGTGGCCGGCCGGCCAGGTGAGGCGGCCCGGCGGGCGGGTTGGCCCGCCGCGGCACCGACGCCGGGCTGCGGAATCGGCGGCAGACACCCGCAACAGATCGTTGAACTGGCGCACGGTGCGCAGGCCTTCGTCCCACTGCGCGCGTGTGCTGGTGACCGGCATGCTGACCAGCGTCCAGTGCTGTTCGTTCCACATGATCTCGGCGCAGTCGGGCGCGGTGTGGGCGAACGTCACCATCCGCCGATCGCAGGCACGCCGGGCGGCGTCGAGGTTGGTGGAGTACACCATCCGCGGGCCGATCGCGCCGAGCAGCCAGATGTCGTTCTCGCGCGGCTCTTTGATGCCCTTGAGCCGCAGGTCGACCACGACGTTGGTGCCGACCTTGCGGTGCAGGGCGATCACCGTCGCGACGTCCTCGAGGTCGAAGATGAACACCGCCTCGCCGCGGATCTGACCGAGCACCACGTTCTTGGCGCTGATGTCGCCGACGGTCGACATGACGCCGCGCTTCCACCGCTGGATGAGGTCGCCCGACTCGTGCTCGTAGTCGAAGCCGTGCGACTTGGCCCACGACTTACGGCGACGCCCCAGACCGCGCCGACGATCGATGTCGACGTAGAGCAACACGGCCGCACCCACGAAGCAGAGTGCAGACAGCGTGAACCAGAGGGGGACCATTACGCCTAGCCTATCTGCTCAGGGGTATATAGCCAGAACTCGAGCAGGTCACAACCCAATTACGCGTGGCCTCACGCGCCCCATCGGCCCAGCACTACACCGCGAGCAGGCGTTCGAAGAATTCCCGGTACCGCTTGAGCGCGATTCGCAGGTCCTCCGTCGAGACCTCCTCGCCTCGGCTCCACTGCTCCTCGAGGTGCGCCCTGGCCCCGGAGAACCCCGTCGTGAGTTTGTCGACGACGTCGGCTACCAGGCCGTCCGCCTTCTGCACACAGTCGCGCGGATCGTCGACGAAGGCAGACTGCACCTCCGTCCAGCGTGAGCGCATCTCTGTCAGCTCGCTGTCGTTGAAGAGCATCTGGTCGGTCGTACCGACGGCCTCGGCGGGAGCCGGCTCGGCTGGCGTGGCGGATTTGACGGGCGCGTCGTAGGCCTCTGCGGGTGCCTCGAAACCCGTTGTGGCGTCGACGGTTTCGCGGGGCGCCTCGGTGGTTTGCGCCTCGGCGGGCCTATCGGCGCGCACTGTCGGATCTGCCATTTCGGGTTGCATGTCATGCGTGGTCATGTTCCTGCCTCCATTGCTCATCGTTGACGTTCTCGGGCTCGGGATCGGATCCCAACAATCGGTCGAAGAGCTCGCGGTAGTGCACAAACGCCTGGCGGGCTGCTTCGGTTTCGATCTCGCCGTTCTGCTGCGACTGGTAGATGGCATGCGCTTTGCGATAGTTCTCGACGATGTCCGGGTGGTCGACCGAGATGTCGGACGCCCGGTGGTCGAAGTCGTCGATCGGATACCCGCGTTCCCGCATCACCCGCGTCACCAGCCGCTCCGCACGCCCGACGGCGTCCGAGGGCGCGTCGACGAACTCGGCTTGCACCTGATGCCAGGTCGCCGCATGCTCTTGACGAGCCTCTGGCGACAGTTCGACGATGTCGAGCTTCTTGCGATTCTTCTCACGCGCGACGAGTTCGGCCTCCGCTGCGCGCTGCTCTCCCAGCTCGTCAACGGTGCGCTCGTACTCGGGCCCGAACTGCTCCCGCAGCCGCGCCGATCTCCTGTTTCTGGTCAGCGACCACGCGGCGACGCCGACAACGACGATTACCAGCACGGCGATGACAACCCACACCATTTCCGACATTTCGTTGACCTCCTAGTCATTCGGGGGGATGCCCCGCACCGATCCGACGGAAACGTCAATTTGTGATCCGGGTCGCATAGCGTCTCGCGATGGCCTACGACGAGTACGAACTACTTCGCATCGCTGTCGACGGCGGCATTCACGCCGTCATTGACACTGCGCATACGGCGACGAAGGTCGAGTAACCACCACCCTCTGCGCAGTCTCAACGAGTCCCGAACGCGAAACTTCGATGTTCTAGCTCAGCCGAGCACGAGCGAATCGCCGTCCAGGCTGACATTGACCGGCACGACGTCGCCGTCGTGCACGTCGCCTGCCAGCAACATCTTCGCGAGCTGGTCGCCGATGGCCTGCTGAATCAGCCTGCGCAGCGGACGCGCACCGTAGAGCGGGTCGAAGCCGCGGTCGGCCAGCCACTTCTTGGCGGGCAGCGACACCTCGAGGGTGAGCCGCCGCTGTTGCAATCGCTTGGCCAGCTGCTGCAACTGGATGTCGACGATCTCCACCAACTCGTCGGGATTGAGCGGATCGAAGACGATCACGTCGTCGAGCCGGTTGATGAACTCGGGCTTGAACGCCGAGCGCACCGCGGCCATCACCTGTTCCTCGGTGCCGCCTGCGCCGAGGTTGGAGGTCAGGATCAGGATCGTGTTGCGGAAGTCGACCGTGCGGCCCTGGCCGTCGGTCAACCGACCTTCGTCGAGGACAGCCAGCAGCACGTCGAACACATCCGGGTGCGCCTTCTCGATCTCGTCGAACAGGATCACCGTGTACGGACGTCGTCGCACCGCCTCGGTCAGCTGGCCGCCCTGGTCGTAGCCGATGTAGCCGGGGGGCGCACCGACGAGACGGGCCACCGAGTGCTTCTCCCCGTACTCGCTCATATCGATGCGGACCATGGCGTGTTCGTCGTCGAAGAGGAACTCCGCCAACGCCTTTGCCAGCTCAGTCTTACCGACACCGGTCGGCCCGAGGAACATGAACGAGCCCGTCGGACGGTTCGGGTCGGCAACGCCTGCCCGGCTGCGGCGGACCGCGTCGGACACGGCCTGCACGGCCTTGCGCTGACCGACGACGCGCTTGCCGAGCTCGTCCTCCATGCGCAGCAGCTTGGCCGCCTCGCCCTCGAGCATGCGTCCGGCCGGGATACCCGTCCACGCCGAAACGACGTCGGCGATGTCGTCGGGCCCGACCTCTTCCTTGAGCATGACGTCCTCGCGCGCCTCGGCCTGCGGCACCGCCGCGTCGAGCTTCTTCTCGACCTCGGGAATGCGGCCGTAGCGCAGCTCGGACGCCTTGGCCAGGTCGCCGTCGCGCTCGGCCCGGTCGGCCTCCCCGCGCAGCACCTCGAGCTGCTCCTTGAGCTCGCGGACGACGTCGATGGCGTTCTTCTCGTTCTGCCAGCGGGTGGTCAGCTCGGCCAACTCTTCTTTCTTGTCGGCCAACTCGGCGCGCAGCTTCTCCAGCCGGTCCTTGGATGCGTCGTCCTCTTCTTTGGCCAAGGCCATCTCCTCGATCTCGAGGCGGCGCACCAGGCGCTCGACCTCGTCGATCGCGACGGGCCGTGAGTCGATCTCCATCCGGAGCCGGGACGCGGCCTCGTCGACGAGGTCGATGGCCTTGTCGGGCAGGAAGCGTGACGTGATGTAGCGGTCGGACAGCGTGGCCGCCGAGACGAGCGCGGAGTCGGTGATGCGCACACCGTGGTGCACCTCGTAGCGCTCCTTGAGCCCGCGAAGTATGCCGACCGTGTCCTCCACGGACGGTTCACCGACGAACACCTGCTGGAATCGGCGCTCCAGCGCGGCGTCCTTCTCGATGTACTTGCGGTACTCGTCGAGTGTGGTGGCACCGACCAGTCGCAGCTCGCCGCGGGCGAGCATCGGCTTGATCATGTTGCCTGCGTCCATCGACGATTCGCCGGTCGCGCCCGCACCCACGATGGTGTGCAGCTCGTCGATGAACGTGATGATCTGGCCCGCCGAGTTCTTGATGTCGTCGAGCACGGCCTTGAGCCGTTCCTCGAATTCGCCGCGGTATTTCGAACCCGCGACCATCGAACCGAGGTCGAGCGAGACGACGGTCTTGTCGCGCAGGCTCTCCGGTACGTCGCCTGCCACGATGCGCTGGGCCAGGCCCTCGACGATCGCGGTCTTGCCGACGCCGGGCTCGCCGATCAGCACCGGGTTGTTCTTGGTGCGCCGACTCAACACCTGCACGACACGACGAATCTCGTTGTCGCGCCCGATGACCGGGTCGAGCTTGCCTTCGCGGGCGCGCTCGGTCAGGTCGGTGGAGTACTTCTCCAGCGCCTGGTAGCTGCCCTCGGGGTCGGGGCTGGTGACGCGGGCACTGCCGCGCACCTTGACGAACGCCTCGCGCAGCGCCTGCGGCGACGCGCCGTGATTGGTGAGAGCTTTGGCGACGTCCGAGTCGCCGGTGGCCAGCCCGACCATCAGATGCTCGGTGGAGACGTATTCGTCGTCCATCTCGGTGGCCAGGTTCTGGGCCGTGGTGATCGCGGCAATGGATTCACGGGACAGCTGCGGCTGCGAGCTGGCGCCACTGGCGCTGGGCAGCCGGTCGAGAAGCCGTTGCGTCTCGGTGCGAATTGTCGCGGGTTCGACGCCGACGGCCTCCAGTAAGGGGGCGGCAATGCCATCGTTCTGGGTGAGCAGTGCCATCAACAGGTGGGCAGGCATGATCTGCGGGTTGCCTGCGGTGGTCGCCGCCTGCAACGCCGCGGTCAGCGCAGCCTGGGTCTTGGTCGTCGGGTTGAACGAGTCCACGACACCTCCGATCGTCTGGTAAGAAAATGCTGGTCGTATTGGTCAACGCCGTCAAGGTTGAGTCTGTTCCGCTCAACTTTAGCTTTTTTCTCGCCGAGCCAGCGGGGAGATCGCGAAATCGGCGGAATTTGCGATCTGTGAGCAGTTTCGGCGGTGAAGAATGGGCGCCGATGCCCGCTCCTCTCCATATCGCCGTGGTCGCCGCATCCGCCCCCAGCCACATGCACCCCCATCTCGCGGTGGTGCGCGAACTGGTCGAACGGGGGCACCGGGTCAGCTACCTCGTCGGCGGTCACCTCGCCGACCTGGCCACGCCGACCGGCGCCGAGGTCATCGGCTACGAGTCGCTGCTGCCCGGCTCTCCGAACGCGGGCCCCTGGCCGGATGACGACGTGGCGGGAATGCAGATGTTTCTCGATGACCGGTGCACGTGCTGCCGCAGGTGCACGCCGCGCTCGATGCCGACCGCCCCGACATCGTGCTGTACGACATCGGCGGGATGGCAGGCCGGTGGCGGCCGAACGATGGGGCGTTCCCGCCGTGCAGGTGTCGCCGAGCATGGTGGCCTGGGAGACGTACAACGAAGACATGGCCGAGGTGCTCGCGCCGATGCTCGCCAGCGCCGGCTACCGGGACTACCGCACCGTCTTCGACGACTGGCTGGCGCGGACGGGTTCGGCTCTCACCTTCGAGCAGGTGACCGGTGCGCCAAGGCGGTGCCTGGTGATGATTCCGCGGGCCATGCAGCCGCACGCCGAGAAGGTCGGCCAGCGCTACCGCTTCGTGGGCCCGTGCATCGACCCCCGCCGCGAGCGGCCGGGCGACTGGACACCGCCTCCCGGCGACGGCCCACTGGCGCTGGTGGCGTTCGGCACCTCCTACACCGACCGAATCGACGTGTACCGCAACGCGATTCGCTACGTCGCAACCGACACCGGGATCCGCAGCAGGATCGACGCGATACGCGACGACCTGCACGCCGTCGGCGGCCCGATTCACGCGGCCGATGCGATCGAAGGCGCAGCGGCGGGCACGTGGTGACGCCGCGCCAGCTGGCAAACGCCTGAACACACCGTTGATTACCAACGATCTTGGGGTGGCGCGGCTAGAGTCGGCTACGCAGCGTTGCCAGCCCCAGCATTCTGCGTTCGCACTCTTCGAAGGGTCATTGACGTGGACATCAACACCATCACCGAGGTCGTCAGACGGCCTTCCGAGCGCCCCGGCAGCGACTGGCGCGAGGGCGACGCGTGGTTGGCGGGCGGGACCTGGCTGTTCTCCGATCAGCAACCTGACCTGCGTCGCCTCATCGACCTGATGCCGCTCGGCTGGGACGGCCTGACCGCCAGCGACGCGGGCCTCGAGATCGGCGCGATGTGCACGGTCCGCGACCTCTACGCGTTGTCGGCACCCGACGATTGGCGGGCCGCACCGCTGTTTACCACCAGCTGCGAAGCCTTCCTCGCATCGTTCAAGGTGTGGAACACCGCGACAGTTGGCGGCAACATCTGCATGTCGCTGCCCGCGGGACCGATGATCACCATGACCGTCGCGCTGGAGGCCACCTACACGCTGCAGTCGACGAACGGATCCGAACGCACCGTCGACGCGGTCGATTTCGTCACCGGCAACCACGAGAACATCCTCGCACCGGGCGAACTGCTGCGAAAGATCGACATCCCGGCCGGCGCGTTGCGAAAGCGCCACGCCCACAGGCGATTCACCCTGACGCGCCTGGGCCGGTCCACCATTTTCATGATCGCGACACAGAGCGAAGGCGACCTCCTGCTGACCATCACCGCAGGCACTACCCGTCCGGTACGGCTTGCGTTCGACTCCGTGCCCGATGCCGACACACTGCAGCACAGCATCGACTCGATTCCGCACGACGTGTGGTTCGACGACCCGAACGGTACGCCCGACCACCGGAAGCACCTGACCAAGCACTTCGCCGAAGAGATACGGGGGGAGCTGGCATGACGTACACCGTCAACGGCGCGACCTTCGACGAGGAGCCGCGACCGGGCCAGTGCCTTCGCACGTTCGTGCGGTCGCTGGGCTGGCATGGCGTCAAGAAGGGTTGCGACGCAGGCGATTGCGGCGCCTGCACGGTGTGGCTCGACGGCGACCCCGTGCACAGTTGTATCACGCCCGCGTTCCGCGCCGAGGGACGTGAGGTCACCACGATCGAGGGCCTCGGCACACCGGAGGACCTGCACCCCCTGCAGCGACAGTTCCGCGACGCCCCCGGCTTCCAGTGCGGCTTCTGCACCGCGGGCATGATCATGACCTCGGCGACGTTCACCGATGAGCAGAAGCAGGACCTGCCGCGCGCGCTGAAGGGAAACCTGTGCCGCTGCACGGGATACCGGGCGATCGAGGATGCCGTCAACGGAGTCGTCGAGATCGAGGAAGCGGCCCCCGGCGAGGCGGTCGGCACCAGTGTCGCGGCCCCTGCGGGTACCGACGTGGTCACCGGCCGCGCCGAATACACGATGGATACCGAGATGGACGGCATGCTGCACCTCAAGGTGCTGCACTCACCGCACGCGCATGCGCGCATCCTGTCGATCGACAAGACCGCCGCGCTGGCGGTGCCCGGCGTGCACCGCGTCTACACCTGGGAAGACGTCCCGCGCAAGCGATTCAACACCGCGATCCACACCGATCACCTCGTCGACCCCGACGACACCCTGATCCTCGACAACGTCGTGCGGTTCGCGGGCCAGCGCGTCGTCGCCGTTGTCGCCGACTCGGTCGGTGCCGCCGAAGAGGGCTGCCGCCGGGTCGCGGTCAACTACGAGGTGTTGCCCGCCGTCTTCGACCCCGAGGAGGCGATGAAGGACGGCGCACCCCAGCTGCATGGCACCCACGACCCGTTCATCCACGATCCCGAACACAACATCCTCATCGAGCTGCACGGCGAGATCGGCGATGTGGCAGCCGGTTTCGCCGAGGCCGACGTCATCCACGAGGCCACCTACTTCTCCCCCCGCGTTCAGCACGCGCACCTCGAGACACACGGCTCGATCGCCTGGATGGAAGACGGCAGGCTCAATGTGCGGACCAGCTCGCAGTCGCCGTCGATCTGCAAGCTCAAGTTGTCGCATCTGTTCGATCTTCGGCCCGATCAGCTTCGGGTGTTCTGCAAGCGGGTCGGTGGCGGGTTCGGCGGCAAACAGGAGGTGATCTCCGAGGATCTGGTTTCGCTGGCGACGATCGACATCGGGCGGCCGGTGTGCTGGGAGTACACCCGCGAGGAAGAGTTCACCACCGCCTCACCGCGGCACCCGATGAAGGTCACCGTCAAGCTCGGCGCCAAGGCCGACGGCACGCTGACGGCCTTCGGATTCCGCAACGTGTCGAACACCGGCGCGTACGGCAACCACGGCGGCGAGACGTTGTTCGCGGGCGGTGCTGCCATGATGCAATACCGTTGTCCCAACAAGAAGTTCGACGGCTTCTCGGTCTACACGAACACGGTGCCCAGCGGCGCGCTGCGCGGATACGGCATGACCCAGCCGAGTTTCGCCGTCGAATCCGCCATCACCGAACTCGCACTGGCACTGAACCTCGACCCGATGGAGCTGCGGCGACGCAACGTGATCCGTCCCGGTGATGCGCTGCTGGCAATCGGCGAGCATCCCGACGACGTGATGTTCTCCGAAGACAGCCTGACCGCATGCATCGACAGGGTCGACGGCGCGTTGCAGCGCAGCGCCAACGGGCATGCGCTCGGCGAGGACTGGCTGATCGGTACCGGTACCGCGAGTTCGATCCACGAAACCGCACCGCCGACCGAGCACATCTCCGACGCATGGGCGACCCTGCGCGACGACGGCTTGTACGAGATCGCGGTCGGTACGGTCGAATTCGGCGAAGGTACCTCGACGGCACACGTGCAGATCGCGGCCAGCGTGCTGGGCACGACGCCATCGCGGGTGCACCTTGTGCAGTCCGACACCGATCGGACCGGCTTCGACACCGGGGCCTTCGCCAGCGCGGGCCTGTTCGTCTCGGGCAACGCCGTGCAGAAGGCCTCGACCGCCCTGCGCGACGACATCCTGCGCTTCGCGGCCGATCACGCCGGTGTCGACGCGGCATCGTGCTCGCTGCAGCATGACGCGGTGAAGTGCGGCGATGCCACCCTGCCGCTGACAGAGTTGTTGGCGGCCGCGCGGGAGCGCCGGATTCGATTCTCGGTTTCCCGCAAGGCATACGGGTCTCCGCGAAGCGTGACGTCCAACGCGCACGGCTTCCGTATCGCCGTGCACCGGGTGACCGGTGAGATCCGCATCCTCTACAGCGTGCACGCCACCGACGCGGGCGTCGTGATCAACCCGGCGCAGGTGCGCGGACAGATCGAGGGTGGGGTGGCGCAGGCCATCGGGTTCGCGCTCACCGAGAACTTCCACGTCGACGAGAACGGGGTGATGGTCAACCCCAACCTGCGCAACTACCGCATCCCCACCTACGCCGACGTCCCCCGCACCGAGGTGATCGTCGTCGAGTCGACCGATTCGGTCGGCCCGATGGGAGCCAAGGGAATTGCGGAGTCGAACGTCAACCCGGTCGCCCCGGCACTGGCCAACGCTCTGCAGGACGCCACCGGCGTCCGCTACCGTGAGTTGCCGCTGACGCCCGAGCGGATCTACCGCAGGCTCGTCGAGAGCCGACTGATTCGCGCCACCTCATGAACACTGAGAACGCCACGGACACCGCGGCCACTATCATCATCGGGCAGAAGGTCCTCGCTGGTTCGGAGCAGCAGTACCAGGAATGGCAGAAGGGCCTGAATCGAGAAGCGTCGAGATACCCGGGTTTCCTTGCCGCCGAGATCAATCCGCCGACCGCGGTGCAACCGGAATGGGTGGTGGTCTACCGTTTCGACTCCATCCCCCATGTCATGGCCTGGCTCAACAGCGCGACCCGCCAGGAGCGGCTGGCCGCAGGGCAGAAGTTCTTCGACGGCCCTGGCACCCAGCAGGTGCTCGGCGGCGGATCACGAAACGCCGACCCGCTGGTCACTGTCGCGGTCAGCCACCGCGTGAGTGAGGAAAGCGTGGACGAGTTCATCGCCTGGCAGGACAGGCTTCGGTTGGCGGAGAGCAGGTTTCCAGGCTTCCGCGGCACCGAGCTGTTCCGCCCTGTCCCCGGTGTGCAGGAGGAGTGGACCGCCCTCTACCGTTACGACAGCGCCGCCGACCTGGACCGGTGGCTGGTATCCGACGAACGGAAGCAGCTTCTGGCCGAAGGTGACAAGTTCGCCGACTTCCATTCCCGCACAATCGACAACTCGTTCGGCAACTGGTTCGCGTTCGACGAGCACGGACAGGAGGCTCCGCCGCCATCGGACGTCAAGACCTCCATCGCAGTGTGGGTAGGCCTCTATCCGACGGTCGTGTTCCTCTCGCTCGCGCTGTCGCCGCTGCACATGCCGCTGTGGCTCGGCCTGCTCATCGGGAACCTGTTCTCCAGCTTCGTTATGACCTTCGTGACGATGCCGTACTACGTCAATCCCCTGCTGAAGCACTGGTTGCGGCCTCCGGTAAACGTGCCGGAGTCGCGCACCAACTGGCGCGGTATCGGTATTTCCGTTGCCGCCCTTGCGTTCTGGACTGTGGTGTTCTACCTCGTCACCAGGGTCTTCTGGCACCTACCCTAACGGCCTGCCAGCCCCTTGTCGCGTCGTCAGGGACTGAGCGCGAGTAGAAGACGGACGAGCTCAGCTTGGCGGTGGGTGTCGGTCTTGTCGAAAACGTGGTGCAGATGAGTGCGAACCGTCGGCAACGAGATCCACAACTCCTCCGAGATCTGTTTCAGATCCGCGCCGTGCATCACGCGCAGCGCAACCTCGGCTTCGGCATCGGTGAGGCAGTAGAGCCGCCGCAAGAGCGCTGCGGTGGGTTCTGGTTCGTCCTCCGGGTCGACGATCAGGACCAAGGCCATGGCCTGCCTGAGCGGCTCATCAGCATCACGGCGATGCGAGGGCATGACGTGAATCACGTAGGGCCGCTTACCCGAGGGCCGAAAGCAGGTGAGCGTCCGGCCCGTGCGGACGGAGGAGTGTTCGCCATCGAGGGCATTGTGCACGGCGCAATGCAGCTCTTGTTCGGCATGCGTGGTTGTTGCGCAGATGCGTCCCGACCGCAGACAAAGCCCGTCGTCGGCGCGAAGAATCCGTTCGGCGGCCGAATTCAGGTTTATCACCAGGTGTTGTCCCGCGATGATCACGATTCCGTGCCGAACAACCTCCAGCGCGCCGGCCAGCTCAACGGCGCTGTCGGCCAGCGACGCCAGCTTGCCCTGGGTGCGCAGCGCCTGTTGCACGTGTCCAATCAGTCCACTCATCAACGTCACGCGCTCGGCGGTATCGAATGGTTCGGATCCTTTCGGCGCCGCTACGAGAAAACTGGTGGGGGTCGCGTCCACCGCCAGTCGCATGAACAATCCGTCGTCCATTTCGAACGGGCGCATAAAGTCGATCTCGAATTCCGAATGGTCCTCAAGCGAAACCAGAGCCTGACCGCCTCGGATCAGACCGGTGGGACCCTTCTCCACGGCATCGAGCACGTAGTCGATCGTGTGGTAGTACTCGGTGTATACCTCGTAGGCTTCCGCCGGGACGGTAGCCGTTATCACGGAGCGGCCGGTTCCTTCGCCCCTTATGAGTGCGCAGCCTGATCCCCCGAGAAGGCGACTGATCTCAGCCAGAGCCGTCGGCCAGTTACCGGGACTTGTCGACGAGGCGTAGATCTCCGAAACTAGGCGCGAGAAGTCCTCGACCGTGACCATCGCTCGGCCCTTGCTTGGCTGCCTGGCACCCGCATGGGCAACCTTCCTCGCTGTGAATCTCGCAAAAGAGTAGCTGAATCTCATCCATCTGGATGAGGGATTGGCAGTGTCATGGTGCTTTTCTCGGAAATGTTCATTGAGGTGGTCGTTGCGCCCGCCGCTGAACGCCCGCGGCAGTTCGAGGACCGCCTGCCTTGAACCGACACCGAAGCTGTGACTCCAGCAGGAGCCACCAACCATCGGGGAGGGCGTCAGCAAATGTCGCAGTTACTACGGGGACCTATCGCGAGAGCGGACTTCGGGTCCGCTCCGTCCGCGATCGGCTCCACGCAACGCTAGCCCGACACCGGTTCTCGTCACAGAACGGGAAGTTGAATTGAGCACCGCGGCGGCGATATCACTACCGCCCGCAACGACCCGTGGCCGACTGCGCGCAACGCTGATCGCCGCAATCGGCCGCATCCACATCGGGCTGCCCGAGCCACGACCGCTTTATCCGCGGCGTGAGCACAACTATTTCGAGGCGGCGCGAATGTCTCGCGAGATGGACCACCCATGACGCCGGACACGTGCAAGACGCACGGTTCAAGTCCTAGGAGGAAGAAATGAAGTACGTCATGTCCTGGACGCCCCGGCTTAGCGGCTCAGCGGAAGAGAATGAAGCGGCCGCGCGGCGCGGCTTGGAGCTCTTCTCAAAGTGGCAGCAACCATCGGGCACGACATTCCACCAGTTCGTCGGCCGACTTGATGGCGCTGGAGGGTTCGCCGTAGTCGAGACCGACGACCCGGCGGACCTGCTAGACGGCTCCAGCAAATTTAGCCCCCTCAACGAATTCCAGCTCTACCCGGTCGCGGACATCGCCGATTGGATGCGGGCGGCGCAAGAGGGTGTGGAGTTCAGGGAATCAATCAGCTGAGCCGACACCACTCTTGGAAGGCTGATTGCCGTCAGCGACCGGCCAACGGCGCAGCAGCGCCGACGCCCGGTATCACCGGCAGCGTCGCAATCTGCTTGGGCGCGACGGTCTTGGCGTCCGGCGTCGGCCGCTCGAGCGTGAACTTGCGAACCTCCTGGCCGCCGGGAGTGAGCCCCGCCACCAGAAGGTCGGCGCCGTGGACGGTGCTGGTGGTCGCCACCGTCACGCCCGGCTTGGCACCGGGAAACGGTGCGAACTCCGCGATCTGGGCGTACTCGATGTTCTCTTCGTGATGGTTCGGGTTGTCGAGGTACATGGTGGGCTGCCCATCGAGCCGCGACCCGTTCGACCAGACGCGCACCGTGCCGTCGCCTGCGAGTTGCCCGGTGACGATGCTCTTCGCGCCACCTTCGGCGCCCGCGACCCAGCCGGTCGACAACGAGACGCCGCCCCTGTAGTTCTCGTCGTACGCCATGATCTGCGACGTCATCCTCGGCTCGTTGGGTTTGCTCGAATGTCCCTGCGTCGCGGTGCCATTGGCCTGCGCCCGAGCCGTCGGGGTGAACAGGTCCCACCGGAACGACTTGACCAGCGGCGCGTCACCGGGTCCCGGCGCGGTGACGACGCTCTCCCGACCCGACCCCGCCTCGACCATGCCGGTGGCCAGAACGACGCCGGACTGGGATCCGGGGTACGGCGTGAAGGTGGAGAAGACGTCGGGGGCCTTGCCCGATTCCGACGGCAGCGTCGACGAGAAGACCTTCACCTGCGACTCGATGCCCGGTCCCGAGCCGACGATGATGTTGTCGGCCATGGCGTTTCCGTCGATGTCGGCGCCCGCAACGGTCACCCCGCCGGTGAAGCCGGAGTCGTACGGGGCGAATCGGGTGATCTCCGTCTTGAACAGCCCGTCGACGGTGTCGTTGCCGTCATAGACGACCACCTCCGACGCGGCGCCCTTGCCGGTGCCGACGATCAGGTCGAGGATCATGTCGCCGTTCACGTCTGCCATCGCGACCGACGGTGTGCCTTCGAAGTCCGGGAACGGGGTAACGGTTTGGAGAACCTTGTCGCCGTTGCCATCCCGGACCTGGACTGATGCCGGCTTACCGTTGGATCCCGGTATCGCCACCGCGTACGTCGACACTTCGGGGATGACGTTGATGAGGGCCATCAACCCGTTGTCCTCGTGGTTGAGGCGGTGGCAGTGGATCACATACGTGCCCGCGTACTCCAGGAACTCCTGACGGATCGTCAACGACGAGGGGGTGCTCACGACATGCCGGTCGTCAAAGATCGGCGCGGGGACGTTGACGTTGTCCAGGCCCCAGGGTTGCACACCCGTCTTTCCGCGGGTCGGGTCGTCGATCGCCGTCACCTGGAAGTCGTTGACGTGGATGTGCATCGGGTGGGCGTCGTTGTTGAAGTTCGTGATCAGCCACTCCTCAACGGAGTTGAGCCGCGGCTGGATCAGCGGAACATTCGGGAATGCGTTGTCGTCGAATTGGTAGATGACGGCCTTGGGGTCATTGTTGCTGGCCTTGTCGCCACCGATTGTGTCGGTGATCGTCAGCGCCCGTTTGACGGCGGGCGTCATCACCGAGGTGTCCACGAACGACGTGTATGCGTCGAGGTTCTGCCCCGGTTCGAACGCTGTGGTCTGACCTTCCCCGCCGGTGTCCGGCGTGGCGCGAATCAGGGTCTGGGTGGGGAACACGAAGAAACCGTCGGCGAACGCGAGGTACTTCGGATCCACGGTAAGAGTGCCGAGCACCGCGGGCGGGTTCTTCGTGCCATTGTTTGTATACAGCACACCGGGATTCACGATCGGCTTGGCATGTGGATCTGGCGGAAACTCCAGGACCAGGTCGCCTTCCTTGGGCATCGTGACCGCGATCGCGTACCGCGACCCGGGTGGAACGCTGAGCGTGGTGCCGTCACCGTAGACGGGTCGGCCGACCTGCGTGTAGGGGTTGCCGTCCTGGCCGACGATCGAGAACTTCGGATGGTTCCCGGTCGCGGTCTCGGTCAACCGCAGTGTCATATAGGCGATGTCGCTGATGTTGGCCACCGCCCAGATCTCCGTCTGGCCCGGCTTGATCTTCAGCTCCGGCTGGAACTGGCCGTTGACGGTGAACTGCACGTCGCGCTGGTTCTCCGGCAGCTCCGGATTCTCGGCGACCTTTTTCGTCGGACTGTCGAAGGACATCAGATTCGACGGGATGAACTGGGTCTGACCGCGGTTGTTGTGTGGCGACAGCGGCCCGGCCCACCAGGGCGTGAGGTACTGGGCGCCGATGGCGGTGTCGGCGATGTTCACCGGGGCCAGGCTCGGCTGATAGGTTCCGTCCGCCAGCTGTGAGCCCTCGGGTGGTTTCAGTGTGCTGACGAACTGTGGCCAGCTGTAGTTGTTGAGCTGATGCCCCTTGCCGTTCCGGTCGAACACGTAGTTGTACTGAATCGCCATGTCGCGCACCGGAATGTTGTTCTTCGTGACAAGCGGCAGGTTGCCGTCGGGCCGCCCGATCTCCAGCAGTCCGGCGAGGCCGGAGTAGGTCTGCTGCGAGGTCATCGTGTGGCGGTGGCTGTGGTACCAGTAGAGCCCGTTGGGCATGTTCTTGGGGACGTCGTAGGTATAGGTGTTGCCAAGGCCGGCCGGAATCGACAGCAGAACGTTGTCGGCATTGCCCGACGGGCTGACATGCAGGCCGTGGGTGTGCAGGTTCAGCGGCGACTCTTTGAGGGTGGGCGGATAGATGGGTACCTCACCGGCCGGGGGTGCGAACGCCGGATCGTAGAAGTCCTGAATGGTCAGATTCTGAAGATCGTTGTCGTAGTGCACGATCAGCTTCTCGCCGGGTTCC
The DNA here is from genome assembly GCA_963716505.1 of uncultured Actinomycetota bacterium. Taxonomy (GTDB): domain Bacteria; phylum Actinomycetota; class Actinomycetes; order Mycobacteriales; family Mycobacteriaceae; genus Mycobacterium. The sequence continues at coordinate 351,600 of CAVQTL010000006.1, forward strand.
ACGCGCAGCGTCGGCCCCGGATAGATGTTGTCGCCCTTCGTCGTGCCGTCCGAGCTCGTGCCCTTGATGAGGTCGTAGCCGTACGTGAGGAAGTTGGTGACGGGCTCGGCGACGGTGTCGAGGTTGACGGTGCTCTGATGCGCCGACAGCCGCACCTCGAGCACCCCGTCCTTGCTCGACAGCCGCACCGGTTCCCGAAACGGCGCGGGCTTTCCGTCCGGCCCGGCGTTGACACCGGCCGCGGGAGCGGGCGAGGTCGTCTCCTTGCCGCAGGCCGCCATCATCGCGGTCATCGATATGACGACGGTCAGTGCGATGACGAGGACCGACTTGCCGCGAAGACGCCGCATGGGGACCCCATTCAGGATGTGGGTGAGGGATGCAGCAAAAACACTACAGAGCCGCACTTGCGCGTGCGGCAAATCCGCTGGAACCACTTACCCCAGCGTGGTTTCCTGGGCACGCGAGTATGTCAGCCCGGCAACATGTAGGACGGCAAATGCGCGATCGAGCGGACCATCATGTTGAACCAGGACGCCGGCAAATGGTACGAATCGACTCTGCGTCGACGGCTACACCTACTCGAACTTCTGCGCCACTAGCGCAGAGTCAACGAAACTGCGCCTCCTGGCTTGCTACCTTCTGGAAACGATAACGCGACGAAAGGGCCGTCGATGGGCCATTGGGGATCGGTGCTGACCGAGCTCATTCCGCTGGCGCTGGTCGTCGCGCTGTCGCCGTTGTCGATCATCCCGGCCGTGCTGGTGTTGCACACGCCGCGACCCAGGCCGACGGGCCTGGGCTTCCTGGTCGGCTGGCTGTTCGGGCTTGCCGCGTTGACGGCGATCTTCCTCGAGGTCTCCAGCCTGGCGGGCGGCCTGCGCGACAAGCCACCGGGCTGGGCGTCATGGGTGCGCATCGTGATCGGCGCGCTGCTGATCGTCTTCGGCCTCTACCGCTGGTTCACCCGCAAGCGGTCCGCCCACACACCGGGCTGGATGAGCAGCATGAGCAAGTTCACGCCCGCGCGCGCGACCCTGGCCGCAGCGGCGCTGACGGTCGTCAACCCGAAGGTGCTCTTCATCTGTGCCGCAGCGGGTTTGGCGATCGGCACCGCCGGGCTGCGCTCCCCCGGGGCCTGGGCCGCCGTCGCCTGGTACGTCCTGGTGGCCAGCTCGACCGTGGCGATCCCCATCCTCGCCTATGTGGTGGCCGGAGACCGCCTCGACGAACCACTCGCCCGGCTCAAGGACTGGATGGAACGCCAGCACGCCACACTCGTCGCCGTGATTCTGATCGTTATCGGTCTTCTGGTGCTGTACAAGGGAGTTCACGGTCTATAGCGCGGTCTGGCCCAGTTCGTCGCCCGCAGCCGCGATCGACGCGAACTTCCGGGGCGTTGCTGGCGGCCTTGCGCTCGGCCGCGTCGGATCGGGCGCCACGATGGCGATCGTCGTGCTGGCCTGTTGGGCGATCGCGGGTGCCGCGCTGATCGTGATTGCCGCGGTGCGCAAGGGCTAAAAGTCCGAAGCCAGGGCGCCCGCTCAATTCACCTACACTCAAGCGGCGTGGGACTCGACGACCGCGACGGGCTGCGGATGCTGCGCGACGCGGTCGACCCACGCCTCGGGGGCGGGGAGCTGATCCGGCAGTTCTACACCAAGTGGTTCGCCATCGACTTGGCGGTGCGTGACCTGTTTCCGCCCGATCTGGGCACCCAGTTCACGGTGTTCAGCCAGGCCCTGACGTGGCTGTTCGGCGAGCTCGTCGACCAACGGGCCGAGGAGCCGGTTGCGTTTCTGGCTCAGCTGGGCCGCGATCACCGCAAATACGGTGTGGTCGGCAGCCACTACTTCAGCATGCACGAGGCGCTCTACACGACGTTGCGCGGCCAGTTGAGTGACAACTGGGACGACAAGCTCGACGACACCGCTCGGGCCGCCCTGGAACTGTTCATCGGCATCATGCGCGGCGCAGCGGACGCCGAGCAGGGACCGCCGTTCTGTGACGGCACCGTCGTCGAGCTGAATCGGGTGTCCAGAGACATCTCGGTGGTGCGGCTTCAGCTGGACCAGCCGCTGCCGTACTTCGCAGGCCAGTACGTCACCGTGCAGGTGCCGCAGTGGCCGCGCCGCTGGCGCTACCTCAGCCCGGCGATGCCCCCGGACCCCAGCGGCGCCATCGAGTTCCACATCCGCTCGGTGCCCGGCGGAATGGTCAGCCCCACCGTCGTCGTCGAAACCCAGCCCGGCGACCGGTGGCGGCTGTCGAATCCGCACGGCGGCATGCAGATCGATCGGGACGGCGGCGACGTACTCATGGTCGCGGGCAGCACCGGCCTGGCGCCGTTGCGAGCGCTCATCATGGATCTCACCCGGTGGGGAGTGAACCCGAGGGTGCATCTGTTCTTCGGCGGACGGTACCCGTGCGAGCTGTACGACCTGCGCACGCTGTGGCAGATCGCATCGCACAATCCGTGGCTCTCGGTATCGCCGGTTTCGGAGTTCCGCCAGGATCCGCCGTGGGCCGCCGACTATCCCGACGTGCAGCCACCCCGCGGTCTTCATGTGCGCCAGACCGGCAGGCTGCCCGAGGTGGTGACCAAGTACGGGAACTGGAGCGACAGACAGATCCTGATCTGTGGCGGCCCCGATATGGTGACCGCGACGAAGGAAGCGCTGATCGCCAAAGGCGCTCCGCCCGAACGTATCCAGCACGATCCACTGGCTGACTGACCGCACTCCATGGCAGGATCGCGTCCATGCCGGAGTTTGTGTCCGTAACTCTTCGCGACCCGTCGTCGTCGGTGACGGCCACCTATGTGCCTGCCGCCGGGATGATCTGCACCTCGCTGGCCGACGACGGCGTCGAACTACTCGGTCAGCGTCGCGGACTGGACGCCTATGTGGCGGACGGCAAGACCATGGGCATTCCGCTGCTCTATCCGTGGGCAAACCGGTTGAGCGCCAACATTTATGAGGTCGACGGCACCGAAGTCGCACTGACCGTCGGCAGCGGCGGCGTACGCGCCGACGCACATGGTCTGCCCATCCACGGTGTGCTGGCCGCCTACCCCGGCTGGGTGGTGACCGCCGGCTCAGAGAACACACTCAACGCCGAGCTGGACTACGGCGCCAACCCGCGTCTGCTCGCGTCGTTTCCGTTCCCGCACGTCCTGGCCCAGCAGATCACGCTGGCCGACCGGACACTCACCATCGAGTCGACGGTGACGCCGACGACGCCGGCGTCGGTGCCGCTGTGCTTCGGCTACCACCCGTATTTCACGATTCCTGATGTGGCGCGCGAGGAGTGGAGGCTCACGACGCCGACCATGCGGCGCTTGCCCGTGGACGATCGGGGCATCCCGACCGGTGCATCGCAGGACTGGACCGGCACGACCGGACCGCTGGGCGACACCACCTACGATGACGGCTTCGACGAGGTATCCGATGGTGCCGTCTTCGCGCTGGCCGGCGGCGACCGCCGGATCGAAGTGACGTTCGAAATGGGTTATCCGGCGGCACAATTGTTCGCGCCGCCGGGCGAGGAGCTGGTCGCCATCGAGCCGATGACGGCACCGACGGATGCGCTCAGGCGCGGCGATTACCGCTCGGCGACCAAGGGCAACCCCGAAACGCTGCGCTTCTCGATCAAAGTCATCTGACCGCGTTCAGCACGGCCAATTCTTGTCGGACCCGGATGCCATGATCGACGTTATGTCCTCGATCGCATCTGCCGACGCCACGGTAGTGCGTCCTGGCGATCGTCTCGAGGTGTTGTTCGAGGAGTTGGCGGAGTTGACCGGTCAGCGCAACGCGATCGACGCGCGCATCGTGGAGATCGTCGCCGAGATCGATCACGACGGACTCTGCGGCATCACCGGCGCGCGGTCGGTCGCGGCGTTGGTGGCCTGGAAAACCGGCTCGTCACCGACCAACGCCAACACCATCGCCGCGGTGGCGCACCGGCTGGGCGAGTTCCCCCGCTGCGCGGCGAGGCATGCGGGAAGGTCGACTGTCGCTGGATCAGGTCGGGGTCATCGCCGCCCGGGCCGGCGCAGGGATCTGATGAGCATTACGCGGAGTTGGCGCGCAGCGCCTCGGTCACCCAGCTGCGCACCGCGATCAAACTCGAACCGCGCCCCGAACCCGAGTCGCGCCGAGCCCGGCCGCGAGCCGCGTTCGATGACTAAGACCGACGGCGAGGAGTCCACCACCTGGCGGATCACCCTCCCGCACGCCGAAGCGGCGACGTTCGACTCCGCCGTGCAGTCCCACCACGATGCGTTGATCGCCGACTGGAAGCGCGACCACGGCATCGGCGACGCCGACGGCGAGGCGTATCCGATCAGGTGCCGCCGTTACCGAACACCGTCGATGCCTTCATGAGCCTGATCGAGGCCGGCTGGGACACCGACGTGGCCCGCCGACCACACGGACAGCGCACCACCGTGGTCGTGCACCTCGACCTCGAGGCGCGCGTCGCGGCGCTGCATCTGGGTCCGCTGCTGTCGGAGTCCGAGCGCCGCTACCTGCTCTGCGATGCCACCTGCGAAGTCTGGTTCGAACGTGACGGGCAGGTCATCGGTTCCGGGCGGGACGACCCGGCTGATCAACCGTCGGCTGCGCCGCGCCCTCGAACACCGCGACCGCTGTTGCGTGGTGCCCGGCTGCGGGGCCACCCGCGGTCTGCACGCCCATCACATCCGACACTGGGAAGACGGCGGCCCCACCGAGCTGGACAACCTGGTGCTGGTCTGCCCCTACCACCACCGGGCCCACCATCGCGGCATCATCACCATCACCGGACCCGCCCACAGCTGACCGTCACCGACAGCACCGGCCGACCACTGAGCGATGGATCACTCGCGCGCCCACCGACCAAACCCCCACCCGCCGTCGCACCATGCCACGGCACCAGCGGCGAACGCGCCGACTGGTGGTGGTATCAGCCGTTCCAACCCCAACCACCACCGACAAACAACTAGGTTGATCGGCGGGCCCGGTCATTACCGACGATTTGGTCGAGGCCCAAACTGGTTGGGGCATCGAGGGATTCGCTCGAAACTGCTGCTAACGCTTGGTGCGCGGCTGCCAGACCACGAGCGCCGTGCTCTTGGGCACAACGGCGATATCGCGACCCCGCTTGGCGCGATACTGCTCCAGCTCCGCGCCCATCTCGGACAACCGCAACTGAAGGGCCTCGACCTGGTTCGTCAGCTCGATGATCCGTTTGATGCCTGCCAGGTTGACACCTTCGTCCTGGGACAGCCGCTGCACCTCGCGGAGCAGGTCGACGTCGCGCTGTGAGTAGCGGCGCCCGCCGCCCGAGCTGCGTTGCGGGCTCACCAGGCCGAGCCGGTCATAGGTGCGCAGCGTCTGCGCGTGCATGCCCGCCAGCTCGGCGGCGACGGAGATCAGGAAGGTCCTCGCCGATTCGCGGTCGTTGGAACGCTTGCCTGCCATCACGCACCGGCCCATCCGGCCCGCGGATCGAACCCGCTGGCCCGCTCGGCTTTCGCGTAGGCCTCCAACGCCTCTGCCGCTTCACCCTCGATTTTGGGCGGCACCGCGACCTTCACTGTGACCAACAGGTCGCCGTGTCCGCCGGACCGCTTGGGTACACCTCGACCGCGCACCCGAAGGATGCGGCCGTCCGACGTGCCCTTCGGCACTCGGACTCCGACCTTACCTTCAAGCGTCGGCACCGAAAGTGTTGCGCCCAAGGCGAGTTCGGTGAAGCTGACCGGAACGGTCACGGTGAGATCGTTGCCGTCGCGTCCGAACACCTTGTCCGGCTTCACATGGACGGTCACATACAGGTCGCCGGATGGCGCACCGCGCAGCCCCGCTTCACCCTGTCCGGCGAGCCGGATCCGCTGTCCGTCCTCGACGCCGGGCGGGATCCGCACGTTGATGGTGCGGGTACGCGTCGTGACGCCGGTGCCTTTGCACTCGTCGCAGGGCTGCTCGATGATCGAGCCGCTCCCACGGCACTCGGTGCACGGCTCGGAGAAGCCGAACGCGCCCTGGTTGCGGTTGATGACGCCCGCGCCGTTGCAGTTCGGGCACACCTTCGGGCTGGTGCCCGGACGTGCCCCGCTGCCGTGGCAATTCGTGCACGGCGCCGGGCTGGTCAGCCGCAGCGGCATGGCCACACCCTTGGTGGCCTCCATGAAGGACAGCTCGGTCTCGGTCTCCAGATCGTTGCCGCGCCGCGGCCTGCTGGGTCGGGGCTGCTGTGCGCCGCGGCCGAACAACCCGCCGAACAGGTCGCCGATGTTCGCGCCGCCGGTCTGGCCTGCCGCGTCGAACAGGTCGTTCAGATTGAACTCGGCACCGTCTCCGCCGAATCCGCCGAAGTTGCCGCCGCCGCTGCCGCCGCCGCTGTACCGTCCGCGGCCGAAACCACCGCCTGCGAACAGCCGTCGGGTTTCGTCGTACTCCTTGCGCTTGGCCTCGTCGGACAACACGCTGTACGCCTCGGACACGGCCTTGAATCGATCGGCGCCCGCCGGATTCTTGTCCGGATGCAACTCGGAAGCGAGCTTGCGGTAGGCCCCTTTGATCTCCTTGGCGCTGGCGTCAGAGGAGACGCCGAGTTCTTTGTAGAAATCCTTTTCGACCCATTCACGCTGGGCCATTTCGCGTCACCTCCCTACCTGTCTAGTTGTCCTGCTCGATTGATTCTGCGTCCTGCTCGGGCGCAGCGTCGGGATTGTCAGCCGTTTCATCGGCGGCGGGGACCGTGTCAACCACGCCGACCATGGCGTGGCGCACCACCTGATCGCCGACCTTGTAGCCGCGCCGCATGACGCTGCCGACGATGGGGTGGGTTCCGTCGCCCTCGTGCTGGACGGCCTCGTGCAGCGCGGGGTCGAACTCGTCGCCCTCGGTGCCGAAGCCCGAAAGCCCCAGTCCCTCAAGGGCGGTCACCAGCTTGTCGGCAACCGACTTCAACGGACCCGACTCCAGGTCACCGTGGCTGCGGGCGCGATCGAGATCGTCGAGCACGCCAAGCAACTGGGCGATGACGCCGGCCTTGGCGCGATCGGCGATGAGCTGCTGGTCGCGCAGCGCCCGCTTGCGGTAGTTGGCGAAATCGGCCTGCACCCGTTGCAGGTCTGCGGTCAGTTCGGCGACCTTGTCGGCGCTGCCCGAGGGTGCGGCCGCCGGCGCCGGCCCACTGGGGGCCGGCCCGGTTGCCTGCTGGCGATTTTCCGCTCCTTGCGTGCGCGAGCGAATCTCACCGGTCTCGGGATCGACACGCCGTTTGTCGGTGACGGTCACCGGCTCGTGCGGATCGTTGGAGCTCACTTGTTCTCCTGGTCATCCTCGACAACCTCGGCGTCGACGACGTCGTCGTCCGACGCACCGTTACCGCCGGGTGCGCCCGCGTCTGCGCCCTGCTCGGCCTGCGTGGCCTCATAGATCGCCTGGCCCAGACCCTGAGACTCCTGTCCCAGCTTCTCCATCGCGGACTTGATCGCGGAGATGTCCGTTCCGTTCAGCGCCGTCTTCGCATCCGCGATCGCGGCGTCCACCTTGGTCAAGGTGTCCTCGGGAACCTTCGAACCGCCCTCGGCTTCACGCTGCTCCTTGACGAATTTCTCCGTCTGGTAGACCAGCGACTCGGCCTGGTTGCGCACGTCGGCCTCCTCGCGACGCTTGCGGTCCTCCTCGGCGTGCGCCTCGGCATCCTTGATCATCCGGTCGATCTCCTCCTTGGACAGGCCGGAGCCTTCCTGGATCTTGATCGTGTTCTCCTTGCCGGTGCCCTTGTCCTTGGCGGTGACGTGCACGATGCCGTTGGCGTCGATGTCGAAGGTGACCTCGATCTGCGGCACGCCGCGCGGGGCCGGCGGAATACCGGTCAGCTCGAAGCTGCCGAGCAGCTTGTTGTGCGAAGCGATTTCGCGCTCACCCTGATACACCTGGATCTGCACCGACGGCTGGTTGTCGTCGGCGGTGGTGAAGGTCTCCGACCGCTTGGTCGGGATCGTGGTATTGCGCTCGATCAGCTTGGTCATCACGCCGCCCTTGGTCTCGATACCAAGGCTCAGCGGGGTGACGTCAAGCAGCAGAACGTCTTTCACCTCGCCCTTCAGCACGCCGGCCTGAAGCGCGGCGCCGACCGCGACGACCTCGTCGGGGTTGACGCCCTTGTTGGGCTCCTTGCCGCCGGTCAACTCCTTGACCAGATCGGCCACCGCGGGCATGCGGGTGGAACCACCCACCAGCACCACGTGGTCGATGTCGGACACCGCGATGCCCGCGTCGGCGATCACCGACTTGAACGGCTGCCGGGTGCGATCGAGCAGGTCTTGGGTGATCTTCTGGAACTCCGCACGGCTCAGCTGCTCGTCGAGGAACAGCGGGTTCTTGTCCGCGTCGACGGTGATGTAGGGCAGGTTGATCGAGGTGCCCTGCGAGCTGGACAGCTCGATCTTGGCCTTCTCCGCGGCCTCACGAAGCCGCTGCATGGCCATCTTGTCCTTGGTCAGGTCGATACCGGCGCTGGCCTTGAACTTGTCCACGAGCCACTCGACGATCCGGTCGTCCCAGTCGTCGCCACCGAGGTGGTTGTCACCGGAGGTGGCACGGACTTCCACCACGCCTTCGCCGATTTCCAGCAGCGAGACGTCGAAGGTGCCGCCGCCGAGGTCGAAGACCAGGATGGTCTGTTCCTTCTGACCCTTGTCCAGGCCGTAGGCGAGCGCGGCCGCGGTGGGCTCGTTGACAATGCGCAGCACGTTCAGACCGGCGATCTGGCCTGCCTCCTTGGTGGCCTGGCGCTGTGCGTCGTTGAAGTAGGCGGGTGTGGTGATCACCGCGTCGGTGATGTCTTCACCGAGGTAGGCCTCAGCATCGCGCTTGAGCTTCATCAGCACGCGAGCGCTGATCTCCTGCGCGGTGTAGTCCTTGCCGTCAATGTCCACCGACCAGTCGGTGCCCATGTGACGCTTGACCGAACGGATGGTCCGGTCGACGTTGGTCACCGCCTGGTTCTTGGCGGGCTGGCCGACGAGCACCTCGCCGTTGCGCGCGAACGCGACGACCGACGGGGTGGTGCGGGAGCCCTCGGAGTTGGCGACGACGACTGGGTCGCCACCTTCCAGTACCGCGACGACGGAGTTGGTGGTCCCGAGGTCGATTCCGACCGCACGAGCCATGTTGGTTCCTCCTGATATAGCTTTGTTGGGGTCTGAGTGGACCGCGCTCAAGCCTGCTACTGCCGACGCTTCCGTGTCAAGCCAGACTTGAGCCTGATCGACTCAACTTGTCGAATTGGTCAACGGCGGGTGTCCGCGGTTTGTTCCCGTTTGCGGCGACGGCTGTCGAGGCTAGCCAACCGTCTACGTCGATGCGTCCGCATGGTTAACCAGTTACTTGACTATTCAGTGATCGATTGCAATAGTTAAGTATGTGCCTAACCAATCGGCTTCCGACGGGATCGGCCGCGTGTTCCAGGCGCTCGCCGACCCGACCCGGCGGGCGATCGTCGAGCGGCTGGTGCGCCGCCCGGCGGCGGTGAAGGCGCTGGCCGAGCCGCTGACGATGTCGTTGCCTGCGGTGATGCAGCACCTGCAGGTGCTGGAGGCAGCTGGCGTGATCGTCACCGAGAAGGTCGGCCGAGTGCGCAGCTGCCGGATCCAACCCAAGGCGCTGCGTGAAGCCGAGCAGTGGCTCGGCCGCCAGCGTACGGAGTCGGAATGGCAGCTTGATCAACTCGACGACTATCTGAAGGGAAATTGATCATGGAGATAGCGCACTCGACGTTCACGCTGGAGCGTCGCTATCCAGCCTCGGTCGAGCGGGTCTTTCAGGCTTGGGCGAATCCGGAAGCGCGGAGACGCTGGATGGCCCAAGGGGCGGAGCACTCTCAGAACTTTGTGGTCGGTGGCCTCGAGACGGTCAAGGGGTTCGATGAAGAGGGCCGTGCTCTCACCTATGAGGCGCGCTACGCCGAAATCGTGCCCAATGAACGAATTCTCACGACTTCGACGCTGCACACCGAGGACCGACTGTCGACGGTCTCGGTCACCAGTGTCGAGTTCCGGGCAGAAGATGCCAACACCTGGGTAGTGCTGACGGAGCACGGAATCTACCTACCCGGCCAGGAGCTGCCCGAGTGGCGAGAACACGGAACCGCGCAGCAATTAGACACCCTGGCAGCGGAATTCGCCGCAGTCGCTGATGCAAAGGAGAACTGATCATGGCGCATGTTGACTTCGTGCTGGCCGTCGTCGCGGTGAGCGATATCGAAGCAGGCCGGGCCTGGTACACCACGCTGTTCGGACGCGAACCCGACAACAACCCGATGCCGAACCTGGTCGAATGGCAAGTCACCGATGGCGGCTGGGTGCAGGTGACCGAGGACCCCTTGCGCGCCGGCAACGGGATGCTCAACTTGGCCCTATCTGACTTCGAGGAAGGCGTTCGCGAACTTCGCGAGATGGGTCTTGGGACTGGCGAGATCATCGATGCCAACAAGGGCGTACGACTATCTCCGATCGCTGATCCGGACAACAACATGATTCAGCTGGTCGGCAACTTCCGGGTGACGTATTAACTACGGGGTATGGCCCTTCGCGCCGATTTCTGCACCAGGGCTGCTGCGCGCGCCGACTCGCGACCCTCATGCAGAAACCGACGCATCATCGAGGCGATGGAAACCGTGGTCGACGAGATCGCGCTAGTTTCGTCGCCGACACGATACTGAGAACACTGAGGTCAGAGCGGTCAGTTTCCGACACATTCACTGAATTCCTACAGTCAGGCCATGGCGTCGGCCTGCGCCAGGTACCCCTCGAATTCGGCCTCTTCAGCCCAAGCGCGAAATCGCCGCGAGTCTGTCGACCGCCTGCCGCGCTTCGCGTATGTCGGTGCAACGTCTTCATCGAGGCCGGCACCTCTAGGCTGAAGCCCGTGGACTTTCGCGCGTTCGTCGAACCCCAGCAAGGCGCCACCTACGCCGACCAACTCGCCGTCGCCAAAGCCGCTGAGGCGCTTGGCTACTCGGCGTTCTTCCGATCCGACCACTACGTGGCGATGAGCGGCGACGGCCTGCCCGGTCCGACCGACTCATGGGTCACGCTGGCCGGCATAGCGCGCGAGACGACGTCGATCCGGCTCGGCACCATGGTCACCTCGGCCACCTTCCGCTATCCAGGCCCGTTGGCCATCTCGGTGGCGCAGGTCGACGAGATGAGCGGCGGCCGCGTCGAATTGGGCGTCGGTGCGGGCTGGTTCGAGGCCGAGCACAAGGCGTACGCGATTCCGTTCCCGCCGCTCGGCGAACGGTTCGAGCGGCTCCGCGAACAGCTGGACATCATCACGGGGCTGTGGACCACACCGGCCGGCGAGAAGTTCGACTACACCGGCAAGCACCAGTCGGTGGCGGATTCGCCTGCGCTGCCCAAGCCCGTCCAGCGGCCCCATCCGCCGATCATCATCGGCGGTGCGGGCGCCAAGCGGACGCCCGCGCTCGCCGCGAAGTTCGCCGCCGAGTTCAACGCCCCGTTCATGCCGCTGGAGGGGGCCAAGGCCAGCTACGACCGCGTCCGCGCGGCACTCGCCGATGCCGGGCGGGCACCCGACTCGCTGACGTATTCGGCGGCGTTCGTGGTGTGCGCGGGACGCGACGACGCCCAGGTCGCCACGCGGGCGGCGGCGATCGGACGCGAGGTGGACGAGGTGCGCGGCAATTCGCCGCTGGCGGGTACGCCGAACGAGATCGTCGACAAGCTCGGCCCGTTCGCCGAGATCGGCGTACAGCGGGTCTACCTGCAACTTTTGGACATGTCCGACCTCGATCACCTGGACCTGTTCGCCACCGAGGTGGCTTCTCAACTGGGCTGACCAGGCGTTAGCGCAGGTCGGGGGATTAATATCGGTTGCCGTGACAGGGCCCGACCTTGACGACGGATTCGACGAGGCCGAATTCGTCGATGAGTTCGGCGCCGACGAGCCGTCCGAGCCATGGCACAACTCGACGGGCGCGGTGCTGGGCGCCAGCGCCGCAGGCATCGCCGTCATCGGCGTCCTCATCGCCGCGGTGATGTTCATGAGCGGGGGCGACGAGCCCACCGACGCGCCGCTGAACTTCGTCGACCCGTCGTTCTCGGAGACTGCGGCGGAATCGGCCTCCTCCGCGACGACCACCACCCCGACCATCACCAGCACCCCGAAGGTTTCCACGACCGAGATCAACGGGCCGCCACCACCGCCGACGACCTCGGGTTCATCGGACACCAGCACCACCGGCAGCGAGAGCAGCAGCAGCAGCCCGACATTCACGCGGCCGCGCCAGCGCGAAGCCGACGAAAACCCCGGCGGCCCGACTTCCCGACGACCGCGCTTCAACATCACCCGCACACTGGGTCCGGGACCGGTCGGCTGAGCGCCTACTATCGGTGCCCGTGGCTGGAAATGGACCCGATGACCCGAACTACTACTCGGACAGTGAGCCCACCGCCTACGCGGCCAACTACGGCGACTACGGCCAGCAGCCGGGCCAACCGCCCGAACCCCCGACGCCCTGGTACCGAAAGCCTGCGGCGCTCATCGGCTTCGGCGCGCTGATCGCGCTCCTGGTCGCGCTCATCGTGTGGTTGTCGGTGAGCCTGATGTCGGATGACTCGTCGGGCAGCACCGAGACGACGACCACTACCACTACCACCACGACCGCCACCTCGACGACGTCTGCGCCGGTCGTGGCACCCACCCAGACCGTCACCGAGACGCCGCCGCCGCCGATTGAGACGACGACGCCACCGACCGACGACGACCGCGACGAGCCCGTCGGTCAGCACCAGCACGAGCGTCAGCACCAGCACCAGCACCAGCACTGTCACGGAGACGGTCACGCCGCCGCCCGTCGTCCCCCAGATTCCGCAGATCCCGCAGATCCCGATTCCCGGCGGATAACCCCCGGCAGCGTCGCGCCTAGCGGCCGCGGGCGGCGTATTCGGCGACCATCGCCTCGGCGCTGCGCACCGCGGCCCGGCATGCGCGGGTGGTGAACGGGTCGTTGAGCGGATGGTCCGCGCGGCGCCGCCACCGCTGCGCCGCGGCGAATGCGGCGCGTGGCCCGTCGTACGGATCATCGGGTTGCAGGCCGAGCCGGCTGGCGGCGTCGGTGCCGGAGCCGCCGATGATGCGGCGCAGCGAGACCATCTCGTCTTCGTTCAATGTCGTTGCGCGCGAGCGTAGTTGGCTCAGCAGGCGCAACTCCTCGAAGGCATGGGTGTCGGCGAGTAGCGGATCGATGTCGGCGAGAATGTGGGGAGTCGCGTAGATCGGGTTGTTCTGTACGAACTGGCGCAGCGACAGCAGCGCCGTGTGCGCCTTCAGCAGATCCGAGCGCTGGGCGAACTGCTGGTCGATGACGTCACGCAGCGCGACGAGACCGCTGCGCTCGAGCAGCTCGTCGGCCAGCCCGACCGAGTCGGTGACGCCGGTCCGCAACACGGCGATGGAGATCCGCAGACCGAACATGCCGAACCGGTGCAGCAGCGCCGCGCGGGTGGCGGCATCGACCGGTAGCTCGCTGTCTTCGCGAACGAAGCGGTCCACCGAGAGCATCGCCTTGGCCAGTTCGGCGGCGTCCACCGCGGCGAGCTTCTCCAGCGCCACGAACTCGCCCTGACGCAGGGTGCGTGCGGTCAGCGCCAACAGCCCCGATACCGGGACGACGGCCTGACAGATGCCGGTCTTGTCCATCTCCGAGGTGAACCGCTTGGCGACATCCCTCGCCGACAGCATCGCGTCGATCCGGCCAGCGCCGATCTCATCGGCACGCGAGGCCACCCCGATCACGCCGAGCGCACCGGCCGAACCACCGACGAGTTCGCCGATCTGCTTGAGCAGCGCGATATCGGCCGCGTTCAGGGTGCGCAACAGGAACACCACCGCATCGACGCGGGGCACCCCGTCGTCGGGGACCAGCAGTTGCAACGTCCGCTGCGAGACGTCGCGCGACAACGACGAGGTGCCAGGGGTGTCGATGATCGTGGTGTCGATCAGTTCGGCCGCAGGCCATTCGACGTCGAGGTCGACGACGTCCTCGGGATCAAGGGTGGCGAAGTCGAAGGTGAGACCGCCGTTGCGGGCGATAGGCACGTTGGACCGTCTGCCGCCACGGTGGTTCGCGGTGACCTTGGGTGTCGGGCCGTTGCGGAACCAGGTCACGATGCGGGTGGCCTCGGTGGCGTCGGTAGGTGCAATGTCCTCGCCGACAAGCGCATTCACCAGTGTCGACTTACCGGCCTTCAGCGTCCCGGCCAATGCGATTCGGATGGGCTGGTTGAGCCGACGGCCGATCCGGTCCAGCTCGTTGTGCACGTCGGGGCGCTGACGGTACGCCGGATCAGCCCTGTAGGCCCCAATGGTGCCGCCCAGGATGGCGCGCACCTGATCGCTCGTGCTCATTCCGGTCAACCAGCTTATTCACCGGGGCGCAGCACATCTGATCGGGTTAGGTGCGGCCCACGGGTTGGGGAGCCGACTCCGGCGCGGCCACCGCCAGCTTGTTCGCGTGATCGGTCACCTGGCCGAGGATGTTGAGCTGCCGTTCCAGTTCGGCCACCCGGCTGTTGCGCTCGTTCTCCTCGAGCTTGGCGGCCGTGAGTGTCGCCTGCAGTGATTCGTTCAGCGAGCGGGTGGCCTGGTTGGCGATGCCGCGGTAGTGGTCGCGAATCTGGCGCTGAATCCCCTTGAGCCGGTCGCGCGACTCCTTGCCGACGACGAAGGCGACGTCGTCGACGAATCTGCGCATGTTCATCTTCGCCTCGTTGCGGACGCGGAGCATTCGGTTCTCCATGTCCTCCTTGTATGCCTTGCGGCCCAACAGAAGTCCAGCGCCCAGCGACAGCGGGTTGAACATGCCCAACCCGGCGAACGACGTCAGCATGCCGAACATCAGCACGCCGCCGTAGGAGCCGCGCATGCCGGTGACCACCTTGTGCCCGGCCTTGATCGGCTTGGCCTCCAGCCGCGCCAGCGATTTGAGCTCACCGAAGCCGGCGCCCATCTCCCTCGCGTCGATCTGAGGCATCTTGACCGCGTCCAGACCGGCCTCGACGAACGTCCGGCCCACTTCCTCGGCGAGCGCCTCGGCGCGCTGATAGGCCCAGACGAAGTTGTCGCCGACGGCGGTGGCGATCGCGTCCTCCAGTTCCGTGCCGATCTCCGCCCAGTGATTGGTCGGGTCACAATCGTCGATGACCTTCTCCGTGTGCTGGGTGATCGCGCGGAAGCGGGCGCGCAGGTCATGATCGACATCCGATGTCAGGTCGGCGATTCCGTCGTTGAGCACCTGCTGCCACAGCGCCGTCTGCTGCAGGGCATCTTGGGCTTCCTCCTTGCGCCGCTCCAGTTCGTCCTTCAACCGGTCCCGCGCATCGGGGTCGTTGAAGGCAGACAACTCGGATTCCACCCTCAGCGTCAAATGCTCTGCAGCCGAGCGGATCTCGGCGAGCACCTGGTCGCGGATCCGGTCGTTCTCCCTGGACAGCACCTTGTCGCTGAGAAACTTGATGATGGCCGGGAAGTTGGATTCCTCGTTGAGTTCCTTGTCGCTGTGCGCAAGTGCATGGCTGCGCAGCAGCGACGAAGCGGGGATCACCGGCAGCGCCAAACCCGCCCGCTGTAGATGAGCCTGGTTGGCCGCCACGATCTCGCGCCAGTACGGGTACAGGTCGGTCTTCGTCGCGACGATGGCCGCCACCGGGCAGATCTCCTGGGCCTGCCGGACGAACCTCATCTCGGGCTCGGTGAACTCCTGGCTGGTGTCGCTGATCATCAGCATCGCATCGGCGTCGGGCAGCAGGCCGAGGGTGGCCGACAGGTGCGGCTGCCCGTGGCCGCCGACCCCCGGGGTGTCGATGAACGCCAGGCCCTTCTTGAGCAGCGGGCTGCTTGCGGTGACCTCTACCCGCAGCACCTCACGGCCACCGGCTTCCGGCGCGCGACGCAGATCGTTGCGGAGGTTCTCCGGTGGGATGGGGATCACCGACGGCTCGGCGCCGTCGGGGGCGGCCACGATCAACTGTGCCGACACCTGCTCCGAATACGACACCACGGTGGCGAGCACGGTCGTCTCGTCGTCGCCGACACGGGCCACCGGCACGTTGAGCAGTGAGTTGAGCAACTGGCTTTTGCCCTGCTTCAGCTGGCCTGCGATCACCACGCGGATCTGCGGGTCGGAGATGCGCACCCGGGCCTTCTCGAGCCGCTCGGCCAGGTCGCCGCGCTCGTTGGCCTCGGCGATCTTCCTGGTGTGGTCGATCAGCTCGAGGATGACCTTCACCTTGCGCGGGTCATTCGGTTGCGTCATGGTGCCCCTTCGGGACGGTAGACGTGCCAACTGGCGGGGATCGAAGAACGATCCCCGCCAGTTGCGCTATGCGGTTGTGCCTGTCGGTCAGAACAGGTCGACGTCGATGCCGGACTGGTGGTGCGTCGAGTTGTCGTCGTGGCTCGCGTCCACGTTGCCACTCACGTCATCGACCTGGGTGACATCTCCACCGGCCCAGTCATTGTCCTGGCTGTTGTCCTCATTGCCGACCGACACCGGAGCGTGGGACCCGCCTGCGTCGACGTTGTTGATGTCGTCGCCCGTCGACTGGTTGTTGCTGTTGGTGTTCTGCGTCGGGGCGATGATCACGCCGCCACCGGCACCGCCGGCCGCACCGCCACCGTCACCGCCGTCGTTGCCGATTCCGATGAGGCCGCCGCCACCATGGCCGCCGTCACCACCGGCCGCTCCACCACCGCTGGTGTCGATGTCACCGACCTGGGTGTTCTGGCCGCTGCCGGTGTTGGTCGCGACGTCGCCACCCGCGACGGTGTTGACGTCGTCGCCGCTGTCATCGATGTCGTTGTCGATGCCGCCCGCGTTGACGTTGGAACCCTGCCCGGCGTGCACGTCGCCGGTGTTGTCGCCGTCGTTGTCGTCGCCGACGATGTTGCCGTCGCCCTCGACATTGGTGGTGTCGACGTCGCCGTCGATGGTGCCCTGTGTTGACGACGGCGCCGTCGGAGGCGTTGATGTCGCGGCTGAAGTCGAAGTCCAGGTCGACGTTGCCGACACCCTGCTGAACGTCCTCGCCGGCCCGCGGGCTGCCGATGTCGTTGTGGCTGGCGAGGTCGGTGTCATTGTGGCTGGCGAAGTCCGTCTCGGGGGCGAACGTCCGCTGCGGCGCGAAGGTCAGGCCGTTGTTGTCGGCGACCGTGTGCTGCAGAGCCTGGACCGGATTGCCGCCGCCATAGACGGCTGCAGGCGCGACGACCGCGGAAGCGGCCTGCGTCAGCTGGGCCTGGGTCACCGCGGTGCCCATCGCCTGCGAAGCCGCCTGAGTCGGGTTGGCGACGAAGGCGCGGACATCGGAGGGATCGGCGCCGGGGCGAGTCAGGCCGAGGAGCCAGTCGAACAGGAAGGAGATGGGGTTCGTCATCTTCAGTGCCTTTCGGTGAGTGGGTGTTCTGTTGTGGTCGTCACCGGCTGTCCGGCGATCTGGGGACTACGTTATGGACCCGGCAAGCCCTCGGAAACGGGGTCGATTCCCATCCCTACGGGGCCCGCATGCCGGGATCTTGGGGGATCCCCTATTAGGGGATTAGGGGATGGCTGGGGATGGCCGCATTCGGCCAGTTCAAGGCTGCTTTTTGCACACGAAAACGGCGCGGCCGTCAGTGGCCGCGCCGTTGTGGACGTGCTGCCGCGTCTACTCAAAGATGTCGAAACCGGAGTCGCCGGTGTCCAGGTGGTGCTGGGCGTCGTCGACGACGGACTGCCAGTCGGTGTCGCCTGCGTCGCCCACGAGCGGTGCATCGTCGATGACTCCGTCTGTGAACTGCGCTGACGGATCGTCGAAATCCGCGACGGTCGGAACATCGGCGTCGTGCAGGGCGTCCAGGCCCGCATGCAACGAATCGTCGGGTTGTTCGATGACGTTCGCAGCGACGCTGTGCCCGTCGTCGATCACCGGGACCGACACGTCGTCATCGAATGCGTCGAACGCCGCCGTCGCCGCTCCACTGCTCCATACGTTGCCGCCCGGATCTGCACCGAGCAGACTCCGCGCCGGTGGTCGGCGCAGCCGTCGACAGCGACTCTGACACGACCGGGATCAACGCGTTCACGTCTGCGCTGGTCACATCGGTCAGATTGGCGTCGTGGATGGCTTGCGCCGGGTCAGCGGCATACTGGGCAGCAGCGTCAGGGTCCCGCACCAACGACATCACAAAGTCGAGTAGCGGGTTTGCCATCACACACCTTCTTTCCTCTTGCGGATACTTCGGGCGAACGCCCTTGCAGTTGGACACGATGCTATCCAGGCGCAGGTGTGGCGTGATCGGTGCGAACCCCGCCCCTGCACCCAGAGCGTTAGGGGACTCGGCGTTAGGGGTTTTGCGCCGTTAGGGGGATCTGCGTGTTCGGCGCGACTTCGGCCGCTATCGTGATGGGCGGCCGAATAGAGGGGAGTGTGCGCAGTGAGCGAGTCTCTCGGGTTGTCCATCGGGGCGACCAACCTGGTCGCCGCGCGCGTCGGCCGTCAGCCCGTGATGCGCCGCGCCGTGCTGACGTTGTTCTCCGACCGGGCGCCCGAGGTCGGTGTCGCCGCGGAGAACCCGGCACTCGACCAACCCGGTGTCGTGCTGACCGGCTTCGTCGAACGGGTCGGTGATCCGGTCCCGCTGGTCGCCGAGGACGGCAGCTCCCACCGCGGCGAACGCGTACTCGTCGAGGCGCTCGACGCGATGGCCAACACGGTGGGCGGCGGCCAGCCCGTCGCCATTGCGGTGCCCGCACACTGGGGACCCGCGACGATCGGCGCGTTGCGCGGAGCCCTGCGCGATAAGCCGAACCTGTCGCCTGGCGGCGTGCCCGCCGCGCTGATACCGGACTCCGTCGCCGCGCTCACCGCGCTGCAGACCGCGCCTGGCTTACCTGCCGGCGTCATCGCGCTCGTCGACCTGGGCGGCAGCGGAACCAGCGTCACGCTCGCCGATGCGAACACGAACCTCGCGCCGATCGGCGAAACCGTAAGGTATGGCGACTTTTCCGGCGACGAGATCGACCAGGCGGTCCTCAATCACGTTCTCGCCGGTGTCGCCGACGCCAACAACGCGGACCCGGCAGGCACCGCGGCGGTCGGCTCACTGACCCGCCTGCGCGACGAGAGCAGGCAGGCCAAGGAGCGCCTCTCGGCGGAGACCGCCACCGTGGTGCCCGTCGATCTGCCCGGGTTCCGTTCCGATGTCCGGCTGACCCGCACCGAGCTCGACAACCTCATCGCCGGGCCGCTGTCCGGCCTGCTCGCCGCGATCCAAGAGACGTTGGAGCGCAACAACATCGCCCCCACCAGCCTCGCCGCAGTGGCAACTGTCGGTGGTGGCGCGGGCATCCCGCTGGTCACCCAACGGCTGTCCGAGCAGTTCCGCGTGCCGGTCATCACCACGCCGCAGTCACAGCTGAACGTGGCCGCGGGCGCGGCGCTGCTCGCCGACCGGGATCTGGCCGCCGACGCACCGACGGGACTGTCGCCCGCCGCCGACGTCCCAACGGGTATCGCGCCTGCGGCATGGGCGGCAGGCGCGGCCGGGCTCGCGGCGGGCGAGTCGGCCGCCGACGGAGCCCCCTCGGCGACGTTCCGCGCGTTGGCGTGGTCGCAGGACGACACTGCAGGCAACGAACCGGTGCCATACACCGGCGAGGATTACAGCGCCGACGTGTACTCCGGGCCCACCGATGCCCGCCCGCCAGTGGCATTCACCCCGGACGAAGCACCGGCCTACGATGCCGAGCCTGCACCGCTGCCGTGGTACAAGCGGCCACCAATCCTGTTCGGAGCGGCGGCAATTGCGGCGTTGCTCGCGATCGGCGGCTTGGCGATCACCCTGACGGGCAACAGCGGTGTGCTCGGTCCGGTAACGGAAACGAGCACGACCTTCTCGCTCGAACCGACGTCGGGGCAGCCACCGCCACCCGCTGAGCCGACGACCGTCACGGTGACGGGGTCCGACGGCGAGCCGAGCACGACGGTGATCACGCCGCCACCGCCTCCGCCGTCGTCGACCACCACGACAACCACGTCGCCGACCACGACACCGAGCACGACGACGACCACCACCACGACCACAACGACGACCACGACGACCACCAGGACCACGACGACCACCACGACCACCACAGCGTCGCCCCCGGCACCCGGCCGGAGCCTGAGCCCGAACCCGTCCCGCCCGCCGACGGGGCTTAGCGGAGAGTCTGCGATGGCCGGGCCTGCGCCTGAAGCACTGACCGACATACCGCCGGCGGCCCGAGACGCCGTCTCGGCGCTGACCGCCGCGCCCACCGAGCCGGTCCGAATTCTGGTGTCGGGCGGCATCGGTACCGGCAAGAGTTCCGTGCTCGCGATGGTGCGCAATGCACTGCGGTCGGCCGACGTCGCCGTGATGACGCGGGCACCGCGTGCGGGTGACGATCCGGCGGCCGCGTTCGTCATCGATGACGCGCACCTGCTCGCCGACGAGGAACTCGAACAGCTCGCCGAGCGGGTGTCCGATCCGGGCTCGACGGTCGTCGTTGCCGCCGAACCGCTCATCCAACGGCAGGCACTGCGGGCGCTGGCCACCGCGCTCGAACGCGAGAATCCCGTGATATCGCTCGGCGCGTTGACCCCGCCCGAGGTCACCGAAGCGACCGGATTGGCTACCGGTGGCCAGCCGGCGACGGAAATCGTTCGGGCGCTGATGCTTTCGACCGCTGGCCTGCCGTTCCTGCTCCGGCCGGCGATCACCGCAGCTGTTTCGCCAAACGGCGAGCCTGCCGTTAACGCCATCGTCGAGGCGGCGAAATTCGCGTTGGTCGAGCGGCTGCGCAGGGTTGATGAGCCGGTGCTCGACGCCCTGCTGGTGTCGTCACTGAGCCCCGACCTCGGCCCCGACGACGTCGCTGCGGCACTACGCCTGCGCTCCGATGAGGCGCAGCGGTTGGTGGACCGTGCCCGCGCGAGCGGGCTCATCGAACCCTCAAGCAGTCAGGCGTTTCTGCGGTCGGTCCATCTCGCCGTCGCCGCGATCATCGGCGCTGCACGGCATCACGAGATCGAGATCGCCCTGCTGTCGTCCCAGATCGAATTGACGACGCTGTCACCGGATCTCGCGTTGAGGATGGCCGACCACGGGCTGCGCGACGAGCGACTCGCCAACGCATTGGCCGACCTCGCTTCTCATCACCGGAGCCAACCGGCCAAGGCGGCACAGCTCTACCGCGCGGCAGCGGAGGCGGGAGCGACCGCGGTCAGCGCCCGACTCGCTGACGCGTTGGCGATGACGGGCGACTGCGCGACCGCGGGCCGGTTGACCGACGAGCTGCTGGCTTCCGACGACGCCGCAGAGCGGGCCGCCGCGGTCCGTATCGCGGCGAGCATCGCCGTCCATGACGGTAGTGCCGCCCAGGCGGCCGACCTGTTCCGCTGGCTGGGTCCCTACCCCGACGCCTTCGTCAGCGCAGCGAACGCCGTCGTGTCGATCGCATCGGGCGACTCGCAAGCCGCTCGGCTCGCGCTGAGCACCGAAAGTGCCGGTCCGCCAACGTCAACCGCCCGCGCGGCACACAGCCTTGCCGAGGGGCTGCTGCTGTCACTCGACCAACCCTTCGCTGTCGCCGTCGCCCGCCTCGGGCAGGCCATCACGACCGAACAGCACCAGCCCGGCGTCACACCGGACAGTCCGGCCGCGCTGGTCACGCTGGCGGCACTGCATGGCGGCGACCCGGTCCGGGCCCGCAGCGTCATCGGGCGTGCGGTGCGCTCCGGCGGCGAGGACGACGCCTTCTCGGCGCATCGGCACCGGCTTCTGCTCGGGTGGGTGCGGATGCAAGACGGTCAGCTCGGTACCGCGAACGCCGACGCCGCCGCCGTCGGTGACGCGTCGCTGCACCGCCGCGATGCGCTGTGGGCAGCCGCGCTCAACACGGCCATCGCCCGCCGCAGCGGTGACGGCGGTGCAGTTGAGAAGCACTGGTACGCCGCCATCGAAGTGCTTGCCGAGTACGCGGTCGACCTTTTCTCGCTGCTTCCGCTCGGCGAGTTGTGGGTCGCCGCCGCCCGGATGCGCCAGGTGGACCGGCTACAGCACGCGCTGGACGAGGCGTTCGCTCTCCTTGATTCGTTGGGGAACCCGGTGTTGTGGTCGGTGCCGCTGCACTGGGCGGGCGTGCACGCGGGAATTCTGGCCAACTCACCGGAGGCCGTCGCCCCGCACGGCCATGCGCTGACGGCCGCGGGGGGCAGCAGTGCGTTCGCGAAGGCACTCTCCGGCGCGGGCCGGACGTGGCTCCGGGTGCTGGCCAACCATGTCGACGTCGACGAGGTCACCGCTGCTGCTCGGTCGCTCTCTCAGTTCGGGCTCACCTCCGACGCCACCCGGCTGGCCGGCCAGGCCGCGCTGCAGACCCCCGACGGGCGGGTGTCCGGCGCGATGTTGCAGTTGGCCCGCGACCTGAAACTGGCGACGGCGGCCGACGACGGTCCCGGTGTCGAGTCGGCGCTCGCGACGGCGGCGCCGACCGGATCGCCCCGCCAGCAGTCGTCGCGGCTCTCCGACCGTGAACGCGAGGTCGCCGAACTGCTACTGCTGGGCATGCCGTACCGCGACATCGGGAGCCAGCTGTTCATCTCGGCCAAGACGGTCGAGCACCATGTGGCGCGCATCCGCCGCCGGTTGGGGGCGGAATCCCGCTCGGAGATGCTCTCGATGCTGCGCGCGATGCTGGCCACACCGAGCTGACCGGCCCCAATTCCCCTAACGCCCCGCAATCCCCTAATCGAGTTCCCCCATAGGTCTCGCCTGAGCACCGGGGTGAGCACCGATCCGCGACGGCTTTGCGCAGCTTACGGTCGATCCAATCGTCTCGTGACCAACCCGACGCAGAGGTGTGACATGTCGAATCTGCAAGGCGGCAAGGGCAATTCGCTTGGCCTGACCGTTGGCGCCACCAACCTTGCCGGCACGGGCGACGGTCAACGACCCGTCATTCGCCCCTCGACGGTGACGCTGGAGCGGGGTTTGACGCTCACCGGCTTCGTCGACCGCGTCGGCGATCCCGTTCCGATGGTCGCCGAGGACGGATCCCGGCACCGGCCGGAGATTCTGTTGGTGGAGGCGCTCGACGGGGTAGCCCGTGATGCGGCCAAGGCGCCGGTGTCGGAGGTCGCCGTGACGGTGCCTGCGCATTGGCGCGCCCCGATGGTCGAGGCGCTGCGCAGCGCCCTGCGCAACAAGCCGGGTCTGGCTCGCTCGCCACTGGTGTCCGACGCCGCCGCCGCGTTGACGGCACTGCGGTCGAACCCCGGCCTTCCCACCGCGGGCGTGATCGTGCTGTGCGACTTCGGCGGCAGCGGCACCAGCATCACGTTGGTCGACGCGGCGGCGAAGGACGCTCCCATCGGTGAGACGGTCCGCGTGCCCGACTTCTCGGGCGACCAGCTCGACCAGGCCATCCTGTCCAGGGTTGTGACGGGGATCTTCGAAGCATCGGACGCCGACCCGGCGGGCACCTCGATGGTCGGATCGCTTGCTCGATTGCGCGACGAGTGCAGGCAGGCGAAGGAACGGCTGTCGGACGAGACGGCCACGGCCATCGTCGTCGACGTGCCAGGGCTGGAGACCACCGTCCGGATGACGCGCATGGAACTCGACGACCTGATCGACGAGCCGCTGGACGAATTCATGGCGGCGCTGGCCGACACGCTGGAGCGCAATCGGGTTCCGTTGGCCGGCATCTCGGCCGTTGCGACCGTCGGCGGCGGCGCCCGCATCCCGCTGGTCACACAGCGGCTGTCCGAGCGTCTCCGCACCGCCGTCGTCACCACACCACAGCCGCAGCTGACGGCCGCCCAAGGCGTCGCGCTGATCGCGGACCGCAGCCAGATCGTCGAGACGGCCACGGCGATCGCCCCTGCCGCTCCGGCGACGGCTACCGTCGCTGCTGCGGCGTCCGGGGCGGGTGGCGCCTCGTCGGCCGTCGGTGCATTGGCCTGGTCCGAGGTTTCCGACGACGATCGCCACGACATCCTGGAGACCGAACCGCACTTCGACGACCAGTTCGTCGCGACGCCGGCCGACAGCCGACCGGAGGTGAGTTTCCAGCACGACGAGTGGGAAGAGCAGGCCCAGTCGCGTCGGCGCAGCCCGGTTCTGTTGTTCGGCCTTGCGGCGGCGGCCGCCGTCGTCGCCGCAGTGGTCTTCGGCCTGACGACGTTCACGCGGGACACCTCCACCGTTCCGGCAGGCACGTCGTCGAGCATCGCCCCGGCGCCGGCACCCGTCGCGGAGCCTCCCGCACCCGCGGCGGAGCCGCCTGCACCTGCACAGGCCCCTGTCGTCACGACCGTGGTGGCACGGCCGCAGCCGCGTGTAGCGCCGCGACCGCAACAGCAGGCGCCGGTCGTTGCGCCCGCGCCGCAGCAGCCGGCCCGGCCCCCGCCCCTGCCCCTGCCCCTGAGCCCGCACGCCTGCTCCGCCCGCGCCGGCCCCCGAGAATCCGGCACCCCCGACCGATCCGGCACGGGAACTCCCCCGATCGACCCGGGCACCGGCGGTGGCGGCACCGGAACGCCCCCGATCGACCCCGGCACCGGCGGTGCGGCACCGGCACCGGCACGGGCACCGGCGGCACCGGAACCGGGATCGGCGCCGAGACGGGCAGCGGCACCGGCGGTGCGCAGCAGGCTCCGGCAAAGCCCGGCCTGGTGGCGCCGATATTGGAGCCGGTGCTGTCACCTCAACCCTAGTAAGGGGAGCCTTCGTAGCGGGCTTTCCCGGCGAGATGCAACTATGAGCAGGCATCGAGCATAAGTTACCGGCGAGTAACTTTAGATAAGTTACTGTTGGGTAACTTAGACACCGGGAGGCACGCGGGTGGACACCCATACGTTGATCAGGCTCGTCGTTGGGCTCGGGATGACCGCGGTGGTACTGGTCTTCGCCGCCCGCCGGGTGCTCTGGCTAACGAACCTGATCCGGTCCGGCCAGAAGACCAGCGACGAGCACGGCCGCAAGGACGACCTCGGCACCCGCATCAGAACCCAGATCACGGAAGTCTTCGGGCAAACCCGCCTGTTGAAATGGTCGATCCCGGGCCTCGCGCACTTCTTCACGATGTGGGGCTTCTTCATCCTCGCGACCGTCTATCTCGAGGCGTACGGCTTGTTGTTCGTGCACGACTTCCATATCCCGTTCGTCGGCCGCTGGGATGGGCTTGGCTTCCTGCAGGACTTCATCGCCCTGTCCGTTCTGGCGGGCATCACAACCTTCGCCATCATCCGGCTGCGGACCGAGCCGAAGGAGCATGGCCGCGAGTCCCGGTTCTACGGCTCGCACACCGGCGGCGCCTGGCTGATCCTGTTCATGATCTTCAACGTCATCTGGACGTACGCACTCGTCCGTGGCTCGGCGGTGAACACAAACAACCTGCCCTACGGCAACGGCGCGTTCTTCTCGCAGTTCATGGGTTGGGTCCTGCGTCCACTCGGCCATACCGCCAACGAGTGGATCGAAACCATCGCGCTGCTGCTGCACATCGCCGTGATGCTGGTGTTCCTGCTGATCGTGCTGCACTCCAAGCACCTACATATCGGCCTGGCACCGCTCAACGTCACCTTCAAGCGGCTGCCCAACGCGCTGGGCCCGCTGCTGCCCGTGGAGTTCAAGGGCGAGCCGATCGACTTCGAGGATCCCGCCGAGGACGCGGTGCTCGGCCGCGGCAAGATCGAGGACTTCACCTGGAAGGGTTACCTCGACTTCACCACGTGTACGGAATGCGGACGCTGCCAGTCGCAATGCCCGGCATGGAACACCGGAAAGCCGCTGTCCCCCAAGCTCGTCATCATGAACCTGCGCGACCACCTGTTTGCGAAGGCGCCATACATCCTCGGCGACAAGGAAACTCCGCTGGAGAACACCCCCGAGGGCGGCCTCGGCGAGGACTTGGGCGGCGAGAAGCACGACGAAGAACACCACGTTCCCGAGTCGGGTTTCGAGCGAGTCATGGGCTCAGGCCCGGAGCAGGCCACCCGTCCGCTCGTCGGCACCGCCGAGCAGCTCGGCGTGATCGACCCCGATGTGCTGTGGTCGTGCACCACCTGTGGCGCCTGCGTCGAGCAGTGCCCGGTGGACATCGAGCACATCGACCACATCGTCGACATGCGTCGCTACCAGGTGATGATGGAGTCGGAGTTTCCCGGCGAACTCGGTGTGCTGTTCAAAAACCTTGAGGCCAAGGGCAATCCGTGGGGTCAGAACGCCAAGGACCGCACCAACTGGATCGACGAGGTCGAGTTCGACGTGCCGGTGTTCGGCAAGGACGTCGACTCGTTCGAAGGCTACGAATACCTGTTCTGGGTCGGCTGCGCGGGCGCCTACGAGGACCGCGCCAAGAAGACGACCAAGGCCGTCGCCGAACTGCTCGCGGCCGCCGGGGTGAAGTACCTGGTGCTCGGCGAGGGTGAGACCTGCAACGGTGACTCCGCCCGCCGCTCCGGTAACGAGTTCCTGTTCCAGCAGCTCGCCGCACAGAACGTCGAGACCCTCAACGATCTGTTCGAAGGCGTCGAGCGGGTCGACCGCAAGGTCGTCGTCACCTGCCCGCACTGCTTCAACACGCTGGGCCGCGAATACCCGCAAGTGGGCGGCAATTACACGGTGCTGCACCACACGCAGCTCCTCAACCGATTGCTCCGGGACAAGAAGCTGGTGCCGGTGAAGCCGGTGGACGGCGAGGGCTCAGACATCACCTATCACGACCCGTGCTACCTCGGCAGGCACAACAAGGTCTACGACGCGCCGCGTGAGCTGATCGGCGCGTCCGGCGCCAAGCTCACCGAGATGCCTCGCCATGCCGACCGCGGATTGTGCTGCGGCGCAGGCGGTGCCCGCATGTGGATGGAAGAACACATCGGCAAGCGGGTCAACCACGAACGCGTCGAGGAGGCGTTGGACACCGGTGCGTCGAAGATCGCCACCGGCTGCCCGTTCTGCCGCGTGATGATGACCGACGGCGTCGACGATGTCGCCGCGGCCAACGACCTGCCGAAGGCCGAGGTTCTCGACGTGGCGCAGCTGCTTGCTTGGCTCGCTCGACACGAGCTCGGTCACGCTGCCCGAAAAGGGCACCGCTGCAAAGGAAGCCGAGGAGCGCGCCGCCAAGAAGGCCGCAGCCGCCCCGGCCAAGGCGGAAGCCGCGACCGTCGAGGCGGAGCCGGAAGCCGAACCGGAACCGAAGGCGGACGCAGCGACCGCGGCGGAATCCAAGCCGGTGACCGGACTGGGTATCGCGGGCGGTGCGAAGCGTCCAGGTGCGAAGAAGACAGCAGCCGCCGCGGACAAGCCGGCCGAAAAGCCGGCGGCGGCAGCAGCGCCTGCAAAGGGTCTGGGCCTGGCCGCGGGAGCCAAGCGACCCGGGGCCAAGAAGACGGCCGCCGCACCCGCCGAGGCGAAGGCGGAGGCACCCGCAGAGGCCGCGACCGAGGCGCCGGCCAAAGCCGAACCAGAGGTGAAGGGTCTGGGCCTGGCCGCGGGCGCACGCCGCCCCGGCGCGAAGAAGGCACCGGCCGCCGCACCCGCCGCGGCGAAGGCGGAGGCTCCTGCAGACGCGCCCGAAGAAGCGCTGGCAGAGGCCCCCGCCAAGCCCGAACCGGCGGTCAAGGGTCTCGGCATCGCCGCGGGCGCCCGCCGCCCGGGCGCGAAAAAGGCACCTGCGACACCCGCAGCCAAACCCGCTGCGGCGCAGCCGGAACCGGAGGCCGACGGCGAATCCGCTCCTGCGCCTGAGCCTTCCAGCGATGGCGACGGCGAAACGTCCGCACCCCCGGTGAAAGGCCTTGGCATCGCAAAGGGCGCCCGCCCACCGGGGAAGCGCTGAGTCGGCGAAAGGTCACGGCCCGATATCGATCGGCAAATTCAATTTGCCATCAATGAGACGATGGGCGACGTGACTACCCATCAGGTGCCATGGCACGCGACCGGCCAGCACCCGCGTCAGCGCACGTTCACCCAGTCGTCGAAGCTGCAGGACGTGCTGTACGAGATTCGTGGTCCGGTGCATGAGCATGCGGCGCGGTTGGAGGCCGAGGGGCATCGGATCCTGAAGCTCAATATCGGTAATCCGGCGCCGTTCGGGTTTGAGGCGCCCGATGTGATCATGCGCGACATGATCCAGGCGCTGCCCAATGCGCAGGGCTATTCGGATTCCAAGGGCATTCAGGCCGCCCGCCGCGCGGTGTTCACCCGGTACGAACTCGTCGACGGGTTTCCCCGCTTCGACGTCGACGACGTGTACCTGGGTAACGGGGTGTCGGAGCTGATCACGATGACGCTGCAGGCGCTGCTGGACAACGGCGATCAGGTGCTGATCCCGGCGCCGGACTATCCGCTGTGGACGGCGTCGACGTCGCTGGCCGGCGGCACCCCGGTGCACTACCTGTGCGACGAGACGGCGGGCTGGGCACCCGACATCGCCGATCTGGAAGCCAAGATCACCGACCGCACCAAGGCGCTGGTGGTGATCAACCCGAACAACCCGACCGGCGCGGTGTACTCCCGCGAGGTGTTGGAGCAGATGGTCGCGCTGGCCCGCCGCCACCAGTTGCTGCTGCTGGCCGACGAGATTTACGACAAGATCCTCTACGACGACGCCACCCACATCAGCCTGGCCACCCTCGCACCGGATCTGCTGTGCTTGACGTTCAACGGGTTGTCGAAGGCCTACCGGGTGGCCGGATATCGGTCGGGGTGGCTGGTCATCACCGGCCCCAAGGATCACGCCGCGAGCTTCATCGAGGGCATCAGCCTGCTGGCCAACATGCGGCTGTGCCCCAACGTGCCCGCCCAGTACGCGATTCAGGTCGCCCTTGGCGGACACCAAAGCATCGAGGATCTGGTGTTGCCCGGCGGGCGGTTACTCGAGCAGCGCGACGTCGCGGTCGCCAAGCTCAACGAGATCCCCGGGGTGTCGTGTGTGAAACCCCAAGGCGCGCTGTACGTCTTCCCCCGGCTAGACCCCGAGGTCTACGACATCGCCGACGACGAACAACTCGTGTTGGACCTGCTGCTGCAGGAAAAGATCCTGGTCACCCAGGGCACCGGCTTCAACTGGCCCACCCCCGATCACCTGCGCATCGTCACCCTGCCCTGGGCCCGCGACCTCACCAACGCCATCGACCGACTCGGCAACTTCCTCACCAGCTACCGGCAGTAGATTTCACCCAAGGTCACGCCGCTACCCTCGTCCGGGTGACGCACTCACACGCCCACAGCCACACTTTGCACGGTCCTTCGCCGCTGGGACCGCTGGCCGCCAAGATCGTCGTCGGACTCCTGATCGCCATCGGCGTTGCGGTTCTGGCCGGGGCCGCGTGGCTGTGGCCGAGCCAACAGAAGGTGGAGATCCCACTCCCCTTTCAGAACTCCCAGGGCGGCGCCGTCACCACCGAGGCCGGCCATGTGCTGTCCAGCAGTGCCGCAACGTGCGGCGACCAGTCGGTGGGAGGGGTGATCACGACGGAACCGAAACCCGCCCAGGGCCCCGATGCGCATTGCGTGCAGTCGCTCATCGCTATCGACTCCGGGCCGAACAGCGGCGCCAATACGCTGCTCGAGTTCGGTGGCGGGGCGGGCCAGCCGCAATTGGCGGTCGGTGACAACATCCGGATCACCCGCGTGGTCGACCCGACCGGAACCACGACCTACTCCTTCTACGACTACGAGCGGAAGTGGCCGCTGATCGCGATGGCCGCCGCATTCGCGGTGGTGGTCGTCGCGGTCGCCAGGTGGCGCGGATTTCGCGCGATAGTCGGCATCGTCGTCGCGTTTGCGGTGCTGGTCGTGTTCATGCTGCCTGCGCTACGCGATGGAGGCGCCGCCATCCCCGTGGCCTTGGTTGCGTCGGCCGCAATCCTGTACGCGGTGATCTACCTGGCACACGGCGTGAGCCTGCGCACCAGTGCCGCGCTGCTCGGCACATTGACAGCACTCCTCCTCGCCGCGGGGTTATCCTGGGCGGCAATCGAATTGGCTCATCTGACCGGGCTGTCCGAGGAAGAGAACAACGCGGTCGCAACGTATCTCGGCAACGTGTCGATCACCGGCCTGCTGCTGGCGGGCTTCATCGTCGGCTCGCTTGGCGTGCTCAACGACGTCACCGTCACCCAGGCCTCGACGGTGTTCGAGCTGGCCGAGGTCGGAGACGGCAGCTCTCGTCGGGGGATCTTCCTCGGAGCCATGCGGGTGGGCCGCGACCACATCGCCAGCACGGTCTACACGCTGGTGCTGGCGTATGCGGGCAGCGCCCTGCCGCTTCTGCTGCTGTTCAGCGTCGCCAACCGGTCGCTCGGCGACGTGCTGACCAGCGAGACCGTCGCCATCGAGATCGCCCGTTCCGCCGTCGGCGGTATCGCGCTCGCGCTCTCGGTGCCACTCACCACCGCGATCGCGGCGGTGCTCGCCAGACCCGGCGGGACTACTGACGTTCCAGCAGCTCCAACAGGTAGGCGCCGTATCCCGACTTGAGCAGCGCATGCGCGCGCTCGGCGAGCTGGTCGTCGTCGATGAAGCCGACGCGCCACGCCACCTCCTCGGGCACGCTGATCTTCAATCCCTGCCTGCGCTCGATGGTGCGAACGTAGTCGCTGGCGTCCAGCAGCGAGTCGAACGTTCCGGTGTCGAGCCACGCCGTGCCCCGGTCGAGCACCTCGACCGAAAGCCTGTCCCTGGTTCAGATAGACCTGGTTGACCTCGGTGATCTCGTATTCGCCTCGGGTCGACTTCTTCAGCGAGCGGGCGATCTCGACGACCTCGTTGTCGTAGAAGTACAGGCCGGGCACCGCGTAGTGCGACTTCGGTGTGGCGGGCTTCTCCTCGATCGACAGCGCGGTGCCGTCGGCGGCGAACTCGACGACACCGTAGGCCGACGGGTCGGCCACCCGATAGGCGAAAATTGCTCCGCCGCTGACGTTTTGGAACCTCTGCAAGCTCGTGCCATGCCCAGGGCCGTAGAAGATGTTGTCGCCCAACACCAAAGCAACTGAGTCTCCGCCGATGTGGTCGGCGCCGATGACGAACGCCTGAGCGAGACCGTCGGGCTGATCCTGCACCGCATAGGTGAGGTTGATACCGAACGCCGAACCGTCGTCGAGCAGCCTGTGGAAGTTCGGCGCGTCGTCGGCGGTGGTGATCACCTGGATGTCGCGGATCCCCGCCATGATCAGCGTCGAAAGCGGGTAGTAGATCAGCGGCTTGTCGTAGACGGGCACCAGCTGCTTGCTGACGCCCATCGTGATCGGGTACAGACGTGTGCCCGATCCGCCGGCCAGGATGATCCCCCGCATCAGCCCGCGAGATCCTCTTCGGTCAGGTCGGTCGCCGCCAGTGCCGAGCTCAGGTCGGCGTGCCGGAACACCGAGGTGACATGGTCACGCACCACCCGGAAGGCCACCGCGTCGCCGTCCTGCTCCTCGGCGACCACCACGCCGTCACGGACATACATCCGGCCCGGGTCGGCAGCGGTGACGCCCAGCGACCTTGCCCATTCACGCAAGGCCCCGTGACCCTGGCCCGCCCCGTTCGCGTCGCCGAACTCGATATCGTCGCTGGACACCTGCAACAGGGTGTCGAAGTCCCCCTCGGTCAGCGCGTCGTGCCAGGCGAGGACGGTGGCGATCTCCGAAGTCGTCATGATCGAAACGTACGCCACTCAGAACGGCGTGCGGCCCAGCCACCCGTCCCAAACGGCGGTGTCGCCGAATATCTCGAGCCCGCCCTCTGCCGCCGTCTGACGGCGGACCACGGCCAGCAGCAGATCCTTCGCGCCTCCGCGCAGCGCGACGTCACCCTTGCCGTGCTCGTGCGACCACGCGATTCCGCCGCCCGTCCCGGTGATCGTCCACTCCCCTGCGGCTCCCAGGCCGTCGTCGGTGGCATGTAGATGCAACGTCTGGTCCGCGTCCAGCGGCGGCGATTCGGCACTCACCTCGACGGCGACGCGCTCCAGCCACTCGTCGATCCCGTCGGCGGCCAATTCAGGCGTCAGCCGGTAGTCGGCGCCGACCGCGATGGCCGCATCGGCCCGGTGCACGGTCGCTTCGTGCAGCCTGCGCCTGATCCACCAGGGCGCGGGCCGAGGCCCGATGAACGTCCAGACGGCGGTGTGCGCGCCCACCGCGTCGACGGAGTCGAGGATGAGTTGCACGCCCGCATTGAGCCAGTCGATGGCCGCATCGTTATCGTCGGGCGGCTTGCCGTCGCGGACGTCCCGCGGATCCAGCGCCTCGTCGCGGCGGTCGGCGACGATCTGCGCCGCCCACCGGTTTCCGCGGCCGACGTGGCGGAATAGCTTCCTGATCGTCCAATCCGGGCATGTCGGAACCGGGGCCGCGGGATCGGCGGTGCGAATCAGTTCGCCGAACGCCGCGGTTTCCTCGACGAGCGCAGCACGGACATCCACATTACGAACCTAACTCAGGCCGGCGAACTCATCGCGCGCGCCGTTCCAAGTGTGACCGGAAGCGACGACCAGCCACGCAGCACCCTGGTGTCGCGGCGGCTGCCGCTGCCGGCCAGCCGGGCGTCGGGGAACCGCTCGAAGAACGTGCGCAACCCGACCTCCCCTTCGGCGCGGGCCAGCGCAGCGCCGAGGCAGAAGTGCCTGCCGCCGGAGAAGGACAGATGCCTGCCGGCGTTGTCGCGTTCGATGTCGAAGCGATGCGGATCGGTGAAGACGTTCGGGTCACGGTTGGCGCCGGCCAGATGCAAGATGACGAGTTCGCCTTCCTGCACACGGATGCCCGCCACGTCGGTGTCCTTGCACGCGATGCGCGCACTCATCTGCACCGGAGACTCCAGCCGCAGAATCTCCTCGACGGCGTTCGGCCACAGCTGCGGGCGGGCGGCGAGTGTCTCGAGATGCTCCGGTGCGTCGAGAAGCACCCGAATTCCGTTGCCCAGCAGGTTGACTGTGGTTTCGAAGCCGGCGGCGAGCACCAGGCCTGCGAGGGCCTGCAGCTCATCGCTGTCAAGGCGCGGACCCTCGTCGGAGGCCTCGATGATCTGGCTCATCAGATCCTCGCCGGGATCGCTGCGCAACTGCTGCAGATGGCTCGCGAGCCAGCTGTTGAAGCCGGCGATGCCCTCGTTCACCTGCTGGAACTGCTGCCAGGACAGCCCGAGGTCGAGGCTCGGCGCCCCCATCTCGCCGAAATGCAGGATGCGCGGCCGGTCTTCGTCGGGCACGCCGAGGATGTCGCCGATGATCGCGACCGGAAGCTGCGAGCAGTAGCGGTCGACGATGTCGACGACGTCGGCGTTGCCTTCGAGTTGGTCGAGAAGCGCCGTCGCGGATTCTTCGACCCGATCCCGCAGCGTCGCAACGGCTCTCGGCGTGAACACCGACGACACCAGCTTGCGGTACCGGGTGTGATCGGGTGGCTCGACCGACAGCAGCGACGGCGGACGCAGCGGGTGAAGGAGTCCGGGATCGGTCTTCTCAGCGATCCAGCGCAGCGGCTTGGGCAGGTTGCCCCCCAGCTCCGTGACGTGGAAATCGTCCGAGCGCAGCAGTTCGTGCGCGACGCCGTGGTCGAAGGTAATCAGCACGACGCGGCATCTGATCAGCGGACCCTTGTCGCGCAGTTCGTCGGCGAAGGCGCCCGGATTCTCCCGGACGGCGGGATCGGCGATGAGCCGCGCCTGTGGATCGCCGCTGCGAAGACCGAACTTCGAGAGGCCGCGGACGACGCCGTGCAGGGCAAACCAACGGATTCGTTGCCTCATGACGCGAGCTTACGACCGTCGACGCTGTTATACAAGTGTCAAACAGCGCTGCTCTTACCCAGCGCGTACACCCGCCAGCCTGCGTCGGTCCACTTGGCCGAGTCCAGGCAATTGCGGCCGTCCACAATGACTTTCGCGCGCACGGTCTCGGCCAGATCGTGCGGGTCGAGCTCGACGAACTCGCGCCATTCGGTGAGCACCAGCACGGCGTCTGCGCGATCACACGCCTCGACCACCGACGTGGAGTAGTTCAGGGTCGGGAAGAGCCGCTGGCTGTTCTCCATCGCCTTGGGGTCGTAGACGTTCACGGTTGCGCCGTTGAGCTGCAGCATGCCTGCCACATTGAGGGCCGGCGAATCCCGTACATCGTCGGACTCGGGCTTGAACGCCGCGCCGAGTACCGCGACGTTGGCGCCCAGTAGTGAGCCGCACGCCTTCGCCGCCAGTTCGACCATCCGGGTGCGCCTGCGCATGTTGATGCTGTCGACCTCACGCAGGAACGTCAGGGCGTGGTTGGCGCCGAGCTCACCCGCGCGCGCCATGAAGGCGCGGATGTCCTTGGGCAGGCAACCACCGCCGAAACCGAGGCCCGCGTTGAGGAACCGGCGGCCGATGCGCGGGTCGTAACCGAGTGCGTCGGCGAGCAGTGTGACGTCGGCATCGACGGCCTCGCACACTTCGGAGATCGCGTTGATGAACGAGATCTTCGTCGCGAGAAAGGCATTCGCCGACACCTTCACCAACTCGGCGGTCTGCAGATCGGTCAGCAGGAACGGCACGCCCTCGTCGAGCAGAGGCGCATACAACTCGCGCATCGCGGCCTCGGCGTGTACCGAGTCCGGTTGCACACCGAGCACGAGGCGATCGGGATGCAGGGTGTCGTGAACGGCGAAGCCCTCACGGAGAAACTCGGGATTCCAGGCGATTTCGACGTCGATGCCGTCGGCGGCCAGCCCACGCGCCCTTGCACCCAGCTCGGATGCGGTGCCGACGGGCACGGTCGACTTGCCGACGATGACCGCCGAGCGCCGCAGCTTCGGCACCAAGGTGTCGATGACGGCGTGCACATGACGCAGATCGGCGCCGTATTCGCCCTTCTTCTGCGGTGTTCCGACGCCGAGGAAGTGCACATCGGCGAACTCGGCGGCGGCGTCGTAATCCGTGGTGAAGTGCAGCCGGCCCGCGGCGAGGTTGTCGCTCAACATCTTTCGCAGGCCGGGCTCGTAGAACGGGATGTCACCGCCGGCAAGTTTCGCGACCTTACCGGGATCGATGTCGACGCCGAGAACTTCGTGACCCAGTTCGGCCATCCCTGCGGCGTGCGTCGCGCCGAGGTACCCCGTGCCAAACACAGTGCATCGCATAAGGCCGGTATAGGCCGCCGCGATGAGCTAACTGCTAAGCGACACTTAGCGGGAAGCCAACGGTAGGTGACCGGCTAGTGGCCGCCGGTGCAGAGGCCAAACACGCAGATGCTCGGGCCGCCGCCCCCGCCTCGGCGGGAGCCACCGTCGCCGAAGTCGCCGGATCCGGAGCCACCGCCCGAACCGGGGTACCTACCCGATCCGGAGCCACCGCCCGAGCCCGGGTATCCACCCGAGTCAGAGCCACCCGAGCCAGAGCCGCCCGAACCCGGGAATCCACCCGAGCCAGAGCCGGGATATTGCGGCGGATCGTCAGGGATCTGCTGCGGCGGGTTCCACGGCGGCTGCCACGGCGACTTCTGCGGTGGGTCGCGCCAGGGCGGGACCCACACCGGTGGCCGCTGCGGGAGGAAGATCGGCGGCTGCGGGTTGTACGCCGGCGGGTTGTAGATCGGCGGAGCCAGCACTGGGGGCACCACCGGGGCCGCGGGAACCGGTGCCGGTGCGGCAGGCACGGGTGCAGGCGGCGGTGCGGCAGGCGCGGGTGCGGGTTGCTCGACGAAGACCGTCCGGGGCGCTTGTTCCGGGGCCTGCTGCACCACGGGCACTGGCGCCTTGATGGTTTCCGGAGGCGGGGCGGCGGGGGGCGGAGCAGGCGCCGGAGCGGCGGGGGCCAGCTCCTGGACGGGCGCGGGCGCCGGCGCGGCCTGGCTCGGGATCACCGGCGTCTCGCCAGGGCTTGGCCGCTGGTCAACAGTCGGGCGGATGCTCACCGCCAGCGAAATCACAAGGGCAACAACGCCAACGACGAAGATCGACGTCAACGCGCTGCCGACGAGCAGGAACGGCTTGCGGCTCTCGTCCTCGTAGAACGCGTCGGGTTCCGGTACCTCGACCTCGTCGGAATACGCCAGCGCGTCGGAGTACGCCTCGGCGGCGGCACCATCTACGGGTGCCATCTGCGTGGCGACGCCGGCCATCTGCGTGACCGCGCCAGCCAGCCCCGGGTAGGCGCTGCCCGCGGTGGTTCCGTCCCGATCCTGCGAATAGGCGAGGCCTGCGGTGGACGCCTCCATCTCGGGCGCATGCGCCGATGCGAGCGCCGCGCCGCGGGCGAGGGCGAGGGCGGGTTCGTCGGGGGCGCTGACGGGCAGCGCCACCAGGTTCTCCAAGTGCGCCTTCACGGCTACCGCATCTACACCGGAGCCGACGATGAACAGGCCCTGCGGTGGCGACTCTGCGGACTCGACGGCCTTGGCCATCTCGGTGAAGACCGCCATCGCGTCGGAATCGTGGAGGTCGCGGCTGAGCACCTTGACCACCGACCCGTCCTCGGTCTGCACGACCGAAAGGGTGGCGGTGTCCTTCTCGATGAACAGCAGCGCGGTGGTGTCGTAGCCGATCGCGCGGCCGACCGCCTGCGCGAGCGACGCGGCGGCGTGCGTGGCGGACACGAGCATGACGTCCTCGATGCCGCGCGCGGCCAGGGTGTCGCGCAGTGCCGCGGCGTCGGAATGGTGCGTCCACGTGACGCCGATCGACTTCAGGTGATGTCCGCTGGCGGCGGCGCTCTCCTGGGTTCCGAGCACTGCTGCGGCGACCTGATCGGCCGCACTCGACGTTGCTGAGCCGTCGGCCGTCTTGATCTCGAACGCATCGTGGTCGACGGTGACCCCGTCGGCCTTTTCGCCCTCGACCAGCACCATGCGGACCGTCGTAGGTGTCATCGACACACCTAGTACGATGTCCACTGATCCTCCAATATGTTTGCTACGCTATCTAGGTTGCCGACGCGCGCTCGTTCCTCGCGAGCCGACAACTAGTAACTTCATCGCCACTGCCAGGGCGGGCGTTACAACCAACCGCATTTGCTGATGGCGGTGAAAACCTGGCCGGATCGCGACGGCACGAATGCTCGCCTGCGCCGTAGGTAAACCCTACTCGCGTCAACGAAAACCGGCGGCCGC
This sequence comes from uncultured Actinomycetota bacterium, assembly GCA_963716505.1. Lineage (GTDB taxonomy): Bacteria > Actinomycetota > Actinomycetes > Mycobacteriales > Mycobacteriaceae > Mycobacterium. The sequence continues at coordinate 388,764 of CAVQTL010000006.1, forward strand.
TGGTTCGAATTTCCCGGCGCCGCTCAGGTCGACTTGATGAAGTTCTGGTAGGACCGCGACGGCGTGGGACCGCGCTGGCCCTGATATTTCGAGCCGGCTTTCGCACTGCCGTACGGATGCTCGGCCGGGCTCGTCAGCCGCAGCAGGCACAGCTGGCCGATTTTCATGCCCGTCCACAGTGTGATCGGCAGATTCGCGACATTGGACAACTCGAGGGTGATGTGTCCGCTGAAGCCCGGGTCGATGAAGCCCGCCGTCGAGTGCGTCAGCAGGCCGAGCCGTCCAAGCGATGACTTGCCCTCGAGGCGGCCCGCGAGGTCGACGGGCAGCGTGCACCTCTCCAGCGTCGAACCCAACACGAACTCGCCGGGATGCAGGACGAACGGCTCGCCCTCTTTGGGCTCGACAAGGGTGGTCAGATCGTCCTGGCGCATCGACGGGTCGATGTGGGTGTAGCGGGTGTTGTTGAACACCCGGAACAGATTGTCGAGCCGCACGTCGACGCTCGACGGCTGGACCAGACTCTCGTCGTAGGGATCAATGCCAAGACGTCCAGCGGCGATCTCGCCACGGATGTCGCGATCTGACAGCAGCACCCGACGAGCGTAGCCGCTGAGGTGTTAGCCTTCGTTTCCACCGGCTTGGCCGGGCTTGCCGATGTAGTTCAATGGCAGAACATCAGCTTCCCAAGCTGAATACGCGGGTTCGATTCCCGTCATCGGCTCCACGTTGACCAGCGCGAACTGCATTCGATCTGTTCGATTTCCGGCCTCGGTGTCACGACGATGTCACAACCCGATTGAAAGTGTCACCGGCCGCCTTCAGAGCGTCGTCCTGCGAGTGCGCGTAAAGCCGCATCGTCAGCGACGCATCCTTGTGGCCGATCCACGCCGCGATCACCGCCACTGGTACGGCACCGACGGAGCTATGGGCAAGGCGATGCTCAGGATCATGGCCGCCTTCGCAGAGTTGGAACGCGACACCATGATCGAGCGCACCCGCGCCGGTCTCGCGGCAGCAGCGGCCAACGGACGCAAGGGCGGACGCCCCCGCAAGGTCGACGACGCCGACGCCGCGAAGGCGCGGAGCCTGCGCGGCAAGGGCATCACCGCCGCCGATATCGCGAAGATGTTGGGCGTCTCTCGCGCCACCGTCTACCGCTACCTCGCCCTCGGCCCTGTTGCGTGAGAGCCGGGTGGCTCGCTCGATAGAAGGTGAGGAACTTGTGTAATTGGGATCGGCGAGGTCCCTCCGGCTCGCAAGCTACCTGCGGCGTCAAACTCCCGGTTTGCTGACCGTTGCCCGCGGGTACCTTGCGACCATAAAAGCTTCTACTGCTGACGAGTGGTCCTTTCGCTGGGGTGAGCAGATGGTGGTTCTGTCCCATTGGCGCTTCGCTGCGGGTGTGTGCGTGGTCGCGGCGGGCCTGTTGATGAGTCCTGCCGCGGTCGCCGTTGCCGATCCCGATTCCAGCGGTTCTGCTACGAATGCCGATGGCGGCATGAGCGCTTCCGACCAGGGCAGCCCGAAGGCAGGCAGCCCGGTCGGCAACGTTACCGACACTGTGAAGAAGACGATTCCGGGTGTAACGAGCACACTTGGCTCCGGCCAGAAACCAGGCCAGCAGTCTTCCATCGGCGCGACAAGCCCCGTCGCTGCGGTTCCCAATCCGGGCGCGGCGGCTCCGAACGTGGTCACGTCGGTTCCGCACGTGGCTGCCGCTGTCCCGAATGAGGTCACGTCGGTTCCGGACGTGGTCAAGTCGGTTCCCCACGTGATCGCCGCGGTTCCGAACGTGGTCGCCGAGGTTCCGCAGATAGCCGCTGCGGTTCCCAACGTGGCCGCGCCGGTTCCGAACGTGGCCGCGGTTCCGGACGTGGCCGTGCCGGTTCCCAACGTGGCCGTGCCGGTTCCCAACGTTGCCGCGCCGGTTCCGGACGTGGTAGCGCCGGTTCAGGACACGCTCACCTGGGTTGCCGGTGATGGAATGGGAGGCATCGGTGGGCTGTCTGCCGCCGCGGGTGCGCCGGTGGCGCCGCAATTGCCGCTGGACCTGCCACTTGCCGCTAGCCAGGGCATGCCGTCGGCCGACGACGCAACCAGGGGTGCGACGCTCGATGTGATTGCGCTAGGGCGAGCGTCATCGCTGGCCGGGATGGCACCGCCAGCGCCCAACGAAGCCTTACCTCGGGTGGAGTCATTTTTCCGGGGGGCCTTCGGCAAACTCTTGCTATCCGTTTCACTGTGGGCGCTGGTCACTGCCGCTCTGCCAGGCCTCAGCGGGCTTGTGATTCTTTGCGCCGCAGGGGTGCGCCTCGGATACCGCCAGGCCAAAGCCGGTCTCGCATTGAGATCCCCAAGTTGGGCCACCTCAGCCGAGCACGGCCTTCCGCCTATGACCGCGAAATCGTCGAGGCAAGAGGTCAGCCTTTCCAACGCGGCGTAGAGCGGACCTGGGCCGAGCAGGAGGCCGAGAACGTCGGGCTGAGTGCTCTGGTGGCACTCCTTCGCCGACAAGACGGGTGGCGGACCGCAAGTGCCGCGGCGACAGCGACGGCGATCAGGGATCGGGCGAGGTAATGAACCAATCCTGGGGGTGGGGTATTAGTTAAGCGTCAGACCGCGAGCGCGGCGATAAATGAACGTGTTGGTGGATGTTCAAATACCTGCTAGCACAAACCTAGCGCAGGGAATTCGAGTCGTTCGAACCCTATGCCCGTGGGACCTGCGGATTTCTTACGTGCACAGCGATGGAACCGTGTAGCAATGACGCAGAGTTTTACTAGAAATCGCGAAGTAAGTTCAAAGAATTACTCCGGGCGTAAGACGAACCGTCGGCTGCCTTCTGCACATTGAATCCCAGGCCATCATGACGGCTTACTGCAGAGTTCCTCGGCTGCCACCGAACCCATTATGCCCATCATCAGCGCCTCGTGCTGCGGGCAGACGTGGTGGATCGCGGTGATCAGCACCAGCGCCCCGTCCATCTGATCAAGCCCTCTGTTGCCCAGGCTGTTCATCCCGTCCATCACCCCGCCCTCGGTGGGATTGCCGTTGATGGCCCCGCACAGCTGCGCAGCGGAGGACTCGATCACAGTCAAGGGCGTCGCCGGATTGGCCTGGGCCACAGCCGAGCTGGTCAACACCGCGCTGGCGCCGATCACCGCCGCATAGAGAACCGTTTTCTTGATCACAGCAATTCCTTTCGTATGTGTCGAGTGCTCGGCGTCATCTAGATCGTCCAGTGCGGCAGAGACATTGAGGTGAGTCTTTGGTTGTCTGCTGCTCGGGAATATGTGAGCGTGGCTTCTGCCCGCCATCAAAAATGGCGTGCTGGACTCGTTGCACGGGTCGTGCATTGTGCCTGCTCCTTTCATTGACCTAACATTCCCGCCAGGACGTCAGGTGTGCCTAAACGCGCCACGCGAATGTGGACTGGTTTCATCATCCTGCCGAGCAAAATCGAGGAAGTAAGTACTGCACTACTCGATTTCGAGCACTCCCAACGTCTTCGACTACTTGCGACGACCGGTGTGGGGGTATCGCTGTCCTGGCCACCACGCTCCCGCGGAGGGTCGACCATGGATGACGATCATCAGCACACAGGGGCACTTGACTGACGAGGAGTTGGCCTCAAAGAGGGCGCGCCAGGTATGTGCCACACGCTGCCCGACCATCGTCGATCTCGCGAACTCCGTAGCCTCCGGACCCCAGCAGCCGACCGTATATCCGGGCTTCTTTGTCTCGGGTGTGTCGATGCCCAAGAGGCGCACACGCAGACGGCCCCGAACATCGTCGCGGATGTCGATGGTGTCGCCGTCGACGACCTTCAAGACGGTCGCGGTAACCGTAGCGGGATCAGCGGCTGCAGTCGGCAGTGAGACAGAGAACGCGACGGCCACCACCACCATTGCGGCGCTGATCGCACGGTTGGCCCGATGGTTGCCCGTCGGTGCCGGTGTCGGCGTGTGGACTCGCGTTGACGTCACTCGGTCCGCGTCACGACTCGCAAGCGATGCCGTCGTTGTCGCGATCTCCGGCGGGCCAGTAGTCCGGGTCGCCTTGGGGGATATCCCATCGACCGTCTTGGTGGGCCTGCGTGCAGTTGCCGTAAGGTCCATCTGCAACTGCTGTTGGCGCGGCGCCGATGGCCGCCGCTGCCGCGATAGCACCCGCGACGATCAGTGCACGAATCATTTGCTCCCCTAGTGCGTGATGACGGTCATTCGCCCGTCAGGAGCGAAAGATTAAAGGCAAATGGACGTCGGCACAAGTGAGCTGTACATCGTGGGTGTAGGCGGGTTTTCATAGCAGATCAAGATCGAACTTGCAAACTCAGATACCACCGGCGAGTGGTGTCTCTTTGGGCGGCACAAGTGGCAAACTGGGTTGCTGCAACACAACCCGATCTGGTTCGTTTGGTTGGAGATTCGTTGTGCCGGGCAATTCAGGAGTTGCCTTCGGTTCGCTCATAGATATCAGTTGAACCTATTATCACTTTGAGCTAATATTGGGTGATGATTGCGTTGGCGGAGATTCGGCGTGAGGCCGGGGTGACCCAGGCTGAGATGGCGGCTCGCCTGCGCACAACGCAGGGCAGCGTGTCGCAGCTTGAGCGCCGCGGTGATGTGCTTCTGAGCACGTTGTCTGATTATCTCAACGCCCTGGGCGCCGATGCCCGCATCACCGTGACGATCGGCGAGCGGACGTTCGAGCATGACCTGACGGGGAACCAACAATGACCGCCAACCTCACCCAGAACGACATCACCCGGCGCAACCACGGGCGGGCGGTCCGGTTCTTCTGGACGTGGCTGATTCTTGCCACATGGGTGTCGCTGGCGGGCAACGTGGCACATGCGTGTCTCACGGCCGAGCCCGGTACTCGATGGCTCGCTGCGTGTGTCGCAGCGGTGCCTCCCAGCGTGCTCCTGCTGTCGGTTCACGGACTGGCCGTACTCGCCAAGGCGACGGCCTCCGGCGCTGTTTACCGTGCTGCGGTCACCGCGACGGGAGCCCTCGCGGTGGGTGCTTTCATCCTGTCGTTCGTCGCGCTACGTGACCTCGCGGTAATCGCGGGCATCCGGCCAGAACTCGCTGCGGTCCTACCGCTGGTGATTGATCTGGCGATCGGCGTCGCCACGCTCGCACTCGTCGCAGTCGGGGATAAACCTGTACGTCGCACTCGTAACGCGACTCGTAGCGCAGGAGCAACCGCGGCCCCCAGCGCGATCACCGCGACTTCGAGACGCGACGTCACGACCGCGACACCCGCCGCTGCGGCGATGACGGACCGCGAAAACGCAACTGCGTCGGCGACGGAAAGCGCGGTTCCCAGCGCGGACGACCCGAACCGCGAACTCGCGGCCGAGCTGGTCGCTGAGAAGGCGACTCGGCAGTCAGTGGAGACAGTGGCAGCTATCCTCGCCGCCCACGAACAAGGCGATCCGTTGAACCGGATTGCGAAGCAGGTGGGTGTTCACCACACTGCTGTGTCGCGGATTGTCGGTGCTGCCGCCGCGCATCGCCAGCGGACGCTTGCGGCGGTATAACGACCGTGTCAGCGTGTACCTGCGACAGCATGCACGCGCGTATGAGTCCGCGCCTGGCGTAGACGGACCTAGCCCCACCCTGCGCGAGAATCTCCCGTAGCCAGCCCCGGATGCGTGGACGTGTGCACACGGGTCAGTGAATGTTCCCACCGCCGCGTTTAAGACCTCGGTGTCACGAGGTTGTCACAAGTCAGATGAAACTCGGCACGTACATACATAGTCGGATGAATACGTACCATACCGGACTATTGCCGCAGGCCAGGCCCTACGAAGCCCCCGGTAACCGGACACACTCGGACACCCCCGGACGGTGTGTACCGACTTCCCAAGCTGAATACGCGGGTTCGATTCCCGTCATCGGCTCCATAAGCACACCGGCGACGGGGTCTTCGCGTTGTTCGACGGGCCCACAAAGGCGGTGCGGTGCGGCCTGGAACTGGTACCAACGCTTGCGACACGCGGTACCCCAATTCGCGTCGGGATTCACACCGGGGAATGCGAGAAGCGCGGTGACGAGTGGAGCGGATGGCGGTTCACACCGGCGCTCGCATCGGGGCGCTGGCAGGCACGGGCGAGGTCTTGGTCAGCCGCACCGTGCGTGATCTCTCCGCGGGCTCGGGTTTGCGCTTCGACAGCATCGGAGCCCATCGCCTCAAGGGCATGCCGGAAGACACCGAAGTGTTCCGGGTCAGTACTCCAACAGGCGGCCTAACGCCGTAACCGTGCAGCGGTATCACGTTGCTCGCGTTGACCTCTGACACCGCCCGACTCATCGCCTCGATCGCGGCCATCGTCTCGGCGTGGTCGTCATCGAACAGGTGCGTGTAGATCGACAATGTCGTGCGGTCCTCAAGATCGAGGGAAGGGCACAACTTCGAACGGCTCGGAACTGGATGCAATTACCATCGTTGCCATTATCGATCTGACGAAGGCGCGGGCGCCGACGGACCTGAAAGCCCGCCGGCGCCGCGCCACAGTCAGCTCGACAGACCCCGTTGCTTGCCGACGACGCGAATGATCGCGCCACCGGGGTAATGCTCACGGTGCGTCTCCGCCGCGTCGGCAGGGCTGCCGGCGATCACGACGCGGCGGGTCTGAACCTCGCCGGCGCGGCTGATAACGGTGTAGTGATCGTTCATGGGATTCCTGCGTGTTTGTCGAATCATGCGAGTCATCGGATGTTTCCTATCTGTGTGTGGATGACGAATACGGTGATGAAGGTATTGGTGTTCCGCGCTCGCCGTGACCGCTGATTGGCCCTTTTCCCGGGGGATAGAGGGCTCCACCGATTGGGGGAAAGACGTCCCTGGAAGGGGCTGTTACTGCCCGGCTTGACGCGGCCCGGGCAGTCTGCAGCTGGGGCGCTACGGAGCGTCGTCGAATTTGAAAACGTGTTTTTCCGTCCAGGAAAAGAAGATCGGCGATGTTGTCGACTCGCTCACGAACGGCCCCGAGTGTCAGGGTCATGGCTGGCCACGACGAACTTGTCGGTGCAGTCGCCTTCCCGCAGCCGCAGTAGCAGGTGCCGTTGAGCACGCTGCCACTGGAGCACAATTGACTCCCAACCGACACCAGCGCATGACCCGCAGGAGCGACCATCATGGAGATGGACGTACGCAGCATGAGCCTGGAAGAGCGCCGCGCAATGCTTGAGCAACGGCGCGCAGCAGTCGCACGCCAATTGCGGCGTCTGGCGATCGAGTTAACGGACCTCGACAGGCAACTTGACCAGATCAAGCGGTCGGAGCGTTGACTAAAGTGGTATCTAGGGCTACGCATCCTGGCTGCCTAAGGCGTCGTTGCGACTCCGTGCGATGGCCTTGATGGCCCACCTGTCGGAGGATCCTCAAAGCCCAATGGGTTGGCTCTGAGGTTCCACCGAACCCTTATTGCGGGTATGGGGGTGGATTATCGAAGCGACAGCTTGGGGTGGCGGGCCAAACCCGTCGTACCCTCCAGCGAATGCACGGACATTTCTTCACGGTTGCTCAGCCCCAGCTCAGGTTGCGCCCCGAAGATCGCAACTAGTTCCTTTAGACCTTGAGTGCTTGACCATCGATTCGGCCCGCCACTACCCCGGTGGCGGGCCGATTGATTGCTAACGAAACTTCAGGGTGTTCCGCTGAAGACCAGCGCGTTCGAATTCACCAGCACCGCGCGCCGGGCGTATCCGGCGGGGTTTATTGGCGCCGGGATTCGCGTACTCCGCAGCCACCCGGCCTGAGTTACTACGGTGGAGGGTAGCTTCCGAGCTCCGCGGGGCCCAACGGATTCCGCCGGATGTTCGCCCATCCGTCCCGACAATTACGGAGTCAGGTGAACGCCGAACCCGGCGGGGACCATCTGGCATCGCGTGACTATCGGCGGCATCGCGCCCGCGTGCTAACCAGGCGGGCGTTGAATGACGCTGTGGTCAATTAGTCCGCCCGCCACAGTTGAGGGCGCTGCCGAACCCGCGCGATGTGATATCCGTCATATGTCAACCAAGTACGCAAATGGCGGCAACATCACCGGAGTTACCCGCGAAAACCTAGAATCCGAAAGGTTCGGATATCAGCAATCTTTCGGTAGCGAGCCTGCCTCGAGCGATCTGGGTGAAAGCCTTGAGGGAGTCAGAAGGCCGCAATGCGGTGCGCTGCTGCGACCTGGCACCGGGGCAGGACACGTCGGTCGCTCGGGAGGACACATGATGGCCGATTGCGAATGCGCGCGCGCTCACGCCGTAGTGACCGCCGCCGGCGGCGGCGCCACGAAACCATCGCTGATGAAGCGCGAGAAGTAGTTGCCGAGCACGCGATCGTCGATCGGCGGGCATTGGATCGCCGTGCCCTCCAGGCCAGCCAGCGTGTTCTCACAATCGAACTGCGGCAGCGACTTCATGATGTTCGACGCCTCGCGGGCGATGCTCAGCGAGAACAGCGGCACGAGTGACGACACGACGTCTTCGCGCGAGGTCGCGCGGCCGAGCAGCTCGGTTACCCACGAGTCATAGGGCACACGCCTAAGCGGATAGCCGAAGCCGCGCATCCAGTCGGCCAGGGCGCCGAGCTGCACCCGCCGATGGTTGGCAATGTGAAACGTCTTGCCGATCGCGTCGCGGCGGCCAGAGAGATGCACGATCGCCTTGCTGATGTAGTCGACCGGTGTCATGTCGGCGTCGTACGCGAATTCCGGCGCGCCCTGCAGCTCGACCCACGACTTCAGCATGCGCGACGTGACGTCAACGGTATTCCAGGCCCCGGTCTCGCTGTGCCCCGTGATCAGGCCCGGCCGATAGATACAGATCGGCAGGCCGCGCGATCGCGCCTCCATGACCAGCTTGTCCGCAACCCACTTACTCTGGAGGTAGCCGCCATACAGCGAGCCGCTGTGGTCGAGGGTGTCTTCTTCCCGGATGACGGTGACCTCGCCGGACGGACTAAGGAGCGGAAAGACACCAAGGCTCGACACGAAGTGCACCGGCTTGATCCTGACGCGCGTAGCGAGGCGCAGAATCTCTTCGGTGCCGACCACGTTCGCCGGCTTGAGCCGCTCGTAAGGAAGGATCCAGTTCACGAACGCGCCACTGTGATAGATGACGTCGATGGTCGCCGCCAGATCGGCGCTCACGGCCGCCGACACGCCGAGCGTCGGCTCGCTGAGGTCTCCCGGCACCGGCACGATGCGCCCCTCGAGACCGTCGTGCCACAGCGAGTAGGTCTGCAGCGTCTGGCGCAGACGCACCCGCCCCGCCTCGGTACTCTTGGCGCGCACGAGACAGTGCACCTCGGCGGCGGTGCGATCCAGGAGCTCACGCAGGAGGAATGCGCCCAGGAATCCGGTGGCGCCCGTCAGGAGAATGTGACGCGGGTGATCAGTGAGCTCCGCCGACTGCGTCCCCGGCGTGATCGCCCGGTCGAGCCTGACTTCATCGGACAGCGTCGTCGCATTGACCGCGAGCCGATCGACGTTGAGCAGCGCCTTCCCCGCCTTCTGCCATAACAGCTTCGTGAGCAGCGTGCGCTTGGCGGCCGGTGAGAGGCTGGCCAGCCCATTGACCGTCGGATTCATCCACCACTCTCCTGTGAGGGCTGTCCCTCGGCCCCATCGTCGATGCCCATGGTCCGGAGCAGCGAGTCGACGGCATCGTCGGACAGATCGTCCACCTCCGAGAGCAACTCTTCGATGTTGGCGCCTGTGGGGCTCCACCCGCCCGCGACGCCAGCGCCGGCGGGTGCCGCCACTGCCGGCACCGCTGCCTCCGACACCGCAACGGGTGCCGGCAGCTGAGTCACCAGCCGGGCACTGAGTTGCGCGAGGCTCGGTCCCTCCAGCAGCGCGGTCACCGGCACGATGAGCCCGACGTCGCTTTCGACGCGGTTCTTCAGCTCCACCGCCATCAGCGAATCGATCCCCAGCTTGGTGAGCGGCTGCTGCACGTCGACCTTCGACGGCGAGCATCGCAGCACGCGGCCGATCTGCTCGACCAGGAACGCCTCTATCAGCGGCTGCCGTTCAGCGGCGGGGGCCGCGACGAGCTTCTCCAGGGTGAGACCGTCCTTCGAGCGCCCGCGTCCCGGTCCCGGCTCGTGGGTGACCTCTTCGGCGAGCACCGAGAGGATGGGCGGCGACATCAGGCTGAGCAGGCGGCTCCAGTCGACTGCAATCGCCATGGCCTGCGGCGAGTCGAGCTGCAGCACTCGCTCGAGCAGGTGCATGCCTTGAGACGGTGAGAACGGCAGGATGCCCTGCTGCCTCAAGCGCTTCGCGATCTCGGGCCGCACGACGCCGACTTCGGCCCACAGACCCCAGTTGATCGCGAGTCCTGCCTGTCCCCGGGCACGCCGGTGATGGGCCAGCGCATCGAGGAACGCATTGGCCGCCACGTAGTTCCCCTGCCCAGGCGACGCGAGCACCGCCGCCACCGACGAGAACATCACGAAGAAATCGAGTGGCGCGTCGAGCGTCGCGGTGTGGAGATTCCAGGCGCCGTCGGCCTTCGGCCCGAGGACCGTCTGGAACCGCTCCTGGTTCAATTGCAGCAGGATCCCGTCATCGAGCACTGCGGCGAGGTGCATGATCCCGCGCAGCGGCGGCATCGCCGCACTGACGTCGCCGATCACGCGGGCGACGTCGACTTCGCTGCCAATGTCGGCCTTGGCAACCACGACGGACGCGCCGCGCGCCTGCATCGCGGCCACCGCCTCCTTCGCCGCCGCCGACGTCGCGCCGCTTCTGCCCACGAGCACGAGGTTCCGCGCGCCGCGCTCGACCATCCATTCCGCGAGCACCAGGCCCAGGCCACCGAGACCACCCGTCAACAGGTACGTGCCGTCCTCGCGGAACGTCACCGGCTGCTGCGATGACGGAGCAACCAGGAACTCCGGCTCGTCAAGCGTGACCACGACCTTGCCGATATGTTTCGCCTGCGCCATGAAGCGGAAGGCATCCGGCGCCTCCGAAAGCGGAAAGCTGTGCCGCGGCAGGGGGGTGAAGCTGCGGTCGAGGAAGTAGTCGAGCACCTCCGTCAGCATCGCGCCGCAGAACGCCGTGCGCGACACGAACATGTGGGCCAGGTTCACGGAGGAGAAGGACAGGTTCTTGTGGAACTCGCGAAGGCCCAGCGGGTTGTTCTGCAGGATATCGGCCATGCCGATCTCGAGGAACCGTCCACCGGCACGCAACGTCGCCAGGCTCCGTGGAATGAACTCCCCGGCCAGGGAGTTGAGGACCACATCGACGCCTTCCCCCCCGGTGATCCGCATCACCTCGTCGGCGAACTCCAGCGAACGCGAGTCCATCACATGCTGGACGCCCTGCTGCTTGAGGAATACCCGCTTCTCCGGCGTCCCGGCTGTGGCGAAGATCTCGGCACCGACGTGCTGCGCGATCTGCAGCGCCGCCTGACCGACGCCGCCGGCCGCGGCATGAATCAAGACACGCTCGCCCTTGCTCAACCTGCCGAGATGATGCAGGGCGTAGTAGGCGGTCATGAACGTGATCGGGATCGTGACCGCCTCTTCGAAGGTGATGTGCGCTGGCTTGCCCGCGACCAGCGTCGCGTCGGTCGTCACGTACGAGCCAAGACACGACGGCGCCAGGGCAACGACATCGTCGCCAACCCGCAGGTGCTCGACACCCGGGCCGGTTCGGACCACGGTTCCCGCGCACTCCCACCCGAGGTCGAGTGACTGCTCAAGCACCGGCGGAATGAGACCCATCGCGACGAGGACGTCGCGGAAGTTGAGCCCCGCCGCGCGCACCCGGATTTCGACCTGCCCCTGTCCGGGCTCCCGGCGTGTGGTACTGCGCAGCATCAGGTTGTCCAGGATGCCCGCCGTCGCGATCTCGAGACGGAACGGCTCCTCGGCCGCCACCAGTCGGCGCTTCTCGTCCACGACCTCGGCCGACCGGCGGACGACACGCGGCACCCAACGCTCGCTGCCGCGCAGTGCCACCTGGTCTTCCCGATCGCCGGCGAGCACCTCATTGAGCAATGCCTGAATCTCTTCGCCCTCGCCTGACGCGCCGAGATCCACGCGCGTGCAGCGCAGCTCGGGATTCTCGGTGCTGATGACGCCGGCCAGACCCCAGAGCGCAGCGTGTGCAATCGACAGCGACTCGAGCGAATCACCCACCGGCTGCGTACCGACGGTGACGACCCACAACCGCGGCGCCGGTGCGCGACTCACCTCGGCGAGCGCCTGAACCAGATGCAGTGCCGAGTCACATCCACGCCGGCGCGCTCCCTGCAACATGGCGAGAGTGGCGCCTTCCGGCGACCAGTGTTCCGCCGCCCAGAGATGGACGATGCCATCGCACGAGGCTCCGTCCTCGGCGGCGATCTGCGCAAGCAGCTCGCGATAGTCCTCCGGCCGCGCCGGGTTGATCCGGTACTGTGCCGCCGTCACCTTCTCGTACGAGTCGCCGGCGAGGACGACCACGCACTCGTCACCCGCGGCCTCGAGATGCCGGCACAACGCCGGTCCGACTTCGTCATCCGACAGCAGCAGCCATCGCCTTGCGCCGCGCGCGGTGGTCGCGCCGGGCTGCGCGTCAACCGCCGGCTGGCGTGCCTTGCGCTGCCACTCGATCTCGTAGATCCACTCGCCGAGCTGCTTCTCCGTGATGGCCGCTGCATCGTGTCCGACCCGCTGCAGCGTGAACCCGAGTGCCTCCAGGACCACATGGCCCTCGGCATCGATCACGCGGACATCACCTTCGATGGTGCCCGACTGCCCGTCCGCTCCCGAGCGCAGGACCGCGTGGCTCCAGAGATCGGCACCAGGACGCGCGTGCAGGCGCAGCGTGTCCAGGCCAACCGGAAGGAAGATACTGCCTTCCGACTGACTGACATCTCCTCGCGGCAGCGCGGCAGCCAGTGCCTGGAACGCCGCGTCCAGGAACGCCGGATGAACCTGATAGGCGCCGGCTTCGTTCTCGACCGCCGTCGACAGGCGTAGCTGACCGATCGCCTCACCATCGCGCCGCCAGAGCTGCTCGAGGCCCTGGAAGCTCACGCCGTACTCCAGACCATGCTCGTGGGTCTCGCGGTAGAACTCCGGCGCCGAGACGATCGCCTGACAGCGCCCGCGAATCTCCTCGACCGTGTCGCCGTCGGGTGCGGTGATGCTCTCGGTCGTGGCAATCGCGATGGTGCCGGTCACGTGCAGCGTCGACGCCGACGGATCCTGCGCCTCGCCCGGCTGCACCGTGAAGAACTTCACCGACGCCTCGCCGGGCGTCACGAGCGAAAGGGCGAGCTGAATCGTCTTCGGCTGATCGTCGGCGAGGAAGAGCGCCTTCTGGAACTGCAGGTGCCGCAGCGCGTGATGGCCGGCGCCAAAGACCTCCGTCGCCGCGGCCAACGCCATTTCAGAGAAGCCCGCGGCCGGCATCACCATTGCCCCCTGCACGCGGTGATCGCTCAGGTACGGAAACGCGCGAGCGCTCAGATCGGTCTCCCAGAAATGCGTGCCCTGATGCGCCGCCGACCTGAAGTACCTGGCGAGCAGCGGGTGACCGCCCTTGCGTGCAGGCTGTGCCACCGGCCCCTGACCGCTGTCTTCGACCCAGAATCGTTCGCGCTGCCAGGCGTAGGCCGGCAGCGGCACCACGTGTCCGCCCGTCGGATAAAGGCACGCCCAGTCGTTCGCGCAGCCAGCGGCGTACAACGCACCAAACGCCTCCAGCATCACGTTGCGATCGTCTTCGTCGCGTCGCATCGATGGCAGGACGATGCCGGCGCGCTGGCTCTGGCGCAGACACTCCGACATCGACATCGCCAACGTCGGGTGCGCGCTCAGCTCGAGCAGGACGTCATAGCCATCGGCGATGAGCGCCTCCATCGCCTGCGCGAACACCACCGGGTGACGCAGGTTGCTGACCCAATAGGCAGCGTTACATTCCGGTCCGTCGATCAACGTGGCCCGACCCGACGTGGACATCATCGCGATCGAGGTCGGCCGCGCATCGATCGCGCCGAGTGACTCCAACAGCTCGTCTCGCAGCAGATCCATCTGCGGACTGTGCGAGGCGTAGTCGACGTTCACGAATTGAAAGAAGATGTCGCGGCGCTCGGCCAGCTGACTGAGCTCGACCAACGCGTCCGACTCGCCGGAGATCACGGTCGTCGTCGACCCATTAATTGCGGCCACCGCCACGCGGTCGGCATAACCGGTGAGCAACGCCTCGGTCGCCTCGAGCGGCAGGTTCACGACCGCCATCCGCCCATGCCCGGACGCACGGCGCCTGACAATCTGGCTACGGCGGCAGATGATGCGGGCCGCGTCGTCGAGACCGATGATGCCGGCGACGTAAGCAGCCGCGACCTCGCCCATGCTGTGTCCCACGACCGCGTCGGGCTCGACGCCCCATGCCCGCCATTGCGCGGCCAGGGCGACCTGCACGGCAAAGAGCACCGGCTGCACGACGTCGAGCTCCTCCAGGCGCGAGGTCGCCGCATCGGCGCGAATCTCATCGAGCAGCGACCACTCCGCGTACCGGCTCAAAGCCTGCGCGCAGCTCTCGAGGGTCGTGCGGAACACCGGCTCCTGATCCATCAAGCGGCGCGCCATACCGAGCCACTGCGACCCCTGGCCTGGGAACACGAACGCGATCTTCCGCTTCGTGTCCGGCAGCTTGCGCCCGGAGGCCACACCGCGCCTGGCTTCGCCGGCGAAATAGGCGTCGAGCTGCTCACCGATCTCCGACAGTGAGCGCCCGAGCACCGAGAGGCGGTGATCGTGATGCGTCCGGCGCACGCTGGCGGTGTAGCAGATGTCGGCCAGGTCGCCGCGGCCGTCGCGCGCGACGTCACGATACGCGCGCGCCATCGCCTCGAGTGCGTTGGCGCTGTGCGCGGAGATCGGCAGCACGTGCGCGACGTCGGCGGCACGTGCCTCCCGGCGCTGACCGTTCGTCGCCTCGAACAGGTCGGTCACAACGATGTGCGAGTTCGTGCCGGAGATGCCGAACGAGCTCACGCCGGCCACTGCCGGCGTCGCCTCGGCCGGCCACGGCGTCATTTCACGCTGCACGGTGAGCGGCAGCTCGCTCCAGGGGATGGCCGGGTTCGGCTGGTCGAAGTGCAGGCTCGCGGGAATCGCTCGATGCTTGAGCGCCAGCGCCACCTTGATGAGGCCGGCAATGCCGGCCGCACCCTCGGCGTGACCGATGTTCGTCTTCACCGAGCCGATACGGCAGGGCTGATCTGCCGGCCGATCGGTCTTGAGCACGGTACCGAGCGCCATCGCTTCGATCGGATCGCCGACGCTCGTGCCGGTGCCGTGAGCCTCGACATACTGCACCTGCCCCGGAGAGATGCCGCTGTTCTTGTAGGCCTCGCGCAGCACGGCTTCCTGCCCGGCGCGGCTCGGCGTCATCAGCAGGCCGCCGCTGCGGCCGTCGTTGTTGACGGCAGTGCCGCGGATCACGGCATAGATCGGGTCATGGTCGGCCAGGGCGTCGGCGAGGCGCTTCAACACGATGATGCCCACGCCGTCGCTGCGCACGAAGCCGTCGCCTCGCGCGTCGAAGGCCTTGCACCGGCCGTCGCGTGCCAGCATCTGCGCCTGACAGAACCCGACGCTCGGCTCGGGCAGGAGCACCAGGTTGGCGCCGCCGGCGAGCGCGAGCATGGATTCGCCGCTCCGCAGGCTCTGGCAGGCCAAGTGCACCGCCACCAGCGACGTGGAACAGGCGGTGTCGACGACCAAGCTCGGTCCCTGAAGCCCGAGCGCATACGACAGCCGACCGGACAGGACGCTTCGCGCGTTGCCGGCGGCGAAGTAGATATCGATCAGCGACAGGTCGCTGAGGACGTTCATGTAATCGTTGGTGCACATGCCAACGAACACGCCCACCTGCTGGCCGAGCAGCTGCTCCGGCACCTGTCCGGCGTCCTCAAGCGCTTCCCACGCGACCTCGAGCAGCAGGCGATGCTGCGGATCCATGCCCGCCGCCTCGCGCGGGGAAATGCCGAAGAAGTACGGATCGAACTGATCGACCTGATCGAGGAATCCGCCCCATCGGCTGTAGAGCTTGCCGGGGATACCAGGGCGCGCATCGTAGAAGGCGTCAACGTCGAACCGATTCGCCGGAATCTCCTTGATGGCGTCGCCGCCACTCGTCAGCAGACCCCAGAACGCTTCCGGCCCGGTGGCCTCGGGGAAGCGGCAGCCGATACCAGTGATCGCAATCGGAGCGTCGATCATTGCGTCCCCCTCACAGTTTCGCCTCAGCGCCAGTGTGGCCCGGATCTGCGATCCACGAGCAGCGGGACCACCACTACCACCGGTTTGGCGTGGGCAAACCAAGCGGTATGCGATGACCATACAACCAAACCGTGGTCGCAACAGCGCAAAACCAGAACTCGTGGATGGCCCTCGGCCTGGTGACATGAAGTGGCGCACCTTCCCAGCGATGATCTGAATGTCCAAGTAGTTCTGATCAAGAGCCGGCGTTGACGCGCTGGTTCAGGAAGGTACGCCCATGCTCAAGGTGGTCCACGACGCCGATGCACCCAATGAGAACGGTACGGCGGGCGGGTCGTTGCCCGACGAGATCGTTCGTGACGGTGCTCGGGCAATGCTGGCGGCGGCGTTGCAGGCCGAGGTTGCCGCCTACATCGACGCCCATCTGGGTGAGGTCGACGAGAATGGGTGTCGGCTGGTCGTGCGCAACGGATACCACGGCGAACGTGAGGGGCCGCCGGATCTAAGCCCGATATATCTCCACGACTCGGCCGTCGACTGGTAGCGTGCGTCTCCGACACCCTGTCCGTGACGGCAGCCTTGGATCGTCGGGCGTCGTTCGGAGCCTGTCGTCTGCTCGACTCGAGCGGAATCGTCTGAGATGGTTGTTGCGGTGCTCGAAGCTCTGTTCCTCGTCCTCAGCGGCCTCTCCGCAGCTTGGCTCCTGCTCACACACATGATCACGTGGGTGTATTTCCGCTGGGGATCGGGCTGCGCGGCCGACGGCGTCGCGCCACCAGCATCGGTCATTCGTCCCGTCTTCGAAGCCGGCCAGTCGGCGCGCGGGGGGCTGCGCAGCTTCTGCGCGCAGAACTATCCGGGTGACTACGAGGTGCTGTTCTGCGCCGAGCGCAGCGACACTGTCTCGATCCCCGTCGTCCGCAGCGTCATCGCGGAGTTTCCACACCGGGATGCACAGCTTCTGCTGACCGACGGGGAGGATTCCGACACCAATCCAAAATTGAGGAATACCATCCCGGGGCTGGCCGGGGCGCGCCACGACATCGTCGTCTTCGCCGACGACGACGTGTATGGCCCGCCGTCCTACCTCCGGGAGACACTCCCGTGTCTGATGGACCGACGAGTTGGCCTTGCCTTCAGCGCCCCCGCCTATCAGGGCTGCGAGACGTGGGCCGCCGCCCTCATGAGCGTGTTCACCAACTCGCTCGTGCTGCGAGTGGCCACCGGATGTGCTCTTCGCATCTTTGACGGAGCGATCGGTACCACGATGATCACACGGAAAAGCAGCATCGAGGCCATCGGCGGGCTGGACCAGTTCAGGAGGCAGATCGTCGACGATCTCCCGCTCGGCCGGGCGATGGCCCGGCACGGCTACCGCATCCACCTACTGAAGTCACCCGCGACCGTCGTTCACCGATACGACACCTTCGTCGGGTGTTGGAGCCACATCCACAGATGGCTGGTGATCATCCGTCACTACTATCCGGTGCGCGCGCGGGTGATGAGCGTCCTCGACCTCGGCCTGTGGTGGGGCCTTCTCTACTGGGGGCTGGCCTGGCTCGCTGGCGACGGACCACGGCTCGGCGCGTACCTGGTCGGCGGCCTGATCCTGGCGTCCGGGGTGTCCGCGGCGGTCGTCAACGTCAACTTTGCGCGCGACGGGAACCTCTGGCGGTTCCTCTGGGTGACGGCTGTGCTCGAAGTCCTGCGCCTGCCGCTGATCCTTCACAGCGAGCTCACCAACAACATCCTGTGGAGGGGACGGCGATTCCACATTCATCGCGACGGGACCGCCACCCCGATAGGGGACGACGGAGGGATTGAACGAGCGTAAACATTCAGCCGATTCGCGTGGCGGGAGGTCTAAGCCGATTTTCGGGCAGCGATCTTGACCCCTGTTGATGTGATGCGGATGTCGGGCGGGTGTCAGTCGAATTCGAAGTGCGGGGTGCGGTTGCCCCACCAGGGGATGGTGGTGTCGGGTAGGTCTGCTTGGCGCAGGACGGGTGAGTAGGTGCGGCGGCCGAGGCGGCTGGAACAACTCGAAGCAGTCCTCGCTGAGAACGTCGGGCCGGTGTTGCTCGACAACTTCGCGATTTAGGAGGCACAACATCGCAGTGCAGCACCGCGATAACCGTGCTCATGGCGTGCCGGCTGGAGTTTCCGGGGGCTGACGCTGAGCACTGCCGCGTACGTCGGTACGGGCGCCGACTGCCAGGCAGCCGACGCCCGTACCCGCTACTCGCTGCGTCCGAGTGCAGCTAGCTAATGCCGCACGACGGCGCAACCTAGCTTGCCGCCCGCTCGCGCTAGGCCGCTCTACGGCGCACACGAAAGCCTGCCGTTCACGGCGCCTGATCAGCCTGCCGACCCCACGGCCCAAGCCCACCCCAACGACCAACTGCCCATCGCGCCCAAACCGGAGCACACGCCCCGGACACTCAACGCTGCCTAATCCAAGCCTTGACAGCCAGCGCGAAAGCTAGACGTCGCTGGGACGTTTTACGCGTCGCCGCCGCTCTATCCGAGGTCACCAGCATCGTCGGCGGAACCGCCGTTGCCGCCGGCGCCGCCCTCGCCGGGACGTTGATTGTTCCCGTCACCCAAGGTGGCGTTGCGGCCGTTGCCGCCGGGAGAGAAGAAACCACCATCGCTGCCCCTACCACCTTTGCCATCGGCGGCTAGGCCGGCGCCGCGGTTGATAGACGTGTCCGCGTTGCCGCCTGGACCGGCGATAACCGCACTGCTGCCGGCGCCGCCGGTGGCGATTCCCTCGTTAGTGTCTGCGAAGGCGCCGCCGCCGGGGCGGCCGCGGCGGCCGTTGCCCAAGAACCCTGGGGCACCGCCGCTACCGCCGGGAGCGGCGTCCGCTTCCGTTGATTCCGCAGAGCCGCCGGTGGCGCCGAGAAGGGCCGTCGGGTCGCCGATAGCCGAGAGATCCGCGGCCGCGGTCGGTGTGGACACGCCACCGGTTGCAGCCGGGGAAGCGCCGGCCTGGCCGGCGGCCGGGTTCTGGGTCACTGCGCCACCGCTCACGGTGTTGAACGCAAAGGTCACGCCGATCAGGGCCGGGCCGCTGTTCGCAGACGCCGTAACCGGTGCAGATACGCCGCCGCCGATGAGCGAGTTGGGTGCCGCGGCGCCGGCGCCGGCCTGGCCGGCGGCCGGGTTCTGGGTCACTGCGCCACCGCTCACGGTGTTGAACGCAAAGGTCACGCCGATCAGGGCCGGGCCGCTGTTCGCAGACGCCGTAACCGGTGCAGATACGCCGCCGCCGATGAGCGAGTTGGGTGCCGCGGCGCCGGCGCCGGCCTGGCCGGCGCGTGCCGGGTTCTGGGTCACTGCGCCACCGCCCACGACGTTGAACGCAAAGGTCACGCCGATCAGGGCCGGGCCGCTGTTCGCAGACGCCGTAACCGGTGCAGATACGCCGCCGCCGATGAGCGAGTTGGGTGCCGCGGCGCCGGCGCCGGCCTGGCCGCGCGTTGTCCAGGCTCTGGGTCACTGCGCCACCGCCCACGGTGTTGAACGCAAAGGTCACGCCGATCAGGGCCGGGCCGCTGTTCGCAGACGCCGTAACCGGTGCAGATACGCCGCCGCCGATGAGCGAGTTGGGTGCCGCGGCGCCGGCGCCGGCCTGGCCGGCCGTGGCCAGGCTCTGGGTCACTGCGCCACCGCCCACGACGTTGAACGCAAAGGTCACGCCGATCAGGGCCGGGCCGCTGTTCGCAGACGCCGTAACCGGTGCAGATACGCCGCCGCCGATGAGCGAGTTGGGTGCCGCGGCGCCGGCGCCGGCCTGGCCGGCGGCCAGGTTCTGGGTCACTGCGCCACCGCCCACGGTGTTGAACGCAAAGGTCACGCCGATCAGGGCCGGGCCGCTGTTCGCAGACGCCGTAACCGGTGCAGATACGCCGCCGCCGATGAGCGAGTTGGGTGCCGCGGCGCCGGCGCCGGCCTGGCCGGCGGCCAGGTTCTGGGTCACTGCGCCACCGCCCACGGTGTTGAACGCAAAGGTCACGCCGATCAGGGCCGGGCCGCTGTTCGCAGACGCCGTAACCGGTGCAGATACGCCGCCGCCGATGAGCGAGTTGGGTGCCGCGGCGCCGGCGCCGGCGCCGGCCTGGCCGGCGGCCGGTTCTGGGTCACTGCGCCACCGCCCACGACGTTGAACGCAAAGGTCACGCCGATCAGGGCCGGGCCGCTGTTCGCAGACGCCGTAACCGGTGCAGATACGCCGCCGCCGATGAGCGAGTTGGGTGCCGCGGCGCCGGCCTGGCCGGCGCCGTGCCCCGTTCTGGGTCACTGCGCCACCGCCCACGGTGTTGAACGCAAAGGTCACGCCGATCAGGGCCGGGCCGCTGTTCGCAGACGCCGTAACCGGTGCAGATACGCCGCCGCCGATGAGCGAGTTGGGTGCCGCGGCGCCGGCGCCGGCCTGGCCGGCGGCCGGGTTCTGGGTCACTGCGCCACCGCCCACGGTGTTGAACGCAAAGGTCACGCCGATCAGGGCCGGGCCGCTGTTCGCAGACGCCGTAACCGGTGCAGATACGCCGCCGCCGATTGTTGTTGCCAAAAGGGCAAGTGAAGCGATAGTCGGGGCCTTAGTGAAGGGACTCTCGCCAGGCAACGCCTCGTCGGTACGATCAGTTCCCGCCGCGGCGAGCACACCAACCGCCAACAAGGCGGCCATCGCGGTAGTCCTCATGTGCGCAATCCTTTCCCCAAGTGGACGCGACCCGCGACTAGCTAACTGATTGACGCGGACGGAAGTTATGTTGTCACTATCGGGCAGATTCGGAGCAACTTCGCAGCATTTCGGCCTCTTCTGTGCTGCGGCCGTGCCGCGACGCCGAAACTCTGTAGGCACACGATTTCGGCGCGTCATTAAGGCATACCTTGTATTAAATATTTCAATGTAGGTATGTACCTGCGGGAGACCAAGCGGAAGAACCGCGACGGGTCGGTGGTGTGTTATTTGCAGCTGGCGCACAGCGTGCGTCACCCGGACGCCGGCGTGCCGACCGCGACGGTGATCCACAACTTCGGCCGCGCCGAGCTGGTGGACCGGGCCGCACTGGCGCGGCTGGTCGCCTCGACCTCGCGGTTCCTGGACTCCAGCAGGCGATCGCCGCCGCCCGGGACGGCGAAGTGGAGGTGCTCGCCACCGCCGACGGCCGCGTCGCGCAACGGACCACCAGCACCGCCGACCAGAAAACCATCCTGGCCGCGCTCGACCTGCCCGAGCCCCCAAATATCTCGACTTGACACCCGGCACCGACGCCGTCACCGACTGACGATCGCGCCCGGATCACTAACGTCGTGCAGGAACACGACGTTGGTGATCCAACGTTTGCGCTGGTCAACGCAAAAATTCGGCGATCCGTGTGCCCACCATCTGCGGAAGCCAGGTCTGGCTCGGCCATGAGAACGTGGAAACCACCGCGCGTATCTATCTCCACGGTGACCTCGCCATCAAGGAGGGCGCGCACGAGCGGACCAGACCTCTACACGTGAAACCAGGGCGCTACGGCCGGCTGACCCTCTGCTCGCCTTTCTCACTGGCCTCTGACGTCGAATTATGCGGTCCTCAATGGGCCAACCTCGGCCCTCCACCACGTGTCGGGCACCACCCCGCTCATAATCCGCCGCTGCACATAGGATCGAAACGGACCACCGCCGAGGGTGCCCGCTGCCGCACCGCCTTGGCGTACGCGGGCCCCATGTCCATGGACACCGCGTCCAGGGACGCAGCATCGGGCAGTTCATCGAAGAACGCGTGCAGCGTGTCAGTGTCCTTGCCGGGCTTGCCCTGGGCTTGCCCCACACGATGGTGCCGGTGTCGTGGTCAGACACCAGCGTCAAATATTGGTGGTGTTTACACCAGGAGATCTCGTCCACCCCGATGTCGACCAGCCCGTGTAGCCGGTCGGGGTCCAGCACGTCGGGGCGCGACCCGCTCACAGATCGCGCCCACGGTGCGCCAGGCGACCCGGGCGAAGCCGCTGACGGTGGTCTTGTCGGTCTTGGTGACCAGCCACGCCACCAGGTCCTCGAAGTCGCGGGTATGCCGGGACTCGAGCCGCTCGAACGGCACACCCTCGGCCAGCACCCCGTGGGCCGGACAGCGCAGCCGCCTGCGCCGCGACAGGATCCGGCACACCCGACCAGCCATGTCCAGATGCCGCCAGGATGAGTCCACCTCGCGGGTGTCATAGCGGTGCCGGGTGCTAAACGAACACTGCGGGCAGCACACCCGTCGACGACACAGGCTGATCGTGACCTGCAGCTCGCCGTCCACACGTGTCGGTCAGGGCTGCGTCCTTGCGAACCCAGCCTTTGAGCGGATCGCGCAGCCACCCTCACCGAGGATGGCAGGAGGGCCCCGGCCTTACAGTTCGGTGACCCTTTGGTCCAGGCCCTGGCCGGCGCCCTCTGCACGACGATGCTTGCCGCCACCGGCATCACCAACAAGAGCCTGCGCGCCTTGATGACCGGGCGTCTGAGCATCGGGTGTGCGATGCCCTGCGGTCTCGCTGAGGCCGAACCGATCATGCAGTCGGGCAAGCGGTCTGGGGGCCCACCAGTTCGCGCGGCCGAACATCCGCATGAAGGCAGGCACCAGCAGCATTCGAATGAGGGTCGCGTCCATCAGCACCGCCACAGTGAACCCGAGGCCGAACATCCGCACGATGTATACCTGCGCGGCCATCAACGCGGCGAACGAGATCGACATCAGTAGCGCGGCCGCGGTGATCACCCGGCCGGTGTGCGCGACGCCAAGCGCGACGCTCTCGTTGTTGGCGGCCGGTGTGCGGTCCGATCCGAGCCAGTATTCACGGATCCGCGAGATCAGGAAGACTTCGTAGTCCATGGATAGCCCAAATGCGATGCAGAACAACAACACCGGCACGTCCACCTGCAGTGTGCCCGTCACCGGTGAGCCGAGCGCGCCGAGATGACCGTCCTGGAACACCCACACCAACGCACCGAACGCGGCCGTTAGCGACAATATGTTGAGTAGCACGGCCTTGACCGGCAACACCACGCTGCCGGTCAACAGAAACAGCAACACCAGGGTGATGCCGCCGATCATCCCGAGCACCAGGGGCAGCCGACTGATGATCGCTTGAACGCTGTCGTGATTAGCCTGCGCGACGCCCCCCAGCTGCACGGTCTTGTTGGCCGGGGTAGCGACGGCGTGGAGCCCGTCGAGCTGGCTCGCCGACGCGTCCGAGAACAGCGGCGCGGTGCTCGTCACGGTCAAGAACGCGCTGCCGTCCTTCATCCCGGGGCCGGAGGCAGGCCCGGCCGGCGCGCCGTCGACGAACGTGCCGCCCGGTGAGGACACCGACGACACGTCGGGCACCCGTGACAGTTCGGTGGCGTAGCGGGCGAGCTCTGCAGGCGTCACGCCCGACGCGTCGGGAAGCACCACGGTCACATTCCTCGAGGAGTCGACCGCGAAGTCGGTGCGTAGCTGATCGCCAACCTGACGCGCGGATGCCGACTCGGGCAGCACACGATGGTCCGGGAAACCCCATCGCACACCCAGGAACGGCGCGCCGAGGACAAGCAGCAGCGCGATAATCGCGGCCCCGACCGGCGGGGCGTGGCGCATCGCGAACTTTGTCGAGCGATACCAGAACATCTGCTCGACCGGCCTTGGCCGCGGGTCCGGGCGGCCCAACACATGGCGAAGCAGCCGGCGCACATCCAGCGAGTCCAGGCGCTCGCCGAGCAGCACGATCGCCGCGGGTGTCAAGACCACGGCAGCGGCCGCGGTGAATGCGACCACCGCGACGCCCGCGTAGGCAAACGACTTCAGATAGTACTGCGGGAATAGCACCAACGTCGCCATCGATAGCGCGACCGTCATCGCCGAGAACAGCACGGTACGGCCCGCGGTTGCCATCGTGCGGATCAAGGCCGCTTCGCGGTCGGCGCCCTCGGCCAGCTCGTCGCGAAACCTGCTGAGGATCAGCAGTGTGTAATCGATCGCCAGCGCCAGCCCCAACGCGACAGTCAGATTCAACGCGTAGGTCGACACCTCGGTGAACAGCGAAATGGTACGCAGCACCGCCATCGACCCGAGGATCGCGAAGACACCGATCGCAATCGGCAGCGCGGCCGCCAGCAGGCCGCCGAACACCCACACCAGCACGACAAAGCTCAACGGGATCGCGAGCGATTCCATGAACAGCAGGTCTTTCGCAAGCTGGCTGTTGACCTGGGCGTAGAGGATCGCGTCGCCGCCAGCCCGCACCGTGACGCCGTCGCGGTCATGCGGGAGTTCGTCAGCCAGTTGTCTGGCGTACTTCGGTGCCTCGTTGTCGCTGCCGGAGATGCTGGCCACGATTAGCCCCGTCTTGCGGTCTTCGCTGATCAGCGAGGGTGCGGAGGGGGCGGTCCATGCGGACGTCACCTGGACGATGTGCGGGGAGGTCTGCAGCTGCCGGACGATGTCGGTGCCCACCGCGCGGGCCGCGGGGCTCTCGACGCCGCCGTTCGATGTGACGCTGACGACCATCGCCATGTCGCCCTGATCGAACTTGTCCGACAGCAGTTTTGTGGCCTGCGACGACTCCGATGTCGGATCAAGCATGCCGCCGGCCGACAGACTCTTGGTTACCGGGATGCCGACGATCGCGGTGCCGACCATGACGAGCAACGCCACAGCGATAACGCGCCGCGGTGCACCGATGGCGAGTCGAGTGATTCCCCGCAGCACGACACCCCCCGATCGGTCTTTCTCCGTGGTTGCTGCAGTCTAGCCTCGATTTTTCGCGCGGCCGGTTCGGTTCGGACGGAGTCGGTGCTGGCCGGCTTGTGGGGCTGATTGTTGCATCTGGGCACGACGAGTCGGCCGGTGGCGCTCGGCGGGCGGGCGTTTCCAGGGCCGGTGGGTCCTCGGGTCGAGTGGACGGTGAACTGGGTGTCAGGTGAAGGCGGCCCGTAGTCGTTGCCATCCTTCGGAGATGGCGGTGGCCCATCGCCAGCCACTTCGGTCATCCGGCTGCCAGCCGGGAAACAAACCTCGTCGTAGACCTGATTTCCAGCGATCCGTGGTCGGCGATCCGTCGCTGCGAGGGGACTGTTGCCTTCGGTAGTCCTAGGAGCGTTCTTGAATAAGTCGTTCATTGCTGGTCGTGTCTGACGGCTGTGCGCTGTGTGGCGTGTGATGATGTTGTGGTGCAAGGGATTACACGCTCGGATCGGGAGTTGTTAGACGCGCAGGCGCTGGTTGGGGAGCTGGTGCCGGCGGGCATAGACCATTGCTTCGGTCACGTCGGCGGATTCGACCATGGGGACCGGTAACAAGTTTCCAGGCCACTGTTGCCCTCGGGATGTTCGAGGACGTTCTGTGCCACCGCCTCATTGAGGATCATCGGAGTCGCCACCCGCTCGGGTGCACGGTATTGACGCGAATATTCTTTTCCGCCAACGTGGTTGCGTAGTAACGCATCAGTCCGACGACGCCGTGTTTGGCGGCGTGATAGCCGGCATAGCCATGACTTCGGACGCTGAACCTCGGGCACACGCTGTTCAATCCGGCGACCGAGCTGGTGATGACGATCGCCCCGCCCTCGCCATGCTCCAACATCGCGGGCAGCGCCGCCTCCACCGTGTGTAGTAGACACCGTTGAGCAAGACGTCCACCGCGTCGATGTAGGCCGACATCTCGTAACGCTGTTCGCCAGCGGCGGGCATGATGCCGGCATTGGCGAGTACGAAGTCGACCCGGCCCAGCTCGGCGACGCCGTTTGCGACGGCGGCCTTCAGCCGCTCCAAGTCGCGGACGTCACCCTGCTCGGCGACGATGCGGCGGCCGGTCTTCTCCACGAGGTTGACCGTCTCGTCGAGGTCGTCGCGAGTCGCCATTGGGTACGCGACGCTGTCGATCTGATCGCACAGATCGAAGGCGATGATATCCGCGCCGTCCTCGGCGAACCGGACCGCGTGCGATCGGCCCTGGCCCCGGGCGGCGCCAGTGATGAATGCGACTTTGCCTTCGAACTGCAGTGACATGATCCCTCCCAGCGCTAGACGCCGGTCACCCCACGGCAATCGAGCCGGTCAGCCGGAACTGCGCGCGGATCCCGCCTCTGAGGCGAGAAATTCGTCCAGGTACGCGGGCGGCTTCAGGTTAAGCAAGCGCTCGCGGTCGGCGGCCAGATCCGCGTAGTCGAGCGCCTCGATCTGTTCCTCCGAGTAGGACAACCGGGAGTCCGGCACTCCCTTGCGCACAATCCCGACGCCGAAATCGCAGTCCAGCACCGCGACCCGCAGGTCGTCGTGGGTGCTGCGCAGGTGGACGATGGCCTTCCAGACGTCGCCGCTCCAGAGCCATTCCCACCAACGGACGTGGGCACGAAAGTCGTCGTAGTTTTCGGCGGGACGGCCGATGTGTTCGAACACCGGGTTGCAGTCGTGCAGGATGATGACGCCATCGTCGCGCAGGTAACGCAAGGTGTTCTCGACGTCGCGCACGACCTGCTGATAGGTGTGCAGCCCGTCGATCAGGGCGACGTCGACGCCGCGCCGCTCGAGGAAGGCCGTCTCGTTCTCGAAGAAGGCGTCGCTGGTCGTCTCGAAGTAGTGGGTGGCCCGCGCCTTCTCCGCGGCGAGCCTGCGAGAGCGCGCCGAGAGCTTGAATGCGGGGTCGACGGCGATCTTCTCCTCAGCGGTGAATCGCCGGAACGCATAGCCGCGGCATACGCCTATTTCGAGGTAGACGGGTTTAACCCGCCCGGCGAGCGCCTGCTTCACGGCTTTGATTCGGGTGCCGTCGTCTCCGACGTACCAGCCGTGCCACCACTTTCTATTGCCCCGCGGCTTTCCAGCCCTGGGCGTGCCCTGGATCGCCACGGACGTGACTCTACGATTCGCTTACAGCTCGTCTTGGCGTTTCGGGAAGATCTATCGGCCCTGTGCCATCCACCAGGGCAACCCGGGATAAGCCGGGAGCGGATGGGTGGGCTGCCAGCCGGGAAACAAACCTCGTCGTAGGCCTGATTTCCAGCGATCCGTGGTCGGCGATGCGTCGCTGCAAGGGGACTGTTGCCAGTCCTAGTTCACCGCGCTGCGCGAATCCCGGCACCGATGACTGCGAATGTGACGAGCGGTCTTCATTATCTGCGCCACAGCACACCACTTCCGTCTATTTCAACGATCTCCGCGGATACTCCGTGCTTCGCGCGGTAGTCCGTGACAGCCCGCCGACACGCTTTGAGGACGTGGTAATCATCAATAATGCAGAAACCCCCGGGGGACAGTCGCGGGTAGAGCGCTTCGAGCGCTTGTATCGTCGCTTCGTAAAGGTCGCCATCAAGCCTCAATACAGCGATGCGTTCGATCGGGGCATCGTGCAGCGTGTCTTTGAACCAGCCGGGAAGAAAGCGGACCTGGTCATCCAGCAGCCCGTAGCGCTGGAAATTCGCTCGGACCTCCGCTTCCGATACCGCCAGTATGGGCGCGAAGAGGTGCAGCTTAATCCCTTTGTCTGCTTTGTAATTTGCGGCGTCGGGGGTGGTACGCCAGCGAACGAATCGGCTAGCCACACACATCGAGTCTCATCCCCATAGGCGGCCAGAACCGCACGCATCAGGATGGAAGCCCCTCCGCGCCACACTCCGCATTCCACCAGATCGCCGGGGATGTCATCGGCCAGTACCGTCTCAACGCAACGCTGCAGACTGGCGAGTCTCTGCATTCCGATCATCGTCTCGGCATCCGCCGGCCAATCTAGGCCCAAGTCGCGCTTGCGCTGACCGAACGGGCTTGTACACATCAGCATGGGGTTGAGGGCGTTGACGGTTTTGAGAAGGAGGCGTCGGCGCAGTGGCCACCGCAGGGGCATTTGCTCTCTGATCCCGGTTCTGGTGAGTTGGCGTCGGATCAGATCGAGGGACGCAGATCGGGCGTCGCCTTCAGTTTCGTTCAAAACCGGCCCTATCTCGCTTGTCAGTACTGGCGGTGATGAGCCTAGCCCGACTTTCCGAGTGATCTGGGGATTCTGGCGGCCGTTCGGCCGGTCCGGAAGCCACTTTTCCTGTGACACACCGGTTTTGGTGCTGCTCGTACACCATGGAATCTGCATGACCTGATATGGGGGGCATTTTGTCAAGGGGCAGGGTGAAGCGGCGGCCGCAACCGTCGTCGTGGCCGCCGCTTCGTTGACCGGATGAAGTCCTCGGAGGCGACGAGCGTGTCATCGCGACGCGTGTGTCAGTCTGACATGCGCGGGTTGGTTACCGCAGGACGGTACTTTCGAGTCGGAGTGGCGCCGCTTGTCTAAAGGACGAGCGTCATCAGTTGCGCTGCAACGTGATTGCTCATAGGTCACCCGCGGGTCACTCCCAGACGCTTGCCGTCACCACCGAGTTGTTCTTCCGGACATTCGTGGGGTGTTAGTCGTCGAGGACGGCCAACGACCAGCACCAGCCGGCCGGTTCACGGGCGACCACCGCGTTGGCGACCACCGGGCGTTTCTTGCGTGCATCGAAGCCGGCCCAGCGGTCCGACCTCGGGTGCGAACCCGTCGGCGTCTGGTCAGACAGGTCACCCGGCGACGGATACCGACGACAAATAGGGTCAGTCGGAGATCAAGACCGAACCGCCGATACCGTTCGGGGAATTTCGAGGCTGTTCTCCCGCACGATCACGGGGTCGCCGACGTTGACCGTGTTGAAGTACCACTCCGCGTCCTCGGGGCTCAGGCTGATGCAGCCGTGGCTGACGTTCTCGAGCCCGAGTGAATTGACAGCCCACGGCGCTGAATGCACGAAAAGCCCACGGCTCGTGATCCGGATGGCGTAATCCACCGTGAGGTGGTAGCCATCGGGGGCGTCGACGGGGATACCGACGCTGCTCGAATCCATCACCACCGAACGCTCCTTGGACAACACGGTGTAGGTGTCGACCGGCGTCGGGTACTCCGGCCTACCCATCGATGCCGGGAAGACCCCCGGCTCTCCCCAATGCGGGCGGTGGTGCGGAGCCGGCAGTGCAGACGGCGGTCCCGCGTCGACGCCGTCGATGCTCACGGTGAACGTGTGGGCCGAGATGTCGGCAACCCCGACGACGGCCGGACCCGTGGCAAAGTTCGTGGACAGGCTGCCGACCGAAAGGGCCACCGTGCTGTGCGCCGGCCAGAATCGGCCGGGCACCCACTGCACGACGTTGTTGTCCAGCCACTCGAACTTGCCGGTCATCGCGGGCGCCGATTTGACCTCAATGGCACGCTCGGCCGCGCGCCGGTTGGTGACTGGCGCATGGAACGTCACCACCACGGGGTGCGCCACACCCACCACCTCGCCCGGTGTCGGCAGGACCGACGCGATGGCAAACCCGGGCGCTTGGTTCGCCGCCGCCAGGCTCGAGCCGGCCGGCACCACAACGACACTCGCAGCGACCGCGATCGCCGCAAGAACACACCGAACAACAGCCCGCATGGGTCCCAATCCTGTTGAATGCAGCGGCAATTGGAGGATCAGCTCGCGCCCGCGGCTGAAGGACCGGGTGGCACCGGCTGACCGGGCACTGGCGCGCCAGCCGGCGGCGGACCAGTAGTCGCACCCTTACCCCCAAGGCCCGCCATTTCGGTGAGCCCAGCGCCGGCCATCAATGGCGCGGCCGCTGGTGCGGGCGCGGCCGCCGGCACCACGGGCACGGCCGGAGCCGCGGGCACCACCGGCACGGGCGGGGCCGCGGGAACCACCGGCACGGCGCGGAGCCGCGGGAACCACCGGCAGAGCAGGAGCCACAGGCACCGGCCCAGGCAAAGCCATTGGCACGCCGGCCATGTCAGCGAGTGCGGCGCTGGCCGTGCACACCTCACCCTTGCCCTCGAAGCATTCGCTTCCGCCACCAACCGGCGGGGCGGCCGCAGCCCCCGCGCTCAAGGAAATGGCGATCACGCACAACCAAGCTCCGGCAGCCACGAGCTTGATGTTGAACCGACCAAAGACCGCCATCGACGCCGACTCCATTCGTTCGCTCTCGGGAAATCACACACTTCGTATTTAGACAACGGCGTTAATTGTTAGCAGTCGAGGTGGGACACGCGACCCGCCACACCGCACTGTTTCCCAATGGTGATCTTGAACAGACATGGCCGAGACCCCGGTCGGTCCTGCACCTGCGCCTGCACCTGCTCCCGCACCGGCCCCGATCCCGTCAGCAGCCCGGCCGTTTCCGTGCCGCGGTCCATCGCGGCGCGCCGCAAGCGCCCGCCCAGGCACCTCCCCTGTCCAGGCGCCCGTACCTGCCCAGATTCCGCAACTACCAATCCCACAGTTACCCGCGAACATTCCCGCTCTGCCAGTGCCCCAGAATCCGGTACCCAAGCAGCTGCCCGCGCCCGCTTATCCGGCACCGAACAAGATTCCCGATCCAGTGAATGCGCCAGAACCCGATCCCGTCGGCCCGGCGCCCAAGAAGGTGCCCGATCCGGCCCCGGCGCCGCCGCCCGTCAAGGATTGCAACGTCGACATCTGCGTCAGGTAGCGCCGTATGCCTTCGCGATATCGGGTGAGTCCAGCCATCCGGAGTAAGTAGGTCGCTGCGGCCAACCGTCCGGCGAATCCTGCCATTCCTCCTGGCGTCCCCACGGCAGCAGATCGATGAGGGCGAACGAGTGGCTGAGCTGTTCGGTGCCGCGGCCGTTGGTGTGCCAGGTGCGGTAGACCTTGTCGCCGTCACGCAGGAACACGTTGACGCCGAAGCCGGCTCCTGGCGGCGCGTCCACATCGGCGCCGAACGAGCTCTCCGACGACGAATACCACTTCATCTTGTTGCCGACCTTGTCGCGGTAGGCCAGCGCCTCCTCGATCGGCCCGTTGGTCACGATGACGAACCGCGCGTCGTAGCTGTCCAGGAACTCCAGTCGGGTGAACTGGGACGTGAATCCCGTGCAGCCGCCGCACTGCCACTCCGCGCCGTCCTCCCACATGTGGTTGTAGACGATCAGCTGCGAGCGGCCGTCGAACAGGTCGGCGAGACGGACGGGACCGTCCTCACCGATGAGCGTGTAGTCACCCATCTCGACCATCGGGAGCCGACGGCGCTGCGCGGCGATGGCGTCCAGCTCGCGGGTCGCCGCCTTCTCGCGCCTGCGTAGCTCGTCGAGCTCCTTGCGCCAGGTTTCTTGGTCGACGACCGGTGGTTTCGCAGCCTTCTCGGCCATGTGTTTCTCCTCTCGGTGCCCTCTTCCATATATAGACACGACCGGCACTCGAAACTCATCGCATCGGGCAGTATCTGACGTGTGGCGAGACTGCTCGAGAACAAGGTTGTCATCGTCGCCGGGCTGGGCGGTATCGGCAACGGGCTCGCGCGGCGCTACGCGGACGAGGGCGCGCTGCTCGTGATCGGCGACCTCGACGCAGAGCTGGCGTTGCGGGTGGCAGAAGACCTCGACCCGTCGGCTGAACGGGTGAAAGGCGTCGCGCTGGACGGCGCCGACGAGACCTCGGTCAGCGGGGCGGTCCAGCTCGCCGTCGACACGTTCGGCCGGCTCGACGGCATCCACCTGAACTTCACCAATGCCGCCGACGCCTACCTGCCCGGCGGTGTCGTCGATCTGCCGCTCGAGGCGTTCGACGAGGTCATGCGCGTCAACACCCGCGGGTTCGTCATCTGCGCCAAACACGCGATTCCACCGATGATCGACAGTGGCGGCGGGTCGATCGTCTTCACCGCATCGATCGACGCGTACAACGGTGCGAGCACCCGGGTGTCGTACCAGATGAGCAAGGCCGCCGAGCTGGCGCTGATGCGTCACATCGCCCGAAAGTACGGACCGAAGGGCATCCGCGCCAATGCCATTGCGCCAGGGCTGATTTGGCACTACAAATTCGACGAGAACCCGATGCCCGACGGGATCGTCGACCAGACGCGGGCTCGGCAGATGATCAAGTCCCGCTTCGGCAAGCCCGACGACGTCGCCGCGATGGGCGCGCTGTTGCTCTCCGACGACGGCAGCTTCATCACCGCCCAGACGATCAGCGTCGACGGCGGAGTGACGTTCCGCCCATGACGCAGGCGCCGCCCGGGAAGTATCGTCCGATCATGTCTACCGAGCCGACGCCACTGACCATCATGTTCTGGCCGGAGTCGGCCTACGGGCCGACGAACCAGTGCATCGGCCTTGCCGCCATCCTGCGCGACCGCGGCCACACCATCGTGTTCGCCGCCGAAAGCTCATGGGCGGGCAAGCTCGCCCCCTTCGGCTTCATCGAGGAACTCGTCGACCTGGCCGAACCGGCCGAGGGTGCGAGCGAGGAAGACGCCGGGGCGTTCTGGACCGAGTTCATCGCGGAGACCGCGCCGGAGTTCCACAAGCCGACCATCGAACAGCTGGGGTCGTTCATCCAGCCCACCTATCAGGCGCTCATCGACGGGGCGAAGTACTGCGAACCCCGGCTGCGCGAGATCATCGCCAGGCACCGACCGGATGTCATCGTCGAGGACAACGTCGTGCTGTTCCCCGCACTGCTGACGTCCGGTGCGCCGTTCGTGCGGATCGTGTCGTGCAGCCCGCTGGAGGTGACCGGCCCCGATGTGCCGCCACCGTTCTCGGGCCTGCCGAGCGCCGACCGCAGCCAGTGGGACGCGCTACCGCACCGAGTTCGACCGAACGCACCGCACGATGTGGTCCGACTTCAACGATTGGGTGCAGGCGCAGGGCGCCGATCCGCTGCGCGAATTGGAGTTCATGCCGCACACGACGGCGGCCAACCTGTACGTCTACCCGGCCGAGGCCGATTACCTCGACGTCCGCCCGCTCGACGACACCTGGGCCAGGATGGACTCGAGCGTGCGCGAGACCGACGAGGAATACCAGCTTCCCGCCGACGTCGCCGACCGGCCCGAAGGCAGTGCGCTCGTCTACCTTTCGCTGGGTTCACTCGGCGGGGCCGACGTCGAACTCATGCAGCGCCTGGTCGACGTGCTGGGCACGACTCGGCATCGCTATATCGTCAGCAAGGGACCGCAGGCCGATCGGATCACGTTGGCGGACAACATGATCGGTGCGCAGATGCTGCCGCAGACCAAGGTGATCCCGCAGGTCGACCTGGTGATCTCGCACGGCGGGAACAACACGGTCACCGAGACGCTGCACTTCGGCAAGCCGTTGATCGTGCTTCCGCTGTTCTGGGATCAGTACGAAAATGCCCAGCGGATAGACGAACTCGGGTTCGGCGTTCGGCTGGACACCTATAAGTTCGCCGACGACGAGCTGACCGGCGCCGTGGACCGGCTGTTGGCCGACACGAAGCTACGCGGCCGACTCGCACGAGGTGGGCGCCGCGATCCGCGGCCGCGACGGCTTGCGGGTGGGCGCCGACGTCATCGAAAAAGTGGGTGTGCAGCATCGGGCCTCGGTTGGCTGAGTTGCTCGACGCGCTCGACCTCACCGATGGCAAGCGGTTGGCCATCGTCGCCGACGACGACGGCCTGGCGGCACTCCCGATGGTGTGCGACCCGGGCGGGCAGTGGCGGCGTGCATCGGCGGGCGACGGGGTGGCCGAGGCACTGCTCGCCGTGTTGGCGGGAGAATCCGGTTTGGCGCCGCAGGGTACTTTCACCATTCGGTCGTGGACGGAGCGTTCCGCGTTGGGCGAGAAGGCAATCGGCGTCGACCAGACCAACGAGTCGGTGATCGTCGGCGACGCCGCAGTGGTGAAGTGGGCGACGCATCTGCAGGACGGACCGCATCCCGCACCGCGGCGGGTGGCGGTGCTGCGCGATGCCGGCTTCGACGGTATGCCCACCCCGTGGGGCATCGTCACGTGGCGGTCCGCCGATGGCACGGAAACTGTGGCGGCGAGCGTCGACGCGTACCTCCCCGGCGCGGTGGACGGCTGGACCTGGGCGGTGGACGTGATCACTGCGGCGGCCAGTGACGGTGATGTCGCCCCGGTCGCCGGTGCGGCCGCTGCGGTCGGCGTTCTTGTGGCGGATATGCACGCGGCGCTGAGCACGACGGTGACACTCGCCACGGCACAGGACGCCGAGCGGTGGCGAGACGCGGCATTCGATCTCCTCGACGAGGCCTGTTCCTTGCACGACCTTGCGAGGGAGCGTCGAGACGAGATCGCCCGCACTCTGCAGAGTCTCGGTGCGCTGGCCGGCACCCCCGTCATCGAGGGGCACGGCGACCTTCATGTCGGCCAGGTGTTGCTGAGTGACGGGACATTCTTCGTAACCGACTTCGACGGCAACCCGGTACTGCCAGCGCCGCAACGGATCCTGCCGATTCCCGCTGCGCAGGACGTAGCCGGCATGGTGCAGTCGTTGGCGCATGCGGCGATCGTTGCGCGCAAGTACACCGACCTCGATCCCGCGGCGCTAGCAGATGTCGATGGAGCGAGCCGCAAGGCATTCCTGGGCGCGTACGAGTGGCGCCTCGCATCGGTGGGCCCGGCCGAACTGTACGACGCACGGCCTCTGCGGGCGTTCCGGATGCAGCAGGTGCTGCGTGAGATCATCTATGCGGCAAAGCATCTGCCGAGGTGGATGTACGTGCCCGATGCGGCACTGCCCGCGCTGCTCGACGAGGGGGTGCCATCGTGAAGCCGGATGGTTTCGCTGCGGATCTGTATCGAAAACCTGAGGTCCTCGGACGGCTCTCGGCGATGCTCGCCGACGGAAATCCATGGGCCGAAGTCGTGCCGCCGAGTACCGAGCGGGTGGTCCTGCTCGGGATGGGATCGTCGGCCTACGCCGGTGGCGTCGCAGCGGCACGCATGCGTGCGCGCGGACTCGTCGCCACGGCCGAACTGGCGTCCTCGCAACTGCTCCCGGACTGGGGAGAGGGAACGCTTGTCGTCGCGACGTCGGCGAGCGGGGGTTCGGCGGAGACGTTGGCTGCCCTGGGTCGTCTTCCGGGTTCGATGCACACGGTCGCGCTGACGAACACGGCGGGCTCTGCGATCACCAAGCGATGCAACGCCGTGGTGGACCTGGCCGCCGACCCGGAGGTGGGTGGCGTCGCGTGCCGAAGCTATCAGCACACACTGGCGCTTCTCCTGGCGCTCGAATGCCACCTCACCGGTAGCGACACCGGTGAGCTAGCGCACGCCGTCGCGTTGTCGGCGGATGCCAGCGCCTACCTGCTGGACACCGAGAGCGATTGGCGCTTAGAGGTTTCCGAGCCGCTCCTCGGTCCGTCGGGCGTCTACCTCGCGGCACCGGCGGACCGGTTCTGCTCGGCGCAGCAGGGTGCGTTGATGTTGCGCGAAGGCCCGCGACTGCCTGCGGTCGGGTGCGAGACAGGTGACTGGAGCCACGTCGACGTGTATCTGACGAAGACCATCGACTACCGGTTGTTGGTGTTCGCCGGATCGCAGTGGGAAGCCCAATTGGCCGAATGGACAACCGAACGCGCCAGCACGGTGATCGGCGTGGGCGGGGTTGTGCCGGGAACGCAGTACAACCTGCGCTACCCAGGCGATGGTGACGACACTGTCCGGCTATTGACGGAGGTGTTGGTACCCGAGCTCATGGCTGCCCGCGCTTGGCAGGCTCAGCGGATGTAGACCTCGTCGCCGGAGGGATATCCGCCACCGTGCGTCGTGATGTGGACGTGGTCATAGTGGCCGTATCCGCCGGCTTTCACACCGCTGGGCGTGTAGTACATGCCCCGCCAGATGCAGTCCTGCAGGCCGAATCGTTTCGCGTTCTCCAATGCGAACGAGACGATCCGGTTTCCGAGCTCAATGCCGGCGGCCGAGCTCGGGTTGGGAATCATCACGTCGAGCGCGAGGCCATTCGGATGCCACCTCAGCGAGTCCGGCCGAACCCCGCCGATGTTCTGGATCTCCGGGAACAACGCACTGATGCTGCGGGCGACCAGAATGGTCTTGACTTGAAGACCACGCTCCGGCGCCCTGCCGACGGGCAGCACCCGCTCGGCCTCGCGGTTGTAGACCCGGTATCTCGACGCCGACGCGAACTGCACCGGCGCGGCGTTGACGGCCGACTCGAGGCTGGACGGCGCGGAGAACTCCGTCGGCCCTGAGGCGACGATCTCGAC
This sequence comes from uncultured Actinomycetota bacterium, assembly GCA_963716505.1. Lineage (GTDB taxonomy): Bacteria > Actinomycetota > Actinomycetes > Mycobacteriales > Mycobacteriaceae > Mycobacterium. The sequence continues at coordinate 425,050 of CAVQTL010000006.1, forward strand.
GCTGCGAGTCCCGACCCCGTCGACGATCTGATCGGTTGCATCCGCTTCGGCGGCGGGCTCCGGTACTGACACATCGCCGCCGGTGGCGAGCAGAAGGGCATAGGGAGCTATCACCGCGGCCGCAGGAAGCGCCGACGGTATCCGTCGGCGCTGAGCGACACTATGCCTCCCCATCACGTAGCACCATACGAGCAAACCAGCCGATTTTCATCTTCCCTCAGTGATCCCTTAAGAAGCGCTGGGAGGTCTCCGACCAGCTAATAGTCACGGGAAGGTAACGTTTCCGCAGCTCATCGGCGTGCCGGGTGCCGACTGCACTGGTTGGCGACCTACCGTGGAATGTGATCGAACCGGTCGGGAGAATTGACCGAGCCGGCAGTTTTTCGCTCGACCGGTTCGATGTTCATCCGTTGGCCGACGCGTCCGGCATGCCCTATGACGCGTTCCGGAGAGCCTACATCGGCGGCGTCGACTCTCGCCGGTCTCCTGGCACCCATATGACGACGGACCCGGCTTCCTGGCGCTGACCGGATACGACGAAGTGCTCGCCGTCTCGCGGGACAGCGCCACGTGGTCGTCGCAATCCGCAGGGAAGACGGTCGCCGGCTGTACGAATTGACCGAGATCATGAACACCGGTGCGGTCGGCGATACCCACCACGACGTGTCGCCCGTCCTGGCCGCACAGATGCAGATGTTCCAGTACGGCACGGAGCTCGCGGCGCGCAAACGCGAGGCGCCAGGCGACGACATCGCCACCTCTCTGCTCCAGACCGAACTGGACGGCGAGCGCCTCACCGACCTCGAGTTCAACATGTTCTTCCTATTACTCATCAACGCAGGCGGCGACACGACCCGCAACCTGGTCGCGGCGACGAAGGACACCGAAGTGCGTGGGATACCCGTCAAGGCCGGCGACCGGGCAGCGATGTTCTATCCGAGGTGCTGTCGCGGATGAAGGGCCTCGAGCTCGCCGGGCCCGTCGAGCGCGTGCGGTCGAACCTGATGAACGGCATCCATTCGATGCCCGTCAAGTTCACTGCCACAACGCCACCCCTAGGCTCACGCCGACGGCCCGCTGCGCCAGCGAAAGCTGTTGACGTACTTACCCATATCCAGGGCTAGTGCGAGGTTGGCGCCTGAAGGATGGCCGGTGCCGAAGTCCGGTGTGAATTCGTGGTACGGACCGACCGCGGAAACGACCAGCGCATAGTCATTCTTGATCGCGCTGAGGGTGACGATCCGAAGCCGGGTGAACTCGCCGCTGGAATCTTGCGGGTACTGGTCGAATACGCCGCCATAGCCCGGCTCGTAACCGACCATCGCGTTAGGGATCTCGTAATCAAGGGTGGCGTCTGGGTAGTACTCGGCAATCATCTGGTCGACGATCTGCTTCGGTGTGCGCTTGCCGGCAGGCTCCCCCCATAGATCGAGTGTGCCGGTGTCGCCGCCGAAATACTCCAGCGCGACCCAATCGGAGTACAGCGTGGCTTTGTAAAAGGATCCGGGGCCCGGGTACTGAACCGAGAACTCTCCGTCCGCGGAAACGAAGCGTGGATTGGTATCGATCGGCTGACCGATCGGCGGACGCCCGCAGTCCGGCGGACAGGTGTATCGCGCGCGTGCCGGAGTCGCCAGAACCGATGCGGTGACCCCCGCGGCGACCACTACACCGACGCCGGCGGCCAGCGTCCTCAACAGCCAGCCATGAGGGGTGTGGCGCACCGGCGCAACCTCATACATCCCGGCGGGGGTGCCGTAACCCGGGCGCGGCACTTCGGTCCCGCTGCTGACAGCGGCCCGACGCGCGGTTCGCGACGCACGCGACGCCGCTGCGGTGGCGACCCCGCAGTTCGGACAGAACGCCATGTCGGGGACCACATGGTCGCAGTGGGGGCAGAGCGCGCGCGCGCCCGGATTCGGCGCATCGTGTTCCTCGTGGAGCAAGCAGTACTGCAGGCCGATTCGCAGAGCGAGCAAGGCGATGACGGCGATCATCAGGTGGGCACCGAGATGCAGGCCCTCCAGCACGGGACTGACTTCCGCGATGCCGAGCACGGCGTAGATGGCCAGTGTTCCCAGCACGCTCAACACGACGAGATTTCGTCGGCCGAACCACAATGCCGCACCGACCAACCCGCCCATCGACGCCGCCGTCAAGGGCACGGCGACACCTTGCACGCCGGCCTGGACCACGAGCACTCCGGCGGGCCGGTTATCGGCGATCACCCCGGTCGCGAATTGCGGCGCGAGCCGGATGATCGTGGCAGCGGCGGTGAAGCTGATGGCGCCCAACGACCCGATTACGAAGCCGTCCAACGACTCCCGGCTAGGGCGGGCGAACCGCATTACCACCGCAGGCACCAGCATGAGGATCGCGCCGCCCACCGGCACGGCGATGCCCACGACCAGCGCCAGCCTTCTTGAGTCTGCGTCAGCTAGCGATACATCGTAGAAGTCGGAGACCAAAGTGCTTGTCGCCAAGGCCCATCCGACACCGAGTGCGATACCAAGCAATGCGGTGGGCACCAACGAACGAAGTGTCACGTCGCGGTAGACATCCGCTTCGTACAGGTAGAGCAGGAACACCAGCGGCAGGCCAAGTGCGCTGATCGCGATCATCGGCGCCTGCCAGTGCAGTAAGGCAAGGCCGATCAACAAAAGAAAGAGAATCGCGAGGCCCACCCGAAATGCAGTGCGGGAGCGGTGCGGAAGGTGCGGGAACAGTGAACTCGCCACAGACAGGCGCACCACCTGCTCGCCGGGCGCTGCCGCATACGCGCCCATCCGAAGCCGGTCATGTCCCGCCGCGGGCGACTCTGCCAACTGCGCACCGCACGCCCCGCAGTACGCCGCGGCAGGCACCTCCGTACCGCACGCCCCGCACGACATGGTGGCCACGCCACCGTCGCCTGCCGGCGGTTGTGTCATTCCGGCGCTACCTGCGACTGGATCTCGAGAAGGTTCTGGGCGAGGTTATAAGCGTTCGGAGTGCCGAGTCCGGAGACGAGATCGTAGCCGGGTCGAGAAAGGTCGACCGCGTTGCCGCCCAACGAAATATCCCGAAAGCCCGGCAGGTCGGCGCCGGCCGCGACCCGATACAGCAGGGGGTTGATGTTTCCTAGCTGCCTGCCGCCGTTGGCCTTCAGGTATTGATTCATCAATACCGTCAGCGCGGCCCAGATGGGTGCCGCCTGGGATGTACCGGCTCCCACGTACTCATTCTGGCTGAAGATGAACCGCACCCCGGTGACCGGATCGGCGACCGCGGCGACGTCGGGCGACAGCCTGCGCCGACCTGTGTCGCGATCGGCGGTCAGCTTCTCCTGCCATGCCGGCCGCGCGAACAGCCCCGAGACACCGCCGCTCGTACCTAGCGACAGCGGCGAGTCGAACCACGCGTACTCCGCCAGCCACTGACCCCTTGGTCCCACCGAGAGTGTGGTGCCACCAACCGCGGTCATCGTCGGGAGCGACGAGATCGCGTCCAGCCCAACATCATCCGGTCCCGGCGGCGAGGACCACTCGTCTGCACCCTTGCACTCCAGGCTGGCCTTGTCTCCTGTCGCATCGAACGCCGATGTGCCGTGCGCCTGCGCCCTGGCCAATGCGGACGCAACAGGCGCGAGGTCGGTAGCGTTGACGAACGAGTCGCACGCCCACCCGATGGACAAGCTCCACACCGCACCCGGGAACCGGCGGTCCGCGTCCTCGAACATCTGACCGATTTTCTCGTAAGCGCCGTCGGCCACCAGGGTTGGTCTGGCGTTGACCACAACCAGATGCGCGTCGGGCGCAATGGCATGCGCCACTTGGAGATCCATCGTCGTCTCGCTGTGCGCTTCGTCCGGTATTCCCCCGATGACCTCGGGGGTGAACCTCGGCAAGCCGGATGTGTCGGCGAACATGTCGAGGTCGCGCTGATCGAAGCCATCGAATTCGAAGAACACGATGGTCTCGCCCTTGCCGGTATGGCCTTCCTTCGCGAGCGGGGTGGCGTTGTAGGCGTCCAACAATCCGCCGGGTGTCAGCCCGCCCTTCGGCACATCGAGCGGTAAGTTGTCGGGCCGTTTGGTGCTATGCGGGGTATAGCTCATGATCCGGCCGAGCCCGATGACGACGTCGTGCAACGCCTGCGGCACCGCTGGTTGCTCCGGTGATGCGTAGAACACCTGGCCTTTTCGGCCCCGGTAGTCGTTCACCGGCACCCCGAACGCGCGTGCCACGTGGTCGGCGGCGCCCTCGACGATCGCCCAGTCGTCGCCCGGGCGCCATCGCACCCGCAACTCGCGCGCGCTCGCCCATGCCGTCAGCGCATCGGGACGCGTCGCGTCGGGGAGGGCGACGGTCAGTTGCGCATCACCTGCGCGCGACGGCCCGAGATCTGTCGAGCTGGCGAGCAGTGATGCGAACGGACCCGTGATAACCGCAGAACTCGTCGGCGCGCAGCCGGCACTCAGCCCCGACGCGGCGATGATCGCCGACGCCCAGATGAGGGCCGGCAGACGCCGCCGCACTTCGGTGATGGCTCTAGGAGCCGTTCGTTACGTGCCGACCATGCTCGCCGGGCTGGACCTGCGAGGCCGGCGGCGCAACGACGGGCGGCGTGAACTGGTTCGGCGCGTTCGGATCGATCCGCGGAGCCTTCTCCGTCGGCGAAGGAGCTGCGGCCGGGGACGTCGTGGTCGTCGTGGTGGTCGTCGTCGCGGTCTCGGGCGCCTGCTCTTCTTCCTTTGCGCAACCTGCGGTGATCATGCCCATCGCGGCGATCGCGCTCAGCCCGGCAACTACCGCAAACCGGCGAGGCAAACGACTCTGTGTCCTCATTTAATTGTCCTTTTCTGGTGTACCTGCACCGACAAGCGCAGGAATTACCGACCATGGTGACACACACAGCGAATTCGCGCCAGTCCCTTAGCAAAATTTGACGGCTTGGTAGAGTTCGCTAGACGGCGGCGCACACCAATTGCGCGCTTCCAGGCCGGTGGCGCTTCTTGAGACGCAATCCTAGTCCGGGTCACCCACTGAGAAATGTAAATGCCGTTCGGAGACCTGAGAGAAATTGGTTGCTGTATGCCCACATCGGGCCGCGCAAGCCGACCTCAAGCGGGCGAGCGAAACTCGCCACAGTTTTCTGCCGGAGCTGTCCCCGAACGCCGGGTTGCAGAGCGGTCGCAAGTGGCAGAAGGTGCTATTACCGAGATTCCCCCGAAGGCCCAACCAAGTCCAGCAGAGTGGCGTAGGTGTATTGGGGTGTCCGGATTGGCTGTTAGAGGGAGAACGATGTACACAATGCGCAAAATCCTGATGATCGCGTGCGTCACCGCGCTCGCGGCATTCGGAGTGGCCGCATGCGGCAGCGAGAAAAGCGAGGGTGGCGCGGCTGGCGAGGGTGGCGAGGGTGGCGAGATCAATATCGCCCTGACCTCGTTCCCCGACTACGTCGACCCGCAGCTCTCCTACACCGTCGAGGGGTGGGAGGTGCTCTGGAACGTCTACACACCCTTGCTGACCTACAAGCACGTCAAGGGTAAGGAGGGCACCCAGGTGGTCCCAGGGCTGGCCGAAGACATGCCCGAAATCTCCGCCGACGGCAAGACATACAAGCTCAAACTGCGGCCGAACATGAAGTACTCGGACGGCACCCCGATCAAGGCGTCCGATTTCGCCTACGGCATCCAGCGGCTGTTCAAGGCCGACTCCGGCGGCTCGGTGTTCTTCGACGTCATCGTCGGCGCCACCGACTACGCCGAGAAGAAGGCGGAGACGATCAGCGGCATCAAGACCGACGACAACACCGGCGACATCACCATCACGTTGACGGAGCCGAACGGCACTTTCCTGAACGTGCTTGGCCTGATGTTCGCCGCACCAGTCCCGCCGACCACTCCGCTGGACAAGGACGCGACGAACACCCCGCCGCCGGCCAGCGGTCCGTTCATGATCAGCAAGGTCGACGCACCGCGCACGCTGACGATGGAGCGCAATCCGAACTTCCAGACCGTCAAGGACGCGGGCGCCAGCGAGGTGGCCGACGCCAACGTGGACAAGATCATTGTCAATGAGAACAAGAACAACAGCGCCCAGGTGACCGACGTCGAGCAGAACAAGGTCGACTTCATGCTCGACCCACCCGTGGCGGACCGCCTCGCCGAGGTCAAGGCGAAGTACCCCGATCGCTTCCGGATGGAGGATTCGATCAACACCTACTACTTCTGGATGAACATCGAGACGGCCCCCGTTCAACGACATCAAGATTCGTCAGGCGATCAACTACGCCGTCGATCCCGAAGCGCTGAACCGGATCTTCGGTGGCCGGCTGCACCCGACACAGCAGATCCTGCCTCCGGGGATGCCCGGCTACGAGGAGTACAAGCTCTTTCCGGGTCCGGACATGAACAAGGCGAAACAGCTGATCGCCGAGGCGAATCCGGCTGACCGCGACATCACGGTTTGGACCAACGACGAGCCCGACCGCAAGCGGATCGGTGAGTACTATCACGACCTGCTCACCCAGCTCGGCTTCAACGCGACGCTGAAGGTGATCGCGGGCGATGTGTACTGGACGACCATCGGAAACCAGTCGACACCCGATCTCGACACCGGATTCGCGAACTGGTACCAGGACTTCCCGCACCCGGACGACTTCTTCCGTCCGCTGCTGAACGGCGAGAGCATCCTGCCGACCAACGGCAACAACTTCTCCCGGGTCAACATCCCCGCCAACAACGCCAAGCAGGACGAGCTGCTGACGAAGCTGATCGGCGACGGAGGGGTCGAGCAGCAGTACGCCGCGCTCGACAAGGCGTATATGGAGCAGGCGGTCTGGGCGCCCTACGGCAACGAGGAGTTCACCACGTTCCTGTCGGAGCGGATGGACTTCGACAAGTCGTATCACCATCTGCTGTTCAACCAGGATTACACGTCCTTCGCGATCAAGTAGCAGGCGATGGTCGCGTCGATCGACTCGCTTGAGGCACCCGGCGAGCCGCCACTCCCGACGGGTGTGCCGCCGTCGCAGATCCAGGGACGCAGCCCGTGGTATCTGGCGTGGCTTCGCCTGCGGCGCAACAAGGTTGCGCTGGCGTGCGCTGTCCTGTTCGTGCTGATCGTGCTCTTCTGCCTGGCGGCGCCGCTGTGGGCCGAGCACGTGGCGCACACCGGGCCGAACGAGAACCACCTGACCGACAAGGTGATGATCGACGGCCAGGAGACGGACGTCGTCGTCGCCCGACGGCACGCCGATCGGACCAGGACTGCACGGCCGGTTTCTGCTCGGCGCCGACCAGAACGGCCGAGACGTCATGGTGCGGTTGATGTACGGCGGCCGCACGTCGATCTACGTCGGCCTTGCGGCGGCGGCAGTGACCACCATGCTGGCCGTGATCGTCGCCCTACTGGCCGGCTACTACCGGGGCTGGATCGACTCGGTGCTGTCCCGCACGATGGACGTGATCTGGGCCTTCCCTGTGTTGCTCCTCGGCATCGCGTTGGGCACCACACTGTCGATCGGCGGCCTGAAGGTCGGTCCCATCGAGATCGCGGGCGACTCGCTCTGGATTCCGATCCTGATCATCGGGTTGGTCTACGTGCCCTACGTGGCAAGGCCGATCCGCGGCGAGATCCTCGCTCTGCGTGAGAAGGAGTTCATCGAGGCGGCGGTGGCGCAGGGCAAGGGGCCGCTGCGGATCATGTTCTCGCGAGCTGCTACCCAACATCATGTCGACGATCGTGGTGTTCTTCACGCTGAACATCGCCAACAACATGCTGCTCGAGTCGGCGCTGTCGTTCCTGGGCGCCGGCGTGCGGCCGCCCAACGCATCGTGGGGCTCCATGATCTCCGACGGCTACCAGGTGATCTTCACGGCGCCACACCTCACCGTCGTGCCCGGGTTGATGATCGTCGCAACGGTGTTGTCGCTGAACGTATTCGGCGACGGCCTGCGCGACGCGATGGACCCGAAGGCGAAGATCAGGTTGGAGCACTAGCCGATGGCCCGTTTCGTTGCCAGGCGCCTGCTCGGGATGGTCGCGGTGTTGTTCGCGATCTCGGTCATCGTGTTCCTGATCTTCAACGTGATCCCGAACTCCGACCCGGCCGCAGCGAATCGCGGGCAAGAACGCCGATCCTGCGCTGATCGCCAGGGTCAGCGCCGATCTCGGGCTCGACCAGCCGTTGCACGTCCAGTACCTGACGATGATGAAGCAGATCTTCACCGGCCAGCTGACGTCCTACGCCAAGGACCGCAACGTCGTCGAGCAGATCTGGGAAGGGCTGCCCGCGACGTTCTCGTTGTGCATCGGCGCGGCGGTGCTGTGGATGTCGCTGGCGATTCTCTTCGGCTACCTGAGCGCCGTGCATGCAGGGCAGGTTCACCGACCGCGCCCTGACAATCCTTTCGCTGGTCGGGATTTCGATGCCGGTGTTCTGGCTGGCGGCGATGCTGCTGTACTTCTTCAGCTTCAAGGTCGAGCTGTTCCCGACCGGCAGCTATGTGCCGCTGACGGAGAGCCCGCTCGACTGGGCCTATCACCTGATCCTGCCCTGGGTCACGCTGGCCGTGCTGTTCGTCGGCCTCTACAGCCGGGTGCTGCGGTCCAACATGCTCGACGCGATGAACGAGGACTACGTGCGCACCGCACGCGCCAAGGGCCTGTCCGAACGTCAGGTGCGGATCCGCCACGTGCTTCGCAACTCGATGATCCCGATCGTCACCCTGTTCGGGCTCGACTTCGGCATGGTGGTCGGCGGCGGCGCGATTCTCACCGAAACCGTCTACAACCTCGACGGTGTCGGACTGTATGCGGGCGAGGCGATCCGGTCGCTCGACCTGCCGCCGCTGATGGCGGTGGTGATGTTCGGCGCGTTCTTCATCGTGCTGTTCAACACGATCGTCGACATCCTCTACGCGGTGCTGGATCCGCGCATCCGACTGGGTGAGGCGGCGCCGGCATGAGCGCGATCCTGACGGTCGACGACCTTCGGGTCGGCTTCGCCACCGAAGACGGTGTGGTCCAGGCCGTCGACGGCGTCTCGTTCGAGCTGGCCGCGGGCGAGGTGCTGGCGATCGTCGGCGAATCCGGTTGCGGTAAAAGCGTTACCGCGCAGACGCTGACCGGCCTGACCCGTGCGTCCAACGCCAGAATCACCGGTTCGGTCAACTATCGCGGCCGGGAGATCAACGGACTCACCGACAACCAGCTGCGCGACGTCCGCGGCGAGCAGATCGCGATGGTCTTCCAGGACCCGATGTGTGCGCTGAACCCCGTCTATCGCGTCGGTGACCAGATCACCGAGATGATCCGGGCGCACCGCGACGTCTCCAAGAAGGAGGCCCGGTCCAAAGCGGTCGAGCTGCTGCGGTCGGTGGGCATCCCCAACCCGGAGAGGCGGGTACGGCACTACCCCCACGAGTTCTCCGGCGGTATGCGGCAGCGCGTCATGATCGCCATGGCACTCGCGCTCGAGCCCGACGTGCTGATCGCCGACGAGCCGACCACCGCGCTCGACGTGACGATCCAGGCCCAGATCCTTCAGCTGATCGACCGGCTCAATCGCGAGCGCGACCTTGCGGTCATCATCATCACCCACGACCTCGGCGTCGTTGCCGAGATCGCCGACCGGGTCCTGGTGATGTACGCCGGCCAGGTCGTCGAGGACGCCACCCTCGACGAAATCTTCTACGAGCCAAAGCATCCCTACACATGGGGACTGCTCGGTTCGCTGGCCCGACTCGACCAGCCGCGAACCGCGCGGCTGACGCAGATCCCCGGAGCACCGCCCTCGCTGCTGGCGCCGCCGTCGGGCTGTCGCTTCGCACCGCGCTGCTCTCACGTCTTCGACGAGTGCACCGAGCTTACCGCCGCTCGAGCCGCGCACCGGCGGAGCCCACCTCGACCGGTGCTGGCTCGACGCCGAAGTGAAGGCGCACCATGGCGGCGGCGCAGACGAGGAGCGATATGGCTGAGGGCGATCTGCTTCTCGAGGTGACCGACCTCGTCAAGCATTTCCCGATCAAGTCGGGGATCGTCGTCGACCGCGAGGTCGCCAGGGTGCGTGCGGTCGACGGCGTCAGTTTCACCCTCAGGGAGGGCGAAACACTAGGCCTGGTAGGCGAATCCGGATGCGGTAAGTCGACGCTGTGCCGCGCGATCCTGCAATTGACAACCCCGACGTCCGGTTCGGTCCGGTTCGCCGGCCAGGAGCTGGTCGGCCGGTCGCGCCGCGACCTGCGCGCCATGCGCAGGCAGATGCAGATGATCTTCCAGGACCCATTCGCCTCGCTCAATCCGCGCAAGCGGGTGGGCCAGATCATCGGTGACCCACTCGAACTGCATGGGCTGGCCCGCGGCGCCGAGCTGAAACGACGCGTGCAAGACCTGCTCGACCGCGTCGGCCTGCAGGCCGAGCACTACAACCGTTTTCCGCACGAGTTCTCCGGCGGCCAGCGCCAACGCATCGGCATCGCCCGCGCACTTGCGTTGCGGCCCAAGCTGATCGTCGCCGACGAGCCGGTCTCCGCGCTGGACGTTTCCGTGCAGGCCCAGATCATCAACCTGCTCGAGGACGTGCAGGAGGAATTCGGGCTGTCCTATCTCTTCGTCGCCCACGACCTCGGCGTCGTCCGCCATGTGTCCGATCGGATCGCGGTCATGTATCTGGGCAAGATCGTCGAAGACTCGGGCGCAGACGAGCTCTACGACAAGCCGATCCACCCGTACACCAACGCGCTGCTGTCCGCGGTGCCGATCCCCGATCCGAAGCAGAACTCCGCGCGCGAACGCCTGGTGCTCGAGGGTGATGTGCCGAGTCCGATCGACCCACCGCCCGGCTGCCGCTTTCACACGCGGTGCCCGTGGTCGACCGACGTCTGTACGTCAGACGAGCCGGCACTCCTCGAGCATCGCCCCGAACACCTCGCGGCCTGCCATCACCCGCGGAACGTCTAGGGACAGACTGCCGGGCTGTCGTCTCTGACCGCGCCGCTGGCTATTCGGTCTCGTCGCCGGAGTCGTCGGAGACGTCGGAGACGTCGGAGACGTCAGGAGACGCGTCCAACACGCTGGCGGCGATGCCGTACGGCAGGAAACGCACCTTCCGCGAGGCGTCGGTGTTGTTCTTGTTCGCCCGAAGCGCATCGAGTTCTCCTGCGTACACCTCTTCGACGTGGGCCTTGCCGTCGTCGTCGACGGTGTAGATGGACCACACCCCGTCGCCGGTCTCGCCGGTCGTTTCCGGCTCGTGTCGCTGGCGGCGCGAGAACTCGTCGAAGATGACGCCCAACCCGGCCCGCTCACCGGTCATGTCGAAGAGCTTGCCGACCGCGTCGCGCAGTCCCTCTCCGGCCTCACGGATCACTCGATCAAAGTCGTCCGGGTCGAAGCCGAACGGACCATTGCTGCTCATCTACCCAGTGTGCCACTACCCCCAGGGACTCTGTGGATACAGCGGCTCCTGATACGCCGGCGGCTGCTGATACGCCGGGGGCTGCTGAACGGGTCCCTGGTTGGGCACCTGGATCGGCACCGGCACCGGCACGAACGGGACCGTGATATAGCTCGTCGTCATCGACGGGGTGGTGGTCGTGGTTGTGGTCGTCGTGGTCGTGGTGGTCGGCGACGTCGTCGTGGTGGTCGGTGACGTGGTTGTCGTCGTCGGCGACGTCGTGGTCGTCGTTCTCGTGGTGGTGAGGTGCTCCGTCGTCGTCGGCGTCCACGTCGGCGACGGTGGTGGTGGCGGCGGGGGCGCCTCCTGGTGATCGTCACCTCGCTGGGCGGTGGCTCCGGCGGCGGCGGAGGCGGTTCGGGCGGCGGGGGACTTTCCTCTTTCGGCGGCGGGGGCGGCTCAGGTTCGGGCTGCTTGGGCGGTTCGGGACGCGGTTGTTCGCTCGCCTTGGTGCCTTCCGTCGCACTGGTCAGCGCGTAGGCCACCCCGCCGACCGTGATGATGGCGATGACGGCGGCGATGCCGATCGCCAGCGCCGTCACCCGATGCCACGGCCGCCGCGGCTCCTGGTAGATCTTGCCCGTCGTCGGTGTGTACTCGAGCACCGGACGAACATCGGAATCCGTTATCTCATAGGGGTTTTCACCGGTGTACGGAACGAGGTCATCGCCGATCTCCTCCTGAGACCACGCGAGCGCCCGGAACGTCGCCGAGCCGGGTGCGTCGGGGCCAGGCCCGTCGTAGACAGGTTCGGCGGCTGTCGCGTCGGTGGCGGCCGCGGCGGCACCCGTCGGGGCGTCCGCATCGAGGGCGGTCGCCGCGTTGGCTCCGGTCGGGGCGTCGGCATCGGCCCCGAATGCGGCGAACAGCGCGGCGCCGACGGCCCCGTTGAGGGCAGGCGCCGGTGTGGTCACCACCGGAAGCCGGGTGTGTTCGGAAAGCCGCTGAGTGACAAGGGGAATACCTGCCCCGCCACCGACGATCGCCAGCGCGGCCAGGCCGGTCGGCGAGGTGCCGTTGCGCTCGGTCAATTCGTCCAGGGCGGAAACGACGCCGTCCAGCGGCCGCCGAATCAGGTCCTGGAGTTCGTCTCGAGTGAGCCGGATATCGGCTCGATAGCCCTGGAGTTCGAGGACCAATTGGGTCGCGGTGTCGGCCGACAGCCGCTCCTTGGCCCGCCTGCATTCCTCGCGCAGCTTGGTCAGCGACTCGACCGCCGTGGTTCCGGCGGGGTCGACCTTGTCGGCGAGGTTGTCCAGGACATGAGCCAGCAACGCCTGGTCGATCAGGTCACCGGAGAAGTCCGGATACCGCACGGTTTCGCCGATGGGCTCGAAACCTGCCGCGGCGTCGGCCAGGGTGATGCTGGTGCCGCTTCCGCCGAAGTCGAGCAGTGCCACCACGCCATCCGCGGCGATACCCGGGTTGGCCTGCAGCGCCGTCAGTGCGGCGATGGCGTCGGAGACCACCCGAACCGGCTGACCGGTCTGCGCCAGGGTCTTGCTGTTGCCCAGTGCGCCGCGGAACGCCCATATCGTCGTCGCGTTCCAGTGCGCGGGGACCGCGATCGCGACGTCGGACGAGGGCCCGCCGCCCAGTTCGACCATTGCGTCAAGCGCTTCGACCAGGAGTTGTTCGGCGAGGTAGCTCTTCCCGTCGGGGGTCACCAGCGGCACCCGGTCCCCGACCCGCTCGACGAAGCCGCTAATCGTGCCGCCCGACTGCCCGAGGGTCAGCATCGAGCGGCGCGTCACAGGTTGGTTGCCGACACGCGCCGCGACCAGGTTTGTTGTCCCGACCGACAACCCCAGAGGGTCGCTCATAACGGCCCACACCATAGCTCTGTTATGGGCAGATACCGTTCAGACACTCCGTTCACTGCCCGTTTGAACAGCGTTCCGCCAGCATGCTTTTGAGAGAGCGAACATATCGCCGCCACTATGCCGGTACACACGGGTGTGTTGCAATGTCGGCATGGGCGATATCGACGACATCAAGCGGGTGAAGTACCGCTACCTGCGGGCGCTGGACACCAAGCACTGGGACGACTTTGCGGACACGTTGACCGAGGACATCGTCGGTGACTACGGAAGCTCGCTCGGTGAAGAACACCATTTCACCGACCGCGACACGTTGGTCGAGTTCATGCGCACCTCGATGCCTGCGAACGTGCTCACCGAACACCGGGTCACGCATCCCGAGATCGACGTCGAGGGTGACGAGGCCACCGGCACCTGGTACCTGCAGGACCGCGTCATCGTCCCCGACTTCAACTTCATGCTCTACGGCGCCGCCTTCTACCACGACCGCTACCGGCGCACCCCCGACGGCTGGCGCATCAGTGCGACCGGATACCAGCGCACCTACGAGGTGAACATGTCCACCGAATCCATCACCAATTTCAAGGTGACATCCGGTGCGGCGCTGAATATCTGAGCTCTACTGGGTAACCGCGATCAGCGCGCCCGGCTGCAGCCAGCGCATGATCTCGACCAGGGTGCCGTCATCGATCGCCACGCAGCCGGCGGTCGGACCGCCGTCGGTGGCGTGCAGGAAGAACGCGCCACCGTTGCCCGGCACGCGTTCCTTGTTGACGCCCATCACCACCGCATGGACGTACTGCGGAATTTCGAGGTTCTCGGTGCCGCTGGCGGGTTCGGTGTTGAACGGACACTGCGACTTCTTGCACACCTGCATGGTGTTGTAGGTCGGGCTCTTCATGTCGCCGTCCCACCAGTGGTCGGGCCCGACTTGAACGTACTGCAGGCCGCCGCCGGGGTTGGGCGCTGTGCCGAAGGCGAAGTCGAGGGTGAAGATTCCCATCGGGGTTTTCGCCTGGCCGTCATGGGTTTCCGGCGCCATGCCGTTCTCACCCACGAAGGCGGGGATGCCGGTTCTGACCGCTTGCCAGCCGGCGGCGGTGCGCTGGAACACGTCGATTTTCGCCGATGAACCACCGGCTCCGACAACGGAGATGACCTGAGTGGCGTTGCCGACGTTCGGGGCGAACCACGGCGTGTAGTCGGCACTGCTCGCCGGTGCAGCGACCGCCCCCAGCCCCAATGACAGCGTCGCTATCAGCGGTACCAGCCATCGGCGCACGCGCCCATGGTTGCACACGATCAGGTGCTCACCGCGTCACGTGGGCGAAGTTCGGCGAGCCATTTCTTCCACTTGGTCTGCTCACCGGCTGCCGTTTCGGTGGCGTCGTCGCCGTAGAAAAACACGGTGACCATGCCGCTCGCCGCGTCACCCATCTGGCATGTCCCGACCACGGCGATGCCCTCGGTGGGCTCGTCCAGCCGGATCATCAGGTCGCGCGACACCGGATCCTGGTGAACGCGCTCGACGACGCCCGCCAAACGCGGTGCCGTGGAGGAGGTTTCGCGGCGTTCGCCGACGTTGGCGCCGGCCAGGCTGAGCGCCGTCGTAAGGGTCGCCCACATTTCGTTTTGTGGACCGGAGTCCTGCAACATCGCGTGGACGATTGCGGCGGGTTTTCCGGCGAAGTTCGTGAGATACACCCGAAGCACCTCGAAGAAACCCGGCCAGCCCGTCTCGAAGCCCTCCAGTTCGTCGTCCCAGTCGTCCTTGGAGGTGAACAGGCTGTGCACCATGCGCACGACGCAGCGGTCCCCCGAGTGGCTGGTGACGATGACTTCGGTGGCGACCGGCGGCGCTTCGCCGCTCCAGCCGTACTCCTCGTAGCCGAACCGGCGGGGCGGATCCCACTCGGTGACGGTCCCCGACGAGGTCCCCATACCGAAGTCGAAGCTGATCGCACCGCCGACGCGTTCGTCGACCTCGGTCGGCGTGAACCACGCGGTCATCCCCGGACCGGTCGCGATGGCTCGCCAAACCTCCTCGGGTGTGCCAGGAACGAGGAACTCCATCTCGACCCAGCGGCGACCCGAATCGTCTCTCTTCAACGGCATTTCATGTCCTCCTAGTTATCTGCGGGCATCGGATATGCGGCGAGAACCAGACGGTACGGTCTGCCACGGCCTGAGGTTTCGTCGTGATAGCGGGCCACCAGCGAGGTGACGGCGTCGGAGAGTTCGCGGGTGAAGTCAGCGCGATCGGACGGCGAGCGGAACCGGACCGCCGTGTCGATCGATAGCGTGGCCAGCCGCTTGTTTGTCGCTCTGGCCGTCCGCCACAACTCGCCGACCTCCCGGACCGCACGCGCCGCCACCGCGATGAGGTAACTCGCCGAAAGGCGATCACTGGCCCGACCGGGGTCCGCGGCGACGGGACCCAGCGCTCCCGGCGACACCACATACGTCGCCGCATTCGCCACCATCAGCCGCTCCGTCAGCCCGCCCCAGCGCCGCTCCTCCGCGACCGAGACGAGTTCGTGCGCTTCGAGGGCACGCAGGTGATAGTTGACCTTCTGCCGCGGGATGCCGACCCGCGTCGCAAGGGTGGCCGCCGACGCCGGTTCCACGAGCTCGGCCAATAACCGGCTGCGAATGGGATCCAGCGCGCTTACCGCCGCGGCGGGATCGGTGATGACCTCGACATCGAGCACGCTTCCATCGTCACCCTTGACAAGAAATATTGTCAAGACCTCGGATAGGTTGGCGTCATGCGATTGCGTCGTAAGCCCCACGGCCTGCGCGGCCTGACCCAGATCGGCCAGGGTCTGGGCACCCTCGATCGCGAGGTCTTCGAGGCGGTCGCGGAATCGCCTAGCCCACTTCTGGACAGCACCATGCCCCGGCTGAGCAGGGCCGCCGACCACGCCAAACTGTGGTTCGTCATCGCCGCCGCGCTGATCGCGACGCGACACAAGGCAACGGCCCGAGGCGCCATGCGCGGAGCCGCGAGCCTGGCCGTCACCAGCCTGGTCACCAATCAATTCGCCAAGCGCGTCTGGAAGCGGCCCCGACCCAACCCCACGTTGGTGCCACTCGCACGGCAGAGCCGGCGCTTTCCGACGTCCAACTCGCTGCCGTCCGGGCACTCCGCCAGCGCGGCCGCATTCGCGGTGGGCGTCGGGTTGGAGAGCCCGCCCGTCGGACTCGGCCTCGCCCTGCTGGCCGGGCTCGTCGGGTTGTCCCGCGTCGCGGTCGGCGCGCACTATCCGGGCGATGTCTTCGCCGGCTTCGGCATCGGAGCGGGCATCGCCGTCCTCGGGGGGCGCATCGTGCCGCCAATCGTCCCGACGAAGCTCCCTGTCGCCGATCCGCTGCGGGTGCACTACTCCGCCGCGACCCGACGGTGCGGGCGTCGTGCTGGTGATCAACCCAGCGTCGGGCAGCGGCACCGGGGCGCGCGTCGTCGACGAGGTGCGCGACGCGTTGCCTGCGGCGGAGATCGTCGAGCTCGGCGACGACGACGATATCGAGGCGGTGCATTGCGCGACGCCGCCAAGCGCACCGAGGTGCTCGCCGTCGGCGGCGGCGACGGCACCGTGTCGTGCGCGGCGGGCATCGCGGTCGAACACGACGTTCCGCTGGCGGTCTTCCCCGGCGGCACCTTCAACCATTTCGCCAAGGACATCGGCTGCGACAGCGTCGCCAAGACGGTCGATGCGATCCGCCGCGGCGTCATCGGTTGCGTCGACCTGATGCTGCCTCAACGAGGAACAGATCGTCGTCAACACGGCCAGCATCGGCGCCTACCCGAGGTTCGTGCGGACCGGGAGAAGCTCGAGCACAAGATCGGCAAGCCGACTGGCTGGCCTGTACGCGATGTTCCACACGCTGCGGCGCGACGAGCCGGTACGCATCTCCTACGACAACAAGACCCTGCAGACATCGCTGTTCTTCCTTGGCAATTCGACGTATCTACCGTCGGGCTTCGCGCCGTCTCGACGCACCAGGATGGACGACGGCCTGATCGACGTACGCATACTCGAAACCGGCCGCAGATTGAGCACGCTGCGCATCGTCAGCTCGCTCGCGCTCGGCCGGCTGGACACGCAGCCCGCTCTACCACGAGATGCGGGTGCCGGAGTTCGCCTTCACCGCCGTGGACGGTCCCACCGTGTTGGCCCATGACGGCGAGGTCGGCACCGAGTGCGACGGAGGCCAGCTTCAGCGTGAACTACCGTGCGCTGCCGGTGTTTCGTCCGCTGCCGTGATTGCTACGACGGGCGGCACCGACAGCACGCACACCACGAACCAGACATAACCCAACGCCCATCCGGCCAGTACGTCGGACGGGTGATGCACGTTGAGCGCCACCCGCCCGAACCCGATCGCGACCACGACAATCGCGCCGATGACGATCAGCCAGGCTCGCAACGGTCTGCGCACGATGGGTAGCAGGAGCGTCAGTAATGCGAGCACGCCGACCATCACGCCGAGTGCATGTCCCGACGGGAACGACGTCGACGGCGCATGCACAAGAGCCTCGGCGGGACGCGGACGATTTGCGGCGGCCTTGGCCGCTTCGGTGATCAAACCGCTGAGCTCGACGGAGATTACGAGGAACATCGCCGCCCGCACGTTGCGCCGCGCCAGGGCGACGACGATCACGACCAGGGCGACCAGCCGGAACGCTGTCGGCCCGAGCACGGTGCAGAACAGGTCCCAGAACACGACCCAGCCGGGGTGGGCGATTCCGAAATCGTGCAGGGCATCGAGGGCGGACCGGTCCATGGTGTCGATCCACTGCCAGTGCTGCGCGAATCCGACCCACAGCAGCGCATAGAGGGCAAGGGCCGACGCGGCCAGGCCAACGAGCCAACCGTTCCGCGTCGACACGGGTTCCACGCTACGGTGCCCTCATGGCCGTGTTTCTGCGCAAGCTGCTCCGCATCGGGGGTTTGCCCGAAGAACTCCGAGCTCAAGCCGAAGCCGAAGGCATCATCTACCTGACCGAGTACGTCCCGGTCACCCGTCGATTCAGCGGATCCGTGCCCGGCAAGAAAGCCAACACCAACATCTCGAGCTATGTCGGCTCGCTGGTGATCACCTCGCAGCGTGTTCTCGGCACGCTGTCGTCGGTGCCCAAGCTCGCCGGCCGCACCATCGACCAACGGTGGGATGCGGCACCAGAGCGGACCGGTCAAGGCCGACATCTCGGACACCGGGCTGCACATCGAGGTCGACATCGGCGAGGTCGACCCGAAGTTCAGCGGTCATCTCTCGCTGAACTACAAGACCCCGATCCCCGAGGACGTCCTGATGCGACTGCCCCGTAGGTCGCTCGCCTTCGAGGTACCGCCCGAGTACGTCCTTCGCGCGGTCGGTGTGCCTGCTCGGGGCTGAGCTACCTCACATTGCACGGGATCCCACTCGCGGTGTCGGACTGGGTCTTCATGAGGTTCGACGACCTCAGCGAGCGATCCGCTGCGCCAGCCGAGCCTCCGCACGCGCACGGCATTGCATCCTGCTCGACGTCGTGTCCTAGCGGTCCGACGTGCGCGCGACGAAGACGATGAAGTCGTCGTCCGGCGTTGGTGGCCGTTCGTCGTGGTCGCCGTGGACGACCACGTCGTCGAATCCCGCGCGCTCGAGCATGAGCAGGAGCTCGTTCTTGAAGTAGAGGCCGATGTCGAGCCGGTGCGTCTCCTCGGCCTCGAGCGTCCCGTGGCGCCACCGACGCGCGGTCATCTCATAGGAGGCTCGCTGCTCCAGCGGGTCGAACCCGACGTACCAGGAGCTCAGTCCGTACTCCGCACCGTCGGGCGCCGGTCGACCCCGTTCCGGTGCCTCGGGCACGCCGGGCAACGCCGCGCGCCCGTCCTTCCTCCACATCGGCCATTGCTCGGCGCCCGCATACGGAAGCTCGATGTCGACCAGCAGGGTGCCACCCTGCTCGAGGACGTCGCCGAACCCGCGGAGCGCCTGTTCGTCGTGTGCGCGAGTGCTCCCGAGCCCGAAGGCGCCGCACACGTAGATCGTCTGGTAGCGGCGTGGGAGGTCGAGCTCGTGCATCGGCTGCACGTACAGACTCGGGGAGAGGCCCTCACGCCCGGCCTTCTCGCGGCAGGCGGCGACCATGTCCGCGGAGACGTCGCAACCGTCGACGTCGAGCCCTGCGCGGAGGTACGGGATCAGGAGGCGTCCGGTGCCACAGCCGACGTCGAGCGCCGGCTGTCCCTCCTCGACGAAGCGCTGGAAGTACGGGATCTCGTGCGGCCGGAAGTCGTCGTTGAACTGCGCCCAGTACTCGGCGATGAGCCCGTAGTGCCACGTCTGCTGATCTTCGGCCACGCCGCAACCCTACGATCCCGGTCGTGCCCGAGCTGCCATGTCGATCCGCGACGCAGTGCAGGCGCTCGGCATCGAGGCGCGGGCCGGGTTGCACACTGGCGAGTGCGAGGTCCGCGGCCAGGACATCGGCGGGATCGCCGTACACATCGGGGCACGGGTGAGCGCCCTGGCCGGAACAAACGATGTGCTGGTGTCCAGCACACTGCGCGACTGTGATCGGATCGGGATTGGAGTTTGAGCACCGCGGCGCATTCGCGCTCAAGGGTGTACCCGGTGAATGGCAGCTCTTCGCCGTCGCCACCTAGAACGGCGCCACGTCGAGTCTATTGAGTTCGCGTTCGGCTTGGATGGCTGCGGCGATGTCGGCGGCGCGGGTGCGTTTTCGGCGCGGCATCATCAGCCCGCGATTGCCGGCGTGGGGTGGTGGTTGTGCTGTTGGTGGGGGTAGTTCGGCGGTGGTGACATTCCACGTCGGGAACAACAGTCGGCTGCCGGGCTGGGTGGTGTAGGTCGCGCCGCTGGGCGCCGTCCAGATCACGGTGCCGTCGGGAAGCTGTTGGTCGGCCCAGCCGCCGACACCGATCCAGAACGTCTTCATCAGATGGTGATGGCGGCATTTGCAGTTGATGTTCGACGCGTGCGTCGGACCCCACGGCCACGGCACGCAATGGTCGAGATCGCAGCGATCAGCGGCGACGGGGCAGCCGGGGAAACGGCAGAACAGATCGCGCATCCGCACGAACTCGGCCAACTCGTCGCTGGGCCGATACCGCAACTCGGGCTCGACACCGGGCATACGGATCGGCTTGATGGTCGCGCCGTTGCGGATCGCCTCGGCCAGCAGCGCGTTGGGCAGTATCCCGTGGCCCAGCAGCAGCGCCGGCGCAGGCGGCCGCGGCTTGGTCTTGGTGACGTGGTCTTCGGTGGCGGCGGGTAGTCCAGCGGCGGGTGGGTCGGTGGGCTGTTCGGTTTCGGCGCGGTTTTCGGTGGCGGCGGCGGTGGCGTCGTTGATGGCGGCTTGGTCGGCGATCACCCGGATCACCACATGCGATCGGGGTTTCACCCCGGCAGTAGGGCAGTCCGGTGATCCGCACCGGCAGGCCAGAGTGTCGTTGCCGTTGGCGATCGCGCCCGCGGCATCGGAGCGGCGCTCACCGGCGCTGCGCGGATCGCCGTCGCACAGCCCGGTGACCATCGCGGTGACCCGCTCACGCATGACGGCGGCGTCGGGGGCCAGCAGCCGACCCCACACCGAGGCGGTTTCGGCGTCGTCATCGCACGCGCCGATGGTGAAGTCGCGGCCCCGCACTCTGGTGTCGGTGCGGCGTTGCGCGTCGGGGTCATAGCGGGCCACCTGCATGTCGACGGCGGCGCGCAGTTTGTCCTCCGACAGCCGCTCCCAGTTGGTGGCCCGCTCGGCGATCGCGGCATCGATGTTCGCCCACGCCTCGTCGCCTTGCACCAGTCGGGTGCCCCAGGTGATGGTCGAGACCAGTCGGGTGCCCAACGCACCCTTGCAGTACAACGCGGCGACCTGGGGTAGGTGTTCGCGCAGCGCTTCGGCGATGCGCATCTGCCCCGAGGCGCGCCGCGACCCGATCGCCATCGCGGCGGCCACTTCGGCGGCGACGGAGTCCCACGGGTCGAACGCCCACCACACCCGGTGGTCGTCGTCGTCGACGCGGCGGCGGGTCAGCTCGGCGATCGCGGCCAGCCGGCGCGCCCCGGCGATCGCCTCCTGCCGCACCCCGTCCTCGATCGCGGCGACCAGCTCCGCGTCAGACGCCGCCACGAACTCTGAATCGAACATACATTCGAATATACTCGCGTCCACTGACTCAAACTTTTTGGCAGGGTCGCGTTATCCACAACGCGGTGCTGCTGAGGAGGTTCAGTAGGTCATGGTCAGATCGCGACGAACGAAGATTGCTGCCGAGGAGAAGACCCGGTTGGTGCTGGCCGTATTGGCCGGGGAGATGACCGGGGCTGAGGCGGCTCGACGGTGTGGGGTGTCCTCGACTCAGGTGACCAAGTGGAAGCATCAGTTCCTCGAGGCTGGGTCTGAACGCCTGCAGGAGGTGCCCAGCGGCGCTGCCGGTGCCGCAGGTAACCCCGAGCAGCGTCGTCTGCGGATGGAGAACGAGCAGCTCAAACTCGCGCTGGCCGAGGCGACGGTGCAGCTGCGGATCTGGCAGCGCGGCGCTGCGCTGGCCGATCAGGTCCCTTCCAGGACCTCGAAACCCTAAGAGAAGCAGCAGGTCTGCCGGTTTCGAGGTTCGCTGTATTGGCCGGCATCCCGGAGCGGACCTATCGGCGTAGGCTGACCCGCCTGCGCGCCGGCGACCCGGCCAAGGGCCCCTGGCCGGCCCCGGTCGTCGACCGGATCGAAGCGATAGCTGCCAAGTACGCCGAACAGTGGCCGGCCTGGGGCTACCGCAAGATCGCCGCACTGATGCGTGCTGACGGTCACGACGTCACCAACTCGTCGGTACAACGAGCATTGCGGCGGCGCGGACTACTGTTACCCCAAGGCTTCCGGGCCGATCGAAAATCTTGGGCTGCGTTGCGTCGCCGCGTATTTCACGATCCGCCGACAGAACGCAACCGGGTGTGGCAGACCGATTTCTCAGAGTTTGAAACCGCCCACGGTGGCATTTGGCGGATCAGCGCCGTCATCGACTACGTCACCAAATACTGCCTTGCCATCACTGTCACGCCCACCAGCCGCGGCCGCGACGCCGTGCGCTGCATACGACTGGCCGTCGAGGAAGCCACTCGCGCTCTGAACCTCGCGGACCTGCGACTGGACCGCGGCGAAATGGACGTCCTCGATGCCGAGGACAACGTCATCGGTCACACACCTGCACCCATCGCCATCGTGTCCGACAACGGCCCCTGCTACCGGGGAAAAGACTTCCAAACCCTGTTCACCGGCCACGATCCGCTCCTGCGCCATATCCGCACGCGCATCAAATCACCGCAAACCAACGGCGTCATCGAGCGATTCTTCGAGACGCTGAAATACGAGCATCTCTTCCGCGGCTACATCGGCGACGGCGACGCACTCGACATGGAAGCCCACTACTTCCGCATCATCTACAACACCATCCGACCCCACCAAGCCCTCGACTACCGCACCCCCAAACAGGCCTACCTAAACCAACCCACCCCGCAAAACCTGCCAACTTCTTGACTCAAGACACAGTTCCACTGACGAACCACCAGGTCAGCCACTCAACCCGCCGCGCCTGTGGATGAACTCCCAACTGTGGATAACTGACTCTTACTGAGCCAAACGGTTGCCGAAATCCCCCTCGCCGGGTTCGGTGTAGCGACGGCATGGGAAAGGATGCGCAGTGACCGACCCGAAGAAGGACAACGTGCTGATCGTCCATTGGCACGACCTCGGGCGTTATCTGGGTGTCTACGGCCACCCCGACGTGTCCAGCCCGCGGCTCGACCAACTCGCCGCTGAGGGCATTCTCTTCACCCGAGCGCACGCCACCGCGCCGCTCTGCTCCCCGTCGCGGGGTTCCCTGTTCACCGGCCGCTACCCACAGAACAACGGGTTGGTGGGATTGGCTCATCACGGCTGGGAGTACCGAGCCGACGTCCGTACGCTTCCGCGAATCCTGTCGGAAACTGGTTGGCATACAGCGCTTTTCGGCATGCAGCATGAGACCTCGTATCCGGCCCGGCTGGGCTTCGACGAATTCGATGTGTCGAATTCGTTCTGCGAGTACGTGGTAGAGCGCTCCGTCGAGTGGCTCGCCAATCCACCGCGCGAGCCGTTCCTGTTGACTGCCGGCTTCTTCGAGACCCACCGCCCGTACCCGGCCGACCGTTATGAGCCCGCCAATCGGAGTGCCGTCGCGGTACCCGACTATCTACCGGAGACCGACGAGGTCCGTCAGGATCTGGCCGAGTTCTACGGTTCGATCACGGTTGCCGATGCCGCCGTCGGGCAGTTGCTCGACGCACTGGCACGCACTGGCCTCGACCGCACCACCTGGGTGGTGTTCATGACGGACCACGGCCCAGCGCTGCCGCGAGCCAAGTCGACGCTGTACGACGCGGGCACCGGTATCGCCATGATCGTCCGTCCCCCGCTCGACAGCGGCTCGGCACCACGGGTTTACGACGACCTGTTCAGCGGCGTTGACCTGGTTCCGACGCTGCTCGAGCTGTTGGGAGTGGCGGTGCCCGCCGAAGTCGATGGGATCTCCCATGCACCTGCGTTGCGCACCGCGTCCCGCATCGGCACACCCGCACGGTCCGAGGTGTACACGACGAAGACGTATCACGATTCCTTCGACCCGATCCGCGCGATCCGGACGAAGGAATACAGCTACATCGAGAACTACGCGTCCCGCCCACTGCTCGACCTGCCGTGGGACATCGCAGACAGCGCACCGGGTATCGCGGTCGCAGGGTCCATCGGCGGCCCGCGGCCGGAGCGCGAACTGTACGACCTGCTCGACGACCCAACCGAATCGCGAAATCTTCTCGGCCCGAACGCAACGGACAAAGCGGAGGCGATCTCGAACGAGCTCGCCTTGCTGCTGAACGACTGGCGACAGAAGACCAACGACGTCATTCCATCGGAATTCGCGGGCACGCGAATCTCGGAACGCTACACCGAAACCTATGACCGTATCCACGGCCGAACGGCGACCAGCCGATCGGCGATCGCCGCGGAGCGCGGCATCGAAGACGAGCACAGTTAGGTGCACGCGAATGACTTCTTCTTCGGCGTATCTGGTACTGGCGTCGCAACGCAGCGGCAGCACGCTGCTCGTCGAATCCCTGCGGGCCACAGGTGTTGCCGGCGAGCCAGGCGAGTTCTTCCAGTACCTGCCGACCACCAGCCAGTCGCCACAGCCTCGGCAGTGGTTCGAGGGCGTCGAAGACGAGTCGATCCTGCGCCTGCTCGACCCTCTCGACGAAGGCAAGCCCGACCTCGCAACGCCGGACATCTGGCGTGACTACATCCGCACCGTGGGACGTACGCCCAACGGAATCTGGGGCGGCAAGCTGATGTGGAACCAGACCCCGTTGTTGCTTGAGCGCGCTGCCGGCCTGCCGGACCGCTCCGGCGACGGATTGCTGTCGGCGATTCGGGACGTCATCGGCACCGATCCGTACTTGATCTACGTGCACCGTCCTGACGCTGTCTCGCAGGCGGTTTCGTTCTGGCGGGCGGTGCAGACGCGGGTCTGGCGCGGCAGACCCGATCCGAGACGGGACTCCGCGGCCGAATACCACGCAGGCGCCATCGCCCATGTCGTCACCATGCTGCGAGCCCAGGAAAAGGGCTGGCGGGCGTGGTTCGACGAGGAGGGCATTTCGCCGTTGGAGGTGCCGTATCCGGTGCTGTGGCGCAACCTCACTCAGATCGTCGGCACCGTGCTTGAGGCGCTCGGCCAGGACCCACAGCTGGCGCCCGCGCCCGCTCTGGAGCGGCAGGCGGATCAACGGTCCGATGAATGGGTGGACCGCTACCGTGCAGAGGCCGAGAAGGAGGGTCTACCGACATGACCGCACCGCCCACCGACTACGAGCGCCGCTAACCGACCTGCGCCACCACGAAGATCCGGCGGAACGGGAAGAACGTCTTGCCGTCCGGCCGTGCCGGATACGCCTCGTCCAGCAGTGGTACGAGCTGTTGCCGGTACTGCTGCCACGCCTCTTCGGACAGCCGATCGATCACCGGCCGCAGCGCGGTGCCGGTGATCCAGTTCAGCACCGGATGCTCGCCCGTCAGTTCGTGGATGTACACGGTCTCCCAGGCATCGACCCGGCATCCTGCGTCGGTCAGCAGGGCCGCGTACTCGGCCGGGTTGCTGACCACCTTGCCTTCCCGAAACGGCATGTCGCGCAGCTTGTTTGCGAAGGGCTCGCGACGGGCCACGGTACGCACGGCCTCGTGCGAGGGCTCCTGGAAATTGCCGGGCATCTGCACCGCGATCCACGAGCCCGACGAAAGTGCGCCCGCCCATCGGACCAGTAGTTCGGCGTGCTCGGGCACCCACTGCAGCGTCGCGTTGCTCACCAGCACGTCGGTGTCGGGCTTCGGTTCCCACGACCGGACATCGCCGACCTGCGCGTCCACTCCCCGCTCCCTGGCGGACTCGACCATCTCCGGAGAGCTGTCCCACGCCTCGATCACCGCGTCGGGCCAGCGCTGCGCCAAGGTGGCGGTGAGATTGCCTGGACCGCAACCCAGGTCGACGACCCGTCGCGGATTCTCGGCGCCCACCCGCGACGTCAGGTCGAAGAAGGGCCTGCCGCGGTGGTCGGCGAACGTGAGGTAGACGTCGGGATTCCACATGGCACACAGTCTCGCACTTGTCGGTTCACAGGCTGTTCGCAGCGCAGACCCAGCCGGGCCGCCAGCAAAGCACGGCACGGTGATCGGCATGACTGCCGCTGTCGACAGGCGCACACAGATCCTGCTTGCCGCGCTGATCGCAGCCGCCGCGGCGCTGTACATGTTGAACCTGTCGGCAACGGGGTACGGCAATCTCTTCTACGCCGCGGCGGCCGAGGCGGGTTCGCACAGTTGGTCGGCGTGGTTCTTCGGCTCACTCGACGCGAACAACTTCATCACCGTCGACAAGCCGCCCGCCTCGCTCTGGATCACCGGATTGTCCGTCCGGTTGTTCGGCATGAACAGCTGGTCGGTGCTCGCACCCCAGGCGTTGATGGGTGCCGCGTCGGTGGTGGTGCTGTACGCCACGGTGCGCCGGGCGGTCGCCGACCCACGGGCAGGATCAATCGCCGGGCTGCTGGCCGGTGCGGCGCTGGCCTGCACGCCAGGCGCGGCGTTGATCTTCCGCTTCAACAACCCCGACGCGCTGCTGGTTCTGGTGCTGACCGTCGCCGGTTACTGCCTGATCCGCGCCGTCGAGTCGGCGTCCTGGCGCTGGCTCGCGCTGGTCGGCATCGCCATGGGCGCAGCGTTTCTGACCAAGATGCTGGAGGGCTTCCTTCCGTTGCCCGCATTCGCCGTCACCTACCTGCTGCTGGCGCCGACAGGCTGGCGCAACCGGTTGCTCCATCTGCTCGGTGCCACTGCCGCGCTGGTCGCCGCCGCGGGCTGGTGGGTGCTGACGGTGCAGCTCGTCCCGGCGACCGCACGGCCCTACGTCGGCGGGTCGACCGACAACACCGTGCTGCAGCTGGCCGTCGGCTACAACGGCATGACCCGAATCCTGGGCCGCAACAGGAATCACACGGCCGATCTCGCGTCTCCCGGATTCGGACACGGATGGTCCAGGTTGGGCGGCGGCACGGGACTGCGTCGGCTTTTCACCGCCGAGATGGCCAATGAGATCTCCTGGCTTCTGCCTGCGGCGCTGCTGGCCGTCGCCTTCGGTGGGTACCTCCTGCTGCGCGGCAGGCTGCGCCGCGGGGAGAAGGCCGCGCTGACGATGTTCGCGGGCTGGGTGCTGGTGAGCGCGCTGGTGTTCAGCTACATGAGCGGCATGGTGCACCCCTACTACACCGTCGCGATGGCACCCGCGGTCGCGGGGCTCGTCGGCGTCGGCACGATGTGGGCGTGGCGGGAGCGGGCCGGCTGGGACGGCCGCATCGCGATGGCCGCAATGATCGGGCTCACCGCCATCTGGTCGGCAATCCTTCTGCACCGCAACGTGTTCGGCCCGATCTGGCTGCCGTGGGCAATCGCTGGAGTCGCGATCGCTGCCGCGGTTGCCGTGCTCGGCCCCGGCGCACACCGGATGGTCGCGACGGCCGCCATCGTCGGGGTGCTGACAGCGATCGGCGGCCCGACGGCATTCTCGATCGCCACCGCAGCCACGCCGCACCAGGGCTCGATCCCGACCGCGCTGAAGAAGGGCGCAATCCAACTCGGCAACTGGACCGGCGACGAGGGCAACAATGCAGACCTCGCCAGCGTGCTGGCCGACACGCATACCGAATGGTCGGCGGCGACGAGCGGCTCGCAGTCGGCTGCCGCGCTTGAGGTCTCGTCGGGCACTTCGGTGATGGCGATCGGCGGGTGGAGTGGCGACCCGGTACCCACTCTCGAGACGTTCATCGACGACGTACACGCGGGCAAGATCTCCTACTACGTCGAGGCCGGACGAGGAGGTGCGGCCGGCCTGAAGCACCGCGGCGAGGTCGCATACGGGCGCAGTCGCGGGATCGCGCACACCCGCGAGATCGCCGAATGGGTGGCCAACCACTATCAGGGGACGGTCATCGGCGAATCGACGGTCTACCGATTGACGTAGCCATCCGCTGGATACCATCGGGCGTGTCCAGTTCCCAGCCGCCCAGTGCCGCGCCGGTTGATCCGCCCATCCCCGTTCCCGATGTGCCCGGCGCCGACGCGGGGGCGCGTGGCCTGCCGCGGCGGGTGGATCTCACGCTTCGCCAACGATTGATCGTCGACTCCTCGGCGATCGCCGATCTCGGCCTGCGTACCGCATTGGGTTCGGTCGTCGGCGCGGCGATGCTGCCGCAGGTGGCGCTCGCGGCGCTCAACGGCTCTGGCGCTAAGCAACAACGCGATGCGCTGCAGTTCTACGGCGAACTGGGTGCGGCGAAGGACCCCGAACTTTCGTTCCCCGCACCGACCGAGGTGCCGCGGATCTCGTCGCGACCCGCGAACCCCGTCGCGGAGTGGACGGCCAACGGCCGAGTGCACAACATCCGATTCAACAGCAGCTTCGAGGCCGTCAACCCGGCGATGCGCGACAGGTGCCGATCGTTTGAGCGCAACAACGTGGTACACGCCCAGCATTGGCGCCACGACGACGGACCCCACCCCACCTTGTGCGTAATCCACGGGTTCATGGGGTCGGCGTACCTGTTCAACGGGTTATTCTTTTCGCTGCCGTGGTTTTACCGGTCGGGCTACGACATCCTGCTCTACACGCTGCCGTTCCACGGCCGTCGCGCCGAAAAATATTCTCCCTACAGTGGTTACGGGTTATTCGCCAACGGCTTCGCCGGCTTTGCCGAGGCGATGGCTCAGGCCGTGTACGACTTCCGATCGATGGTCGACTACCTGGAGTACACCGGCGTCGACCGGATAGCGCTGACCGGTATGTCGTTGGGTGGCTACACCGCTGCGTTGATCGCCTGTGCCGACGAACGCATCCAGGCCGTCATTCCGAACGTCCCGGTCGTCATGCCGGACAAACTGGTCGAAGAATGGTGGCCGGCCAACATGCTTGTCGCTCTCGGCGATAGGCTCAGCGGCACCGACGATGAACTGTCAACGGCCGCAGCGATGTTCCACTCGCCGCTGAACTACCCCGCGGTGGTCCCCAAGGACCGGCGGTTGATCATCGCCGGACTCGGCGACCGCCTCGCCCCGCCGCAGCAGGCGGAGGCGCTTTGGGAGCACTGGGACCGCTGCGCCTTCCACTGGTTCCCCGGCAATCACATCCTGCATGTCAGCCAGCCGGACTACCTGCGCAGGATGACGCGGTTCATGCGCGACTACATGTTCAATTAGCCCGATCACCCCTTTCTGGCGCTGACCAGGGAGATCCTGGCGAACATAGACCCGGCCTCGGATTCGGGCCCTGGCACTGGTCGATCCATTTGGCGGAACTGGTCCACCAACCGGACACTGTCGGCCCGCCAGCCGCGGTCGCCGAACCACTCCGCGGCCGGGGCAAGTTGCTCGTTGTAGATGAGGCTGAAGAACTGGTCATCGTTGCCCGCAGCGCGCTCCTCGGCACGGGCGACCTCGAGGTCCGTCTCGGCCATCGGCACCGCTTCCTCGAGGGCGACGTGGCTGCCGGACGCCGACAGGGCGTCGATGCCGACGAAAAGATGCTGCTGCGCGGCGGCGGGCAAATAGAGCAGTAGTCCCTCGGCCAGCCAAGCCGAGGGTGCCAACGGGTCGAACCCGCTCTGCAGCAGCGCGTGCGGCCAGTCGTCGCGCAGGTCGACGGCTATCTCACGACGTTCGGCGGTGGGCGCTTCGCCGCTGCGGGTGAGCACGTCGCGCTTGAACTCCAGCACCTGCGGCTGATCGAGCTCGAAGACGACCGTGCCCGTCCGGCCACGCCAGCCGGTAGGCACGCGAGTCCAGACCGGCCGCCGGGATCACGATCTGGCGCGCACCCGCGTCGGCCGCGGCGTAGAAGTAGTCGTCGAAGTACTTGGTGCGGGCGGCCTGGAAGTTGACGAAGTGCCCGCCGAACTCGGACATCAGCTTATTCTCCGGCGCCTTGCCGTCGAGAACGTCGGCCCACTCACCGCCGACAGCCCTGCAGAAGATCTCGGCGTACGGGTCGACGACCAGGGGTTTCGGCTTGTTCGCCTCCAGTGCCCGCGAGGCGGCGACGAACAAGGCCGTCGCGCCGACGCTCGAGGTGATATCCCAGGTGTCGTTATCGGTACGCATACACCGGTTGTACGCGCGGAATCTGGCAGCCCGCTGACCTCCGAATGTGACAGCCGGTACAGCTAGACGAGCGGGCGGCCGGTGCGGATCCGCCAGTCCAGATCCTTCAGCATCCAGTTGAAGGGAAACTCCCGGAGGAAGCCCGGCAGCAGGTCGTTCACGAACCGAATGCGCCTCATCAACCGGTCGAACCGGCGCTGCTTCTCGTCGTCCCACTCCAACCGCATCTCGTCGCGGAACCGTTGCGGCAGAAAGCCACCCGTGATCAACAGGTTGAAGTCGTCCAGCTCGGCGTTGCACAGAGACAGGGAGCTTGGCTCCACGGATCCGTCCCGCGGCGATCGGCCAGAGGAAGTCGCGGACCTTGTCGTCGATGTGCACCTCGGCAATCGACTCCTCCCAGTAGCGGTCGAACGCCGCCTGATCCGCGGGCCACATCTCGCGAGGCACCTGCAACATCGTTCCGAGCGCGATGCCCTCCTCGAACAGTCGCTCCGCGGCCTGGTCGTCGACCTCGCCAACGAAGATCTTGTAGATGTCGCTGACGCCCTTGTACATGCAGGCGCCCACCCACATCTGGAGGGCGGGGTCGAACGCGTTGTAGGACACCGGGCTTTCGTCGGTCGAATACACCTGCGCGTGCGCACCGTTCACGGCCCGCCGGAACGCCGCCTGCTGCTCCGCGGTCCCCTGCGCGGAGACCGCAAGGTAGGTGAATGTGGTGCGGGCCCGTTTGATCGGGTGGCGGTCGATGCGGCCGCTCTCGACCCGGCTCTCCACCACGCCGTGGCCGACACCCGGTCGCGACAGCTGCATGATTGTGTTCGCCGCACCGGCCAGGAGGCCGACGCCCATCATGCCGCCGACGGCTTCCGAGCGGCGCCGGAAGAACAGCCGCCGAACCTCACTGATCGTCATTGACCTGCCTGTTGCCCAAATGTGAGAACTGTTGTTGTCACATTTTGTCTGTCCGGCTTGACGGGTGTCAAGATGGCAGGATGGCTGCCGTGGCACAGGTCCGCCCATATCGCGGTATCGAGGCGTCGGAACGACTCGACGCAGCGCCGACGCCGACTGCTTGAATGCCGGGCTTGACCTACTGGGCGCCGACAGCGCGGACGCCGAGCTGACCGTGCGTGCCGTCTGCAAGCGGGCGGGTCTGACCGCCCGCTATTTCTACGAGAGCTTCACCGACAAGGACGAGTTCGTCGTCGCGGTTTTCGATGTGGCCGTCGCCGATATCGCGACCACAACCCAGGCGGCGGTTGCCGCCTCACCTCGGGCTGAGCAGGGCCGCGCGGGCATGGCGAACCTGGTGCGCACCATCAGTACCGACTCCCGCATCGGCCGAGTGCTGTTCGACGTTCAGATGTCGAACCCGGTGATTCTGCGCAAGCGCTCCGACCTCGGCGGAATTTTCGCCTTTCTACTGGCTCAGCACGTCGAGACGGCACTTGCGCCGCGACCAGACCGGCAGGAGCAAGGCCGCCGTTCACTTCGTGGTCGGTGGCGTGGGCCAGACCATCAGCGCATGGCTGGCCGGCGACGTCGATCTGAGCCAGGAGCAATTCATCGACCAGCTCACGGCCATCCTCGACGCGTTGGGCGACCCAGGGCTCTACTTCGACTAACCAGCCGGCCACCGGCGGGCGGCGATCGGCCGCGGTCTTCGGCTGCGTCTGAGCGTCGGCCTCGGTGAATTCCTTGACCCAGCAGGCGAACTCGAGCGTGATGCCGTCGGGGTCGTGGAAGTAGAAGGACCGCACGTAGACGCCTGGGTGCACGGTCGGCGAGACCTGAGCCGCGCTTTCGTCGTGGTTGAGCACCGGGCCGACCCGCACGCCCTTTGTCCTTGAGGCGCTGCCGGTACTCGTCGAACTTCTCGGCGGGTACGTGAAATGCCAGGTGGTTCATCGAGCTGACCGAGCTGGTGATCTCGCCGATTCCCGGAATCGCAGCAGGTGAGGAGATGCCTGGCACGCGATCGGCGGCGTCGGTGAACCAGAAGAAGGCCACGCAGTCGCCGTTGCCCGCGTCGAAGAAGAAGTGCTGGCCCATGCCGCCGGGCAAGTCGAGCGACTTGATCAACGGCATCCCGAGCACGCCTGAATAGAAGTCGACGGTCTTCTGCATGTCCGAGCACACCAGCGCCACGTGGTTGATACCGCCGAGCTGGAACTCAGAGTTCTGATTGTCGGGCTTGATCATGTCGCGTCTCCTCGAGACGACTACGCGAAACTCCTGTGGGGAGCGAGATCTGAATCTAACATTAGGTTCAGGTCGGATCAATGACCGTGGATTCCCAGGCGGAGGAGAACCGTGACGGTCAGTCCGCGCGAACAGTTGCCGACCGTGCGGGGGCGGCAGACGCAGACGACGATCGATGCCGCGGCGCGAGCGGTCATCGCGCGCAAGGGATTTCTGCTCAAGGAGACCGGGACCGACATGACCAGGACACCGTCATCGGGCACACCGGGAGTAACGCGCGAGTTCGTCGGATTGGACTCCCCCACCGCGCGCCGGGCCGGGTCGGGCGGCCATCCCTGCCAGGGGCTGTATCACCGCGGGGTAGGACGCAAACCGAAGGTGGCGATGATCGCCGTCCACTATCAGATCGACTTCTCGGAGCACTATCTCGCCGACTACATGGCCACCCGCGGCATCGGGTTTCTCGGCTGGAACACCCGCTTTCGGGGATACGAGAGCAGCTTCATGCTGGACCATGCCCTCGTCGACATCGGCGTGGGCATCCGCTGGCTACGTGAAGTTCAGGGCGTGGAAACCATTGTGCTGCTGGGAAACTCCGGTGGTGGGTCGCTGATGGCCGCCTACCAGGCGCAGGCGGTCGATGCCCATGTGACGCCGCTGGAGGGGATGCGTCCCGCAGCCGGGCTCACCGAGCTACCCGTCGCCGACGGTTATGTGGCCAGCGCGGCGCACCCGGGCCGGCCGGATGTCCTGACCGCCTGGATGGACGCCTCGGTCGTCGACGAAAACGACCCGATCGCAACCGATTCCGAACTGGACCTTTTCACCTCGAAGAACGGGCCGCCCTACAGCGCGGATTTCCTCACCCGGTACCGCTCGGCACAGGTGGCCCGCAACAACGCGATCACCGACTGGGCCGAACGCGAACTCAAACGTGTTCGCGCCGCGGGCTTCTCCGATCGCCCGTTCACGGTCCTGCGCACCTGGGCCGACCCCCGAATGGTCGACCCCACGCTGGAACCGACCAAGCGACCCCCCAACATGTGTTACGTCGGTGAGCCGGTCAAGGCCAACCGGTCGGCACACGGCATCGCGGCCGCATCCACGCTGCGCAGCTGGCTCGGTATGTGGAGCCTGCGGCACGCGCAGACACGCGCCGAGCCGCATCTGGCGCGCATCGACTGTCCCGCCCTGGTGATCAACGCCGAGCAGGACACCGGCGTCTATCCATCCGATGCCAAGCGCATCTTCGACGCACTCGCGAGTGCCGACAAAACGCAGTGCGCCATCGACACCGACCACTACTTCACCACCCCCGGGGCGCGCAGCGAGAAGGCGGATACGATCGCCAGGTGGATCGCGAAGCGGTGGCGGTGAGGGTGCTGGCCCATTTCACACCCGGCGACAAAGTGCTGGACTTCGTTGCACCGGAGGCCGATTGGCTCGATATCCACTACTGCGCCGAGGACGATGACGACACGTTCTATCGCGAACTGCCGCAGGCCGAGGTGATCTGGCATGTGCTGCGACCGGTGTCGGCCACCGATCTCGAGCGGGCGGCCCGGTGCAGGCTGGTGCACAAGCTGGGCGCGGGCGTCAACACAATCGACGTCGATGCCGCATCGCGCCTCGGTATCGCGGTGGCCAACATGCCGGGCGCCAATGCCGCTTCGGTCGCCGAAGGCGCCGTTCTGATGATGCTTGCCGCACTGCGCCGGCTACCCGAACTCGACCGGGCCACCCGGGCGGGTACCGGCTGGCCGTCGGATCCCAGCCTTGGCGAGACCGTCCGTGACATCGGCGGCTGCACGGTGGGACTGATCGGCTACGGCAATATCGCCAAACGCGTCGAGACCATCGTGACCGCGATGGGCGCCGACGTCCTGCACACCAGCACCGGCGACGACGGCCACCCCGGCTGGCGAACGCTGCCGGACCTGCTGGCGGCAAGCGACATCGTCTCGCTGCACCTGCCGTTGACCGCGCAGACCTCGAATCTGCTGGACGCCGCGGCACTTGCCCTGATGCGGCCGAGCGCCGTCGTGGTGAACACCTCGCGCGGACCGATCATCGACGAGGACGCCCTGGTCGACGCACTCAGCGGCGGACGGCTGGCGGCGGCGGGCCTCGACGTCTTCGCCGTCGAGCCGGTACCCGCAGACAACCCGCTACTGAGCCTGGACAACGTCGTGCTGACCCCCCATGTCACCTGGTACACCGCCGACACCATGCGCCGCTACCTGGCCGAAGCGGTCGATAACTGCCGGCGGATCCGGGACGGGCGGGACCTTCGAAACGTCGTCAATTCGCCGCGCGTAGTCTCGTTCCCAACCCACCGGTTATTAGGGAAGGCAACGCCGCATGCCCATTGCAGTCAATCCTGAGCACAACGACCTGGCCGATTCGGTTCGGTCCTTCGTGGCGCGGGTGGCGCCATCGGACGTTCTGCATGAGGCCCTCGAGACTCCGATCTCGAATCCGCCGCCGTACTGGAAGGCCGCCGCCGAGCAGGGCCTGCAAGGCGTGCACCTGTCCGAAGCCGTTGGCGGACAAGGGTTCGGCATCCTCGAACTGGCGATCGTGCTAGCCGAGTTCGGCTACGGCGCGGTGCCGGGGCCGTTCGTCCCCTCGGCGATCGCCAGCGCGCTGATCGCTGCGCACGACCCCGAGGCCAAGCTGCTGAACGACCTGGCCGCAGGCGAGGTGATCGCCGCGTACGCGATCGACTCCGGCCTGACCGCGACCCGGCACGGCGACGGCCTGGTCATCCGTGGCGAGGTGCGGGCGGTGCCCGCCGCCGCCCAGGCGTCGGTGCTGGTGCTTCCGGTGGCGATCGACAGCGGCGAAGAGTGGGTGGTGATCGACGCCGACCAGCTGGAGATCGAACCCGTGCGCAGCGTCGACCCGCTGCGACCGGTGGCTCATGTCCGCGCCAATGCCGTGGAGGTCGGCGACGACCGCGTGCTGAGCAACTTGAGCCGGGTCCTCGCCCGCGCGCTGATGTCCACCCTGCTGTCCGCGGAGTCGATCGGCGTGGCCCGGTGGGCCACCGACACCGCGACGGCGTACGCCAAGATCCGCGAGCAGTTCGGCAGGCCGATCGGGCAGTTCCAGGCCATCAAGCACAAGTGTGCGGAGATGATCGCGGACACCGAGCGGGCGACCGCCGCGGTGTGGGACGCCGCCCGTGCCATCGACGAATCCAGCGAAGGCGACTCGGAGGACAGCGCTTTCGAGTTCGCGGCGGCGGTGGCCGCGACCCTCGCCCCTGCCGCCGGGCAGC
Organism: uncultured Actinomycetota bacterium; assembly: GCA_963716505.1. Taxonomy (GTDB): domain Bacteria; phylum Actinomycetota; class Actinomycetes; order Mycobacteriales; family Mycobacteriaceae; genus Mycobacterium. The sequence goes on from CAVQTL010000006.1 coordinate 460,544, forward strand.
GCTGCACCCAGGACTGCATCCAGGTACACGGCGGTATCGGGTTCACCTGGGAGCACGACACCAACATCTACTACCGCCGCGCGCTGGTGCTGGCGGCCTGCTTCGGACGCGCGGCCGACTACCCGCAGCAGGTTGTCGACATCGCCACGAGCACCGGGATGCGCAAGCTCGACATCGATCTGGACCCCGACACCGAGAAGCTGCGCGAGGAGATCCGCGCGGAGGTCGCCGCACTCAAGGCACTTCCGCGTGGCGCAGAGCGCAACACCGCCATCGCCGAAGGCGGCTGGGTGCAGCCGCACCTGCCCAAGCCGTGGGGACGCGCCTCCGATCCCGTCGAGCAGATCATCATCGCTCAGGAGTTTTCCTCGGGCCAGGTCAAGCGCCCGCAGATGGGCATCGCGGCGTGGATCATTCCGTCGATCGTCGCGTTCGGCACCGATGAGCAGCAGCAGAGGTTCCTACCGCCCACCTTCCGTGGCGAAATGATCTGGTGCCAGCTGTTTTCCGAGCCGGGCGCCGGTTCCGATCTGGCCGGCCTGTCCACCAAGGCGACCAAGGTCGACGGCGGCTGGCGCATCACCGGCCAGAAGATCTGGACCACCGCGGCGCAGTACTCGCAATGGGGTGCGCTGCTGGCACGGACGGACCCGAGCGCGCCCAAGCACAACGGCATCACCTATTTCCTGCTCGACATGAAGAGCGACGGTGTGCGAGGTGAGGCCGCTGCGCGAACTCACCGGCAACGCGATGTTCAACACCGTCTTCATCGACGACGTGTTCGTTCCCGACGAGTACGTGCTCGGCGAGGTGGACCGCGGATGGGAGGTCAGCCGCAACACCCTGACCGCCGAGCGCGTGTCCATCGGCAGCAGCGAGCCGCTGGGCATGGCCAGCCTGGACGGCTTCGTCGAGTTCATCCGCGACGGTCAGTTCGACCAGATCGGTCAGAACCACGCAGGCAGGCTGATCGCCGAGGGCCATGCGGCCAAGGTGCTCAATATGCGCTCGACACTGCTGACACTGGCGGGTGGCGACCCGATGCCCGCCGCGGCGATCTCCAAGCTGCTGTCGATGCGCACCGGACAGGGCTATTCCGAGTTCGCGGTGTCGTCGTTCGGCACCGACGGCGCCATCGGCGACCCCGAACAGCTGCCGGGGAAATGGGCCGAGTACCTGCTGTACAGCCGGGCCACCACCATTTACGGTGGCACGACGGAGGTGCAGCTCAACATCATCGCCGAGCGGCTGTTGGGTCTGCCGCGCGACCCGTAAAAGGAGACGCCGACGACCGGGGACGTCACGCTGAAGCAGTTGCGTTACTTCGCCGTGCTCGGCGAGGAGCTCAACTACCGTCGTGCCGCCGAGCGGTTGTTCATCACCCAGCCCGCGCTGTCGACGGCGATCAAACAGCTCGAACACCAGCTCGGCGTGATGCTCTTCACCCGCAACACCCGTGAAGTAGCGCTCACCGAGCTCGGCGCGGCCTGGTTACCCAAGGTGCGCGACGCGCTGGCCGGTATCGACTCGCCGTCGACGACCTCATCGCGATCTCGGCGCACTACCGAAGGATCCGACTCGGGTATCTGATCGGAACGGGCGCGGATCTGTTGTTCCGGCTGGTCCGCCATTTCGAGGTGGCGCATCCCGAAATCACCGTCGAACCACGGGAATTCGACTTCTCCGATCCTACGGCCGGTCTCGCCGACGGAACCACCGAGGTGGCCATCATCCGGCCACCGGTCGACCTGCCGGACCACCGGATGTTCATTCTCGACACCGAGAGACTGGGTGGCATGTCTACCCGGGATCACCGACTCGCGCAGCGGTCTGAGCTGAAGATCACCGAACTGCTCGACGAACCGATCGTGTGGCGCCCGACCACCGCCGGAACCTGGCGAGACTACTGGATGGCGATGGACGCACGCGACGGCACCCCGCCGACGATCGCCACCGTCGCCGCCACGTACGAGGAGGAGACGACGACCATCGCGCGCGGGCTGGGCATCAGCTTCACCAGCGAGGCGATCGCCCGTCTCTACGACGACAGGGCATCGCGTACGTGCCGATCCGGATCGGCCGCGCAACTACATCGCACTCGCCTGGCATCCGGCCGGCCTCAGCCGCGACGCGGCCGAACTGGTGCACCACGTCCGCGAGGAATGGAGCTTCGCCGACGGTAAGCCCATGGAACGGCCGGCGACTCATTACTGACCCACTGATAAACCTGGGTTATAAGTAGATCAGAAATGTGGAACTTCCACCTGGCTCGTCGAGGGAGGTTTCCTGTGAGCACCGTCCGACCCGTCGCGCTTGGAGAAGCCATGACAGATATCGCACCTGCAACTGACGCGAAAGCACCGCCGCCGGCCAACGCCGAGGACGCCAAGCTCGCCGAGCTCGGCTATGAACAGAGACTCGACCGATCGGTCGGCACACTGGCGTCGTTCGCGATCGGGTTCGCCACGATCAGCGCCACCACCGCCGTGTTCACCGGGTTCGGCGCCGGCTACTTCACCGCCGGTGCGCCGTTCGTGTGGACGTTGCTTCTCGCAGGCGCGGTGTTCGCCCTGTGGGCGTTCATCGCGGCCGACCTGACCGCCAAGCTCCCGCTGGCCGGTTACTCCTACCAGTGGATCAGCCGCATCAACGGTCCGGACCTCGGCTTCTTCACCGGCTTCATCGCGCTGATGGGCTGGGTGTGCGGGATGACCGGCGTCGGGTTCATCCTGTCCGGCTACCTCGGCGGCCTGTTCGGCTGGAGCATGAGCCAGTCCGCCCAGATCCTGCTCGCCATCGGCGTGGTGTTCCTGTGCGTGCTGATCAACATCTACGGTGTGCGGTTCGCCACGATGGTCAACAACATCGGGGTCAGCCTCGAGCTTGTGATCACGGTCGGCGCGACCGCGCTCGTCGCGATCATCGCGTTCTCCTCGCCCGACAACCACCAGCCGATCTCCGTGCTGTTCACCGGCGGTGAGTCCGGCGACAAGCACTCCTACATGCTGGCCTGGCTGGCCGCTGCGCTCGGACCGTTCTTCGGGTTGATCGGCGTCGAGTCTGGCGCCGACGTCGCCGAGGAGACCAAGAACGCCCGCCACGTGGTGCCCAAGACCATGTTCTATGCGCTGGCGACGTCCATCGTGATCGAGCTGCTGATGTACATCGTCTACGTGCTTGCGATCAAAGACGCCGCCGCCGTCGAGGCCAACGCCGCCGCACCGATCGAGGAGATCATCAACCAGCAGGCCGGTTCGGTGGTGACGAAAATCGTTGTCGCCGTTGCCTTGACCAACATCCTGGCGTGCCTGTTGGCCAACATCCTGGTCGCCACCCGGTTGACGTACTCGATGGCGCGCGACAACATGCTGCCGTTCTCTGATGTGTGGCGGCACGTCTCGGCGAAGACGAAGACACCGACCTACGCGGTGCTCGGGCTCGGCTGCCTGTCCGCCGCGCTCTTGCTCTCGGCGCTGGTCAACGAGAAGGCGTTCAACTTCATCATCGGCATCGCGGCGCTGCTGTTCTTCTTCGTCTACATCCTGCAGACCATCGGGCTGCTCATCGGCTACCACAAGGGCACCATCCCGGCGCCGGAGCCAGGCACCTTCGACCTGGGCCGCTGGCGGCTGCCGCTCTACGTCACCTCGCTGGTGGTGTTCCTCGCCGTCGCCGTCGCCCTGCTCTTCCTCCCTCAGTTCACCAGCAACAAGTGGGTCTTCCTCGGTGTGGTCGCGATCGCCGCCGCGTGGTGGGCCACCGGTCTGCGGTCGCGGCTGAGCCGCGGTGATGCCGGGCCGGACTACGCCAAGACCCACCTGAACTGAATTCGACTCTCCAACGAAGGACTGCGTCAAATGACTGTTGTAACAAATCTCGGTTCGAGCAACCTCGTCGCCGTGGAGCCCGGCGCCATCCGGGAGGACACCCCGCCCGGGTCGGTGATCCAGTACAGCGACTACGAGCTCGACATGTCGAGCCCGTACGCAGGCGGCGTCGCCTGGATCGAAGGCGAGTACCTGCCGGCCGAGGAAGCCCGAATTTCCATCTTCGACACCGGTTTCGGGCACTCCGACCTGACCTACACCGTCGCACATGTGTGGCACGGCAACATCTTCCGGCTCGGCGACCACCTCGACCGGTTGCTCGACGGCGCCGCGAAGCTGAGGCTCGACGCCGGCCACACCAAGGAGGAGCTGGCCGACATCACCAAACGCTGCGTCGGCATGTCGCAGCTGCGGGAGTCGTTCGTCAACCTCACCGTCACGCGAGGTTACGGAAAACGCAAGGGCGAGAAGGATCTTTCCAAGCTGACCCATCAGGTCTACATCTACGCGATCCCGTACCTGTGGGCGTTCCCACCCAACGAGCAGATCTTCGGGACGACGGCCATCGTCCCCCGGCATGTCCGGCGCGCCGGACGAAACACCGTCGACCCGACCATCAAGAACTACCAGTGGGGCGATCTGACCGCGGCCAGCATCGAGGCAAAGGACCGCGGTGCACGCACGGCCATCCTGATGGACTCCGACAGCTGCGTCGCCGAGGGCCCGGGCTTCAACGTCTGCATCGTCAAGGACGGCAAGCTCGCGTCGCCATCGCGAAACGCGTTGCCGGGCATCACCCGCAAGACAGTGTTCGAGATCGCCGACGCGATGGGTATCGAAGCCACCCTGCGCGACGTCACGAGCCACGAGCTGTACGAGGCCGACGAGCTGATGGCCGTCACGACGGCTGGCGGTGTCACGCCGATCATCTCGCTCGACGGCGAACCGCTCGGCGACGGCGCACCCGGCAAGCTGACCACCGCGATCCGCGACCGGTTCTGGGCGTTGATGGACGAGCCGTCCGCACTGATCGAGGCGATCGAGTACTGACGTCCCGCCTGCACAGCTACGCTCCGCTCATGATGCGTACTGTGCAGGCCGCGGTATTGGCAACGGGTTTGGTGCTCGGACAGGCGTTGGCACTTCCCGTCGCGCATGCGGCCGACGTGTGCGCCGACTTCGGCGGCGCTGTCGAGGCGGACGGCTTGTGCCGGCTGCACGAGACGAACCCGAACTACGAGCTCTCCATGTCGTTCCCCGTCGATTTTCCCGATCAGGGCGCGGTCGACGACTTCCTCACGCAGACGCGGACCGGCTTCCTCAATGGGACGGGCACGCCCAACTTCGCAGGCGTGCCCTACGAAATGGACATGACAGGCGACGCTGTGGGCGTCCGACACCACCAGGTCGGTGTCGTTCGAGGTGTATCAGAACATGGGCGGTGCACACCCGGACACCTGGTATAAGACGTTCAACTACGACATGGCTCGAAGCCGACCGATCGCCTTCGCCGATCTGTTCGCGCCTGGCGTCGATCCGCTCGACGCCATCTACCCGATCGTCGCGCAGAAGCTGTCCGCCGAAATGGGCGTGTCTGCGCCGATTTCGGAGAGTGACGGCATGGACCCGTCGCATTACCAGAGCTTCGCGATCACGCCCGTCGACCTGGTGTTCTTCTTCGGCCGGGGTGAGCTGATGGCCGGTGCTGCGGGTGCACACACCGTGCACGTGCCGCGCAACGCCATACCGCCGCTGACGGTTTAGCCGGCGCCGACATTTCGGGGTCTACCATCGAAAGCAGGTAGATGCCCGTAGTGGTTGGCGGTAGTGATGAATGATTTTCAGCGACGCATCCTGCGCCTCGTAGTGACCGGGTCGGCGGCCGCATCGTTTCTGATCGCCGTGCCCGCGATGGCCGGCGACACCGACACACACCAGAGCGCTCAGCCATGCGTGAACGGTGTGATCCCGTGGAACCCGTTCGTGGTGAACTGCAACCTTCCGCCGCGCGCACCCAGGGTTCGCGGCGCCGCTCCCGACGCGGGGGCGATCATCGCCTGCCGGGACCACCCCGGCTGCCTGTCCTGGTATGTCAACGGTCCCTGGTAGTGAGCGACGCCAGAGACGTCGAAAAGCGCTGGCGCGACCCGGCAGAGTTACGCAAGGCCGTTGAGTACGGTCTCGGTGTCATCGTGGTGGCCGGCGTTGCATTCGCGGTTTTCGCCGTCGTCGACAAGGGGTCGGTCGTGCTGGCCGCCACCGTGCCCGCGATCCTGTTCCTCGGCGGCGTCGGCGCACTCGTGAAGGCCTACCGCGTCTGGCGCGACGGCGGGACCTGGCCGATCTGGCAGGGCGCGGGATGGTTTCTGTTGACCCTCATGCTGGTGTGCTTGTCAATCCCCTGGTCAGCGGCGATGTTTTCGAGCGGGGTCCGCTGAGACGCGAAAAGCTTTACTCCACTTGCGCTTAATCGTCGTCTCCGCCGACGGCCATTTCGCGTAGTTCGCGCTTGAGGATCTTGCCGGTCGGGTTGCGCGGCAGTTCTTCGAGGAAGACGACTTCCCGCGGAACCTTGTAGCGCGCCAGGTTGTCTCGGACATAGGCCTTGATGGCGTCCTCGTCGACGTTGGCGCCGTCGGTCTTCACCACGAACGCGCGCAGCCGGTGGCCCCACTCCTTGTCCTCGACACCGAGTGCGGTGGCCTCGACCACCTCGGGATGACCGCTGATGAGGTCTTCCACCTCTGCGGGAAAGACGTTCTCGCCGCCGGACACGATCATCTCGTCGTCGCGGCCGCTGACGTAGAGCAGGTTGTGCTCGTCGAAATATCCGACATCGCCGGAGGACATCAGCCCGTCGATGATCTGCTTGTGGCCGCCGCCGGTATACCCCTCGAACGGGAAGGTGTTGCCGACGAAGATCCGGCCCACCTCGCCCTGCGGCAGGTCGTTGCCGTTGTCGTCGAGGATCCTGACCTTCACGCCCTTGACGACCGGCCCGACGGTCGCGGGATTGATCGACAGGTCCTTCGGCCGCGCGATCGTCGCGAACGCGATCTCCGTCGACCCGTACAGGTTGTAGATCACCGGGCCGAGATCCTTGAGCGCCCTGGTGGCCAGCTCCGCGCCGAGCTGCGAACCGGACACGAACACGATCCGCAGCGAGGACAGGTCGGGCTTGCGCTCCATCTTGTCGAACTCGTCGAGGATCCGCGAAAGCATGACCGGCACGACGACCATCGCGGTCGCCTTGTTCTTCTCGATGTCGGCGAGCACGGTTGCGGGCTTGAACCGTCGTCGCAGCACCAAAGTCGTGCCCAGCATCATCGCGATCGTCGCGTGCAGGAAGCCAAGAGCGTGGAACATCGGCGCGGGCAACGACGTCACCTCGTTGGCTTTGAACGGCACATGCGAGAGCACGCCGCCGATCGGCGCCAGGGACGGCGGGGTGCTTCGGTTGGCGCCCTTGGGTGTCCCGGTGGTTCCGCTGGTCAGGATGATGATCGACGAGTGCTTCGTCACCTTCGGTGCCGGCTTGCTGCTGCTGCGCTCGATCAGGTCGGCCAGCGTCTCGTCCGTGCTGCCCGACGGCTCGTCCTTGTCGGGGTTGGTGCCGAGCGCGCGCAGCTTGCCCTGCGGCGGATCAGCCTGCGAGACGGCCTTGGTGTACTCGTCGTCGTAGATGATGACCTTGGCGCCCTCGCGCTCCGACACCTCTTTGATCTGCGGCCCGGAGAACTCGCTGTTGAGCAGGATGATGCGGGCGCCGGCACGGGCCGCGCCGTAGACGGAGATCAGGAACCAGCGATGGTTGCGCGCCAGGATCGCCACCCCGTCGCCGCCCTTGATCCCCATCGCCAGCAGGCCGTTGGCGACGGCGTGAGCGGCGTCGTCGAGCTCGTTGAACGTGATCTCGCCGTCGTCGTCGACGATGGCCGTGCGGTTCGGGGTGCGGCGCGCGTTCAGCGCGGGGATCATGCCGAACTCGCCCCAGCGCCGGATATCGGCGACGAACGCGACGATGTTCTGCGGCGGTTCCAGCTTCAGCGCGCCCGCTTCGAACATCTTGCGGGCATAGTGCAGCTCGGCTGCGCCGCGCTCGGCGTACTGCTGGACCAGGGCCGCTGCCTGCACGGGAAGATCGGTTAGCTTCGGCATGGCACCACAATATGTGACGACCGTCGCAGCGCGGCCGGAAAGTGCTGCGTAACTACCATGGCGGTATGGCCGCATCGTCCTCGAAGGGCTCGAAGGGTGAGCACCTCGAGGTCGACGGCGAGCAGGTGCCGATCACGCATCCCGACAAGGTCGTCTTCCCGAAGCTCGGGGTCACGAAGCTCGACCTGATGCGCTACTACCTCGCCGTGGCCCCGGGAGCGCTGCGCGGGGTGGCCGACCGGCCGATGATCCTCAAGCGGTTCGTCAAGGGCATCACCGAAGAGGCCGTCTTCCAGAAGCGGGCGCCCGAGAAGAACCGCCCGGACTACGTCGATGTCGCCGAGCTGCGATACGCGTCGGGCACATCCGCGAAGGAGGCGGTACTTCACGACGCCGCGGGTCTGGTGTGGGCGGTCAACCTCGGTTGCGTCGACCTCAACCCGCACCCGGTCCGCGCCGACGATCTCGCCCACCCCGACGAGCTGCGGGTCGACCTCGACCCGATGCCGGGCGTCGACTGGCGACAGATCATTCACGTCGCGCTCGTCGCCCGCGAGGTTCTCACCGACCACGGACTGACGGCATGGCCGAAGACGTCGGGCTCGCGCGGCTTCCACATCTATGCGCGCATCGAGCGGCGCTGGCCGTTCAAGTTCGTCCGGTTGGCCGCACAAGCGGTGGCCCGGGAGGTCGAGCGGCGGGCGCCGGACCTGGCCACCGCACGATGGTGGAAGGAAGAACGCGAGGGCGTGTTCGTCGACTTCAACCAGAACGCGTTCGACCGGACGGTGGCTTCGGCGTACTCGGTGCGGGCGATGCCCGACGCGAGGGTGTCGACGCCACTGCTGTGGGACGAGGTCGTCGACTGCCGCCCGGAGAACTTCACCATCGCCACGGTGCCCGAGCGATTCTCCGAACACGGCGACCCGTGGGAGGGCATGGACGACGCCACGGGCAGCCTGGACGCGTTGCTCGACCTCGCCGACCGGCTCGGCCCGGCAGAGAAGGCACCGAAGGGTGCGAAGAAGGGCACCGGCCGCCGGGTTTCGCAGATGCCGCTGATCGAGATCGCCCGCACCAAGACCAAGGACGAGGCGATGGCCGCGCTTGATACTTGGCGCGACAAGTACAAGGAAGTAGCTAAGAAACTTAAGCCCGTCGACGTGTTACTCGACGGTATGCGCGGCCCGAGTTCCATCTGGTATCGCATCCGGATCAACCTGCAGCACATACCGGAAGACCTGCGACCACCACAGGAAGCGCTGCTCGCGGACTACAGCCCGTGGGAGAACTACTCCGGTGCGCAATTCCGCCGTCCGCAGACCTGATAGGCGAAAATCGGTTCTTAGCAAAGTATTAGCGGCTGCTCCCCAATGCCTTAGATCAGCGGCATAGCTTTACTCTCATGTACGGAAACCCAGCACTCGACTGCGGCGGCGCGCAGATGCGCGCGCTGTGTCGTCAGCTGGCCACCGTGGTGACGGTCAGCGGCGAAGTCAATGAGTCGAACCTCGATGTCATCACTGCTTATGCACGGCGCTTCGTTCTGACGGAGAAGCCCTTCGTGGTGGATCTCACCGACGTGAGTTCCTTCTCGCCGGAATGCATTTCACTGCTCTACACCGTCGACGAGGACTGCCAACACGCCGGCGTCGAGTGGTCGGTCGTCGCCAAGCCAAACCGTTCATCGGACACTGCGGTTGTTCGGCGAAGGTGAGACGTTCCCGACCGTCGGCTCCGTCGCCGAGGCGCTTCACGACATCGCCGACCGCATCGGCGAACGCCGCCGCCTGCTTCCTCTACTCACCAAGACCGCCTAACAGAAAGGGCGATCAAGTGCTCCTCGATCTCCGCTGGTTGACGTACCTGCTCGGCAGGCACACCCCCGCACGCACCCCGCAGCGCTAGTCCGCCGCGTCGTTGGTCGGCGAGCTGATACCGCTCGCGCTCTAGCCGTCGGGCGACCAGTAGGCGAGCATCTCCGCGAACGTCTCGAAAGCCGCGCCGGACACGCCGTATGTCGCCTCGAAGTGGATGCTCAGCGGGAAGCCGAGATCGGCGACGCCGTCGATCACCCGCTTGTACAGGTCGACCATCAGCTGGCGCTTGTCGGCGGGATCGCGGCTCGCCAGTGACCGGACGAACTCCTGCTCGTCGGCGACGGCCGCGTTGCCGGGATCCTGAATCAGCCAGTCGATCAGGCCGACCCTGGTCTCGACCTTGGGCACGAAGCCGAAGGACAGCAGGATCTCGGGCCGATGGTCGGTGTTCTTGGCGAAATCGGTGAGGAATCCCACGATCGCGTCGGAGTACAGCAGCTGCGTCATGCCGTAGTTGGCGCCCTGGGTGCACTTGAAATCGAACCTGCCCTGCTCACCCTCTCGGGTCGGGATCAGGATCACGCCGCGGTTGTCGACCACCTTGTCGTAGATCGACAGCGCGTCCGTTGGGGCGACACCCTTCCCTTCGCCGTCGTTCATGGTGCGCGGCACGCCGACGAACACGATGCCCTCGAACCCGGCGGCGCCCAGGGTGGTCAGCCGCTCGCCAAGGGCCGCCTCGTCCATGAAGGCGGTGACCTGCGTGCACAGCCCGCGCAGGCCGGGCAACTCCGGATGGATGAGCGACCAGTAATCGAGCACGTCGAGCTTCGGCTTCATCGGCACGGGCCGGTCGTCGTCCTCGGCGATCATCCCGGGGATCATCACGTGCTTGAGGCGGCCTGCGAGGCCGGATTCCGCGGAGATCCGCGCCACCTTGCGCGCCTCCTCCACCGCATACTCCGGCCCGCGCTCCACATTGGGAGGCACCAGCTCGAGCGCAATAGTGTTGAGGGTCACAGCGTTGCTCCTGATCAAGACGACCGACCCACGATACAGAGCACAGCTGTGTAGTTCTAAATCGCAAATTGACGCTTACAGCGACCGGCGGGCGGCGCGCACCGCGTCGACGGTGTCGTCGTCGCCGCCGAATTCGATCTTGGCGGCGTCGCGGCCGGACAGGAACAGCAGCAGTTCGGCCGGCGCGCCGGTGATCGTGCACTGCGGGCCCTTGCCGACGGACGCCAGCGTCGTGCCGTCGGGATCCTGCAGCGTCACCGACGCCGGGGCCCGACCGAGGGACATCCGGATCGCCAGTCGAACCTGGCGGCGCAACGCGGACACCAGGTCGCCGTCGAGGCTTCGCGGCTGCCAGCCGGGCGCCGCACGGCGGACGTCCTCGTGGTGGATGAACATCTCCGTGGTGTTCACCAGCGGATCGAGTAGCCGCAACGGTGAGTACAGCGGCGGCCCGGACGCAACCATGTCCAGCAGCTCCGGCCACTCGGTGGTGTTCCTGAGGCGCTGCTGCTGACGGGCGGTGTAGCCGGCCAGCGCGGGAATCATGATGCCCGCGGCCGCGTCGGGGCGGCGTTCGCGCAGCACGAGGTGCGCCGCCAGGTCACGGACGGTCCAATCGCCACACAGTGTCGGGGCGTCGGGACCGATGTCCCGCATCGTGTTCACCAATGCGGCGCGTTCCCGGGAGGCTGCAGTCATCGCTCCAACATGCCAGGTGTCAGGACAGCGCGCCGACGGCGCTCTCGGCGGCACGCACGAGCGCTCCTGTTCGCGCGAGTTCGACGAGAGCAGCGATCTCGGGCGCCAGGTAGCGGTCCCCGCCTGGACCCGGAACATGTTGCCGCACCGCCGCAATGACGGCCGCGGTGCCGGGTGCGGGTGTCAACGGTTGGCGTAGGTCGATGCCGCGGGCCGCGTTGAGCACCTCGATCGCGAGCACCTGCGTCAGACCGTCGATGCCCCGGCGTAGCTTGCGTGCGGCCGACCACCCCATCGACACATGGTCTTCCTGCATCGCCGATGACGGGATCGAGTCGACGCTCGCGGGGGCGGCCAGCCGTTTGAGTTCGGACACGATCGCGGCCTGGGTGTACTGCGTGATCATGTGCCCGCTGTCGACGCCGGGATCGTCGGCGAGGAACGGGTTCAGGCCGTGGCTGCGCGCGGCGTCGAGGAACCGGTCGGTCCGACGCTCGCTGATGCTGGCCAGGTCGGCCACCACGATCGAAAGGAAATCCAGCACGTAGCCCACCGGGGCGCCGTGGAAGTTGCCGTTCGACTCGACACGCCCGTCGAGCGTGATCACGGGATTGTCGATGACGCTTGCCAATTCGCGTTCGGCGACGGCCCGCGCGTGGTCGGCGGTATCACGCGCGGCACCGGCGACTTGAGGTGAGCATCGCAGGGAGTAGGCGTCCTGCACCCGCGTGCAGTCATCCCCGCGGTGGCTGGCGACGATCGCCGACCCCGCCAGCAGGCGGGTGATGTTCGCCGCCGACACCGCCTGGCCGGGTTGTGGTCGAAGCCGTTGGAGGTCGTCGGCGAAGACGCGGTCGGTGCCGAGTTGGCCCTCGACACTCATGGCCGCAGCGATGTCGGCGAGCCGGAACAGGTTGTCCAGGTCGGTGAGTGCGAGCACCAGTTGGCCGAGCATGCCGTCGGTGCCGTTGATCAGCGCCAGGCCTTCCTTTTCGGCGAAGGTCACCGGGATCAGCCCATGCTCGGCCATCGCCTCTGCTGACGGCTTCATGGCACCGTCGGCGGTGCGGACGTGGCCTTCTCCCATGACCGCAAGCGCGACGTGCGCCAGCGGTGCGAGGTCGCCGGAGCAGCCGAGGCTGCCGTACTCGTAGACGACGGGCGTCAACCCGGCGGACAACAGATCGGCGTAGGCCTGCGCCGTCTCCGTGCGGACTCCGGTTCGGCCCGTCGTCAGGGTCGACAGCCGCAGCAGCATCATCGCGCGGATCACCTCGCGCTCGACCTCGGATCCGGTGCCTGCGGCGTGTGACCGAATGAGGCTGCGCTGCAATTGGGTTCGTAGTTCCCGGGGTATGTGGCGGGTAGCCAGCGCGCCGAAGCCGGTGGACACCCCATAGACGGGGGTGGGCTGTTCGGCGAGCGCCTCGATATGGACACGGCTGGCCGCGACGGCGTCGAGCGCGTCGGGCGCGATGCTCACCGCAGCGCCCTCGCGCGCGACGGCGGCGACGTCGGCGAAGGTGACCGGGCCAACCCCGACAACGACTTTCGATTCGTTCATCACTGTTCGATCTGCTTTCGTTGCGTTGGAGCGCCGGAGTGAACCACGTCGTCGACGATGGGTACTCCGGGCCGGTAGGCGAGGTGGATGTAGGAGGGCGCATCGAGGGTGATGAAGTCCGCCCGCATGCCGGGTGCGAGGACTCCGATGTCGTCGCGCCGCAGGGCGGCCGCTCCGCCGGCGGTGGCCGCCCGCAAGGCCTCGGCGGGGGTCAGATGCATATCGCGGACCGCCAGCGCGATGCAGAACGGCATGCTGGAGGTGTATGACGTGCCGGGATTGCAATCTGTCGCCAGGGCGATCGTCACGCCGGCTTCGATGAAGCGTCGGCCGTCCGGCCACGGTGCGCGGGTGGAGAATTCGGCGCCGGGCAGCAGGGTGGCCACCGTGCTGCTCGCGGCGAGTGCCTCGAGGTCGCTGTCGTCGGCATAGGTGCAGTGGTCCACCGACGCCGCGCCCAACTCGACGGCGAGCTTGATTCCCCGTCCGGCAGCAAGCTGGGAAGCGTGCATGCGCAGACCAAGCCCGGCATCGGCGCCGGCTTGCAGGATCGTCCTCGCCTCGTCAACGTCGAACGCGCCACGATCGCAGAACACGTCGATCCACCTGGCCCGTGGCGCACAGGCCGCCAGCATGTCGCCCGCGACAAGGCTGACGTAGTCGTCGCGCCGGTCACGGTATTCGGCGGGGACGACGTGCGCGCCCAGAAAGGTGGTCTCCGCGGTGGCGCGGCCGGCGATCTCCAGCGACCGCAGTTCATCGCCGACGGTCAGGCCGTATCCGCTCTTCGTCTCGAAAGTCGTTACGCCGCTTCGTAGGAGCTCATTCGCCAGCCGCGCCAGGTTGTCCGACAGTTCGCCGTCTGCGGCGGCGCGGGTGGCCGACACGGTTGTCGCGATGCCGCCGCCGTCGTATGCGACGCCGCTCATTCGTGCGGCGAACTCGGCCGATCTGTCCCCGGCGAAGACGAGGTGGGCGTGGCTGTCGACGAATCCCGGTATCACGCTTCGGTTTCGGCAGTCCACTCTGTGCTCGGCGGCCGGTGCCCGGTCTGTCGGCCCGATCCAGGCGATCCGGTCGCCGTCGACGACCATCGCGGCCCCGGTGTGAATGCCGAGGGGAGATCCGTCGCCCTGCGCCGGGTCGTTGGTGACCAGTTCGCCGATGTTGTCGTAGAGAACGGTCATCGGTGCCGCCCGATGGCCTGTTCAAGAGCGTCACCGATATCGGGGAACGCGATGTGTCGTCCCTCGGACACCACCTGCCTGCCGTCGACGACCACGTCGGTGACGTCAGCCGCCGACGCGGCGAAGACCACGTTCTCCGCGGTGGCCCCGCCGCCCGCGGTACGGATGGACCGGGTGTCGACGGCGACGAGGTCGGCGTGCGCGCCGACCCGCAGCACACCCGCCTCCGTCCAGCCCAGGGTGCGTTGGCCCGCTGCGGTCGCAGAGTCGAGCAATGTTGCCGCGGAGATGATTCCGCGCTCACGACGGGCCAGACGCTCGTCGAGTTCGACGGCGCGCGCCTCCTCGAACAGGTCGATCACCGCGTGGCTGTCGGAGCCAAGGCTGAACGGTCCTCGGCCTGCCAGCAACGTAGGGGCGGGGCCGATTCCATCGCCGAGGTCACGTTCGGTGGTCGGGCAGAAGCAGACACCGGTCGCCGTGCGGTCCATGTCCGCGATGTCCTGCTCGGTCAGGTGGGTGGCGTGCACCGCCGTGGTGCGGGGCCCGAGGACTCCGTTGTCGCGCAGGAGTGCGGTCGGGGTGCAGTTGTGCACCGCGAGGCACTCGTCGACCTCGGCCGTCTGCTCAGACGAGTGCACGTGCAGGGGCGCGTCGTGGGTGTCGGCCCAATCGACCACGGCCGCCATTTCGGACGGCGGCACGGCTCGTACGGAATGTATTGCGGCGCCGACGATTACCTGCGGCTCCGATTCGACATCGCTTCTCAACCCGTCCACCCGCTCGGCCCATGCCGTGGCCGTGCCGTCACCGAACCGTTGCTGCGGTCCCTCCGCCAGCGGCGCGCCGTCGATTCCGGAGCGCAGATAGCACGTATCCAACAGCGTCAGGCGTACGCCGGCGTCCGACGCCGCGGCGATCAGCGCCTTGCCCATCTCATTCGGATCTGCGTAGCGCCTGCCGCCGACATCGTGGTGCACGTAATGGAACTCGCCTACGGCGGTGATTCCCGCCAGCGCCATCTCGGCGTAGACGGCGGTTGCCAGGGCACGGTAGCTGTCCGGCGTCAGCTGTCCTGCCGCTTGGTACATCAGCTTTCGCCACGTCCAGAAGCTGCCGCGATCACGCTGGGTCCGCGACCGCAGTGCGCGGTGGAAGGCGTGCGAGTGCGCGTTGGCCATCCCCGGGATGACCAGGCCGCGCAGCCGCCGCGACGACGCCACCGGCGATGCACCGGTCTCGATCGCGGTGATCCGTCCGGCGCGCACGCCGACCCGAACGGACTCCACGACTTCGCCGTCCAGCCACGCGTTCTCACACCAGAATGTCTCGTCGGTCACCGCGACACCCAATCGGCCATCACATCGGCCAGCGCTTCCGCGCCGGCGCGGCAGTCTGTGATCTCCGCATACTCCTCGGGGGAATGGGACACCCCGGTGGGGTTGCGCACGAACAACATTGCCGTCGGCACCTTGGCCGAGAGGATCCCGGCGTCGTGGCCCGCGGCGGTCGGGAGGACGGGAACCTCGCCGAACCGCGACAGCGCCGCCTGCACTCGCAGGCGCGGCGCTTCCGGGAACTCGACAATCGGGGTGATCGACTCGGCTTCGAAGTCCATGGTGACGTGGCCGTCCCTGGCATAGTGCGCGGCCGCATCCCGGATCGCGTCGACGACTGTCGCGAGGGTGGCCTCGTCGGCGGCGCGGGCGTCCAGCCACGCATCGACACGCGACGGTATGGCGTTCGCGCCGTTCGGGCTGACCTTGACCTTTCCGAAGGTGGCGACGCTGCCGTGGCGGCCCGCCTCGATTCGCGCGGCGTGCACCGCGGAGGCGAACGGCAGCATCGGGTCGCGCCGGTCGATGAGCCGAGTCGTGCCGGCATGGTTGGCCTCACCGCCGAACGTGAGATGCCATCTGCCGTGCGGCCAGATCGACGATGCGACGGCAACCGGCCGACCCAGGTCCTCCAGCGCCCGACCCTGCTCGACGTGAAGCTCGACATACACACCGACGCGTTCGGTGAGCGTGTCGTCGGCGCCGAGCTGTTCCGGGCGGCGGCCCGCGTCGCGGAGCGCATCGGCCAGCGTGGTTCCGTCGTTGTCGCGCAGCGCGAGCGCGCGGTCGGCCGTCAGCGCCCCGGTGCTCAGCTGCGATCCGACGCAGGCCACGCCGAACCGGGCACCCTCCTCGTCGGCGAATGCGACCACGGCGATCGGGATGACGGGTTCGACGCCCCGCGCTCGGACGAGATCGACCGCGTGGAACGCCGACACCACGCCGAGAGGCCCGTCGAACGCACCGCCGTCGGGCACCGAGTCGAGGTGAGATCCGGTGACGAAGGCGCCCTTCGGGTCCCCGCTCCAACCGGCGGGCATCCACCAGGCCCACATGTTGCCGTTACGGTCCTCCTCCACCGTCATGCCGCGACGCTGGGCTTCGGCGGTGAACCATTCGCGCAACGTGAGATCGGCGGTGGTCCAGGCGAATCGGCGATAGCCGCCGGTGGTGGGTTCGCGACCGACGTCGAGGATCGACTCCCACAGGGAATCAAAGCCCGTCATGTGTTCTCTTGCATGGGGATTCGAACACCCCGCTCGGCTGCGACCGCGGTGGCGTGCTCGTAGCCGGCATCGACGTGTCGGATGACGCCCATACCCGGATCGTTGATGAGCACCCTTTCGAGCTTCTGCGCCGCCAGCTCCGTCCCGTCGGCCACACATACCTGGCCGGCGTGGATGGAGCGACCCATGCCGACGCCACCACCGTGGTGGATCGACACCCACGATGCGCCGGACGCCGTGTTCACCAAGGCATTCAGCAGCGGCCAGTCCGCGATGGCGTCGGAGCCGTCGGCCATCGCCTCGGTCTCCCGATACGGGGATGCGACCGAGCCGGAGTCCAGGTGGTCGCGGCCGATGACGATCGGCGCCGACAGCTCGCCGGACGCGACCATCTCGTTGAACTTCAGGCCGGCCCGGTGCCGCTCGCCGTAGCCGAGCCAACAGATCCGGGCAGGCAGGCCCTGATAGGCGACCCGTTCTTCGGCCATGGTGATCCAGCGTCGCAGATGCGCGTTGTCGGGAAACAGTTCGAGGATCGCGCGGTCGGTCGCCTCGATGTCCTTCGGGTCGCCCGACAGCGCCGCCCACCGGAACGGGCCGAGCCCCTCCTCGAACTGCGGGCGGATGTAGGCGGGAACGAAACCCGGGAAGTCGAAGGCACGGTCGTAGCCGGCCTTGCGAGCCTCGTCGCGTATCGAGTTGCCGTAGTCGAAGACCTCGGCGCCCTTGTCCATGAACCCGACCATCGCCTTTACATGTTTTGCCATCGAGTCGCGCGCCTGCTCGGTGAAGTACACCGGGTCCTTGTCGGCCATCTTCTTCATGTCCTCGAAGAGGATGCCGACCGGCAGGTAGGACAACGGGTCGTGCGCCGACGTCTGGTCGGTGACGATGTCGATCGGCGCGTCGCGCTCGAGCAACTCGGGGAAGATCTCGGCGGCGTTGCCGACGAGGCCGATCGACAGCGGCCGCCTGACGTCTCGCGCCTCGATCGCCAGCGCGAGAGCCTCGTCGATGTCGGCGGCCTTGGTGTCGAGGTAGCGATGTTCGATTCGCCGATCGATGCGGCTCTCATCGCAGTCCACGCAGATCGCCACCCCCTCGTTCATGGTCACCGCGAGCGGCTGGGCGCCGCCCATGCCGCCGACGCCCGCCGTGAGAGTGATCGTCCCGGCGAGGGTTCCGTCGAACCTTTTCCTGGCCACCGCGCCGAAAGTCTCGTAGGTGCCCTGCAGGATGCCCTGCGTGCCGATGTAGATCCAGGAGCCTGCGGTCATCTGTCCGTACATCGTCAGCCCTGCGGCCTCCAGCTCGCGGAACTTCTCCCAGTTAGCCCAGTCGCCAACGAGATTGGAGTTCGCCAGCAGAACGCGCGGCGACCAGACGTGCGTCCGGAAGACGCCGACCGGCTTACCGGACTGGATCAGCAGGGTCTCATCGTCCTCGAGGTCGCGAAGCGTGCGCACGATCGCATCGAATGCGGGCCAGCTGCGAGCTGCGCGACCGGTGCCGCCGTAGACGACGAGATCCTCCGGATGCTCGGCGACCTCGGGATCGAGGTTGTTCATCAGCATGCGTAGCGCCGCTTCCTGCTGCCATCCCTTGCAGGAGATGGTCGTGCCGCGCGGGGCGCGGACCGTGTGTGGCTCGGTTACAGAAGTCATGGCTTCAGCACACCCGATCACCGCCCATTGCTTCCAGACCCCAAAACCGACTAACGTCTCGTATCCGAGACATCTGCCAGGAGGTGCCCCATGTCCAGCACATCGCCCGCGGTGGGACGGGCGCTCGACGTCCTGCTGTACCTGGCCGGACGATCGGGCCCGGTTTCCGGCGCGGCGATCATGCGCGATCTCGACATGCCGCGCTCGTCGGCCTATCACCTGCTCGAGGTGCTCACCGAGCGCGGGTTCGTCGTGCACCTGCCGGACCAACGCACCTACGGCCTCGGGGTGTCGGCGTTCGAGGTGGGTTCGGCCTACCTGCGGCACGGTCCACTGGAGATGTGGGCACGCCCGGTGCTGAAGCAACTCGTCGCCCAGGTGCACGAGACCGCCCACCTCGGGATCCTGCACGGCGCGGAGACCCTGTATCTCCTTCGCGAGCATCCGACGGCGGCACACATGGCCGTCACGCTCACCGGGATCGGCGTGCGCATGCCCGCACACCTGACCGCAAGCGGACGCGCCATGCTTGCGCATCTGCCCGCCGCCCAGGTGCGTGCGTTGTTTCCGTCGACCCGTGCGTTCGTCAACCGAACGGGAGAAGGCCCCACTTCTCTGCCGGAGCTGCGTCGGCTGTTGCAGACCGAGCGGCAGCAGGGCTGGGCCGAAGAGGTCGGACTCATCACCCCCGGACTGCAGTCGGTGGCGGCTTGCGCCTTCGACCACACCGGTCATCCGTGCGCGGCGTTCAGCGTGACGCTGCGGCAGCAGGGTTCTCACGTGCCCGCAACGGAGCTGGTGCGCGCCGTCCGAACAGCGGCCAAGCAGTTGACATCGGCGCTGTCCGGACGACCTCCGGAACGGTGGTTCGCGGTTCAGCCGGCGTGACCCTCTTCGGCAGGCAGCGGTGGCGGCAACGGCGTCGTCGACGTCGGTGTTGCCTCCGCCTGGGCGGGAGCCGGCGCTTGCAGGCCGTGGAAGTCCACCATCGGTTCCTCGCGGATCACCTTGTTGCCCTCGCTGACCACGAGTGACTTGGCCGTCACCAGGTAGCCGATTCCGTTGTTGTCGGCGACGAACGCGCCGTCCGTCGACTCCTGAGCGGGCACGATCAACGTGGCGCCGTCGCTGACGCGTACACCGCGGTACTCGTACTTTCCGTCGGGCGACCTACAGATCGCCACGCGGGAGTTGTCCGTGCTGCCGAAGACAACGACCGTATTGGGCGCAGCGCACCGCGCCGTGGAGTCGACGTAGCCCTCGCCGTCCGTCGCGGGTGCTGCCGAAGCCGACGGCAGCGCGACAACGAGCATTGCCGCAGCCGCCGAAACGACCGCGAGCACACCGGGCTTTGAGGTGGACATCGCCGATCAAGCGGACCACGGTCGCGGGCGGCAGGCGCGTGCCGACACCGCTGTACACGGAATCGTTAGCTGCTCGATACCGAAGTCAGACCGATCAGCCGCCTGCGGCTATCGCCTTCAGTTCGTCGAGCGACTCTTGGATGAAGTGTGGCAGCTGATCTCGTCGGCCATCGCTGATCCACCGCTCGAAGGCAACCTTGAACACCGCGACGCCTGCCTCGGCGGTCAGCTTTGCCGCTGAGGCGGTGACGCCCCGGCGGCCCAACCCGTCGGCGAGCGCCGCCGCGATCGCCGAGAGCTTGATCAGCTCTCGCTCCTGCAAACGCGGATTGGCCGCGATGACGGCCTGCCGCCGCCGGGCATGCTTGTGGCGGCCCTCGAAGACGGGTCCGGCGGCCTTCAGCGCAGCACCGACTGCATCCATCGGGGACATCGAATCGGGGGCATCGACGACGGTGCCGACGAAGAGTTCCAGCAGGGCATCCTGCCCGCCGAACAGCACTTCGCGTTTGTCGGTGAAGTGCCGGAAGAAGGTCCGCTCGGTGAGGCCCGCACGCTCGGCGATCTCGGCGACCGTCGTCTCGTCGAATCCGAGTTCGGTGTAGAGATCGAGCGCCGCCTCCTCCAGGCGACCTCGAGCGTTGGGCTCCCACCGACTCATGGACGAATCTTACGGGAATGACAGCGACTGCCATCAGCGTTACTCTGATGACAGCAACTGACATCGCAACAGAGGTGGTAACCATGCGTATCTTCGTCACCGGAGCGTCCGGGTTCATCGGTTCGGCCGTCGTGGCCGAGCTCATCGGAGCGGGCCATCAAGTCGTCGGGCTCGCTCGGTCCGACTCGTCAGCGCAGGCGGTCGCGGACGCAGGCGCCGAGGTGCACCGCGGCAGCCTCGACGACGTGGACAGCCTGCGCCGGGCGGCCGAAACATCCGACGGCGCAATTCATCTGGCGTTCGTCCATGACTTCAACGATTTCTCGACCGCCGCCGAACTGGACCGAAAGGCAATCGAGACACTCGGCGACACCTTCGCGGGCTCAGACCGGCCGCTTGTCGTCGCCGGTGGGATCCTGTGGCTTCTGCCGGGCCATACCCTCACCGAGAAGCAGGCGGCCCCGCCGGACCTTCCGCGCTTCTCGGAGCAGGCCGTGTTGGCGTTCGCCGACCGCGGCGTGCGCGCGGCGGTGCTGCGGTTGCCGCCGAGCGTGCACGGCGAGGGCGACCACGGCTTCGTCCCACGCCTGATCGAGGTAGCCCGCGAGAAGGGCGTTTCGGCGTACCCCGGTGCCGGGGCGAACCGCTGGCCTGCCGTGCACCGCCTCGATGCCGCGCGGGCTTTCCGGCTCGCCGTGGAGTCCGCGCCTGCCGGGTCGATCCTGCAGGCGACCGATGACGACGGTGTTCCGGTGCGCGCGATCGCCGAAACCATCGGCAAGCACCTCGGCTTGTCCGTCACTTCCGTCGCGCCGGACGCGGCATACGACCACTTCGGCTGGATCGGCCCCCTTTTCTCGGTCGACGCCCCTGCGACGAGCGACCGAACGCGGGAACTCCTCGGCTGGCAACCCACCCAAGCCGGGCTGCTCGACGACCTCGACGCGGGGCACTATTTCAAGGAGGCGTGATGGCGCGACGGGGTCCATGATGTAGCCCTGGTTGACGCCGAAGGTGCCCGAACGCACGTGGCCCGCGAGTGGCGCGAAATGCAGATCACCGCACTGAATTTCATCGTGCGGCAGTCCGGGATGGATGCCGAGGAATTCCCACCCGCCGCGCGCTTCGAGATGCTGCAGCCCGCGACAGCTCGTTTGCGAACCAACCCGAGAGGGCACTTCCTAGAGGTGGAGGAAGGAGGCGTCGGTATGCCAAACCCATCGATCAAGAACGAGAAGCTGTACGAGGACCTGCGCACGGAAGGCAACTCCAAGCAGAAGTCCGCCCGCATCGCCAACGCCGTAGCGGCCCGCGGCAAGTCGGCGGTCGGCAAGAAGGGCGGCAAGTCCGGTTCCTATGACGACTGGACCGTGACCGACCTGAAGAAGCGGGCGAAAGAGATCGGCCTGTCGGGCTACTCGAAGCTCAGCAAGGACAAGCTCATCTCCAGGATCCGCAACTCCTGAGCGGAACCCTCACACGGCGGCCGTCCGCCCTGTGAACTCGAATTTCCGGCCCCGCAACCCGTAGAAATGGTGACGCAATCGCGTCGGCGTTCACTGGCGCGCATGACAAGCATCTATGACCAGATCGGCGGTCAGGAAGCCCTCGAAGTCGTCGTCGCCGACTTCTATGACCGCGAAGGAGATCGCGACCAGCGTGGCCTGACCGTTAGCCGCCAGGTCCGTTGGGCCACTTGAGCATCGAACCGGCATCGACACGGATGTGTTGCCCGGTGATGTAGCGGCTCTCCTCGCTGGCGAGGAACACGCCCAGGTTGGCGATGTCCTCGGGCTCGACGTAGGGGATCGGCATGGCATTGAAGTAGGTGAAGGCCGGTTCGGCGTCCTCGCGGGTCGGTTTCTTGCCTTCTGCCATCATGTCGGGCCGGAACACGCTGTAGATGCCGTCGTTCTGCAGCAGGTGGGTGTTGACATTGGTGGGGTGCATGGCGTTGACCCGAATCATCTTGGGCGCCACCTGAAGACAGAGGTGGTCGACGTAGTCGATCAGAACGCGCTTGCTCCAGCCGTAGCCGGCACCGCCCGGGCCCATCATCGGGTTGTCGCTGGTGCCCTTGATCATGCCCGCGGTCGAACCGGTGATGATGACCGAAGCGCCGTTGGGCAGGTGGGGCAGCGCGACGGCAACGGTGTTCATCACGCCCAATAGGTCGACGTCGGTGGCGTCGACGAAATGCATCGGATCGAACTCTTTTCCGAATGCCATCGGCAGGATGCCCGCGTTGGCGACGACGATGTCGAGCTTGCCGAGGTCGGCGACACCCGCCTCGAGCGCGTCGCGCAGCTCGTGGCGCTCGCGGACGTCGGCGACCCTGGCGAACACGCGGCGGCCGAGTTCCTTTACCGACCGCTCGACCTCGGCCAGGTCATCGGGCGTGGCGAGCGGATACGGGTTCGAGTCGATGTTCCGGCAGATGTCGATGACGATGATGTCTGCGCCTTCTTTGGCCATTGCGAGCGCGTGCGCGCGTCCCTGACCTCGGGCTCCACCCGTGATGAAAGCGACCTTGCCCTCGAGCCGTCCAGCCATCTGTCCTCCGCCGATAGAATCTAATTCTCCAACTACGCGAACCTAATTTACGCAGCCCTGGTTAAACAATCCCCGCGGGACAAATGTTTGGTCTGAAATGTCGCCTGCTCAGGCGACAGACTCGAGAAGCTCTGGCGTCCGGGGTGGCTGTCGGCGGTGTGCGGGTGCCGGGCGCGCATGCAGCGCGACCAGGCCACCTGACCTGACGACGCCCAACGGCCCTGCTTTCACGAAGCGGGCGATCCCCACTGCCCGCAGTATCGAAGCTGCCCTGGCCTGGCGATACCCGACGAACATCCCGACGCCACCAAGAAGCACGAGGCCGGCGACGCCCGGCGAAGCCAGTGCCGCCAGCGCCAACAAGGACAGCGGGGCAAGGACGGCATCAACGGTGTATTGGAGAACTGACCGTACCTGCTCCGGAACGATCCCGTCCGCCAGCTCCGCCTTGAGTCCAACCGAGTGTTGTTCAGCCACACGCACTTGCGCTGACGCCCCTGGGAGTCGGATGTCCGACGACACCCGCAGATGACAATGCGGCCGAATCGCCCGGAGCGATGAGCATCCCGGGCCAGCCCGCCGGAACAGCCCGAGATGACGCCAGCTGCGAACTCGTGGCCGGGTGCAACGCACCTGCCATCAGGCTTCCGCCGATTCCACCGGCAGGCAACGAGGAGGCGGCCACCCCACCGCTCACCGGGGGGAAGCCGAGCAACGACAGAAGATCACGCGGGATATTGATCAGCAGGGCATTGTCATTGGTCAGCGCGATGAAAAAGTACGTCAGGGCCGTGATGACGTCGGTCGCCGCTGCGGCACCACCTACCAGCGGGGCGGCCTCGGCCTGCACCGACGCGCCCGGATCATCGACCGATGCCACCTCGTTCGTGACGGGCTGGGTCACCGTCGGGTCCTCCGCGGGAGGACCGTCGGCCGGCGCGATCACATCGGCGCTCGGGGCTTCCGGCGCCGGGGCGGCTTCCGGCGCCGGCGCGGGCTCCGTGACCGGCGAAGACGAGACGACGGCCGCCGCCTCGTTCGTTTGTTGTGCCGCGGTCGCCGCCACCGAGTCGGACCCCTTGTTGCCATCGTCGACAGCCGCGGCTCCGGTCGTCGCCGCGTCAGTCGACACGCCTAGGGCCATCGGTCCAGCCAGTCCGGCGGATTCCTGCTGGGTTTCCCGGGCCTCGGGTGTCGACTGCGGCTCGGCCCCCGACGCCGCGATGAGCTCGGGAATCGTGTCCACAATGCCCGTCGCGGGTGTGCTTTCGGTCGGCTCGGTGCTGCGTCGTGACGGCGTCCGCGCCCTGGTCACCAACACCCTGGGTGTTGCTGATCGAGCCGTCCGGTTCTGTGTCGGCGGTCGCGACCGGCTCCCCGAACCCGCCGAAGAGCAGGACTAGGGATAGCACCCACAGCCCCGCCGCCAAGCGCCTATGTGTACCTATCGTGTTCTCCTGCCGCCCATCGGGAGAGCCCGCAACATTAGTGTTTCAGCGACATCGTCTCATTCCACGGTCCTCGCGTCTCGATTCCGCGAGAAGAACCGGATCAGCCATCCAGCCGAGGCTTGGAAGCCGCTGCGCGGACCGCGCCGGTGACGGTGTCGATCAGCGGGCCGTCGAGCTTCCAGCCAGCCAGAACAGCGGCACATCCAGGTGCACATCGGATATCCGGACGAACGAGCCGTCCGCCAGGTACGGGGCGGCCAGGCGGTCCGGGAACATGCCCCAACCCAGCCCGGCCCGAACTGCGGGGCCGAACCCCTCCGCGGTGGGCACGAAATGAACGGGCCGTCTCACGCTGCGACGGAAGACCTTACGTATCAACAGGTCCTGCAGAGCATCGTCGCGGTTCCAGGTCTGGCGGTACCCCCTCGGATATGCGGTGTGCGGGCGGTTGGTCATTCCAACCGGCGGAGCGTACGACATCGAACCACGTCACCGGCGCAGTCGGTCGGTACATCAGCTCATGTAAGTGGCCGGGAAAGGTCAGCGCAGGCCCCTTTGCCGGGTTTGTCTCTACTTGACGCGCAATGACATCGGCCAGCGCGTAGCCGACGTCGTGGCGTGGCCACGCCGTATGCACCCGATCGGCCAACCCCGGCGGGAGCATCTGTTTATCAGCGCCGACGATGTCAGCTCCGATGCCCATCTGGGCGATCGCTTGTACCGAACCGAACTTGTGCGCCAATCCGATACTGGTGTGCAGCGCAATCGCCTGCCAGACCGTGGTAACCCTGTCCTCTTGCACCCCTTGGTCACGGAGGAAATGAGCCCCGGCGTCGGCACCGTCAACTTCAAACCGTTGATCGCCGTTGGCGTATTCGGTGGCACCGAGGTCGTGCAGGACGCAGCTTAGGAACAGCAGCTCGTCGTCATAGTCGGCATCACATCGCAACCCCCTCGCCGCTGCGAGCTCACGAGCGAACAGATAACTGCGCACGCAGTGATTGGCGACAAATGGCGGCGAGACGTCGAACACGAGCTGTTTTGCCGCGCAGGCGATGTCGGAATCTGGGAGATCTATCCGACTGGGCGGTCGTGACATAGCCCAACAATGCCGGATTGGCGCCGGGGGCTACCAGTGGCCAGATAGCCATATGTCGCTAAGATCTAGCCACGATGATTGTCGCGGTGTTGGCGCTGGACCAGGTCATGGGGTTCGAATTGATGATCCCTGGTCAGATCTTCGGCATGGCAAATCTGGCCGCGGCGGAGCTTGGCGCCGCGAACGCAGACGGCGCCCGTCTGACGCCGCCGGCCTATGAGGTCCGGGTATGCGGGCAGCGCCGGTCGATCAGCACGACCGCGGAGTGGGGGCTGGTCGAGATTCGCACGTCCTACGGGATGGACGACTTGGTGGAATCAGATCTCGTGGTCGTGCCGGGAACGCATCGATTCCTGGAAGAGCCTGACCCGCAGGTACTTTCTGCGTTACGCGCCGCCGCGGACAACGGTGCGCGCGTCGCAGCCATGTGCGTCGGCGCCTTCACGTTGGCCGCCGCCGGCCTGCTCGACGGCAGACGGGCAACCACACACTGGCAGTTCGCCGATGAATTGGCGCGGCGGTATCCCGCGATTGACGTCGACCCGCGTGTGCTATTCGTCGACGAAGGCCCCGTTCTGACGTCGGCAGGAGTGGCGTCGGGCGTGGACTTGTGTCTGCACCTGATCCGCCAGCACGCCGGGCCCGACCTGGCGGCTCGCACCGCAAGGCGGGTGGTAGTGCCCGCCTGGCGCGACGGCGGCCAGGCGCAGTACATCGAGCACGTCGGGCCCGTCGACGCCGACCATCCGTTGCAGCCGACGATCGCTTGGATGGAGGAGAACGCGCTCGCCACGCTCGACCTGCAGGCCATCGCAAACCATGCATCGGTGAGTGTACGAACGCTGAACCGCCAATTCCGTGAGCATTTCGGCACCACTCCATTGGGATTGCTCACCAGAATGCGCGTCGATCGCGCACGACGGCTGCTCGAATCCACCGGACTCACCATGGATCGCGTCGCCGAGCGGTCCGGGTTCGGCTCGTATGACTCGCTGCGGTATCACTTCGTCCGCACGGTCGGTGTGTCGCCGCAGCAGTACCGACATAGCTACACCGCGGGGCACTGACGGAATTATGAGTCCATTCACTGGACCCGATTGCGGATTTCTGGTTCGATGGCGTTATGCTGCCGAGCTCGTACGACAGGCAGGATTGCTCGCTGGCGCGCGCACTCGAGATCGTCGGTGAGCGCTGGACGCTGCTCGTGCTGCGCGATGCCTTCTACGGAGTCCGACGCTTCAACGATTTTCTCGCGCATCTGGACATGCCTCGTACGGTGTTGAGCAACCGGCTGCGGTCTCTCGTCGACCGCGGCGTCATGATGAAGGTTCCCGATCCCGGCCATTCAGGGCGTTGGCTTTATGAGCTGACCGACGACGGGATGGCGTTGTGGCCGGCGTTGTATGCGCTGCGCTCCTGGGGGGAACGGCAATCCCGTCGGCGGCCGAGGGTGTTCACCCACGATGCGTGTGGCACATCGCTGGATCCCCTGGCGCGATGCGAGACGTGCGGGGTCCTACCAGCGCCCAATCAGGTCTTCGTGACACCACTGGGTGATCCCAAGCCGGGGAGGCGGACCGACCCCGTGGCCCTTGGGTTGCGGCGCAAGCACCGCCTGCTTGATTTCCTACCAGTAGACGGCGACACCGCATGAAGCCGTACGGCCCGCTCCGCGGTCGGGAGCATGACCTATCCACGGCACTCGCCGTGATCCGCCGGACGCGCGCGCACGGTGCCAGCGGTGTGGTGCTGATCTCGGGGAACGCCGGAGTCGGAAAGACCGCGCTGCTATCCGAAATTTGCCGCCAGGCCGCCCACATGAACATCCGCGTCGCCCGAAGCAAGTGCGACGAGATCGAGCAGGCTTGCCCGGGGGCGCCCATGGTCGGGCTCCTGCGCACAGGCCGCCAGCCGCTGCTGTCGGCGCCCGAATTCGAAGAGATCAACGGGCTGACCGCCGAACCTCTGCTGCTCGTCGACCGTATCGCAGGCCACCTCGCCCGATTGGCTGATGGGCAGCGCCTGTTGATCGCCGTCGACGACGTTCAGTGGGCCGATCGCGTCAGCCGATATGCATTGCGGGCGTCGATCACTCGGCTCGTTGGCATTCCCGTCGTCTGGGTACTGAGCAGCCGATCCGACGACATCGGTCTTGCAGTCAGCGCCGCCGATAGTGTTGGCGTCGAGCACATCCGACTCAGCCCGTTGGCTGACTCGGCCATTACCGAGATAGCACGGGATCGCCTCGGCCCTAACCTCGATGCGCGCGTGGCGGACATGCTCGACGCTGCCGGCGGCAATGCGTTCCTGGCGGTCCAGATCATCGACGCGGTGGCCCAGCACACCGGAGCCGGTGGCATGGATGCCGTTCCCGCGCAGTTTAGATCCGCAGTGCGGCAGCGACTTACCGGTCTGTCAGTTGCGGCCCGGCAGCTTATCGAAGCGGCGGCAGTCGCCGGCCGGCCCGTGTCGATCATCGACTTGGCCGGGCTGTGCGAGTTGACCGTGACCCCGGCGTTTGACAATGCGGTCAACGAAGCGGTGGCGTCGGCTTTGGTCAATTCGACTGGCGCCGAGTTGAATTTCGGCCACGATCTGGTGAAGGACGCGGTCTATGAGTTGATCGCTCCCGACATCCGGCGCCGGCTCCATACGCGGTTCGCCCGTCACTTTGTCGACAAGACCGGTGAACCGGTGTTGGCTGCCGCACACGCGCGCGCGGCAGTCACCGTCGGCGACGACGCCAACGCCCGCATCATGCTCGACGCAGCGGAAGCACTGATCAGCACAAGCACGGTTGACGCCGCCGACCTTGCGCTGCAAGCGTTCCGGACGCTGCGCCCGGGCCAGCCGCAATGGCTCGAGCTGGGTGAACGAGCAGTCTCAGCGCTGTCGCGCACCCAGCGCGCCGCCGACACAATCGCGGTCGCAGACGTATTGCTGGCTACTGTCGATGATGCCGATGTCGTATGCCGGATCGAGACACACACGGTCAAACCGCTATGGCTCTCTGGCCATTCCAGTGCTCTCGTTGAGCGCGCCGACCGGGCCATCGCGAGGGCGGGAACGCGGCTCGACCTCGTCGCCCGTTTCCGCGCCGCACGTGCATTGGCCCACACTCGGATCCTCGCCGCGGATCAAGCGACTGCAGACGCCGAAGCGGCCCTGGCCGAAGCGAGGGCATCACACGACCATGATGCGCTCGCCTTGGCACTGCAGGCTGCCGGTGAAGCGGCCCACAACGAACGTCGGCATCAGCTGGCGCTGAAGTATTTCCGTGAGCTGCGATCGGTCACAGGAGTTCCGTACCTGGCAGAGGAGATAATGGAACTGCAGCTGTTGGATCGCTACGACGACGCCCAGATGCTGCTCGACGGTGCGGCCGGCGATAGCAGTGCCAAGGACGGATCGGTGCTACCCGACCTATTTTTCGCCCAACTCAAGCAGCACTACAACCTCGGCCGTCTTAGCGAGGCCGACCAAACCGCAGCACTGCTCATCGAGCTTGGGCAGGTAACCGGCACCACGGTGCACGTCATCGAAGGCATCCTTATGCGCACAACGGTGGCCTTGTTGCGCGGCGAGCCCGAGTTGGCCGCACAACGATTGTTACCCGCGTTGCGCCTCGAAGGTGACGACGCGGTTCGCCATCCCGGCATGTCCCTGTTATCGGGATGGTTGAGTACCGAGCAGGGCGACGTCGACGCCGGGCGGCGAATGCCGTCACAGATGCTGGAAACGTCCCAGCGCACTCACAGCTATTGGGCATGGTGGCCGTGCTTTGCGACCGTCCTATTCAGCATCGGATTGATCAGCGGCGCAACCAATATCACCGAGCGCACCGTCGAGTTCACCGAGGAAGGTGCGCTACGCAATCCCGACGTCGCCACGCTCAACGGCTTGGCGTTGAATCTCCGCGGATTGCTCGGCGGCGATCGCGGCATGGTGGCTGAGTCGGTGAGGATCCTGCAAAACAGTCCCCGACCGGTCTTGCGGGCCGCCGGGGCAGAAGGCTATGGCCGGCTGTTGCTGTCGGCCGGCGAACGCGAGGCCGCGCTCGACCATCTCGACGCAGCATGGGACGTGTACGACCGCATGGGCGCGTTGGCGCCGCGAGCACGAGTGCAGCGACTCATGAGAGAAGCCGGCGCCCGGCGCGCGAAGTGGGTCAGCGATCACAGCCGGGTCGAGAAAGTGTCGCTCACCGAGGCCGAGCGCCGGGTGGCTTATCTGATCGCGAACGGACACACCAACAAAGCGACCGCGAAATCGCTTGGCATATCGATCAACACGGTTGGTACCCATCTGCGGTCGATCTACGCCAAACTCGGGGTTCAGTCGCGCGTTCAACTCGCCAATGTCCTGCGTGAACTAGGTGAAATCGCCTGAATTCAGGTGGCGAGCATGCCGCCGTCGACTGGCAGCGTGATACCGGTGACATAGCTGCTGGCATCGCTGGCCAAGAAAATCAGGGCCGCGCTGAGCTCTTCGGGGTTTCCGAGTCTGCCTTCCAGCGTGCGCGGCAGAACGGTGCGCTCGATGTAGTCATCCTCGAACTGGTCGGTCATTTCGGACTCGAAGTAGCCCGGAGCCAGCGCATTGACACGGATCCCCTTGCGGCCCGTCCACTGCTGGGCGAGGTCGCGCGTGAGACCGATCAGCCCGGCTTTCGACGCGGAGTACGCCGCCTGCGGTATCCCGGCACTGGTCAAGCCCAGCACGCTCGCGATGTTGACGACGGTGCTTCCGGGTTGCATCACCCTGGCACATGCCTGAGCCATCCAGTAGCACCCGTTGAGGTTGACATCGATGACGGATCGAAATTGCTCCGGGGTTTCCCGGGTAGCTGGTACGGAGGTGCCGATGCCGGCGTTGTTGACCAATATGTCGACTTTGCCGAAGGCGCGCATGGTGGCGTCGACGAGGTGACCACAGTCGTCGGGACTCGCCACGTCGGTCCGCACGGTGACGACCCGTCGGCCGGCGTCCTCGACAAGTTTGCGGGTGGATGCCAGGCGGTCCTCTCGGCGCGCACCGAGTGATAAGTCGGCTCCCGCCTCGGCGAGGGCGACCGCGAAGGCGACACCCAACCCGCTGGATGCGCCGGTGACGATCGCAACCCGATCGTCGATTCGGAAGCGATCGAGGGTTGTCATCGCACGTTCCCTTCGCTGTATTACGCCTCGGGTAGGCCCAATTCGTCCGACAGGCCGATGGCGCCCATACCCGCGGCGACACGTTGCGTTCGACCGCGTCAAAGGCCCACCGCCAACCAGGTCGATCGGTCACGTTGACTGAACGTGCGGTCTAGTTCGTCGATGCGGCACTGGTCGGCTTGGACGGCTTGTTCTCCCGGATCCAGCGCTTTTCCTCCTCTGACCCCGAGTCAGGCGGGCGCATTCCCTGAACGGTCCATTGATCTCGGGGCGTGTCATCGATATGAATCTCCCAGTCGAGCCCGCGGTCCCGAACGAAGGGGTGAATCGACTTGTTGATGAATTTCAGTAGCAGCTCCCTGAATTCAACCGGCATCGCGTACGCGATGTGGTCGATGGAGAACCGCACAAAGTCGTTTCGCGGGACGCCGCCGATGAACAGAGAATCCTTCGGCACGTCGTGAAAGACGACCACCACATAAAAGCGCGGCATCGCCATCTCGGGAAGCCCCCCGGCCTCTGAGGCGTAAATGTCGGTGATGGCTTCAGCGAAGGCGCGCTTGTCCTCGGCCGAATAGGTGCCTTCGGTGCAATACACATTCCACAGTGGCATGTGTCCTCCTACCTTATGTGCCGACAGATTCGTTGACGGGTTCCGTGCCGTCAGCTGCCTGCCGGTTCGACGACACCCCCAGGTGCTCGACGAACCAGTCGCGAGCCGGGGGCGCGGTCTGCTCGAAAAACGTTGTGTAAGCATCGAAGTGCCCGCCGTCGAAGGTGAGCAGCTTCTTGGGCTCGGAGCGGCGTGGTACACCTCCCGCTGAACCTCGGTGAAGGTGCATCGATCGTGCTCGGCGAGGATCATCAGCAATGGCTTGGGTGTCACATAGGGCAGCCAGCCCGCGGGCTCGAACTCGATGAAGTTTTCCAATGAGCGAATCGTTGTCTGGTTGTTCCAGATCCCAGAATCGATTGCCTCGCGGTACTCCTCGGGGAACTCCCCGGGGAATGCACACAGTTCGTCGGGATCTTCGGAGAACATCGGCACCGTCATCGGAGGCTCGCCAGCCAGCCGAGCGAGCCGGTCGATTGCGGCTCTGCGGCGGATCTCGCGTAGCTCCTCGGCGCCAAACAGCTTGACCGCATTGCGGTGACCGCTGACGTTCGGGATCTGCGCAACCACGCACCGGACCCGCGGATCATTGGCGGCGGTGACAATCGCCAGTCCCCCCGAGAAGCTCGACCCCCACACGCCGAATCCTTGTTCGACATCGAACTCTGGTTGCGATTCGGCGAAGGTGATGGCGTCGCGCAGGTCGGTGATGTGCTTGAACACGTCCAGTTCCTGCCGCGGTTCGCCCTCGGAGGTGCCCCAGCCACGATTGTCGAAATTGAGCACGGCAAAACCCGCCTGCGCAAACAAGGCGGCGTACGGGTCGATATGGGGCTTCACCCCACCAAAGCCAGGACACATGACGATCCCGGGATGGCCGCCCGGGCCCGGCGAGTGCAGGTAGGCCCGCAGGATCGTGCCGTCTTCGGTCTGAATTTTCGCTCGCCGCATATCTCATGCCTGCTTTCTTGAGAACCAGGACTGCGCCGAGAAGTGCAGCGTCCATCGGTTGCCGAAGTCGGGGTACTTCGATTTCATCAGCTCAACCAGTTCGTCGGCGCTGTCGAGGCGCTGAGCTCCCTCGGCGAAATCACTGATATAGGACCGCGTTTCGTCCAGCATCCGGCTCGCCTCGTAGTCGGAGGACTCGGGTTTCCGGTGGCCGGCAACGATCATCTTGGCGGAAAGCTTCTCAATGGCATCCAGGCTCTGGAGCCACCGCTGCCAGCCACTGGGACCGCTCAATCCGAGCATCGCGTGGATCTGGTTGTACACCACGTCTCCGGCAACAACGGCATCGAGGTCTGGGATGTGCACGACCGTGCTGGGCTGGATGTCGCCCTGGCCGACTTCGACGATCTGCAATTCGTGTCCTTCGAGCTCGATTGTCAATCCGTCGAGTGTCTCCGGAACGGCGGTCGGCTTGGAACCCGTTCGCCGAACATCGCCGCCCACTGCTGCCCTTCGACCTCTGCCGCCTGGTTGATGTACTCCACCACCGGGGGCGTCGCGACGACGCGTGCGTCGGGGAAAGTGGCCAACAAGTCGCCCGCGCCATACCAGTGGTCGGCGTGGCCGTGGGTCACGTAGATCGTCGTCAGCTTCTTACCGGTACGCCCGATGAACTCGGCCAGCGCGGCCACGTCGGTGCGAATGTGCTGTGCGTCAATGAGAACGGCTTCCGACGACCCGGTGACGAGTGTGGATGTTGTCGCCGCGAATGTTCCACCGCCCTGCTCGAAGGGCAGAAAAGGGCCGATGAACACGTCGGCCTGTAAAGAGACGTTACTCATCTGACCACCGTTCGAGGAGCTGTAGACGTCGTTACTGCGAAGGAACTGCTCTACGTCGGCGGCGAACTCGGCGTGGTGCTGGAATAAGAACCCATGAGCAGAGTCGGGGTAGATCTTGACCGCCGCGCCCGGAATCAGTCCGGCAAGTAGGTAGGAGAAGTGCGGCAGGATCATGGGGTCGCTCTCGCCATTGGCGATGAACACACGGTGCTGAATAGCGCTGAGCCGTTGCAGCAGGGCGTGATTCGGTATGCCCCAGGCGCACACGGCGTCGTACTGTGCTTGTCGGGTCTGCCAGGTCGTTGGCTGGTCGAAGCCACTGGTTCTGGTGAACATACGTTGCAAGGCCTGTTGGCCGGCCAGTTGACTCGACGCTGACTCTGCGAAGAACACCTTCAAGTAACCGGCCGGGTCGGGTTGAAGCCTGCCGACGGCGTCGACCACCCATGGTGCCCAACCGTGCGTCCCGGCGGCGCCCATGGGTGCCGAAGAGGCCAGTATCAAATTGCGCACCGTCGCGGGCCGCGTTAGGGCGATCTCCTGTGCCACGAAGCTGCCGATCGAGAAGCCGAGGATGTCGACTCGGTCGAACTCCATCGTATCGAGAAACGAGATGGCGTCCGCGGCCATCTGCTCAATGGTGTTGGGAGTTGTTCCGTTCGTTCCGCCGACTCCGATGTTGTCGAACGCGACGACGCGGCGATGGGACGCCAGGGCATCGATGAGCGCAGGATCCCAGCTGTCGAGGTTGCCGCGAAAGTGCTGAAGCAGCACCAGTGGCATCGTGCCGGTGCCGACGTCACGGTAGGTGTAGTCGAAACCGTTCGCGGCACCGACACACTTCGTCGGTGCGTCTGCGTACGTTTGCTTCGTTGCCGTCGTCACTGGCGCCTCCGAGGTCGATACGTATACGGGCAGAGAGAGGCCTTGACATCAAAGGTGGCATCCAGCGAGATGGCGATCCTTCACCTATTCAGGTGAGGAGCGTTACGCGCGCAGGCCTGACCACGTAGGTCCCTCACCCGAATAGGTGACGGACCGCCGCCGAACGCACTGCCATCTTGTGTGAGTGACGACATCACCCGCACCCACCGTCGTTCTGGTTCATGGTGCCTTCGCCGATGCGTCCGGCTTCGGCGGAGTGATCCGCGAGCTGCAGGCCGAGGGGCACTCGGTGGTCGCCCCACCGAACCCGTTGCGCGGTCTGGCCTTCGATGCGGCCGCCATCGCCGCACACGTTCTTGCGATCGACAGCCCAGTGGTGCTTGTCGGACATTCGTACGGCGGCGCAGTTATCACCCAGGCGTCGGCCGACTTGGACAACGTCGCCGGACTGGTCTACTTGGCGGCCTTCGGCCTCGACGTCGGCGAGAGTTGCGCCAGCGTGCTACAGCCGTTCCCGCCGTCGCTACTTGCCAGCACTTCCTACGCCACCGCATTCGACGCACCTGGAGCACCGCAGGGGCCCGACCTCTACATCAACAAAGATGGGTTCCGCGACACCTTTTGCGCCGACGTGCCCGTCGACACCGCGGAGGTCATGTTCGCCACCCAACGGCCGCTGTCACTGGCCGCCCTGACCGAAAACGCCACCGCTGCCGGGTGGAAGACCAAACCGTCCTGGTACTTGGTGTCAGAGAACGACAACTCCATCTCTCCCGATGCGCAGCGGTTCATGGCCGAACGCATGGGCGCCACCACCAAGTCCCTCCCCGGCTCGCACACCGTGTTCATCGCCCAACCGGTGGCCGTCGCCGAGTTCATCGCCGAGGCGATGTGATGGGACTGCTCACTGACAAGACAGCGGTCGTGACCGGCGGAAGCAGCGGTATCGGATTGGCGACGGCACAGCGCTTCATCGACGAGGCCAGATCTAAGAACACCAGGAAGGCATCATGACCGCAACCGAAGACGCCAACAAGGCACTGGTGATCGAGGCGTTCGACACGTTGTTCAACCGGCGCGACTACTCCCGCGCTGAAGCATTCTGGTCACCGGACTACATCCAGCGCAGCGCCCACATCGCACCCGGCCGCTCTGGCCTGTTCGACCTCGTCAAATCCATGCCCACGGAATTGCGCTACGAGCACCAACTCGTCGTCGCCGACGGCGACCATGTCATGTTGCACGGCCGGTTCTCCGGCCACGGCCAACCGGCCAACTGGATAGTGGTCGACGTCGTGCGCATCGCCGACGGCAAGCTCGCCGAGCATTGGGACGTCATCCAGGACGAGGCCGACGAAACCCAATCACAAAGCGGCCTACCCATGTTCAGCGACATTTTCCCCACAGCGGCGCCACCGGCGCCGGCTTCGCTGCAGCTGCAGGCGTTCGTCGACTATCTGCGCGCCAGACCCGTCGTCGTCGACACCGCAAGCACTCGCGACTTCAACGACGGCCGTGCCGCGCTGGAAGGAATCTCCAGCTACCCAAGCAGTCTCGGCGGCGTCCCCGCGGTCACCCTCGAACCACTCGTCGGGACACCCGAACGCACCGTGGTGTACTTCCACGGCGGCGGCTACGTCAGCGGTTCGCCACCGGATCGGTACCTGCCGCTGGCCGGCGCCGTCGCGCTCGCTGCGCATGCCAGAGTGCACGCCGTCGACTACCGGCTGGCTCCGGAAACCCGTTTTCCCGGGGCCTTCGAGGATTGTCTGACCGCCTACCGGTGGACCGTCGGAAACGTTGGAGCCGATCCGAAGTCGGTCGCCGTGCTCGGGGATTCCGCGGGCGGCAACCTGGCGGTCGCCGTCACGGTCGCCGCCCGTGACGAGGACCTTCCGCTGCCCTCGTGCGTTGCGGTGATCTCGCCCTTCGCGGATCTGACTTTCTCGGGAGCATCGTTGGAGCTGCGCAAGTTCGCCGACCCCTACGTCACTCGCGAACTGCTGGAATCCATGGCAGCCGAGTATCTCGATGGTGCCGACGCGGCGGATCCCCGTTGTTCCTCAGTCTTCGCAGATCTGCGGGATCTGCCGCCGCTGCTGATCCAGGTGGGTGAGGACGAGATCCTGTTCGACGACGCGGCGCGTATCCGCGATGCCGCGCAGACCGCCGGAGTCGATACAACCTTCCAGCCGTGGCCGCACGGCATCCATGTGTGGCCCGTCTACATCTCAGCGGGCCTACCCGAGTCCGCGCTTGCAATCGACGATCTGGCCGCCTTCCTGAAAGTCCACTCGTGAGTGCTGCAGACATGACCCAGCCGCTGCTTCAGCCATACCGGATGGGTGAGTACCGCTCACCAACCGCGTCGTCATGGCACCGCTGACCCGTAGCCGCGCAACGAATCCCGACCTGCTGCCGACCGAGTTGCACGCGCAGTACTACTCCCAACGTGCTTCGGCGGGGTTGATAATCGCCGAGGGCACATGGATCAGTCGCGACGCCGTCGGCTGGCACGACGTTCCGGGGTTGTTTACCGACGCCCAGGTGCGGGCCTGGTCGGCGGTCACGGACGCCGTACACCGAGAGGGTGGTGTGATTTTCGTACAGCTCTGGCACACCGGCTCGTCGTCGCATCCCGACTTCTTCGAGGGCACACCGCCATTGGCGCCGTCGCCGGTCAATCCCGGGCTGCACTCGCCGACTCCGTCGGGCAACAAGCCGACCGTGACGCCGAGCGCTATGACGACACACGACATTCGCGCCACGATCTACGACTACACCGCCGCAGCGGTCAAGGCGATCCGGGCCGGGTTTGACGGCGTACAACTTCAGGCCGGATTCAACTATCTGATCAGCCAGTTCCTCAACCCACGCACCAATGTGCGCACCGATGCGTACGGCGGCTCGATCGAAAACCGAGCACGCCTGCTGTTCGACGTGCTCGACGCCATCGGCGAGCGCATCGGTATCGGCAGGGTGGGCGTCAAGGCCGGCCCGGCGTGGGGTGAACGCGGTGAGTTCGTCTCGACCGCCGACACCCTGGCCACAAGCGAGTACGTGGTCGAGCGGCTCAACGAGTACCCGCTGGCGCACTGGTTGTTGATGGGCGCGATGGCCGACCTCAGCGGCGGTCCCCTATCCACCCTGCAGGGTGACGGCATGTTCAGCCATTTCCGGCCGCGCTACCGCGGGACCCTGATCGCCAACGTTGGCATGACCCGCGACCGTGGAAACCAGCTCGTTGGCGACGGGCTGGCCGACCTCGTCGCCTTCGGCGAAACGTTCATCGCCAACCCCGACCTGCCGGCACGCTTCGCCGCCCAAGCGCCGATCCAACGTTCCGACCGCGCCCTGCACTACACGCCCGGTCCCCACGGATACACCGACTATCGGCCCTACGAGCCGGCGGCCGAAGAGACAGCCTCGTGGATGAGTTTGCCAGTGCCGAACAGGCATTGGCAGTCGTGCACCATGTAGTCGACGCGATCGGCCGCGACGACCTGCACCGTCCCACGCCCTGCCGCGACTGGGATGTGGCCGCACTCGCCGACCATCTCATCGACACAATCTCGCGCCTCGGTGTGGCCGCTGCCATACCGACCACGGTGCCGAACGGCGATTGCATCGACCAACGAGTCCAGCATGTGACACTACCGATCCTGGCAGGATGGCGCCGCCGCGGATTGGCAGGCGATATTGCGTTCAGCGGGCGGACACTGCCCGCACACCTTGCGCTCGGCATCCTTTCTCTCGAACTCGTCGTCCACGGCTGGGATTTCGCCGTAGCTCTCCATCGTCCCCTAGACGTCTCGGACCCCCATGCCGCACACGTCCTCGGCCTGGCACGGCAGACCCTCACTCCACAAAGTCGCGCTACCGCGGGATTCGACCCACCGGTGCCGGTGGCCGCCGACGCCGACGCACTCGACCAGCTCATCGCCTTCACCGGCCGCGATCCACTGCAGCTGAACGAACTTCCCGGGGCTGACAACAGGAGACCGAATCATGGCCACACACCGCGCCGTTCACGTTGACACTGCTCACGGACCACTGCAATTGGTCGACGTCGAGACGTGTCCACCGCCGCCCGATCATGTCCGCATCGCGGTGCACGCCTGCGGCATCTGCGGAACCGACCGCGAGTTCGTCAACGGCGGATTTGCGAACATGACTTGGCCGTTGACGCCCGGGCACGAAATCGCCGGCACCATCGCCGAACTCGGTGACGGCGTCGAAGGATTCAGTGTCGGTGACCGTGTCGCCGTCGGCTGGTTCGGGGGTAACTGCAACCACTGCGAGCCATGCCGCAAAGGCTTGTTCATTCACTGCGAAAACGGCCAAGTGCCCAGCTGGCACTATCCCGGCGGCTACGCGCAATCCGTCACCGCTCCCGCCACTGCACTTGCACGGATCCCCGAAGGGCTGTCCCTTGCCGAAGCGGCTCCGATGGGGTGCGCCGGTGTCACCACTTACCACGGCCTACGTGTCACCAACGCTGTCGCGGGTGACCGTGTGGCCATCGTCGGACTAGGCGGCCTCGGTCATCTCGGTGTGCAGTTCTCTCGCGCAATGGGATTCGAAACCATTGCGATCGCCCGAGGGTCCGAGAAGGCGGCCGACGCGCATCGGTTTGGCGCACACCATTACATCGATTCCACCGCTGTCGACGTCAGCGAAACGCTACGACGTCTTGGGGGCGTAGCGGTCGTCCTGGCGACCGCGGCCAACTCGACAGCGATCGCCGAAGCGATCGGCGGCCTGAAACCACGCGGAGAACTGGTCGTCATTGGTGTGTCCGACCAGCCGTTGGCCATCAGTCCCGTGCAACTCATCGTCCCGGCGCTCACCATTGCCGGACACCCGGCCGGAACGGCCGCAGATATCGAAGAAACCATGAATTTCGCGGTCCTCAACCGCATCCGAGCCCAAGCCGACGAGCAGCCCCTCGAAGAAGCGCCGCGGGCCTACGCTGCGATGGAAGCGGGACACGCCCGGTACAGAATGGTCCTCACTATGTGAGCGGGCTGCGCCTGCTGTAGCCGTTGGTTTCAGTAGGGCTGGCTGCCTTGGGGCATCACGTAGTCGGAGACTGGCGCGGAGACACCGTTGACCGTTGTTCCGCCGTTGGTGATGCCCGGGGCCATTGGCAGCATGCTCTGCGGGAATCCGAGAGTCGGCTCGGTGATTGCGTTGAGCCGGGCGAGTTCCTCGGCGGTGAGCTTCACATCGAGGGCGCGGATGTTGTCCTCGAATTGCGAGAGCCGGCGCGCCCCAATGATGATCGACGTCACGCCCGGCTGCGCATGGAGCCAGGCCAGCGCCACGCTGGCGACCGTGGTCTCGTGCTCTTTGGCGATGGTCTCGAGCTCGTCGACAACCGCGTAGGTCTCGTCGTTGAGGAACCCCTCCACCAACGCGGCACGATCGGCCTTGTGTTGGCCGGCGTTGCTCCGCGTGTACTTGCCGCTGAGCGCACCGCCACCGAGCGGTGACCAGGGCGTGATCCCGAGCC
The DNA here is from genome assembly GCA_963716505.1 of uncultured Actinomycetota bacterium. GTDB lineage: Bacteria > Actinomycetota > Actinomycetes > Mycobacteriales > Mycobacteriaceae > Mycobacterium. Next base: position 500,136 of record CAVQTL010000006.1, read on the forward strand.
CGAATTCGCGGGCCATCGGAACCAGTTCCTGTTCGACTGTGCGTTGGAGCAACGAGTATTCGATCTGCAGCCCGATGAACGACGACCAGCCGCGGAAACGGGCGATGAGGTTGGCTTCGGCGATCTTCCACGCCGGGGTGTCCGACACGCCGAGGTAGCGCACCTTGCCGGCTCGAACGAGGTCGTCGAGCGCGGCCATGGTCTCCTCGATGGGGGTGTTGGCGTCCCAGATGTGCAGCCAGTAAAGGTCGATGTAGTCGGTTTGCAGGCGCCGCAGCGAGTTCTCGCAGGCATTGATGAGCGATTTGCGGCCCGACCCGCCGCCGTTGGGGTCACCTGGATAGAGGTTGCCGCTGAACTTGGTGGCGATCGCTAAGCGGTCGCGGCGCGCGGGGTTGCGCCCTATGTGGTCGCCAATGATCTTCTCGGAGTGGCTCCTGGTGTAAAAGTTGGCGGTGTCGATGAAGTTGCCGCCAAGGTCGACGAACCGGTCGATGATCTGTTGGGACTCCTCCACACTTGAGCCCCAGCCGAGGTCTTCGCCGAACGTCATCGCCCCTAGACACAGTGGGCTGACGCGCAGTCCAGACCGACCGAGTGTCACGTAGTGGTCCAGAGGCATGAAACGGCCCCTCTCTGATAGATTGTTCATTTATGTGTTTGTACAATTTTGAACTAGTTTATCTCTGAACGACAGGGAGTGCAACGTCGATGACTCGGGTCGATGCGGCCAAGATCTGGTCGCTGAACTACCGCTTGTTGTTGTCGGTGGTCTCTTCCGTCGAAGCCGACATCACCGCGTTGGGGGTCGACTCCAAGGAGCTGTTCCTGCTCGCGGAGATCGACGAGCATCCCTACCCCGCCGAGCTCGCGACGACGATGAGCATGCCCAAGGCGACGGTGACGGTCTATCTGAAACGGCTTGAGGCCGCGGGGTTCGTGCGCCGCGACATCGACCCTGCCGATTTGCGGCGCCATCGCCTCCAGCTCACCCCGACCGGGCGTCGAGCAACCGACGACGGACTCGCACTCCTGTCGGACGCGTTCAGCAAACGCCTGGAACGCCTCACCACCGCACAGCAAAAGGAACTCAAGAAGCTGCTCGAACAAATCCTCTGAGCCGCGTGCAAGGTTGCGCGCGTCTGGGTTACTTCTGCCGCCGAAGAAGGCCGATGGCAGCCGAACGCACCACATCGGTGATCGCTTCGATCAACGGGCTGTCGAGCTTCCAGCACTGCCAATACAGCGGCACGTCGAGGTGCACGTCGGACACCCGCACAAACGAGCCGTCGCGCAGGCGCGGTCCGGCGAGGCTGTCCGGGAACATCCCCCAACCCAGCCCTGCACGCACCGCCGCCCCGAATCCCTCCGCGGTCGGTACAAAGTGCTGCGGCCGGGCGATCTGACGGCGAAACGCCTTGCGCACCAATTCAGTCCTGCAGCGCATCGTCACGATTCCACGCCAGCGACGGTGCCGCCGACACCGCCTGTGCAGTAAACCCTTCCGGCAGATGGATCTTGACGTATGACGGGCTGGCCACCGGGATGTACCGCACAACGCCCAGCGGCTGCACCCGGCAGCCGGCCACAGGTGTGCGCTCAGTGGTCACCGCCCCCATCACCACCCCCTCGCGCAGTAGACGCGCCGAGTGATCCTGATCCTCGATCCGCACATCGAACAACACGTCGACCGACCGCGGCGAACACGCCGGTGAACCACGTCGACATCGAATCGGCGTTGACCGCCACTGCGATTCGCGGCGACGCACCCTCGCTTCCGCCCATCTCAGCCAGTGCTTCGGACTCCAACATCGCCGTCTGTGCCGCCAGCCGCAACAGCGGAATCCCGGCAGGCGTTGCCACACAGGGCTTTTCACGCCGAACGAGTACCTGGCCGACGCGCTGCTCGAGCGCCTTGATCCGCTGGCTGACCGCCGACGGCGTGACGTGCAACCGGGCCGCGGCGGCGTCGAAGCTGCCGTGCTCGATCACCGCGGCGAACGCTGCAAGCTGCTGACCGTCGACCTGCACATTAGAGATGCTAATGCATATGTAGAATCATTAGCTGTACTGATCCCCGCTGGTTGCCTAGCGTCTAGGGCATGAACTCGCCCCTGCTCGTCGGCTTCCTGGCCTCGTTCACCCTGATCGCCGCGATCGGGGCGCAGAACGCGTTCGTGCTGCGTCAGGGCATCCGACGTGAGCATGTGCTGCCCGTGGTCGCGCTGTGCACCGTCTCCGACATCGCGCTGATCGCCGCGGGCATTGCGGGCGTCGGCGCTCTCATCAACGCGCATCCGGGCGCGGTGAACGTCGCCAAGTTCGGCGGCGCCCTGTTCCTGTTCTGCTACGGGCTGCTGGCCGCGCGGCGCGCCTGGCGGCCGTCGGCACTGAAGCCATCGGATTCCGCGCCGGCCCGGCTGGCCGAGGTTCTCGTCACAGCCGCGGCGTTGACCTTCCTCAACCCGCACGTCTACCTCGACACCGTCGTGCTGTTGGGTGCGCTGGCCAACGAGCACCAGGAGGGCCGCTGGCTGTTCGGCGTCGGCGCCGTCACCGCGAGCGCGGTCTGGTTCGTCAGCCTCGGTTTCGGGGCGACGCGCCTGGCGGGGCTGTTCTCCAAGCCGGTCACGTGGCGCATTCTCGACGCACTGATCGCCGCAACGATGATCGGCCTCGGCGTTCTGATGGTCGTGATGTGACGTCAGGGCTCGACGTCTAGCCCATCGGCCCGTCGGGGACAGGCGCGTCGCAGCGGTCACGGAAGTCGGTGCCGGGCTGCCTGACAGCCCGTAGCTCATCTCGCACCTGTGGGTTTGCATCGGCGTACGCTGCGATTTCCGTGGCCATCTCGTCCCTGGACTTGCCCTTGAGGCCGGTGAAGAAGGCGTTCACGTCGGGATGGCGTAAACAGGTACGCCTGACGTCCCTGCGTTAACGCCGGCCATGACGCCGGCGAGGTCGGCGGCGGTGCAGTTCGGAGGATCTGCGGCCGCGGTTGCGGCGGTACCAACGAGCATCGAGCCGGCGATCATGCCGGCGCTAATCACGCTACGGAAGAACATGGTGGCTCCTTTGACAAGTGGTTTACGGACATGGTGGGAATGCTCAGCGACGTGGACCGATACCACCTCCGCCGCCGGGACCGCCGGGACCGCCAGGACCGCCAGGACCGCCAGGCCGTCCGATGATCACGTCCATGTCCCAGCCGTCGTCGCAATACCAGGGGTCGGAGCAATAGCTGGGGTAGGCCGGGCCTGCGATCGGGGCGTTCGGACCACCACCGCGGACAGTAGCCCTGGGCGCACACGGTGGCTGCCCCGGCGCTGGTGCAGTCCGCCGACGCCGGCGACGCGACAGTCACGCCGACGGGCATTGCCGCCAGGGCGAGCCCCACTATCAGGTAGCGCTGTGTTGATCTCACGGCTGCTCCCTCTCTGCAGTGTTGGTAGGGCCAGGCGGCCCATATATCCGGAGCGTTGCACGGTGATCAGGGGCACGTGGTAGGAATGGCAATTTATGTGGACAGTCCGTCAATTGTGTTTGTCCGAACATATCCATCACAGATCTCGATTTCTGTAGTGGGGCAAACAATTTTGCCAGACTAGATAATGATTTGTCTGAGGTCGTTCGCGTCATGGACATGTGAACAGCATTTTCGCTAAACAGAGATGACGGCCACGACACCGGCGTACGGTCCGCTCTATCGGGTCCGACCAAGGGGCGGAAAATGACGGCTGATCATGACTGGACGAAACCGGCGGCGATGGCCATTCCCAAGGAGGGCTACTTCGAAGTCGAACGCGGACGGTACGGCCCCGTCTTTCCGAGGACGCCTGCCTGCCATGGTTTCTCGATCATCGCCAAGGTCAAGGAGGGCCGCGAGGAGACCGTCCGAGCGTATGGAAAACAGATCGAAGAGGCGATCAAGGGCAGTCCCGACGTCCTCGCGCCACTGCGGCTGCACTATCTGCGCTGGGTGCTGTTCGATGTCGGGTCGGGTCTGCACTTCCAGTACCAGGGCATCTTCGATACCGACTTCGACAAATACACAGAGGATGCGGTGCAGCTGTTCAGCCAAACCGGCATCACGACGGTGTTCACGAACCTCGAGGGATTTCCAGAGGACTGGAAAGAGAACCCGGATGCATTCATCAAGTTTGTCCGGGACCACCAGGTGCCCAGCTTCCTCGAATACGGCGAATATCCGTATGTCAGCGCCGACGAGATCAAGAAGGCGTTGCGGCTGAAGGCGGCCTTCTCGGACATGCTCGACCAGATGCAGTAACCCGCGCCGGTGCTCGAACTCGACGATATTCAGCACATCCTGCTGACCCGCACGCCGGCCATCACCGGCCGCTACGAGTTCCTGTCGTTCGACACTCCTGAGGGTGGTCGGGCGTGGCTCACCGAACTGTTGGACAAGACGCAGTCCGCCGCCGACGCCGTCGACACGTTGGACGAGTCGGACCGATGGGTCACGTTGGCGTTCACCTGGAATGGGCTACAGGCGCTCGGTGTGCCCGACGAGTCGCTGCAGACGTTCCCGGAAGAGTTCCGCGCAGGCATGGCGTCGCGGGCCGACATTCTCGGCGACACCGGTACCTGTGCGCCGCAACATTGGGTCGGCGGCCTTGCCGGCCACGACGTGCACGCGATCGCGATCCTGTTCTCGCGCACCGACGAACAGTGCGCGCGATCCATCGAGGAGCACGACAGGTTGCTGGCCCGCACGGACGGGGTGCGCAGCATCTCGTTTCTCGACCTCAACGCGACCCCGCCGTTCAACTACGCCCACGACCACTTCGGGTTTCGGGACCGGCTGTCGCAGCCGGTGATGAAGGGCTCCGGCGAGGAGCCGACACCCGGTTCTGGAGCGGCACTGGAACCGGGCGAGTTCATCCTGGGCTACCCCGACGAGAACGGGCCGGTGGCGAATCTCCCTGGGCCTGAGGTGCTGTCGCGCAACGGCAGCTACATGGCCTACCGCCGGCTACAGGAACACGTTGCGCTGTTCCGCGACTACCTGCGCGACCACGCCGAGACACCGGACGACGAGGAATTGCTTGCGGCGAAGTTCATGGGACGCTGGCGCAGCGGCGCGCCGCTGGTGCTGGCACCGGAGAAGGACGATCCCGAACTCGGTGCAGATCCGATGCGCAACAACGACTTCAACTACAAGGAGATGGACCCGCTCGGCTACGCCTGCCCGCTCGGCTCCCATGCCCGCCGGTTGAATCCGCGCGACACTGCGCACTACATGAACCGACGGCGCATGATCCGCCGCGGCGCCACGTACGGGCCTGCCCTGCCGGAGGGCGCGCCCGACGACGGAGTAGACCGTGGCATTGCCGCCTTCATCATCTGCGCCGACCTGGTGCGTCAGTTCGAGTTCGCGCAGAACGTGTGGATCAACGACAGGGCATTCCACGAACTCGGCAACGAGCACGACCCGATCTGCGGCACCCAGGACAGCACGATGGACTTCACGGTCCCCAAGCGTCCGATCCGCAAGGTGCACAAAGGAATTCCGGCGTTCACCACCCTCAAGGGTGGCGCGTACTTCTTCCTCCCCGGCATGAATGCGATGCGCTACCTGGCGTCGCTCGGCAACTGAAGGACCACCATGCGTGCACGCACCTACAACCAAAGCCATATCGCCAGGCCGCATACCGGCGGGCGCCGCATCAGCATCTACTGGACGTGGAGCTATCCCTGGGAGTCGCAACGGGATCCGGCGGTCATCGAGAACCGGTTCTCCACCATCACCGAGGTCCGCAATGTCGCGTGGCCCGCCTATGAAACCCCGGAGTACGACGCCTCGAATTTTCTGCAGGGCATCGCCGGAACACTGGAACTGTTCCACCGGTCCACGCTCTCGTTTCAGGAACTGGCGGGCGAAGCCACCGGCCATCCGGTCGCCGTCTTCCAGCGCATCGACCAGGCCGGCTACAAGTTGCCGATCGACGAGCGAATCCTGGCCGACACCGACACGCTGATGGTGTTCGGTCTCGACCATCTGCTCTCCGAACAGGAAGCCTCTGCCGACGAGATCGCGGCGATCACCGAGTGGCTCAAGAGGGAGGGCACCTGCCTGCTGCTCGCGCCACATCACGATGTCGGGTTCACCGACGACTACGCCCAGCGTCAGGTCGAGTACCGAGCACCACGGCGACCGCCTCGTGCCGCGGCAGCAACGCTTCGGCCAGTACACCCGGTCGTTGATGAAGGCGCTCGACGTGCCGGTACACAACACCTGGGGGCTGCGGCCCGCAGTCGTCGAGGGCACCAAGGAGATCGCACCGCTGACCGCGATCCGCGACCTGGACACCGAGCGCCTGCTCGACAACGTCACCACGTTCAACTTCCACCCGCACCTCCCGCACTACGAGCTCACCGCGCCCGAGGGCAAGGACCTGCAGGTGCTCGGCCGCCAGCGCGTCGACCCGAACCGGCCGCATCCGTTCACCGAGGCCGGCAACACGGAGTTCAACGCACTGATCTGGATGCCGCCGACCGGCCAACGGGCGGGCGACATCGTGCTCATCGACTCCACCCACTTCACGACGCTGTTCGGCGGCACGGACAGCTTGAAGAACCTGTGGAATAACTTGGCGACAATGCGATCCTGACGTATGCCCGTCAACAAGACCGTCTTCATCACCGGCGCAGCCGCAGGAATCGGCCGAGCCACCGCGCTCAACTTCGCCCGCAACGGATTCACCGTCGGCGGTTACGACATCGACGAGGAAGGACTGAAGACGCTGGCCGACGAGATCGTCGGGCTCGGCGGCACGGCTGTCACCGGACATCTCGACGTCACCGATCCCGACGAGATGGCGCAGCGAGTCGGCGAATTCGCGAAGGCGGCAGGCGACCGGCTCGACGTGATGATCAACAACGCGGGCATCCTGCTGGCCGGGCGATTCGAGGACATCGACTCTGCCGCCCACCTCAAGGTGATCGACGTCAACACCAAGGGCGTCGTCAACGGGCTGCACGCCGCGTTCCCCTACCTGCGAGTCGACCCCGAAATCCGTCGTCGTCAACCTCGCGTCGGCGTCGGCCATCTACGGCCAGGCCGAGCTCGCCGATCTACAGCGCGACGAAGTTCTTCGTCCGCGGCATCACCGAGGCGCTCGAACATCGAATGGAGCCGCTACGGCATCCGCGTCATCGACGATGTGGCCGCTCTACGTGCAGACCGCGATGACCGATCACATCAAGACCGCCACGACCGATTCGCTTGGCATCCGGTTGACCGCGCAGGACGTCGCCGACGCCATCGTCGCGGCGGTCGAGCCACTCCGAGCTGCGCCGCGCAATCCATCAGGTGCACTTCCCGTCGGAAACACAGACCAAGGCGTCTGGCGATGCAGTCACCGAGTTCTCGCCCGCCTGGCTGACGCGATTGTTGAGCCAAGTGGCTGTCCGTTCGTAGCTTTGTATTCGCGCTGATCGCAACCGTTCCCGGCGGGTGACCGATCGTAAGTACCGTTTGCGCGCATGAATGAGGACTGGCTCGCGGTCATCGTTGGCCTGACACTCTTGGTGTTGGTGCTCGTCGGCGCGATTCCGGGCAGCGTGATCCCGTGACCGAACAGACCACCGAATCAGGAGTCGCCGGATCGCGCCGAAACCGGCTCGCGTGGAATCGGTTACGCGATCGCCGGGGTGCTCGTCGTCATCGCCCTCGGCGCACTGACCCGCTTCCTGGAGCAGGAGGTGCCGCTCTGGGCTGCGGGCACACCGTTCGCCAAGGTGGCCAAGTCGATCGAATTCCCGGTCTACGCCATCGCTTTGGGCTCTGCTCGGCAACTTCGTGCTGTCCAGCTCGCGCTGCGCGATGCGCTGTCGAAGGGTTTCCGCACCGAGTTCTTCATCAAGACCGGCCTGGTGCTGCTCGGCGCCTCCATCAACCTGAAGGTGCTCGTCACCGCCGCGGGCCCGGCCATCATCCAGGCGCTGTTGCTGATCAGCATCGTGTTCGGCTTCACCTGGTGGCTCGGCGGCCTGCTCGGACTCGACGACAAGCTGCGCGCGCTACTCGCGTCGGCGGTGTCGATCTGCGGTGTGAGCGCGGCCATCGCGGCCGCCGGTGCAGTACAGGCGAAGAAGGAACAACTCGCCTATGCCGCATCGCTGGTGATCGCCTTCGCGCTGCCGTCGATCTTCCTGCTGCCGTGGCTGTCCGACGTGTTCGGCCTGTCGGACGAGGTCGCGGGCGCCTGGATCGGCGGCAACATCGACACCACGGCCGCGGTCGCCGCATCCGGCGCCATCGCAGGAGAGAACGCCCTGCAGATCGCGACCATCGTCAAGACCACGCAGAACGCCCTGATCGGCGTGGTGGCGATCGCGCTGACCGCGTACTTCGCGCTGAAGGTCGAGCGTCGCAGCGCCGACGAGGCGAGGCCGACGCTCGGCCAGTTCTGGGAACGGTTCCCGAAGTTCGTGCTCGGGTTCATCGCCGCGTCGATCATCGGCACCCTGTACCTGCAATGGGTGAGCGACGGCAAGGCCGAGATCGCGACCGTCAACGATCTGCGCACCTGGTTCCTGATCTTCGCGTTCGTATCGATCGGGCTCGAGTTCTCGCTGAAGGGTCTGCGCGAAGCCGGCTGGCGGCCGATCGCGCTGTTCGCCTCGGCGACGGTGGTCAACATCGTCGTCGCCCTCGGCCTGGCGGTCGTGCTGTTCGGGAACTTCACCGTCAGCTAGAGGCGGGGACTCCGCCCCGCTCGTCGTGTGATCGGCGCTACTCCTTCATATCGAGCACCGGCGTCGGGCGCTGAGAAGCCGCGCGTGACGCCCAGTAGCCACACGAATCCGATTGCCAGCCAGATCAATCCGACCTTGAGCGCGAGACCCGGGAGGCTGGTCCACAGCCACACGGTCAGCCCGAAGCCGATCAGCGGTAGCACGATGTTGTTGAGCACGTTGCGCTCGTTCTGGTCGAAGAAGTAGTGCTTGATCACCGACAGGTTGACCGCCGAGAACGCCACCAGCGCACCGAAACTGACGAGCGCGATCAACACCGTGAGATCGATCCACAGCGCCAGCAGCGAGATCACCGACACCACCAGGATGGCGAACACCGGGGTGGCGAAGCGCGCGTTGATGTATCCGAACACCTTGCGCGGCAGGATCCCGTCCCGGCCCATCGCGAAAAGGATTCGCGACACCGACGCCTGCGACGTCAGTGCCGATCCGACGCATCCCGCGACGTACGCCGCCGTGAAGAACACGTTCAGGAACTGTCCACCCGCCGCGAGCATCACGTCGACCGAACCCGCGTCGACGTCCTCGAACTGATTGCACGGGAAGTCCAACTGCGACAGGTAGGCCAGTGCGAAGTAGATGAACCCGGAGAGCACGGTCGCGATCATGATCGCCTTGGGCACAGTGCGTTTGGCGTCCTTCGCTTCTTCGGACAGCGTCGAGACCGCGTCGAAGCCGAGGAAGGACAGACACAGCAGCGCCGCACCGGTGAACACCGGGCCGAACCCGTCGACGGTGCCGTCGCCGGCCAGCGGCGCCATCAGGTTCACGTTCCCCGTACCGGAGATCGAGGAAATGGACATCACCACGAACACGGCGATGAACAGGAACTGCAAGCCGATGATGACGACGTTGGCCCACGACACCGAGACGATGCCGACGATGTTCAGAATCGTCACAATCGCGATCGAGAGCAGGATCCACACCCACGTCGGCACGGCGGGCATCGCGGCCCCCATGTAGATGCCGATGACGAGGTAGTTGAGCATCGGCAGGAACAGGTAGTCCAGCAACAGCGACCACCCCGCCAGGAAGCCGATCGGCGCACCGAACGACTTCTGCGCATACGTGTATGCGGAGCCCGCCACCGGATATGCGGCGGACATTCGCGCGTACGACCTGGCGGTGAACACCATCGCGGCGAGCGTCACCAGGTAGGCCACCGGCACGCGGCCGCCGGTCATCTGCGTCACAAGGGCGTAGGTGGTGAACACGGTGAGCGGCACCATGTAGACCAACCCGAACAGCACCAGGGACGGCGTGCCGAGCACCCGCCGGAGGTGGCCCTCCTCCTCCGAGGACGTCGGCGGAACGGTTGAATCCGCTGGCGCAGTGGACATATCGTTCTCTCCTCTATTCCGTGGCCGAGTAGACCAGCCTGCCGCGCAGATACGTGGCACGAACGTTCAACGCTGGAAGCTCCAGCGCCGCAGTTGTTCTGGGGTCGCGGTCCAGCCAGAGCAGATCCGCACTGGCGCCGTTCACCAGCCGGCCCCAGCCGTCTTCGGCGAACGCCTGATACGCCACTCCCGCCGTATACGCGGAGAGCGCCCGCTCGATCGGCAGGATCTCGTCGGGGGTCCAACCGCCCGCGGGCTCGCCGTCGGTCGTCTGCCGGGACACCGCAACGGCGATGCCCTTGAACGGCTTACCGGAGGACACCGGCCAGTCGGAGCCGAATGCCAAAGGCGCACCGGACTCTTGAATGCTGCGGATCCGGTACTGCTTGTCGGCTCGTTCGGCGCCGAGCCGCGGCACCGTAAGCACCGTCATCAAATCGTCCAGCTGCGCCCACAGCGGCTGCATGTTCGGGATCACGCCGAGCTTCGGCGAACCGGCCGATGTCGGCGTCGTCGACGAGCTGTGCGTGGGCGATCACCGGCCGCCGATCCCGCGGCCCGTTGTGCCGCACCACATACTCGATCGCGTCCAGTGCCTGACGCACGGCCGCGTCGCCGATCGCGTGAATGTGGATCTGCAGGCCCAGATCGTCGACCCGACGCGCGGCCTCGGCCAGCGCAGTCGCCCTCCCAGTTGCTCTGTCCGTGATTGTGCAGCGCCGTACAGTACGGCGCGAGCAGCGCACCCGTCTCGTTCTCGATTACGCCGTCGGCGAAGAACTTCACGGTCTGGGCGGTCAGCAGCGGCGAGCCTACCTCGTCGACGCGGCGACGAGCATCGGCGAAATTCTTTACCTGCGAATCGAAGTGGCGTGGATCGGCGTAGAAGGCCGAGGTTGAATCGCATCCGAAGCGCGTCGCGTACGGGCGGCTGCGATGTACGTGTCGACATCGTCGGGTTCGACCCAGGCGTCCTGCACCCACGTCACGCCGCGGGCCAGGTAGTAGTCGGCGGCGGTGCCCAGTGCGGCCATCCGCACGTCCTCGTCGCGCTTCGGCATCACGGCCGTCACCAGGTCCACCGCGCCCCACTCGCGCAGCGTGCCGAGCACCGAACCGTCCTCGCGGTGCGGGATCTCACCGAGTACCGGGTCCGGGGTGTCGGCGGTGATGCCCGCACGCTCCAGTGCCACCGAATTGCACCACATGGTGTGGTAGTCCCACGCGCTGCAGCGCCACCGGCCGGTCGGGCACCGCGGCGTCGAGCCAGCGAGCGTCGAACAGTCCGTCCGGCGCGAGGCTGCTGTCATACGACGCGCCGACGATCCACTCGTCGTCCGGGTGCTCGTCGGCGAACTTCTTTACCGCCAGAGACGATTTCGTCGACCGAGTTGCAGGGTCGCACCGGCAGGTCCGGCGTACTCCAGGCCGCCGTACAGCGGATGGGCGTGACCGTCGCCGAACGACGGCATCAGGAAGCCGCCGTTCAGGTCGACCTCGTCGGCGCCGGCTGCCGACGCCCTGGCCTGATCGCCCAGCGCCCGCACCACGCCATCGGCGACGAGCAGCGCATCGGTTCTCCGCCGAACCCGTCCAGATGACGCCGCCGGTGAAGATCGTCGCTGTCACCAGCGGGACCCTACGCCGAGAGGCATTCTCAGCGGGGTCATTTGATGACGGCGGTCGCGGCGTGGCCCGCCCCGTAGGGCCGCCCCGCGTCGACCGGAGCGGTCAGGGCCGCGTAGCTGTCGGGCCTGCGGGTCAACAGGAACGGGAACAGCTCGAGCCAGTCGCGCCGCTGATCCAGGTCGAGGTCGGCGACCAGCACCGCCTCCTCGTCACGCGGGGCGGCCACCAGCACACGGCCGTAGGGGTCGGAGATGAACGACGAGCCGTAGAACGACAAGCGCGCCCTCGTCGCCGGTGCGGTTGGGCACCACCATGAACAGGCCGCTGTTGATGCCGTTGGCGACGATCACCTGCTGCCACAGCGGCTGCGTGTCGAACGCGGGGAACTTCGGCTCGGAACCGATCGCCGTTGGGTAGACGACGATTTCGGCGCCGCCGAGCGAGTAGTTGCGCGCGACTTCAGGGAACCATTCGTCCCAGCAGGTCGGCATGCCGATCCGGGCGCCGAGGCCGTCGGGCTCGTATACCGGGTACGCGTCACCGTCCGCGGGTCCGGCCCGGAAGTAGGTGTCCTCGTAGTAGCCGGCGGAAATCGGAATGTGCAGCTTGCGGGTGCGGCCAACCAGCTCACCGGCGGGTGAGACCAGAATCGCGGTGTTGAACCCGAGACCGTCGTCGGCGGGTGCCTTCTCGTACAACGAGGCGTGCACGTAGATGCCGTTGGCGGCGGCGGCCTCGGCGGCCAGTGCGAAGGTCGGCCCGTCGGCCAGATCCTCGGCCGTGGCGCCCGGGTTTGGGCCTGCCGGGGTGTCGGCCGGGTATCGGAGCAGCGTGATCTCCGGCAGGAACACGACTCGGGCGCCTTCGGCCGCCGCCCGGTCGATGCCGCCGCGAAGGACCTTCGTCAGCTCGTCGGCGTCCGGACGCCAGCGATGCTGGACCAGGCCGACGCGCAGCGGCGGGCGGTCCGATGGGCTGGTACGCGACAACGGGTCGGGGGCCGTGGCCGTCAACGTGATCATTCCGCTCCTAAAACGAATGTGTTTCGTTTATTGTGATGGCTGACACACTCGTTTGGCAAGGGGTAAGGGGAGATTTCATGGGGCGCCCGCCGGTGGCTTTGCTGTCAACCGATCGCATTGCAAGCGCCGCAATGGATCTGGTGAACGCGACGGGCGGATTCACCATCCCCGAGCTGGCCCGCCGCCTGAAGGTCAGCCCGTCCTCGCTGTACAACCATGTGTCCGGCCGCGAACAGATCGTCGAGTTGCTTCGGGAACAGGCGATGTCTGCGGTGGTCCTGCCCGCCGACGACAAGGACCGGCCGTGGACCGAGACGATCGCCGATATCATGCGGTCCTATCGCCGCAGCTACGCGCGCTATCCACGGCTGATACCGCTGCTGACCACACACGCGGTGAACAGCAGCCACGCGTTCACCATGTACAACGCTCTCGCCACCACCCTGAACCGTGCCGGCTTCAGCGATGACGACACGCTGCGGGTCATCACCCTGATGGACTGCTTCGTGCTCGGTTCGGCGCTGGATCTCGCCGCACCCGTCGAACCCTGGGAGTCGGGCGCCGAGGTCGGGCCCGCGCTGGCCGCCGCGCTCGCCACCGGAGGACCCAAACCAGCCAGGGCCGACGACGCCTTCGAGTTCGGCCTCGACGTGGTGTTGCGCGGGCTCGCTGAATTCGCTTCGCGTTAGTTAGCTGGTTGCAGCGGTTACGCTCGCGGTGTGCCGAAGGATTGGTCGCGGCGAGGTTTCCTGGCGATGACCGCAACCGTTGCGGCCGTCGCCGCGTGCAGCCCGGAAAAGCCGGGAGAGGTGGCCAAGGACGGTTCCGTCACGGTCAAGCACATCTTCGGCGAGACGAAGGTCCCCGCCGCGCCCAAGCGTGTGGTGAGCGCCGGCTTCACCGAACAGGACGACCTGCTCGCCGTCGGGGTGGTACCGATTGCGGTCACCAACTGGTGGGGTGATCAGCCGTTCGGGGTGTGGCCGTGGGCGATGCCCAAGCTCGGCGGCGCGCAGCCCGAGGTCCTCGATCTCACCAACGGGATCCAGATCGACAGGATCGCCGCGCTGAAACCCGACCTCATCGTCGCCACCAACGCCGGCGTCGACGAGGACACCTACCAGAAGCTGACGGAGATCGCGCCGACCATTCCACAGTCCGGCCACGACGCCTTCTTCGAACCGTGGAAGGCCCAGGCCGCCGCGATCGGGCAGGCCGCGTTCAAATTCGACGAGATGGCGGCGCTCGTCAAGGCGAGTCGACGACAAGTTCACCGAAATCGCAAAGAACAACCCGCAGTTCTCCGGCAAGAAGGCACTGCTGTTGGAAGGCGCGATCGTCGACGACACGGTGCACGCGCTGACCCCGGGCTGGCGCAGCGACTTTCTCACCCAGATGGGATTGTCGATTCCCGACACCGGCGGCGGTGCGATCACGCGCGACAAGATGGCTTCGGCGCTCGACGGGGCCGATGTCCTGATCTGGGCCACCGAGAGCGACGATCAACAGGCCGCGCTGCTGGCCGACCCGACCGTCGCCAAGCTGAATGCGACCATCGACAATCGAAACGTCTTCACCGGCAAGGACCTCGCGGGCGCCATTGCCTTCGCTTCGCCGCTGTCCTACCCGGTGGTCGCGGACCAATTGACACCCGCCTTGGCCAAGGCGCTCGGCTGAGTAGTTTGATAGCCGGGTGGACCGCACGCAAGGAGGAGAAGAGGGTTCAGCGGAGATCTCCGCAGAAGAACGACCCGCGGCCTTCGCTCAAGTCGGGTCGGCCTACTACCCGGCACTCGCCGCGGTTTTCACCGCGCTGGTGATCATCTCCAACGTGACCGCCACGAAGGGTGTCGCGTTCGGCCCGATCATCACCGACGGCGGGTTCATCGTCTTTCCGCTGACCTACGTGATCGGCGACGTCCTGTCGGAGGTGTACGGGTTCAAGGCCGCCCGGCGCGTCATCTACCTCGGCTTCGCGATGAACGCCGTAGCGGCACTTGCCTTCTGGATCACCATCTACCTCCCCGCCGCGGACTTCTACGCCAACCAGGAGCACTTCGAGAACGTCGTCGGCGCCTACACACAGCTGATCGTCGCCGGGCTGGCCGGCTTCATCGTCGGCCAGACCATCAACGCGTGGGTCGTCGTGCTCATCAAGGAGCGCACCAAGGAGAAGCACCTGTGGGCGCGGCTGGTCGGATCGACGTTCGCAGGCCAGCTCGGCGACACGCTCGTGTTCTGCAGCATCGCGGCGAGCGCCATCGGGATCACCACCTTCGGCACCTTCGCCACCTACACAGTGCAGGGGTGGCTGTACAAGACCGCCGTTGAGGTGGTGCTGCTGCCCGTGACCTACCGCGTGATCGCCTACATCAAACGCCGTGAGCCCACATATGGGCTGCGCACGTGAGGAGCGAAGCACCTCAGCTCTGAGGCTTCGGTAAGGCAGCTCTGGCAACCCTCACAAAGCTGCGGCTTTGTACCCTACTCGGCGGTAGCTTTGGGTGATGACCGTGACAACGGACGCAATGGTGATCGGCACAGTCGCCGACTACGGCGATCAGGCGCTGCTGCTCGAGTTCGACAGCACCGCGGAGGTATTGGCGTGGCACGACGTTCTTCGCGAGGCCGATCTGCTCGGCGTCGTGGACATCGTTCCGGCCTCAAGGACAGTGCTGATCAAGCTCGACGGTCCGCGCTACCAGGGGGCCGCCAGGCAGCAGCTCAGCAAGTTGAGATTGGCGCAGGACGCCGTCCGAGAGGCCACCGCACCGGCCGGCGGGCGCGTGGATGTGGTGATCGACGTGGTGTACGACGGAGCCGACCTCGACGAGGTCGCGAAGCTGACCGGACTGAGTCGGCGGGATGTCGTCGTCGCGCACACCGAGACCCCGTGGCGCGTCGGGTTCGCCGGTTTCGCACCGGGTTTCGCCTACCTGGTCGGCGGGGACGAACGGCTCAACGTGCCACGGCGGTCGGAGCCGCGCACCAAGGTGCCCGTGGGCTCGGTCGGTCTGGCAGGCGAGTTCAGCGGCGTATACCCGCGCGAGTCGCCCGGCGGCTGGCAGTTGATCGGGCGCACCGACGCCGACCTGTGGGACGTCGACCGCGAGCAGCCCGCCCTGCTGACGCCGGGTCAGTGGGTTCAGTTCCGGGAGGTGGCGTCGTGACGACGACCCCGAAGACGAGCGCGAGTTTGGAGGTGCTGCGCACCGGTCCGCTGGCGCTCGTCGAGGACCTCGGCAGGCCCGGCAAGGCGCAGCTCGGTGTCACGCGGTCCGGTGCAGCCGACCGCCGTTCTCACACGCTGGCCAACCGGCTGGTGGCCAATCCGGCAGACCGGGCCACCATCGAGGTGACGTTCGGCGGGTTCAGCGCGCGGGTCCGCGGAGGGGACGTGGCCATCGCGGTGACGGGTGCCGACACCGACCCCGCCGTCAACGGAGTTCCCTTCGGCACCAACAGCATCCACTACGCACACGACGGCCAGGTGATCTCGCTTGGCGCGCCATACTCCGGCCTGCGCTCGTATCTGGCGATCCGCGGCGGCATCGACGTCGCGCCTGTGCTCGGCTCTCGCAGCTACGACGTGATGTCGGCGATCGGTCCGCTGCCGTTGCAGCCGGGCGACGTGCTGCCGATCGGCACCCACACCGACGAGTTCCCCGAACTCGACCAGGCGCCGGTGGCCGCGATCGAGGAGGACATCGTCGAGCTGTCGGTGGTGCCGGGGCCGCGCGACGACTGGTTCACCGACCCCGATGTGCTTGTCCGCACCAACTGGCAGGTCACCAACCGCAGCGACCGGGTCGGCATCCGCTTGGTCGGCATGCCACTGGAGTACCGCTACGGCGACCGCCAGTTGCCAAGCGAAGGCGCCACCCGAGGGGCGATTCAGGTGCCGCCGAACGGTTTTCCGGTCATTCTCGGTCCCGACCACCCGGTCACCGGCGGCTATCCGGTCATCGGAGTGGTGATCGACGAGGACATCGACAGGATCGCGCAGGTCCGCCCCGGACAGACCGTCCGGCTGCACTGGTCGCGCCCGCGCAGACCCTTCCACAACGGTTCCTGAGCGGGTAAACACAATGGTGTGCCCACTGCGGATTTTGCCGCTCCTCGCGTGCGCGGGGTACACACCGCCCGCCTGGCCCACACCGCCGACCTCGACAACGAGACCCGCGACGACGCACGTCGCCTGGTGATAGACGCCTTCGCCGCGGGTGAGGTCGACTTCACCGATGCCGACTGGGAGCACGCCCTCGGCGGCATGCACGCGCTGATCACCCACCACGGCGCGCTGATCGGGCACGCCGCGGTGGTGCAACGTCACCTGCTGTACCGGGACTCGGCGCTGCGCTGCGGCTATGTCGAAGGCGTCGCGGTGCACGAGGACTGGCGCCGTCAGGGATTGGCCAGTGCCCTGATGGATGCCGTCGAACAGGTGATCCGCGGCGGATACCGACTCGGCGCGCTGAGCGCATCAGAGGCGGGACGACCGATGTACACGGCGCGAGGCTGGCTGCCGTGGCGTGGGCCGACGTCGGTGCTGGCGCCGACCGGGGTACGGCGCACTCCCGAGGACGACGCGTCGATATTCGTGCTGCCCGTCTCCGTCGAGCTGGACACCGGCGAAGCGATCACCTGCGACTGGCGGGATGGCGACGTGTGGTGACGCGGGTACGTTGGATCTGGTGACTACGCCGAAAGCCTTTCAGCCGACACCGGAATCGTTCGACAAGCTCTACCGCGGTGAGCCTGTGATGGAGGGCGCGCCCCAGCCGGCAGGGGTGCCGTGGGATATCCGGCAGGCTCAGCCGAGGTTGATGGAGCTCGAGGCGCTCGGCGGGATCAGCGGGGAAGTGCTCGACATCGGCTGCGGCCTCGGTGACAACGCGATCTTCCTGGCGACCCGCGGACACTCGGTGACCGCCCTCGACGGTTCACCCGCCGCGATCGAGCAGGCCCGCAGCCGCGCAGCCCAGGCCGGCGTCTCGGTGACCTTCGACGTCGCCGATGCCACCGATCTGGCCGGTTACGACGGCCGATTCGACACCGTCGTGGACAGCGCGCTGTACCACTGCCTGGACGACGACGGCCGTCAGGCCTACGCCGCGAGCCTGTACCGCGCAACGCGCCCAGGCGCCAAATGGCACCTCTTCTGCTTCTCGGACGGCAACGTCAACGGCATCGTCGCGCCGATGGGATCGGTACCCGAGTCCAATCTCCGCGACACGCTGACCGCCAACGGGTGGCGCATCGACTTCCTCGGCCCGACGACGTATCTGGCCACCACCGCGGGTTTCGGCGACCCCGACGAGGACGTACCGCCATTGATGGCAGAGCAGCTGCCGCCGGAAGCGCTGGAGCAGATGAAGGACGTGCAGGGCTCGGTTCAGCACGATCGCCGACCTGCTCGACGGCGACCGGGTGCACCTGCCGTTCACCGTCGTGCATGCGCACCGGGTCGACTGACCGCCGCCTCACAGCCGGCCACCCGCGGCGGTGATCGGAAATTCACGGCGCTACGGGCGGCGATATGCCGAGGCAATGACCGGTTAATCGGCCGGAAACACGGACTGCAAACACTGGGCACATGAGTGAGGAGCCCGACTGGGCACCGCTCACCGGGTTTCGGGTGGCGGTGACGTCTGCCCGCCGCGCCGACGAGCTGAGTGCACTTCTGCGCAAGCGGGGGGCCAGCGTTACCGCCGCCGCGGCCATCGAGATGGTGCCGCTGCCCGACGATCATGAGCTGCGGGTGCACACCGAAGACCTGATCGACGTGGCCCCCGACATCGTGATCGCCACAACGGGCATCGGCTTCCGCGGCTGGGTCGCCGCCGCCGACGGCTGGGACCTGGCAGGAGACCTGATCGCATCGCTTGGCAAGGCCCGCATCGTGTCCCGCGGCCCGAAAGCGACCGGTGCGCTGCGCGCCGCCGGCCTGCCCGAGGAATGGTCGCCGGAGTCCGAGTCGTCCCGCGAGCTGCTGCACTACCTTGTCGAGGGCGGTATCTCCGGTCAGCGCATCGCAGTCCAGCTGCACGGCGCCACCGCGGAATGGGACCCGTTCCCCGAGTTTCTGGACGAGCTGCGCGCCGCGGGCGCCGATGTGGTGCCGATCCGGGTCTACCGCTGGCATCCGGCGCCACGCAACGGTGACTTGGACCAACTGGTGGCCGGCATCGCAGGCGAGAAGTTCGACGCGGTGAGTTTCACGTCGGCGCCCGCGGTCGCTGCGATCCTGATGCGCGCGGCCGAGATGGGCATCGAGGACCGGCTGCTCACCGCGCTGCGGACGAACGTGCACGCAATGTGCGTCGGGCCGGTCACCGCTCGCCCGCTTGTCAGGCTGGGCGTGCCGACGTCGGCACCCGAACGGATGCGGCTGGGTGCGCTGGCCCGCCACATCACCGACGAGCTGCCGATGTTGCAGTCGCGCACCATGCAGGTGGCCGGCCACACGATGGAGATCCGTGGCACCTGCGTCATGGTCGACGGTGCGGTCAAGGAGCTGTCCCCGGCGGGGATGGCGACGATCCGCGCGCTCGCCCATCGGCCGGGCACCGTGGTGTGCAGGGCCGATCTGCTCCGCGCACTCCCCGGCACGGGCACCGACACCCACGCGGTGGAGACGGCCGTGCTGCGACTACGAACGGCGTTGGGCGACAAGAACATCATCTCGACGGTAGTGAAGCGCGGCTATCGTCTGCCCGTCGACGAACCGCTCGCGCAGGCGCAATGAGCCAGCTGCTCGTCGCCCACGGCACGCGGAAGCCGGACGGCGTCACGATGGTCGGTGAGCTGGCCCGACGGGTGTCCGAGTCATTGGGCCTACCGGTGCACGTCGCGTTCGTCGATGTCCTCGGCCCGACCCCAGAAGAGGTGCTTCGCGCGTTGCCTGCCGACCGACCGGTGACGGTGGTTCCGGCATTCCTCGCCAGTGGCTACCACGTCCGGATCGACCTGCCTGAGCACGTCGCGGCGAGCGGCCACGGCGCGGTGACCGTCACCGACCCGCTCGGCCCGTGCCTGGGCACAGTGCAGGTGCTGGCGGCACGACTCGTCGAATGTGGCTGGCGCCCCGGGGATTCGGTGGTGCTGGCCGCGGCGGGCACGTCGGATGTACATGCGCAGTCCGACCTGCGCCGCACCGCGACGATGTTGTCAGCGGCGATCGGCGACCGGGTTGAGTTGGCGTACGCGGCTACCGGCGGGCCACGCGTGGGTGATGCGGTGGCCGAATTGCGGCGACGCGGCGCGAGGCGCGTCGTGCTGGCGTCATACCTGTTGGCGGACGGGCTGTTTCAGGATCGGCTGCGCAGCAGCGGAGCGGACCTTGTGGCCGATCCGCTAGGCGGCCATCCGGCGATGGTGCGGTTGATCGCCAACCGGTTCAAGCGCGCCCGGGTACCGCTGCCGTGTTGATCGACGTCACGCGTTGATTTCCACATAGCCGTCGGCGGTGACACGCGCCTGGAACACCGGCAGCGCAACGGCCGGATCGTCCAGGCAGGTGCCGTCGTCGAGGGCGAACGCCTGTTTCTTGATCGGCGACTGCACCACGGCGCGGCCGCCGCGATCGCCGACAATGCCGCGGGATATCACCGCCGCACCCGAGAACGGGTCGATGTTTCCGATCGCGTGCACGCTGCCGTCGTCGAGCCGGAAGAGCGCAGCCTGTTCGCCGTCGGGCAGGAGCACGCCTGCGCCCCGGCAAGGGATCAGCTGGTCGTACGCGCACACTGCCGTCCAGACCTGGATATCGTTGAGCAGGCTCATGTTTCGGCCACCTTCCGGATTGTCGGCATGCCCATTGGCACAATTCGGCCGGCACGCTTGGTGAACGTGACAGTTGGATCGGGTGCATCGGGCGCGTTGACGAACGAGACGAACCGCGAGAGCTTTTCGGGGTCCTCCAGCACGCCCTTCCACTCGCACGCATAGCCCGCGACGTGACGCGCCATCGCCTCTTCGAACTCCCCGGCCAGGCCGAGGGAGTCGTCACATACCACGTCACGAAGGTGCTCGAGCCCGCCGTCGAGCTGTTCGACCCACGGTGCGGTGCGCTGCAGCCGGTCGGCGGTGCGGATATAGAACATCAGGACGCGGTCGATGTAGCTGACCAGCGTTTCGTCGTCGAGATCTCCGGCGAGCAGCTGCGCGTGTCTTGGGGTCATACCGCCGTTGCCACCGACATAGAGGTTCCATCCGTTCTCCGTGGCGATGACGCCGACGTCCTTGCTGCGGGCCTCCGCGCACTCGCGGGCGCAGCCGGAGACACCCATCTTGATCTTGTGCGGGGCCCGCAGGCCGCGGTAGCGGAGCTCGAGGTTGATGGCCATCTGCACCGAGTCCTGCTGCCCGTAACGACACCAGTCGCTGCCCACACAGCTTTTCACCGTGCGCAGCGCCTTGCCGTACGCGTGGCCGGACTCCATTCCGCCGTCGACGAGGCGGCGCCAGATCTCGGGCAGCTGGTCCACCCTGGCGCCGAACATGTCGATGCGCTGCCCGCCGGTGATCTTCGTGTACAGGTTGAAATCCCGTGCGATCTCACCGATCAGGATCAGCTGCTCGGGTGTGATGTCGCCGCCGGGCACCCGCGGCACGATCGAGTAGCTGCCATTGCGCTGGATGTTGGCGAGGAAGTGGTCGTTGCTGTCCTGCAGCGAGGCCTGCTCACCGTCGAGGATGTGCTCGGAGCTCGTCGAGGCCAGAATCGATGCGACGACGGGTTTGCATATGTCGCAACCCTTTCCGGTGCCGAAGCGTTCGACCAGCCCCGAGAACGTGCGCACCGACTCAGAAGGGCCTGCGGAGACGATCTCGTACAGTTCCGCCCTCGACTGGCCGAAATGCTCGCAGAGCGCCTTGGACTGTTCGACTCCCTGGGCCGCCAGCAACTGCTTGAGCAGCGGCACGCACGACCCGCAGGAGGTGCCCGCCTGTGTGCACTGCTTCAGCGCAGGCACATCGCAGCAGCCACCCTCGATGGCGTCGGTCAGATCGCCCTTCGTGACGTTGTTGCACGAGCAGATCTGCGCGCCTGCGGGAAGAGCGCCGACGCCCAATCCGGCACTGCCGCTGTCGGATCCGGCCGGCGCGATCAGCGCAAGCGGATCACCGGGCAGCGGTTCGCCGACCATCGGCCGCAGGATGCCGTACGCCGAGGCGTCGCCGACCAGGACTCCGCCAAGCAGCGTCTTGGCGTCATCGGAGAGCACCAGCTTGGCGTATGTCTGGTTGACGGCGTCGTTGACCGCTACCTCGAGGCAGTCCGGCGTGACACCCATCGCGTCGCCGAAACTCGCCACGTCGACGCCGAGCAGCTTGAGCTTTGTCGACATGTCGGCCTCGGGGAACTCCGCGCCGCCGCCGAGAAGCCGGTCCGCGACGACTTCCGCGCTGGTGTAGCCGGGGCCGACCAGGCCGTAGCAGCGGCCCTCGATCGCGGCCACTTCGCCGACGGCATAGATGCTGCAATCTTGTGTGGCACAGGACAGATCGGTGAGAACGCCGCCGCGGTCGGCGATTTCGAGACCGGCCGCACGAGCCAGCTCATCGCGGGGACGCACACCCGCCGCGAAGACCACCAGGCTGGCGTCGATGGCCGTCCCGTCGCTCAGCGTCACCCGCACCGAGTCGTCCTCGGCGGACCGCCTGACGGGTCGGTTACGTTGCGCCGGCGCAATGGCCTCGGTGCCCACGCCCGTATGCACGGTGATGCCGAGGTCGCCAATCATCCGGCCCAGTAGGGCGCCGCCAGCCTCATCCAGCTGCTGGGCCATCAGCCGCGGCGCCATCTCGACGACATGGGCATGCAGGCCGAACGATCGAAGAGCGTTGGCGGCCTCCAGTCCGAGCAGGCCGCCACCGATCACCACGCCCGCCGGCGTGGGACTTGCGCGCCGCGCGCGTTCGGCGCCCGCGCGAATGGAGTCGAGATCATCCAGGGTCCGGTAGACGTGGCAGGACGGCAGATCACGACCTGACACCGGAGGCACGAACGCATAGGAGCCCGTCGCGATCACCAAGGCGTGGTAGTCGACGCGCTCACCGTCGGCGGTCACCACCGACTTGGCAGCGCGATCGATCTCAGACACCCGGGTGCCCAGCCGCAGTTCGACCAGATCGTCGCCCGCGTAGTCATTTCCGGGCAGCGCCAGCCGTGCGCGGTCCCAGTGCTCGGTGTAGCCGGTGAGGCCTACCCGGTCGTATGCGGCGTCGGTCTCCTCGGCCAGCACGGTGATCCGACACGTCCCCCCGGTGTCGCGGGCGCGCATGGCCTCGACGAACCGGTGGCCGACCATTCCGTGCCCGACCACCACGACGTGCCTGGCAGGTTTGCAATCTGACGCCATGACGCGAGGCTAGGCAGTCGATATTGCCGCAGTGTCGCCTCGTGTGACACGACCATCACGGTGTTCTCACCGCGGCTACTTCAGGCTGGTGAGGAGGTCCGATGTGTAGAACTCGCCGCGGATCTGGCCGGGATCCGGCGGCCCTTCGACGAACACCCACGCGTTGGTGGCATCGGGACGAAGAGCGTCATGCAAGACCACCGAACCGACCCCGTTACCGTCGGTGTTCAGCACGGCGCTCGCCACGCCGGGGTCGCCTGCGTTGCATTTCTGCGATCCGGGTCGGGGACCCTGAATGAGCCTCACTTGGTACGGGGTATTCGGATGGCCGATCATGATGAACACGTCGGCGGCCACGGTGTTGGTGCCGCCGGTACCGATGACCGCCGTTCCGGATGCGGTGCCGATGGCGTTGACGAAGTTGAGCTTGGTGAAATCGCAAGAGCGGTACACGGCGCCAAGCGGGACCATCCCGCCGTTGGCAGACTCGGCGGACGCCGATCCAGACCCCAACCCGATCAACCCCAGCACGACCATAACGACTGTTATGAAGCGCGTCGAAGTAACCATTCCGCCAGCCTATGCGACTACCGCGGCGTTTTCAGGCGCCTTTACGGAGGCGGCAATAACGTCGCCGTCTCGGTGACGGTGCCAGGATCGGGAGTGTCCTCGGACGTCGGCGTCGGCGGACCGGTCTGCTCGGATGTCGGCGGACCCGCAGGGGGCAGGATCTGGTCGCTCGTTTGTGCGCTCGGCGTGGTGTAGGTGGTCGTCGTCGTGGATGACGTCGTGTACGTGCTCGACGTCGCGCTGCTCGACGGCGTGACGAAGGTGTCGGGCGGCGCCGATGAGCCATCCGAGGTCCGCATCACCGCGTAAGATGAGCACCCCGACCAGGAGCACCGCCGCCGCACCGGCGGCGATTATCGTCGCGGGCCGGTTGGACCAGTGCACCGGATCGTCGTCATGAGGCACGCGGGAATGCTAGCCGCAGCCGTTCAGGTGGTTCTTGAACACCTCGCTGCTGTCGTCCTTCCAGCGTTCGGCCGACAGCGGTTCCTTCAATCGCAACGTCGTGCCGTCGCGGAGCTCGATCGTCGCCGTGACGCCCAGCCAGTCCCGAACCTTCGCCGACGCGACGGATTCGAAGGGCACGAACCGGTGCCGGGCGATCACCGCCGCCACGGAGCTGCCCCGGACCAATGCGTCGAGACGCGAAAAGCCCGACAGCTCAGGCATATTGGGAACCTCCGCGAGAACCAGGCCCTTCTCGAGAACCAGGACGTCGTAGCTCGTGTCGTCGGCCTTCATGTCCGAGATGCCGGCGACAACATCGCCCGTTTCCACCTCCGGCTCGGTCGACGTCGGCCGGACAGCGAGCAGATCGACCCCGAGCCCGGTCAGGCGGGCGGCGGCATCGCGGGCGGTGGCCGCCACGGCGAGATCGGCGGCGAATGGCTCCTCGTCGAAGACCTCCCCGTCCGGCGTGACCAGCTCCCCGGGGCGGGACCAGGACATCCGCCAGCGGGCGGCCCCGGCTCCCACCACCGCGTCGCGCACCAGCGAGTTGAACCAGGTACGGACCACGTCATCGGAAAGCGTCGATGCGACGGCGGTGATGAGATTCTTCGTCCGGCCGGCCACCGACAACTCCACGATGGTGTTCAAGGTCGCCTTCATCTCTCCGGAGTGTCGGGCGGCGGCCACGTAGAGCGCATCCGCGGCGCGCTGATCGTTGCGTGACAACACGCGGTTGACCAGCTCATCCCAGTCGAGCCGTTCGCGGTAGCCGAAGACGAACGTCTCTTCCGCGGTTTCGGCGGCCAGCCGGGTGAACGCGGATATCAACGCCGAGGCGGGGCGGGCGTCGTCGGGCAGCGGCGGGATCCGGTCGGGCAGCGCCGCCATCTCCGCGACACGCTCGGCGGTCGGCGGGTGGGAGTCCAGCATCGAACCCTCGGTCGGCAATTCGAGCTCGCGGCGGATATCGGCCCGCTCGTCGACGCGTGCGGCAAGCAGCCGTTCGAACCCTCCGAAGAACTCCTCGGCCGTCGGTGCCAGGTCCATCCCCCAGCCCGCGCCGAGGAATTCGTCGAAGTAGGACGACCAGAAGGCCCTGATCACGTGGATCTCGCGGAGCGCGGCCTGCGCCGTCGACCGCCCGGCGGCCTGCACCATGAGGCGGTCGGCCTCGCGCTCCTGGCTCCGGCTCATCGCCAGCGACATCACGATGTACAGGCCCGCGTAGAACCGCAGCGGCCACTGGATCACATTGCCCTGAAGCTGCTGCACGGTCGCGACGACGCCCTGCCAGCCGCGGTAGGCCAGTGGAGCGAGGCGGGTGTGCGCGCTCGATTAGTGACCGAACTCGTGCGCCAGCACCGCGTGCAGCTGGCTCACGGTCAAGCCCTGTAGGAGGGGAACTCCCAGATACATTCGCCGCACTCCGCCGACCAGCCCGAAGAATCGGGCGTCCTCTTCCACCGCGGCGTTGACCTCGTGCGTCAGCCGGATATGCGCGGGGGCGCTGGTCGCGACGCTGTCGGACAGTTCGGTCACCAGTGCCCACAGGGCATGAGCATCCTCGGGCGGGACGTCGACGCCCGGCTTCACCGGCGGGCGGAACGTCGCCATCCTGACAAGGGCGAGGAGCACGCCGAGCGCCCCGATCGCGCCGACGACGACGATCCAAATCCCGACGGTCCGCAGAACCTGGGCCACCGCGACCCCGACGAAGATGACCGCGGCGCTGAGCGCGATGGCGAAGACAAAGAAGCCGAGCAGGGCGAGCAGCGAGACGGCCGCACGAAATGTCGCGAGCACCGGGACCCCTTAGCTCTATGCCCAGCGAGCCAGGATCTCCTTCGCGCGTTCCGAGAGGGCCCACTGCAGAAAGGGGCCGAAGCTGATCCTGCCGACGCCGAGCGGGCCGAAGGACGCCGGATCCGCTTGGTCCGGCATCGCGATGGCGTTCACGGGTAGCGGCAGCTCGGAAGTCAAGCGCCGCATGGTATCCGGCTCATGAAGCCCGACCGGGTACAACACGTCGGCGCCCGCGGTGGCGGCTTCGGTCAGCCGCGCCACGGCCCGGTCGACGCGGTCGGACTCGTCGCCGTCCTGACGCAGGAACAGATCGGTACGCCCGTTGATCACCACGTGCACGCCCGCGGCGTCGGCCGCGGCCCGAAGCGCACCGACGAGTTCGGCATGTTCGGCAGACGACCGCAGCCTGCCGCCCTCGCTGTGCACGGTGTCCTCGATGTTCAGACCGACCGCGCCCGCGCCGAGCAGGCCGTCGATGAGACGCGCGGGCGCCTCGCCGTATCCGGACTCGATGTCGACGGACACCGGAACGTCCACGGCATCGGTGATTTGGGCGACGCGGGTGAGCAGGTCGTCGAACGTCATTCCCTCGGCGTCCTGCTTGCCGACCGAGTCGGCGACCGGGTGGCTGCCGAGTGTCAGCGCCGCGAAGCCGGCATCGACGGCGAGCTTCGCCGACCATGCGTCCCATACCGTCGGCAGCACCACCGGATTGCCGGGTTGGTGCAATTCGAGCAGCGCAACCGCGCGCTGTTGAAGAACCTGCTTATCCGCCATGTCCCCATCCTTGTCCGACGTGACCTGTCTCACGCCCGATCTCCATGATGTAGCTAGCATCGGTTGTCGTACTGTGATTCGAGACACCCTTCAGCCCAAGGAGGTCTGATGTCGGAAACCACCGAATTTGCCGAACTTCACGAGTTGATCGGCGGCCTGCGCCGGTGCGTGACATCGCTGGCGTCGCGGTACGGGGACACCCCGGCGATGCGCCGCATCGTCAACGATGCCGAACGCATCCTCAACGACATCGACCGACTCGACATCGACGCCGAGGAGTTGGAGCTCACCCGCGGGGTGACCCGGCAACGGCACTCCGCAGAAAAGATCGCCATCCCGGACGCCGAGTACGGGCGGGACTTCTGGCAGGACGTCGATGACGAGGGTGTCGGGGGTCACAGCAGGGGCTGAATTAGGCTCTGTCGCACTGCGGAGCACGCAACTGGAGAGGCAACTGTGAGCGCACCCACAGCCGACCGTCGAGCCACCGGCGTCTTCTCGCCGACCCGCGCCGAGATTCCCCAGCGCACCCTGCGCACGGACCGGTGGTGGCAGTCGCCGCTGATCGTCGATCTGGGCTTCGCCGCGTTCGTCATCTACGCGACGGTGCGGGCGTTCCTTCAGACCAACTACTACGTCGCCGAGTACAACTACCTGACGCCGTTCTACTCGCCGTGCATCAGCACCGGCTGCGTACCCGAGGCCAGCCACTTCTGGCCGCAGATCCTGCCCGACGTGTGGTGGCTGCCCTTTGCGGCCGCGTCACTACCGTTCCTGCTGCTGTTCCGGCTGACCTGCTACTACTACCGCGGCGCCTACTACCGGTCGGTGTGGCAGTCCCCCACCGCCTGCGCCGTGGCCGAGCCGCACGCGAAATACACCGGCGAGACCCGCTTACCGCTGATCATCCAGAACACGCATCGGTACTTCTTCTATATCGCGGGCATCATCTCGGTGATCAACACCTACGACGCGATCGTGGCATTCCATTCGCCGTCGGGCTTCGGATTCGGTTTGGGCAACGTGATTCTCGTCGGCAACGTCGTGATGCTGTGGGTGTACACCATTTCGTGCCATTCCTGCCGCCACGTCGTCGGTGGCCGCCTCAAGCACTTCTCCAAACATCCAGTCCGATACTGGATGTGGACACAGGTGAGCCGCCTGAACACCCGCCACAAGCTGTACGCGTGGATCACGCTCGGGACGCTGATGCTGACCGACTTCTACATCATGCTGGTGGCCAGCGGCACCATCTCCGATCTCAGATTCATCGGCTGAATCGACTGGCGGACAGCCCCTTTCAAACAGCCAGGCAAGTGAGGTTTCATGACATCGAGCGAGGCTCTTCAGCCGAGCGCTTCATCGCAAGTCGAACGGCATAGATACGACGTCGTCGTCATCGGTGCCGGCGGCGCTGGATTGCGCGCGGTGATCGAGGCGCGGGAGCGGGGCCAGAAGGTCGCGGTCATCACCAAGTCGTTGTTCGGCAAGGCCCACACGGTGATGGCCGAGGGCGGCTGCGCGGCTTCGATGGGCAACGCCAACCCGAAGGACAACTGGCAGGTCCACTTCCGCGACACCATGCGCGGCGGGAAGTTCCTCAACAACTGGCGGATGGCCGAGCTGCACGCCATGGAGGCGCCCGACCGGGTCTGGGAGCTGGAGACCTACGGCGCGCTGTTCGATCGCACCAAGGACGGCCGCATCAGCCAGCGCAATTTCGGCGGGCACACCTACCCGCGGCTGGCCCACGTCGGTGACCGCACCGGCCTGGAGATCATCCGCACGCTGCAACAGAAGATCGTCTCGCTGCAGCAGGAGGACAAGGCCGAGCACGGCGACTACGAGGCGCGCATCAAGGTCTTCCACGAGTGCACGATCACCGACCTGATCAAGGACGGCGACCGCATCGCAGGCGCTCTCGGCTACTGGCGCGAGAGCGGCAAGTTCATCCTCTTCGAAACGCCCGCGGTGGTGCTGGCCACCGGCGGCATCGGCAAGTCCTACAAGGTGACGTCGAACTCGTGGGAGTACACCGGCGACGGGCACGCGCTCGCGTTACGCGCGGGCGCGACCCTGATCAACATGGAGTTCGTTCAGTTCCACCCGACCGGCATGGTCTGGCCGCCGAGCGTGAAGGGCATCCTCGTCACCGAGGGCGTGCGCGGCGACGGCGGCGTGCTGAAGAACTCCGACGGCACCCGGTTCATGTTCGACTACATCCCGCCGGTGTTCAAAGGCCAGTACGCCGAGAGCATCGACGAGGCCGATCAGTGGCTGAAGGACAACGACTCCGCGCGCCGCACGCCGGATCTGCTTCCCCGCGACGAGGTGGCGCGCGCCATCAACTCCGAGGTGAAGGCGGGGCGCAACTCGCCGCACGGCGGCGTTTTCCTCGACATCGCGTCGCGGCTGCCTGCCGAGGAGATCAAGCGCAGGCTTCCGTCGATGTATCACCAGTTCATGGAGCTGGCCGAGGTGGACATCACCAAGGAGCCGATGGAGGTGGGCCCGACCTGTCACTACGTGATGGGCGGTGTCGAGGTCGACCCGGACACCGCGGCGGCCACCACGCCCGGCCTGTTCGCGGCGGGTGAGTGCGCGGGCGGCATGCACGGCTCCAACCGGCTCGGCGGCAACTCGCTGTCCGACCTCTTGGTGTTCGGTCGCCGCGCCGGGCTCGGCGCGTCCGACTACGTGCGCGCGCTCCCGCAGCGTCCTGCGGTGTCGGAGCAGGCCGTGGGCGACGCCATCAAGCGGGCCCTGCATCCCTTCGAGGGCCCGTCCAACGGCGACGCACCCGAGAACCCGTACACGCTGCAGCTGGATCTTCAGGACACGATGAACAGCCTGGTCGGCATCATCCGCATATCCGAAGAGGTCACCGAGGCGCTGGACAAGCTGACCGAACTCCGCGAGCGCTACAAGCGCGTCAAGGTGGAGGGACATCGAGAGTTCAACCCCGGTTGGCACCTGGCGGTCGACCTGCGCAACATGCTGCTGGTCAGCGAGTGCATCGCCCAGGCCGCGCTGACGCGCACCGAGAGCCGCGGTGGTCACACCCGCGATGACCACCCGGCGATGGAGGCCGACTGGCGCAAGACGCTGCTGGTGTGCCGCACCGAGGGGGATTCGGTCGTGCCCGCTCTCACCGTCACCAAGCAGGACCAGATTCCGGTCCGCCAGGATCTGCTCGACCTCTTCGAGCTGTCAGAACTCGAGAAGTACTTCACCGACGGCGAACTGGCGCAGCATCCGGAACGGAGCAACTAATGGCCTACCAGGCGAATATGCGGGTGTGGCGCGGCGACGACGACGGCGGCGCGCTGCAGGACTACTCGGTCGAGGTGAACGAGGGCGAGGTGGTGCTCGACATCATCCACCGCCTGCAGCAGACCCAGACCCCCGACCTGGCGGTGCGGTGGAACTGCAAGGCGGGCAAGTGCGGATCGTGCTCGGCGGAGATCAACGGCCGGCCGAAGCTGCTGTGCATGACCCGGATGTCGACGTTCGACGAGAACGAGACGGTCACGGTGACACCGCTGCGGACGTTCCCGATCATCCGCGACCTCGTCACCGACGTGTCGTTCAACTACGAAAAGGCCAGGGAGATCCCGTCGTTCACGCCGCCGAAGGACCTGCAGCCCGGCGAGTACCGGATGGCTCAGGAGGACGTGAACCGCAGCCAGGAGTTCCGCAAGTGCATCGAGTGCTTCCTGTGCCAGAACACCTGCCACGTGGTGCGCGACCACGAGGAGAACAAGCAGGCGTTCTCCGGCCCGCGCTACCTGATGCGTCAGGCCGAACTTGACATGCATCCCCTCGACACGCTGGAACGGCGCCCCGAGCAGGCGCAGGATGACAACGGCCTGGGCTACTGCAACATCACCAAGTGCTGCACCGAGGTGTGCCCCGAGCACATCAAGATCACCGACAACGCGCTGATCCCGATGAAGGAGCGCGCCGCCGACCGCAAGTACGACCCCGTGGTGTGGCTGGGCAACAAGTTGTTCAGGAGGAGTTGATCCGAACAATCGCGGGTAGCCTGACGTTTGCAGCCAATCAACGACGAAAGGCAGCCACCGTGACGGAAACGCACAGCACCAACGACATTCGCACCGCCATCCGCGAGCTGTCCGCCCGCGCCGACCTCGCCCGCAAGGAAGGCAGGCCGGACGACGCGGCCGAGTTGGAGCAGCGGATTCAGGGCTATCGCGAGAAACTCGGCGAGCGGCCCTAGGCTAGGCGCCCAATCGGCGAAACGTGCTGCGGTGGAACACGATCGGCGGCACGGCGGAATGCACCGTGATGGCGGCAACACGCAGAATCACGATCGTGTGATCTCCCGCCGGGACCAACTGTTCGATGGCGCTCTCCACCCAGACGCTGGTCCCCTCGATGAACACCGCACCGCTTTCGCGCGACACCGTGGACAGCCCGGCGAACCGGTCGCCGGTTTTCGCCGCCAGTGTCCTGGCCGCCTCGTCGTGGGCCTCGCCGAGCACGCTGATGCCAAGCCGGGGCAGGTCCTTGAGCTTGGGCCAGGTCTCCGACGTGTTCTGAACAGCGAACGAGACCAGCGGCGGATCCAGCGACACGGGAACGAAGGTGCTGACGGCCAATCCAGTGCGGATGCCGTCCACCTCCGCGGCGATGGCGATGACGCCGGATGGGAAGTGACCGAACGCCTCACGTAGCGACGTCGGGCTCAGGTTGGCGGGACTCATCTCAATTCCATCTTGGCACTAGTCCGGGCGCTGCAGCCATCACGGCGACTTCTGCACCAGGGCTGTGATTGGCGGAGTGAGGGTTTCGCGCCCGCCTCAAAGGTTTCTAAAAGCGCGCCCCGAGCCTGCGGGAAGATCGCGGCGGCTAAAAGCGACGCGTAGCGGAACGTTGCCGAAACTGTGAGGTGACCTCAGAAAGCGCCCGCGGCAATCTCCTCCGAGCCTTATCGTGAGTTAGCTGCGTGACGGCTGAATTGTTCCTGGGAGGTCAGCGAGTGGACGGCACTCCGTTTGGCCGCTACCTATTGACCGAGCTCATCGGCCGGGGCGGGATGGGCGAGGTGTGGCGTGCGCATGACACGACGACGCAGCGGATGGTGGCCATCAAGGTCCTACCGACGCGCCTTGCCAAGGACGAGGAGTACGAGCAGCGGTTCAATCGCGAAGCACGAGCCGCTGCCCAGCTGAACGAACCGCATGTAATACCCATTCACGGGTTCGGGGAAATCGACGGCCGGCTCTATGTGGACATGCGCCTCATCGAAGGGCGCGACCTCAACGACATGCTCAGCGACGGCCCGCTGGACCCCGCCCGCGCCGTCATGATCATCGATCAGGTGGCCGCCGCACTTGACGCCGCACACGAGATCGGGCTGGTACACCGCGACGTCAAGCCGTCCAACATCCTGATCGCCAAGTTCGATTTCGCCTATCTCATCGACTTCGGTATTGCCCATGCCGTCGACGAGACCGGCTTGACCAGTACCGGTGGGACGGTGGGCACGTTTCACTACATGGCCCCGGAGCGCTTCCACGATGGCAGCGGCGACGCACGCTCGGATACCTACTCTCTGGCATGCGTACTTCACGAGTGCCTGACCGGCCGACGGCCCTTCCTCGGCGACAGCCTCGAACAGCAGATCGCAGGTCATCTGATGACCCCGCCGCCGAGGCCCTCGACCGTCGTCTCCGGTGTGCCCGCGAAATTCGACGCCGTTATCGCCAAGGGCATGGCCAAGGATCCAGACGAGCGCTACCAGTCGACAGTTGAGCTGGCACACGCTGCTCGCGCCGCCGTTACCACCACCATTGCCGCGACGTCGACCCACGAACCGCCGACCCAGCGGGCAACGGGAAGGCAGGCACCGCCGCTGGGCTTCCCTGCACTGCCTATTCCCGGTGAACAGGCACACACCGGAACGTCGATCGACGAGATGCTGGACCACGCGGTGTCTGCCATCAACCGCGGCGACCAGGAAACCGCGAACGCCCTTGCAGAGCAGATCCTTTCGGTCGACGATCAGAATGCCGACGCCGAAGATCTGCTCGCCGCACCAAGCGAGCCCGGCGAGATCCGGCGGTTGACGATCATGTTCGCCGACCTCGTCGATTCGACGGTCCTGTCGACGGAGGTCGAGCCCGAAACCTATCGTCTCCTCGTCGGCCGATACCGAGACCAGGTGCTGCGCATCGTTCAGCGCTACGAAGGGCACATCGGATCAACCAAGGGTGATGGTCTGCTCATCGTCTTCGGCTATCCCGTCGCGCACGAGAACGACGTGCGTCGGGCGGTGCAGGCCGGGCTGGAGATCACCCGCGACGTGGCCCGGCTCAGCGAGCAGGCCCAGCGTCGCTTCGACCTCGAGATCAACGTGCGCGTGGGGGTTCATCGCGGCCTGGTCTACCTCGACACCGCCCAGGACGACGTCTTCGGGCTCGCGGCCAATATGGCGGCACGGGTTTCGGGGTTGGCTCCGCCCGGCACGGTGGTGGTGTCCGATTCGGTCGAACCTCTGGTCAAGGACGCCTTCGAACTGGAGGCCCTGCCGCCCGCGCCGGTGAAGGGCATCAAGGGCCTGATCGCTCATTCGCGTGTGATCTGCGAACGCGTCGAGTCGTCCCGCGGGCCCAGCGGCCCGTTGGTGGGCCGCGAGCGAGAGATGGCACGACTTCGCAAAGGCTGGGTGCGTGCCCAAGCCGGCACACTGTCGATGCCCGGCGTGGTGATCCGCGGTGAGGCCGGCATCGGCAAGAGCCGTCTGGTGGCCGCCGCGGTCGAATTGGTGGAGCAGGACGCCGGCGTCGTCCTGGACCTGGCGGGGTCACCGTTTCATGCCGACGTCGGACTGCAACCGGTGCGCACGCTGCTGGAACGGCGCTGCGGCATCACCCGGCTCACCGAGCCGATTCAGCGGCTCGATCAACTGCGGGCCGAGCTGGCACTGCACGGACTCGACCACGCGACTCTTGTGCCGCTGCTGGCCCCGGTGTTGGCCATCGCACCCGAGCACGGCTACGAACCGTCGCCGATCGAAGGCCAAAAGTTGCAGGAATCGATCGCTGAAGCCGTTCTGCAGTACCTCTTTTCGTGTTTGGACGGTCGACCCGGATTGCTGGTCGTTGAAGACGGCCACTGGCTCGACCCGTCGACCCTCGAACTGATCGGCAACCTTCTGCGCTCCGCGGACGGCCGGCTGCTGGTGATGGTCACGGGCCGCCAAGGCGATTGGTTGTCCAGCGAATGGCCTGCGAAGCTGTTCGACCTGGCTCCCCTTACCGAGGAGCAGACGGACGCGCTGATCCTTGCGCTCGATCCGACGGTGACGCCCGACGAGTGTGCCGCCGTGCGGGAGCGTTGCGATGGGGTCCCGTTCTACATCGAGCAAGTGGTGAGCGGGCTCGGTCAGACGGGTCCTGACGACAACCGGCCGTCGGTGCCGGATCCGTTGTACGAGCCGTTGTTCGCGCGCCTGCTCGCGCGACCGAACGTGGTGCCGGTGGTGGAGGCGGCGGCCATCATCGGGCGGCAAGTCGATCGTGGACTGTTGGTCGCGGTTATCGACCTCGACGAAGACGACGTCGACGATGTGATCGACGAGCTCGAGGACGCGCAGGTGCTCGAGCCACTGGGCGCCGGTTGGCGTTTCCGTCACGAGCTGTTGCGAGAGGTGGCCGCTGAACTCGCACCGCCGAGCGTACGGCGGGAGCTGCACGGCAAGGTCGCCGACGCGCTGCTGGGCGGAGCTGCAGGAGATCCCGACTGGCGCCTGGTGGCGTCGCACTACGAGAAGGCCGACCGATTCACCGATGCCGCGTCTGCCTATCGGAAGGCCTCAGCAGCCGCACGCCTTCGCGGCGCGCTCTTAGAGGCCCGTAACTACCTTACCCACGCCATATCACAGCTCGAGAAGAGTCCCCGGGACGCCAATCGGGACCGGCTAGAAGTGGTGCCGCGACTCGAGCGTGGCTTCCTGGCTTCAGCGACGGAGGGTTACCAAAGTCCCTCTGTCATTGAAGATTTCGAGCGGTGTCTCGAACTCGTCGGCTCCGATCTCCGGAATGACGAAGTGTGGTCCACATTGGTCTCTGTTTCGAGCTACTACATGGTCCGTGCTGATCTGGACCGGGCAGGTCAGCTGTTACAGATTGCCGAGTCCGCAACCGACATGGGCCGCGGATGGCTCCGGCCATCCATCAACGGAGCTCTGGGTATGGTCGCCTTTTTCCGCGGCGAGATGCGCAGTGCACGTGAGTTCTTCGACAAGGCTCTGGTGAGCACTGCGAAGGATGACCAGCAGCGCATGGACGCCTTGTGGTACGTCCCGCATGACCCGGTGTCGATGGCGCACATACATATCGCGATGGACCGGATCTGGCACGGCGACCTTCGGGGCGCGGATGCCGCGATGGTCGCCGGGCGACGACGCGCGGACGAACTGGGCGTTCCGCGCGGTCCCTACAACGTCGTCAACACGATCAGCATCGAGATCGATATGCGCGTTGACGCCGGACAGTTTGACCAGGCCCGAGCACTTGCCGCCGAGATGATCGAGAAGGCAGAGAACTACGGCTTCGATTTTTGGCAGCTGTTCGGAGCGACCCAGCAGTGCGGGATCGACGCCGAGATCGCGCTGTCGCACCCGGAACCTGACCAATCGGAGGTGGCTGCGCTGATCACGACGATGACCGAGCACGTCACCTTCTGGCGCGCCGTGGGGCTATACGCATACCAAACCCAGTACGACTGCGTGCTTGGCGAGGTTGTTGACGGCCGCCGGTCGTCCGATGAGGCACGGGATCGAGGATCGCGATCGCGCTGCAGATCGCCGCCGACACCGGTATGCACTTCTATGACGCAGAACTCTTGCGGGCACGGGCCCATACGCACAGTGACGAGGAATCACGTACCGCCGATTTCGCGGCGGCAATGGAGTTGGCCCGTCGCAGGAAACGCCATTGTTCGAATTGCGTGCTGCGCTTGATGATTTCGCGTTCGCGAGGTGAGGCTGCCCGCGCTGGCCTGATGGTTGCGGCGGCGCCGAGTTGCCCGCGGACAGCCGCTGCCGGAAGTGGCACGCGCCAAGGCGCTGCTGTCTTGACTGCGCAGTCTCGCCAGATCTACTCGCTCGCCCACCGCTGGGCTTCGACCTCCGGCGGCAGCGGCGGGTGGATGGGG
>CAVQTL010000007.1:0-227988 GCA_963716505.1 uncultured Actinomycetota bacterium
CTGCCCGGATCCGAACTCGTGTTGCCGGTGATCGCGTCGCGGCCTGCCATCCTTGCCGGCAATGCGGTGCGGGCGCTGATGGGATCCTCCGATCGCTTCAAAGCGCGTCCGTCGCTGTCGAACCCGGGACAACAGGCAGGCATTCCTGCGCGCTCTCCGCTCGGTTGTCGACTTCCGCGGTCAGGCGGTATGCGCCCTGAATCGCTTGGGCTTTCACGGGGTTCTGCCCGCACTGATCATCAGTGGTGACGAGGACCGGGTCATCCCCGTCGAGCATGCACGTGCAGCGCACCGAATGCTGCCGGACAGTCGGCTGCACATCATGTCGGGTGTGCACCATCATCCGCCGACGGAACGTCCCGAGGCTGTGGCACGCCTGATCAACGAATTCGTCGCCACCACGCCAGAGGACACACTTGCTGCTGCCTAACCAGCAACGGCCGGCGATCGCAGACGCGGCGGTCGCAGCCCAGCGTTTCGTCAATCCGTTCTCGCTCAAGAGAATGACGTGGATCACCCGCGCCGGTTGGGACGAGGCGCTGTCGCAGGCGGTGCTGACCACGCCGGAGGTTCCGGTCTAGGGCAGTCGCGAGGAGCGGCGGGAACGATTCGCTTGTGCGGTCGTTCGCGTGCAGGTGATCCGGCAGTACTCGTTGCGCAACGCCCAACTGGACCATCGCAGCCTCCAAGTTGGCCTGTCTCGCGACATCATCGCTCAATACGTCAACGACTGGACCGTCGAGATTCGCGACTTGACCGCGTTGGCACACGAGATCTCCGCGCATTGGGATAGCGGTGCATCGAGCGAGCCGAAGCCCTCTTGCCTCCTGACGAGCCGTATCCACTCGACGACTCGCTGGCAAAGACCACAGGAGCCGGTTAAACACGCGGCCTCAGCGTCCTCGTCGCATCCAGACCGCCCGCAGCGCCGCCATAGCGAATGCGCGGCGTTCAGCTCTTGCGGGGTAGGCGCTTGTGCTCTACTGATCCGGGGGAAGTGGAGGGGGTTTTACGTGGTAAAGAGCAGGGCAAACAGCGGGGAAGCGGCCGGAGCTGGCGGTGAATTCGCCGGTGCTGGTCTATCCCGAGATCGACCAGCAGCAGGGCGGCGTCATCGTCGAAGACTTCGGAGCGTCAGCAGGGCAGGCGGTCGAAGTCGGGTCGACCGGGATCGCCGCCGCGGCGCGGCGGTCGGCGGTTCGCCTCAACTCCGGCGACCTTGTCTTCGTCAACAGCGACGAACTTCGGGCCTTCTAACCCATCGCTAGGAGGGCCGCCAATCGGCGGCCCTCCAGCAGATCGGCTACCTGGCCTTGCGGGACATCATCGGCCACCAGTTCGCCCGCCCGATCAGCGCGGCCAGTGCAGGCACCGTGATGGTGCGCACCACGAACGTGTCGATCAACAGGCCTGCGCCGATGATGAAACCGATCTGCAGCATCGTGGAGACACTGCCGAACATCAGGCCGAACATCGAGGCCGCGAAGATGATGCCAGGCCGAGGTGATCACACCGCCGGTCGAATGGACGGCGCGAACGTCGCCGGAGCGGATGCCATTGCGACTCTTCCGGATGCGGCTGATCAACAACGGTGTTGTAGTCCGCACCGACCGCGACCAACACGATGAAGGCAGTGGCGGGCACATTCCAGTAGATGTGCTGATGGAGCAGGAACTGGAAGAGGCAACCCCGAGCCCCAACGCCGACAGGTACGAGATCACCACGGAGGCAATCA
Source organism: uncultured Actinomycetota bacterium (assembly GCA_963716505.1). Classification (GTDB taxonomy): domain Bacteria; phylum Actinomycetota; class Actinomycetes; order Mycobacteriales; family Mycobacteriaceae; genus Mycobacterium. The sequence continues at coordinate 1,736 of CAVQTL010000007.1, forward strand.
GATACAGCGGCGCAACGATGGCGCGGAGCAGGGCGACCAGGATGAGGAAGACAACCACCAGCGTCAAGACGATGATCAATCGAAGGTCATGGTCGTAGTAGTTGCGAATCGCGCTGTACATCGGGTGGTACCGACCATCGATATCGTCGCATCGGACAGCGTCGTGTTCGGCTGCGCGCCTCGCGCCGTATCGAGGATCGTCTGCACCTGGTCCATGGCGTCCGTGCTGAACGGGTCGAACTTCGTCTCGACCATGTAGCGGGCGGAATGCCCGTCCGGCGAGATGAACACCTTCGCGGCGTTCTTGAAGTCGTTCGTCGTCAGAACCTGCGGCGGCACGTACATACCCGCCATCGACGGCGACGAGGCGTCGTGCTTGATCGACAGCAGCAGACCGGCCGCCTGGTTCAGGCCACCACCCATCTTCTTGGTTTGATCCACGAGCACCTGAACGCCCTGGGCCAGTTGCGCGCTGCCATTGGCCAACGCGTTGGCGCCCTGCTGCATCTGCGCGATCTTGGCCTGTGCGCCTTGGGGACTGTTGATCCCCGCGGACCGCATACCGGCGCCTGCCGATTGCATCGTCGAGCTCAGCCGCTGCACCGAGGACAGCATGTTCTGTGCGGACGCGCCGTTGTAGCCCGCTGATGCGGAGCTGCTGCAGCTTGGCGCGACCGTCGCTGCACACCGGATCGGCGTCGCACTGTGGGTTGTTGTTCAGTGCGTTCAGCATGGCCGGGGCGGAGTTCGCGACCCCGTTCACCGCCGCCTGATCGCTGCTGTTCGCATAGGTACGAATGGTGTTCAGCATTTGGGTCGTTTGAGGTCCGTCCAGCTGATTCTGCACCTGGCCGAGTGTCGCCGTCATCGCCGTCATCGACCGGCCGGCGCCGTTGACCTGGTCACGAACGGTGGCGAGGCTGCTGGCCAACTGGTGGGCACCACCGCTGAGCTTATCGAGATCGCTCGACTTGTCCGAGATCTGCGACGACGCATCTTCGAGCTTGGAACCAACCTCACCAGCTTGATAGCTGACCTTCGTCTGCTCTATCGGCTGGCCGGTCGGCCGGGTGACACCGCGCACCGCAGCGACGTTGGGCAGTTGAGCCACGCGTTGCGCCATCTGGTCCATATCGGCCAGCGCCTGCGGATTCCTCAGGTCGTGCGGCGAGTGGATGTAGACATATTCCGGTAGCAACGCACTCGTCGAAAAGTGATCTGCCATTGCCGAATACCCCAGATTGCTCTCTGCGGATCCGGGCAACTGCATGCGGTCGTTGTACGTCGGGTTCATGAACAGTGCGCACGCCCCGAGTGCGACCAGTATGGTCAGGCTGACCACCAGGTGTGCTTTGGGCCGCCGCACGATGTGGATCGCCGAGCGCTGCCACAGTCGGTCGGTGAGCGGTCGCCGCGGTGCGATCCACCCGCGCCGGCCCGCCAGCACCAGAACGGCGGGCAACAGCGTCACAGCCGCGAGGAATGCCACCGCGATCGAAACCGCCAGCGCTGGGCCCACACTCGTGAACGCGGGGAGTTGGGTGAAGATCATGCCGAGGAACGTGACGGCGACCGTGGCCGCCGACGCGCCGATCACCTTGCCGATGGAGGTGAGCGCTTTCTGCACAGCCGCGTCGGAGTCCATGCCGGACCGGATGTACTCGTGATAGCGGCTGATCAGGAAGACCGCGTAATCCGTGCCGGCCCCGACGATCATCGCCGTCATCAACACGATCGTAAGAGCCGAAACGCTCATCCCGACCTCAGTCAGTGCCGACACCAAGCCCTGGGACGCCGCGACAGAGACTCCGATGGTGATCAGGGGAAGCAACACGGTAACGGGACGGCGGTAGATCACCAGCAGGATGAGCAGAACCAGTGCGGCGGTGGCGATCTCGATCACGTGCATGTCGTGGGCGGTAACGATCGACAAGTCGCCGATGACCGCCGCCGATCCAGTCACGTGTGTGGTGAGGTCGGAGCCGGCGGTGGACTGCTTGACCATCTGTGTGATGTGTTGATACGCCTGCGAGGACTCGGGTGAGCCGGGCGGCGCCTTCAGAGTCACCGCCATGTAGAAGGCCTGGTTGTCCTTGCTGAGCATCAACTCTCGCAACGGGGGAGTGCTGACGAAATCCTGCACAGCGGACACCTCACTGGTGTCACTGCGCAGCTTGTCGGCCACCGCGCGGTAGGTGTTGTTGTCGGCCGGCGTCAGGCCATGCTCGTTGGTCATGACCACGACAAGAATGTTTTGCGCGGACTCGTGAAAATCTTTGGCCATCTGGTCGGTGGCCGCCATCGCCTGCGGCGGTAGCGGCTGAATCGTTTGATTCTCGACGACCTTCGTCAGCGCGGGAAACGCCATGAACAGCACGACCACCAAGGCGATCCATGCGGAGATGACCAGCCAGGGAGCGCGCACCGCGGCGCGGCCCAACATCGAGAAACCGTCGAAGCTCTTGTTGGTCTTGGTGGTGGCTTTCTTTAACACTTCGGGTCCTTCGTCATGAGGTTCGTCCTGCGGGCAGCGCTGAAATTACGGATGCGGACCAGTCGTGGCGCGCTTGTGCGCACAACCCGCACAAGCGGCGATTCCCCGGCTTTTGCGCGTTCTGCTCACCCATATATCCGCTGGTAGGGGGCTGAGCACAATGCGCAGAACCGCGTGAATCGCTCACTTCGCGACTAGCGAGCACAAGCGAGTCATTCCGTCGGCGGCGCCTTACGTTCGGTCGCATCGAGTCAACGCACCACCGAATTAAAGGAGCTAGAAATGGTCTCGCTCGGCCCCATCCATTCATGGCACCCGGCAGCCGGCACAGTGACTACGTGGACGGCTTCGCCGGCCGCGCGGGAAAGCGCCCGTAGGGCGAGTCGGAGCGATCTGCCTCCGAGCTTTCAGCAGGGTCAACACCTGCGGGGCGCCTTCTACGGTAAGGCGCTCGGGCGAGAGCTACCTCGGCTGATGGTCGTGGCGTGGGATATCCCCGGTGAGTGCGACATCGCGCTGATGACCGAGGCGATCAATACCCACCTGCGGCGTCACGACACCTATCACAGCACGTTCGAATTCGAGAATGGCAACATTTTTCGCCGCACAATTGACGACCCCAACGCAATCGAATTCGTGCCCACTTCGTTCGGCAGTTTGGATCAAGAACAGATCCGAGCACATGCACTGGCGATGACAGCGGACACCCTCGAATGGGACTGCTTCACCTTCGGCGTCATTCAGAGCGCTGACCATTTCACCGTCTACGCCAGCGTCGACCATCTGCACATCGACGGCATGTCGGCTGGGCTGATTTTCGTCGACATCCACCTGATGTATCAGAACCTGTCGCAGGGGCAGCCCGTCACACTTCCGGCGGTCGGCGGATACCGCGACTACACGGCCCGTCAGCGCGACAAGGTCGCCGGCATGACCCTGTCGTCGCCGGAGATCAAGGATTGGATCGCGTTCGCCAAGAGCACCGGCGGCGACTGGCCGAGCTTTCCGCTCGAGCTGGGCGACACCTGGACAAACAACAGGGGCGACTTCGTCACCGTCGAGTTGTTGAGCGAAGACGACACGGAGGCTTTTGACACCGCGTGTCGTGAGGCCGGTGCCCGGTTCTCCGGCGGTGTCCTGGCATGCGCGGCGTTGGCCGAGCACCAACTCACCGGCAACACCACCTATCACGGATTCACCCCGTCGGATACGCGCACAGCCGACATCGACACCATGAGCGTCGGCTGGTTCGCCAGCCTCTTCCCGGTCACCGTGCCGATCGGCGACGGTGAGTTCGCCGAAATGGCTCGCGCAGCGCAGAAGTCGTTCAACGCGGGCAAGTACCTGGCGAACGTGCCGGTCGAACGGGTTCTTGAACTGGCGCCGGTGGATCAACTCGGAATCAAGCTTCCTACCAAGCCGGGAATGATGGTGTCCTTCCTCGACTTCCGCAAGATTCCCGTCGCCGAATTGTGGGAGCAGACCAATTACGGCATCTACGGCGACAACCTCTCGCACGGTGGGATCAACATGTGGATCAACCGGCACGCAGGCCGCACCACGGTGACAATCTCCTTCCCCGACAACCCGATTGCGCGCAAATCGGTGCACCGCTACATCGCGGCGCTGAGCAAGGCGTTCGCAGACGTCGCCAAGATCACCGCGGACTGGATCGAAGAGCTTGCCCACCATGCCAATTCGAGCGAATCGTGCGCAGTGTGCGCCGGAAGCCGGTGACGGAAAATGACGAAAATGAAGGGACCCGAAGAAATGACGAACATTCTCGATCTGGCCGACCAGGCATTGTTCCTTGGCGAGCGGGCGACCGGAGCCACCAGCGTGATTCAGTGCATCTGGGTCTATGACCGGGCGATCGATATCGATGGATTGCGACGCTTCCACCACCATCTTCAGCGGGGACGGCTGGCTCGTCGCATCGAACGGTCACCGTTGCCGTTCGGCCGCCATCGCTGGGTGATGGGCAGCGACTCGTCCGACATCGAGTTCGCCCAAATCCCGCGTCCGCGGGAAGAATTCGACGCTTGGCTCACCGAGCAGGCCCACACGCCCCTCGACGCCGAGCGCGGGCCCGGATGGCATCTTGCGATTGTGCCATTCACCGACGGCGGGACCGGGGTTAGCCTGGTCGTCGCTCACGCCCTCATAGACGGAGTCGGACTGGCCATGGCGTTGGTGGAGGCGACTTCCGGCGTCGACGATGCGATCACGTGGCCTCCCGCGCGGTCACGTCGTCGTTGGCGTGCAGTGCGTGAAGACGCCCGTCAGACCGCGCGCGATATTCCTGCCGTCGGCCGCGCCACGCGGGCAGCCATCCGGATGGCGCGGCGTCACCGCCGTGATGCCGGCATGCCGGCGCGCGCACCGAAACACATCGAGCGTCCCGATGAACGGATCGCGCTGCCAAGTGCGACGGCCTTTATCGATGCGGGCGAATGGGATGCTCGCGCCCAGTCGCTCGGCGGCACCAGCAACGCGCTGCTTGCGGGTTTGGCCGCCGACGCCGCACAGCGGATGGGGCGGGTAACCGTCGGGGACGGCGCCGTAATGCTGTCGATTCCGGTCAACGAGCGAACCGACAGCGACACGCGTGCCAACGCGGTGACGAACGTCGACGTCACAGTCGATCCCACGAACGCGACGTCCGATCTGCGCGGGATCCGCGCTGCCATCAAGCAGGCGTTGATTCACCACAACGACGTCCCGGACGAGCGACTGGCACTGCTGCCGATCGTTCCCCTTGTGCCCAAGCGGCTGATGAGAAGGATGGTCAGCGTCGCCACTGGCAATGCCGCAAGCGTGGTGTCGTCCAACCTCGGTGAGGTCCCCTCGGCGGTGACCCGGCCGGACGGCACCGACGCGGACTACTGCACGGCGCGGTCCGTCTACCCGGGGGTGACCAGGGCGACGATGCACCGCACGGGTGGGGTCCTAGGCTTCATTTCGGGACGAGTCAACGGCAAGGTTGGCATCTCGGTTCTGTCCTATCAGCCGGGCCACCCCAACTCGGATGCCGAACTGCGGCAGACGCTTTCGAGCACATTTGCCGCCTTCTCGCTCAACGCGACGATGCAATGGGAGTCTTCTGAGCTGGTCGCACAGTGATCGCCGCAGTTCTTCACAATCCCCACAGGAGTATTCAGACAAACACAAGCAGGTATCGCACGTCCCACGTGAAAGTTGTGGTACTGCGGAGCCTCACCCCTCAGAGTGCTCGTAGGCCGGCGAGCGTCCTCCTTATCAGTTCACGTCGTTCGTCGATTGTCATCGAGCCACCTGGGGTGGCGTGCACCCGCAAATAACCCTGTCTCACCAGGTCGCCGACCAGGAACCCCGTCGCACCGAGCGGCAAGGACAGACGAGCGGCGATCTCTGCGACCGAGAGGCTGTGCGCGCAACACCTCAGGATCTGGCCCCGCACATCATTTCTCGGCCAGCGCGGCGGCTTCGCTGTGGTGTTGAGCGCTTCGATCGGAGCCTCGAGTGGCAGTTCGACACCAGAGTCGGTACGGCCTGCCGTCAGCATGTATGGCCGGACCAGGCTCGGCTCGTCCGCGGGTTCCGGTTCTGTGAACCAGTCGCCGATCGGTCCGCCCTTGCCCTCCGACTGCTGATGCGCGTCGGTGTGCTTCCCCCGGACATGTGGCGAACTATGCGGCACGTTGTGCTTCTGCAAGAACCGCAAGGTCTGGTCGGCGTGCACCGATGCGCGCAGCTCGCTGGAAACGACCTTGAGTACGGTGCGGTCGGTGTCGATGACGAATGTGGTCCGTCTGACCGGCAGCAGCCGGGCCAGCAGGCCACGGCGGCGAGTGTGCCGGCGACGTCGGGCCGCCTCACGCGCGACGACGGATTCACGCAGCTTGGCGAGCCTGCCTCGGCGCACCCCGAACAGCTCGGACACCACGCCGTCCGCGTCGGAGAGCAGCGGATAGTCGAACGAGCGCTGTTGGGCGAAGTGGGCCTGCTTGTCGACGGTGTCGGTGCTGATGCCCACCCGCTGGGCGCCCACCGTGGCGAATTCGCTGCTGAGGTCCCGAAAATGACAAGCCTGGGCGGTACAGATCGGTGAGGACGCTAATGGGAAGAAGAACAGCACAACCGGCCCGTCGGAAAGGAGCGCGGACAGCGTCCGAGGTCGACCGGCGTGATCGTACAGAGTGAAGTCAGGCGCCTTGTCGCCCGCGATCATCGAAAAAGACTAACGCGCGACGCACCACTCGGATAATTCGGCCATCGCCGAATGGCTACCAGGTGGGAACCTGATCGGCTCGGCCACGCCGCAGGATGCTTACACGCCCAGTGCGGCCAACGCGCGGACGTCGATCCTGAACGCCCACTGAACTCAGTGACCGAGCGTATCCAGTGTTCGGGCCATCCCACGCTCCACTGCCGCGACGATGCTGGGGCGCAATTCAGCCGCTGGAATGATCGAGTGGACGGAGCCCACCTGGCGGGCCCGCTCCACGTTGTGCACGGCTTCAAACTCCGCTGCCACCTCGCCGAGCTTGTCCGAACGCACGGCCGTCTGGGTGGCGGCGAGCTTTACCCGCAGACTGGCACTCGCGGCGTCGTCCGTGCTATCGGCAAGCTGCGCCTCGAGCTCGCGGACAGCCGGGTCTGCTGCGGTGCGTGCGTTCACGTCTCGCGTGAACACCACCGCTGCCGCGGGCGCACCACCGATGACCGAGGAGAATGATCCCTCGACGGCGAGCACTTCCATGTTTTCGTTCAGCGCGTTGGAGAACACCACGAAGGCTCCGCCGTGATAGCGCGAGATCACGCAGAACACGATCGGTCCGTCGAAGTTGACGATGGCCCGGCCGATTTCGGCGCCGTTCTCGAGCTGGATGTTGCGGAGGGACTCCGGTGAACCGTCGAAGCCCGACAGGTTTGCCAGCACCACGAGGGGTCGGCTTCCGCTTGCGGCGTTGATCGCGCGCGCGGTCTTCTTTGAGGACTGCGGGAACAGAGTGCCCGACGTCCACTGGTCCGGCCCGTCGGCGGGGACCCACCCCTTGCGCGGGATGACTCGCGATTCGATGCCGATGACGCACACCGGAATTCCGGCGATGTGCGCGTCGAACACCACGGAGGTGTCGGCGTCGGCCATGTCGGCCCACCGCTCGAGTACCGGATGGTCCTGGTCGACCACCGAACGCATGACCGTCCGAATGTCGAACGGCTTCTTGCGGTCTTTGTTGGTGTTCTCGGAGAAGATGTCGCCGACGGTGGTGAAGTCGCTGGACGGATGTACGTGCGGGAAGGTCGCGAACGTCGCGGTCGACCGGGTCGGAAGTGTCGGCGCGGCGCGGGAAGCGTTCTCCGGGAGCGACATACGCGTGGTCGTAGTGGGCGAACAGTATTTCGCACGCTGCCTGAAGGTTCGGCGCCCAATACTGGGCCTGCCCATTGGGTCCCATCACGCGGTCATAGCCGCCGATGCCGAAGTTGTCCTCCGCCGAGACTCCACCGGAGTAATCGAGGGATTGCTTGCCGGTGAGGACCATCGCGCTGTCCGGCGTCATGACCAGAATGCCCTTGGTGTGCATCAGCATCGTCGCTTCGGCGTTCCAATACGGCTGCGCGCCGACGTTGATTCCGGCGACGATGACGTTGATCTCACCGCCGTTCTGGGTGAAGGTGATGATTCGGCGCAGCGCACGCGACACCCAGTCCATGTTCTCGGTGCCGCTCTCCATCGAAATGGTGGCGCCGGAGGACAAGGCGAACCACTCGACGGGCACGGACAGCTTCTCGGCGAGATCGAGCGCCGCGACCACCCGAGCGCATTCGGCTTCGGCCACCGTGCCCAGCGCTTTCGTCGGGTCACCGAACAACGCGATGCGTGTCATTCCCTCGGGGTGGCGGGGCGTCGGTCGCGACACCGTGCCGACGATGAGGCCGGCGGTGTTGCGTCCGTACGGACGGTCGACGGGTACAAGCGTGCCGGACGCGTCGAGGTCGTATTCGACGAACGTGCCTTCGGTGCCGGTGAGAAGTGGGATCAGCTCGTACGGATAGACCAAGCCGCGAGCTTGTGAACGCTGCACCTTCTGTGCGTACCCGTCGAGTGGGCGCAACGGATCGGTCGGCGGCGCCGTCACATTCGCGACGACCCCGGCGCCCGGCGTGTACGAGAAGCGAATCGCCACTCGCCTCGGCTGCGACGTCTCGTCGTCCTTGACGCTCGCCAGGATCGTGATCTCCTCCAGCCCGGCATTGATCGCCAGTGGCGCTATGCGTCGCACGATCGCAGGGGCACGGACAGCCGGGATGTCGAGCACCGGCCACACGTAGAGCGCGACGCGGTTGTTGTCGAGCCGCTTCTTGCCCCGCTGGGTCTGCACCCGCCGAATGCCGTCGAGACACGCTGCGAGGGTGCGCTCGATGGCCGGGATCCCGATCATCTCGCCGGCTTCGTCTAGTTGGGGGGTCACGTCACGAACCTCGGCCAGCGCGATGAGGCGCTCGTCGGACGGATTCTCCTTGGCCACCACGTGGAAGAGGTAGGTGCCCTGCCGCGGCGGGTAACGCGAGTGCCGTTGAAGTTCTTCAGCCGCCACAAATCGAGGCGTTGCCCTGTGAGCGGGTGCATGTCGCGGATCGTCCGGTCCTCCGCCATGCCACCCTCTTGCGCCGGACGGAACGTCACCTGACGCAGGTCGCGGCCGACCACCGTTACGGTCACTCGGCGCCAACGGGTCGCGCTGGGGTGCGCGGCGAGCGCGTCACGCAGCTCAGCGGACAGCTCGTCGCCGTCGGTGGGTGCGCCCGGCCAGGACAGATAGATGTCGACAACGAGGTTGTCGACCTTCGGTCCGGCGATGGCATCGACGGCGCGCAGCGTTGCCGACAACCGCTCGCGGTCTGACACAGTCGAGACCAGGTGCAGCTGCTCTCCGGCCAATTCGTAACTGCCGGTGACGAACTGGCCACCCGCCTGTTCGAAGGTCTTGACGTCTTCGAGCGCGCGGATCTCGTAGTACTGACGCGTGACGACCTCGAGCAGTGGGCCGGGATTGGAAATGCGTTGCGCCAGAAGGTCGATCAATAGAGCAGGCGTTGCGACAAGCGCATCGATGCGCGCCGCATAGTCCGGCGCGTCCGGATTGTCGGCGAGGTATTGCAGGGCGTCGCGCACGCCGTCGTGAATCTTCTCGCGCGCCTTGCGGATCTGCGGTTCGTCGAACAAGCGGAACCGCAGATTGCGGGCGATGTCGCCGATAACCGGATAGCGCACCTGCGTCGCAATGATCAGGCGCTCCAGTACCTCACCCACCGCACTGGTAGAAGCGGACGGGACTTCGTCGGCGGTGAGCCAGCGCCCGAGCATCGCGGTGATCACCGGGACCTGGTTCTCCATGCGCTGCAATGCGAGGAATAGCCGGTAGACCGCTTCTTCCAACTCGGGATCCGGGTCGAGTCGCGTCGATGTCGTAATTACCCAGCGCGCGAACGATCTTGGCGCGAAACGCCGGCGGCAGCCCCTCCACTTCGGCGTCGAGCGAATGCAGGAAGGAATGGAAGTGCTCGCGTGGGCTGTGGACGCGCTCGTCGGCGCCCTCTTCGTCCAGAGTGGGACGGTTGCGGGAAATCTCGCAGATGTCGGCGAAGGTGTCCAGCAGTCCGAGTTCGGCCTGGACCAGTTCCTGGTCGTCGAGAGGCAGGCTGCCACGAAGGGCGTGATACTCGGCAAGCAGGATGCGCGCGCGGTCGGCGCTCACGTCGTAACCGGTGATCAGGGCGCGCAGTTCGCCGAGCCGCACGAGGGCCTCGGTGCGCGGGTTCGCGTCCGCCTTCCTCGGCTGCGTACGGAACTGAACCCGCGGCGCGGCTTGGGTTTCCGTGCGTTTCGCCGGCCTGGTCGAAGCGCAGCAGTGCGGCGCCCGCATCGACCTGATTGTTGACCGTGGCGAAGATCTCCCGAACGCGTCCCGCGGATGGTGCGCGCAGCGCGGTTTCCATCTTCATGCTTTCCAGGACGACGAGCGTGGCACCCGCCTCGACCTCGTCGCCCACGGCCACCGGCATGGCAACGACCACGGCCGGAGACGAGGCGCGGACCAGGCCCGCTTCGTCCTGGCTGATGCGGTGACTGATGCCGTCCACCTCGACGAGGAATCCGGTGGGGCCCGCGACGGTGACGATTTGGAAGCGTTGGTCGCCGAAGGAGAGTCGACTCTCGAATTCGCTGAGCCGTTCGACGTCGACGACGAGTTCGCCACTGTCACCGTCGATTCGGTAGCTGCGCGGACCGATCTGTCCGACGGTGAGCTTGTAGGCCTGGCCCTGGTAGTTGAGTTCCACGGTTCGGCCGATGGCGTGCGTCGCGCGCGGTCGACCACCGCGTGCCGAGGCCAGGAAACCGGCACGTTCGAGGCTTTCCTCGGATTCGTACGCGTCGACCGCGGCGGCGATGAGCGCGATGTCGGCCACCGGCGTAGGCCCGGTCGCCGTTCCAGCGCCGGTGCGGTCGAGCCAGCCGGTGTCGGCCGAGGCGGAGATGACCTCGTCGCGGTCGAGGAGATCGAGGAGGAAGGACTTGTTGGTGGTGCCTCCGTCGATGACGACGGTGGTCTCGCGCAGGGCGGTGCGCAGCCGGGCCATGTGCTTCGTTGCGGTCGCGGCCCCAGGCGATGATCTTGGCGACCATCGAGTCGTAGTCGGGTGGGATGACGTCGCCTTGCGCAATGCCGGTGTCAACGCGAATACCGGAGCCGAGCGGGAACTTCAGCAGCCGCACGGTGCCCGGGGCGGGCGCAAACTCGTTGTCGGCATCCTCGGCGTTGAGCCGGGCCTCGACGGCGTGGCCGAACTCGGGAGGGCATTCGCCGACAAGAGAACCGCCGCCGGCGACGAAGATCTGCAGCTTGACCAGGTCGATGCCGGTGGTGACTTCGGTGATCGGGTGCTCGACCTGCAGCCGGGTGTTGACCTCGAGGAACGTGAAGGACTTCTGATCCGGCTGGTAGAGGTATTCCACGGTGCCGGCGCCGCGGTACCCGGCGGTGCGGACGAGGTCGGCCGACACGCTTCGCAGGTGATCGGCCTGCTCCTTGGTCAGTAGCGGGGAGCTGGATTCCTCGATCACCTTCTGGTTGCGGCGTTGGATGGAGCAGTCGCGCACTCCGGGCGCCCAGACATTGCCGTAGTTGTCGGCGATGACCTGGACCTCGACGTGGCGGGCATCGGTGACGAGGCGTTCGAGGAATACGACCGGGTCGCCGAACGAGCGCTCGGCTTCGCCCTGCGTGCGCTCGAGGGCGAGTTCGAGTTCGTCGGGGGAGAACACCTTGCGGATGCCGCGGCCGCCGCCGCCACTACGGGCTTTGATGATCAGCGGGTAGCCGATGGCCTCGGCGTGCCGGCGGGCGTCCTCGCGGGTCCCGACGGGGCCACCGCTCCACGGTGCGAGCGGTACGCCCACCTTCTCGGCCAGAAGTTTGGCCTCGACCTTGTCGCCCAGGGTCCGCATCGCGGCCGGGCTCGGCCCGATGAACGTGAGGTTCAGACGCGCGCAGAGCTCTGCGAAGGCGATGTCTTCGGCGACGAAACCCCAGCCCACCCACACCGCGTCGGCCTTGGATTCCAGCAGAGCGCGTTCGAGCTCGGCGTGGTCGAGGTAGGCGATGCCCGCCGATGTTTTGCGAAGCGTCACGCGCTTCGTCGGCTTGGCGGACGAACATGGCGCGCCGCTCGGCGTCGGTGTGCAGTGCGATGGTTTTGATGCCGCAGTCGTACTCGGCATTCAGCTCACGTACGGCCCGAATCAGGCGTACCGCGGCCTCACCTCTGTTGACCACCGCAATTCGACTGGGGAACGTGATTGTCAACTCCTCGGCGTCAGACATCGGCTTATCCGAACGCAAGGGCCGCGTCGGACCCGGTGGTCATGGGAAGCGATTCAGCGTCGGCGGCCGACTCGCGAGTTGGCTCCGCCTCATCGGCGGGCGCGACGACGGCAGGATCGATCCGCAGAATCGCATAGCCGGCAACCGCGCCAGCACCGAACCCCGGGGCGAAAACCCGGGTGGGCGTGGTGATCACACCGTCGCGGACCGCGTCGTCGATCGCCAGCGGAATGCTCGCCGAGGAGGCGTTGCCCACCCGTTCGATGTTGAAATACAGCTGATCTGGGGACAGACCGGCGGCCGTCGCGAGGTCGATCACCATGGTCTTGTTCGCCTGGTGCGGGACGATCAAGTCGATGCTGGCCAGAAGTGATTCTGCGACCCCATCCGGGTCGGGCAGGGCCCTGATGTCGTCGAGCATCTGCCTGAGGTAGCGCCCGGCGAGCGCCTTCACCTCGGGGCCGAAGACGGTGACGTTGTTGGCGAACGCGGGGTTGGGCCACAAGATCGAGTTGACCTGACTCACCGGACCGCTGGCATACGTCTGCATGTATTCGATATCCGGCGGTGCGCCCTCGGGTGCGACGCCGAGGACAATGGCGGACGCGCCGTCGCCGAAGATCATCCGGGACGGCCGGACGTTCCCGATCTTGTCGGAGAACTTTTCCGCGCAGACCACGAGCACCGGCCGCTGTACCAGTTGCAGAACTCTCAGGGCCTCGGCCAGTCCGTAGCTGAGGCCGGCACACGCGGCGACGAGGTCGAACGAGCAGTGCGTCTGCTGGATGCCCAACGCGCCGGAAAGCCAGGTCGCGACCGACGGGAGCAGCCGAGAGCTGGTGCAGGTGCACACGATAACCGCCCCGATCTGGTCTGGACCCACCTGAGCGTGAGCCAGCGCCGACCGGGCGGCTCGCAACGAGAGGTCCTCGAGGCTCTCCGATGTGTAACGACGCTGTTCGATGCCGGTCTTGGCGACGATGTCGTCGGCAGACATGGGGGACCAGTTGTAGGCGCTGTTGCGGATGAGGTCCTCGTTGGTGCACACCAGATCACCGTGCGCTGCGGCGATGGCCATGATGCGAGGTTGTACCGCCAGGTCGTTGCGCACGTCGATCGCGGGATACGGGCGAATCGGCTCGCAAACCTTGGGGGACGCCGGGTGGGCCTTCTTCGGGGCGCGCGCCGAAGCGATGCGGGACAGGAAACGTTGGACCTCGCTGTCACGCGGACGAAACACCACCACGTAGTCGTCGTCGTGCAACTCTTCGACAGCGACCAGAGTGGCCTTGTCGCGAGCCCATGGGTACTGGTTGTGCAGGACCATCGACCAGCGGCGTAGCGCCTCCAGCTCGGCCACATCCTCATTGCAGTCGACGATCTCGGTGTAGCTGTACCGGCGGAAGTCGGGGTCGTATTCAGAAAGCCGCAGAGTTTGATTACGGGGATCAGACAGCAGATCGGCAACCGTGGGTACGACGGCCGACAGCTTCGTCGCGTGGTTCCTCCGATGGCCGAACACGTCGAAGAGGATCTCGAAGATGCTGTCCTCGACCTCGGCGTCCCACTGCGCCGGAAGACCCGGATAGGCAGACATCACCGCAGTCACCTTCGTTTCGCGATCCTCCCACGGCGTCAGGATCGGTACGAAGACGTCGTCGCGGCTACGCGGCACATCGGCCCACCGGGTGGGCTGGACCTCGTACATCGTTATTTTGAATCGATTGGCCCAGAACAGGTTCAGCGCCATGTCCCGCATCAGCTCGAACTTGCTTTGTAGGCGCCGGTCTTGATCCGCTCGAGGATGTCGCTCCCGGTGGGAGCCTTGGAATCGAAGTCCCGCCGGACTACCGCATCGAGCTGCTCAAGGCTTTCGAAAGTGGAGAAGTCGAGATCGGGAAAACAATTGGACGGAAAGACGATCTTGCCGTGCTTGTTCGATTTCAAAGGACTGCATTGCCGATCACCTGTTTCGCTGGAAGTGTGCCGAGTCGAAAGAACGCGATGCGACGGAGGAGCAAACCGAATGGGTCTCACATGTCCAGACCGCCGTTTACCCCCCAAACCTGTCCAGTGATGTACCCGAAGCGTCCGCGGCCAGGAAGTGCACCACTCGTGCGATCTCCCACGGTTGGGCCAGCCTGCGCATGGGGATGCTGCCTTTGATGCGGTCTAGGACCTTCTCGGGTATCGACTCGATCATCTCGGTCGCCACGTAACCGGGTGTGATCGCGTTGACCGTGACGCCGATACCGTTTTCGGTCAACTTGCCCGCGCGTCCCTTCTGGAAACACGCCTCGCGCGCGAGTGTCTTCGTCAGGCCGAACAGCCCGGCCTTGGAAGCCGCATAATTCGCCTGACCGATGGCGCCCGTCTCACCGATCACCGAGGAGACCATCACGATCCGGCCGCTGCCGCGCTCGAGCATGTGCGCCAACGCGGCCTGGGCAAGGAAGAACGCCCCGGACAGGTTGACTCCGATGACCTTGTTCCATTCGTCTTCGGTCATCTTGGCCACCGTCTTGTCGATCGTGATGCCGGCGTTGTTGATCAGGATGTCCAGGCGGCCGTGGAGGTCGATGACCTCGCGGATGGTGCGCTGGCAGTCTTGCGCGCTCCCGACATCGCCCTGATGGACGCTGACCTCGGCGCCGTCACTGGCGGCCGTCAATTCGGCGAGGAACTTCTGCGCATGCTCGGTGTTTCTGCCGTACCCCGCGGCTACCGTTGCGCCCTGACTGACCAGGCTCTTGCTGATCGCCGCACCGATTCCCCGGGTACCACCTGTCACGAAAGCAACGCGCCCGTGCATCTTGGACTGGCCCATAGCTTGGGACTCGTCGATCTCCTCAATCGTCGTCGTGGCCGTCATAGTGATCCCCTTGCCGTCGTTCGATCGATTAATGGCCAGTCTTGTCGACAGAATTTGTGCCGAACGTTGATTGAACGAAAATGCTCGTGAATAAACGTCCGCGGCACAGAACGCGCGCAGAGCCCACTGGGTGAAATAACCTAGTCCACCTTACGAATTGAGTGCTCGAATAACGCCGCCAGTTGTGTCACCTGAGGGCGGACCCCGACGATTCGGGACGTGGGGTGCCGCGGGCAAAGCCCAGCACCGCGGCGGCCACGAACGGCACCGGGGCCAGCGTGGCGATCAGCGCGCTTCGTGAACCGACGAGCGGCTTGCTGCGAAGCCCCGTGACAAAGTCGGCGCTGTCGCTCATCAGCCCCAACGCTGCCCACCGTTTGGTTTCCGCTACGGCGCCGCGTGCCCACGCCGCGCACGCACCGGACCCCAGGACCACATCACGGATCCCGATCGTGCGCATCAAGAGGGTCTCCGCCCCCGAGTCGGGCGAGAAGAATCGGCTCGGCGCCAGGATCATCGCGGCGCCCACGCCGACACGCGCCGCCGCGACAAGCGCCAGTGTCGAGTTCGACGCCGGCTTCATTCGACAGACCCTAACCACGATTTGCGGCCGTCGAACCAGAAGCACATAAACGGCCGTGCCTTATGCGATTTCAACGCGGCGTCGGGGACCGCATCGTCGCCGCGTTCGCCGACGACGCCGAAGTCAACGACGAGCCAACGCCCGCCCGAATTGCGTTGAGGCGCGGGGCTCAGCCCGAGGTGGAGCGCTCGTCCACCACGTAGGCTCGCGTTGCGGCTCTATCGATGAAGTTCTCTTCGTCTCGGGCAATCTCATCGACGCCAAGACTTTCCATCCAGGAAGACAGGTCGTTCCGGTCGGCGAAGACGAGTTCGGTCATGCAGTCGAAGCTGATCTCTTTGCCTTCGATGTTGAAGGCGTCCCCGCGCTGGATGTAGTTGCGCTTGTAGACCATCGGCATGAATGCCTTGCTCAGCACGAGTGGTACGTGGTTGTGCTCGTAATAGTCGGCGAACTCCTGCGGCGACAGGCCGGGCTTGCGCTTCAGGTATCCGAAAACTTTGACCATCGGGCACTCCTATAGATGACCGTTGAGGTTTGATGCCAGCTTCATAGTCGAGGAGTCGCCGGCTGAGATGCCTAGGTTTGATCGTAGTAGGCGGCCGCGTGCTCATACTCATCGAGGTGATCGAGCACCATCTTCACCCGGGGAGCGCCGCCCTGAAGCGTAAAGCAGCCCGTTTGCAGGTCTGCGGCCTTAGCTCCACGAGTAATTGCAGCTCAGATATGAGAGTCAGCCCACTACTGAGCCGCTGCTGTGGTGCGGTGCACGTAGCCGCGAAAAGTGTCCAAGGTCCAGGCTTCGGTTAATCTGCGGAAGGTGTAGTTGCACGGGGTCGATGTCATGGTCGCGGCCCTCATCGCTGGCGGCAATCAGCGCGGACATCACGAGACCAATCATCGGCGCATTTTTAAATTGGTTGCCGCTGGTGCCAATTGCCAGATAGAGACCCGGTCGCGACGTCTTGTCGTAGATCGGTGTCCAATCGTCAGTGACGTCGTAGGCCGATGCGAGACCGCGTGGCGAAGGTGGAACGCGCAGCCCGGGCATACGGCGGGCAGCACGGTAGACGTTCGACTCGTAACCGTGCATGGAGGCCGTTGTTGAGTAGCAGTCTGGGTCATCGATCCATTCCAGCTCGTCGCACGCGGGTTCCAGCCCTCCGATGAGCAGAGTGCCGCCGGGATGGGGTCGGAAGTAGGTGCCGAGGTCGGCATCGGTGACACACATTCCGTCCGTGTCGACGGTGAATCCGGCGGGTGCGTCGACTACATGAACCTCTTGGCGAAGTGGTCGTGTGCGCACGAGCATTTCATCTGCGACGCCGGCCATTTCGACAACCTGCGACGACCACGGGCCCGCGCAATTGATGGCGATCTCGGCCGCCACCCGTTCCCCTGATGCTAGAACGATTTCGCTTACACGCCCGTCCCCTGGGATGGCGACGACCTTCTGACGGAAACGGAAAACCGCACCGAGACGGCGTGCGGCATTTGCGAGATTCACTGCGGCGAGTTGTGGATCGTCGACGAAGCCGCCCTGCGGAGTCCATAGGCACGCCAACTCGCCATCTGGGTCAGCGAAAAAGGCTGGCGAGTCGACCGGTGCCGGCGGGCCGAAGCGTCGGGGATCCAGTTCCGTACAGCGTCGCCGCGCTGTCTCAGCGTCCCAAAATTCCCACACGACACCGGCCGTGTCGAAGAGTGACTGCAGCCGCTCCAGTGACAGCAACGGGGTCTCGTAGACCATCGCGCCCACCTGGTAGAACCGGGCGAGCGGTTCGGTTTCGCCTGTCACATCGGGCCATTTCGACCACATGTGCGCGGATTCGAGGGCGAGAGTTACGCCGTCGATGTACGAGTAGTGGAATCTGATGACCGCGGACGAAGAACTTGTGGTTCCGTCGGCGACGCCGGGTCCTGAGTCGAGGACGGTGACTTTGTGGCCGCGCTGGGCTAGTGCCAGGGCCACCGAGCAGCCGACGATTCCTGCGCCGATGATGATGGCGTCTGACCGAACTGTCATGCCCTTAGGCCCCGGAGGGCTCGGCGACTGGTCGACCCGTTCGAGCGCGTTTCGAGCTAGGCGGTGCTTCTCGGCTAGGCCGCTCCATCCGGCGCGCGAGAACTGTCAACGGATAGCAGATGACGAAGAAGAACAGGAGCACGCCTGCAAAGATCGGCGCCGCATGGCCGTCGCCTGCCGACAGCTGGTAGTACTCGACCGCTTGGCGGGACCGCTGGAGAACCTCGACCACGCCGATCAGCGAGGCCAGCGTCGTGGCTTGGATGAGATCCACGATGAGATTGACGACGGGCGGAATCATTCGCCGGGTGGCTTGCGGAAGCACTATGAGGCGCATGACGGCTGCCCATTTGAAGCCGAGAGCCGTGGCGGCCTCGAACTGGGCGGTGGGTATTGAGCGAACGGCGCCACGCACGACCTCCATGACATTCGCGCTTCCCCACAGTGAGAGTCCGGCGATGGCAGCAGGAGTCGACGCCAGATCAAGTCCCAGTGATGGGGAGACGAAGAAAACGATGAAAAGCGTTACCAGTACCGGAAGTCCACGGAACAACTGAAGGTAGAGCGTAAGAGCCCATCGGACGGCGTTGTTCCCGCGTCCCGCGGGCAAGCAGAGCAGCACGCCCAGGATGACCCCGAGGACGCCTGAGATCACCACGGAGGCCACGGCGATGATGATGGTTTCAAGGGCACCCGAGGCAACGAGCTTGAGCGTGGGGCCGATCCACGAGAAGTCGTTCATCAAACACCTGCTCCGAGTGTGTAGCGACGGCCGATAAGGTGCATGACTGAGCTGAGAATCAGAACCAGGGCGAGATATACGATGCCCAGCACCACGAATAGTTCGACGGTTCGGAAGGTTTCGGCCGATAGCTTCTGCACGGTGAACGTCAACTCGGCCAGGCCAATGCCGAGCATGAGTGCGGAGTTCTTAAGGACCGAGATCATGGTGTTGGTCAGCCCAGGTAAAGATAGCCGCGCACCGATTGGCACAGTGATGCTCAGAAACGCTCGTGTACGCGAAAAACCAAGCGCCCAGGCGGCTTCCAGGTAGCGATGTGCCACGGCGCCGAGGCCGGCTCGGAAGTTCTCGACGTTGTACGCACCACCCCACGCCACTAGAGCGATGCATCCGACGACGAATGGGCTAAGCGTGATGCCCAGTGTCGGCAGGACGAAGAACAGTGCGAAGACCTGGACCAGCAGCGGCGTGTTGCGGATCGCTTCGACGTAGATGCGTACGGCCTGCCGCAGGACTGGAATGTGAAGTTCGCCAATGGCGGCGCCTATGAGACCGACGACCAATGATCCGACGATACCGACGGCGCTGATCTTGAGGGTCATCACGAATCCGGCCCACAGGACGTCTGCGAACTCGATGACAGCGAGGTCGCGCAGGGCGGTCGCCGAGCGTCATGAGCAATCCGTGAGAGTGTCTTCGTCTGTGTAGACGATGTTCTGGCCGGGTCGTGGCATGTTCTTCGCGAACGCGTCGCGCGCTTTCGGGTCGGTCACAACGCGCCGAAGATCTCCCAGAGCGTGTCTTTCGCCTGAAGGTCGGCCAGCACGGCATCCACGTACTGCTTGGGCCTGGTCGCCCTGCTTTATTCCTATGCCCCAGGGTGTTTCTGCCTTGTCGTCACCGACGACCTTGAGGCTTGGGTCTTTCAGCGTGAGGCCGAGCAATAGCGTGCTGTCTTCGGCGAACGCAACTCCCCGGTCGGCTTTCAGGGCCGCGACCGCATCGCTTGTCGAGTCGAGCAGCAACTGTTCGGAGTCGGCAAAGCAGTTGGCCAAGAATGTGCTCGACGTAGTGCCGGTCTTTGTGATGACGGGCTTACCTTTGATATCCGGCCATCCGTTGATCGGCGAAGAGTCGGTGACGAGAAGCTTTGCGCCGCTGGTGAAATACGGCGTGGAGTAGTCGATCGTTTGATCGCGATCCTTTGTGTAGCCCAGCGTCGAGATGATGAGGTCGATCTTGCCGGTATCGAGATAGGGAATTCGATTCTGTGGAGTCACACAGGTGAACGACACCTTCGACTCATCGCCGAAGGCGTAGGCGGCCAGGGTGCGCGCAACCTCGGCGTCATACCCCGCGTTCTTCCCCTCGATGTCGGTGTAGCCGAATGGCGGGTAGTCACAAGCGATTCCGACCCGGATTGTCCCGTGGTCTGCCCACGGTTGGGGTGCTGCAACTGCGAGGCTGACGGGCTCACTGGGCTTGGCTGGTGAGTTGACATCCGTACTGCCGCCGCATGCCGCGACCGAGAATGTCATGCCGATTCCCGCGATGGCGGAGATCGCGTGCTTGAGTTTCACGATTCGAGTCCTCTGCTGGGTTGTAGGTGATCGATGGTGTTGTTCGTTCAGGCGAGAACTTTTTGCAGGAAGCGGCGCGCCCTGTCGCTGGATGGATTGGTGAGCACCACGTTGGGCGGACCGTCCTCGACAATCTCGCCACCATCGATGAAGATCACGCGGTTGCCGACTTCTCGGGCGAATCCCATTTCGTGGGTTACGGCGAGCATGGTCATGCCGCTGTCGGCCAGCTCGCGCATTACATCGAGGACCTCGCCAACCAGTTCGGGGTCCAGCGCCGACGTCACCTCGTCGAAGAGCATGACGTGTGGCTTCATCATCAGCGATCGGGCAATGGCCACCCGCTGCTGCTGGCCCCCGGACAATTGGTGGGGCAGGCTGGTTTCCTTGCCTTTCAGGCCCACCCGATCGAGCAGCACCTCGGCCTCGCTCTCGGCGGCGCCGCGTGGCGTCTTGAGCAGCTTGCGGCAGGCGAGCGTGAGGTTGTCCATGACGGTGAGGTGGGGGAAGAGATTGAATTGCTGGAACACCATCCCCACTCGCTGACGGATTTTGTTGAGATCCGCCGATCTATTGGTGATGTCGTGCCCTTCGATCACCACCTGTCCGGCGGTGGGGCGTTCCAACAAGTTGATGCAGCGAAGTAGTGTGCTCTTTCCGCCGCCCGATGGTCCGATCACGGCGACGACGTCGCCGCGGCTAACGGCCAGATCCACGCCACGTAGCACAACGTTGTCTCCGTAGGATTTCTCAACGCCGCGCAGCTCGATCATTGGCTTCGCTTCGACCGAGCGGGGTTCGGCATCGCTGTTGATTTGCTTGTCTGCCATCAGTTGCTCACCCGATCTTTTGTGGTCTGTATCACTTCTCGGTGGGCTCAGGTTAGGAGCAGTTGCGATGGGTGCAATACACATGTTGCTACTAGAGCAACGCAGAATCTTCGGACGATTCATGGCTGACGTCGGATGGCACCGAGGCGTCTATGCTGCGGCGTTGTGCACGAAGAACCGGCATCACGCGTGATGGGCCGGGCTGCGTCAGCAAGCCGCGTGTTGTCGATCCAGCAGCCAGACACTGGCCGTTTGTTGACGCTCAGCGCGCGAGTCGAGAGTCCTTCGCGTCTGCGTGCGCCGCGAGGAATTCTCGGCGGTCTCCGGTGCTTCGGGGTTCGTCGAACATGGCGAATGCATGCTCGCGTGCGTCCCTGCTGGCTGCGGTGGTCAGCAGCAGCTGAAGGAGCAGCCGCGACTTCAAACTGTCCAGTAAGACCGGTGGGAATGATGCCCATCCGGCGCAGATCGAGTTCGCCGCCGGTGCTGCCGTAGGTGGATCTCAAGGTGGGCCCGGAGAACGTCCGTGGGCTGTAGGCCACGGGTATGGCACGGACAAGCTGCGCTAGCTTCGCAATCCACGCTGGCGGGACCGACCCTCCCCCCAGTACCTCGATGATCAAACCGCGGTAACCGGCCGCGGTGATCACTGAAAGAATCCGCCCATCGTCGCCGAGCGCCGACCGCACCAGCGCGACAGGTGCGGTGGTTGTCGACGGGCTCAGCTTGAACAGTGGACGATCGATGACAGACATTGATGTCATCCGCACGGTGTCTTCCTGCACCGATCCGGCGGGTCCGGACACCGCTGAAGTGAACGCTGCCAGTGCGCCAGAGTGGGACTTGCGAACCTGCCAGGCCTGATGGATATCTCCGCCCATCGCCACCAACACACCTTGACCGCGCGCTTGCGGGTGCGCAGCGACGCGTAGCCCGTCGCGAAGATTCGCAGGTCCATCATTACCTGGAAGAGCGCCGTGCCGCATCGCTCCCACAACGACGAGCGGCTCGTCGCGATCCCAGAGGAGGTCCAGCGCGAAGGCAACCTCTTCGAGCGTATCTGTGCCGGTCGTTACGACGACCCCCGAAGCGCCCGCATCGACGTGTCCTGCTAGCTGCTCGGCCAGGGCCGCCAGACGAGGAATGTCGAGTTCAGCGGAAGCGACGCCGGTCGATGGCAGCAACTCGGCGTGCGGCAGGTTGTCGACGGGCAGCAGGGACAAATCGAGCACACCGCCCATGAACGTGGGGTCGGATGATGGCCTGACTCCGCCTTCGGCAGTGGGCACACACGCGATGGTGCCACCGAGGGGTGCCACGACGATTCGGCGGGAATTGTTCGACGGCTTCACGACATGGCCGACTTGCCAAGCGATTTGGTGATCGCCGTGGTGGCCGCCGTCAATAGCCGGCCGTAGTTGTCCACCGAACCGATAACGCGCGGCGTCGGCCCGGAGATGTTCACGACAGCCATGATGTGCCTGTCAACACCGCGCACCGGAGCGGCCACCGAGGTAAGGCCGACCTCGACCTCTTCAGACGCAACCGCGTAACCCTGTTGGCGCTCACGTCGAAGTCGCTCTAGCAAGGTGCGTACATCGCGCGGCGCGTTGGGAGCAGACCTCGGATTGGAGGCGATGTCGTCACTGGTTAATGCCTCGATGACGTCGTCGTCGGCATCGAACATCAAGGCCCGGCCTGACGCTGTGTAATGCATCGGCGAACGTCGGCCGACCCATCCTCCTCCCCGCAGTGAATTCTGCGACTCCTCACGCATGACCGTCAGTGAACGATTGGCCTCTTGCACTGACAGCAAGGCGACCTCACCGGTGCGTGCGACCAGAGTTTGCAGCACCGGCCGTGCGGCTCGTATCAGTACTTGGTCACCGGCGCCGGCGGCCATGACCCTAACCCGCCAACCGAGTCTGTATCGGCGTGATTCGGGGTCTTGCTCGAGTACATGAGCACGACTCAAGGACCGCAGCATCCGCGAGACTTGACTTCGCTCGCGCCCAACGAGCCGCGCGAGTTCACTCACGGACCGATCGACGCTTCTGCCGGAGCTGTCGACTTCGAAGGCGAGCAGCAGCTGTGCGACCCGCTCGGCGGTCGACATCAGTGCCTGCTGGCTCGGTTCGTTACGTGCACTCACAACAACACACCACCTTGATGAGTCCAACACCTAGTCGACTAGAGATATA
The DNA here is from genome assembly GCA_963716505.1 of uncultured Actinomycetota bacterium. GTDB lineage: Bacteria > Actinomycetota > Actinomycetes > Mycobacteriales > Mycobacteriaceae > Mycobacterium. The sequence continues at coordinate 24,936 of CAVQTL010000007.1, forward strand.
CCTCTGTTGCTGTTAGAGCAACAAGAGGCCTATCAGCGCAATCCCCGTATCTAGGGTGTACATGCCCCAAGATTCTCCGGAAGGACGCTGACACGATGTCGGAAGACGCCACTGCTGCACCGAACCTCAATGGAGTGCTCTACGGAAAGCAGACTCAGCTCTCCCTTCAATCGTTCAGCCAGAAGGTGAGGCGCCTCCAAGACATCCCCGCCTTCGTGCGCAATTACGCACTGGTGAAACGCGCTGCCGCGCAGGCTAATTTGACCCTGGGACGATTGGACGAGCATCGGGCATTGGCGATTATCGCTGCTTGTGACGAGATTGCCGACGGTGCGCACCTAGACCAATTCCCTACTGCGCTGCTGTTAGGCGGCGGCGGAACAACGTCCAATATGAACCTCAACGAAGTGATCGCCAATCGCGCCACCCAGATCGGCCAGATCGCCGTGCATCCGAACGATCATGCGAATGCATCGCAGTCCACCAATGACACGTTTCCTTCGGCGATGGCGTTGACGCTGATGGATCTCGCAGAAACACCGTTGGAAGCACTGCATGCTCTCGCCGACTCACTGGGCACGAAAGCGCAAGAGTATGCAGACACGCCCTATCTCGGCCGGACCTGCCTTCAAGACGCAGTCACCGTTTACGCGGGTCAAACTCTGGGCGGCCAGGCACGTGCGGTGCGTCGGGTCACCGAACAATTGCAGGCTGCAGTCAGCGACCTGACCGCGGTGCCACTCGGGGCAACCGTGGTGGGTACCGGGGTAGGCGCGCCAGAGGGATTCGCTGACAGGTGTGTCGACGAACTCAGGCGGCTGACGTCGCGCAACGTGACGGTTTCAGCGGACTTTTTCGACACCCTCGCTCACCTCGACCCGTATTCCGCGATAGCCGACGCATCCAGTCGGGTAGCGATAACCGTCGCCAAAATCGCGGCGGACATACGCTTGCGATCCTCTGGACCCCGTGGCGGTCTGGCTGAAGTCACGCTGCCGAAACTGCAGGCAGGATCTTCCATCATGCCCGGCAAGGTGAACCCGGTCGTACCCGAGTATGCGATGCAGCTGAGCTACAGAATCCGCGGAAGGGCCTACACCGTCGCTTGCGGCGTGGCCGCAGGCGAACTGGAATTGAATGTCATGGAGCCGGTGATACTCGATGCATTAATCGACATCTTCGAAGACCTCGAGAACGCGGCACACGCAATGGCCACCCTTTGCGTCAGCGGACTCGAATGGAACGGTGTCCGGCGGCAGGACAGCTTGGACCATGCGGTTGACAGGTGGATAGATTTCGCCACAGCCTCCGGCTACGACGAGGCCACACGTAAGGCGAGCTCCTAATCTGAAATTGTTGACGCCGCTCGCGCCCTATGCGGTGCCGCTACAAAAGCGCGGCGGCCAGGCGGCGCCACTGCTCACGCGGGAATTCCCCTGGGTCGGCGGTGAGGACCTGCACGCATACGTGGTCCGCTCCGGCCGCGCGATGCTCGTTGACCCGGCGCTGGACGGTCTCCTCGTCGCCCCACGCGATGATTGCGTCGAACACCCGATCGCTGACCGACGACAGGTCGTCGGCCGTGAACCCGGAGCGCAACAACCTGTTGGCGTAGTTCGGCAACTCGATATAGGCACGCAGCCAATCGGTTCCGATAGCGCGCGCTTCGGCACGGTTCTCGGTCAGCAGGACGGTCAGCTCGGGCAGCAGCAGCGGACCGTCGCCCAGAACCTCTCTGGCCTGGCGGGTGTGGTCGGGTGTGCCGAGGTACGGATGGGCGCCGCGGGCGCGGGTTGCGGACAGCTCCAGCATCTTCGGGCCGAGCGCCCCGAGCACCCGGTTCTCGACGGGCACCGGCTGCTCGGCGACGTCCAGGGTGTCGAGGAACGACCGCGTGGCGGCAAGGGGCTTGCGATAGCGCCCGGGTTCCGCGGAGTCGACGAGCGCGGCGTTGCTGCAACCGATGCCCAAGAGGAACCGGTCGCCATACGTCTCGATCAAGGATGCGTACCGCGCGGCTACGTCGGCTGGCTCGTGCATCCAAAGATTGAGGATTCCCGTTGCGATCACAACCTGCTTGGTCGACGCCAGCAGGTGGTCGACCGAATCAAGGACCGGACCGCCGGCGTCGGGAATCCACAGCGCGGTGAAGCCGAGTTCGTCGAGCTCGGCGGCAGCTTCGCCGGCTTCGTCGGGATTGCCGTACCGCAGTTGGGAACTCCATACGCCAACGCCCGATAGATCCACGAATCCATCCTCTCTATTCAACGACGGCCTCACGCTACCGGCCGCTCATGGCATTCGATCTCGGCGCGGGGCCGCGTTCTCCGTGCACGGATTCGACGACGCGCTCTCAGCAATGCCTGCAAGACGGTCGGGGCCGGTGTTCGAATCCCGTTAGCTCCACTTTTGTGACTACCGATCGTTCGCCGATTTCTGCATGAGGGTCGCGATCCGGTCAACGACCCATGTGCAGAACTCGCGAGCCCTAGGCCAGGGGGTCGAGTCAACTCGTTCCCGAGCCATCCGCACTCGAGAAGCGGCTGCCTTGGGATCGAAGTGCCTCGTAGCGCTTTGGCTGACTCGCTGCCAGGTTCGGCGTGATACATCAGCAGTAGCTGGCCACCCGAGTGGGGGACGTCGAGCCGGGTCCGATGGAGACGAAGGTCACCCACGTCCGGATGACGCATGTGGACGATGCCTGTGGAGTAGCCGACGTCCGCGCGCGCCCATAGTTCACGAAAGCGTTCACTGCCGGCTGACAGCTCGTCGATCAGGGCACGGAACCGAGGATCGTCCAGATCGCCTGCGGCTTCGCGAAACTCGCACACCGCGATATCGGTTATCTCGGTCCCAGTTGACCCAGAGCTCCCGCGCGGCCGGGTCGAGGAATACCGAGCACATGCGGTTACGGCCGGGTGCGGATCCCGGCGTCATAGCGCGGGCGCACGGGTTGGCGGCCAGCACATCCAAATATCTGTTGCACACCATCGCCGGAAAAGGCATCTGATCGACCAGTTGGTGCAACCGTCGCGTGACCGTCTGCACGGTGGACTGAGGGGCGCGGCTGCCGGTCGAGGTCGCCAGCCGCTGCAGGTAGTCGGTCGCTTTGCGGTCGAGCCGCAGGGCTTCGGCCAGGGCCTCCACGACCTGTGCGGATGGACAGGTATCACGGCCTTGCTCGAGGCGCAGGTAGTAGGCCGAGCTGATGCCGGCCAGCGTCGCCACCTCCTCGCGACGCAGACCCGGGACGCGCCGGCGCGCGCCAGCCGCTAGCCCGACGTCGTCGGGACGAAGCTGCTCGCGCCTCGCACGTAGGTAGTCACCCAACGCGTTGGCGTTCGTCGCCACCACCCGATCGTAAGACTGTCCCTGTCAATAACACGATCACTTCGGTCAGGCTGCCGTCTGTACGGAGGAATTCCAAGACGTGAAAGTGCGCTCCTGCCGATCGTAGATGCTGGGCGGATAGCTAACGCAGCTAACCAATCAGCGGACACAACCAATGAAAACCCTTGTCGAAGGGAAACTTTCGGCAGCACATCAAAAGGAGAAGAAAATGCAGAAGTTGTCAGCGGCCTTGCTGGACCTTGCCAGCCGGGTCAAACGAGTCGAAGACTCGGCCGCAGCTGTCGAGGCGAAGAATCGTGTGAAATTGCAAGCACGCCGCGAGGAGCTCGAGGCAGCGATCGACGAGTCGCACAGCGAGCTGGCGGCCGCCGCGACCCAGGCGAAGGAAGCCGCGAACGGTAAGTGGTCGGAGGTCAAGAACTCGATTGAGGGACGCGTCGATGAGATGCGTTCGGATTTCGCGAACTGGCAGGCCGAGATCAAGGTAGATCGCGCCGAGCGGGTGGCCGAGGACGCCGAATACGACGCGGTCGTCGCGGTGGACCTCGCGGCCTATTGCCTCGACGCCGCAGAGTGGGCAGTTGTTCAAGCAGAGCTCGCCCGTGGCGAGGCCGACCAACTCGTGGCAGGGAGGTAGGCAAAATGACCACCATCGAAACCCCATCCGTCGTGCGCAACCTACTGAATTCCGGGTTGGCGCTAGGCGTGCTGAACTTCCTTTTGGGCGCCGTCGTGCTGGTCTGGCCCGGCGACTCGATCGTCGTCGCGTCAGTCGTGTTCGGTGTCTACCTGCTGGTGTCAGGCATCGCGCAAGCCGTCGCGGCGTTCGCAGTCGACATGTCCCTGGGCAGTCGCATCCTGTTCTTCATCAGCGGCGCACTGTCGGTCGTGTTGGGCTACTTGGCCTTCCGCGACTTCAACAACGGCGCAGCCGTGTGGATGCTGGCGATTTGGATCGGCGTTGGATTCATTTTCCAAGGCGTCGCCGCGACCGTGTTGGCGATCGAGGTTCCGGCATTGCCCGAGCGGGGCTGGTACGTCTTTGTCGGGATCCTGACCGTGATCGCGGGCGTGGTGACGCTTGTCTGGCCGATCAGCTCCATTGTGGTGCTGGCGATCACCGCTGGAATGTGGCTCGTCTTCATCGGAATCACACAAGTTGTGTGGGCCGTGAGCGCACGTCGGACAGTCAAGAAAGGGGAGCGCCGTATCCAGGAATCGTTGGCGCCCACCACTGCTGGCTGACTCACCTCGGTGTGCTGAGGCGCCATTGGGCGTCTCAGCACACTGAGCTTTTGGTACACAACGGGCGGATTGGACATCGCGGTCGTCCCATTCCGCGGCGCTGGTTCATGTACGCCAAGCCGAGCCGTCCCGGATTCGACCCTTGCGCCGAGAAGTCGTGTCAACGCAGATTCCAGAGGCCGAGAGGATCGTGATGTTTCTTTGGCTATCTCTGGTTTGGGCGATGGTGGTCGGTTTTGAAAACATTTCGAGTTGGATGTCGTTTGGGTCTTTGAACGTCAGCATTGCGCCGTACTCCCTCCACCGAGACCACGCTGGCTTCGACGGACGTTCAGTCCGCGACTACGCGCCACGCGCATCGGCCGAGACGTATTCAAAATCGTCGGACTACAAGGTGTCGCCATTTGAGCTGGAGAGCGTGCTGATTGAGCATCCGGCCGTAGTCGAGGCCGCCGTCGTGCCACAACCCGACGAGACCCGGCTGTCGGTCCCAAAGGCGTACGTCGCGTTGGCGCAGGGATGGGCCGCCGACGCTGACACAGCGCGGGCAATCATGGAGCACGCTCTCGCTCGAGACCATCTCGCTCCCTACCTAAAGGCGCGCCGCGTCGAGTCCTTTGAACTGCCCAAGACGATTTCGGGCAAGATCCGGGCGCGTCGAACTACGCAATCGCGAGGATGAGGCACATCGGTCAGGCACGCCGATCGAAACCGATCACCGATACGAAGACCTCATTACGTAAACGGCCACACTTAAGACTTGTGGGGCACGTCGCGTTCGGTACCGATGCGTGCGTCGGACCACCGGTAACACTGGCCGAGTCTGTCCCAGCGAGTCGCACTGCGACGACAGTTCGACGACAACCGTGACGACAGTCGCGCACCGAACCACGCCCACGACAGGGCACATCGCCCGCTGAACGGCCTGTTCACGTTGCCTGCCCCGTTCTGGCAGTGTGGGGTCAGGGGTTCGAATCCCTTAGCTCCACAGAGAAACTCAAGCTCAGAGGCGCATTTCGAGTTACGTCGAGGGCGACGTAGCAGACACGCAACATCAATGGTTGTGGCAAGCATCCACGCCAGAAGAGCCGCGCCGGAAACACCTACCGAGGGCCTGGCGCCAAGACGGCCGCCAGATCAGAGGCGATGGAATACCTGGCCGCGCACGCCGGCAAAGGCAGATCGAGGCTAGATAGCGCCGCCCCAGCCGCCGCCCTGAAGGCCACCGCCGCCACGACCGGCAGGGACAACATGGTCGGTCACGACTATCGGCGCGATGGCGATCGCTGCCTGCAGTGCCGGAACAGCCGCGGCAGCGCCCGCGGCCACCACCGGTGTGATGTAGTTCAGCCTGATTCGCATGGTGCTACTCGTCGGTTGACCGCTATTGGCCGGCCTTCGTCATCCAGAGTTGCGCTCCAGCGATCCCATGTCGTCGCGGCTGACACCCAACTGCTGCCAGCACGAATCCGTATCTACCCGCCGGCTTGCGGCGGCGCAAAAGCCCGCCCGGTCACACCGAGGATCGCGTAGGTCTGGGTGGTCTTGCCGTCTTGTACACGGCACCAATGCGTTTGGGCGATTGCGAATGTCCTGCCCTGATTGTCACGTTGACAGCCGCACGGCGCGGCGCGAGAGTGGAGACATGGCAGATCAGCCGTCGATCTGGGGCGAACGGACCGTCGTCGACCGAATCGGTGGCGCTGTCTATGACTACGCGGTGGAACGCGAATGGCTGGCCAGGCCCGCCGGACTCGCGTTTTGGGGTACTGACACCCGCGTGCTCTACGACAGCATCCGTCTGATCGGCGACCTGCCCGACGGCTCGGCGGTCCTCGACGTCCCGTGCGGCGGCGGGCTGGCACTGCGCGGCCTGCGTTCCGATCAGCGCGTGCGCTACGTCGCCGCCGATATCTCTACCGACATGCTCGCCCGCGGCCGCCGTCGGGCCGCCGACCTCGGCCGCGACGACATCGAGTTCACCGAGGCCGACATCGAGCGGATGCCGTTCGACGACAAGGAGTTCGACCTGTGCGTGTCCTTCAACGGCTTGCACTGTCTTCCCGACCCGGCCGCCGCCGTGCGCGAGATCACCCGCTGCCTCAAGCCGGGCGGCCGGTTGGTCGGCGACTCGGTTGTGCGTGGCGCCGGGTTGCGTCAGGATCTGGCGATCCGTGCCTTCCGCCGCGCAGGTGTCTTCGGCGCCGGCGGCACCGTCGACGAGCTACGCCGCTGGCTCACCGACGCCGGACTGACAGTCGATCGCCTCGAACCCTCCGGCGCGGTAGCACACTTCACCGCGACAGCCGCGCGCTAACGGCCGTTACGCCCCACAGCTTCACCCTCGGCTTTATCGGTTTTGGCCCCCGGGGTGTTGACCTCGAGGGCGTTGACCAGCCAGCACTCAAACCTCTCGGTCTCGAACAGGTAGTGGACCCCCTTTGGATTCGATCACTACCCAGGCCACGTGCCAATGCCGTAGCCAGGTCGCCATCTCCACCAGCTGCGCGGTGGTGGTGCCGTAGCCGCGCAGCTCCTGCATGCTCCGGCCGGGCCCGTGGGGTGCGGCACCCGCACATACGCCTCCAGACCGGCCTTGCCCAGATCTAGCGCCGCGACCCGTTCCACCACCAGTTCGCGATCATCGACCTCTTCCATCCTCGATATCCTTCCCGTGCAACCAATTACAGGAGCGGTCGTCCGCAGGAATCGAAAAAGGATGGAAGTGGAGTCGGACCCTCGTGCTCCTGGCAACAATGCGCAGCCCACTATCGGCTCCCCGGATCAGACTGAACAACGGCCTCCGCTGCGCCAAGAGGGAACGACCTCGGCGAGCGACCGCACCCGATTTCCCGCATGCCGGGCGTCCCCACTGCGGACCAGATCACTCAGAAGTGATTTGTATGCCCCTTGCGATGCATCAGATCAGTCGTCTCGAACGGCTGGATCTCGGTCATCGTCTGCATCTGTAGATCACGGGGTTAGGAAGCGGCGTCCTAACATATGGTGCTGGACTGCAATGGGCGATGACGAGTGGGAATTGAACATTTCCAAACATGAGCGCGTGTCCTCCATGGCTCGGTGGTTCGCTTACCAACCGTGAGGGAGACATGAGGCCAACAGATATCAAAATTCCACCCGCCATAGTCGCCCGTGTCGTCGAGCGTTTTCGCCACCATCTTTATCGACTTCATCAACGGTCGGCCCCTGCGTCGGTGGTGATGTTCGAGCTGGTTACCGGCGCATTTGTAGCGCAGGCCATCCAGGTGGCCGCCGAACTGGGCATTGCCGACGCCCTTACGGAAGGTCCACTGCCGTTGGATGATTTGGCAGACCGGGTCGGCGCGGACCCCGATGCCCTCGGGCGACTGATGCGGGCGTTGATCAGCCGTGGCGTCTTCCGCCAGCGCCGCGACGGCAGCTATGACCTGAATGCTCTCGCTAACGCCCTGCGCTCGGAAGCACGGTTCTCGATGTACGGATGGGCGCGCGTAGTCGGTTCGCCGCAACATCGGGAACATTGGAGTTTGCTGCTTGAGTCGATCAAGTCCGGCAAGGCGATCGTTCCACAGGTGCGCGGGAAAAAAGCATTCGAATATCTCAGGGACGAACCCGAGCTCGCGAAGATCCTCAACGAGGCCATGACCACCGTCTCCGACCTGGCGGCCGTCGCTATCGTTGCCGGTTACGACTTCAGTCTCTACCGCACGATCGTCGATGTCGGCGGCGGGCAGGGCGGGCTGCTGTCCGAGATCATGGCGGCAACTCCGAACGCGCGGGGCGTGCTCTTCGACCAGCCTGAAGTCGTCGCCGAGGCGTCCGCGCTGCTGCGGCAGCGGGGAGTCGAAGACCGGGTCCGCGTCGAGGGTGGGTCGTTCTTTGACAGCGTTCCATCCGGCGGCGACGCCTATGTCCTCAAGAACATCATCCACGATTGGCCCGATGGGCAGGCCGTGGCGATCCTCCGTAACGTTCGCGTAGCCGCCGGCGCCGATGCGACGTTGCTGCTGGTAGAGATGGTTCTCCCCGAGCACCACCGCGACTTCGCGGGTAAGTGGGTGGACCTCGAGATGCTGCTGCAGGCGGATGGCCGCGAACGCGCCGCCGCCGAATACCGAGACCTGCTTAGACAAGCCGGATTTCGGATGACCCGGGTAGTGCAAACCGCCTCACCGTTCAGCGTCGTCGAAGCGACACCTGCTTAACCACCGGCACTACTTGCGCCCCGCGCTCCTTGGGGAAGCAATTCTCGAGCGAAGGTCCGGCGCAGCTTGCCCGACAGTGTCTTCGGCAAGGTTCCGGCGGCGAACAACCGTACGTCGCGCGGCGCATGCCCAACTTGGCCCGTTACCCGGGCCGTGATCTCACGGCTGATTCGCAGGCAAGCGTCCTCGTCCTCCGGGTTGCGCACTTCGGCGAGCACCGCGAAGCCCTCTCGCTCGGCATCGACACGCAGCGCGATCACGCAGCCCTTGCGCACACCGTCGACGTTCTCGGCCGCACGCTCGATATCGTGCGGATACAGGTTGTTCCCGGCCACCACGATGAGGTCCTTCGTCCGGCCGCAGACGTAAAGCCGCCCCTCCTCGTCGAGGTAACCCAGGTCGCCGCTGTCGAACCAGCCATCTTGGCGGACGAACGGAATGACGCCATCCAACGTGAGATAACTGCGAGCGACGGTAGGACCGCGAACTTCAATTGAGCCAATCTCGCGCGGCCGCTGCACCGACCCCTCGCGGACGATCCGCACCTCCATGCCTTTGACCGGAAAGCCCACGCAGACAATCTGCTGCGCCATGTCGCGGTGCTCCGGCATCGGACGGGCGTAATGGGCCGCGGCGATGGCGTCGCGTGAGACCAGGTCGAAGATCGGCGGGTCGTAGACTGCGCCGAACGACACCGCCAACGTTGTTTCGGCGAGCCCGTAGACCGGCATCGGGGCGCTGGGTCGGAGCCCGAAACGAGCTCCCACCGCCGCGAAATTCTTCAGGTCGCGGTGATCGATGGGCTCGGCGCCATTGCCCGCCACCCGCAGCGACGAGAGGTCAATCGCGGCCGGGTCCGCCCGCTCCAGAACGCGAGCGAGGATCGAGTAGGCAAAGCTGGGGCCTGAGGTGATCGTCGCTCGATGTTTCGTGATGAGCTCGGCCCATACGATCGGCCGACGCAGGAACTGATCGGGCGTGACCACAACGGCTTGGGCACCCAATTGCATTGGGACGCAGAGAAAGCCGATCATGCCCATATCGTGGGACAGCGGCAGCCAACTCAGGGATACCTCCCGGTCGACGCGGACGTCCAGCCCTGCGCACATCGCCACGGTGTTCGCGGCGAAGTTGCCATGGCTGATCTCCACCGCCTTCGCTATCCCGGTCGACCCCGAGGTGAGCTGCCGCATCGCGATATCCGCCTCGTCGGCGTCGTCGGGCTCGATCGGCTCGGCGCCGTGCAAAGACTCGACCGTGCAGACGGCCAGATTGTGGGCCGTCAGATGATCCTGGGCGATCAGGAACGGCTCCCCGACGACGACCAGGTCGGCACGAATCATCAGGATCGCCCGCACGGTGTCGGCGAGCCAGACCGCCAGGTCCGTGCGCGGTGTCGGCTGCTGCAGCATCGTCAGCGCGGCGCGGCGCAGCCAGATCGCCTGGGCGAGAGGTGCGACATCCCCCGCGTCGGCAGCCAGCACCGCGACCGAGCAGTGGCTGGCGAACTCCCCTGGCGGCCAGGCCTCCGGCCATCCGCTTCGCCTGTTCGTGGACTTCGCGCCATGTCAACCGCACGGGATCAGCGAGTGTGCCGACGGTCAGACAGTGCGGCGACGATGCCGCAGAGGCAAGTATTTCGCGGGTCAGGATGCTCATGGATCATCGCCCTTTCCTGTGCCATGTCCTCGACGACGCGTGCGCCAGCGTCCGGCGCAACGGATGAAACGACGCTGACCCGCCGTCGGCGTGGTGGAAGCACACCAATTCGACGGGTGTCACGCGGTCACGCCGGCAGGATCGAGCCGCTGCACCACGAAGTCGACGAGATCGCCGACGCTGTGAATGTTCGGCAGCACCTCGGCGACGGTGATGTGCTCCAGTTGGGGATACTCCGTCCGCAGCCGATCGATGAGGCGAAGCTGCAGCAGCGAGTCGTAGCCCAGGTCATCAGCGAGCAGGCTGGACCGGGCAAGCTCGGCGACCGAATAGCCACCGACATCAGCGATCATCGCCAGGACTGCGCCCTCGTCGCCGGCGGGCGCCCGCGACGGCTTATCTCGCTCGGCCCCGAGCGTGACCACCGCGGGCTGGGTCGTCGGCGCCACAGTCGCGACCCCGCCGTCGAACCAGAACCGATTGGAGGTGTCGAAGACGTACTTCGGAATCCGGTGCAGCCGGCCGGCCGGCCGGCCGTACAACGGCGACAGGTCGGGCGAGAACCCGTCGCGCATCACCGTCGCAGCGACGCCCAGCAGCTCCGTTCCGTCGGAATCCGGTCCACCGCACAATGTCAGCGACCGGGTCTGCGGCGGCAGCCCGCACTGCCGGGCGAGCTTGAGAAGCGTAGACCGCGGACCGGCCTCGGCGATATACTCGGCACTTGCCGCACTCCGGGCTGCCCGGACCGCGTCGAAAAACCTTACTGGCGAACAGATCTGGTTGGCCCAGTAGTCGGCGTCCATTTCATGACCCCCGACTCGTCTGCCGAGCACCGTAGAGAAGAGTGGGATCTCCGAGGGAGTCGGCGCGAGCCCCGACAGCTCTTGCCGGAATTTCGCCACGATAGGCTCCATCAGCGGCGAGTGAAAGGCATGAGACACCGTCAGGTTCACCGCTCTGCCGCCCTGCCCGCGAATCGCGGTGCAGGCCCGCGCCACCGCGTCGGCGGCACCCGAGATGGCCACCGAGCGTGGTCCGTTGACCGCAGCGATCGCGCACCCAGGCTCGTCGGCGATCAATGCCTCGGCCTGCTCGACGCCGAGGTCGACCGCGATCATCGCCCCACCGGAGGGCAACGAGCCCATCAGCCGTCCCCTGACCGCGGCGATCCTGGCCGCATCGTCGACGGTCAGCACGCCGGCCAGGCAAGCGGCGGCAAGTTCGCCGACGCTGTGGCCGATGCCGAAGGCAGGACGGATCCCGCTCTGCAGCAATGTCTTTCCCAGTGCATACGAAACTGCGAACAACGCCGGCTGCGCGAGGCTCGTGTGATCGAGGCCGGGATCGTCGCCGAAGATCGCCGCTAACAGGTCCGAAGGCAGGTGCGGGTCGAGTGCTGCCGCCGCGACGTCCAGATGTTCCCGGTACACGGGATTGGCGTCGTAGAGAGGCCGCGTCATGCCTTGGTACTGGGTCCCCTGCCCAGAGCACAAAAGCCCGACTGCGGCCGGGTCCTTGCGCATCGGGGCGGACGACGCCAGGTCGGCACACGCGCCGGCGAGAAAGTCTCGCAGCCCATCGACAAGCGCGCCGCGGTTGCCTTGCAGCACAAGGCGATACCGATGCGATCGCTTCACGACGTTCGTGGTGCGGCACCAGGAGGCCAGCCGCTGATCGTCGAGGTTGTGCAGCGCGGTGGCGATCGAATCGACATTGCGCCGCAGCGCCTGCTCGGATGGCCCCGACACGGTGAGCACCCCGGCCGTACCGCCTGTCGGCGGCTCGAGCGACGGCGCCGACTCCAGCACCACGTGTGCGTTGCTACCCCCAAGCCCAAATGAGCTCACTCCGCCCAGCGCGTTGGCCGGCAGCGGCTCTGGGCTCTCCGCCAGCCGCAGCCCCTGGGCCTCGAGCCGCAGAGCGGGGTTTTCGGTGTCGCCGAACAGCGTCGCGGGTAGCATCCCGCGATGCAGGGCGAGGCACGCCTTGACGAAGGCCGCGATGCCCGCGCTGCCCTCGGTGTGGCCGATATTCCCCTTGACCGAACCCAGCCGGCACAACTCCCCGCGGTGCGTCTTGTGGAGGTCGCCGAGCGCGTTGGCCTCGATCATGTCGCCGAGAACCGTTCCAGTGCCGTGTGCTTCGACGAAACCGATCTGTCCCGCCTCGACCTCTGCAAGGCTGAGGGCGCGGCGCATTAGCTCCACCTGGGACCGGCGGCTGGGGGCGGTGATCCCGTTGCTCCGGCCATCGTGGTTCGCGACCGAGCTCTTCACGACGGCGTAGATCGGCTGGCCGTCGGCAACCGCGTCATCCAGTCGGCGCAGAGTCACCGCGGCCACGCCCTCGCCCCGGCCGATGCCGTCGGCGCACTGCCCGAACGGCTTGCAGCGACCATCTGGCGCGGAGAGCCCGGCCTGGGTGTAAAAGATCGAAAGCGCCGGTGTCAGAAGCAGATTCGCACCTGCGGCGATGACAGTGTCGGTCTCCCCGGAACGCAGCGCAGCACAACCTTGGTGCACGGCCATCAACGATGACGAGCAGGCGGAATCGATGGCCATGCTCGGTCCGGTGAGGTTCAGGTGGTATGAGACGCGGTTGGCCGCCATAAAGTAGCCGCTGCCAGCACCACGAAATGGGGTGAGCCCCGCGAAGTCGTGCATCTGAAGGCTGCTCCACTCGCTGGACATCATTCCGACGAAAACCCCGGTCGGCGTGCCGGCCAGCGACCTTGGATCGATTCCGGCATCTTCCAGTGCACGCCACGACGCCTGCAGCAGCAGTCGCTGCTGCGGGTCGAGCGCCACCGCCTCGATCGGCGCGATGCCGAAAAAGTCGTTGTCGAATGCGTCGACGTCGTCGATGAAATGGGCGCGTCGGGTGTTCATCGATCCCGCGACACCGTTGGAGTGGTAGTAGGTGTCGATATCCCAACGCTGCGACGGCACTTCGGTGTCGGTAACGACGCCGTCCATCAGCAGTCGCCAGAACGCGTCCTTGTCGGGCGCGCCCGGGAAGCGGCAGTCGATGCCGACCACGGCGATCGGCGTCACGGCACCACTCGCTCGACGGTCAGATACTCCGCGATGGCACCGATGGTGGCGTAGTCCCACACAATGGTGGTTTCGACGTCGAATCCTTTCTCACACTGCAGGTCCGCGCACAGCTTCATGCCGGCGACGGAGTCGATCCCACAATCGGCCAATGGGGTGTCGACGTCGATCGTCTCCGGCGGAACGTTGAGGTATCCGGCGACCCTTATGGTCAGCCAGTCGGCAAGTTGCTGATAGTCCGAAGCATCAGCGGTCATCAGGCCCCCCATTCGGCTCGCTGTGATGGCAACTGGGTGCCAGGCCAGTCAGGGCGGCAGGAGTTCTCGGAAGACTCGGGTCCGCGCCGACGATGAGAACCTCGCAGCGACGGGTCTGCGGCGGTGCGATCATGCGATCGCCACCTCGTAGACCGCTGCCTCGCCGAACGAGATCCGGCGGCGCACGAAATCACTTACGGCCGTGTCGAACCGGGCGCCGCAGGCGAGGGCCGCGCATCTGATCAGCGGCATACCCACCACGATGCCGATTCCCAAGCCGAGCACGAACGTTGCCAAGCTCGCGGCCTGCGCCAGCGGGCCGAATCGCCTGACCGACCTGACCGTCACGCCCCACCTACGAAACACCGTGCCGCCAAGAAGATCCGCCGCTGCCAGGCTGGGCACGATGGGCGCCGCGGATAGCGGACACTGCCTCGACTCGGCGATGCATCGCCCCGCGTTGGCGACCCTAGCGAGTTCTGTGTCGCCGACCCCGGCCCGACCGAACCACAGAAAGGGTTCGCGCTTGCCCGTCAGCAGCCAGTGCAGCGTGGTCACGAGTGAAGTCGGCTGCCGCCGTGTGTCGGTCGCCGCGACCACCTTGACGCTCCGAGCACCCGCGGATTGCAGTAGCCCGGCCATCTCGATCGCCGCCGAGTACCACATGTTTCGGCATGCAATCAGCGACACGACCTCCCGGTTCCGGACCGCCTCGGGATACGCTTTCACCAGCGACCGGATCGGCAGCGAGGGCGCCAGGTACCACACCTGGTAGGCCAAGATCACCAATTCTTCTGGCTTCGTTTCGAAGCCGCCCGCGGGCTCGGCGAGCTCCACGAGCGCCTCCGGATCCACCGCCGCGGGGAACACCCCGAAGAATCGCCGAATCGGCCACGGAAATGGGAAAGCGACGCGCGGTTCGACGTCCACCCAGCGGACGTCCCACCCACTTGCCACCAGCGGAGCGGTCCATGCATCGGCGACCTCGCGCAGCTGTCCGGTCTGCGAATAGAGGTACACGACCGCACAAGGGGGATGTTGCTGCTCGGTCGCCGACGGCTCGGAAACCGGGGTCATGGCTGGGTTTCCGACGCACCAGCCGCTGACACCGCGGTGAGATGCATGAAAGAGATGATGAACCGGCCGGACTCCGGGACCATGCACAGCAGAGTGTCGCCGTCCTTGATCAGACCTTCGGTCATCATCTCGTCGAGGATGACAAAAATGGCTGCGCTGCCGATGTTGCCGACTCTGGTCAGATTGCTGTACCACATTTCAGGACGGCCCGAGGCGACGTTGCGCCGGGACAGCTCGCCCAACACCATGGTTTTCATTCGTTCGCTCGAGTAGTGCACGGGAAACCACGTCACCGTTTTCGGGTCGAATTTGCCCATGGCGAGCAGCCGTTCGTACTCGTCGATTCCGACGCGTACCAGATGCGGCAGCAGAGAGAGCTTCTGCCGAGGGGCGAGCGCACCGTCTTCGGCGGCTGCCGCGGCAGTCGGGTAGTCACCCCAGGTCTTCTCACATGCGTTGTCGTTGCTGCCGAAGAACATGCACGCCTTCTGGGTGTTCGCGTACGACGTCAGCGAGATCCAGTCGATGCGAAGGCTGATCCCGGACGTCGCGGGCGTGCTCTCGACCACTGCGGCGCCGGCGCCGTCGGAGAGCATGTAGCGCAGGAACGCCGTTTCCATCGGCAACGACCCGTCGTCAGCGATCGGCCTCATCTCGTCGTAGCGGGTGCTCTTGAACCCACGCGAGGCGAACTCGCTGGCGACGCAGATCGCGTTGCGCTTCTCGCCGATCGCCACCTGCAGGTAGGCGTTCTTCAGCGCCATCATCCCGGAACTGCAGATGCCGTGTGCGGTCGCGACCTCGAGCGGGCCATAGCCCAATTCGCCGTGCACCATGCTGCCATGTCCCGGACCGAGCACGTCGGGCAGCGTCGTGGCCGCCGTCAGCAGTTCGACGTCGTTGGGGCCCAGTCCGGCGCGCTCGGCGGCGTTACGCACGGCCTCGGCCGCCATCGCCGCATTCGAGGTAACGCTTTTCTGATTCTTGTCGATCGCGTAGTGGCGCGTCTTGATTCCGCAATTCGCGAGAATCAAGTCCTTCAGATCGGAGGACGCGTGTCCCGCCTGTCCGATGTAGTCTTCGATTTCGTCGTTAGGAACTGGGTAGCCGGGGAGAAAAGCGCCGGTAGCCGTGATATATGCCCTCATGCTGAGGTTCCAATGATCGAGTTGTCAACGAGACTGCGCGGGCCGTCAGGCCACTTCGGCGATCTTCAAGGCGATGAGATTTTTAAAATCGGAGACCGTGCGTACCCCCGCGATTCGCTCGTCGTCGAGCGAGATGCCGTACTTGTTTTCGACGATTTCTGCGATGCCGAGAACTCCGAGTGAATCGACTCCCAGATCCTCCATCGTGGATTCATCGGTGATCTCGCCGGGTTCGATGCTGTAGTGCGCGCCCAGGTACTCGACGATGTCGCGCTCGACGTCGTTTTCTTGCGCGACAGTTCCAATTTTCCTTCGCCCGACCCCTTTTTCGACCGGGCCACGAACCACCGGGTTCATGGGCTCTGATCCTATCCATTGCTGCAGCTGGCGGTGGGCATCTCGGCACGATTTATTGACCACGATGACACTTCCATCCACACCGGATACGAGTAGCACTCCCAGCCGGTTCAATCAGTGTCTGACCATTGCCTCCGCGGCGCCGCGTGGGCCGGCCCGCCGGCGACAGCACGGCAGCCGCGGCCGCAGAGCGATTGTCAGCCTTCAGAAGGCAAAGGGCCTCGAGCTCAACAACACGCCGACGACAGCGAAGTAAACGCCCCGCTCAAGATTGAAGAGTCCGGGTGGGCCACCAAACTCTGGCACCGAGAAGGGCTGCCACCGCTGGGACGGTAAGGGTGCGCACTATGAACGTATCGATCAGCAGTCCGGCGCCAATAGTGAAGCCGACCTGGGCGATTGTGTAAACGGGGCTGGCCAACATGGCCAACATGGTGACCGCAAAAATAACGCCAGCGGTGGTAATGACTCCACCTGTCGCTCTGAATGCCTTCACGATCCCCGAACGAACTCCTAACGTCGAATTCGCGCGGATTCTCGACATGAACAGCAAGTTATAGTCGGAACCCACGGCGACAAGCGCGACGAAGGCTACCGGCGGTACTGCCCAGTAAACATCCATGCCGAACACACCCTGCCAGAACAGGACGCTGAGGCCCAGCGCTGATAAATACGAAATCGCAATGGTGACAATGAGGTACAGCGGCGCAATCAGGCCACCGAGCAGCCATGCCAGGATAATGAAGATAAAAAGAAGCGCGAACGCGGCGATGATCGCAAAGTCTTCGACAACCATTCGATGCAAGTCCCGAAATCCGGCTGCGAGTCCACCGGCTTCCACGCGGCTGCCCTTTAGTGTGGTTTCGGCCAGGGCCGTATTGGTGGAATCGATAACCGCATCGAGACGACCGACGGCACTTCTGTCATATGCGGTGGTGTCACCGAACACGAACAGCCGCGCGGTGTGCCCGTCTTTCGATATGAAATAGCTCATTGCCTGCATTAGACGGGGATCCCGAAATGCACCTTTAGGAACATAGAAACCCGCATCAGTACCGCTCACATTGGAGCTGACCTCGTTGAGGAAATCGCGTGCCTGACTCAGGCCGTCGATGAGGTCTTGCATTTGCGGTGAAATCTGCTTAATGCCATTCGAGATTTGACCGACCCCGGATCGGGCAGCGGCCGCACCGGCGGAGATCTCACCGAGCTTCGTGGTCAGCAGCTTCTGCCCGTCGGTGAGTTTGATAGTTCCGTCCGAGGCGGCAGCCAGTCCGCTCTGGAGCTGGTGCATTCCATCCGAGAGACGGTGATTACCGTCCGCCAATTGCCTTGAGCCGACTTTCAGCTGAGTGAGGAGGTAGCGCACCCGGCCAATGGGCGAAGTGTCCTGGGCCAAGATTGCCAGCTGGTCGCCCTCCGCGCAGTTGCTGTCCTGTTCACAGGCCTCGTCAATGGGGGGAGCAGGAACGAAAATATTCAATTGGGTGAGGATCGGAGTTACCGCGGAATCGATGGAATCCGCCATCTCCTGTGAACCAGCTGCAAGCCGATCGGCGCCCCCGGAAAGCTCTTTGGATCCGTTCAATGCGGCAGATAGTCCATTACGGAGTTGCTCCATACCGTTCTGGATTCGCCCGGACCCTTCGGCCGCGAGCGCGTTACCCGCACTCAGCTGGCCAAGGCCCTCGGTGAGCCGTTGCATTCCTTCTTCGAGTTGGCCCAATTTGGGTTGATTGTCCGAGATTCCTCGAATTGCTGAGGTCAGTTTGTCGGTGAGCACCCGGACCTGCCCGCCCAGAGTAAATTCTGGAATCGCTTTACCCTCCGGTTGGGTTGGACCCCGCACCGCGCTCACCCCGCGGACTTCTTGAACACTCCTGATAACCGAATTCAGCGCGGCGAAGTCAGCGGAATTCCGTAGATCGCGGTCTGCCTGGATGAGTAGGACGTCGGGCGTGAGTTCACTGGTCTCGTAGTGCCGGGCGATGGCGTCATATCCTTGGTTGCTCGGCGTCGTCGCCGGCTGCATTGACCGCTCGTCGTACCCGCTAGACATCCATAAGGTCGGTGCCGCCAGCGCAAGAAGGATGGCAAGGCTTGCGGCAAGTACCCGGGCCGGCCGACGGACGATCAGAACACCGACGCGCCGCCAGTACCGGGTTGTGGCAGCGTCCCTTGGCTCAGCCAAGCCTCGGCGGCCGAGGATTGAGAGAAGGGCCGGAACGAGAGTGAGCGCGGCAAGTACGGCGACAATCACGCCTATCGAGCAGGGCAGGCCAGTGGTTCGAAAGAGAACGATCTGAGTCGCCGACATAACCGCGCAACTCGCAGCTACGGTGAGGCCCGAGGCCACGATGATGCCCGATATTTGGGTAGCGGTCGTCACAATGGACTCGTGACTCGACTTGCCTAGCCGACGGCCTTGGTGGTAGCCACTGAGGAGAAATACCGCATAATCGGTGCCCGCCCCGAGAACAATTGCCGCGAGCAGCATCACCGAGAAAATGGATATATCCAGGCCGGTGTGCGTTCCCAATAACGCGACGATGGGGCGTGAGACGGCGAGCGCCAGACCGACGCTGACCAACGGAACGAGAATTGTGCTGAATCGACGGTAAATACCTAACAGCAACACGACGATCATTCCGATGATCACGACGGTGATCAGGGTGACCGAGTGCTCCTGAGCCGCGATCTCATCACCGATAGTTGGCGCCGGGCCGGTCTGATAAACCGCGAGGCCACCGGGTTTCGGAGTGCGGTCGATCAGTGCCCGAACAAAGCTCTGTCCTTCTCGCTGGGTGGCCGAACCGACGCCACCGTGGAACCGGACGGTCGCATACACGGCCTTGTCGTCCTCGCTAGCCGCGATGTCGGCAGTCGCCGGGTCGCTGAGGAGGTCCTGGACCGAATCGATGTGGGACTGTTTGGACCGAAGCTTGGTGATGATCTCGTCGTAATAGGTGCGGTCTGCATCGTTGAATCCGCCGTCGTCCTCCAGCACGAGGTACCCGATTGCCGACGCTTGAGATTCGCCGAACTGAATCCCCATGTTCTTGACCGCGACCAACGAGGGCGCCGAGTCAGGCATGAGGGGGCCGGATTTGTCGACGGCCACCTGCTCCAGGTGAGGGGCAACCAGGTTGAGACCGGCCGCCACGATGATCCACAGGCCCAGAACGAGATACGCGTGCCGGCCGACGAGGTCGGTTAGTCGCCCGAGTAGTTTGCTCTCCCCATGTCTCATCACATGGCTCCGGATCGCTCCCGCCTGTGACGGGGTCTGGGCGACGGCATGTGTTGCACCTGGCCGGGGCCTATGATCAACCCAGTCTGCCGCCGTGGCGTTCGTCGCCGCCCATATGGCTCCATCATGGCCATTGTCGCCGACTTCGATTCATGTCCGCAGTGGAACGACGAGGTCAAAGGGGGTCTATGCGCTGGCCCGCTACGACGCCGGCCGCCCCGGCCAGCGACGCCTAGACACCGTGATCCGGGGTATCGAACCGCGTACATCCAGGCGGGTCTACTGCTGGGTGACCTGCAGACCGCGCACGGCCCGCCCCCGGCAGATCTGTACGACCCCGGACTGGTCGCGATGTTCGACGATGAACTGACAAGTCAGCGGTGTAGCGGGTCGCATTCCCCCGCAAGGAAATCTCCGTCGAACCTTCTCGCCATCGCGCCATGCTTCCCAACAAAGGAAGTGCGCATAAACCGGGGAGGGCTCAGCTTCAGATATAGACTCCGGCAATCGCGGTCGGAAGGGCGACGACGATGGATTCTCTAAGACGCTGGTGACGCTCGTGCCTGGCGAGGTGATGGACAACTCAGCGCAGCCGGGTAGTGACATGAGCACTTCTCGGGTCCTGATCGTCGGTGCCGGTCCGGCCGGAGCGACAGCGGCACTTCTGCTCGCCGAACACGGAATCGACACCATTGTCTTCGAACGGCGCGTGGCCCCGCCGACCCACCCCGCCGCCCATATGCTCTCCACCCGCACACTCGAGATCTTCCGCGAACTGGGCCTCGAACACGATGCGCGCCGGCTCAGCTCGACGATCTACGAACTGCGTAACATCATTTATGCCACCAGCCTGACCGGACCCGAACTGGGCCGGATCACCCTTTACGACCCCGAATCGACTGAAGCCCAATTGCTTCAGACCGTGAGCCCGACCCGGGGTGTGAACCTGTCGCAACATGTACTTGCGTCGCTGCTGTGGGATCAGCTCGAAGCGTGCAAGCGGGTCGAGTTCCAGCGGGGTAGCGTCTACCAAACTCACCGTGAAACCTCTGACGGCGTTGAAGTTCAAGCGACCGGCCCAGACGGCGATGGCGAGTGGGTCGCGACGGGTCTGTATCTGATCGGCGCCGACGGTGCGGGCAGTCATGTCCGGCGCACATGCGGAATCCAGATGCGTGGCCCCGTACTTCAACACGTGATCAGTGTTCACTTCAGCGCCGACCTTCGCCCATATCTGTGGTCACGCCGAGCTCCCGTCATCTTGACCTGCACCCCTCGCGCGCTGGGAATCATTATCGTGCACAGCTCACCCGATGATTTCGTCTTCCAGTTTCCCTACTTCCCGCCGGTCCAACGTCTCGAGGACTTTACCGCCGACGATTGTCGGCGCAGAGTCCGAGATGCGTTGGGACAGAGGGGTTTGGCCGTCGACATCCGCTCGGTGCAGAGCTGGGCGATGACGGCGCAGGTCGCCGATCGATACCGAAAAGGACGCACATTCCTGATCGGCGACGCCGCGCACCGCTTCCCGCCGACCGGCGGCCTCGGGCTCAACACCGGCGTGCACGATGCCCACAACCTGGCGTGGAAACTGGCGTGGGAAATTTCTGAGCGTGCACCGGCTAATCTGCTCGACACCTACGAGGCTGAACGCCGACCGGTCGGCATCGCCAACACCGAGCATTCGGTGAAAAACTTCGACGGTCTGAAGGACGTTTACGCCGCGCTCGGATTGCCCCGATCGGGGGCGAGTGCGTTGCAGGCTCTGGCCGGATCCCGACCGATGGCTGCGGCACGCCCAGCGTCACGCTGGATGCTGACCGCCCTCATGGCGGTGGCAATGCAGCGGATTGGCCGGGTGACTTCCCGGGGTCGCGTCGGAGCGCGAATTCGGACCAGGGTGGAGGAGGTGATCGCCCGCCAAGGCGGCCACTTCCGAACGTGGGGCCTCGATCTCGGTGTGCACTACGGCCACGGATTCCTCGACGACAGCGCCGTATCCGATGACGTCGTGAACATCGAGTTATATACGCCAATCGTGCGCGTGGGGGGACGACTGCCACACGCGTGGGTCCAGTACCACGGAGCGAGAGTCTCCACGCTCGACCTCCCAGCGCGCGAAACGCTGACGATTCTGGCCGCGTCGCAGCACAAGTCGGGTTGGCGTGATGCGCAGACAGCGGTTGGACACCCACTCACGGTGATCGGTGTCGACCTCGCGGCGTGCAGCGGGCCGCTGCGTTCGCTGGCGGCAGGACAGGCGCTACTGCTGCGCCCGGATGCTCACATCGCCGCAGTTCTTGACCCATCGGGTAGTGGGTATGCCGACGCGCTCGGCGCCGCACTCGATCACCTAGGTCTGACGACCACCGTCAAGGAGAGATATGGACCCACGCATTGACGAAATTGTCCTGCTGACCCACGAGTGGGAGTCGATGCTAGCCTGGTGGGGCGCCCTTCTCGGCGTGGATCCACGCACAGTCGGTCAGCGAACCGCGGTAGTCGAGACACCAGGCCTACGGGTAGTTATCGAGAATTCCGACATCGCGATGAACGGCAATCCCGAAGTTGCTGGGGTCATTTCGCTCACGGTGTCGGCCCCCTCCGCGATCGCCGCCCTCGACACCTACAAGCGACTCATCGCGGTCGGTTCCCGCCACCACCGCGCCACAAACGACGCCAGCGGAGTGTGTATTTGGTACCGCGACCCCAATGGCACCGACGTGGCATTCCGCTTGCCGATCGAAGCCGACGCGAACAAGCGGCGCGGCCAGGAGATTGATCCGGATCAAATCGTCACCCGGCTGCAAGCGGCCGCAGAGTCCACCGAACCCGAAGTCCATCTCAGCGAAAGATCTACCCGCCAGTGGCTAATAGGACTGTGCATAGCGCTGTCAAAGAAACGCACCGCGACATGAGCCAAGGTCGGCGCCCGCTGGCCTTCCCCTCATAGCAGCTCGTCGTGCGCGTCCGCCACGCCGCTCAAGGCGGCCGAGGCGGAGCCGACGGGCATCGCCGCGGGCCACCCGGCGGGCGTCGTGCGGGTGTCCGCGTTCCAGTCGGCGTTCCTGTGCATTGTCTCGCCGGTCGTGGCGGCCCCCGTCGGCGCGGTGGTGGGCCGCCTTGGACCCGCTGCCCCTTACCTTTGGGCTTTGGGCGTACATGGCATGGCGTCGGAACTGGCTCGTCCACATGCGCAGGTTCCTTGCCGATGACCAGAGCCGCGATCGTCTTCCGCCCTCAGTTCTGCAACTCGCATATCACCACCGGAATGTCACGATGCGTCCGTTGCTGATAGTCGGCGTAACCCTTGTATGACGCAACGATCTTCGGCCACAGCTCGGCCTTTTCTGCTGCGCTGGCGGTACGCGCGTGGACTGCGTGTCGTTCGCCGTTGATCACCAAAAAGGCGTCGGGGTGCGCCTGGAGATTGCGGTACCAGTCAGGGTTGCGGTCATCCCCGCCCTTCGATGCGATGAGCACCACCCGCTTGGAGTCGTGAACAGGCGTGGTCAGGTAGCAGGACCGAGGCAACCCCGACTTGCGCCCCGTGGTGTGGAGCTCGACCAACGGCATGCCGAAGGGTTTGGCCAAGAGTCTGTTCCCGCTGGCTGTGAGGACCAGCCGGTGCGCCAGGTTCATCAGCTTCGTGCCGTGGTCCTTGAGCGAATTCCGGTTCATCACAAGTCCTTTCGGGTAGTCCGACGTTTTCGCCGGAGTGTTACTCGCCCTCAACCGCGACGCGCAGCTCTTCGGCCCATTCGCTGTAAGGCCGGATGGCGTAAGCGCGCGTGTCGACTGAGCTGCCGAGCTTCTGGATGATCGGTAGCGACTCGAGCGCCTGGTCGAGCGATGTGTGGTCCGGTACGTCGAGCACGGCGAAGACGCTGCGCTGGCCGACGACTTTCCACAGGTTGGTTACTGCCCCGGCATCGACGGCACCCTGTGCCGCGCGGGCTTCCTCGAGCCAGATCGTGAACAGCTCTTCGCGACTCATGTCGACCGGCTGGTGGACGTCAAACTGGACGAAGTACTGCATTGTCTCCTCCTTAACTTCGCTGTCAGGCGGAAGTAGCTTCCCACGACCGCTTGACGTCGCTCGACTCCTATGTGACGCGGGGAGTTACCCGCGAGCCGGCCGCTGGACGATTCCGGACGAACGGGGTATCCATCCGATATGGATCGCATCGCAGCTACCAGCGTGCACACCGTACTCGCCGATGCCGACGGCACCGCGTATCGGTCGTTGCGACAGCGACCCGTAACGCGGGCCGAGCGCTATGCCCTTGGCAAAAGTTTGCGCAAGCGGGTGCCCCGCCAGTCGCTAGCCAACTGGACGGCGCCTGCTGACCGTCCCGACCCGGTGGAACTCATCAATGTCAGTCATCAGGGGAGGGTCGACCGGCTGATCCCGATCCGGGTCGGTCGCATGGTCGACTCGCCGTATGGATTTCTGCGCGGAACTGCGGTGGTGATGGCCGAGGACGTCGCGCATCTGCCTGCAACAGGAATCACACCCGTGGTGTGCGGTGATTCGCACTTCGGCAACTTCGGGTTCTACGCATCTCCCGAGCAGGACCTGGTGATCGACCTCAACGATTTCGACGAGGCCCACCCAGGCGGCTGGGAGTGGGACCTGCGGCGGTTGGCCGCGAGTATCTGGGTCGCCGGGCGCCACAACGGGACATCGGAGGACCACTGCGGCGACGCGGTGCGGTCCTGTGTGGCCTCGTATCGTCACGAGTTGCGGCGGCTCGCCGACCTGCCGTTGTTCACAAGGTCTTTCGTTCGGCTTGATGTCGACAGGCTGGCAGCCGAGACGGCTGGCCCGCTTAGCGAAGAGGTCGTGCGGTCGGCGAAGCGAGCGCGTCGCCGCACGGGCGACCGTGCGCTGCCGCGCTTCACCCATGAGGTGGATGGCGAGCGGAGGATTGTCGAGGAACCACCGTTGATCACTCGGCTGCCCCCGCGTGAAGCGGAGTTACTGGCGGAGGCACTCGACGAATATCTCGAAACCCTGCCCTCGTACTGGCGACGTGTCCTCGGTGGCTACACGTTGGTCGACGTTGCACAAAAGGTCGTCGGGGTCGGCAGTGTCGGCCTGCGCGCCTACGTGGCGCTGCTAGAGGGATCGTCGGACGACGATGTTGTTTTCCTACAGCTCAAGCAAGCTCGCCGATCGGTGCTTGGGCGCTACGTGCACGGTGAATCGGCATGGCACGCGCACCAGGGGCAGCGGGTCGTGGAATACCAACAGTCACTGCAGACGGTGAGCGACCCATTACTGGGGTGGGCCACGATGGACGGCCTGCAATACTATGTGCGACAGTTCCGAAATATGAAGGGACGCATACCTTTAGACGCAATCGATGCGGCCGCGCTGGCTGACTATGCCGGAGTGGTGGGTCAGCTGCTCGCCAAGGGGCACGCCAGGACCAGCGGCGCCTCGATGATCGCCGGTTACATGGGGAGCTCCGACCGGGTTGACAAGGCATTGGGCAAGTTCGCGCGGCGCTACGCCGATCAGACCGAAGCCGACCACGCCGCACTGGTCGGCGCCGTCGACCGCGGACTGCTGCCAGTCGAGCGCGGAGTTTGGAGGTAGTCCACCGTCACTTGCCTCCGCTAGCGGCGTCTTGGTTACGGAGCTATCGGGGCCGCTATCCGATTTGGAAGCGATCTATCGTGGATCGATGTAGGTTGGGCCCCAGCTATTCAGCAAAACGCCTGGGGGCGATCATGATGGGGTTTCGGCAGCACCTCGGAAAGAGCGCCCTCATCGGAGGGGTTCTCCTAGCAACGCTTGCCGTCGGTACGGCAGCACCAGCATCCGCTGATGACGACGCCGCCGGCTACGTCGCCATGCTGGAGCTGGCAGGTTTGATCGATCATGACGGTAATCCCTGCAACATCGTAAATGGCTTGTGCCACGGTCAATTTGATGACGGTCCGTCGTCCATTTCCACCGGAATGTGGGTTTGCCGGCAGATCGAGCAGGGACGCTCACAGGACTCCATTGTGTACGAGCTCAGCCATGGCGAGGGCCTCATGCCGTCCTCGTACAACGCCCCGGTTATCTACGACGCTGCCACCGCCTTTCTTTGCTGATGCGCGCCAGCCTCGTTGATCGCGAATCGTTCGTGCAGCCGCAGCAACGGTTTGGGCGCCCACCAGTTCCATTGGCCCAGCATGTGCATGAAGGCCGGCACCAGCACCATCCGCACCAAAGTGGCGTCCGCCAACACGGCCAGCGATAGACCAAGCCCCAACATTCGCGTCAACGACACCTGACCCGCGATCAGCGCGGCGAACGATATCGACATCACCAGCGCGGCAGCGGTGACCACCCGGCCGGTGCGGGCCAGCCCGAGTGCCACGCTTTCCTCGTTGGCGGCCCGGGAGCGGTCAGATGCCAACCAGTACTCGCGAATGCGGGACATCAGGAACACCTCGTAGTCCATCGATAGCCCGAATGTGATGCAGAACAACAACACCGGCACTGCAATCATCAGCGTTCCGCTGGGGGTGGTGCCCAATGCGTCGAGGTGGCCGTCTTGGAAGATCCAGACCAGCGCGCCGAAGGCCGCCGTCAGCGAAAGCAAATTGAGCACCAGCGCCTTTAGCGGCAGCACCATGCTGCCGGTGAGCAGAAACAACAGGACGAAGGTGACCACGGCGATCAAGGCCAGCACCAGCGGCAGCCGCGTCATGATGGCGTCGATGGTGTCGCGGTTGACTTGCGCCGTCCCGGCCATCTCGACGGGCCGGCCTCCGGGGCCGGTCACATCGTGCAGCCGGTCGAGTTGTGCGTCGGAAGCTTGGGAGAACAGCGGCGCGGTGGTGGCGACGGTGAAAAATGCGCTGCCGTCGTCCCACCCGGTTGGCGCGGCAGGCGGCCCGACCCGGTTGCCGGCTACGAAGGTCCCAGTCGGCGCGGTCACAGCCGTCACGTCGGGCACCCGCGACAGCGCGGCGGCGTAGCGATCAAGGTCGGCGGGGCCCAAGCCGCGAACGTCGGGGACGACGACGGGCATCGCCATTGCCGGGTTGTTGGCGAAATCGGTGCGCAACTGGTCGCCGACCTGACGTGCCGATGCCGTCGGCGGCAGCACGCGATCGTCCGCGTAGCCCCACCTCACCCCGACGAACGGCAGCCCGAGCAGCAACAGCAGCGCGACTACGGCAAGGCCGATCGGCGCGGCGCGGCGCATCACGAACTTCGTTGACCGGTACCAGAACATCTGCTCCACCGGCTTGGCAACGGGATCGGGGCGACGCAGCACCCTGCGTGTCAGCCGACGTACGTCCAGTGAGTCCAGCCGCGGCCCCAGCAGCACGATCGCAGCCGGCGTCACCACGATGGCCGCGACGGCGACGAACGCCACGGTGGCCACTCCCGCGTAGGCGAACGACTTCAGGAAGTACATGGGGAAGAGCACCAGGAACGCCGTCGATAGGGCGATGGTCGTGGCGGAGAACAGCACCGTGCGCCCGGCGCTGGCCATGGTCCGCATTAGCGCCTGATCTGGAGCCATGCCATCGGCCAACTCGTCGCGGTAGCGGCTGATGATCAACAGGGTGTAATCGATTGCCAACGCCAGAGCCACCGCGGTAACGACGTTGAGCGCATAGGTCGACACGTCGGTGCCGAAGGCGATCAACCGCAGCACCGACATCGAGCCCACCATGGCGAACACGCCCAGCGCCACCGGCAACGCCGCCGCCAGCAACCCACCGAACACCCACACCAGCACCACAAAGCTCAACGGAAAGGCGATCAACTCCGTCAGCAGCAGATCGCGCTCATTCTGATGAAGCACCTGCCCAAACACCACCGGGACGCCGCCGGCCCGGACAGTAACGCCGTCCCGGTCGTGCACAACCTCGTGGGAGAGGGTCTCGGCGTATTTCTGCGCGTCGTTTTCGCCGCCCTTGAGGTTCGCGACGATCAACCCGGACTTGCCGTCCCGGCTCACCAGGCCCGCAGCGGCCTGCGGTGGCGAAGTCCAGGCCGAGGACACATTGAAGACGTGCGGCGACTGTTGCAGATGGTCGGCGATGTCGGTGCCGGCCCGACGGGCCTGCTCACTGGTCGCACCGGCAGGCGCAGTCACGACGACCCACATCTGTTGATCGCTCTGCCCGAACTTGTCGGTCAAGATTTGTGCGGCCTTGACCGACTCTGACCTTGGATCCTGAGCCCCGCCCGCGGACAGACTCGTGGCGACCGGAATGCCGAACACGGCGGCGGCCACCAGGACCAGGGCAGCGACAGCGAGGATTCGCCGCGGCGCGGCGATGGCAAGCCGAGCGATTCCCTGCAGCACGCTAGCGGCGCGGGTTGTTGATCACCGCGGTTTCCACCGTTGTCTTGCGCCGCGGGATGTAGTGCGTCGGCAACCCGCGCCTGTCGCGCGGGGGCGCGAGGAATGCCGGTGCCTCCGCGAGTGGTGCATCTGCGGCCAGCTTTCCGGCCGCCCGCTTGTAGGCGGCGCGCGCCCGCGGGTGCAACCGGATCGTGTCGGGCAGCATCGCAAAGGCCACCGCGACGGCCCTCCCAAACAGCCGCAACATCATGTCGTCACGAGCGGTCCAGCGTATTCCGACCTTCTCGCGCACGACCGGATCGAACAACCCTCCGGCGATCCAGCGCTGCACGGCGACCAAAGGTCTGTACATCTGGTCCCACACCGGCGTGGGCAGCAACACGAATCGCGGTCGGGGAATACGGATCGTGAAGAGATCGAGGGTGGCCCGATTGATTTCAAGCTCGTCGCGGCACATCCGATCCCAGTACTGCTGAAACTCTTCCCACGTTTTCGGAACAGGCCGCATGCTCATCCCGTACAGCCGATACCACTGCACGTGCTCGTCGAACAGCTGGCGCTTTTCAGCCTCCGTCAGCCCGCCCCAGAAGTACTCCGCTGTCTTGATCACGAGCATGAAGAACGTTGCATGCGCCCAATAAAAAGTGTCGGGATTCAGAGCGTGGTAATTGCGCCCGGTGCTGTCGACGCCCTTGATCGTCTCGTGGTAGCCGCGGATTTGCTCAGCGGTGTGCGCCGCGAGGTCCCCGTCGAAGACAACGCCCGCGATGGGGTAGGTGGCGCGAAGGTTTCGCTGCAGCGGTTCGAGCAAAACGGTGGAATGTTGCTCGACGCCCGCCCCGAGCCCCGGGTGCATGTTCTGTATGGCGCCGATCCACAGGCCTAATATCAACGTGCGCAGGTCACCGAGGTACTTCCACGTCAGCGAATCGGGCCCGAGAGGCTCTGGCCGCCGACTCGTCGCGGATGGCGCGCTCACGCTTTCCTCCCAACACTCAGGCTTTTCCCCCCAAGATGTTTGCTCAAGAGTAATTGACCGAGGCGTCATGTGTGAGCATAATTGATCGGTCCGTCCGGTCCATTGCGTATTTCTTCGACCTTCGGAGTGTGTTTCGTGCGGTCGTGGCGTCGCTGTTTAGATGCAGCAGGGGTCTGGGGGGCCGCGGTGCGTGCCGACTACTCGGCCGCCGAGCGGTATCTCCAGCGCAGGCAACTCGCTGCCTGGGCGGGGTTGCGGGGTTTGGTTCCGTCGGAGGGCCAGCCGCACATAGCCGCTGCATCCGCGTTGGCGCGCTACACAGACGACCTCTGCGACCGCGGCCCCGTCGAAGGGCGACAGCAACGGTTCGACGAATGGGCCGCCCAGGTGGGAACGGCGCTGGATACCGGCAGCTCAGGGCATCAGCTGATCCGTGCGTATGTGCACTCCGCCAGTTTGCTAAATCTGTCCCGCTGGTGGATTGATGCGTATCTGGCGGGGACTCGGATTGACCTGGAGTTCTCCGGATTCGCTGACGAGGCGGCCTACCAGCGCTACGTCGATACCGTTGCCCTACCGTCTCTGATGTTGGTCACCGGGGCTGTGCCGCGCCTCGTGCCGGATCAATGCTTCGCGTCGTCCGCCCGCTTCATCGCGGACGGGACGCAGCGGACGGAGTTCCTCACCGACTTGTTTGAGGACCTGCGGGACGGGCGGCTGGCCCTGCCGGTTTGCGACCTCGACTCCTACGGCGTGACACGTGAAGACCTCAGGGACGGACAGGACACTCCCGCAGTGCGGGCGCTGATAACCGCCACGGCCAGTTCTGCGCGTGCCTCACTGGTGTGGGGTGAACGGATCGTCAATGAAGTCGCCCCTGACTATCGCCCGATGCTTCATGGTCTGATCGGCCTGTTCCACAAGCGTCTGGACGACGTCCGGACTCATGGGGCGGCCGTCATCCGGCGCCCATATCAGGACCGGCCGGTGGCATGCCTGCGCCTGATGGTCCGTTCCCGCCGTGTGGGTGTATCGCCGAATGTCCGTTGCGAGTAACGCCTACTGACGCGAACGCGACGGGACGGTCGGCCATCGTGCCGGTATCGGTCGAGGACGCACGAGCTGCGGCCACCAGAACCATCGGCCGAGGAGCGCCGCAATCGAAGGCGTCATGAATGCCCGGATCACCAAGGTGTCGAACAACAGACCCATCCCGATGGTCGTGCCCATCTGGGCGACCACGACCATGGCGCTGACCGACATCGACATCATGGTGAACGCGAACACCAGGCCCGCCGCCGTCACGACGGATCCGCTGCCACCCATGGCGCGGATGATTCCGGTGTTGATCCCGGCCGGTATCTCCTCCTTCATCCGGGCCACCAACAGCAGGTTGTAGTCCGCGCCGACCGCCAACAGGATGATGACCGCCATCGCCATCACCATGAACTCCAAGTCCAATCCAATGAGGTGCTGCCAGAACAGAACCGACAGCCCGAAGGACGCGCCCAGCGACATCACCACGGTGCCGACGATGACACCCGCCGCGACGACGCTGCGCGTGATGAGCAACATGATGATGAAAATCAGCGACAGCGCGGCGACTCCAGCGATCAGCAGGTCGTATTCGTTGCCGTCCCGCATGTCCTTGAAGGTGGACGCGGTGCCGCCGAGGTAGACCCTCGATCCCTCCAACGGGGTGCCCTTGATGGCGGCGAATGCGGCGTTCTTGATGTCGTCGATGCGCTCGATGCCGTCGGCGTCGAGCGGGTCGTTTTCGTGGGAGATGATGAATCGGACCGCGTGGCCGTCAGGGGAGATGAAGTTGTCCATGCCGCGCTTGAAGTCTTCGTTGTTGAAGATCTCCGGCGGCAGGTAGAAGGTGTCGTCGTTGTGGGAGTCGTTGAACGCATCACCCATGGCGGATTGATTCTCGTTCATCACGTGCTGCTGATCCTGCTGACTCGACTGAGTCGAGTGCATCTCCAGCATCGACTTCTGCATCTTCTTCATGGTCTCGATCTGCGGCGGCAGCATCGCCTGCAGCTGCGGCAACAGTGAGTCGAGTCGTTCCAGATCCGGAAGCAGAGCCTGGATGTCTCCGGTCAACTTGTCGGTGCCGTCGAGCGTTTCGAAGATCGCCCGCAACGTGTGGCACACGGGGATGTCATAGCAGTGCGGTTCCCAATGCAGATAGTTGCGAACCGGGCGGAAGAAGTCGTCGAAATCGGCGATGTTATCCCGTAATTCGGTGGTGTGGATCGTCGTGTCCCGGATCCTCTCCACCAGGGAATGCGTGGTGGCGGTCATCTGTCCCATCAACGAGCTCATCTTCGTCATCGCGTCGATGGTCGTCTGCATCTCGTCGGCCTGCACCAACATGTTGTCCATGGTTTTTTGCATGTACGAGCGGTTCATCTCCTGGGAGGTGCCGCTCATGCTCATTTGCGCCGGAATCGTGCTGAATTTCAAGGGTTTACCCTCTGGGCGCGTGATCGATTGCACCCTCCCGATGCCGGGCACTCTCGTCACGGCCTTGGTGATCCGCTCGATCACCAGGAAGTCCGCCGAATTGCGCAGGTCCTTATCGGTTTCGACAAGCAACATTTCGGGGTTCATCCGGGAGACGGGGAAGTGTCGTTCGGCCGCCGCAAATCCCTCTTGCGAGGGCAGGTCGGCGGGTAGGTACTTGCGGTCGTTGTAGCTGGGCCGGTAGCCCGGCAGGGTGAGTAGGCCTACCAAGGCGAGAAGGATGGTCATGGTCAGGATCCAGCCCGGCCACCGGACGATGACGGCACCAATGCGCCGCCAGAATCGAATCCGCATGGCGCGCTTGGGCTCTAACAACCGCCCGAAGCGGCTCGCGACGGTGATTATTGCGGGCCCGAGTGACAGCGCCACGAGCACCGCGACCACCATACCGATCGCGAGCGGGATGCCCAGCGATTGGAAGTAGGGCAACCGGGTGAATGACAGGCAGAAGGTGGCGCCCGCGATCGTCATCCCCGAGCCGAGAACGACGTGGGCGGTGCCGTGAAACATGGTGTAGTACGCGGACTCCCGGTCTTGCCCGATTGAGCGAGCCTCCTGGTAGCGCCCGATCAGGAAGATCGCGTAGTCGGTTGTCGCGGCGATCGCGAGGGTCACCAAGAGCTGAGTCGCGAACGTCGAGAGCCCGATGAGGTCGTGATAGCCGAGGAACGCCACCACACCACGAGTCGCCGACAGACTCAATATCATTATCGTCAACACGAGCAGGACGGTGACGACCGACCGGTAGAAGAACAGCAGCATGAAGATGATGACGCCGACCGTCACGAATTCGATGACCCTGACGCTCGCGTTGCCTGCGTTCTCCTGGTCGGCCTGTAGCGCAGGCCCTCCGGTGACAAAGACCTTGACCCCCGGCGGGGGAGTCAATCCGTCGACGAGTTTCTGAGCCGCGATGACCGACTCATTGCCGAGTGCTTCACCCATGTTGCCGGCGAGGTACACCTGCACGTACGCGGCCTTGCCGTCTTCGCTCTGCGCCCCGACTCTCGTCAGCGGGTCGCCCCAGAAGTCCTGGATGTGCTGGACGTGTTTGGTGTCGGCGCGGAGCTTGGCAATCATGTCGTCGTAGAACCGGTGGGCGTCCGCACCGAGGGGTGCGTCGCCCTCCAGGACGATCATGGCCGAGCTGTCGGAATCGAACTCCTCGAAGTCCTTGCCGATGCGCATCATCGCGGCGACCGACGGCGCCTCTTTGGGCGACATCGAGACCGCCTGCATCTTGCCGACGACTTCGAGCTGCGGCACCGACACGTTCAGAACTGCGATGAGCGCTATCCAGCCGATGATGATGGGGACCGCCAACCGCCGGATCCACCTGGCTATGCCGCTTCTCCGCGGCTGCTCGGCGCGGACGACGGGGTCGACCGTCGGGGCGCTCACCAGGCCATCATCCGCTCAACGCACCAGTTGGGCACCACGGCGGGACTCCTCCCTGCGGCGTTGTATTCAAACACAGTCATATCAGAACCGATCAGGCCGATGGTTGGCGGTTCAGAACATATCTGCCCTCTACGGTTCGAATACCAGCAGCGGTTTGCCCCCGTGTGCGGGGGCTTCGGCCAAATAGACGGCTTCGCTGAACTTTTCGACGGGGATCGGCTGGCCCTCGGGCACGCGCAGCGCGCCGCTGTCGGCCAGCCGAAGTGTCCGGTCGATCGCTGCGGCCATCCGATCGTTCTGGGTCTCGGTGAACCAGCGGAATAGCCAGAACCCCCGAACGGTCTTGGTTTCGTAGATCAGTGAGCGCGCGAAGACGGGGATGGTGAGTTTGTCGGGATCGGTTTGGCGGTGCGTGGACAGCGCACCGTAGACGACCAGCTCGCCGTGCGGTGCCAGCGCACGCGACACGTCCGCACCCACCTGACCGCTGACACAGTCGATCGCCTTGGACACGCCGTCGTCGCCTGCTATATCGGCCACCCGTTCGCGCAGGTCCTCATCCTCGGTGCAGATCACCGCGGTGCCCCCCAACGCGAGGATGTCCTCGACAGCGGATCGACGGCGGACCACGTTGAGGGTCTTGAAGCCGACGTGCACTCCGAGTTGGATGACCGACTGGCCCACGATCGAACCGGCCGCCGTCTGCAGGAGCCATTCACCCGGTCGAACATCGAGCTCATCACCGGTCAGGATGACGGCCGTGAGCGGATTGCTGAGAATCTGGGCGGCCGTGGAGTTGCTCATGCCGACGGGAACGGGCAAGACCCGCCCGGCATCGGCAACGACATACTCCTGCCACGTGCCCGTGACTCCGACCGTGATGACGCGTTGCCCGACGGTCAGACCGTCTGTGCCGCTGCCGAGTTCGTCGATCACACCGACGGACTCGATTCCGGGCACGGCGGGGAACTCCGGGGTGAATCCGTATCTGCCGCGGACGGTATGCAGATCGCTGGCCTCGACGGGTGCGGCAGACACCCGGATCCGGACCTGGCCGGGACCGGGCTCCGGTATCGGGCGGGCCTGCACGTGCAGAACCTCGGACGGTTCGCCCACCGTGTCGGCGACGACAGACCGCATGGTTGTCATCTACCTGACGCTCCTTCCGTCGGAGCCTCCAATGCTGCCACCGCGGCCGGGTTGTTCGGGTCCGGAACTGGTCAGATCGTCAGATGCTCTCGGGTAGCGCGGTCGCGTGTGCGAGCACGTCAGAAAGTGTGGTCGCCGATCACGCGTTTCACGGTTTCAAGAGATTCGGCCAGGACGTCGAGGTTGACCGAGCCGAGGGCCAACCTGATGGCGTGCGGCGGGTTTTTGGTTGTCGAAAACGGCTCGGCCGTTGACACCGAGATGGTTTCGCGCATGAGCGCCGCTGCCACTTGGTCGGCTCGGGCCTCACCGGGCAGGGGTAGCCAGATGAAGTACGACGACGGATGTCCGATGAGGTCGAGTCCGTCGAGGACCTCGCGGGCGACGGTCTGCCTACGCCGGGCATCGACGCGTTTCTCGGCTTCCAACCGGGAGACGGTGCCGTCGTTGAGCCACCCGGTGGCGATCGCGATTGTCAACGCCGGTGTGTTCCAGGTCGTTGCGTGGATTGCGCGTTCGAGTGTCCCGATGAATTTCGTCGGGACCACGACAAATCCGATGCGAAGGCCTGGCGCCACGCTCTTGGACAGCCCGGAGACGTAGATGGTCGACTCCGGCGCCAGAGCTGCCAGCGGGGGTGGCGGCGACTCGACCAGGTATGCGTACGCGGCGTCCTCGATGATCAAGACTTCATGCTCGCGCGCAATTGCGACCAATTGTCGACGAGACCGCTCGGAGGTAACCCATCCCAGCGGGTTGTGCAGGGTCGGCATCGTGTAGATCGCCCGGATTCGACGCGTGACGCACAGCTGCGCGAAAGCGTCCAAATCTGGACCGTCGGCCGCCGCCGGTATCGGCACCAGTTCCAGTCGGTGAGTTTGGGCGAGCACCTTGAATCCCGAGTAAGTCAGCGCATCGACCGCAACGACATCGCCGGGTTGCAGCATCGCCAGCGCCGCGATTGCCAATCCGTGCTGCGCGCCGCTGACGATCAGCACTTGGTCCGCCGGGACGGTGAGCCCGCGCTCTTCAACGTGAAGTGCCACCGACGCCCGCTCGTGGGGACGGCCGCCGTGGGATCGGTAGCGCAGCAGGGACTCCAGATCACCCGAGGACGCCAGCCCGCGCAGCGCGCTTCGCAGCATGTCGGCCTGTCCGGGTACCGACGGATAGTTGAAGGTCAGATCCACGACGTCATCGGCGAAGGCCCGCTGATCAAGAGCGCGACGAGGCGATAAGGAGGTCTCCCGGACGAAGGTGCCACGCCCGGCTTCGCCACTGACCAGGCCCATGGCCGCAAGCTCGGCGTAGACCCTGGTTGCGGTGACCAAGGCCAGCCCCTCTCGGGCTGCAAGCTCGCGATGAGTCGGCAGCCGCGTGCCCGGCGGGATCTTGCCTTTACTGATATCGGCGGCCAGCGCGTCTACGACGTCTTTGTATCGTGCTTTGACCACTCGAACATTGTATGCATGACAATACTTTGATCGTATTGGATTCGGTTCATAAACTTGAGCCATGCACATCGCCATCCTGACATTCGAGGCCTTCAACGAACTCGACTCGCTCATCGCCCTCGGTGTGCTCAACCGAGTCCAACGGGACGACTGGCGCGTATCGATCGCCAGCCCCACCCCGCGGGTCCGCTCGATGAACGGCGTGGTCATCGAGTCCCACATCTCGCTTGGACGAAGCAAGCGCCGCGGACGCGGTCATCGTCGGCAGCGGCAGGCAGACCCGCGAGGTAGTCGCCGATCAAGCGCTCATGGCAGCGCTGCAGCTTGATCCGTCCCGCCAACTGCTCGGCGCCCAATGTTCCGGCACGCTGGTGCTGGCCAAGCTCGGGCTGCTCGACGGAGTCCCTGCCTGCACCGACTTGATATCCAAGCCGTGGGTGCAGGAGGCCGGAGTCGAGGTCCTCAACCAACCGCTTTTCGCCAATGACAATGTCGCCACGGCCGGCGGATGCCTCTCGTCGGCCTATCTGGCGGCTTGGATGATCGCCCGGTTCGAAGGCGTCGAAGCAGTGAGAAGCGCTCTGAGCTACGTTGCGCCGGTTGGTGAAAAGGACGAGTACATCGAACGCGCGCTGGGCAACATCACGCCATACCTGAATCACGCACCAGCGGTGGTGTGAGAGCACAGCTCGGGCTGTTGGCGAACTTTGGGCTGGATTCGGCTGATGAGCGCCACGATATTGCGGCCCTGCGAGATGATCACCACTCCGGTGATGACGACGACGCCACCAAGTAGCTCGCTCGCAACCGGAATCTCGTCGAGCCACACCCAAGCGATGAACACCGCCACCGGCGGCACCAGATACAGCAGCGACGTCGATGCGGCGATCGGCAGACGAGCCGTGACGTAGCCCCACAACACGAAACCCAACGCGGACGGCAGCAGACCGAGATAGATGGCGGCGATCCAGTCCGCGCCAGGGGAATCGATCATCTCAGCCCAACCCCACGGCACCACTGGGAGCGTCATGATCGTTCCGGCGACCATCGTGTACGTGGCAACCTCGAGCCCGTTGTACTTCCTGAGCAGTGGCCGCTGAAGCGGATGGTAGATGCCTTGCACCACCATGGCCGCGATCACCACACCCACCGAGGCGGAAAAGGACAGTCCGGCGCGGGCTAGGCAGACGATCGCGACTCCACCGAGAGCGACGGCGCTGCCGATCATCGTGAACGCTGTGACCCGCTCGTCGAAGAGAAGGCGCGCAACGGCCACGGAGACCAGCGGGGCTGCGGCGACGATGATGCTCGCAGTCCCTGCCGGCACATGGAGCTCGCTTTGGTTGAGCAGCAGCTGGTAGGCGGTCATGCCGAAGAACCCGCATGCGGTAATCCAGCCGAGATCCCGCAGTTGCGGCGTGCGGACCCGCCGGGCGAACGCGATGACGAGCAGAGTGACCGCCGCGACGCACAGACGAACGAATGACAGGCCGACCACACCAAGCCCCGGCGCGGCAACACGAATGGCGGGGAACGCGCTTGCCCAGAGTGCGACGACGCCGAGTCCGGCGATGACGGCGGTGTTGATCCTCACCTCGTCAGGATCGGCCCGACGGATACCTCAGCACAAGTGAATTGTTCTTACCTTACTGATAAGCTTTGTTTATGCTTGACGTCCGGAAGCTTCGGATGCTCTCGGCGCTGGAGCGCCTGGGAACTATCGCCGCCGTAGCGGAGGAGTTGCACCTCAGCGCGCCGGGGATCTCGATGCAGCTCAGTGCGCTTGAACGGGAACTCGGCGTCGCGCTCACCGAACGACAAGGTCGTCGGCTGGTGCTGACACCGGCCGGATGTGTACTCGCCGAGCACGGTCATGAGATCCTCGACCGACTGGCGCTAGCAGAGATGGAAGTCGAAGCCATTCGCGGCGGACGGGTCGGTCGATACCGGGTGGCGGCGTTTCCGTCAGCTGCGCGAACACTGGTCGCCGATGCATGGAAGGCCCTCCAAACCGACCACGCGGGCGTTGAGCTCACCCTCACGACGCCGGAGCCCGAGCAGGCGTTGACGTGTCTCGTCGCGGGAGACGCTGACTTGGCTCTTGTACACGGGTACTCGAATATCCCCCGAGATCTGCCCGACGGCGTGGAGTCAGAATCTATTGGCAGAGAACCGATTTGGCTTGCCATCCGATCGGATGACCCGCGCGCAGGCAATGAACTCGATCTGGCCGATCTGGCCGGCTATCCGTGGATTGTTCCGCAGCGGAACCTGACCTGCTTCCAGATGGTTGATCGCGCTTGCGGTTTCGCGGGGTTCCGACC
The DNA here is from genome assembly GCA_963716505.1 of uncultured Actinomycetota bacterium. Taxonomy (GTDB): domain Bacteria; phylum Actinomycetota; class Actinomycetes; order Mycobacteriales; family Mycobacteriaceae; genus Mycobacterium. The sequence goes on from CAVQTL010000007.1 coordinate 62,707, forward strand.
GACGATCGTCGCCGAAACCATGGATTTCACCGTCCAGCTCGAGCTCGTCCGTAACGGCGTCGGGGTGGCGCTCGTACCGGAGCTTGGCATTGCGGCCCTACCGCACGACGTGCTGCTGGCTAGGCCGAGACAAGAACTCGAGCGGCACATCTTCGCGGTCAGGCGTAGCTCGATGCGTGCCGAGCCGGGGCTGGATACGGTAGTTGACGCGTTGGGCCGGGCCGCCGATCACCGGCTTCGTCGTGCCGCAGGTTCACAACCCGATTAAGGCAGCAGCGTTATCGCCGCGCCCCAAAGAGCTCCAGGGTTCAGCCGGCCCGGGTGGCGGGCGAGCATGCCGTCGTAGAAGTCCTGCGCTCCCGTCGACGACTCGAGCAATGCGCGTGCGTCGGTCAGATAGCGTCGCGTCGCGGAGATCTGCGAAGTGTTGTCGAAACTGCGGGGGTTCTTGTGTCCGGCCACGACGGCTGCGGGCATCAGCGACTCCGTGACGTCGAGCGCGGCGAGCCATGCGTCGATACCCTCGGCGCCGCCGGACTCCGTGAGATAGAGATGCACACCGTTGTAGACGACGTCGCCCGCCACCACCAGACCGATTTGCGGTACATGCAACATTGTCGTTGCGTCCGTGTCGGTATGACCGACTTCGATCGGCAGCAGTTCCAAGCCTTCGAGGTCGAAACCCCGTTCGTCCACGACGTCGACATCGATCTCGCCGCGTGGCAGTTGGTCCGGGAAGACCCGGTCCCAGAACTCGCTGCGGAACTCCGCGCTGTTCTGCATCGCCATCAGTTCGGTCGTGCCTTTGGTGGCGTGCACGACCGCATCGGGGAACCGTTCGAGCAGCGGGACAGCGCCGAACCAGTGATCGCCGTGGCCGTGGGTGATGTAGATCCGGCGCAATCGGCGGCCGAACGACGCGACCCAGTCGCCCACCTCGGTCGCCTGAGCGGTGGTCAGCGGCGGGTCGACCAGAACGGCATCGAAGCTCCCCAGAATCAGTGTGGAGGTGATGGGTGACCACATCCTGGTACTGCCGTCGGGCAGGGGCCCGCGTCCCGACTGCGGGATCTGTTCTGTGACAAAGAGTTTGTAGTTCAGCGGCGCCGTCATGATGCCTCCTCGAGGAAATGGTCGGCGGCGATGACACCGGAGAGCCGGTCGCGAATCTCGGCCGCGAATCGCAGTACGACATCGAGTGACCGGTGGTGGATGGCGGCGGCGACTATCTTGCCGTCCGCGTTGCGGTCGAGGATGGTCACGCCCTTGATCTGCATGCCGCCGAATGCTGTTGCGCGCCACTGAAGGTACGTGGTCAAGCCGCTGTGGGCCTCGCCGGTGAACTCCAGTGATTCGTAGATGTTGCTCGCGGCTGCCATCACCGCTGAAACCTGCCGCTTGCCTTCGACCGGCTTTGCGAGGGTGCTGGCTTCCAACACGATGTCGGCGGCGAACTCGTCGGCGAAAGACGTTTGGGCTTTGTCCGCGAACGCGCGGCGCCATCCGTCCGGCTGCTCTTTGCCGGCGATCGCCTCTGTGAATTGCAGGATGACGGTGGCGACTTCGTCCGGGTGCTCGACATGCAACCAATGCCCGCCGCCATCGATGACCACCTGGCGGGCGTTGGAAAAGCGGGGGACGATGGTGTCGACGAGCTGCTCGGTAACGAATGCGTCGGCGCCACCGCGAATTACCAGCGCCGGGCCCGTGTACTTGCTGACCAGCGGTGCATCGTCGACTCCGTCGTTCCAGACGTCGACGTAGCGGGCGACGACGCCGGGCGACGCCGGTATCGCGGCCTGAACAAGCCGGTCGAGCTGATTCTCGTCGAGTTGCGGTGAGAGCTGGGACCGAGCTGCCCGCTGCGCCACGACGTTGTCCGCAGGTGTGCGAAACGGCTCGATCTCCTGTGCGGGCAGGCGCGTTCCTTCGAGCGGTACCGGTGTGAGCAGCACCAGACCGACGACCCGTTCCGGGTGCGCGGCGGCGACGAGTTCGGCGACCTGGGTTCCCATGCTCTGTCCGACGACGATCACCGGTGTGTCGATGCCGTCGAGGATCTCGCCGGCTTCTGCGGCAAGGGAGTCGAGGGACAGCGCGTCCGGATCGGCCACGGACTCCGCACGGGCGCCGAAGCCGGGCAGGTCGTAGCTCACGGTGTTGACGTCGTTTTCGAGTGCGGCGATCACGCCGTCCCAGACGGTGTGGTCGTCGAGGAACCCGTGGATGAACAGCACGGTGACAGCTCCGCTGACGGTTGCCGATGTGCGTCTGGCGGCGATGCCGCTATGTGTTGCGGTCATTTCACCGCCGCCTTCGTGGCTCCCGACGGCGACCATTCGCCGGTGTCGATCGGTGAGTAGTGAGTCGAATGTCCGTCGAGCCGTTCTGCCCGCTGCGCACTCAGTTCCTCGACGCGACCGTCGGGCAGCGGAGTGGAGAAGATGTTGTTGACGAGTGTGTACTCGCCCGCGAGCCTGCCGAACGCACCCAGCTTGCCGACATCGATGCGTCCTCGTGACAGGTACAGGTCATCGCGAACGTGGATGCGCTTGACCTCTCCCCACACCACGTGGTCGGGCAACGGCGGCATCGGGATGATGCGGTTGACGACGCATTCGAACGAGATCGGTGCGCCTGCGATCCGCGGAGCCGAGATGACTTCCGACGGCGCCTTGTCCAGACCCAGGGCGTCGAATTCGTCGACGCCGGTCTCGAATTCGAATGCCGACTTGTGCACCGCGTCGGCCTGCCCGATCGTGGCGAGATTCACGACGAACTCACCTGTGTCGCGGATGTTGACGAAGGTGTCCTTGAGCGTGACCCCGTCGGAGCGCGGTTGGAGCGAGATCGACAGGATGGGTGGGATCCTGCCGACGACGGTGAAGAAGGACACGGGCGCGATGTTGCCGACTCCTTCGGCCGAACTCGTGCTGACCCAGGCGATCGCGCGGGGCAGCACGCTGCCGATGAGCAGTTTGTAGCTCGATGTCGCGTCGAGTTCTGCGGTGTCGATGATCATGATTTCTCCTTGGTGACAATGGAATACGTCAGGACAGCAGCGAGACAGCGCTGTACCAGACGGGGCCGACGTTGAGGCGATCCGGATAGAGGCGGATCATGTGGTCGAAGAACTCATCCGGGGTGGGCTTGCCCGAGATCAATCGCTGCGCGTCCAGAAGGTAGTCACGCGTCTCGTCGATGATCTTGGGGTCGTCCGGCAGGTCCTTGTTCTTGTGCCCGGCAACGACGGCGCGGGGACGTAGTGCCGCGACGGTGTTGAGCGCCTGTAGCCAGGCCTTGGTACCGCCGTCGGCGCTTTCGAGCAGGTACTGGTGGACGCCGTTGTAGGCGACATCGCCTGCCACCACCAGCCCTATCGACGGGACGTGCAGGACAGTCGTGTCGTCGGTGTCGGTGTGACCGACCTCGACCGCCTCCAGACGCTCACCCTCCAACTCGAATCCTTCTGCGGGGACGGGTCGGTAGACGACGGGACTCGGCGGGATCTGGCCCGGGAAGTCGACGTCCCACATCTGGGCGCGCCCCGTGGTGGCCTGCTCGTGCATCTTGGCGATGGTGCCTTCGGTGGCGTATGCGACGGCGGTCGGGAATCGTTGCAGCAGTTCGTCGGTGCCGAACCAGTGGTCGCCGTGTCCGTGGGTCGCGTAGATGAGGGTCAACGTTTTGCCGGACTTCTCGATCCAGTCGCCGACGCGGCGCACCTGGTCGTGCGTGAACGGCGGGTCGACCAACACGGCGTCGCGCGCGCCGTAGATCAGCGTTGACGTCACCGGCGAGGATACGATTTCGCTGCCGTCGGGCAGCCGCTGTTCGCGCTGACGCGGCAGACCCTCGTGGACCATCGTTTCGTAGGCGAGCTTGGTCATGGCGTTTCCTTTCAACGGGTTTCGGTTGATGCGAGGTGCTCGACGAACCAGTCGCGGGCAGTGCCTGCGGCTCGGTCGAACTGGTCGAGGTAGGCGTCGAAGTGTCCGCCACCGATGGTGACGAGTTTCTTGGGTTGCAATGCACGCTCGTAGGCGGCCAGCGCGAGGTCGGTGACGGTGATGGTGTCCTGTAACCCGACGATCATCAGCAACGGGGTGGGGGAGACGCGCGAGATCCACGTTCCCGGTTCGTACATCCTGGCGGCGCGCGAGGACCGCACCGTCATGACGTTCTGCCAGGCGCCCGCCGGCGCCGGCTGGTGGTAGAACGCGATGGCGTCGGCGGCGCGGTACGCCGCCGGGATCGCGGGATCCGAGCCCACGACGGCTTGGGTGGCAGGCGGCTCGCCGCGGAACTGGCGCCGTTCGTCGTCGACGAATCCTGCTTCCAGCGCCGCGACGTCATGGGGCGCGACGCGTCGCAGGCTCTGCTCGAAGCCACTGATTGTGGGCACCTGGGCGACGACTGCGCGCAGCCGGCGATCGGTGGCGCCCAGCACGATGGCATGGCCGCCCGCATAGCTCGTTCCCCAAAGGCCGATCCGATCCGGATCGACGGCGGGGCGACTTTCGAGGAAGGAGATGGCCCGCCGCCAATCGGCGATCTGAACCCACGGGTCGACGTCGAAGCGTGGCTCGCCGTCGCTGGCCCCGAAACCGCGATGGTCATGCACCAGTACCACGAAGCCGGCCTCGGCGAACACGCGGGCAAATCGCTCCAGCCCGTGGTCCTTGACGCCCGCGAAGCCGTGCGCCATGGTGATGGCCGGATGGGGCCCCGCGCCGTCGGGCACGAACAGCCAGCCCCTCAACGTCACCGCGCCTTCGCCGGTGAATTCGACGTCTTGCCGCTGCATGATCGCTCCTTTCTGAACTTCGAATGGCACAACATCCACCATGGGTGCACCGCGTCCGAACAGGGGAAACCGCGCTGATACTGGTATCGGCAGGGACAGGCTTAGGCTCATGGGGTGGCGGCAGCGGGCAACGCCCTCGGCGATTACCTTCGTTCGCGACGTGGACAGGTCCGGCCGGAAGATGTCGGGCTGATCGCGGGTGCGCGCCGACGCGTACTGGGTTTGCGGCGCGAAGAGCTGGCGATGTTGGCCGGTATCAGCGCCGAGTACTACCTGCGGCTGGAGCAGGGCCGCGACAAGAATCCGTCCCCGCAGATCCTCGACGCACTGGCCAGGGCGCTTCAGCTCGATATCAAGGGCACCGATTATCTGCATCAGCTGGCCAGCGGCCGCCGTCTCCCGCAGCCTGACCTCGAGACGGCCGCCGACGACCTGGACCGGCTCATCGACCAGCTGGCGATGCCTGCGATCGTGGCGAACCGGTACCAGGATGTGCTTGCCTCCAACGCGATAGCGCGGGCGTTGTCACCGTCGTATGAGCAGGGGCAGAACTTTCTGCGATGGCGGCTGGTGGACCCGGCGGCGAAAGAATTCTTCGTCGATTGGGACGAGGCGACCGACATCGCGGTCAGCGGGTTGCGGGAAGTCGCGGCCGGCGCCTCGGATGACCCGAGCATGCGCGCGCTGATCGACGAATTGTCCGCTGAGAGTGCACGGTTCCGTGAATTGTGGGCGCGCGCAGAAGTGGGTTATCGCGCGGGGATCACGCACGTGCGTCACCCGGTGGTCGGCGAGTTATTCCTTCACCGCAACAGGTTGAGTGTGCCGAACTCGGGCGGGCAGCATCTGATCGTCTTTTACGCCGACCCCGGCAGCGCCTCGGAAGAAGCGTTGCGGAAGCTGGGATCTCTTTGAATCACCACTGGTACGGGCATCGTAGGGGCCGCCGTTCGCCTTAGCCGCGCGGCTACCCCACAAATCTTGCGAATCCAGTCGCCGATCAGCGCATCCAGGATAGTGTCCTGCCAGCACACTGTCGAAGGTACGGTATGGACGCGAAGCCAAAGCGGCGAAGCAGAAGCCGCATCTTCAGCAAGTTATGGCTGCCCGCCGTCGTCCTTGCTGTTATCGCAGTCGTCAGTTACGGCGTGAATACCGTTCGACACCTCTCTGACGAGATCAGCAACCCGCCCTCGGTGAACGCGATTCCCGCCACCGTTGTTCAGATCAATCCGAAGAACGTGACCTACGAGGTGTTCGGAAGTCTCGGCGGCGGTGGGAAAGTCACCTATGCCGATCTCAACAGCGCGCCGATCGAAGTTACGCTCGCATCCCTGCCGTGGGCTCATTCGGAAACGACGATGGCATCTTCGGCGTCGTTGAGCCTCGTCGCGCAGGTTGAGGGCGACTCGGTGGGGTGCCGGATTCTCGTCGACGGTCAGGTTCGCGATGAGCACTCCGTCTCACACGAGGGCGCTGCAGTGCAGTGCACGGTGACCGCCGCATGACCAACGCAGTGGCCGACCCACCACCCCCACCACCCCCGCCGCCCCCGAAACATGCCGAACCGGTCAAACGACCTCGCCTCGCGAAACTGCTTCGGGTGCTGGCGATTCCGATCATCATCTTCTGGGTCCTGGTCGCTGTGGTCACGAATGTGTTCGTGCCGTCGCTTGATGACACCACCGCGGCCAACGCCGGTCCTCTTGTTGCCCGCGACGCGCCGTCGGCGCAGGCGGCGATCATCCAGGGCAACGATTTCAAAGAATCCGACTACACAAGTGTGGCCGTTGTTCTTTTGCAAACCAACAACCGCAAGCTCGGTGAGCAGGACCACCAGTACTACAACGAACTGGTACGCCGCCTGCGCGACGACCCCAAGCACGTGGCGTCGGTCCAGGACCTGTGGGGCAAACCGGTCACGATGTCCGGGTCGCAGAGCGCCGACGCCGAGGCCACCACGCTGACGGTGCGTCCGGTGGGAGATTTGGGTTCGTCGCCCGCCAATGAGTCGATCGACGAGATTCGAAAGATCGTTGCGGACATCCCGAAACCCGCCGGTCTCGATACCTACGTCACCGGACCCGCTCCACTGGCGTCCGACACGCTTCACGCGGCGGACAAGAGCCTGGCCAAGCTGACGATCGTGACGATCATCCTGATCGTCGTGTTGCTGCTGATCACCTACCGGTCGATCACGATAGCGCTGATCCCGCTGTTCGGGGTTTTGATCACGTTGGCGGCGGCGAGAGGCGTCGTCTCGTTTCTCGTCGAGAACCATGTCATCGCGATCTCCTCGTTCGCGTCCAACCTGTTGGTGTCGCTGGTGCTGGGTGCCTCGACGGATTACGCGATTTTTTACCTCGGCCGATACCAGGAAGCGCGTCAAAGAGGCGAGGACAAGGAATCTTCCTATTACGAGTCGGTGGCCAACGTGCCGCACGTCATCCTGGGATCGGGTGTGGCTATCACCGGCGCGACGCTGTGCCTGAGCCTCACGCATCTGGACTACTTCCGCACGCTCGGTGCGCCGTGTGCGGTGTCGATGGTCGTCGCTGTCCTTGCTGCGCTGACCCTGGCCCCCGCGCTGCTCACGATGGGCAGCAAGATCGGATGGATCCAGCCGAGGAAGAAACGGGCGCACCCGATTTGGCGTTCGGTCGGCACCATCATTGCTCGGTGGCCGGTGCCGATGATCCTTACTGCCGCCCTGATCATTCCGCTGTGCATGTTGGGTCTGACGACTTACAAGGTGAGTTACAACGACCGGGACTTCGCGCCTGCCAGTGTCGAATCCGTCACCGGGTACGGGGCCGCCGACAAGCACTTCCCGAAGAGTTGGCTGAACAACGACATCGTCTACATAAAGTCCGACCACGACATGCGCAACACGTCCGACATGATTTCCCTGGACAGGATCGCCAAGGCCATTATCCGCACGCCAGGTGTGGCGCTGGTGCAAAGCGTCACCAGGCCGAACGGTCGGCCGCTGGAACACGCCTCGCTGCCCTACGCGCTCGGCTCCACGGGGACGAAAATCGGCGAGAACATCGGCTTCCTGCGCGACCGAGTAGCCGATATCGACACGCTGGCCGCCAAGACCGGGACCATCCTCGAAGCAACCGAGCGACTGGTAGACATCACCAAACAATTGGTGGTAGGCACCCACATAACGCGAGAATCAGCCGAACAGTTGCAGGCCATCTCCAACGAAACCCGGGATCACCTGGCCGACTTCGACGACTTCTTCCGGCCCATGCGGAACTACTTCTATTGGGAGCCGCACTGCTTCGACATCCCAATATGCTCGGCACTTCGATCGCTCTACGACTCACTCGATGGCGTCGACAAGCTCACCAACGAACTGGGCAATACGGTGCGTGGCATCACCATTATCGACACCGTCACCCCACAGGTCATTCCACAGATTGAGACGGTGGTGTCGAACCTGCGGGCGACACAGTCCCTGACTCTCACGCTGCAGAGCACCCTGCATTCGCTCATCGACCAGCTGGACCCGTTCATCGGTCCGCTGGTCGACATGGCGCAGGCATTCGACAACGCCCAGAATGACGACTTCTTCTTCCTGCCACCGGACGCCCTCAAGACAGCCGATTTCCAGGTCGGCATGAACTTCTTCATGACCCCCGATGGCAAGGGTGCCCGCATCGTCCTCTACCACCAGGGTGAAGCCCAGAGCCCGGAAGGCATCAAACAGATACAAGATGTGGCGACCGCCGCGCAAGAAGCAGTCAAGGGGACGTCGCTGTCGAATGCGAAGATCTTGGTAGCCGGTGCCGCCTCGAACTATCGTGACGTTCAGGACTATTCGCACAACGACATCATCATCATGATGCTCGCGACGTTTGCCTTGGTGTTCACGATCGTCTTGCTGATCACAAGGGCCCTTGTAGGCGCCGTCGTTGTGATCATCACGGTAATGCTTTCGTTCGCCGGGGCCTACGGGTTGACCACCTTCCTCTGGGAGACGTTGCTGCACACACAGCTGCACTGGCTGACCTTGCCGATCGCGTTCATCGTCCTTGTTGCGGTGGGTTGCGACTACAACCTGCTCCTTCTGTCCCGTTATCGAGACGAGATCGGTGCCGGAATCCAGACCGGTCTGATCCGCGCGATGGGAAGTTCCGGAGGCGTGGTGATCACGGCGGCCTTCGTCTTCGCCTTCACCATGCTGGCGCTGCTGGCCAGCGATGTGAAAAACATCGGCCAGGCGGGCTCGGCCATCTGCCTCGGATTGATCTTCGACATGATCGTGGTGCGCCTGTTCCTGGTCATGCCGCTCGCCCGGGTGATGGGTCGGTGGTTCTGGTGGCCCCAGCGGATTCCGAGTCGGCCCAGAGAGGAACGGGCCGATACGGTTCCAGTCCCGACTGGTACAGCGTGAGCAGGCAGATCACCGTGGCTGTTTCGTTGGGGCCGAATCGATCTCCCACTCGTCAGTGCGTCTCGGTTGGTCGGTGTCGGTTCGTCGCCACTGGAAGCCCGCCTCGTCTTCGTAGTCGATGGTGACACGCAGCCGGTAACTCGGGTCGGTAGTGGTATAGCACGTCACGGCGTGGTGATTCGGCGGCAGGGAACGCGGCCACTCGGTGACGAAGTGCACCGCGACCGCGTCGCGGATCGCCTGTCTGACCGCCCAGGTGAGTGGCCGGTCCAACGCGGACTCCAACGAGTCGGACAGTGCGGCGCGGATGGACCGATCGACCGCCGGGTCCGCCGGCATGGCTTTGAAGGTCCGCTGGCAACCGTGAGGGACTTCGACGCCGTCGCTGTCTATTGCTGTGACGTTCACGCCGAGAAGGGCGGTCACCCTATTGCTGGCGTTGTCGATTCTGACTGCCCACCATGAATCACCGAGCATCGGGGTTCTCGCGCATGACGGCACGAGCTTTCGTGCCTGAGCACCGAAACGCTGTGATATCGCACGATGGAGCGCTTCCAGTCGCGCCACCTGGTGCTTGTGTTCGGCGGACGCTTCTCTTGGTTCCCGGATGACAGCGATGTACAACGCGATGAGCACTCCGACCGCCGTGGCAATGCCGCCGGTCGCCTGGATTACCTGAAGCCATGACGGCGATTGGGTCGCAGCCTGTGTCGCGCACTGTGCAGTGATCGAACCCAGGGACACCAGAGCGTCGTTGGTCATCGGTCAACCTCCGCCTTTTGTCACGGAACGCGTTGCGAAACGATTCGCTGCTCGGCCGGGTGTGGATAGTCGTCGTAGAAGCCCGCACCGGACTTGACACCCAACCGGCCTTGCTCGATGTAGGAACGCAACACGCGGCGAGGTCCCTCGGGATACTCGGGGTGCTCGGTGCAGTAGTGCTCCTCGATGTCCAGTACGACGTCCAACCCGACCTGATCCATCATCCGGAAGGGGCCGCCCGCAGAACCGGTGTTGATCTCGAACATCCGGTCGACCTCCTGCGGTGTGGACACACCCTCGGCGACGACCTCGAGAGACTCCCGCTTCACCGCGGCCCACACCCGGTTGAAGATGAAACCGGTGCTCTCCTTGCGTGCTTCGAACGGGTGCAGACCGAACTGCGGCAACGTCGTCAGCACGAAGTCGATGACGTCGCGGTCGGTCTTGCCGCATGACATGACGTCAACGGCAGCCTGTTTCGGCGGCATATAGAAGTGGACGTTCAGCACGCGCTCGGGACGGTGCACCTTGTCCAGGAACAGCCGGCTGGCATAGGACGACGAATTGCTGGCCAGGATGGCGTCGGGGGCCGCCAGCTCGTCGAGTTGTCCGAACACCTGTTTCTTCAACTCGAGCCGCTCGGGAATGGCCTCAACAACGAGCCACGCATCGCGCACGGCATCGGCGATGTCGGCCTCGGTCGAAACCCGTCCCGGTTCAACACCGTACTGGTCCGACAACACGGGAAGGTTGTTCGACACGTAGTCGAGTGCGGTATCGCGTTGGGGCTCCGAGAGGTCGTGGATCTTGACCTCGGCACCGTGTGCGGCGAACGTCAGCGCGATGCGTCGGCCGAGTGTGCCGGCCCCGATGACGGCGACCGGGCGGTTCGGATAGTCGTTTGGAACGTTGACTGTCATGTCCTTCTCCTAGTCGATTGGTGCGCGTGTGCGCGCATAGACTTGCTGTCCGGTGATGGTGAGCTGACCCCGTCTCATGGTCAAGAACGTGACTGTCCATGAAATGAGTGTCGTGATCTTGCTTTTGAACCCGACCATGCGCGCCAGGTGCAGACCCAGCCAGGCTGACCAGCCAAGGAAACCGCCGAACCGAACCGGGCCGATTTGGACGACCGCGGAGAATCGCGAAACCGTGGCCATCGAACCCATGTCGAAGTAGCGGAACGGCGATCGGTCGTCCGGTTCGGCCGCCATGATCGCGCGTGCCGCATACTTCCCGCCCTGAATCGCGGCCTGCGCCATTCCGGGAACGCCTGGGACAGCGGCCATGTCGCCCACCACGAACACGTTCGGGTGACCGGGCAGCGTCAGGTCGGGAAGCACCTCCACTCGCCCCGCACGGTCAACCTTCGCGCCGGCCTGTTCGGCGATCAACTTGCCCAGCGGACTCGCCGACACACCGGCCGACCACACCTTGCAGGCCGACTCGATCCGTCGCGTGGTGCCATCGGAGTCCTTGACTGTCAACCCATCTCGGTCGACATCGACGACTGTGACACCGAGTTGGATGTCCACGCCGATACGCTGGAGCCGACGGTGGGCACTGGCGCCGAGCTTCGGTCCCATTGCAGTCAGCACGGCCGGGAGGGCGTCGAGCAGGACCACTCGCACCTCCGAGGGATCGATCTGGCGGAACTCACCCTTCAATGTCTGGGTGGTCAGTTCGACGATCTGGCCGGCCAGTTCCACTCCTGTCGGACCGGCGCCGATGACGGTGAAGGTGAGGAGCTGCCTTCGTCGGTCCGAATCATTGGTCCGGTTGGCCAGTTCGAGTGCACCGAGGATGCGGCCGCGCACCTCGAGCGCGTCGTCGATGGTCTTCATGCCAGGCGCGAACTCGGCGAAGTGGTCGTTGCCGAAGTAGGACTGGTTCGCCCCGGCCGCGACGATCAGACTGTCGTAACCGGTCTTGTATCGGTTCCCGAGCAGCTCCGAGGTCACATATCGCTCGGCCAGGTTGACGTCGACGACCTCACCCAAGACGACGTCGACGTTGCGCTGGTTGCGAAGAACCGTCCTGGTGGCCGGTGCGATCTCTCCTTCGGAGAGAATGCCTGTCGCGACTTGGTACAGCAGCCCTTGAAACAGGTGGTGCTGAGTTCGGGCGATCATCGTGACGTCGACAGGCGCGTTCTTGAGCGCCTTGGTTGCGGTCAGACCGCCGAACCCGGAGCCGATGACGACGACGCGGTGCCTGCTCACGTTGGACGCCCGTCGGGAAGTTCAACGTAAGCGATTCCCGTCAGATTGCCTTGCAGGCCACGGATCGGCCGATGACCGGACCCGTCCAGGCCGGCGGCGTAGATGTTGCCTCCGAGGTCGGTGACAAACATGCGGTCATTGGCTGGATCCAGTGCGATCCCGATGCCTTCCATCAGGTGGGTCGCCACGATCTCGGGTTCGACGCTGCCGATGTCGTTCAACGGAGCGCGATTGACCGTGTTGCCATGCGGCGGGTCGCCACGGTCGGTCCAGTACAGGATCCGCGTGGTGTGGTCGATCTCGAGATCGATCGGTTCGGGCAGATCCTTGTACACCACCTCGACGTCGGTGCGACGGTCTGCGGATTCGCCTGCGGGAAGCTCGATCCCGGCCCGCAGGATCCGGCCCAGGCCGGCATCGCTCGGGCCCTTCTGCGTCCAGTAGAGGTGCCCACCGACATGGTCGACGGCGACACCGACGCACCAATTGGTCTCATCGCGGCGGTCGTCGTCACCCTGGCCCGTTTGCACCAGTGTCTGGATGTTGGACCCGTCGAGGTCGCAGCGCATCACCCGCATGCCTTCGCGGTCGCCCCAGTACAGCTTGCGACCCACCGGGTCGAAGTGAAGCTGCTTCGGGGTGTAGGTGCCCCCGCTGGGAACGATCGTGGTGCGGTTGCCTCCGTCTAGGTCGACGCGCTCGATCGAGCCGTCGTTAATCGGCGGCGTGCCCATATTGGTCCAGTAGATGTGGCCGGCCTCGACATCGACCGCCACCCCATCGGGGATGGGGCTGCCGTCGACGATCACCGTCTTGTCGGACCCGTCGGGGTTGATGGAGAACAGTCGCCCGCCACCGCTGATTTCGAGCACGAACAGCTTTGAAGTATTTTGAGTCATCGTTGTAGTCCTTTCTGATCAGTAATTCGTTATTCGCTAGCGCAATGCCGGTGTTCCGCACCGCTCAACGACGCGATACGAGCACGTAGCCTGCGACAGCGAAAGTCGTTGGCATCATCGCCATCACGCCATACATCACGCTCAGCATCGTCTTCTCCCTACTTTGTGCGCTCCGCGATGAGACCGAACAGCATCTCGTCGCGGTAAGCGGCGAGGTCCTCGATCGACTTGCCGTCCGCCTCTTCGAGGACGCCCTTGACGATCTGTTCCTGAAGCTCCGGGGTGAATTCCGGGTTGCCCAGCCCTTTCCACTGTGCGGCCATCCGCGGCATCAGGGTGTCCATGAAGTGCTGGATACCGCCCTCACCGCCGCCGAGATGCCACAGCAGATTGGGTCCCATGACGCCCCAGCGCAGCCCGGGCCCCCACGACACCGCGTCGTCGGCGTCGGCGACATCGAGCACACCCTCACCGATCAGGTACACGACCTCGCGATACAGCGCACCCTGGATCCGGTTGGCGACGTGGCCGGGAAGCTCCTTTTTCAACAGGATGGGCTTCTTGCCGATCGATGCGTAGAACGCAATCGCGTCACGGACCGTTTCCGGCGACGTCTTCTTCCCCCCAACGACTTCCACGAGAGGAATGACATGCGGTGGATTGAAGGGGTGGCCGATGACGGTCCGCTCTGGACGCCGGCACTGCACCTGGATCTCGCTCATCGTGATGCCCGACGAGCTCGAGGCGATGATTGCCTCGGGCGGCGTGGCCTCATCGATGTCGGCGAACAGCTTGACTTTCAGTTCCGGACGCTCCGGTCCGTTCTCCTGAACGAAGTCGGCGTCGCTGAGGGCCGCCGGCAGGTCGGAGGTGAACTTCAGGCGATCCGGGGAGGCTCCGGGTGCGAGTCCCAGCGTCGCTGCCCCGTCCCACGCACCCTCGACGTAGGACCGCAGCGCCGCCTCGGCACCGGGCGCCGGGTCGGTGGCCGTTACGTCGAAGCCCTTGGCGAGGAAGTGCGTCGCCCAGCTCGCTCCGATCGTGCCGGTACCGACAATTGCGACCCGCTGCACTGACTTTGGTGAACTCATGACTGTTTCTCCTTAGGTAATAGGTCGTTAGCGCCCGCGCCAGACGGGTGCACGTTTCTCGGCGAACGCGACCGCTCCTTCGTGCGCGTCCTCTGTGTCGAACAGGCTGTGTGCAGTCCCGGTTTGGCGCTCGAACGCGTCGGCATCATTGAGGCCCTGCACTTCTCGCAGAACTTGCTTGACCTTGGCCAGCGCGAGCGGTGCGTTGACGGCGACGCGTTGAGCAAGCTCTCGTGCACCGGCCAATGCCGCCCCGGATGCGGTCAGCTCACTGACGAGCCCGTACTGGTTGGCATCGACGGCCGAAATCGGCTCGCCGGTGAGCAGCACCTTGAGGGCGACGTGGTAGGGGAGTCGCTGAGGAAGGCGGATGACGCCGCCTTCGCCGGCGATGAGTCCCCGTTTCACCTCGGTCAACCCGAATTTCGCGGTGTCCGCTGCCACGATCAAGTCGCAGGCCAACGCCATCTCGAAGCCACCGCCGAGCGCCCATCCTTCGACGGCCGCGATCAACGGCTTGCGCACCACGGCTTGGGTGAGGCCGCCGAATCCACGACCGGGAAGTATTGGAGTCTCCCCCTTCGCGAACGCCTTCAGGTCCATACCGGCGCTGAACGTCCCGCCGGCACCGGTGAGCACGCCCACCGACAAGGTCGAGTCCGCGTCAAGCTGATCGAGGGCGGATGCCAATTGGACAGCGACCTCGCGGCTGACGGCGTTCTTCTGACCTGGGCGATTAATGGTGATCGTCAGGACCCCATCCTGGCGCTCGGTGAGCACCAGGTCGGTCGACACTTCAGTTGTGGTCATTTCACTTTCTCCAGTTCTGCTGCAGGGGGAATCACTTTCTGCTCCCGTAGCTGGGCGATGTCGTCGACGCTGAATCCCAGCTGTTCGAGAACCTCGTCGTTGTGCTCGCCGTGCTCGGGCGCGCGTCGAGATGGCACTCTTGCCAACCCGCGCAGAGTGATCGGGTTATTCACCGTGTACTCCAAATCCGAAGCACCCTCGATCGGCACGACGATGTCGGCGGCCCGCAGCTGCGGATCCTCGGCCGCTTCCGCAGCGGTCTGGATGACGCCGTAGGGGACGCGAGCCTGGTCGAGAACCTCTTTCCAATGCGCCAACGGATGCGACCTGAATTCCGCGTCGAGAAGGCCCGCCAATTCCGCTCCGTGCTGGCCGATGGCCTTGGCTTCGCTGAAGCGAGGATCCGCCAGCAGGTCAGACCGCCCGATGGCCTTGGCTATCGCCGGCCAAGCTGATTGCTTACCCGCCAGCATGAACCAGCGTCCGTCCCCGCTTTGGTAGGGATTGGTCAGCGCGTTCACCGGTGCCGTGCGGTCATGCAGCTCGTACGGCTTGCCGCCGGCCAGCGCCGCCGACACCAGAGTTCCGGTCGCCCACACCCCGGTGGCCAGCAGCGAGGTGCCGACGTTGGCGCCCTGCCCCGTGCGTTCGCGGTGGTACAGCGCGGTGGTGATCGCCGCGTAAATCGCAGTGGCGGTGGTGTAGTCGCCACTGCCCCAAACCGGAGACGTCGGCGGTGCGCCGGCGTCGCGGGTCGAGGCGAGCAGCCCGCTGCGCGACCAGAAAGCGGTCAGGTCGAAGCCCGGCAGCCTGGCATCGGGTCCGGCGTCACCGAAACCGGTGATGTCGGCGTAGATGACCGTCGGGTTCCATGCCGACACCTCCTCGTAGCCCAGGTGCAGGGCTTCGCGGGTGCCGTGCGGGAAGTTGGTGATCACCACGTCGGCCCATTGGACGAGACGCTTGAGGATCTCCGTGCCGCCCTCCGACTTCAGGTCGATGGACATGCCCCGCTTGTTGCGATTGGCCAAGTGCCAGCTGTAGTTCCCCGGCGCCGCCGGGCTCGGCGGAACCGAGCTCAGCAGCCGCTGCGGGTCACCCAGCCCGGGAGGCTCGACCTTGATCACGTCGGCGCCGAAGTCCGACAGCATCGTCGCCGCGGCCGGCGCCGCGATGAAGCTGGCTATCTCAACGACTTTCAGGCCGGCGAACACGGAGTCTTTTTGTCTGCGTTGTCATTGTCATCGCCTCACACGAACGCGCTCAGGCCGGTGACGGACTTCGCGACGATCAGCGTCTGCATCTCGCGGGTGCCCTCGTAGGAGTAAAGGGCCTCGGAGTCGGCGACGAATCGACCGATGTTGTAGTCGAGGACAATGCCGTTGCCGCCGAACAACTCCCGCGCCCAGTGCACGGTCTCGCGCATGCGCGAGCAGCAGTAGGCCTTCGCAAGTGCGGACTGCTCGTCGCGGTAAACACCCTCGTGCTGCAGCTGGGCCAGGCGCACCATCATCCCTGCGCACGCTGTGGCATTGCCGAGCATCTTGACGAGTAGGTCCTGGACCATCTGAAACTTGCCGATCGGCTTGCCGAACTGCGTGCGCTCCTTGGCGTACTCCAGCGCCAGCTCGTAAGCGGCGAACTGGACGCCTACCGCCTGCCACGCCACACCGCTTCGCGTCCGGCGCAGGATTTCGGCGGTGTCACGGAACGAGTTCGCGTTCTGCAGCCGGTTGGCCTCAGGAACCCGGCAGTCGTCGAGCACGATGTCGGCGTTCTGCACGATGCGCAGCGCGAACTTGTTCTCGATCTTCGAGGTGCTGAACCCAGGTGTGCCCTTCTCGACCACGAAGCCGAGCACCTTGTTCGTCTCGACGTCGCGGGCCCAGATGACCACCAGGTCGGCGAAGGTGGCGTTACCGATCCAGCGCTTGGCGCCGTTGATCACCCACTCGTCACCGTCGCGACGGGCGGTGGTCTCCATGCCGCCTGCCACATCGGAGCCGCCGTGCGGCTCGGTCAGCCCGAACGCGCCGATCTTCTCGAACCGGCTCATCGCCGGCAGCCAGCGGCGCTTCTGCTCCTCGGATCCACAGCTGAGGATGGACCCCATCGCCAGCCCCGAGTGCACCCCGAAGAACACCGACAGCGACGGGTCGGCGTGCGCCATCTCCATCGAGGTGATGCCCGTCATCAGGTTGCTCGGTGCAGGCTCCGTGGAATCGGGATCGGCCCAATCCAGCAGGCCCAGCTTCGCGAACCCCTTCACGAGCTCATGTGGGAATTCGGCCCGCAACCAGTAGTCGTCGACGATTGGCATAGCCTCGGTGCGGAAGAATTCGCGAATCCGTGCGACCTTTTCGCGCTCCAGCGTCCGATAGCAGTTCCTCGTAGTTGTAGAAATCGGCCGGCAGCTGTCCAGTCTCGAGATACGGCTGGTGCGTTGACGGCAGGTTCACCTTTACGGTCATGGCGTTCCCTCTTGTTTGTGGAGTGCTCGCGGTGAGCACCTTCTGGTAGTGACATCTCCACGGTCGTCCCGCAGGCAGCGCAAAACCATCGACCGAGGATTGATCTTTAAGGCCGCATAGATGTAGTGCTAAGCAGCGATGCTTCTGACCTGCAGCTTTCTGCGATCAGCGCGTCGTCTGCGCCAACTGGCTGCGCGAGTTGACGCCGAGTTTGGCAAATATGTTGTGCACGTGCGTCTTGACCGTGTGCAGAGAGAGGTGCAGCTGCTCCGCTACCGCGCGATTCGACGCCCCCTGCGCGATGAGGTTGAGGACCTTGAGCTCCGCAGTGGTGAGACTGTCCCAGCCCGTCTTGGCGCGCGGCTGACTGACGATGCGTCGTTCGACACCCAACTTGCGCATCTCGCGGCCCACCCGGCGCGCACCGGCGAGCGCCTCGAGGCGTGCGTAGGTGTCAAATGCTGCGTTGAAGTGATCAAGCGCATCGTCCTGCCGACCGGCGATGACGAGTAGGAGGGCGGCGTCTTCCGCCGCCGCGGCGTAGAGCAGCGGCCTCGACGAGGACCGCAGCAGATCGGTGGCAGTCACTACTGTGTGCGCGTCGCTCTCGAGTATCCCGCGCACATACAGGGCGACGGCGGTGAACAGCGGAACCGCTGGCTTCTCCCGCTGCAGTTTCTCGACGGCGCGCAGCACATCCGCGCGGCCGCCGGCATCGCCCGCAGCCGCGGCAACCCGTGCGGCCAAGATCACCTGATCCAACGCGTGGGGCAAAACCGGAGTGCCGAACAGGTTGATGTCGCCGCACCAGCGCACCGCTTCATGCATGTCGCCGCGGCTCCACGCCGCCAGCGCCAATATGTAGGCTGCTGACCGCCGCACCGTGGCTGACCCGTTCGAGTAGGCATCGTGCATGTGAGCGAGCGTCTGCTGCAACAAATTTCGGTCATCAATGGCGATCGCCACCTCTGCCAGAACCACCATGCGCACCATGTCGAACTCGGTTGGGTCTGTGTGCTCGGCCGGTGGCAGGGATTCCACCGCGGCGCGGGCAGCACTCAAACGTCCCGCAGCCAGGTGGACCATGCCGTCAATCCTGGCCCAGATGTCCAGCATCATTTCGCCACGTTCGCGTCTGGCGCGCTGCACACCGGCGGTGACCCGCTCGGCAGCCTCCTCCAGCCGGCCGACCAGTGCCAACATGTTCGCGTAGTAATTGGTCGCCAACAGATCAGCCACTACCGATGCGCGCGTGCGGCCCTGCGCGCAGACCTCCTCCAAGTTGTGAAGGGCGCGGTTTGCGTACCCGTCGGCACAGTCGAAACAAGCAAGTACGACATCGGCGGTGACCTTCGCCTGAAGATCACCGCTCGATTCCGCTGCGGCGGCAGCTTCGTCGGCTGCCACCCGGTGTTGGCCGTCCTCGTCGTCCAACATCAGGTTGTAGGCGAGCATGGCCAGGTGCCGCGCCCGAGTCACTTCGCTGATGTTGCTCAGCCCGAGCGCTCGGCGGTTCTCCTCTACGCGCCGCTGCGATCTGTGCCCGGTGATCGCCGTGAGTCGAAGCCGGATCTCGGCCTCCTCTTCGGCCGACGCCCCTTCCAGAGCCGCCACGGCCAATTCTTCGGATTCCTCGTAGCGCCTGGCCCGGTTGAGCAGTCCGACGGTTTCGGCGACCACTCGCCCGTGGTCAGTGTCGTCGGTGGGCATGAGTTCCAGCGCGCGCTTGCTCAAGTCCGCCGCCGCACTCGCATCGCTCTGTCTGACTGCTTGCGCAGCCTGACGCAGCGCCCTGATCGCCTCTCTGTCTCCGGGCTCCGCGCTGCGTGCCAGCTGGGTGGCGACCTCGGCAGGCGCCGCACCCATTCTCAGCATGACCGATGCCGCCTGCCGCTCCATGGCCCGACGCAGTGACTGCGGCAGGGACTGACGGGTGGCCTCCCGTAACAAGTCGTGGCCGAACCTCAGCTGTTCACCGTCCTCGACGAAGAGACCAGAGCGCACCGCCTCGGCGAGCGACGAGACCAACGACGCCGGAGGACGATCCAGCATCGCGGCGAGCAAGCCGGCCGAGAACCGGTCCGGTAGTACCGCGGCCACCCGCACCACTTCGGAGACGTCGCCCGAGAGGAGGTCGAGTCGGCGCGCAATGTTGGCACCGAGCCGCCGTGGCAGGTCACTGCCCGTGGCGATCGCCCGGCCGCCAACTACCGTGAGCCGGCCCTCCTCGTGCATACCCCCGACGAGTTCTCTTACCAGGAAAGGATTTCCATGTGCCTTGACCGCGAATTGCAACAGTGACTCATCGGCGTTCGCCCGCACCTCATCCTGGACCATCTCGGCGACCGCGATCGGTGACAGTGCGGAAAGTCGCAAGAAGGTGGCCTCGGCGCGGTGCAGCATCGCAAGGGTCTCCTGCACAGCCGACCCGCCGGCGCCGGTGCGGGAAGTCAACACCCAGAGCACCCGCGCATCTGAGTGCGCGGGGGTCAACGCCCTCAACGCCAACAGGGTTCCGGTATCGGCCCAATGGATGTCCTCGAGCACGATCGCCAGGGGTGTCTGCGCTGCGGCCGCATGGATCGCGTCCAGCAGATCGTGCACGACCCAGTAGCTCAGATCTACCGAGTTGCCGAGCCGGCGCAGCGCTTCGATGTCTCCCACCGGCGGGTCGGCGCGCAGCGTCGCCGTGAAAAGCGAGAAGAACGGCACCGACCGCTGGTATTCGAATGCTTCGCCGAAAAGCGTCCGAACACCGCTCTGGTGGGCCAAAGCCATCGTCTCGGTCAGCAGGCGGCTCTTGCCGATGCCCGCGGGGCCCTCGATGACGAGAATGCCGCCACGCCCCTGGGCCACCGCGCGAACCAGCGCGCCGATCTCGTCCAGCTCGTTGGAGCGTCCCCGAATCGGCGGGGTGGCGAGCGGCCGGCCGCCAACATCCTGGCCAGGCATCGTCAAACAGTACTGCTTGGTGAAGCGTCCCGACCGTGAGTTTCTCGGGTTTGCTGCGGCTTCGGATTGGCGATCAGCGCATCGCCTGCGCCAATTGGGCGCGTGAACTGATATCGAGCTTACCGAATGCGTTGTGCACGTGAGTTTTAACGGTATGGAGAGAGAGGTGCAACTGGTCGGCGGTGGCGCGATTGGTCGCGCCCCGCGCGATGAGGTTGACGACCTTGAGCTCGGAATCGGTGAGGCTGTCCCAACCGGTCTTCGCCCGCGCCTGGATGACGATGCGCCGTTCGACCCCCAATTTGCGCAGCTGGCGGCCAACCCGGCGGGCATCCGCGAATGCACCAAGGCGCGTGTAGGTGTCGAATGCGGCGTTGAGCCGATCGACCGCCTCGTCGCGGCGGTCAGCGCGAACGAGTTGGGCTGCGGCATCTTCCGTTGCCGCGGCGTACAGCAGCGGTCGCGAAGAGGACGCGAGCTTGTCCGCGGCAGTAACGAGCGCATCGGGGTCGCCTTCGAGTATTCCGCGGACGTATCCGGCGACCGCACCGAACAGCGGGATCGCAGCCTTGTCGTGCTCGAGCTTCTGCGCCGCCCGCAGGACGCGAGCCCGGTAGCCGGCATCGCCAGCGGCCGAGGCAATCCGCGCGGCCAGGATCACCTGATCCAAGGCCTGCGGCGTCAGCGGTGTGCCGAACAGGTTGATGTCGTCGCCGAACCAGCGCATCGCGTCGTGGAAGTCGCGGCGGTGCCATGCCGCCAGCCCGAGGACGTACGCTGCGGTCCTGCGCACCATCGATGCGCCGCTGGCGTAGGCATCGTGTGCATATGCGACCATCTGCTGCAATAGATTTCGGTCGTCGGTGCTCAGCGCCACCTGAATCAGAATGACCATGCGCACCATGTCCAGCTCAGTTGCGCCCGCCTGCTCTGGGCCTGCCAGAGCCTCCACCGCGGCGCGCGCCTCCGTCAACCGGCCCGCCGTTAGATGGACCATGCCGTCAATCGTCGCCCAGACGTCGAGCACCATCGCATTGCGTTCTTGTCTTGCCCGCTCCACGCCCGCGTTGACCTGCTCAGTGGCTTCGTCCAACCGGCCGACGAGTGCGAGCAGGTTCGCGTAGTAGTTCGCCGCCAAGAGATGAGCCACCGGGAGCTGGTTTGTATGGCCGAGCGCGCAGAGCTCCTCCAGGCTGTGTAGGGAACGGCATGCGTGTCCGTCGGCACAGTCGAAACAACTGAGAGTCAGATTGGCCACGACCTTGGACTCGAGGTCGCCGATCGATTCCGCTGCGGCTGCGGCTCTTTCGGCTGCGCCGCGATGTTGGCCGTCCCTATCGTCCAACATCATGTTGTAGGCGAGCAGGGCAAGATGTCGGGTCCTGGTGACTTCGCTGATATCGGTGAGTTCGAGCGCTCGGCGATTCTCCGCGATCCGCCGTTGCGTGGTGTGCTTGGTGAACGCCGGCAGTCGGAGGCGGATCTCGGCCTCATCTTGGTCCGACGCCCTCGACAGCGCCTCGACGGCCATTTCTTCGGACTCTGCGTAGCGGCGGGCCCGGTTGAGCAGCGCGACGGTTTCGGCGACCAGCCGCCCATGCTCGGCGTCACCAACGGACATGAGCTCGAGCGCCCGCTTGCTCAGGTCCGCGGCCGCGCTGGCATCGCTCTGCCTGACGGTTTGGGCGGCCTGACGCAGCGCGCTGATCGCTTCGGTGTCGCCTGGGTCGGCGCTGCGGGCCAGCTGGGGAGCGACCTCGGCGGGGGATACACCCATGCTCAGCATGGTCGACGCCGACTGGCGTTCCATGGCTCGGCGAAGCGACTGAGGCAGAGACTGTCGGGTGGCCTCGCGCAGAAGGTCATGTCGGAACCGCAACTGGTCGTCATCGTCAACCAAGAGCCCCGCCTGTACCGCCTCGGCGAGAGCCGACATCAGCGTGGCAGGCTGTCGTTCCAACATTGCGGCAAGTAAGCCCGCCGAAAACCTGTCCGGAAGTACGGCGGCCACCCGCACCAGCTCTGAAGCGTCGGGCGTAAGCAGGTCGAGGCGCTGCTGCATACCCGAGCTCAGGCGACGCGGCAGGTCCTGTCCTCTGGCCGACGCGCGGCCGCCCTGGATATCCAGCCGGCCCTCCTCGAGCAGACCACCGACCACCTCTTTGACCAGGAATGGATTTCCGTTCGCTTTCACGGCCAGATTCATGAGCGACGTGTCGACGTTCGCCCGCACCGAATCGGCAATCATGTCGGCCACCGCGCCCTGCGACATCGCCTTCACGCGCACGAAGGTGGCGTTGGCCCCTCGTAGCACCGCCAACGTCTCCTGTACCCCCGGGCCGCCCGCCCCCGTTCTTGCGGTCAGCACCCATAGCACCGGCGCATCCGAATGCGCTGTGGCCAACGAGCGCAACGCCAACAACGTGCCGGTGTCGGCCCAGTGAATGTCTTCCAAAACGATCAACAGCGGGGTCTGCGCTGCCGCGGAAAGGATCGCGTCCTGCAGATCGTGCACGACCCAATAGCTCAAGTCGGCTGAGCTGCCGAGCCGGCGCAGAGCATCGAAGTCGCCGACCGGGGGCTCGGCCCGAAGCGTCGCCATGAACAGCGAGAAGAAGGGGACCGCCTGCTGATATTCGAACGCCTCCCCGAACAGCGTCCGCACTCCGGCCTTGTCTGCCAGCTTCAACACCTCGGTCAACAGTCGGCTCTTGCCGATGCCAGGTGGGCCGTCGATGACGAGCACGCCGCCTCGCCCCTGCGCCACCCCGTCCACCAGAGCGCCGATCTCTTTCAACTCATCGGCCCGGCCACGGATAGGCGTGGCCGCTGGCCGCTCGTCGCTGTTGTCGCGTAATCGGGTTGATGGCACGTCGGGTGTCCCATCTAGGAGTGCTGAGGTTTGGCGCCGGTGTTGTGGTGATCGTAAGGTCGTGTATCCAATACGATCAAGAGATTGTCATGCATACAAGTTGCTGCGAGCCTCGATGGCCTTGACGCTCTGTGCGAAGGCCTTCGCCAACGAGCGCTTTCCGATGCTTCCGATGACGCCCGCGACAACCCTTCCCTTGAAGTTCTTGCCCTCGCGAACCAGCACGACGTCGATGTCGGTCGTGCCGTCAGGCTGCGGCGTCAGCGTGTAGGTGTGGCCAGACGCGCCTCCGAAGAGGTTGGAGTCGATGGTCGTGAGCTTGACGTGGTACGGATCCGTCCAGTTGTAATGCAGGCGCTCCCAGACGCCCCCCGAGCCTTCGGTGACATCGGCCCGGTGGGGGCCTTGGTTGTGCACCTGGAGATACGAATCTGCACTGTTCTTGAACAGCTCGGCTCGGCCGGGCCCGAAATCGGTGAGTCCGGCGATGAACTGCTCCGGGGTAGCGCGTGTCGTCTGATGGAAGCGGATGGTTGCCATTTGGAACGGTCCTTTCAACAGGTGTTTCGTTGCTACCAGCAGGGTCGCGCTGCAGCCGATGTGGTCGCGCCAGGGGATCCACTGGTGTCCTCCCCTGGCATGCCCTGGCGGGCCCGTGACCGGGGCAGATCTTGTGCCCTCGGCGGGAAACCAGGGCATCCACGGGCGCGATGGGGGGCGCGGCCGGGGCACGCTCGACGTTGTGATCAACGAACTGCCCGACCCGGTCCTGACGCAGGTCTTCCGCCTCAAGGCGGTGACAGGCCACGAGCTGGACTTCGGCAACGTCGCCGGTGGCCGTCGATGTGTCGTGCCACTGGTCGGCGGGACCTTCACCGGTCCGGAGCTCAGCGGAAGCCTGCTGCCAGGCGGCAGCGTGTCTTGGCAGATCGCCCTGCCGGACCGCACGACCCGTGCCGAGACCCGCTTCACGTTGCAGACCGATCGCGGTGCCCTGCTCTACGTGCGATCAACCGGTGTCGGCCGGGGCGACCCCTCAGCGCAACTCGTCCATGGCGCGACTCGCATTGAAACTGCTGAACCGGACTTGGACTGGCTCAACAACGGTGTGTTCGTCACCGTCGCGGGTCCTACGGCCGTGAGCCTGCTGTACGAGACCTACCTCGTCGGGTGAATACCCCCGCCCGGGCACAAACGAGCGTCATAATGTCGCGGTGGCGCGCAGCACACCGGCCACGGCAGGGGCACTGCTGGGCCGCAACGCCGAGTTCACTTCGCTTGACCGGGTGCTAGAGGAAGCCCGGGCAGGGCGCGGCTCCGTGCTGGTTGTGCGCGGCGAGGCGGGCGTCGGAAAATCGGCGCTGCTGGACTACCTGGCCGAGCGTGCGCAGGGGTGTCGACTCTCGCGAGCCGTGGGGGTGGAATACGAGGCCGAGTTGCCCCTTGCCGGTCTGCAACAGCTGCTCGGCGGATCGGCGCTCGAGCATTCAGCGCACCTTCCCGGCCCACAGCGCGATGCTCTCAGGGTTGCATTCGGCATGCAGCAAGGTCCTGCGCCCGACCGCTTCCTGGTGGCTCTTGCCGCCTTTGGCGTGCTGTGCGACATGGCCGAGCAAGGCACGCTCGTCTGCCTGATCGATGACGCGCAGTGGCTGGACCGGGCTTCGATTCAGGTGCTCGCCTTCATTGCCCGCCGTCTGGGGGCGGAGAGGTTCGCGCTTGTTTTCGCCATCCGCGAGCCGAGTGCCGTGCACGAACTAGACGGGTTGCCCGAGCTCGTCGTCGAAGGACTGGGCGATCACGACGCGCGCCGGTTGCTTGCATGGGCCGCGCCAGGACAACTCGACGAGCAGGTGCGTGATCGGATGGTGGCCGAGACGCGAGGCAATCCGTTGGCCCTGTTGGAATTACCGCGAAGCCTGACGCCGGCCGAGATGGCAGGCGGGTTCGGTTTTCCCGACGCGCGGACGCTGTCCAGTCGCATCCACCAGAGCTTCCTGCGGCGCATCGAAACACTTCCCGAGCAGGCGCGCGAGCTGCTGTTCGTCGCGGCCGCCGAACCCGTCGGCGATGTGACTCTGCTGCTGCGGGCGCTGGACACCCTTGGAATCGCTGCAGAGGCAATAGTCCCGGCTGAAAATGCGGGGCTGATCGAACTGAGCTCGCGGGTGCGCTTTCCGCATTGCTACATGCGATCGGCGGCCTACCGGGCCGCTAACCCCGAGGTGCGCCGCCGCGGTCACGCCGCACTGGCCGAGGCGACCGATCCCGAGACCGACCCCGATCGTCGGGCCTGGCACCGCGCCCACGCGACCGCCGCGCCTGACGAAGCCGTTGCCGTCGATCTCGAGCGATGCGCGGCGCGTGCGCAGGCTCGGGCGGGCCCCGAGGCGGCGGCGGCGTTCTTGGAGCGGGCCGTCGAACTGACCCCGGACATCCGGCTGCGCGGTCAGCGCGCAATCTCCGCCGCGCAGGCCAAAATGCGCGCGGGCGCGCTCGGCGGGGCCGAAGCGCTTGTGGCGGTTGCGGCGCTGTGCCCGCTCGATGAGTTGGACTGCGCGCGAGCCGATCGGTTGAAGGCCCACATTGCGTTCGCGCGCACCCGCGGGGGTGACACGCCTGCGTTGTTGAGCGCCGCGGCCCAGCGCCTGGAAACGCTCGATCCCGAGTTGGCGCGCGAGACCCACCTGGAGGCGCTGTGGGCAGCGGTGCGCAGCGGGCGTTTCGCACGACGCCAAGCGGTGGTCGATGCAGCCGAGGCGGCGATCGCCCCAATGCGGGGACGCGCGACGCGCGCAATCGACCTGCTGCTCGACGGGCTGACCATCCGGATGGGGCGCGGCTACACCGAGGCGCTTCCACAGGTGGCGCGCGCGCTGGAGGCCTTTGAAAAGGAGGGCTTCTGCCAGGACAACCTGCTCTGGTGCTGGCTTGCTTGCCAACTTGCGATGGACCTGTGGAACGACGGGGCCTGTGAGAGCATCGCCACCGGGCTGAGCGTGGCCGCGCGCGAACGAGGGGCCCTGAACCTTCTACCCTTTGCGCTCAACTACTCCGCAGCCCATCAGCTGTTCGCCGGCAGGTTCGATGTGGCCGAGCAGCTGATCGACGAGGCAGATCGCATCACCGCGGCGACCGGTAACGTGCGGATCGCCGACTTCTCAATCTTGCTCGCCGCGTGGCAGGGCGACCGCGACAGGACCTATCAGCTGCGCGCGGCAATCATCCCGGACGCGACAGCGCGCGGGGAAGGGTTCGGAGTCGAAGCCGCAGAGTGGGCAGCGGCAACACTTCACATCGGCAAGGGCGAATACGCCGACGCGGTCGCAGCGGCGCAGCGTGCGTACGACCCCGATGGACTGGGCTTCAACGTATGGGTGCTCCCTGAACTCATCGAGGCGGCCGCGCGAAACGGCGATCGAGATATCGCCGAGGCGGCGTTCGAGCAGCTGGCAGCGCGGTCTTCCATGAGCAACGCGGAATGGGCGCGGGGCATCGAGGCGCGCTCACGCGCGCTGCTCACCGACGGACAAGATGCCGAGGGCCTCTACCGGGAAGCGATCGAGCAACTCGGTCGTTCTCGCGTCGTCGTCCATCACGCCCGCGCGCAACTCATCTACGGCGAGTGGCTTCGTCGTGAGAATCGCCGGGTCGATGCGCGCGCCCAGCTCAAGGCGGCCCACGCGGCGTTCGACGCGATGGGCGCTCATGCATTCGCCGAGCGCGCACAGCGTGAACTGCTGGCCACCGGCGAGACGGTGCGCAGGCGCACCGCCGACACGAACGGCGACGCCCTCACACCGCAAGAAGCGCAGATCGCCCGCCTGGCTTACGACGGACTCACCAACCCCGAAATCGGCAACCAGCTGTTCCTCAGCCACCGCACAGTCGAGTGGCATCTGCGCAAAGTCTTCACCAAGCTGGGCATCGGTTCCCGTCGGGAACTGACCAAAGCGCTTGGCCAGCGCCAAGGGGTCTTGCATGGCTGACCTGCTCGACAGGGTGCTCGACGCGCACGGCGGCCTGGAAAACTGGCGGCAGTTCAACCGGGTGCAAGCGACCATCGTCACCGGGGGAGGGCTGTGGGCCGTCAAAGGCCAACCCCAGGATCCACTGCCGCGGCGGATGACCGTTGCCCTGGATCACGAATGGGCGTCGCTGCGGCCCTTTGGCGCCGATGATCAACAGACAGCGTTCACGCCCGAGCGCGTCGCGATTGAAAAGCTCGATGGCGGAGTGGTTTCCGAGCGGATGAACCCTCGGGATTCGTTTCAGGGGCATGAGTTCGCGACGCCGTGGGATCCGCTACAACGCGCGTACTTCAACGGTTACGCGCTGTGGACCTACCTCACCACACCGTTTCTCTTGGCAATGGACGGCGTGACCGTCCGCGAGATCGATTCGGTCCAGGACCACGGAGAGATCTGGACCGGACTGCAGGCCGAGTTCCCACCCGAAATCGCAAGTCACTCAACGCTTCAGGAATTCTACTTCGGCGATGATCATCTGCTGCGCCGCCATGACTACCGGGTCGATGTGGCAGGAAGTTTCCCCGCTGTCCAGTACATGGCCGGCGTGGTCGTAGCCGAAGGCATCAAAATGCCCGCCAAACGCAGGGCTTATCGTGCAGACGCCCACGGCAAGGCAATTCCCGATCAGCTGATGGTGGCCATCGACTTCACCGATGTCAGCTTTGAGTAGGGTCGGGAACGAAAGTCGCCGATAGCCGGCTATTCGTTGTCGCCCGCCGTCGAGGCGGTGGCGTCGAAGTTCGACGTGAACGCGGCCCCGCGGGCGGCTGGCCACATCCAGTCGCGCACCTCAGGGATGTCGTCGCCGTGCTCGCGGCTGTATTCGCGGGCGGCGATCCGCTTGTCCACCATCTCCTGCCGCAGGGTTGCGCACGTCGATTCGAGGAACGGCACCCGGTCGATCACGTCGATTACGAGGTGGTAGCGGTCGAGGTCGTTGAGCATCACCATGTCGAAGGGCGTCGTAGTGGTGCCCTCTTCCTTGTATCCGCGTACGTGGAGGTTCTCGTTTCCGGCGCGGTTGTACGTGAGCCGGTGGATCAGCCACGGATATCCGTGATAGGCGAAGATCACCGGCTTATCGCGAGTGAAGATCATGTCGAACTCACGATTCGACAGGCCGTGTGGATGTTCCTTTTCGTCCTGGAGCCGCATCAAGTCCACCACGTTGACGAAGCGAATCTTCAAGTCGGGCAGATTCTTCCGGAGCAGATCCACCGCCGCGAGTCCCTCCAAGGTTGGCACGTCACCACACGTCGCGACGACGACGTCCGGTTGCTCACCGAGGACCTCGCTGCCCGCCCATTCCCAGATCCCCAGCCCCCTGGTGCAGTGCGCGACCGCCTCCTCCATGGTGAGGAAGTTCGGGCTGGGCTGCTTGCCGGCCACCACCACATTGACATACTGGCGCGTCCGCAGGCAGTGGTCGTAGGTCGACAGCAGCGTGTTGGCGTCCGGGGGTAAGTAGACACGAACCACTTCGGCGCGCTTATTCACCACGTGATCGATGAAGCCAGGGTCCTGGTGGCTGAAGCCATTGTGGTCCTGGCGCCAAACATGGCTCGACAAAAGGTAATTCAGGCTCGCGATCGGTCGCCGCCACGGAATGTGATTGGTGACCTTTAGCCACTTGGCGTGCTGGTTGAACATCGAGTCGATAATGTGGATGAAGGCCTCATAGCAGTTGAACAGCCCGTGCCGCCCGGTGAGCAGGTAACCCTCCAGCCAACCCTGGCACTGGTGCTCGGACAGCATCTCCATGACGCGGCCGGCCCGGGCGAGGTGCTCATCGACTTCCGCGTCGAAGAACTCGGCGTTCCACTGCTTGTCGGTCGCGTCGTAGACGCTCTGCAGACGATTCGACGCGGTTTCGTCGGGCCCGAAGATGCGGAAGTTGTTCGGGTTGAGGCGCACAACATCGGTGAGCCAGCTACCCAGCACCCGGGTGGACTCGGCGATCGTCGCCCCCGGGCCGGGCACGTCGACGGCGTAATCGCGGAAGTCGGGCAGCCGCAGATCCTTCAGCAGCTGGCCACCGTTGGTGTGGGGGTTGTCGCTGATCCGGAGTTCGCCCGGCGGCGCGAGTGCGGCGATCTTCGGGTCGAGCTTGCCGTCAGCGTCGAAGAGTTCTTCAGCCCGGTAGGACGCCAGCCAGTCGGCGAGCACCTTCAGGTGTTCAGGTGTATCGCGGGCGTTGGCGAGCGGAACCTGGTGTGCGCGCCACGATCCGGTGGTCTTCTTGCCGTCGATGTAGTCGGGCCCCGTCCATCCTTTAGGCGAGCGGAAGACGATCATCGGCCAGCGGGTGAGCACCGCGTCATCGTCAGGCCGTGCCTTGATTTCGGCGATCTCGTTGAGCACGGTGTCGAGCAGCAGCGCGAAGGCTCGATGCGCATCGGCGGGATCGCGGTGATCGAGCGCCTCGAAGAAGTACGGATTGTGACCGTAGCCGATCATCAGGCTGCGTAGTTCCTCGGTCGGAATACGGTCCAGGACGGACGGATTCGCGATCTTGTAGCCGTTGAGATGCAGGATCGGGAGGACGACGCCATCGTTGGCGCGGTTGGTGAACTTGTTGGAATGCCAGCTGGTCGCGAGCGCCCCGGTCTCCGCCTCGCCGTCGCCGACCACCGCGGCCACCAGCAGGTCGGGATTGTCAAAGGCGGCGCCGTAGGCATGTGAGAGCGCGTAGCCGAGCTCGCCGCCCTCGTGGATCGAGCCGGGTGTCTCGGGAGCGACGTGCGACGGTATGCCGCCGGGAAAGGAGAACTGCCGAAACAGCCTGCGGATGCCCTCGACGTCCTGGGTGATGTCGGAGTAGATCTCCGAGTAGGTGCCATCCAGATAGGCATTGGCGACCAACCCGGGACCGCCATGCCCCGGGCCGGTGACGTAGATCGTGGACTGGGCGCGTTGTTTGATCACCCGGTTCAGATGTGCGTAGATGAAGTTCAGGCCCGGGGTGGTGCCCCAATGGCCGAGCAGGCGGGGTTTGACGTCGTCCCTGGACAAGGGCGTCTGGAGGAGGGGGTTGTCCAGTAGGTAGATCTGCCCCACCGACAGGTAGTTCGCGGCTCGCCACCAACCGTCAAGCTGGGCGAGCGTTTCGTCGCTCAGAGGGTTCAAGTCGGCCGAACGCCAAGCCGTGGTCACTGTGGTCATCGCGACACTCGTTCCTACTTCGTGGGTGACTTCATCCCATTCAACTGCCAAAGCCGACGGCGCGCGGGGGCTGGTGATCGATTATTCACGCGCGGGTTAACGAGCGGACATGTCGGGCCGGCCGTCGTACCGCTAATTTCGCAGGTCAGCGCTATCCGTGCAGGCGCCTCAACTTGCGGCGGGACGTCACACCCATTTCGGCGAAGATCTTGCCCAAGTGCCATTCCACGGTACGAGGGCTGAGGAACAGGTGGCCCTTGCCTCAGCTGATCACAATCATCATTCGCGAGCGGATATTGCGCATTTCCGTTACCCGATCTCGGGCTGCTGCAATCTCATTGTCAACGGGTTGCGGCGTGCCACTTCGGCTGCGCGACAACTTATTCCGTGGCGCAAGCTGGGTGACGTCAGGAGGCGTAGCAGCGCCGCTGCCAGCGCAGAGACGTTGCCCGGCCGGTAAACCAATCCCGCGCTGGTCGGTAGAACGAGCCGTACAGTGGCTGGATTGAGGGGCGCGACCACGGGCCGGCCGACGGCGAAAACGTCCAGCAGGTGGACCGGTTGCGATGCGATGGCCGGTACCACGACATCTGCGGCGGCGACGATGTCTGACCACCGGCTCGCCGGCATTGCCCTGATGAGGTGCACGTCGGCCCCGACACCTTGAGCAAATGTGCGCCGGACGACCGCGGTGCGTTGCCGACCCGTCCCGAGCAGAACCAACTGTGCCGTTTCGCGCTGCCGAACCAAGGTGAATGCGTCGGCAAGTTGTTCGGCGTGCGACAGGTCGTCGAACGGACCTGTTGCCAAGATGGTCGGTAGTTCCGGCAGGCCTACCTGCGAGCGGGCAGCGGCGGGGTCGTAGATAGAGAACGGGGCCCGGATGTCTGGAGGCATCGAATCGGCGCGCAGAGCGTTCACCGACGGGGAAGTGACCATGACTATCAGCCTTGTGGTCGCCATCGCCGGTGTCGTCAGCGCTGGCGCCCAATAGCGTTGACCGCCAGCACTACTGCCGGGATACCTGCTAGCGGTAAATTCGCCGGTTCGGCCGTTGACCGGTAGAGGCATAATCCGGCCTGCCGGGGAACTGAC
Organism: uncultured Actinomycetota bacterium; assembly: GCA_963716505.1. Lineage (GTDB taxonomy): Bacteria > Actinomycetota > Actinomycetes > Mycobacteriales > Mycobacteriaceae > Mycobacterium. Next base: position 94,286 of record CAVQTL010000007.1, read on the forward strand.
GTTTACAGCTGGCATCCAGCCGCTCTACAACTCGCATACAGCGTGATGGTTGGTTCCGAGACCCGCCCGGTGAATCGGTGCCACGATGGCTAAACCTGGGATGGCCTGAGTATGGCGAGTTGATCGGAGGCGTTCGTTGCCCGACTCCTGGAGAGAGAACTGGGACGCATGGGTGAAGAAGTTCGGCGGCCCTCGCGAGTCGCGCTTCGACGTGCTGTTCGAACCCGTGAAGATCGGCCCCATCACGGCGAAAAACCGCTTCTTTCAGGTACCGCACTGCAACGGCATGGGCTATCGCGACATTTCCGCGCTCGCGATGATGCGGCAGGTCAAGGCTGAAGGCGGCTGGGCCGTGGTGTGCAGCGAAGAGGTCGAGATTCATCCCACCACCGACGTGACGCCCTATATCGAAGGCAGGCTCTGGGACGATCACGATATTCCGGCTCACGCTCGTGTCGCGGACGCGATCCACGACGGCGGTGCCCTCGCCGGTATCGAGCTCACGCACAGCGGAATGGCCGTGGCCAATCTGGGCACCCGAGAAGTCCCGATGGGGCCGTCTGATCTGCCGGTCCTGTCGGCTCATCCAGTTCAGGCGCGCAGTATGTCGAAGGCCGATATCGCCTCACTGCGTGATTGGCATCGCGCAGCAGTGCGACGGTCTTTGCAAGCCGGCTACGACTTGGTGTACGTCTACGCCGGGCACAACCTCGGTGTTGCGCAGCACTTCCTGTCGCCGCGGTACAACCACCGGACCGACGAATACGGCGGGTCGCTACGAAACCGCATGAGGTTGCTGCGCGAACTCATCGAGGACACCGCCGAGGAATGCGAAGGTCGCGCCGCAGTCGCGGTGCGACTCTGCGTCGATGAAATGGTCGGGCCGCTCGGTTTCACTCGCGACGACACCGATGAGGTAGTCGGCGAGCTCGCTGAGCTGCCCGACCTGTGGGACTTCATGGTTGGCGACTGGTCCAACGATTCCTCGCCGTCGCGCTTCGCGATCGAGGGATCGCACAGTGAACGCCTGCGAGGACTCAAACAGCTCACCACCAAACCCGTTGTCGGCGTCGGTCGGTTCACCAGCCCTGACTTGATGGTTGACCAGATCCGCTCCGGCACCATGGATTTCATTGGCGCGGCGCGACCCTCGATTGCGGATCCGTTTCTTCCCAACAAGATCGAATCGGGCCTCATCGACGACATCCGGGAATGCATCGGTTGCAATGTTTGCGTATCGGGCGATCTGACGATGTCACCGATTCGCTGCACGCAGAACCCGACCATGGGTGAAGAGTGGCGCCGGGGCTGGCATCCCGAATACGCGTCGCCTGCCCAACGGTCGGAATCGGTGCTGGTGGTCGGCGCCGGCCCGGCAGGCCTGGAAGTCGCCAGGACGCTCGGGCATCGAGACTGCAGCGTCACACTGCTGGAGGCTGGGCGAGAACTCGGCGGCCGGGTACGGCGGGAATCGGCACTGCCCGGCCTGACCGCATGGATTCGTGTCGTCGATTACCGCGAGCAACAACTCGGCAAGCTTGACAGCGTAGAGATCCACCGGCAGAGCCCGGTCAGCGTCGACGATGTGCTGGAGTTCGGGTTCGCCCACGTCGTCATCTCAACCGGCGCGACATGGCGCGCCGATGGTGTCGGCCGGTCGAATCATCACCCGATCCCCATCGCGGACGGTGCGAATGTGCTGACGCCCGACGACATCATGTCGGGTGCGCGCCCGTCCGGATCTCGGGTGGTGATCTTCGATGACGACCACTACTACATGGCGGGAATCCTGGCTGAACTACTTGCAGGCGAAGGATTCGCAATCACCGTCGTCTGCCCGAAGCCTCAAGTGTCGGCCTGGACCTCGAACACGCTGGAGGTCGATCGCATCCAAGCCCGGTTGATCAACGCAGGCGTCGCGCTGCACAACAATCAGGCGCTCGTCGCAGTCGATGGTGACGCGGTGACGGTGCAATGCGCCTACACCGGTGCCGAGTCGGTGCTTGCCGCAGATTCCGTCGTGCTGGTCACCGCCCGCCGGCCCAATGACGACCTCTACCAAGGGCTGGAAGCCCGAGTTGGCGAGTGGCACAGCGCCGGAGTGCATTCCGTGCGCAGGATCGGCGATGCCGATGCGCCGTCGACCATCGCCGCCGCGGTGTACGCCGGTCACAAAGCCGGGCGTGAGTTCGATCGTGCCGACGCTGACCCGGCCCTGGCGATCCGGCGCGAAGTCACCGGATTATCGGACGACTTCCCACCAGACAACTCACTCGATCTCTAGTCGTTTCATCTCATTCGAATACTCGTCGAGCAAGCGCACCGTGACGGGTTTTCCCCCGATGTCTGGCGCGATGCGGTCGGCCATGGCGCGGAACTCTTCCACGTAAGCTTCGTCCTCCCATTCACTTTCGCCGACGAAGAAAGAGATCTCGCGGTCGTCGGCCTCTCCAAAGATCAGGACGCCGGCCGGAACGGTTCCGTCGAAATAGCCTTCCGTCTGTAGGGCTTCGCCAAAACGTCGGGCGTCATCCTGTGTGGCGCCTCGGGAGTAGTAAACGTATTGGTCGTGGCCCATGTCGACCGAGTACTACATATCGACGTATGCGCTTGGATTGATTCCGCTGAACAGGACAAAGGCGGCCAGGGCGCCCATGATCGGCGCGAAAATCGCCAGCCCGATGCCTGCGCCGACCCACCTGGAGGCCTTATTACCGCCGCTGACGATGTGGGCGTCGAAGCGGCGGCCTTGAAGCCAACGAGTCAAGTAGTATCCCGCGACAACCTGCGGCACGAAAAATACTGCGGCGGGCACACTTTCGGGCAATACCCACGCCAACCAGCAGACAATCCCCGTCGCCAGGAAACCCGCGATGATTGCAGCTACCGCGCGTCCTTTCTGGCCCCACTTCCAGTAATTGAGTGCGAGGACGATGCCGCCCGCGACCGGAGTGCCGATAGCGGTGGCCCATGCAACACCCGCCGGGGAGTGCAGGCGGTAGGCGGGCGCAGGTTCTAGATCGTTGATTGGTCCGTCAAGAAATTGTTGTCCTGGCACTCCGGACGGTTCCGGGTACCAACCTGTTGCTGATGGTGTAGTCATTGAATCCTCCTGCGATGACAGGGGTCAGTACGGATGTGGATACGGCCACGGTGGCGGCTGCGGCGTACCGACCGGCACGCAGACGGTACTCATGAGCTTGTCGGCGATCGTCTGACGGTTGTCGTCCCAGAGCGGGAGCAGATAGCCGATGTAGCAGATGGCTTGGTCGGCGTAGTGGGCGAGCTGGCGCACGAACGACCGCCAGAAGCCGATGGGCTGCCACGTCTTCTCGTTGATCACCTTGAACTTCAGCACCGACTTTCCGATGCTCTGCCCCGTCCTGCCCTGTCGGTAACAGAAGTTCCAGAAGAAATAGACCACGAGCAGGAACCACGAGGTCAGCGTCGCGATCACCCAGCGGACTGTCATCGCGTCGCAGTACGTGTCGTACGCGGTGCACTTCGCGTTGCGCTCCATTAGCTCGACTACATAGGGCACGGCGAAAACAATCCAGAACGGGATCCAATCGATGAGGAAGGCCAGCAGACGGCTGGCCCACGGCGTGTAGGCATCCTTCGGCAGCACAGGCGGTGGCGGGGGCGGCGGGGGCGGATATCCCCACCCCGGGCCGTACGGGTAGGCGGGCGGCGGCGGTGGCGCGACGTAGCCGCCGAACGGGGGCGGCGGATATCTCTCCGGCGGAGGCTGGGTGATGGCGTTGACCATATAGACAAGAGCGGGGAATGTGCCAAATCCGGACAGAAATTTTGAGAAGTGAGGAATTTCGCCGTTTCGATACGACGACGCAACCACGCGGAGGTAGCTTCCGGTTGCCGTCCGACCACCGATCGAAAGGGGCATCAGCGTATGTCCAACCATTTCACCGGCCTCAGCCTCGGGCCGCCGCTCGGAGACCAGCGACTGGACCTGTGCGACCTCTATGCATTCGTATCGCCGTCGGACCCGTCGCGGACGGTCATCATCCTCAACGCCAACCCGCTGGCCGAATCCCTTCATCCCGATGCGATCTACCGTGTCGCGGTCGACAACGACGGGGATCTACTGAACGACATCGCTTTCAGCTATGTCTTCTCCGAGCCGGTCGATGGCAAGCAGACAGTCGATGTGTATCTGGCGACGGGTGATGACGCGGAGTCGCCCGAAGCGGTGGGCGAGAAGATCTTTTCGGCCGTTCCGGTCTCGTTCGTCGGCGATGATCCCCATATCGCCACGTCCGGGGTCTTCACGTTCTTCGCGGGCGCCCGCAGTGACGCATTCTTCTTCGACTTCGACGGAGTCAAGGAGCTCTTCGACACCTCGGGTAAGCGCAATTTCACCGAGCTCACGCTGCCCGGCGAATCACCGTGGACGGGCGTGGATTCGAATACCAGTGCCAATGTCTTCTCCACGGCCATCGAGGTGCCCACCGACTACTTGCAAGCTGACCCCGATATCAGGATCTGGGGCCGATGCAGCCTTCGCCGCGACGGAGAGCTCGTCCACGTCGACCGCGCCGGGCATCCCTCGGTCAGCAGCTTTTTCAACACCGACGACACCAAGGAGGAATACAACGCCAGCGAGCCGGTGCACGACCGGGAACGGTGGATCGACATGTTCATCCATCAGTTGGGGCACACCGGCGGGTACTCGCGCGAAGAAGCCATCGAGGCGATCGACAATGAAGGCACCCTGCCCGACATGTTGACCTTCGATCCGTCGAAAGCGGCGACGTACCCGAACGGACGGGTTTTCACCGACGACGTGATCGACTACCGGCTGGCGTTTCTGACCAAGGGTGAGTGTCCGCCGTCGGGTCTTAGCCCGCATACCGACACCCTCACCGTCTTTCCGTATCTGGGGCCGCCGCACCAGTAGACGCGCCAATCGCCTCTTTCGTCAGACACTGACTAGCCCCCGAGTGCCCGGCTCAGAGCGACAAATTCGCTGAAACGGAAAGCATTTCGGTATGAGCGACAATGTCTCGGGCAGTGAAGGATTTCGTCGTAGCGGGTGAGCTAGACGTATTCGGAGTGCTGTCGGGCGCATCAGCGTGAGGAACGGGTGGGTGGCTTGTCTACCGCCACGAATTCCTGTTCGGGCCGACCGGTCGTGCCGTAGCGGAGCTGGACCTTGACATCGCCGGAATTGGCCAGCGTCGACAGATACCGCTGCGCGGTGGCCCGCGAAACACCGATCGCCGCAGAAACCTCGGCCGACGACATCGGCTGACCCGATGCGTGAAGCGCCTGCAGCACAAGGTCCTTCGTCGGCGAGGTGACCGCGGTAGGGGATTGGGTCGGCGCGATGCGCGGGCGCAGGGCGTCCAGCGCAGCGTCCACCTCCGTGCCGGCGAGGTTGGTGCCGGCCAGGATCTTGCGATAGCGCGCGTAGCCCCCGAGCCGGGCGGCCAGATCAGCGGGGGCGAACGGTTCACGATGTAGCTCAACGCTCCGGCGGCGATAGCGGCGCGGATCGTCGGGGCGTCGGTTGCTGCGCTCAAAACCATGCTGTCGCAGCGCAACTCGCGGACGAAATCGACTCCCGACCCGTCGGGCAGATAGACGTCGACCAGGGCCAGGTCGACGGGGTCGGCCTTGCGGGCCGCGGCGAGTGTCGTCGCCGTCCTCGTCACGGTGAAACCCGGCAGCGCGTTGACGATGCCGGCGTGCATGTTGGCAACCCGGAAGTCGTCGTCAACCACGAGCACCGTCAGTTCTGCGCTGCCCATTGGGCTTCCTCCTCCACCATCACGCCCGGCAGTCGGGCGATGAATTCCGCGCCGCACAACTCCGCGCCCGGGTTGCCCGGGCTCGACAGCCTGATGTCACCACCCAGCGCGCGGGTGATCTGCCGAGACAACGCCATGCCGATGCCGCGTCCGCCGGGTATCCCGGAGTCCGGCTTCGTCGACTTGCCTTCGGTGAACACCTGCTCGACGAAGCCGGGTGCGACTCCGTCACCGGTGTCTGCGACGGTAATGTGCAGTGTCGAACCATCTTGTAGCAGTTCGACTTCCACCATCTTGGCCGCACTGGCCCCGGTGCGCGCCGCGTAGATCGCATTGTCGAGCAGATTGCCCAACACGGTCGTCACGTCGACGGGCAACGCGAGTCGGCCCGGCACCCAGGTGTTCTCACCGATCGCCAGGGTCACCCCCGCTTCCCGAGCGGACGCGGCCTTGGCCGCCAGGAATGCCTGAAGAAACGCATCGCGGATGGCGTCGATACCCGGAATCGCCGAGCCAAGGGGACCCGACCCCAACAGTTCCTCCACGTACTGCGCGGCCTCCTCGACGTGGCCACTGTGCAGAAGGCCGTTGAGCAGGTGAAGCCGATTGGCGAATTCGTGGCGTTGGGCGCGAAGGACCGTGCTCATCAACTGCACGGCATCGAGTTGGCGGGTCAGGGATTCGACGTCGGTGCGATCGCGCACAACGAGAACACTTCCCAGATCGCGCCCTTCCCGCGCCACGTGTCGTGCCGACACCACCACGATCCGATCGCCGACCGTGGCGAGCGTTGGCGTCGAATCCGCCGACCGGAAGACGTCGAGCACGCGCGGCGTCAGGCCGATCTCGTCCACGGGACTGCCCGGCTCGTTGCCCACCTCGAGGAGCCGGCACGCCTCGTCGTTGACGAACGTGATCTTCCAGTCGGTGTCGACGGCGAGCACTCCCTCGTCGATGCCGTGCAGCACCGCCGCCTGGCCGCGGATCAACTCGGCCATCTCGGACGGCTGCAGCCCCAACGTCAGGCCTCGCCACCGCCGGGCCAGAAGCACCGAGCCGACGACACCGATGAGCAACGCCAGGCCGACCAGAACCGCGGCCCTCCGCACGTCCGACCACAACTGATGGTGAACCGCCGCCGTTGAGATGCCGACGCTGACCTCGCCGACGATCCGATCCGAATTCGGCGCGTACACAGGTACTTTCGCCCGCACCGATCGTCCGAGAGTCCCCTCCTCGCGGTCCACCACTTCGTGGCCTGCCAGTGCCTGGGAGGGATCGGTGCTGACATGCTTACCGAGTTCGCTCCGGTCGGGATGGGACAGCCTGATGCCCTGATCGTTGGTGATCACCACGAACAACAGATTCGCGTGCCTCTGGATCTCGGTCGCCAGCGTCTGCAGCTGCGCCGTTGGCCAACTGGTCGGTGAGCGCCGGGCCCGGCGACAACGGGGCGGCGTCGTACCGCGTGACGTCGGCGCGGACCGCGGGCGCGAAGGCGATCGCACGTGCCACGTCCAACGACTGGGTCTCGTATTGGGCGGCGAGGCGTTCGTGGCTGAAGAAGGCGAGCAGCCCGCCTGCGATGCCCAGCGTGAGTGCCACAACGGCGACTTGCAACAGCAGAACCTGGGTGGCAAGTCGCACATCCACGCGCCGCATCCGCGCCATGGGACGAGAGTACGCGGCGGGCTGAGCAGAATGCGCAAAAGCCGGCGAGATCGCGCTACGGAGCGCTGGTGTCATACATCCTGGTGCACTTCAGCCTGGTGCACTTCGGCTTCGTCGTGCTGCTCGGCGCCGTGGGGCGCGACCTGACGATCTGCTATCTGCCCCGCTGCTGGGCGGCGGCGACGGTGCCACTTCAAGCCGAAGCGGACAGCTGCGGCCAGGGCGCCCGCAAGGGCGGTGAGCTGAACCCAGTAGTTCTTCACCGAGTCGAGGAGTCCGTGTAGCCGGTCGCCTGCGCCCGGTTCAGGTTTCGCCGAGGGGTGCACGGCGATTCGAAGCGGCACGGTCTCTGTTGTGACGCCCCCATCGGCTCGTGGACACGTTATGAAGGCCTGCAGTTCCAGCTCCCCGGAAACGTGCGGCTGCACCTGCCAGCTGAACAGGATGCTGACCTGTTCGCCGATCGACTTGTCAATCGTGTCCAGCGGCGTGACCGTCGCATCCGAGGAGATCACGGTCAACTTCGCCCGCACGATCGTCCCGACCGTGACGTCGACGGGAAGGGGCGACCGCGGAACGTCGGTTGGAACCGTGGCATCGATCATCTCCTGGAGACGTTGAGCATCGCCGATGCTCAACGCGATGCTTTCGGTCTCGCCTTCTTTCAAGGCGGCGGGCGCGTGCCATACGGCGTTGCTGGTTATCAAGCGCTGAACCGCTTCCTCCGCCGGCTCGGCAGAAAAGTCGGGTGCAGGCGCGGGTGCGGGAGCGGGCGGCGGGGGAGCGGGCGGCGCGAAGGACGGAAGTGGCGAACCCGCGGTTCTGGACCCGGGATCAACAGGACGCAATGACGGCTGGGCCGAACTGGATGCGGCCGGTTGGCGAGACGTGGCAGGTGCAGGCGATTGATCAGCGCGTGGCGGTGAGCAGGCCGAAAGGACAAGCGCCCCAAACGCTATCGATACGAGCAGGATGGCTTTGGTATGGCGCACAGCGGTACCTCCCGTCGCGATGACCGTGCTGCGGTCGTGGTTGCGAAACCGATCACGCGACAGCGTAAGCGCGTACACAGGCGAGGGAACGAGTAGTCGACTACCTGTATTGAGCGGGCGGTCCCCTGCTCGATCATGTCGGGTTGATCTCGTAGGAGCTCTTTCCTGTGGTGCGCGGTCCGAACGGAACGAGAACGGCGACCGCGGCGACGAGCGCGACGAGCACGACGGCGAACATCGTTATCGCACCGTAGTGATTGAGCACCGGGATGAGGAGGAACGGAAGCGCCGCGCTGGAGAGCCGGGACACCGAGTAGGTCCACCCGACCGCGGTCGCCCGGACATCACTCGGGAAGATCTCCGCCTGGTAGACGTGGTAGATGTTCGAGAACGCATTGCTCGCAGCCGTGGTCAGCAGTCCGAACACGACGATCAACGCGGGAACACTGACGGTTGCGAAGAGCACACCGCACGCCGCCATGACGGCGACCGTGGACACGATCAGGTACTTGCGTTCGAACCTCTTCAGCAGCGGAATCGAAATGAGCGACCCGATCGGGTAGCCGATGAACGACACGGCCGTGAACAGCAGGGAAGACGTCACGTCGTAACCGCGGCTGACCAACACCAGCGCCGCCAACGTGCCGAACCCGTAATAGCCGAACGGCTGAAACAAATGAAACACCGCGAGCATGATCAGTCGCTGCCGGTATGGCGAAAGCCGCAGCCGCTCAACGGCAGTCACGGTCCGGGCCAGCTGCGGGCCGGGCGCGTCGTCGTCCTTTGAGTCACTGTCGTGGGCGTCGTCGGTTGCCGGACCCGCACCGGATTCGAATGCCCGCAATGCGGCCCGCGCCTCATCGGTGCGACCCACGCCTGCCAGCCACCTGGGCGACTCGGGAAGGCTTCGGCGCAACACGATGACGAACAACGCGCCGATCGCGCCGATCACCAACAGGACTCGCCAACCGTCGAAACCGAACAGGCTGCGACCGGTGAAGGAGAGCGACAGGAATCCCAGCACTGGAACGGTGAGGAAGGAGCAGGTGTAGGCCCACGCGGCGAGGCGCCCGCGATGAGCCTTCGGCAGCACGTCGGACAGGTACGAATCGGCGACCGGGTATTCCGCGCCGACGCCGATCCCGGCCATGAAACGCGCTCCGACGAGCATCCAAGGATTCGGCGCGAAGGCGCCGATGATGCTCCACACGGAGAACCACGCCAGGTTGATGAGGAACGCCCGCCTGCGCCCGATGCGATCGGCGATCCGGCCGAAAGCCGCGGCGCCGATGAACATTCCGAGGAATGACGAGGCCATCAGCAGTTGCAGTGCCGTGCCGCCGAGGCCGTACTCAGTCCTCAGTGCGGTGGCGATGGTGCTGGACAGGGAGATCTCGTAAACCTCGAAGAAGAGGCCCAGCCCGATCGCGATGACAATCTTGCGGTGGATGCGCCCGACCGGAAGGCGATCAAGGCGCCGCCCGATGTCGCGCAGCTCGACCATACTGTCGGGCTGCACCAGTGTTGCGGTCACTGCGAATCTGCCTAGTCGTTCGAACCGGTCGAGTGGCTGTCGCTGTCGTGGTCGCGGTTGAAGAAGTTCCAGCGGCTGTCGTGGTCACCCCGCCGACCGTTGTCGTGATCGTGCCACTGCGTCCACCAGTAGTTGCCGCTGTTGTTGTTCCACTGCGAGGGATCGGATCCGTTGTCGTGATACGACTGCCCGGACTGATCACTGCTGGGCTGTTGTTGGGGAGCCGGTGGGGCCTGCGGCGGCGCCTGACGGCTCGCGGGCGCGGAGTATCCGCTACCCGACCTCGCCGCGTGGGATGTCGACCGGTGGCTTGGCGTTGCCGGCTGGGCAGCAGGCATTGGCGCCAGCGCCGGGGCCGGGGCGGGCGCGGGTGCAGGCGCGGGTGCGGTCTGGGCGGCGGTGTTCACCGGGGTGCTGCTGGACGAGCCGTGCAGCGCGCCGAACAGGCCGGCCGCGGCGGCGGCGACGAGTCCCGCGCCGGCGAAGGCCAGCACACGGGGACGGGCGTACCAGGGCTGCTGCGCGGGATATGCCGCGGGCGCCGAATCGAACTCGGGCTGCTCGGCCGACCACGCCAGCTGGGGCTGACCGTAGGCGGGGCCGTATGCCTGACGCGCTGTCGGTGGAAAGTAGGCCGCCGTGGTGGGCGCGTTGGGGGAGGAAGCCAGCCACGGCGCCGCTTGCGTCGCGGTCCAGTCCTGGTTCCGGTTCGAAGGGAAGGTCGTCATTTCGTGCTCCTTGATTCGTGTGTTCCGGTGCACTTGTTGCACCTTTGCACCGAAGTTAGGGAGCTGTTCGCACCGTGGCTCGGTTGTGCGCACAAGGCGTGCTAACAGGCGATTTGCACCTTTTGCGCATTGTGCTCAAGCTGGACGCGCATAGGAAAGTCGGCGACCATCAAAGCGTGTCGTAGGCCTTGCCTAATATCGAACACATGTTCGAAGATCGGTCTGATGCGGCGCTGATCGACGGTATTGGTGCCGCCAAGCGCGCGGAGTCGGCGGCGATCGCGCGCCGGTTGGCGGCCATCGGCGAGCTCGACGCGTTGCGCACCGTGGAGCTGGCCGAGCGTCGGCTGTGGCGCACCGATCCTTATGAGGAGGTGGCCGCAGAGATCTCGGCGGCCCAAAACATCAGCCGGGGACGGGCGGGCAATCAGATTGCGACGGCGCGGGCGTTGCGCGATGAACTGCCCGCAGTGGCGGCGGTGTTCGCTACCGGGGCGATCGATTACCGGATGGTGGACACCATCATCGCCCGCACCGAAAACGTCGAGCCTGACATCAAGGCGGCAGTGGATGCCGGGATTGCCCGCCATTGTGTGAAGTGGATGCGGCTGTCGGGGCCCAAGCTGGCTGACCGGGTGGATTTGTGGGTGGCCAAGCATGATCCGGCGGCGGTGCGGGTGCCGCCGAAAGCCAAAGACAACCGGTTCGTCGACATCGGCGAGCGGGGACCGGGGATGGCCGGTATCTACGGTCATCTGGACTCCGCCGATGCCGCGCTGTTGGATGCCACCCTCGACGCGTTGGCGGCCACGGTGTGTGACAACGACCCGCGCACCAAGGAGCAGCGCCGCGCTGATGCGTTCGGGCCGCTGGCGCGCCGCGAGGCCACGCTGGCCTGTCGGTGCGGCTCCGAGGACTGCGCGGCCGCCGCCGAGCGCAACGCGCTCAGCCAGGTCGTCATCAATGTGCTCGCCGAGCAGGCCACCCTCGACGGTGAGAGTAATCAGCCGGGCTATCTGCCGGGCTTCGGGATTCTGCCTGCCGAGTCGGTGCGCGAGTTGGCCGCGGCGGGCGCCACACTCAAACCTGTTGTGCTGCCCGGTGATCAGCCCGCGGCGGGCTACCGGCCCACCGCGGCGCAGGCCGCGTTCGTGCGGTGGCGGGATCTGACGTGTCGCTTTCCGGGCTGCGATGCCCCGGCCGAGGTGTGCGACATCGACCACAGCACGCCCTACCCCTACGGGCCGACGCATCCGTCGAACACCAAACTGTACTGCCGTGCCGATCATCTGATGAAGACGTTCTATGCCGGCTTCGGCTGGACCGAGCGTCAGTTCCCCGACGGCACCGTCACTTGGACGGCGCCGACCGGGCATACCTACAGCACCCAATCCCACGGCGGCACACTGTTTCCCGCGCTGGCCCAACCCACCGGAGACCTGGGCGACATCACCGTCCCCGACGAATCCCCCCACCGCGGCCTGATGATGCCCACCCGCAAACAGACCCGCGAACAAGACCGCCGCGACCGCATCACCAAAGAACGCCGCGAACGACAAGAACTCATCGCCGAAGAAGAACGACAACGCCAGGCGTGGCTCGCCGCCAACTACGAACCACCGCCCTTCTGAGCTGGTTTCTTTGTACTGCCCACCATTGGTGCAGCCAGCTGTCAGTGCCCGTATGCAGGCGGGGCCTGCAGGTTCGGCGCGGCCGCTGCGAGCAGCGCGGCACGGTCTCCGGTGAGCGGGGGATAGATGCGTTCGCCGTTGATCACCCGCTTGGTCGCCTTGGCCTCTTCTCCTTGGCTGACGACCTTGCGGTCCCAGCCCTCGGTGTACACCGCACCGGCGGGGCCGAGATCGAGCACGGTGACATACCAGGGGATGCGCAGCGACAGCATCGGAGCGCCCAGCAGGTCGCTGACCACGTTGTAGCCGGCATACCGGCCCATCGGCCTACCGTGCTGACACGACATCACCGACAGGTGTGCGTCGTCCATCTTCGCCGCCGCCACATCGCCTGCGGCGAACACATCGTCGACGCCCTCGACCCTCAGATAGTCGTCGACGGGCAGCCGGCCAAGCCGGTCGCACGGCATGCCGAACTGTGATGTCAACGGGTTGGCCCGCATACCGGCACACCACACCAGCGTCGCGGCCGGAATGACCTCACCCGACGACAACGCCACGCTTCGCTGGTCGACGGCGACGACGCCCTCTCCGGTCATGGCGTCAACCTTGTTGTCGGCCAACGCTTTCTCGATGACCGGCCGGGCGGATTCACCCATGTCCGAGCCGACGTGCGGATTATGGTCGACGAGGATGACCCGCGGTGTCACGCCGGTGCCCAGCGCGTCGGCCAGCATCTCCGGTAGCTCACAGGCTGTCTCGATGCCGGTGAGGCCCGCACCGACGACGACTGCTGTCGCGCTCGCGGGATCTGCCTTGCGGACGGCCAAGCCACGAATGTGCGCCTGCAGCTTCATCGCGCCGTCGTAGGTGTCGACGTCGCAGCCGAACTCGGCCAGGCCGGGAAGGTCCGGTTTGGCCACCTTGCTGCCCACAGCGAGCACCAGGCGGTCATAGCCGTGGCTCGCGCCGTCGGCCGTACTGACCGTCGCAGCCGACGCGTCGATTCCGGTCACGTCGGCGGTGATGTGGTCGATCCCGGCCGGATCGAGCAGCTCCCGCAACGGGATTCGGCACGGGCTGAGATCGGCCTCGTAGTTTCGGACCCGAATGTCGTGGTACGGCTGCGAGCTGATGACGGTGACATCGACAGCGCCTTGTGCGGCACCGAGCTCGTCCAGCCGCCGCACCGCACCGAGCGCGGCCCACAGCCCGGCGAATCCGGACCCGAGAACGAGGACGCGTTTGGCGGGCGGCATCGCCACATCGTCGGGCCTCGCGGCCTGGGACACAAGGCCGACGCGCCTACGGTGTCAGCACGTCGAGCCATGGGTCCTGCGGGCCTCGAGGTCGCGATGCGCCTGCGCGGCGCGTCGGCGTAGGTGCCGACCGCGTCGGCGCATGGCCGACCTCCAAGTGATTTCCGGCGGCGATCCATGCCGCTTCTTCGCCGGGTGCGGGTAGGACACGGCCGCCTTCGACGGCGTAATGGGCCGGGCTGCTCGAGAAGACGACCAGCACTCGGTCCTTGGGATGCCGGTGATCCGCGTCGCGGCGGCTGCGATCTCGGTCGCAAGGCGCGACGTTTCGTCTTCCGGATGCCCGTCGCGGACCCAGCCGGTGATGAGCAGCGGCTGTGCGGGGGCGGCATCGGTGTAGACGTTGCCGGCAGGCAGTTCGTTGAAGACGACGTTGACGTAGGTGCTCGGGACATGGTTGATCACCGAGTGGATGTGCGTGATCTCGGTGGCCAGTGCCGCTTTCGTCTCGAGGTTGAGGGTCGATTCGGCGGTTGTGCAGGTGTAGATGGGCATTGCGGTGCTCCTTGGGTTGAGAAGCTCGGCGGGGTTGTCACCCCGCCGAGCTTCGCGACATCCTTCGTGATGAGCTGTCAGCCGAGTTGTGGCAGCTCCGGTTGCGTGTGGACGACGATGACGGTCGGACCGTCGGCATCCAGAGCCGTCTTGAACTCGCCCGCGAGCGCGTCGGTGGTGGTGACGTCAGCCGTCCGGCATCCGAAACCCTTTGCCACCGACGCGATGTCGAGCCCCGGAAGATCCAGCGCGGGCACATGCGGCGTGTTCTCCAGCAGTGCGAACGACTTGAGGATCTCGTAAGCCTCGTTGCGCAGCACCACGAACACGATGGGCAGCTTGTGCTGGGCGGCCGTCCAAATGGCCTGAACGGAATACTGGAACGAGCCGTCGCCGATGGTGGCGACGATGTGCCGGTTCACCCCGCGTTCGCGGTCCCCGAGCGCGACGCCGACCGCTCCCGGGACGCCCCACCCGATGCCACCGCTGCCGGTGGCGTAGAAGCCGCCCGAGTGTGTCGTGGGCAGCCACTGCAGCAGTTCGGCCATCGTCGAGGTGGACTCCATCACCACCGCCGAGTCGTCGGGCTTGACCGTGCTCAATGTCGCGTAGACCTCGTCGGCCGTGAGCCGCTCCGACGGTGCCGCCGTGCGCACGGCACGGTCCCGGTCGAACGGCTTCGGCACCTGCCGACCCGTCGGGGCGTCGATCATCTCGACGAGCTTCTCCAGCGCCACCCGGACATCGCCGACGAGGCTGTCGCCGACCGGGGCCTTGGCGGCCACCCTGGGATCGGAGGTGATCTGCAGCAGGTCGGTGCCCTCGGGCAGGTATTCGCCGGCCACATACGGGTAGTAGCGGAAGACCTCCGCCCCGATCACGACCACCAGATCGTGACCATGCGCCACCTGGCTCACGCCGGCGATGGTCATCGGCAGCGGCCCCTGGTACAGCGGATGGGTTTCGGGGAACGAGACCCGGTCAGGCAGCGCGCTGCCGTAGACAGGCGCAGCGAGCTTCTCGGCGAAGGCGATGCCTGCGTCCCAGCCGCCTGCGCGGTCGACTTCCGGTCCCAGCACGAGCATCGGGTTCTTCGCCCGGTTGATCCGGTCGGCGAACTCCGCCAGCCGTCCGGCGTCAGGGGCGACATGCTGGCTGACCGTGCGAACCACTGCGGGCCCCAGCGCAGGCTTCTGCCAATCGTCGAGCGGGATCGACAGGAACACCGGACCCATCGGCGGCTGCGTGGCGATTGCGTAGGCGCGCATGAACGCCGCGGGGACATCCTCGGCGCGCGCGGGCTCGTAGGCCCACTTGACCCAGGGCTGCGGCATGGTCGTCGCATCCGGGTTGTTCAGATACGGATCGACGATGGACATCTCGCGGGTCTGCTGGCCCGCGGTGACGATCAGCGGGGTGTTGGCGCGGGAGGCGGCGACCAGGCTGCCGATCCCGTTGCCGGTGCCTGCCGCCGTGTGCAGGTTGACGAGTGCGGGCTTGCCGGTGGCCTGGGCGAAGCCGTCGGCCATCGCCACCGCCGAGGCTTCCTGCAATGCCAACACGTAGGTGAAGTCGTCGGGGAAGTCCTGCAGGAACGTCTGCTCGGTGGAGCCCGGATTGCCGAACACCGTTGTCAGGTCCAGTTCCCGCAGGAGGTCGTACGTGACGTCGTGAACGGTCTTCTCGTAAGCCATTTGAATCACCAGCTTCCTTGTTGGAATAAAACCGGCCTACGAGCGGTTGCCCGTCTGCACTGGCGATTACTTTTGCCGTCGTCGAAGGCTGGATCATCGACGCTGACCGGCATTTGGAGGTGCCGGTTGCCCGAGTGCGCTCTTACCGCTAGCCGGTATTGCCGTACGGGATGGCGGCGGTGATGGTGGTGCCATCGCCTGCCGGGCTGGACACCTCGAGCTGGCCGGACAGCGCGTCGACGCGGTCCTTGAGACCGATGAGCCCGGATCCTCCGGCCGTGTGCGCACCGCCGATTCCGTCGTCGGAGATCGCCAGCTGCAGCACGCCGTTCCGCATCGTCGCCTGCACAGTCGCCTCCGACGCCTCGGCGTACTTCGCGGTGTTCGTCAGTGCCTCGGCGATCACGTAATAGACAGCTCCTGCAGGTCGGCGTACAAGCCGGACAGGCCATTGATCACATCACGGAGTTGCGTGTGCAGTCCGGCGTCCTGTGCGGGTGCCGACGCCTCGATGGCGCGGAGCTCGAGCCCGAGTGTCACGATGCGCTGCTGGGCACCGTCGTGCAGATCGCGTTCGAACCGCCGCCGGGCTTGATCCGCGGCGGTGACGATTCGGGCGCGGGACGCCTTGAGTTCGGCGCGGGTTTCGGCGTTGAAGATCGCGGTGGCCACCAGATCGGCGAAATCCATCACGCGAGACTCGGTTTCGGAGGGCATCGGCGCCGAGTCTGCCGAGCCGACGACGAGGGCGCCCCATGTGCGACCGTCCACCGAGATCGGTCCGCCCGCCCCTGACTGCAGGCCCAGCGAACGCAGTCGTGCCGCCGTCGTCCCCGGTGCATCGCGGTAGTCGGCGACGCGAGCTGGGGCGCCGGATCGGAAGACCTTCGCGGCGACACTGTCACCCGACAGCGAAAGATGTTCACCGACTTCGAGTTCCCGGTTGGGATCGATATCGGTGCAGGCGACGACGACGAACTCGTCGTCGGATTCGTAGCGCAGGAGAGTGACGTGCTCGACCCCGAGCCCGCGGGCAAGCTCGGTGACCGCCACCGGGTAGATGTCGGCGGGATCCGCCTGTCGGGCAACAAGTGTGGCCACCCGTCGCAGCGCCGCCTGCTGCCGGGCAAGTGAGTCGGCCTCGCGGCGGCGCTGGTTCGCTTCTGCGGCGCGCAGCCGGGCCTGACCGACGAGGACATTGGTCAGCAGAGCCAGAGTCAGGAACACGGTGACCGCGGGGGCCAGGCTGCCGCTACCTTCGGCAACGTGGATCCATACGTAGGCCAACGTGCTGGCCAGCGACGTCGCCAGGGCCAGGGCGAAACCCCATCCGGCTGACACCACCAGAACACCGAGCAGGAATATCGCCCCGAAGGCGTTCTCGGGTGCCACCCGTTTGAGCAGATGTACGAGCGCCACCTCGGCCGCGATCAACACCGCCGCGGTGACCACACCCCACTTCACCGGTGGCGCGGCCGGCGCGCCACCAGCGCCAACAGGCGGTCGCGAAGCATTCGGTGATCGTAGATCTTCCAGTTAGCCGGAATGCCGCAGCGCTCTCGTTCTGACACTCTCGATGTATGTGCGACAGCGATGTGATCCTGTGCGGTGTCTGATCGTCGACGACAGCGCCGACTTTCGCGACGCCGCGACCACCATGCTCGAACGGGCAGGGCTGCGCGTCGTTGGCATGGCGTGCAACAGCGCGGAAGCGCTGCATTGCGCCGACGAGCTACATCCGGATGTCGTCCTTCTCGATATCGACCTCGGGTCCGACAACGGATTCGATGTGGCCGAGGCGATCCACCGGGCAGGTTCACCGGAGCCGTCGGTGATCCTTATCTCGACCCACTCCGAGCAGGATTTCGCGGACCTGATCGCCGACAGCCCGGCCGTGGGATTCCTGCCGAAATTTGCGCTTTCGCCCGACTCGATCCGCAGGTTGGTCGGGCTCAGCGGTTCTCGAGGTACACGATGACCGCGCGCACCCGCCGGTGATCGTCGCCGCTCTCCTGGAGGTCGAGCTTGGTCAGGATGCTGCGGACGTGCTTTTCGACGGTGCCCTCGGTCACCCAGATTCGGCGGGCGATGCCTGCGTTGGACAGCCCTTCGGCCATCAGAGTCAGAACCTCACGTTCCCGGTCGCTGAGCGCCGCGAGCGGGTCGTCGCGACGACGCGCCGACACGAGTTCCTGCACGAGGGCCGGGTCGACGACGGATGCGCCGTTGGCTATTCGTCCCACCGTTTCGACGAATTCGTCGACGTCGGTGACGCGACTCTTGAGCAGATAGCCGACGGAACGCCCACCGGCGAGTAAGTCCATCGCGTGCTCCACGTCGACGTGGGCCGACAACACGAGGATGGCGACATCGGGTAGCTCGGCCCGAATCGTATGGGCCGCGTCGAGGCCCTCGGTGGTGTTCGTCGGCGGCATCCGGATGTCGGTCACCACGAGTTGAGGTCGCGTGTCGCGCACCAGCGCCAGCAGGCTTTCCGAATCTCCGGCCTGCCCGACCACCTCGAATCCCGATCGGTTGAGGAGACTGGCCACACCCTCGCGAAGCAACACATCGTCATCGGCCACGACCGTCTGAACGGCACCCATCATGGCCTCCCAACCCCGACGCCGGTGTGCGACGACATTGTTCCACGGAGTGCCCGGTGCGGTCGCCGCTACCCAGAGAGGCGACCGCCCGCACGACCGATCAGTGTTCGCCCATGCCGTGATCGTCGACGGGATTGTTGCGGGTGACGATCAGCGGATCGGCCGGCGTGAATGGGAAGGTCGGCAGCTCGTCGATGTGGGTGTTGAATGTGGCCGCGAGGACCTCGCGCGAGTAGGCGCTGGCCGATGCGCGATAACCGATGTCAGCCGGGAACGGCTGGTCGAAAAAGATCAGGAAATGCCAGTCGTCGGCACCGATGTTCTCGATGTGGTGCGGGTAGGCACGCGGGATGAAGTACATATCCCCGGTGGTGAGTTTCCAAGTATCCAGCGTGCCATCGGGATTCATGATCGTCATCCGGGCGTCGCCGTGCTGGACGTAGCCCATCTCGGCGGTCACAGGGTGCCAATGTGGTTCGCGCATACCGTCGTCGGCGACGCGCAGCGAATACATCGAAATGTCCTTCAGCGCCGGCCAGAACTGATCGCGGGCAAATCGTGCGTTGCCGCTGGCATAGGTCAGCGGCGGAGTCTGCGACTCGACATCGAACTTGTGCGGATCGTTGAAGTATGCGCCGGCCGGTACTACGGGATCCCCGACGCGTGCGGCGAGCTTGTGGTCGGTGGTGCTGCGACGGATTGCGGAGAAATCGGAAGCGGGCAGACCGTAGGTGTTGCCAAGGACGGCGTCGGTGAAAGCGCCGAGTGTTGCGCCGAATCCGAAGTCCTCGGGGCGTTCGCTGCGGAAAGCGATGACGAACTCGGCGACGTCTTCGCCGATGTTCTCGATGTGGTGCAGTGACCCGGAGTCGATGTGGAACATCTGCCCGGCCGTGACGATGAAGCTGGAGAACTTGCTGCCATTGTCGAGCACAGAGACCAGGGCGGTGCCGGACACGCAATAGGTGAGCTCGTTGGCGTTGGCATGCCAGTGCGGGGTGCGCATCGCGCCCGGGTTGAGCAGCACCCGCTTGATCGACAGGCGGTTCAGGATCGGGAGGTTTTCGGCGGTGACCCGACGCATCGAGCCCAGATCGGACTCCTCGACGATCTCCGCGTCCAGCAGCGACATTGAATGGCTGGTGCGGGTGATGGAAGTGGTCATCAGTTCGGCTCCTGATCGATAGCGGTGGCTGTGGATTCGGCAGTCAGTTTTCTCGTCAGAGACGCCACTGTCGTCGACGCTGGCGGCCATTTCGGGTGCAGGCAGGCGCGACCCAGCGCTTCCGGCTAGCTGCAATAGACAGCCGGGACCGTTGGACGAGCCCATCACCGTCTGACGGGCTACGACAGGTAGTCCGCTCCGCCGACGTAGATCGTGTCGCCGTTGCGATGGGGCTCATGGGTGGCCGCAACGATTGCGGCCGCGAACTCCGCCGCCGTCGGCAGTCCCGCGCTTGCGTCCCGACGTGCCGCGACCGCCTCGGGATCGCGCCGCTCGAACAGGCGCACCATGGTGCTTCCTTCGATCATGTCGCCGGACACCACGACGAACGTGATGCCGGCCGTCTCGAACTCGTGGTGCATGCCGCGCAACGCGTCCTCGCCGGCCTGCTTGCTGGTGGCGATCGGGAGGTAGTCGGTGGGGACCGGTCGACGACCGTGGAAGTGCGCCAGATGGCTGGTGACGAAGATGATTCGGCCGCCTGCGGCCATCAACGGCAGCGACAGCCCGGCCAGTCGCACCTGTGCGTCACAGTTGAGCCGCATCGGATAACCGGCGTCGGCTCCTGGTTCCAATCCGCCGGATGCGTTGAGCACCAACACATCCAGTCCGCCAGACCGTTCACCGATTTCAGCCAGCATTGACACCACGGCGTGCTCGTCGGTTATGTCAGCTTGGACCGCGCCTGCGTCGCCGCCTGCCGACCGAACCGCGTCGACGACGGCGTCGGCGCGCTTGGCCTTCTCCCGGTAGTTCACAACTACGTAGTGGTGTGGTCCGGCGAGCTGCGCGGCGGTCTCGGCCCCGACACCGCGAGAGGCGCCGGTGACCAGGAAGACCTTGCTCACGAACCGGGACGCGCCATGGCGTCGGCGAGGTCGTAGTCGACCGACACTCCGCCCCACGCCTCACCGGCGCCGTAGGCCACCAGCGTCATCCTCCCAATCGCCGGAATGGATTGCTTGGCGACACAGGTCCCCAGTGCCAGTGGTATCGAGGCCGCCGAGGTGTTGCCGAACTCCTCGACGGAGTCGACGAATTCGGCATCGCCCAGGTCGACCTCGGCACGAATCTTCTGCAGGATCCGCGAGTTGGCCTGGTGGCCGATGACGACGGTTGGCTCAATGCCGTTGTCGTGCAGTCGATTCACCGTTTCGGACATTGTCCGGACCGCCCGGTCGTACACCTGCATGCCATCCAGCTGGATGCCGCCGCCGATCTCGCCGCGCATGAGATCGACCCGGTCGCCGTCGCAGCCCGCGTGCCATCGGTGCTCTCGAAATTCTGGGCGCGACTCGATCAGCACGGCGCCGGCACCGTCTCCGAACAGGCAGCCGGTGTTGCGGTCCGTCTTGTCGATCAGGCGTGACATCGCCTCGACCGCGCACACGATCACCGCGCCCCCTGACGGGCAGAGTGACAGCCCGCTGATCACGCCGTAGACGAAGCCGCTGCAGGCGGCGTTCAAGTCGAAGGCCAGGACATCGGTCGACAGTCCCGATTGTTTTGCTACCCGCTGCGCGATACCGGGGACCTTCCCACCGGTGGAGCAGCTGACGACGATCAGCGCGGTGATGTTCACGCGTTCGCGATGGTGTGCAACCAGCGGCGCGCAGACCCGCGCACCGACATCGTCGAGCGGCTCGTCGGGGTCCATCCACCATCGCGCGCCGACTCCGGTGCGCCGCCGAATCCATTCGTCGGTCAGGCCGATCGTATCGAAATAGCTGTTGCCGATGTGCTCGCCCGGGGTCGCCGTGGCGATATCGACGAGGCCCGCGGTCATGTCGAGCCGATCAGTTCTCGGAAATAGGAACCGATTTCGGACGGTGTCAGGCAATCCGCCACACGCTCCAGATCAGCCTCGACGCCGAACTCCTTCTCCAGCGCCTGGCTGAGATCCACGACATCGAGCGAGTCCATGTCGAGGTCATAGATCTGCTTGTCGAAATCGGCGACGTCCGCGGTTGGAGTTCTGCGCCGGATGATCGACAGCATCACCGAATTCATTCGCTCGTCTGTGGACGCCATTGCGTTTCACCTTTCATAGTCTCTCGTCGAGCTTGTACAGGACGGCGCCCGAGGTGGTGATCGAACGTGCGGCGACGACGATCTCCACAATGGTGCCCGGCCTCTCGGCCAGCAGATCGACACTGGTCTTGTCGGTCTCCAAAACTGCGATCACATCACCGCGTTCGACAGTATCGCCGACCGACACGAGCCACTCGATGACAAGAGCCTCCGTCAGGCCATGGCCGAACTCCGGTACCACGATGTCAATCGGATCGCTCAAGCGCACATCTCCTCGATCGCGCTGACAATCTCGGGAATGCCGATCAGATGATGCTTTTCGTAGTCGGCTGGCGGGTAAATCCGACGTGGCGCGCCCAGCCGCCGCATCGGCGCCTTCAAGTGATGGGAGCCGTGTTCGGCCACCGTGGCGACGACTTCGGCCCCGACGCCGGAGAATCCGACCGCTTCGTGAACGACCAGTAGGCGACCGGTTCGGGTGACCGACTCCAGCACCGTGTCGATGTCCATCGGGGCGATCCAACGCAGATCCACGACCTCGACATCGGTTGTGGACGCGACCCGGGCTGCTGCCGCGAGTACTTCCTCGAGTATGGCGCCGAAGCCGACGACGGTGATGTCGGACCCGCGTCGGACGATGCGTGCGCCCAGCGGCGTCGCCGGCTCGGAATGCTCACGCGGCTGCTGCCTTCGCTTCCAGTACAGGCGTTTCGGCTCGTAGAAGATGACCGGTGAGCCCAGAGAGGTCGAGTACTTCAGCATCGCGGCGGCGTCGGTGGGCGAGGACGGAAAGGCGACATGCAGACCCGGCGTGTGCGCGAAGTACGCTTCGTTCGATTCGCTGTGATGCTCGACGGCCCGGATCCCGCCGCCGACCGGCACCCGGATCACGAGGTTGAGCGCGATATCGTCGTTCCAGCGCGTCGTCATCTTCGCTGCCTGCGTGACGATCTGGTTCATGGCCGGGTAGATGAAACCCTCGAACTGAATCTCGCAGACCGGCTTGAGTCCGCTCAGTGACATGCCGATCGCTTGCCCCACGATGGCGGACTCCGCCAGGATCGCGTCGCGGACTCTGCCTTGTCCGAAGCGTTCCTGAAGGCCATTCGTCACCCGGAAGACGCCCCCGAGTCGGCCGATGTCCTGACCGACGAGCACGATGGATTCGTCGTCGTGCATCAGTTCGTGCAGCGCGCCGTTGAGCGATTCGGCCAGGCAACTCGGCTTGGTATCGATCACGGGGCGAAGGCTTTCAGCAGTTCCTGTCGAGCGTTGGCGACGTCGGCGTCGACAGCGCCCAGCCATTCGTCGTCGACAACGCCTGCGGCGACCAACGTCTCGCGGTACTTCACGACGGGATCATTCGCGATCGCAGCGGCGAGTTCGTCGGGTTCGCGGTAGGTGGCATGGGGATCGGTCGTGGTGTGCCCCCCGATGCGGGTGGTCCGCAGTTCGATCAGGCCGGGCGACTGAGACGTCTCGACGTAGCGTCTTGCTTCGAGGCAATTGAGAAAGGTGCTGTCGGGATCGTCGGCTGAGATCGACCATGACCGAATACCGAATCCGTTGGCGCGATCGGCAATCGAGGTCAGCATCTGCTCGTGGCTCGGTTTGGAGATCGCCCACCCGTTGTTCTGGCAGATGAACAGCACCCGAGCGGACTCGACCGCAGCAAGGTTCAGCGCCTCCGAAAGGTCGCCTTCGCTGGTCGCACCGTCGCCGACGTAGACGATCACGGTTTCGGCCGTGTTCTGCAACCGTCGGCCGATGGCGTATCCGACGCCGTGCAGAGCCTGTGCCGCGAGCACCAAGGTGTAGGGAAAAAACCGGTGCAGGCGGGGATTCCAGCCGCAGAACGTGCGGCCGGCCCACTGTGCCGTCAACGAGACGGCGTCGATGCCGCGCACCACGGCAACCGCATGCTCCCGGTAGCTCGGGAAGATGACTGCTTCATCACCGATCGCCATCGCCGAACCGACTTGTGCCGCCTCCTGGCCCCGGCACGGCAGCCAGAGGTCGAGCGCCCCCTGGTTCTCCAGTAGCCCCGCCTCCTCGTCGATACCGCGGGCCATCAGCATGTGTCGCAACATCGCGCGCTGCGTCTCCGCGTCGACGGGCTTGCGGACATCGACATGGCGCGCACGAGCGGGCCCGGTGATCTCCACAGGATCAAACTAATGGTTATGTAGCCTTTCTACTGGTATTTGCCCTGGTGATGCTGGCTACCTGGCGACACGCTCGTCGAGCTGCGGGTCTGGAAACGGCTCCTCGGGCCGATGTGTGGCCAGTACGCAGCCGGCGAGGATCAATACCAGTGCGCCCACGTTCCACGCGGTGAGCGGCTCGTTCAACACGATCACCCCGGCCAGCAGCGCTACCGCCGGGTTCACGTACGTAAAGACCAGGGCGCGGGCGCCGCCGACTTCCCGAATCAGGGCGAAGAACACGATGAATGCGAGCGCGGTACAGATCACCGCCAAACCGCCCAGCGCCAATAACACTCGCGTTGACGGCATTTCGGTCGGCCATGTGGCCGCAGCGGGGGCGGCGTACACCAAAGCGGCGAATCCCAGGCAGGTGGCGGTCATCGGCAGCGCGGGCACATCGGCGAGATGCCGCGCGGCGATCAGCGGAGCGATCGCGTAGCAGGTGGCCACCAGTAGCACCTCGACGATCGGCCACCCACTTTCGCCCGCCAGATGCGGACCCGCGAGCACGGCCACACCTGCCAGGCCGACACCAAGACCCAGTATTCGCCTGAATCCGAGCCGTTGCTCTCCGCCGGTGAAGCGGTCGAGGATCGCCGCGATGATCGGCGAGGCGGCGATCAGCAGTCCGGTCATCGAACTGGTCAGATAGCGTTCGGCGTCCGAGAGCAGATACCAAGCGGCGATGATCTCGAAGAACGAGAAGCCGAGCAGGGGTTTCCAGTGCTCGCGGATCATCGCCGGAATTCCGCTCGACAGCGCAAGCGGCAGCAGCACCGCCGCACCGACCGCAGTTCTCGCAAACACCAGGACGGGGACCGAGACGCCCTCGACGGCGATCTTGATCATCAGATAGGGGATGCCCCAGATGATGCTCATCGCGATGAACAACAGCCATCCGCGCGAGCTCACCTCGATCACATTACGGCGCGGCGGGGACGCCGAAGCTGCGGGCAGATCGCGAAAATTTGCGAGTATGCGATCTCCCAGCAGGCTCGGTGCGTTGACCTACCGCATCGGACGGGACAACTCGGCGTACCGGCCGATGTGGTGGTCGGTGGTGCCGTATTCGTACTGCATCGCCGTCAGCCGCTTGAAGTAGTGGCCGATCGCCAATTCCTCGGTCATGCCCATGCCGCCGTGCAGCTGCACGGCCTGCTGACCGATGAAGCGGGCCGCGCGGCCGACGGTGGCCTTCGCGGCCGACACCGACCGCGCTCGCACGGCAGGCTCGTCGGTGAGGTGCAGCACGGCGAGCAGGACTGCGGCGCTGGCCTGTTCCAGCTCGATGTGCATATCGACCATCCGATGCTGCAGCACCTGGAAGCTGCCGATCGGCACACCGAACTGCTGGCGTTGCTTGCAGTACTCGACCGTGTCCGCCAACACCTTTCGCATGCACCCCACGGCTTCCGAACAGATCGCTGCGGCGCCTTCGTCGCGCGCCTGCTCCAGTGACTGCCAGGCCTGCCCGTCTTCTCCGAGCAGCGCCCCGGCGGGTAACCGCAGTCCGTCGAGCACCAGGTCCGCGGCGCGGCGGTCGTCGATGGTCCGGTAGCCGGTCACCGAAAGGCCACCTGCCAGCGAGTCGAGATCGACGAGAAACAGCGATAGCCCCGCAGGGGTTTTCGCGGTGATCAACAGGTGGGTGGCCAATGGAGCGGTCATCGCTACGGTCTTGCGGCCGTGGAGTATCCAGCCATCGCCCGCGCGCTCGGCGGTGGTGGCGACCTTTTGCCAACGGTCGCCGGATTCGGGCTCGCC
Source organism: uncultured Actinomycetota bacterium (assembly GCA_963716505.1). GTDB lineage: Bacteria > Actinomycetota > Actinomycetes > Mycobacteriales > Mycobacteriaceae > Mycobacterium. The sequence continues at coordinate 119,954 of CAVQTL010000007.1, forward strand.
TGCGGCCAGTGCGACGATCGCGGTGCCCGCAACGACCTTCTCCAGCAGCGAGGTGGCGGCTTCGCCGCAGGCACGCTCCAGAAGCCCGCCTGCGACCACCACGGTGTCGACGTAGGGCTCGATAACCAGGGCGTGCCCGAGCGCCTCGGTGATGACCATGAGTTCGACTGGGCCGCCGCCGATTCCGCCCACATCCTCGGGCAGGGTGGCACCGAGGATTCCGAGCTCGTCGGCGAATGCCCGCCAGACGTCCGGCTGCCAGCCGGCACCGGTCTTGGCCGCCGCTCGGCTCTTCTCGAGGTCGTATCGGGTGGACAGGAACTTCGTCAGTCCGTCCCGGAGTAGTTCCTGTTCGTTGCTCAGGTTGAAGTCCATCTACAGTCCTAATGCCGCCTTGGCGAGGATGTTCCGCTGAATCTCGTTGCTGCCGGCGTAAATCGAGCCGGCCCGGTCGTTGAAGTAGCGCAGCGGTGCGACCGCCTGCCACGGCTCGCCGCTGACGTATCCGTCTGGTGGCGGCTCGAATTCGGTGACCGGGCCGCCGGGTCGGGTCGCGTGCGGTTGATATGCGCGCCCGCGCGGTCCTGCCGCCTCCATCGCCATTTCGCTCAGCGTCTGGCTGAGCTCGGTGGCCACCACCTTGAGCATCGAGGAGGCCGTGCCGGGGTTCTTGCCCTCGGACACCGCCGCGAGTACCCGGTACTCGAGGATTTCGAGCACCTCCGTGCGGATCCGCGCGTCGGCCAGCTTTCGCGCGAACGCCGGATCGTCGATCAGGCGGCCGCCGTCGGGGCCGGGCATGTCAGCGGCGACCGTGCAGATCTCCTCGGCCATCACCTGCAGCGCGGGCGAGGCCGCGCCGCCGCCGCGCTCGAACTCCAGGAGGTACTTCGCGACCGTCCAGCCGTCATCGATCTTGCCGAGCACATTGGCCTTCGGTACCCGAACCTCGTCGAAGAAGACCTGGTTCTGCACTTCCTCACCCGACGTCATCACCAATGGGCGGATCTGGACACCCGGTGAGGTCATCTCGATCAGCACGAATGTGATGCCCTGCTGCCTCTTCGCGCCCCGTGAGGTGCGCACCAAGCCGAACATCCAGTTCGCCTCGCGGGCGTGCGTCGTCCAGATCTTGCTTCCGGTGCACACCAGATCGTCGCCGTCGTCGACTGCCGACATCGACAGCGACGCCAGGTCCGATCCGGCCTCGGGTTCGGAATACCCCTGACAGAAGAACACCTCGCCGGTGAGGATCCGGGGCAGGAAGAAGTCCTTCTGCGCGTCGGTGCCGAAGGCGATGATCGCGTGTGCCACCATGCGAATTCCCATGGGGGACAACGAGGGTGCGCCCGCCAGCGTCGATTCCCTGCTGAAGATGTAGTGCTGTGTCAGGTTCCAGTCGCAGCCGCCGTGTTCGACGGGCCATGCGGGGGCGGCCCAGCCGCGCTCATGCAGGATCCGCTGCCACTCCATGCTCGCATCGTGGTCGGCATAGACGCTTGTCATGAGCCGGCCCGCGGTGCGCAGTTCCGGTGTCAGCTTCTCGTCGAGGAAGCCGCGTACCTCGTCGCGAAACGCGGCGTCGGCCGCCGACCACTGCAGGTCCATAGGTTCCCCTCTGCTCGGTAGCCACATAGTAAACCTAGTTACTCAACTGGAGGTAATCGCAGGGGCCCGGATTGGTGAGCGACGTCGCCGCGCGCGGGCATAATCGGCAGCGTGGAGCGGCGTCGGGGTGAGAAGGCCAAGCAGCATCCGATGGAGGTGCTCAGGGAGCTGCCTGCGCTGGTGGTCCTCGAGCGGTTTCCGGTTCCGGTGCTGGCGATCGCCGAGGACGGCGCGATCCTGTTCGCCAACAGCGCCTTCGCCGAGATGCTGGGCTATACGCCCGACACCCTGCTGGAATTGAAGTTTCACCAGATCTTCCACGCGATGCCCGCCGACGAATCCGCGGTCAAGGTCGTGCGCCAGCACGCCGACCTCATCGTCGAGCTGGTTCATCAGGACGGTTCGATCAGGCGGGTTTGGATGAGCAAGTCGGCGCTGGTGCGTGGGGATGATCCGGTGGCGCTGGCGGCATTCCAGGACCTGACCGAGCAGCTGTGGTCGGCGGAACTCTAGCGGGCATGGCGCATCGACTCGCGCGCCAGAAACTCGCGGAAGTACGGGAGTGATCCCTCGGTGACCAGGGCGGGAAGCAGCAGCGTCCACGTCCTCGCGATGCGCTCGATGAGATCGGCCCCACCAGAGCTCACGTTCGAGACCAATTCGGCGCCGAGCATCGCGCTGACGAGCACCTCCCCGACGGTGCCCGGGTCCAGGTCGTCACGCAGATCGTCCTCGACGATCGCCTGCCTGGCCTGATTCACCATCTCCGCCACCAGCTGGCCGTGGGTCAGCGCGGTCGCCTCGTTGAACTCGCCGAAGGCTCGCAAGAGCTGGGCGCCGGTCCGCACCATCTTGTCGGTGCGGATCAGGTTCGCGACGACGAAGACGCCGTGGATCATGTTCTCCAGCGCCGGCGCGGTCGGCTCGCCGACGTTCCGGAACGCGATGAGTGCGGTGTTGGCGCCTTCCTCGATGATCGCGGTGGCGAGCGCGTCCTTGGAATCGAAGTGGTAGTACAGGGCGCCCTTCGTCATTTCCGCGCGTTCGGTGATGTCGCCGAGTCCGGTTGCCTGGTAACCCACTTCGGCGAAGAGCTCCACCGCGGCGTTGATGATCTTCTTCCTGGTGGCCTCCGACCGTGCCTGGCGGACCATCGGTCGAGCCTATTTCATCGGGGGTGGAGCGGTTGCGCCTTGGTTGCGGCGAGTCTGGTTCGGCGCCTGATGAACTGGTTGAGATAGCCGATTCGGTCGGGATCGGCGAAGCCGGGCAGCGTGAGCGCCCACGTTCTGTCGAGATCGGCGAAGTAGCGCTGCGGGTCGTCGATGTCGGTGGTTTGGCGCAGTCCCATGAATACCGACACCAGGAGCCGGCCCACGTCTTCGGGGTCGCGATCGGCGAGGACGTCGCCCTCGCCTGCGGCACGTCGGATCACTTCGGCGACCGTCTTCGTCCACTCGCCGAGCACCCGCGCCTGTATCCCGTCCGCCCGGCCGATCGACTCGAGCAGGTTCAGCCCTGCCCTGCCGACGTCATCGCCGATGTCCCGGGCGACGATCACGCACGTGATATCGATGAGCGTCTCCAGGCCGGAGAGCTTGCGGGAGAGCACGTCGCTCATCGACTCGTAGCCCATCTCGTTCTGCCGATCGATGATGGCCAGCGCCAGCTCGTGCTTCGAACGAAAGTGGAAGTACATCGCACCCTTGGTGACCTGCGCCTGCGCCAGGATGTCGTCCAGGCTCACCTGGCTGTAGGACTTCCGGGCGAACTCACGGGACGCGGCGAGCAGGATCTGCAGACGCGTGGCGTCCGCGCGCTTGTCAAAGTGTTCCGTCACCGTCGACCTCTGAGCCTGGAATGTCCTATCCTGCGCTTAATACTCTAAGTCACATAGCCTGCTACGTATCATTCAAAAGGTATGTAATATGTCCGATATGATGACTTTCGGTTTGGTTTCGGCGGGTTTTTACGCGGGGGATATTCTATTGCCGAATCGCCCTCGCGAAATGTTGCCTCAAAATGCACCAGCAATGTATTTCACACAGAATTACCGATTTTGAAGGCCATTTTTCCGTCTTTCTGCATCGGTGGCAATTAGAAGATGAATTGCTATGCAATGAGATGACGAGGTGGACTTCGTTTGCACGGGTTCCGGTGTCGGCGGCGTTGCTACGGCCATCGCCGCGGTGGATGCCGGCTTCGACGCCTACCCGGCAGCGCCGGTCACCGAACTGGCGCTGCGGAGAACTGCACGGGTATCCGCCGCTGGGCAAGTAGCGCTTCCATCGCATCGCCGGCCACGGGGCGCGACAGCAGGAAGCCCTGGGCCCGGTGGCAGCCGTGCCGCAGCAAGGTCAGCGCGGCCTCCTCGGTTTCGACACCCTCGGCGACCAGTTCCAGGCCGAATGACTCCGCCAGCGCGATGACGGCGCGCACAATCGCGAGATCGCCGGGGTTCGTCCCCAACTCGCGCACGAAGCTCTTGTCGATCTTGAGCGTGTCGACCGGCAGTGACTTCAGATGCGACAGCACGCTGTAGCCGGTGCCGAAGTCGTCGATGGCGATCTGCACGCCGACTTCTTTGAGACCGGCGAGCGTGATCCGGGTGGTTTCGATGTCCTGAACGACCACGCTCTCCGTGATCTCGAGGCACACCGAGCCGCCGTCGAGGCCGAACTCGTCGATGATGCTCGCGACCGTCTCGACGAAGCCCTCGGTCACCAACTGCACCGGTGAGACGTTGAGTCGCAGGATGACGTCTTCTCCGATGCCCTTCGACCGCCACTTGCGGAACTCCGCGCAGCCCGCGCGCATGACCCAGCGGCCCAGCTCACCGGCGAAATTGATGGACTCGGCGACCCCGATGAACGCGTTGGGGGAGAGCAGGCCGCGGGTCGGGTGCTGCCAGCGCACCAGCGCCTCGAAGGCGAGGATCTCGCCTGTGCGCATATCGACCTCGGGCAGGTAGTGCAGGACCAGGGCGCCGTTCTCGATCGCACTCTGCAGATGCAACTCGATGTCGTTGCGGAACTCGCCCTTCAGCGACATGTCGTCGGAGAACACCGCGATCTTGTTGCCGCCCCCGCTCTTGGCCGCCAAGAGGGCCTGATCGGCGCGGCGGAGCAGATCGGACGTGGTGTCGCGGCCCGGCACGCCGAGCGCGACACCGATGCTCACCGTGCGGGTCAGCATTTCGCCGTCGATGGACACCCGCTCGCGGAGGGTCGCCTGCAGCTGGCTGGCGAGGGTCTCGGCTTCGGCGGCGCTCATGGGCGCCACCGGCACGACGACGAACTCGTCACCGCCGAGGCGGGCGATCAGGTTGGGGCCCGCAGCGCCTTCCCGCAGGCGTTTGGAGAAGACGCGGATGAACCAGTCGCCCGCCGTATGACCCAGGTAGTCATTGATTGCCTTCAGTCGGTCCAGGTCGAGAAACAGGGCGGACACCGGGCCCGGTTCTCCCGGAGCCAACCGCTGGTCTAGGTGCGCTATCAGGGCGCGACGGTTGTACAGGCCCGTCAGGTCGTCATGCTCGGCCAGGAACCGCAGCTGGTCCTCGGCCACGATGCGGGCCTGGAGCTGCGCGAACAGCGATGCGATCGCCTTGAGCGCGTTGAGCTCCGCAGGTGTCCACTCGCGGTCGCCGAACTTGACGAACCCCAGACAGCCCGTCGTGACGTCCCCGGAGAGCATCGGCACAACCGCCATCGACGTCGCGGGGATGTTGCGACCTTCCTCGATTTTTTTCTGGTAGTCGTCGGTCGCGGGTTCTGGCCGGAAGACGAGGATCTCTTTTGCGTTCTCGGCGCCGGCGAACACCGGGTCGGCGTCGGCGAAGTACACGACGCCGAGCGGATCCGGGTCGGGGATGTCGGGCCGGACCGGCCACTCCGCGATCAGCTTCGTCGCGTGGATGTTGTGGTCGTTGTGGCGCAGGAAGCTGACATCGACGCCGAAATGACCGACGAGGTCGGCGAGGACGCGCTGACTCACGGCGGCATTGGTCGCCGCGTTCACCGGCATGAGTGAGGTTGCGACGGCGGTGACGACTTCGTCGAGGGTACGAGCCACGTTTGCTCCGGGTTCGGCTGTTATGCCTTGAGACTACTGACAACAGCGGTTCGACGCTGACTCCTGACCGACGTGGCGGGCGCGTCGGCGAACCGCAGTACGAGCGCGATCGACTCTTCGGGCCCGATTGCTGACAGTCCGCGGAACCCGTCCCGCAACCCCTGCAGAGCCGACGCGTGCGTCGGCGAGAGCTGCTCCAGATCCCCGGCGTCGTGGGCGTAGACGAACACCGGCGAGATGGGTTGGACGGCAAGACCGTGCTGTTGGGCGACGATCCAGACCCCTTCCACGGCAGAACCCGCGCGCGCATAGTCCGTCAGCGCCTGACCGTTCATCGACACCACGGCGATGCAGGAACTGGTCACGATGCGTTCCCGGGTATCGGAGCCCAACGCCGCCCCCAGGTTCCATTCGTCGAGATAGGCCATCACTTCCGAACGGCGCAGAACGTCCAGCTTGACCAGGTCGGCGGGGATCAGCTCCAGGCTTCGGACATCGATCCCCGAGTCCTGCAACGGATCCCCTGGGAAACGAACTTCGGAGATCATCTCGGTGTGCAGCCGGTGCGTCAGGTACCGGATGCGATCGGATTCGGCCAGGATGGCCGCCGCCTCGGCGATGTCGTTCGGTGCGGTCAGCAGGCGTAGTCGGGCGCCTTCCCGCTGGGCCGCGGCATGCAGGCGTTCGACGACATCGTCGGGTGGCGAAACCTGCTTGCCGTGGTGGCGGTTGGTTTCTCTGGCGAGCATCGGTTCGTACAGCGCGGCGAGGTCGGGGTCGGATTCGTCAGCGAGGTGCAGGACTGCCCGTAGCGGACATGAATCGTCGCCGGGTTCGATGCTCACCGGTCCGAGGATGCCGTCGGCGGCGGCCGCCACCCTGGCGTTGAAGGCGGCGGCTCCGACCGCGACAGCGCTGGCACGAAAGCCGACGTCCATCGTCGAGGTGTGCTCGGGGGCGAGCGCGATCGTGATCACGCCGTCGCGCGTGGAAATGCGCCAGGGCTGGGCGTTTCCGCCCGACGGCGCGCGAACCGCGGCCGCAACCACCCTCTCGATGGCGTCCTTCGGTGGTACGTCGTTGTGCTGCTCTTTGGCAGAATCCTGCGTCGGGCTGGCTGCCGCAGAGTCACGGATCTCGTCGAGGTCGGTGGCCACATCGATGCGCACCCTGCCGGATGCCAATTCTTCGCCGAGGCCGATGCGCCTGACCGCTTCGGCCACCAGCGCGGCGCTCTGTGCGACCTCGGCGACCAGCTGTGGCCAGGTGGCCAGGGTGGTTCCGACCTCGACAAGAGATGCGGCCATTCGTGGCGACAGTTGTCGGCCGTCCATCATGCGCAGGGCGTAGGGCACCTTGTCCTCGCTCGGCAATCCGGAGAGCTCCGCGAATTCCAGGTCGCCCAGCAGGCCGTGCAGGACCTGCCGCTGGGGCTCCAGATCGAACCGTTCCACGTCCAAGGTGCCGCGGTCGCCGGTGGCCATCACGACCGGAATGCGTCGTGCACGCGCCGCCTGGCGAATGAGGACCTTGGTGTCCAGCGAGTCGCACTCCTCCACCAGAATGTCGACACCGTCGAGGAATCCGTCGACCGACTCCGCCATGATTCCCCGGTCGAACACCTCCACCGGTAGGTACGGATCGAGCTCGGCTATCCGTCTGGCGGCCAGTTGCGCCTTGTTGGATCCCAGGTCGAACACCGTGGCTGGCACGCGGTTGAGGTTGGACAACTCCAGCTCGTCGAAGTCCGCGAGGCGCAGCTGACCGCACAGCCCCTCCTGCGCCAGGATGTGGGCGATGGCATGGCCGACGCTGAGCCCGACGACGCCGATCCGGAGTCGACCGAGCGTCTCCTGTTCTGTGGAGGTGATCAGGTTCCGGTTTCGGTTGAGCCGCACGGCGCGAAATCCCCGCGGCCCCAGCACGCTCGCGACCGTTCGCCGCCAGGGGTAATAAGCCCAGCGCTTGGGCTCGGCCAAGACTCCCGGGTCGGGCGGCGGACGCAGCAGGCGCAGCTCATCGCGCTGTTGGCCCCACCTGTCGATGAATTCGATTCTGGGGTCTGCTCTCAACTCCGAGAGGAGTCGATTGTCCTGCGGTTGCGCCTCAACTAGGAGCGTTGCGTTGAAATGGTCCCCAAAAGCTGAGGTCACAGGCCGCTTCCGAGTGCCCGAGCACCCATATGGTCGAGCTGACGCGCGACGATGGCCAGTTCGTTGAAGATCTTCGAAACCTGCTCAGCGTCGGCGTCGTTGGTGAAGGTGCTGCGATCCCACCACATCATCTTCGTACGGTATCGGTCGTCGGGATACGGCGTCGCGGGAACCTTCGCCACGACACCGCCGGACGTGCGCCATCGGTTCAAGACGTGTGATCCGGCCGTCGCCACGACGAACTGCGCGTCCAGTAGCGCCATGGTGGTGAACGGTGACCGTGCCAGCGTGTTGCCGACCGCTCGGCTCCGGGCCGGGTCGTCGGACATCCAGGCGGTCTTCATCTCCACGACGCCGAACGGCAGTCGGTCGGTCAGCATTTTGCGGACCGTGCGCAGGCCGGGCCGGTCCTCCCATTCGACGACGGCATGCGATTCCTCGGGTGAGTCCAGCGGACCCTTGGCGCGGATTCCGCCCATGATCGCGCCCGCATCACTCACCACGGCGTGGAACAGCTGGGTGTTGGCCTCGTCGGTGAGCGAGTCCATGTCCAGCGCGCGTTCGATCCCGTGCCTGTGGTAGCTGCGCGCCGCGCCGTCGACGAAATCGGCCCACAGCGCGGGGTCGGCAGAAGGCGTCGAAACGACGATCGTGCATTTTGTGTCGGAATCGAACCAACTGATTCCCTCGTCGAGCGGAGAGTGAAAAACCTGACGGTCAACGCTCAGCTGAGGAACGGTCATTTTTGTCCCATCGTTCGGGCAACTACGATCAGAATCGTCGAGTAATCGCAGTTACCGGCGAGGCATTCACATGCGGTCTACATGAATACCCAGGTATCGAGTATTGCTCTTTTCAAGACCGTTATTCCAGCTAGCGAGCCGATCTTGTCCGGCAAAGATTTCCTTGCTCAGCTACGTTGTTTGCGGATTAGCGAATGCGAAATTGCTAGGCAACTATCGCATACGTCAATAAGCCCAGATAAATGGGCCTTAATTGATCGTTGTGGCGAACGATTTAACGAAACTGAAGCCAGCTAGTTACGTTGCCGTAGATCTAGGCCGCGGTTTTAGCTGGTTGCCTCGGTTGCGAGGCAGCGAGCGCGTATCGACGATGTTGCCGCCAACCCGCGAGCTTTTCCACCGCAGTCGGCCGCCCGCCGATGGCCGGAATGAGACCCTGAAGGCGGTCCGGCTCTGATGGACCCAACTAGGGAGGGTTGAGGGGATGTCCACGACCACGGATGTCGGCCGGCTACTGCTGCGGTGCGCGGACCGCCCCGGCCTGGTTGCGGCAGTGAGCGGCTTCTTGGCCCAGTCCGGGGCCAACATCGTTTCGCTGGACCAGCATGCAACCGAACAGTCCGGCGGCACCTTCATGCAGCGCACGATCTTCCACCTGCCGGGGCTGACGGCCGCCCGCGATGCGCTCGAGAGCGCTTTCGCGGAGGAGGTTGCCAGCCGGTTCGAGATGGATTTCCGGCTGACCGAGGCGGCCAAACCCAAACGCGTCGTGATCCTGGCGTCCAAAGAGGATCACTGCCTACTGGACCTGCTGTGGCGCAACCGTCGCGGTGAGCTGGACATGTCGGTGTCGATGGTGATCTCGAACCATCCCGACCTCGCCGACCAGGTTCGGCCTTTCGGGGTGCCATTCCTTCATGTCCCCGCGACGAAAGACAATCGGGCAGAAGCCGAACAACGTCTGCTCGATCTGCTCCGCGGCAACGCCGACCTCGTTGTGCTTGCGCGTTACATGCAGATCCTCACGCAGGACTTCCTGTCGAACGTGGGCTGTCCGTTGATCAACATCCACCACTCGTTCCTGCCTGCGTTCATCGGGGCGGCGCCATACCGGCGCGCCAAGGAGCGCGGCGTCAAGCTGGTGGGGGCGACCGCACACTATGTCACCGAGGAACTCGACGACGGACCGATCATCGAGCAGGACGTCGTGCGGGTCGACCACCGGCACTCCGTCGACGACCTGACGCTTCTCGGCGCTGACGTCGAGCGCGTGGTCCTATCGAGGGCGGTGCTCTGGCACTGTCAGGACCGGATCATCCGGTACGGCAACCAGACTGTCGTGTTCTAGCGCGTCGGGTCAGTACTGCGTCGAGCCCTGGTCAATCGATATCGCTTGTGCAGTAACAAGTTTCGATTCGTCGCTGGCCAACCAGCAGACAGGTCGGCGATGTCTTCCGGTTCGGCCACCCAGGTCGGCAGAAGCGTCAGTCGTTCGTCAGCCCATGAAGGCCTCCGGACGGCATGGGCGCGGCCCTGGCCCCGGGCCGCCCCGGTGACGAATGCCATCCTGTCCGTCAGCCGGGCCGTCATGCCTGTGCCGTCTTCACCAGATTGCCTCCGATGATCAGCCGCTGGATCTCGCTGGTGCCCTCGTACAACCGCAGCAGCCGGACGTCGCGATAGATCCGCTCCACCGGAACCTCCCTCATGTAGCCGCTACCGCCGTGCACCTGGACCGCGAGATCGGCCACCTTGCCTGCCATTTCGGTGCAGAACAGTTTCGCCGCCGACGGTGCGATCCTGCGGTCTTCGCCGGAGAGCCAACGTTGCGCGGTGTCGCGGACGAGTGCGCGCCCGGCCAGCACGCCGGTCTGCTGGTCGGCGAGCATGGCCTGCACCAGCTGGAAGCTGCCGATCGGCTGGCCGCCCTGGGTGGCGGTGGCGGCATAAGTGACGGATTCGTCCAGGGCACGTTGTGCAATGCCGACCGCCAGCGCGGCGATGTGAACCCGGCCGCGCGCAAGCGACGTCATCGCAGCCCGGTAGCCGATGTCCTCGCTGCCGCCGATCAGCGCGCCTGCGGGCACGTGGACGTCGGTGAAGCTGACGTCGGCCGTCCACGCACCCTCCTGGCCCATCTTGGCGTCCTTGACGCCGACCTGAACCCCTGCCGCGTCAGCGGGCACCAGGAAGACCGCGATGCCGGGGCCGTTGTCGTCTGCGGGCCTGCTGCGCGCGAAGACGACGAACAGGTCGGCGATGGGGGCATTGGTGATGAATCGCTTGTCGCCGTTGATGATCCAGTCCGCGTCGTCTCGTGAACCATCGCGAACCGCCTTCGTGCGCAAACCCGATGGATTCGATCCGGCGCCGGGCTCCGTCAAGGCGAACGAGGCCACTTCGCCGGTGGCCAACCGCTCGAGCCACTGCGCCTTCTGCTCGTCGGTGCCGAATCCCACGAGCACCTGGCCCGCGATGCCGTTGTTGGTACCGAACATCGACCGCAGTGCCAGCGAGGTGTAGCCCAGCTCCATCGCCATCTCGACATCCTGGGCCAGGTTCAGCCCCAGACCGCCCCACTCCTGGGGGATCGCGTAGCCGAACAACCCCATCTTCGCGGCCTGATCGCGCAGGTCGTCGGGGACCCGGTCGCCGGCGAGGATCTCCTGTTCGCGCGGGACGACTGCATTGCGAACGAAATGACGGGTCTGGGCCAGGATTTCCCGGAAATCCTCGTCGCTGACTTCAGCGGTGGTCATTCAGACGTGCTCCTGTTCGGCGTTCTTCAGCGCGAGCAGACGCGAAAACCCCCGAAACGCGACGAAAAAGGGCGTGCATGCGTCTGCTCGCGAGGCCTGCGCCCCGGGTCAGATCATATATGAAATATGATGTGCACCTGCCGGGCCCCAGTGGCCGAGAACAAGCGTGAGGATGGGTGATCAGGTGCCATTGCTGACAGATCGGACAGCGGTCGTCACCGGCGGTGCGCAGGGCTTGGGTTATGCGATCGCGGAGAGCTTCATCGCCGAGGGCGCGCGGGTGGTACTCGGTGATCTCGACCTCGCCGCGACGGAAGCCGCCGCCAAACAGCTCGGGTCCGACGCCGCCTTGGCGGTGCACTGCGACGTGACCAAGGCCGACGAGGTCGACGCGTTGATCGCCGCGGCGGTCGAACACTTCGGCGGCCTCGACGTCATGGTCAACAACGCAGGCATCACCCGCGACGCCACGATTCGCAGGATGACCGAGCAGCAGTTCGACGAGGTTATCGCCGTACACCTGAAAGGGACCTGGAACGGGACCAAGGCGGCCGCCGCGGTCATGCGCGAGAACAAGCGCGGAGCGATCGTGAACATGTCGTCGATCTCGGGCAAGGTCGGACTTGTCGGTCAGACGAACTACTCGGCGGCCAAGGCCGGCATCGTCGGTATGACGAAGGCCGCCGCCAAGGAACTCGCCCACCTCGGGGTGCGAGTCAACGCAATCCAACCGGGCCTGATCCGATCCGCGATGACCGAGGCCATGCCGCAACACATTTGGGACCAGAAGCTGGCCGAGGTACCGATGGGCCGAGCCGGCGAGCCCGCCGAGGTCGCCAAGGTCGCGCTGTTCCTGGCGAGCGATCTGTCGTCGTACATGACCGGAACCGTCCTCGAGGTCACCGGAGGGAGGCACGTATGACGACTCGTGAAGCGGTGATCTGTGAACCCGTGCGCACACCGATCGGTCGTTACGGCGGCATGTTTGCCTCGCTGACGGCGGTCGACCTCGGGGTGACGGCCCTGAAGGGGCTGCTGGACCGGACCGGAATCTCGCCCGATGCGGTGGACGACGTCATCCTCGGCCACTGCTACCCGAACAGCGAGGCGCCCGCCATCGGTCGCGTGGTCGCACTGGACGCCGGCCTGCCGGTGACCGTGCCCGGTATGCAGGTCGACCGGCGCTGCGGATCGGGTCTGCAGGCCGTCATCCAGGCATGCATGCAGGTGAGCACCGGCAACAACGATCTCGTCGTGGCAGGCGGTGCGGAGAGCATGAGCAACGTCGCCTTCTACTCGACGGATATGCGTTGGGGCGGAGGAAGATCCGGCGTCAAGGTGCACGACGGGCTGGCGCGTGGGCGCACCACCGCGGGCGGACAACACTATCCGGTGCCCGGCGGCATGCTCGAGACCGCCGAGAACCTGCGCCGCCAGTACGGCATCTCGCGACGGGAACAGGACGAACTGGCGGTCGCATCGCATCAGCGAGCGGTCGCCGCGCAGAAGGATGGCATCTTCGCCGAGGAGATCATCCCGGTCACCGTGCGCACGCGGCAGGGCGAGCAGCTCGTCGACACCGACGAGCATCCCCGCGCCGACACCTCCGTCGAGTCGCTGGCCAAGCTGAAACCCGTTCTCGGCAAGGATGATCCGGATGCAACCGTCACCGCCGGGAACGCCAGCGGCCAGAACGACGCCGCATCGATGTGCATCGTGACGACACCGGAGAAGGCGGCCGAACTCGGGCTGGACCCGCTGGTCCGGCTGGTCTCGTGGGGATCGGCCGGGGTAGCGCCGAACATCATGGGCATCGGGCCGGTTCCCGCTACCGAGGTCGCACTCGGCAAGGCCGGTCTGCGCCTGAGCGACATCGATCTCATCGAACTGAACGAGGCGTTCGCAGCGCAGGCGCTTGCGGTGATGCGGGAGTGGGAATTCACCGACGCCGACCGTCAGCGGACAAACGTGCACGGATCGGGGATCTCTCTGGGCCACCCGGTCGGAGCCACCGGCGGGCGAATACTCGCCACGCTGGCTCGGGAACTGAATCGGCGCGGGACCCGCTACGGGCTGGAAACCATGTGTATCGGCGGCGGGCAGGGTCTGGCCGCGGTGTTCGAAAGGGTGGGTGCCGCATGACCAGGATCGCTCAGACGCTGGGGCTGACCGAGTTTCAGACGGAGATCGTCGCCAACGTGCGGCAGTTCGTCGACAAGGAGATCATCCCGAACGCGCAGGAGCTCGAGCACGCCGACACTTACCCGCAGGCCATCGTCGACCAGATGCGCGAGATGGGCCTGTTCGGCTTGATGATCCCGGAGGAGTACGGGGGCCTCGGCGAGTCTCTGCTGACCTACGCGCTGTGTGTCGAGGAGCTGGCCCGCGGCTGGATGAGCGTATCCGGCGTGATCAACACCCACTTCATCGTGGCGTACATGGTGCGCCAACACGGAACGGATGCGCAGAAGCAGCGGTTCCTGCCGAGGATGGCCACCGGCGAGACGCGTGGCGCGTTCTCGATGTCCGAGCCGGAACTCGGTTCCGATGTCGCGGCGATCCGAACCCGCGCCAAGCACAATGACGACGGCACGTACACCATCGACGGCCAGAAGATGTGGCTCACCAACGGTGGCAGCTCCACGTTGGTGGCGGTGCTGGTGCGAACCGACGAGGGCGCCGAGAGGCCCCACCGCAACCTCACGGCCTTCCTCGTCGAAAAGCCAACCGGTTTCGGCGAAGTCGCACCAGGCCTGCTGATCCCGGGCAAGATCGACAAGCTCGGGTACAAGGGCATCGACACCACGGAGCTGATCTTCGACGGCTACGTCGCCAACGCCGACGACATTCTCGGCGAAGCTCCCGGCCAGGGCTTCTTCCAGATGATGGACGGCATCGAGGTCGGCAGGGTCAATGTGTCGGCACGAGCATGCGGCGTCGGCGTCCGCGCATTCGAGCTGGCGATCAAGTACGCCCAACAGCGCCAGACCTTCGGCAAGCCGATCGCCGAACACCAGGCCATCGCGTTCCAACTGGCCGAGATGGCAACGAAAGTCGAAGCGGCGCACCTGATGATGGTCAACGCCGCCAGGCTCAAGGACTCCGGTGAACGCAACGATGTCGCCGCGGGAATGGCGAAGTACCTGGCGAGCGAGTTCTGCTCGGAGGTCACCCAGCAGAGCTTCCGCATCCACGGCGGCTACGGATACTCCAAGGAATACGAGATCGAGCGGCTGATGCGCGACGCCCCGTTCCTGTTGATCGGTGAGGGGACCAGCGAGATCCAGAAGAACATCATCAGCAAGCGACTGCTCGCCGACTATCGGATCTGACGTGACCATCGGAGAATTCGCCACGCGACCACAGCTTTCCGAGGCCGTGGCGCGGTATGTCCGCAACCGAATCTTCGACGGGACATATGCGGCGGGTGAGTTTGTGCGGCTCGACCAGCTGGCAGCCGAACTGGGAATCAGTGTGACGCCGGTGCGTGAGGCGCTGTTCCAGCTGCGCGCCGAAGGGCTGCTCGACCAGAAGCTGCACCGCGGGTTCGTGGTATTGCCGGTGACGCGCCGGGACATCAGCGACGTCTCCGACGTACAGGCACACATCGGGGGAGAGCTCGCCGCCCGCGCGGCCGCCAACATCACCGACGATCAGGTGCGCGAACTGGAGTCGATCCAGGCA
Source organism: uncultured Actinomycetota bacterium (assembly GCA_963716505.1). GTDB lineage: Bacteria > Actinomycetota > Actinomycetes > Mycobacteriales > Mycobacteriaceae > Mycobacterium. The sequence continues at coordinate 134,975 of CAVQTL010000007.1, forward strand.
CAGCTGGAGGCCGCGTACGCCGGCGATGATCACGAGCGGGCGGTCCGGCTCAACCACGACTTCCACCGCGCGATCAACGTCGCGGCCGATTCGCCGAAGCTCGCACAGCTGATGTCCCAGATCACCCGCTATGCACCCGAATCGGTGTTTCCGATCGTCGACGGCTGGCCGAAGCGGTCGATGAGGGATCATCGCCGGGTGGTTGCGGCGCTGGCCAAACGCGACGCCGAACAGGCACGCGCCGCCATGTCCGAGCACCTTTCGGCGGGCGCCACGCCGTTGATCAACCACCTCAAGCAGCGAGGCGTGGTCACCTAACCCCGCGAGCAGACGCGAAAGTGCCCTATTCCGCCTCAATTTGGTCACTTTTGCGTCTGCTCGCGCAGCATTTCTCGCAGCGCTGCGACGTCGACCTTGCCGGTCCCGCCTCGGGGGATGGCGTCGTCGGAGTCGACAACCAACCACACCGTCGGGACCTTGAACGAGCTCAGCAGCTTTCGCGCTGCCGTCCGCAGATGGTCGACCGAGTCGCCGGATATCACGGCGGCGCCAACCGCGCCGTTCACATCGGTGACGAACGCGTTCTGAACACCGTCGATACCGCGGAGGGCCTGTTCGACCTCGCTCGGGTAGACGGTGGCGCCGCTGACCTTGAACATGTCGTCGGATCTGCCGTGGTAGAACATGAAGCCGTCGTCGTCGAGATGGCCGAGATCACCTGTGGGGTAGTAACCGTCGGGGGTGAACACGTATTCGCGACTGCGTCGGCAAATACCGCGCAGTGTGTTCGGCCCGCGGATCTGGATCATGCCGATCGTCCCGGTCGGCACGGGTTCGCCGGTGTCGGGATCGACGATGCGGACCTCGGTGCCCGCGAACGGCCTGCCGCAACTGCCCCAAGCCGAGCGCGGCATATCGGTGTCGGCGGGGTAGCCGCAGTAGGGTCCGAATGCCTCCGTCATCCCGAACAGCTTGGCCCGTGCGCCAGGCTCTGCCCGTTGGTCGGCAGGCAGCAGCGCCTCGAGGCTGCCCTGCCGCAGCGCGGAGAGGTCGGCACCGACCGACTCCGACTGGCGGGCAAGGGCTTCGGCCTGGTCGGGCCAGCCGCGAAACAACGTCACCCGCTCGCGCTCAAGCAGCCGAAGCGTGGCTTCCGGCCGGGGGATCTCCTCGGTCACCAGTGTCGCGCCTGCCAGGAGTGCCGACAGGATGCCGCTGCCGAAGCCGCCCACCCAGAAGAACGGCATCGGCAGATACAGGCGGGTATCGGCGTCGATGCACCGCGCTGAGAGGCCGGACTGCACGGCGCGCAGCGCATTGCCATGTGAGTGGATGACACCTTTCGGCGGCCCACTGCTTCCCGAGGTGAACATGATGACCAGGGTGTCGGCCGCGGTGACGGTTGCGGCGGCTGCGTCGACGGTATCGATCGTCGCGGCGGTGGGTTGCCGAAGCTGGTCGGGCGTCCAAACACCGCGCAGCGCAGGCAGTTCCGTCGGAGAGCGACACTCGGCTTTCAGCTCGTCGAGATAGCGGTGCCCACGGAACTCCTCGACGGCCACCAGATACTGCACGGATGCGACCCGTAGTTGCGCGACCAGCTCTTTAGGCGCCAGCAGGGTGCTCAGCGGGACGAGCACGGCGCCGATGCGAGTGAGCGCAAGCGCGGTCTGTACCCAGCCGGTTCCGTTGGGCATGATCAGCCCGACGCGGGTGCCCTTGGTCACCCCGGCTTCCAGGAAGCCCGCCGCCATTGCGTGCGTCGTCGCATCGAGTTCGCCGAAGGTGATGCAGTTTACCGGGTCGATCACCATCGGCTTGGCCGGGTACAGGGCGGCACGGTGCCGGACCAGTTGATCGATGGTTGACGGTGACTCAGCCATCGAACACCGTCGCGAGCCGATTCATGTCCACCTTGCCGCTGGACAGCACCGGTATCTGCGCCGGTGCCACGGCGACGATCCGCTTGGGGATCTTGTAGGCGGAGAGCTCCCGCTTGAGCTCGTGTCGAAGCGATGATTCGTCGACGTCGCCGTCGGTGGCGATCACGGCGACCACCGCCTGCCCGCGGTCGGGATCGGGCACGCCGAACACATACGCGGTCGAGCCCCCGCTGATCCGGGCGATCGCCCTCTCCACTTCCGCGGGGGCGACGTTGGCACCAGCGCTCTTGATCATCGAACCCCGTCTGCCGAGGAAGTAATGCAAGCCGTCCGCATCGGTGCGCACGAGATCGCCTGTGTGCAACCAGCCGTCGGCGTCGAAGCATTCCTCGCGGCTGCGCTTGTAGTAGCGCTGCATGACGTATGGCCCACGGATGCACAACTCGCCGTGCTCGTCGACCTTTGTCTCGAAGCCCGGCGCAGGAACACCGAACGATCCGCGCCGGTGTTCGGGTTGATCGGATTCGTCGCCGCTGAGCAGGAGGACACTGCCCGCTTCGGTCATGCCGAGCATGTTGTGTCGCAGTTCGGGATCGGCAGGCCGCGCCTCTGGCGCCATGATCGGATACAGGTTGCCCCGGCGCATCGACGACAGATCGCGGGTGGCGATGCTGCGGATGGCGGGCCAGATGAGCGATGCCTGCGACGAAACCGTTTGTCATGGTGGGCCGCTCGGCCTCGAGCAGGTCGAGTGTCTGGCCGGCATCGGTGGCGTTGGAGCACACCAGCGTCGATCCTGCGACCAATGTGGCCAGCAGTCCGAAGGCGAATCCGCCGATCCAGAAGAAGGGCGAGTTGCAGAACAGCTTGTCGTCGGCCGTCAGTCCGCGGATCGCGTTGAGATTCTCCTGATGGGCGAGCAGGGCGGCGTGCGTGTGCAGCACACCCTTCGGCGCGGCGGTCGAACCCGACGTGTAGATGATCGCCAGCAGATCCGATCCGTCGACGTCGGCTTCCAGCGCCGTCAGCAGTGCCTCTTTGACTGCGCCTTCGGGTTCGGCATCGATCAGCACGTGGCGCAGCAGGGGGACCGCGCCGCGGATGTCGGCCAGGTGCGCGCCGAAGTCGTTGCCGCGGTACGACGATGTGGCGAGCAGGATCGTCACATCGCTGTGGACGAGTTGTTCCCGAAGTTCCGGCGCGGTGGCGAACGTGGTGAACGGGACGACCACCGCCCCGATACGGGCCGCCGCCAGCATCCCGACCACGAAGTCCGCGCCGTTCGGGTAGAGCAGCCCAATGTGCGTGCCCTTGCCGGCGCCGAGCGCGATCACGCCGCGGGCGAGTTCGGCCGACCGACGGTCGGCATCGGCGTAGCTGAGTCGGTCGCCGTCGCACACCAGCAGCGGGTGCGGACCCCTCGAGTCTGCCTGCCGTCGCAGCACTCCGGCCACGGTATCGGGCTCAACCGCCACGGATGGCGCTCAGATCCGGTTTACCGGACGGTGTCCGGGGGATGGCGTCGACGATCGCGATCTCGGTGGGAATCTCATAGCGGGCCAGCCGGTTTCGCAGGAACTCAAGCAACTCTTCGGCGTCGGCGGACGCAGTCTCCCTTAGCTCCACCACGGCGACGGGCGTCTCCCCGAGACGCTCGTCGGGCCGGCCGACCACCGCGGCGCCCAGCACGGCGGGATGGCTTTCCAGCGCGGCGCGCACATCGTCGGGCATCACCTTGAAGCCGCCGCGGATGATCGCCTGGTCGGCGCGACCAAGGATCCACAGGAAACCGTCCTCGTCGATACGGGCCGTGTCGGTGGTGCGCATCCAGTCCGTCGACGGCCCCAGCTGTCCCGGTTTGACCTCGAGCAGCCCCGACAGGCCGGGGGCAACCGCGTTGCCGTCGTCGTCGATCACCCGCAGCTGCGCGCCGGGGTTGGCGCGTCCCACGCTGCCCCGTTTGGCCTGCCAGTACTTCTGATGATCCGACAGTGTCCAGCCGGCCACGCCGCCGCCGAACTCCGTTGCGGCATAAGAGGTGAGGACGGGGATGCCGAACTTTTCCTCGAAGGCGTCGGCGTCCTCCGCCGAAAGCGGCGCGGTGCCCGACGTGACGGCGCGTACGCCGTCGAGGTCCTCGCGGCGCAGAGCGGAGTGCAACACCGTCCGGAGTGCGGCAGGCACCAGGGACACCGCACGGGGCCGGTGCCTGCGCACCGCGTCGGCCCACCTGTCGAGGTCGAACCGGTCCAGCAATGCGAACGGCCTTGCCTCGGCGATGCACTGCAGCACCCGGAACACGCCGCCGATGTGCACCAGCGGTGCGTTGACGATCGCGACGCCGCTCCGCACTTCCGTCGGCGTCTGCGACCGGTCCGGCTCGGGGCCCATCACGCTGTGGGCCAGCATGTCGTAGGTGAGATCGATTCGCTTCGGCGGACCGGTGGTGCCGCTGGTCAACATCCGCACCGCAACACCGGGTCTGGCCGCATCGCGCCCCGCGCCCGCCGCCACCAGCTCCGGCTCGTCGTCGAGCGTCGAAATCGATACCACCGTCGATCCGGATCCCGGCGGGACCAGCTTCGCCAGATCGTCTGCGCCGCCGATGATCACCGGCAGTTCCAGCGCGGTGATGTCGTCCTTGGTTCGGTCGTCACCGCGGGAGGGGTTGATCACGACCACCGTCCCGCCGGCCAGCAGCACGCCGAGGAACGCGGCGACATGGGCGGGTCGGTTGCGCAGCAGCATGCCGACCTGGCCGCGGTCGTTGACCAGTGATGCAATCTGGCCGGCCAGTGCGCCGACCTGACCATAGGTGGACCACTGCCCGTCGTACTCGATCGCCGACGCGTCCGGTGCGATGTCGAGCACGGCGGCGATCCGGTGCCGCAACGGGTGCTCGGTCATCACCGGATCCGTGGCTCGGATTTCACCGGCCCGCCCCGTTGCGCGAGCTCGGCTGTGCCGATCGGGTTTCCCAGCCGGGTGTAGATCAGGTTCTGTTCGAGCGCGGCCCGGTAGGACTTGTCCAGTGACTCCCAGATCGCCTTCACGGTGCCCTGCGTTGCCGCCGTCGGCTTGGCGGCGATCGTCGCCGCGATGGCATGGGCGCGGGCCCAGAGCTGGTCCCGCGACACCACCTCGGACACCAGCCCGATCCGCAGGGCGGTGTCGGCGCTAACCCGTTCGTCGTTGCCCATCAAGGCGATTCGCAGGGTCTCGGCGAGACCGATGCGCCGCATCAGGCCGATCGGCTCGAGTGCGCAGACCAGGCCGACCGAGACGTGCGAGTCGAAGAACGTCGCATCCTCCGAACAGATCACCACGTCGGATTCGTTGACGAAGTAGAACGCGCCCGCGGTGCAGATTCCGTTGACGGCGCAGACGACCGGCTTCCAGACCTTCTGCCATTTGGGGCTCAGCGGCTCGCCGGGATCCTCGTGATTCCAGACGTTGTCGGGTTGGCCGTAGGACGATTTGATGTCAAGACCGGCGCTGAACGCCCGGGTGCCTGCCGCGCGCAGGACCACGGCGTGCACCGTGTCGTTGAGTTTCACGATGCGCCATGCGCGTGCCATGTCCTCGCACATCGTCCGGTTGAAGGCGTTGAGCGCGTCGGGCCGGTTCAGCGTGATGGTGGCGACGTGGTCGTCGGCGTCGACGTCGAGCAGGATGGTTTCGAAGGCGTCAGTCATCGGCATTGCCAGTTCGGTGCGCGCTTTTCGACGAACGCCCTCGGCCCTTCGAGTGAGTCCTCGGTGTGCAGGTTGCGCTCCCTGAAGGCCTCCGCGAGGATCTCGCCATCGTGCAGCGGCAGGTCCAGCGTCTTGTGAATGGCCAGCCGAGTACCCCGAACCGCCAGCGGCGCATTCGAGTTCACCATGTCACCGATCTCGTGTGCCCGCTCGAGAAGGCTTTCGTGGGTGACGACTTCGCTGATCATCCCGAGCTCGTATGCGCGTTGCGCGTTCATCCGCTCGTGCTTACCGGTCAACGCCATTCGCAGCGCGACGTTGCGGGGCAGGACGCGCGCCAGCCGGACCATCTCCCGACCGGCGACCAGGCCGATGCTGACGTGCGGATCGAAGAAGGTGGCCTTTTCGGATGCGATGACGATGTCGCCGGTGGTGACCCAGTCAAGGCCGGCGCCGCAGCAGATGCCGTTGATCGCCGCCAGCACCGGCTTGGCCATCCGGCGAAACGGTGGGGTGCCCTCCTGCGGCGCCTCCCACTGGTCGTAGGTCGACAGGTAGGCACGCTCGTTGATGACCTTGCCGTCCTCGGGGATCTGCTTTGCGTCGGCACCCGTGCAGAATGCGCGGCCTGCACCCGTGACGATGAGAAGCCAGATGTTGTCGTCGTTTTCGGCTTCGTCGTAGGCGTCGCGCAGTTCGGTGATCATGAAGGGGCTGAGCGCGTTGAGGGCGTCCGGGCGGTTCAGCGTGATGGTGGCCTTGTGCCCGTCGACCTCGTATTTGATGGTGTCGTAGGACTTAGTGGCCATCGGTGGTCCCTTCGTCGAGTCGCTTGGCAGTCATCGGCCACCGAATTCCGGTGTGCGTCGTTCCCGGAACGCGGCCAAGCCTTCTTTGAAATCCGCTGTCCGGCAGGACAACTCCAGGTTGAACAGTTCCTGGTTCATGGTCTGGGGCAGGGTGGCGTGCTGGCCGTAGTGAATGGCCTGCTTGGCCAGCCCGATCGCCACCGTCGGGGCCGCGGCGAGCTGTGCCAGCAGGTCCTCGGCGGCTCCGTCGAGACCCGCCGGGTCGACGGCGTCGTGGATCAGCCCCCAGTCGGCGGCATCCGATGCCGCCACCTTTTCGCCGAGCAGCAGCATCCGCTTCGCGCGGGCCAGACCCGCCAGCCGCGGCAGCAGCCACGTCGCGCCGGAGTCCGGGCTGAACCCACGGGTCACGAACGGCTCCCAGAACACCGCGTCGTCGGCGGCCACAGTGAAGTCGGCGGCGAGCGCGAGGTTGCAGCCGAGGCCGACGGCCCAACCCCGCACGGTGCACACCACGGGAAGGTGGATGGTGGCGACGAGCTCGACCAGCCGGTGCGAGGTGTGCGGGATGCGCCGGACCAGATCGCCGGTGCGCGGTCGTTGGCCGCCGGAATTGGTGGCGACCCAGTCGGCGCCCGCGCAGAAGTCGTCGCCTCCGCCGCGAATGTGGATGGCCCGCAACGAATCGTCGGCTGCGGCCTTGGTCAGCGCGTCGACGAGCGCGTCGACCATCGAATGGCTAAGCGAGTTGCGCCGGCCCGGTCGGTCCAGCGTGAGCCGCAGGATCGCGCCGTCCTGGTGCGCGGTCACCGCGCCGTCAGCGGAACCGACCTCTTGACTCAATGCCGGGTCCCTTCTAGAGCCGTATACGGATACCCATACAGTATGCTAAACCATTGCTATCCTGTACAAGATAGAAAGGAAAGCCTTCAATGGCGGACGGTGACACCGCTCGGTTCGGTGAGCAGCCGCTTGCCCAGACCGTCGCCGCCGCGGGCGCGCTGCGGCGCCTCGCAGGCCAGCTGTTGTCGCTGGAGCACCCCCACCCCGCGGTCGACGCCGTGATCGAGCGCGTCGCCGAATGGGAGAGCGAGCTGGCGGCCGCGGTCACACCGGATGCCACACCACGGATCGGCGACGACGGCGCCGACACCCAGCGGGTCTACCTTTCGCACGCGTTCGACATCGGCGCGTTCAACCCGTGCTTTCCGGAATACGAATTCGACCGCATCGATACCGAGACGGCGGCGGGCCGGGTCACCTTCCCGGTCGTTTACGAAGGGCCGCCCGGTCTGGTGCACGGCGGTTTCCTCGCGGTGTTCTTCGACTGCGTGACCCAGCACCAGAACTGCGCGACCGAGCTGTCGGGCAAGACCCGGTCGCTGAACGTGAAGTTCCGCAGGCCCACGCCCATCCTCACCGAACTTCGCTTCGACATCGCCCGGACACAGCAGGATCGGGGAGTGACGTCGACGGCGCGGCTGCTGCTCGATGACGAGGTGCTGTGCATCGGCGAAGCGACGACGCTCGCCCTGTCACCGGACAAGCTCACCGGATTCAACTTCGGCAAGCGGCGGGCCTGACGTGGAGTTGCAGGGCATTCGGCAGCCGCGCGTCGCGGAGATCGTGGCATCGCGGCTGCGCGACGAGATCCTGTCCGGACGCCTGAAAGAGGGCGACGTGCTGCCGTCGCAGGAGAGGCTGTTCCAGCAGTTCGGTGTCAGCCCGCCCGCGCTGCGGGAGGCCATCCACATCCTGGAGACCGACGGTCTGATCTCGGTGCGACGCGGCAACGTCGGGGGAGCGGTGGTGCACCTGCCGTCGGCGGTGCGCACCGCGCACATGATCAGCATGGTGCTGCAGACGCGCGGCTCCACACCCGCGGATGTCAGTGAGGCGCTGCTGCACCTCGAACCGATCTGCGCAGGCATGTGTGCGTCGCGCGATGATCGGATGACCGAGGTCGTGCCGTATCTACAGGCCGAAATCGATCTTCAGACAGAACAATTCGACGAGGTGTCCGCCTATGTGCCGAACGCCAGGCGGTTTCACGAAGCGCTGGTGTCCCGCTGCGGCAACGAGCCGATGATTCTGTTGATCGGCTCGCTCGAACTGGTCTGGTCGGCTCATGAGTCCTCGGTGTGGAGCGACGACGACGTGAACCACAAGACGATGCGTGCCGCACTGCGCGACCATCAACGGCTATTGGACGCCATCCGGGACGGCAACGCGACGCGTGCGGTACGGCTGGCGCAGGATCATCTCGCCGTGGCGCGGCGCAACACACTTGCCGTGGGTGCGGACAAAACCATTGAGGCGAAACTGATTTCGAGGAGCTCGGGGCAATGACTGCTTCAGCAGACGATCGCGTTCTGTTCGACGTCGACGCGGACAAGCGGATCGCGACGATCACCCTGAACAATCCCAAGCAGCGCAACTCGTACGACGCTGCGATGCGCGAGGCCGTCGCCCGCTGCCTTGATCAGGTCGCCGAGGACGACGACATCACCGTCGTCCTGCTGCGCGGAGCCGACGGGGTGTTCAGCACCGGCGCGGACATGAACAACGCCTACGGCTGGTATGGCGACGACCGCCCGCGCGACGACGAGCGCCCGCGCGAAGAGAAGAAGAGCCGACCAAGCCAACGCCGACGGCTCACCGTCGACCGCAAGTCATTCGGCTTCTACCACAACCTGATGGGCTTCCCGAAGGTCACCGTCGGCGAGATCAGCGGATACGCGCTCGGCGGCGGTTTCGAGATGGCATTGATGACCGACATCTCCGTCATCGCCCGTGACACGAAGATCGGCATGCCGGCCACCCGCTTCCTCGGGCCCGCGCTGGGCAGCCTGCACATGTTCTTCCACCGCCTCGGCCCGGTGCTGGCCCGTCGGATGCTGTTGACCGGCGACATCATCCAGGCCGGCGAGATCGAGCAGCTGGGCATCTTCACCGACACGTGCGAGCCGTCGAAGGTCGCGGCGCGGGCAAGGTACTGGGCGGAGAAGGCGGCCAAGATGCCTGCCGACGGCGTGGTCATCGCCAAGGAGGCCTTCCGCCTCGTCGAGCAGAGCCAGGCCTACCAAGGTGAGGAAGTGGCGAGCTATCTGTTCCACGCCTATGGGACGAACCTGCAGTTCGCGCCCGGCGAGTTCAACTTCGTCAAGACGCGGGCGGCGCACGGGACCAAGGAGGCGTTCCGCCTGCGTGACGAGCATTTCCATGTGCCCGAGCCGGAGTGAGCGCGGTCACATACTGAGGGCAATACAGTATCTGCTACTTTTGTAAAGTCGTTACCGCCAAAAGCTGAGGTCAAAGAACATGGGCACACCCGTCATCGTCGGCGCCGCCAGGACAGCGATCGGCCGGTCCTTCAAGGGGACGCTGGTCAACACCACCCCGGAAACCCTGATCACCACCGTGCTTCCCGAGGTCGTCCGCCGGTCCGGCGTCGACCCGGCCGCGTTCGACGACATCATCGTCGCCGAATCGCACTACGGCGGCGGCGATCTCGCCCGCTATGCCGCGACCGCAACCGGAATGGATAACGTTCCCGGCCAATCGGTGAACCGGCATTGCGCGGGCAGCCTGACCGCCATCGGCAATGCGGCCGCGCAGATCGGCTCCGGCATGGAGCGTGCGTTGGTCGCAGGCGGGGTGCAGTCGCTGTCGATGACACCGCTGACGAACTGGCGCATCCCCGGTCCCGAGCTGAAGTTCGAGGAGCGGTGGATGCCGCCGACGCACGTCGAGACGCCGGACGCGCCTGCCAAGGACATGTCGATCACGGTCGGCTGGAACACCGCGCAGTCGGTCGGCATCACCCGTGAGGAGATGGACGCGTGGGCTGCGCGGTCGCATCAGCGCGCGATCGCGGCGATCGACGCGGGCAAGTTCCTCGACGAGATCATCCCGCTGAAGGTGCAGCAGTTCGACGGATCCGTTGTCGACTTCAGCGTCGACGAGCACCCCCGTCGCGACACCACCGTCGAGAAGCTGGCCGGGCTGAAGGTGCTACATCCCGAGATCGAGGGCTTCTCCATCACCGCGGGCAACAGCAGCGGCACCAACGACGCCGCGGCCGCGGTCGCCCTCGTCGACAGTGACTACGCCGCCGCGGAGAAGCTGACGAAGATGGCCACCGTGAGGGCTTGGGCGGCAGCCGGTGTCGCGCCGCGCGACTGCGGACTCGGCGCCGTGAAGGTGATCGGCAAGGTGCTCGAACGGGCCGGCTTGAAGCCGTCGGACGTCGCGCTGTGGGAGATCAACGAGGCCTTCGCCTCTGTGCCGATCGCGGCGTGCCGCGAACACGGTCTGGACGAGGAGCTGGTGAACTTCTCCGGAAGCGGCTGCAGCCTGGGTCATCCCATCGCGGCATCGGGTGCTCGGATGGTGACGACGCTCGTGTACGAGCTGCAGCGGCGTGGCGGTGGCATCGGTGTCGCCGCGATGTGTGCAGGCGGCGGCCAGGGCGGCGCCGTCGTCATCGAGGTCTAGCGATTTCGGCGTGAAAACCAGCGCTGAGCGCAGGTTTTCACGCCGAAATCACTATTTGTGGGCGGTGCCTCAGAATGAGGTAGTGCACGATGCCGTTGGAACTCATCCCCAGTACGACGTCTTCGCAGACGAATACCTTGAACATGCTCACAGTGGCCTGTTCAATGCGCATTACGATCGTCCCGCGTGCCTCTCCCTCCTCGGTGACGTTGCGGGGGCGACAGTCTTAGACGCGGCGTGTGGGCCAGGGCTCTACGCTGAAGAGTTGACGAAACGCGGCGCCAGTGTGATCGGTTTCGACCAGAGCCCCCGAATGACGGAGTTGGCCCAACAGCGAGTTCCTACGGGGAGATTCCGCACCCACGACTTGGCCGATCCGCTCGACTGGCTCGACGATCAATCGGTCGACGTAGCGCTTTTCGCGTTGGCCCTGGAGTACGTCGACGAGAGGACTGCGGCGTTACGCGAGCTTCGGCGCGTTCTTCACCCCGAGGGTGCGCTCGTCCTATCGCGCCAGCATCCCACCGGCGACTGGCTTCGACACGGCGGAAACTACTTTGAGGCCCGTGTCATAGAAGAAACGTGGAGCCGAGGATGGCAAGTTCGATACTGGCTGACACCGCTAGAGCAGACCTGCGAGGAGTTGCACGAAGCGGGCTTCCTAATCGAGCGACTGCTGGAACCGCGACCCACTGAGCAGGCGGCTGCCATCAACCATGAGAAATACGAACGTCTGAACCGCGAGCCCACTGGCTTTCTTGCCATCCGAGCAGTTCCAAATCCGCGCGAGCGTTACTAGCGTCGAGACGCTACTTGCGGGGCTTCTTCTTGGTCGCATCGATCAGTCGCTCGGCATGGTCGAGGATGCATTCGAGGCCGTAGTCGAAGTTGAAATCGTCTGCTGCGCCGATGCGGTGGCCCTTCGCCGTCGCCTGCGCGAGCAGCGGCGCCGTCGCGGGGTCTACGACCATTGTCTCCTCGAAGTCGCCAGGCCCGTCGTTCGTCGACCGGTTCTTGTCGTAGAGCCGCTGTAGCACAACCGATCCGCGCACATGCACCGACACCGCGGAGTACGTGTCGAAGGCGTCCTCCGGTGACAGCCCGGCTTCGGCGAGGCCTTCGATCGCCTTCTCGACGGCGGCGACCCCGAGCTTGGCCGCGCGTGGGCTCAGCGCCGACCGGATAAGAATCAGATCGCACAGAATCGGGTTGCCGAGGAACGTCTTTCGCATCGTGCGCGCATGATTGGCTAGAGTCTCGCGCCAGTCATTGGCCTCCACATACGGCGTCGCGAACACATACTGTTTGAGCGCGCGGTCCGTCATCGCGTTGAGCAGATCGTCCTTCTTGCGGAAGTACCAGTAGATGCTCGTCACTCCGACGCCGAGGTGCTTACCCAACAACGGCATGCTGAGGTTGTCGATGCCGACATCCTCAGCGAGCTCGAATGCGCCCTTGATGATGTCGTCGGGATTGATGGACCCACGTTCGCGTCGCTGACGCTTCTCCGCGGTTGCCTGCTTGGCCACGAAGTGCACCTCCATCTGTTCCGCTCAACTACTGTAAGACCTATAGTAAGCTTTTCTAGCAGAAATTGGTGCGCAGGCGAAGGGCTACGTGTGTCTGAAGAGGTTCTACGGGAGCGCCGCGGACGCGTTCTCGTCATCACGATCAATCGGCCGGAATCACGCAACGCGGTGAACCTTGCGGTCAGTCAGGGTCTGGCGGACGCCGTCGACGAACTCGACGACAGCGCCGACCTGTCGGTAGGGATCATCACGGGCGCAGGTGGAAACTTCTGTGCCGGCATGGACCTCAAGGCGTTCGCCGCCGGCGAGCTTGTCGCGATTCCCGGCCGCGGTATCGGCTTCACCGAGCGGCCGCCGAGGAAGCCGCTCATCTCCGCCGTCGAGGGCTACGCCCTGGCAGGTGGGACGGAGGTGGTGCTCGCGACCGACCTGGTGGTGGCGTCGCGGTCGGCGAAGTTCGGCATCCCGGAAGTCAAGCGCGGTCTGGTCGCCGCCGGTGGCGGGCTGCTGCGGCTACCGCGGCGCATCCCGTACCAGAAGGCGCTCGAATTGGCTTTGACGGGAGAGAGTTTCACCGCCGAGCAGGGTGCGCAGTGGGGTTTCGTCAACGCCGTGACCGAGCCCGGCGAGGCGCTGGCGGGCGCGGTCGAACTGGCGGAGCGCATCACGGCCAACGGTCCGCTGGCGGTCGCGACCACCAAGGAGATCATCACGAAGTCCGCGGAGTGGTCCGAAGCAGAGATGTGGAAGAAGCAACTCGAACACATCCTGCCGATCTTCACCTCCAACGATGCGAAGGAAGGCGCGATCGCATTCGCCGAGAAGCGCGCGCCCAACTGGACCGGCACCTGAGAGAGCGGCCTGATGGATCTCGGGCTCTCGAACGCCACCGCGGTAGTCGTCGGCGGCGGCCGCGGTATGGGGTTGGCCGCCGCTCGCTGCCTGGCCGACGACGGAGCGCGCATCGCGGTCGTCGGCCGAACCCAGTCGGTGCTCGATGAGGCGGTCGCGGACCTGTCGAGCCGTGGCAGCCCCGATGCGCTTGCGCTGGTGGCCGACGTCACCGATGCCGAAGCGGCCCAACGGGTTTTCGACGAGGTGGGCCGCCGGTGGGACGGCGAGCTCAACATCCTCGTCAACGTCGCGGGTCCAGGCGCGGTGGGAACCTTCGAGGACCTTGCCGACGACCAGTGGCGGCAGGCCGTCGACGAAGGCGTGATGGGCATGGTGCACTGCGTCCGGTCGGCACTGCCTCTGCTGCGCAAGGCGGAGTGGGCGCGCATCGTCAACTTCTCGGCGCACTCGACACAGCGGCAGAGCGTCATCCTGCCCGCCTACACGGCGGCCAAGGCGATGGTGACGAGCATCTCGAAGAACCTGTCACTGGCGCTGGCCAACGACGAGATCATGGTGAACGTGGTGTCGCCGGGCAGCATCGCTTTCGGAGTCGCTGGCGGGCTGGGCCGACTCCGTCGGCGTCGACGGCGGCGACCCCTACGCGGTAATGGCGGGGATCGACAAGCATTTCGGGCACCCGCGCATCTGCCGCGCGCCGGCCGGCCCAGCGAGATCGGGCCCGTCGTCGCATTCTTGGTCTCGCGGCGCAACTCCTACATGACCGGCGCCAACATCAACGTCGACGGCGGTAGCGACTTCACCTGACGGGAGGCGGCATGGCAACAGCACGCGACGCGCGGGACTGGGCACGTTCGGGGTTGCGCGGAATCGGCAACAGCCTCTACACGCCGTTCTGCGGCACGGACGGCGACGACATCGACTGGGACGCGTACCGGACCCTGGTGCAATACTGCGTGGGCGAACTCAAACACCCGATGCTGTGGTGCACCAGCGGCATCGCGGAATTCTGGTCGCTGACGATCGCCGAGCGAAAGCAGTTGCTGGAGATCGCAATCGAGGAAGGTCGCAGGGCCGATCCCGATGTCGTCGTGCAGGCCTGCACCGCCGCCACGGCTGCCAAGGACTGCCTTGACCTGACGCAGCACGCGCAGCAGGCAGGCGCCGACATCGTCTACATCCAGACGCCGATGATGGAGGCCCACGGCGGGGAGGGCGTGCTGAACTTCTTCCGCTACATCGCCGATCGCACCGACATCGCGCTCGGCATGTTCAACTCGCCGTCGTCGGGCTACGTGCTGACGCCCGCGGAGGGCGCGCGGATCTACTCCGAGATCCCGGCGGTCTGTGCGACGAAAGAGGGCGCATTCCGGCCCGCGAGCACCCGGCTGCTGCACGAGCTCGCGCCCAATCTGACGATCTGGGAGTGTGACCTGACCGTTTACCGCGCAGGCTGGCTGCGTGCGGGGATCGTCGGTCCCGCACAACTCGGCACGGCGGGCTACCTGTACGAAACGCCGGGGCAGCCGATCATTTCCGAGTACTGGGACCTTGTCTGGAACGACAAGTTGGTCGAGGCGATGGACTACGCCGAGAAGTCCGGGCTGGACCAGTTCGGTATCGATATGGCGTCGTGGTTCACGTGTTATCCCGGACGGCCGGAGTACTTCACGCACTGGGGCGGGGCGTTCAAGTACGCCGCATCGGTGCTCGGTCTGCCGATCGGCGACTACCCGCACTCGCGCCCGCCGCAGGCCAGGTTCCCCGCCGAGGGCAAAGCGCAGATCGATGCAGCGTATCCGCCGGTTCGGACTGGTCCCCGCCTGAGGGCGGCAGCGGTTGCGGAAGGCACTACCGAAAGGTGTACAGTAAGTGCCCGTGAGTGCTGACGACCCGGTCCTCTACGAGTTGCGCGACAGCGGGGTAGCGGTGCTGACCCTGAACCGGCCCGAGCGGATGAACGGGTGGGGCGGCGGCCTGGCCGCCAAGTTCTACACGCTGCTCGACCGCGGCGAGGCGGACCCGGACGTGCGGGCGATCGTCGTCACCGGCGCGGGGCGGGCGTTCTGCGCAGGCGCCGATATGGGTGACCTGTCGTCGATCGAGAAGGCCAACACCAACGGCGAGACCGACATCTCGACATTGGTCGGCGAACGCCATCCGCATTT
The DNA here is from genome assembly GCA_963716505.1 of uncultured Actinomycetota bacterium. GTDB lineage: Bacteria > Actinomycetota > Actinomycetes > Mycobacteriales > Mycobacteriaceae > Mycobacterium. The sequence continues at coordinate 150,411 of CAVQTL010000007.1, forward strand.
CGTGGCGACGCTGCGCAAGCCGGTCATCGCCGCGATCAACGGGGCGTGCGCAGGCATCGGGCTGACACAGGCGCTGATGTGCGACGTCCGGTTCGCGGCCGCAGGGGCGAAGTTCACCACGTCGTTCGCGCGTCGCGGTCTGATCGCGGAGTACGGCATCAGCTGGATACTTCCGCGCGTCGTCGGGTGGGGCGTGGCGATGGACCTGCTGTTGTCTGGCCGCGTGTTCCTGGCCGAAGAGGCCGCCGCACTCGGTCTCGTCAACGAAGTCGTGGCACCGGACGAGTTGCTGCCTCGGGCGATCGCCTACGCCGAGGACATCGCCGCGAACTGCGCGCCGAGTTCTCTGGCGGTGATCAAGCAACAGGTGTACGCAGACACCATGCGCGATGTGTTCGAGGCCAGCGACCACGCCGAGAAGCTGATGGACGAGTCCATGCAACGTCCCGACTTCATCGAGGGCATCGCGGCATTCTTCGAGAAGCGCACACCGAACTTCCCGCCGCACAAGGAGGTCACGTTATGACGCTGGACTATCACGCGATCGACGTCGACAACCACTACTACGAACCCGTCGACTCGTTCACCCGGTATCTGCCAAAGGAGTTCAAGCGCAGGGGCGTGCAGATGCTCACCGAGGGCAAACGCACCTTCGCCGTGATGGGTGGCGTCGTCAACCACTTCATCCCAAACCCGACGTTCGACCCGATCATCGAGCCGGGCTGTCTTGATCTGCTGTTCCGCGGTGAGATCCCCGAGGGCGTCGATCCGGCGTCGCTGATGAAGGTCGACCGGATGGCCGACCATCCCGAGTACCAGAACCGCGATGCCCGGGTGAAGATCCTGGACAAGCAGAATCTCGAGACGGTGTTCATGCTGCCGACGTTCGCGTGCGGCGTCGAGGAGGCGCTCAAGCACGACATCGAGGCGACGATGGTGTCGGTGCACGCCTTCAATCTCTGGCTCGACGACGACTGGGGCTTCGATCGCCCCGACCACCGATTCCTGTCTGCGCCGATCATCTCGCTGGCCGACCCCGAAAAGGCTGTCGAGGAAGTCGAGTTCGTGCTGAGCCGGGGGGCCAAGATCGTGTGTGTGCGCCCCGCACCGGTGCCCGGCGCCGTAAAGCCGCGTTCGCTGGGCGACCCGTTGCACGACCCGGTGTGGGCCCGGCTGGCCGAAGCCGGCGTTCCCGTGGTCTTTCATCTCTCCGACAGCGGTTACCTCGCGATCGCCGCGCTGTGGGGAGGCAAGGCGACGTTCGAGGGATTCGGGAAGAAGGATCCCCTCGACCAGATCCTGCTCGACGACCGCGCGATCCACGACACGATGGCGTCGATGATCGTCCATCAGGTCTTCACCCGGCACCCGACTTTGAAGGTCGCCAGCATCGAGAACGGCTCCTACTTCGTGTACCGCTTGATCAAGCGTCTGAAGAAGGCCGCCAACACCGCGCCGTATCACTTCAAGGAGGACCCGGTCGAGCAGCTGCGAAATAACGTCTGGATCGCGCCGTACTACGAGGACGACGTGAAGCTGCTTGCCGAGTCCATCGGCGTGGACAAGATCCTGTTCGGTTCGGACTGGCCGCACGGCGAGGGGCTCGCCGACCCGATGTCGTTCACCGCCGACATTCCCCAGTTCCCGGAGTTCAGCGCAGAAGACACCCGAAAGGTGATGCGGGACAACGCCATCGAACTTCTTGGCGTGAACGTTCCGGCATGACGGAGTGGACCATCGGCGATGTCGTCGACGCCATCGCCGACGTCATTGGAGACCGCACGATGACGGTGTGCGGTGACCGCCGCACCACCTACGGCGACATGGCGGCGCGCACCCGCCGGCTGGCGAACTTCCTGGCGGACAAGGGCTTCGGTGCCCACCGCGAGCGCGACGGCCTGGACAGTTGGGAGTGCGGTCAGGACCGGGTCGCGCTGGTCATGTACAACGATCGCTATCCCGAGATGGTGATCGGCTGCCTGAAGGCCCGCACGGTCCCGGTGAACATCAACCACCACTACACCCCACGCGAGGTCACCGACCTCCTCGACTACGTCAAACCGCGGGCCGTCATCTTTCACCGCGCTCTTGGGGCGAAGTTCGCCGACGTGCTGGGATCGCTGGGCGCCGATCTCCTGATCGCGGTCGACGACGGCAGCGACGGCCCTGACATCCCGGGGTCCATCGGCCTGGACGATGCTGTGGCGCAGGGCGATCCGGAACGCAGGATCGCGGGGTCGCCGGACGACCTCATCATGTACTGCACGGGCGGCACGACGGGCAGGCCGAAGGGCGTGCTGTGGCGGCAGAGCGACACCTACGTGTCGTCGATGGTGGGCGCCGACCACGAGTCCCCGAACGAGATCCACGACAAGGTGCGCCGCAACGAGGGCGCTCCGTGGTTCGCGGTATCGCCGCTGATGCATGCGGCAGGCCTGTGGACGGTGTTCTCCGGGACGCTGGCCGGTCTGCCGGTGGTGCTCTATGACGACCGGACCAAATTCAACCCACCGCTGGTGTGGCGGACCGCCGAGCGGCAGAAGGTCGGCATGATGACGATGGTGGGAGACGCCTACGCGGCCCCACTCGTCGAGGAGCTCAACCGCAACAGCTACGAGTTGTCGTCGCTGTACGCCATCGGAACAGGTGGCGCCGCAACCAATCCCAAGCATGTCAGCGCGCTGCTGGAGAAGCTGCCACAGCTGACGATCATCAACGGCTACGGCTCGTCGGAAACCGGCAACATGGGGTTCGGGCACAACAAGCGGGGATCGCACCGGGAGACCTTCGATCTGCGCGAGGGCGGAACCGTGGTGTCCGACGATATGACCCGATTCGTCGAACCCGGCGAACCGGAGGTGGGCTGGGTGGTGCGCAAAGGCCGGATACCGTTGGGCTACTTCGACGATGCCGACGCCACCCGCACGACCTTCCCCGTGGTCGACGGGCAGCGCGTCGTGGTGTCGGGCGACCGCGCATCGCTCGAGGCGGACGGCACGCTGCGCCTGTACGGCCGCGACTCACTGGTGGTCAACACCGGTGGAGAGAAGGTGTTCGTCGAGGAGGTCGAGGCGGTACTGCGGGCGTGCTCGGGGGTCGTCGACGCTTTGGTGGTCGGGCGCGAAAGCGACAGGTGGGGGCAGGAGATCGTGGCACTCGTGGAAGCCCGTTCGGAGGCGACCGTCGACGCCGAGGCACTGCACGCCGCGTGCGTGGCGAACCTCGCCCGGTTCAAGGCACCCAAGGAGTTCATCTTCGTCGACAAGGTGCGCCGCCTCGGCAACGGAAAGGCCGACTACCGATGGGCGAAAGATCAAGCGACACAGCGGGCACTGACATGACACACAAGGCAATCGATTGCCTGGTCAACGTGCACTTCGGCGAAACCGAACAGCAACCGACCTGGATGCTCAAGGTGCGCGACGACTACTTCAAGGGTCCCGACTCGATGTTCGCCCCGGTCGACTTGGCCCAACTTCTCGACGAGATGGACGAGCAGGGCGTGGCCAAGGCGATCCTGATGGACAACCTCGCCAAGCCGTCGGTCACCGCCCGCAAGTTCGTGGAGTCGCGCCCCGACCGGTTCAGGCTGGCGATGGGTGGCGTCAACCTGCTCAAGCCGATGCCGTCGCTGCGTGAGCTCAGCGCCGTCGTCAACGATCTTCCGGTGGCGTATGCGGTTGTGGGGCCGAGCTTCTGGGGGGACGGCCAGTATCCGCCCAGCGACGCCGTCTACTATCCGCTCTACACCAAGTGCGCGGAGATCGAGCTGCCGCTGTGCATCAACACCGGCCTGCCGGGGCCGCCGATTCCCGGTGAGGCACAGAACCCGATTCACCTCGACCGGGTGTGCGTCCGGTTCCCGGAGCTGAAGCTGTGCATGATCCACGGCGCAGACCCGTGGTGGGACATCGCAATCCGGTTGATGATCAAGTACGAAAACCTGCGGTTGATGACGTCGGCCTGGTCGCCCAAGCGACTGCCGGAAAGCCTGCTGCACTACATGCGCACCCGCGGGAAGAACAAGGTGATCTACGCGTCCGACTGGCCGGTGCTGCGAATGCGGCGCGTGGTACCCGAAGCGGCCGCACTGGATCTGCCCGCAGACGTGTTGGACAACTATCTCTACAACAACGCCGACGGATTCTTCTTCGGAGAACAGGAACACGGCGGACGCGAGGAGCAAGGGGAACACTGACGATGGACCGGTACGAGCTGCGCAGGCTGGATTACAGCCTGTCCGAGGATCACCTCGCGATCCAGGAGGCGTACAAGCAGTTCTTCAAGACGCACTGTCCGATCGAAAGCGTGCGCGCCGCGCAGGAATCCGGCTTCGACAAGAGCCTGTGGGAGCGGCTGTGTGCGATGGGCGCGACCACGATGGCGCTGCCGGAGTCGGTCGGCGGAGACGGTGCGACGCTGGTCGACCTGACGCTGGTCGCCGAGGAGATCGGCCGGTCGCTTGCACCGGTGCCGTGGATCGACCATGTGTGTGCGGCGCGCCTGCTGGCACGGCTGGGTGCGCTGGACTCCGATCTCGTCACCGGCAAGCAACTGGCCGCCCTCGATCCACAGCATGAGAGTGTTTCCGGCACAAGACTGATTCCGACCGGCTCCATCGCCGACCAGATCCTGGTGCGCGACGGCGAGGACATCGTCGCGCTGACATTCGGGACACGCCCCGTCAAGGTCGACAACATCGGCAAGCTGCCGATGGCATGGGTGGATCCGGCGGCGGCCGACAGCAGAACCGTGGTCGCAAGCGGGACCGGGGCATTGGCGGAATACCAACGGGCGCTGGACGAATGGCGGGTGCTGTCGGCGGCGGCGCTGGTCGGCCTTGTCGAGGAGACGATGACGATCGCGGCCGAGTTCGCCAAGAACCGGTACACGCTCGGAGTGCCGATTTCCACGCTGCAGGCCATCTCGCATCCGCTCGCCAACATCGCGATCACCGTTGCGGGTGGACGCAACCTTGCGCGCCGCGCGGCCTGGTTCCTCGACAACGAACCCGACGAACGGCCGGAGCTGGCGCCGTCGGCGTTCGTGTTCATGGCCGACGAGGCCTCCAAGGCCGCCACCATGGCCGTCCAGGTACAAGGCGGTCTCGGCGTGAGCGCGGAGGCGGCCGCCACCGCGTATCTGGTCCGCGCCCGCGGATGGGCGCTGGCCGGCGGCGATCCCGGTGCCAGTGCGAAATACATCGCCGAGATCGTCGCGGCGCGTGAGAGCGGAGCGAAGTAGTGGACTTCTCACGGGTTCGAGCTGTCCGACGAGGACGAAACGTTCCTCCACGAGTCCCGCGACTTCCTGCGCGAGATCGTCACCGACGACGTTATCCGCCGCGACCGCGAGACCGGCGACAACTTCAACGAGGACGTGCATCTGGCGCTCGGCGAAGCCGGATACCTGACGCGCGAATGGAAGCCGGAATCCGATGGCGGATTCAACCGGGTGCGCAAGCGCATCTGGGAACTCGAGAAGCGCAGGGCGCATGTGCCGTGGGTGACCTTCGGCACCACCGCGATGATCGCCCGGTCGGTCGAGAAGTTCGGTTCACCGGAACTCAAGGCCGACGTGATGCCGAGGGTCTTCAATGGCCAGGTGCGGCTGTGCCTCGGCTACACCGAGCCCGAGGGCGGTTCCGACGTCGCCACGTGCAAGACCCGCGCGGTGCGGGACGGCGACTCCTGGGTCATCAACGGGTCGAAGATGTTCACCACCGGCGCCCACAACTGCCAGTACGTCTTCCTCATCACCAACACCGACCCCGATGCGCCGAAGCACAAGAGCCTCACCATGTTCCTGGTCCCGCTCGACTCACCGGGCATCGAGATCCAAGGCATCCGCACCGTCGACGGCGACCGCACGAACATCGTGTACTACAGCGACGTCCGCGTCGACGACAAGTACCGGCTCGGCGAGGTGAACGACGGCTGGACGGTGGTTCGCGAACCGCTCAACGTCGAGCACGGGGCCGTGGATGCCGCGCCGGACGGCCTGGCGGACGTCTCGATCATGATGCACCAGGCCGGGTTCATGGCCACCGCGGCCGACAAGGCGGCCGCCAAGGTCGCCGAGACGGGTCCGGACGGCCGGAAGCTGATCGACGACGGCTCGGTGGCATATCGACTGGGCCGCAGCGTCGCGCGGATGGAGGCGTCGCTTTCGGCGACGAGCATCTTCGGCCGGGTCGCGCTCGCGCAGACGATGCGCGACATCTCGCCGGACCTGATGGACATCCTCGGTACCGCGGCATCGTTGCCGATCGGAACCGACGGTGCCGCCGATGACGGTGCCGCCGAATACGTCTACCGCTTCGCACCGCTCGTCGGCATCTACGGCGGGACGCTCGAGGTGTTCCGCAACATGATCGCCCAATATGTCCTCGGTCTCGGTAAGCCCAACTACTCGCCACCGGCGGCGAAGAAGGTTTCGTGACGGTCCGCCGCAAGGTCCTCGTGATGGGGGCCAGCGGCTTCGTCGGGTCGCACGTCACGCGCAAGCTGGTCGAGCGCGGTGACGACGTGCGCGTGTATCTGCGCAAGTCCAGCCTGACAGTGGCCATCGACGACCTCGACGTCGAACGCGCCTACGGCGATCTCCGCGACGGCGAGGCGCTGCGCGCGGCAATCGCCGACCGGGACGTGGTGTTCTACTGCGTGGTCGATACGCGCTTCTACCTGCGCGACCCGGCGCCGCTGTTCGAGACGAACGTCGAAAGCCTGCGCCGCGTACTCGACGTCGCGGTCGACGCAGACTTGCACCGGTTCGTGTTCTGCAGCACCATCGGCACGATCGCCATCGCCGAGAACGGCGAATCCGCAACGGAGGACATGCCTTTCAATTGGGAGGGTGTTGGCGGCCCCTACATCGAATCGCGCCGTAAGGCCGAGGACCTGGTGCTGGAGTACGCCCGCACCAAAGGCGTTCCCACCGTTGCGATGTGCGTGTCCAATCCGTACGCGCCGCTCGACTGGCAGCCGCATCAGGGCATGATGGTCAAGGCCGCGGCCCTGGGAAAGATGCCGGTGTACGTCAGGGGAGTATCCACCGAAGTCGTCGGAATCGAAGACGTGGCGGACGCGTTCCTGCTCGCTGCGGAGCGCGGACGCATCGGCGAGCGGTACATCATCTCCGAAAGCTTCATGCCCATGCGGCAGATGTTCGAGACGGCGGCGTCGGCGGTCGGCGCGAAACCGCCGCGGATCGGTGTGCCGCTGGCGATGCTCTACGCCGTCGGCTGGATCATCGGTGCGGCGAGCCGGATACTGCGGCGCGACCTTTCGATGAACGTCACCGGAGTAAAGCTCCTGCACATGATGTCGGCCGCCGATCACAGCAAGGCGACACGCGAACTCGGATGGGAACCACGGCCGACCGCGGAGTCGATCAGGCGGGCGGCGCAGTTCTACGTCGAGCAACGGCGGCGCGAAAAGCCGACTCACGCGCTAGGCATTTTCCACCGCGAGCAGACGCAAAACTGCACAATTTCGGGCGTTTTGGTGCAGTTCTGCGTCTGCTCGCGCCGTTAAGTCGTCACGATCGTGGCCGCCGCGGTGCCGGGCGCGCCGTATAGCTGGGCGAACCCGACGCGCGGTTCCCCTGCCACCTGGCGGTCGCCTGCCTCACCGCGCAACTGCCGTACCAGCTCGTGGATCTGGCGCAGGCCCGACGCGCCGATCGGCTCGCCGTTGGCGATCAGGCCGCCGTCGGTGTTCACCGGCATCGATCCGTGGATCTCGGTGGCGCCGTCGGCCAGCAGCTTCTCCTGGTCGCCGTGATCGCAGAACCCGCATTCGGCCATGTGGATGATCTCGGCGCCTGCGTCGGTGTCCTGCAGCTGGATGACGTCGACGTCATCGGGTGCCACGCCTGCCTTTTCGAACGCGGCCTTGGCGGCGTAGACCGTCGGCGCCACGTCCTCCTCGACCGGTGCGAACGTCGTGTTCACCTCGTAGGCGCCGTATTTGCGGGTGCGGACCTCGACGGCACGCAGGTACACCGGCTTGGATGTGTAACGGTGCGCGATGTCGGCGCGGCACATGACGACCGCGGCGGCCCCTTCGTCGGGTGCGCAGAACATGTACTGCGTCAGGGGATAGTTGAGCATCGTCGAGTTGAGGATGTCGTCCTCGGGGATCGGCTTGCGCCGGAACGCGTTCGGGTTCAATGCACCGTTGCGGAAGTTCTTGGCGGCGACCTTGGCCAGCGTCGCCTGCGAGATGCCGTGATCGTGTAGGTAGCGGTTGGCCTTCATGCCGAAAAACTGGGTGGTGAGGTACTGGCCGTTCTCGGCGTACCAGCTCGGCATGCCGACGAGTGCAGGGTCTTCGGTGAAGGCACCGCGCGGGTGCTTGTCCAGGCCGACCGCGATGCCGATGTCGTAGTCGCCGAGCCGGATGCCGTCCGCGCATGCCTTGGCCGCGCTCGCCGCGGTGGCGCAGGCATTGAAGACGTTGGTGAACGGGATACCCGAAAGCCCGACCATGCCGACGATCGCGTCCGGGTTGGCCACCGTCCAGCTCCCGCCGGTGGCGAACTGGACGTCCTTCCACTCGACGCCAGCGTCGGCAACCGCGGCGAAGATCGCGTCGACGCCCATCTCCATCGCGGTCTTGCCTTCGAACCGGCCGAACGGGTGCAGCCCCACACCGATAATGGCGACGTCGTTCGTCATGCGGCGAGTGTATCGCAACTGTAACTCTTACAGTATCGTAGTCTGGGTGGCATCGGTGACCGAGCACAAGGCGACGTTCTGCCGGATCTGTGAGCCGCTGTGCGGCATGATCGCGACCGTCGAGGACGGCAGGCTGGCGGCCCTGCGCCCGGACAAGGACCATCCGCTCTCGTCGGGGTTCGCCTGCCAGAAGGGGATCGCGTTCACCGAGGTGCACAACGACCCCGACCGCGTCACCACGCCGCTGCGGCGCGGACCGAACGGCTTCGAAGAAGTCACCTGGGACGAGGCGCTGACAGATATCGCGGCGCGGCTGACGGGGATCCTTCGCAGCCACGGCTCCGGGGCGGTCGGCTGGTACATGGGCAACCCCGGCGCCTTCAGCTACGCGCACACGTTCGCCGCACTGATGTTCATCAAAGGCGCCGGACGCCACAGTCACTACTTCACCGCCTCGTCGCAGGACACCAACAGCAGGCTGATCGCGAGCCAGTTGCTCTACGGTGTGCCGACGTCGGTGCCGATACCCGATCTGACGCGCACCGACTTGCTGGTGATGATGGGCGCCAATCCGGTTGTCTCACACGGGAGTTTCCTCACCGCACCGCGGATCAAGGATCGCATGCACGACATCGTCAAGCGTGGCGGCCGTGTCGTGGTCGTCGATCCGCGCCGCACGGAGACAGCCTCGGCGTTCGAATGGCTCGGCATCGTCCCCGACGCTGACGCCTTCCTGCTGCTGTCGCTGTTACAGGTGATGTTCGCAGACGGCCTCGTCGACGTTGCCGGGGTGAGCGGCCAGGCCGACGGGATCGAGTGGCTACAGGCGCTGTGCCGACCATTCACCCCAGAGACGACCGCCGAGCAGACCGGTATCGACGCGGACAGCGTCCGGTCGCTCGCACACGACCTGGTGCGTACACCGCGGGCCGCCGTCTACGGCAGGCTCGGTACCTGCGTCGGCCGGTACGGCACGCTGGTGGCCTACCTGATCGACGCGGTCAACCTCGTCGCGGGAAACCTCGACACGCCAGGCGGTTCGGTGTTCGGTCTGATGCACACGGTGGGCCAGCGATGGCAGAACACCATGATGGGCGTCGCCCTGAGGCGTATCTATCGCCGCCGGACGCGAATCGGCGGCATTCCAAGCGCCATCGGCTCGGAGCCGGCTGCCCTGATGGCCAAGGAAATCACCACACCGGGCGATCGCCAGATCAAGGCGATGTTCGTCTCGGCGGGCAATCCCGTGCTGTCGGTGCCCAACGGCGAAGAGCTCGAGGCCGCCTTCGAGCAGCTGGACCTGTCGGTGGCGCTCGACTTCTACGTCACCGAGACGACCGGCCGATGCGACTACATCCTTCCGGTCACCACGATGTACGAGCGCGACGACTTCCCGTACACGTTCCAGGCGTTTCAGGCCACGCCATTTCGTCAGGCCACCGAGGCCGTCGTGGCACCGGCAGGGCAAGCACGAACGGAATGGGACATCATCGACGACCTGGCCAGTCGGCTGTCAGGCGCCACACCGGTCTTCGGTGCGCTCGGTGCCGTACGAAAAGTGCTTGGCGCCTTCGGGCTGAGTCTCAATCCGCGCGTGATGATCGATGCGCTGATTCGGATGTCGCAGGGCGGTGATCGGTTCGGTCTGCGCCGCGGCGGGTTGTCGCTTCGCAGGCTCATCGACCGGCATCCGCACGGAGTCGTCGTCGCACCACACATCCGCACCGGCGTGCTGCGCGACGCGGTGGCCTACGTGTCGCGTCGCATCCGGTTGGTGCATCCCGACATCGCCGCCGAGGTCGACAAGCTCACGCAGGGCGGGCATCCCGACGACTACCCGTTGCGGATGATCGGCATGCGGGAACCGCGTTCGGAGAACTCGTGGATGCACAACTCGCCGCTGCTGATGCGCGGTGAGCGGGTGCAGCGCGCGCTCATCCACGTCGACGACGCGGCTGAGCTGCAGATCGCCGACGGCGACCTCGTGCGGGTGTCGTCGCCCTACGGGCAGATCACCGTCGGGGTTACCGCCACCAAGGATCTGATGGCGGGCGTGATCGCGGTGCCACACGGCTGGGGTCACAAGGGCACGGGGACATGGCGAGTTGGCCAACAAGGCCGGCGGTGCGAACGTCAACCAGTTGACGTCGAGCGAGCCCCGGGATGTCGAGTCGCTGTCGGGGATGGCGTGGCTGACCGGCGTCCCGGTGCGGGTCGAACCCGTCTAGTTGCCCGCGAAACGGAATTCCAGCAGGGCTCTTCTCGAACTTGTTCTGCTGGAATTCCGTTTCGCGGAAACCCGTCTAGGCGATCGCGCCGGAGTCCTTGAGTTCTTCGATACGGTCCCACTCCATGCCGAGCTCCATCAGCACGATCTCGGTGTGCTCGGAGGCCTGCGGGGCACGCGTCGTCTCCAGCGGCTCGTGGTTGAACTGGATCGGGCCGCGAACGACCTTGAACGGCGCCCCGCCATCGGCGGCCTCGACCTCGACGATCATGTCGTTGGCGATCGCCTGCTCGTCGCCGGCCAGCTCGATAAGGCTCTGGAACGGCGCCCACTGGCCCTTCATCGTCTTGAGATGTTGACGCCAGTACTCGAACGGCTTGCTCCGGATCGCCGCGGTGATGAGTTCGGCTGCCTCCGCGGCGTTCTGGATGAGCGGCATGACGTCCGAGAAGCGTGGGTCATCCGCCAGCTCGGGTAGGCCGAGGTGCTCGAACGCATCACGGATGTATCCGGTGGGGCTGACGATGCACAGGTTGATCGTGCCGCCATCCGATGTCAGATAGTTGCCGAGGAACGGATTGACCGTCGGCCCAATGGAATCCGGCATCAGCGAGCGCATCGTCTCACCGGTCTCCATACCCTGGGTCACGCTGGCGCCCGCCGCCCACCACGCCGTGCTCAACAACGACACGTCGAGTTCGACGGCCTCACCGGTTCGCTCGCGATGGAACAGCGCCGCCGATATTCCGCCCGCGATGTTCATGCCGCCGATGGAGTCGCCGAACGCCGGAATGCCCTGCGACAGGGCGCCACCCAGCTCCTCGGGCGTCAGTGCGTGGCCCACGCCGCTACGCGTCCAGAACGCGGTGCCGTCGAAGCCTCCGGTGTCGCGCTCGGAACCCTTGTCGCCGTACGCACTTCCGCGGGCGTAGATGATGTTCGGGTTGACCGCGCGGATGTGCTCGACGTCGAACTTGTTCTTCTGGCGCTGCGCGGGCATGTAATTGGTCAGGAAGACGTCGGAGGCCTTGGCGATCTCGTAGAGCACTTCCTGGCCGCCCGCAGTGGAGACGTCGATCCCGACGCTGCGCTTGCCGCGGTTCGGATGCTCGATCAGCGGATGCCGGTCCGGGTTCAGCTCGAAGCCACCCATGTTGATGAACCCGCGCTGGGTGTCGCCACGCACCGGGTGTTCCACCTTGATGACGTCGGCACCCCAGTCGGCGAGGATCGCTCCTGCCGCGGGAACGAAGGTGAACTGCGCAACCTCGAGGACCCGTACGCCCTCCATCACCTTGATCATGCGTCAAACGTAACCGGAAGCGCTGTCGGTGACCGGAACGGCTGCCCGTAGATGTGCGGGTTGTCGTCGGTGACGAGCTCGATGTCGGTCAGGCGATCGAGCAGGCACTCGAGGGCGACCCTGGTCTCCATCCGGGCCAGGTGCAGTCCCAGGCAGGTGTGTTCACCGGCGGCAAAGGAGATGTGCGGCAGCCGTTTCCGGAAGATGTCGAACTCCTCGGAGCGCTCCCACCGGTTTTCGTCGCGGTTCGCCGACCCGATGCAGACGTCGATCACCGCGCCCTTGGGGAGGGTGACGCCTTCGAGCTCGGTCTCCTCCGCGGCATACCGCTGCACGGTGGTCAACGGTGTCTCGAACCGCAGCCCTTCCTCGATCGCGGGGCCGATGAGCTCGCGATCGGCCTGCGCAGCGCGGAACTGTTCGGGGTGCGTCAACAGGTGGAACAGCAGGTTGCCCGATGACCGGTAGGTCGTCTCCAGCCCGGCAGGCAGCAGGAGCCGCAGGAACGAGTAGATGGCTTCGTCGCTGAGCCTCTCGCCGTCGATCTCGGCGGAGACCAGATCGCCGATGATGTCCTCGGTCGGCTGCGACCGGCGCTTCTCGATGTGGGTGAGGAAGTAGTCCTTGAGCGCGGCGGAGGCCTCGAAGGCCCGCTTGTACTTGACGTGGTAGCTGATCAGATCGACCGCGTGCTTGCGGAACGACGCCAGGTCCTCTTCGGGCAGGCCAAGCAGTTTCGCGATCACCCGGGTCGGGAACTCCAGGGTGAAGTCGCGGACCAGATCGGCTTCGCCTGCGTCGACGAACTCGTCGATCAACGCGTTGACCACCGGCCGGACGACCTCGGGTTCCCAGCGCAGCAGCGAGCGCGACTTGAACGCCGCGGATACCAGATTGCGGTGTTCCCTGTGCGTCTTGCCCTCCATCGCCAGGATGGTCGGTCCCATGAAGAGGCCGATGGTGGAGTCGTAGATGTGCGAGTTGAACACCTTGCCGTCGCGGAAGATGCGGTTGACGGCGTCGAAGGACACCGCGGAATAGAGGTTCTCGGGCCGAAACTCGGCGGGCGTCCTCGTCCAGTCCATGACGCTGCCACAGAACACGCCGCTGGTCTCGCCGCGCCTGCGCTCGAAGATGGGATAGGGGTCACGAAGGAGGTCGGCCGCTTCGTCGGCCGTGACGTCCAGAACTGGGGTATCCACGTCTGATCTCCAGCATCCTCGAACGGACAGACATCCTGCTATGGGTACTGTAAAGATTACAGTATAGGAATACCGAACGGTATGTCGCGGGCTTTCTCACCCGTCGATCGGCTCAGGCGCCCTCGCTGAGCGCCTGCTCGCGCGCCCACCGGTAGTCGGCCTTGCCTGCCGGGCTGCGTTCGATGACGGGCCGGAACACGACGGCCTTCGGCAGCTTGTAGCGGGCGATGACGCCTGCGGCGTGCTCGATGAGTTCCTGCGCGTCGGCGGTGGCGCCGTCGACGAGGGCGACGATCGCGACGACCTCCTGGCCCCACCGCTCGCTGGGCCGCCCGGACACCACGACGTCGGCCACCGCCGGGTGCGACAGCAGTGCGCTTTCGACCTCCTCGGCGAAGATCTTCTCGCCGCCGGAGTTGATGGTGACCGAGTCGCGGCCCAGCAGTTCGATTCCGCCTTCGGCGAGGTGACGTGCGCGGTCGCCGGGTATCGAGTAGCGCACGCCGTCGATGACCGGGAATGTCTTGGCCGTCTTGGCCGCATCGCCCTTGTAGCCGAGTGGAACGTAACCGCGCTGCGCGAGCCAGCCCATGCCGTCGTGGCCGGGCTCCAGGATCGCGTCGAGGTCCTCCGCCGCGACGCTGGTGTCGGGGCCCGCGTTGAACTTGCCGGTCGACACCGCGCCCGGCGTGGACACGTGGCTCATCTGGATGCCGGTCTCCGATGATCCGACGCCGTCCATCACGATCAGGCCGGGTTTGACGTCGATGAGGCGCTGTTTGGCGGTCGGGGTCAGCAGGGCCCCGCCGTTGGCGACGACCGCAAGCGACGACACGTCCGCGGTACCCCGTTCGATGGCATCGGCGATGGGCCGTGCCATGGCGTCGCCGACGACCTGAACCGTCAGAATCTTCTCCCGCTCGACCGTGCGCACGACTTCGTCGGCGTCGAATTTGCCTTGTGTGGTGGGGAATACGACAGTCTGACCGGTCGTGAGCGCGGTCATGACGGCCCATTGAGCGGCGCCGTGCATGAGCGGCGGGAGGGTGAAGATCTTGGTGCCGGGATTCTCCGCAACGCGCTTGGCGATCTCGTCGTAGGAGGCGGTGACCTCGCCGGTGTACATGTTCCTGCCGCCGAACGACGTCATGAAGATGTCGTTCTGACGCCACAGCACGCCCTTCGGCATCCCGGTGGTGCCGCCGGTGTAGAGCACGTAGAGGTCGTCGGGCGACGGCTCGACCGGTGGCGGCTCCGACGCGCCCGACCTGACGATCGACTCGTAGTCGACGGCGCCGTGCACGAGGTCGTGCCCCGAGTCGTCGGCGATCTGGATCAGCACCCGCAGCTTCGGCAGGTCGGGGAGCACCTCGCCGACGCGGGGTGCGAACGTCGCGTGGTAGAGCAACGCGGTGGCACCGGAGTCCGCGAGCAGGTACTGCAGCTCGTTCTTCACATAGCGGTAGTTGACGTTGAACGGCGCCACCCGCGCCCGCCACGCGCCGAGCATCCCCTCGACGTACTCGGGGCCGTTGTAGGCGTAGAGGCCGAGCAGATCCTGGCCGACTTCGTGGCCGGCAAGCTCCGAGCGCTCGGTTTTACAGCCAAGCCCGCGGGAGTGCAGGTAGGCCGCGAGGCGGTTGGACCGCTCGACGATCTGGGCATAGGTGTAACGGCGGTTGCCCTGGATGATGAACTCCCGGTCGCCGATCGCACCGGCGACGGCGGCCGCGGCGGCGGGGACGGTGAATTGCGGTGAGGGGGTGGTCATCGAATCCTCAGGGTTGGTGCGGCAACAGCTTGATCATCAAGCCGTTCGCTTCGGATAGTACGGTGCCGTCGGCGTCGGTCATCGTCGCGGTGATCTCGTGGCTGGTGTGGGTCACTCCCACGCCGCCAGCAGATCCGCGGTGGTGGTGACCGTCGCCAACAGCGAGATGGTGTTGTCGATGATCGCGTCGGCGTAGTCGGCGGGGATGCCCGCGACCGCATCGCGCGGGACGACGACGCGGTAGGCCGCGTTCACTGCGTCCATGACGAGGTTGGTGATCGCGATGTTGACCGATACGCCGACGGCGACGATCGTCGTCACACCGAGGTTGCGCAGGATCACGTCGAGGTCGGTGCCGCCCATCGGGCCCACGCCGTGCCATCTGCGCAGCACGACATCGGTTGGAGCAGGGCCGAATTCGGGAAGCAGCGTGGCGCCTTCGCTACCGGGGCTGATGTCGACCTGCTTTCGTCCCATCATGAAGATCGGCGCGTTGTGGTTCGCGCCGAGCCCGTCCGGCCGTCGCTGCACCAGGCAGTGCACGACACGTACCCCCGCGGCGCGGGCGGCCGGAAGCAGTGCCTCGATGTTGGGCAGCGCCTGCCGTTGTGCCTCTTTGGCGAGCACGGCAAGGCCGGCGTTGGGCCCGACGACGGCGCCCTGGAGTTCCTGCGTGACGATCGCCGTGTGTCCCGGCGCCGCGATGTCGGTGAGGTTGACGCTCATACCGATGCCGGCACTTCATAAAACTGTGTGGCCCACTTACGCATGGCCATATAGGGTTTCGCGTCCACCTTGGACAGCGCGGGATGTTCGACGTACTCCTGGTAGCGCCAGATGTCCAGGTCCTCCCACACCGTGCCGAGGAACTGCCGCTCGACCTTTTCGCGCACCGAGTCGGGCGGCACATCGGAGGTGTCGCCGGGAAGCCGCGGCCACCAGATCGAATAGAACATGTCGGAGTACCCGTCCTCGACAGGCGTGCAGGCGAAGATCAGCCGGTGGTTGGACGACCCCTCGAACACACTGATCGCGAAGCCGAGCCCGGAGAAGTGGCTGTGGATGTAGAGCGCCATCTTGTCCGGGTCGTCGCTGCGGGCGTCTGGCCAGCCGGTGAGGAAGCGCCACTCCTCGTCGACGGCCTCCCAGTTGAGGCACACCGGCGTCACCGTCGCGCCGTGCACGTAGTGAAAGTGTGCGCTGTCGGGACCGTTCTCCGCGACGATCTGCGGATGTACGGGCTCGTGCTCGGTGCGGCGCGAAAACTCCGGGTACGGACGGTAATACGCGTCCGGGTCCGTCGGGAACTGCGGGAACTTGTGAAGGAGGTCCGGCATCTCCCACTGCGGCTCCTTGCCGTCGGGCTGGTGCCAGACGAACACGCAGCCGTACTGTTCACGCACCGGGTACACCCGCAGCCGTAGCGCCTTGTTCGGGCGGTCGGGCTGATAGGGGATGTAGCGGTTGGTGCCGTCCGGGCCCCACCGCCAGCCGTGAAACGGGCATTCGACGCAGTCGCCGACCACCTTGCCGCCGTGTCCGATGTGGGCGCCGAGGTGGCGGCAGTGTCCCGACAGCACGTGCAGTTCGCCCGCCTCGTCGCGATAGGCGACCAGGTCCTCACCGAAGTACCGCAGCGGCCGCGTCTCGCCGGTGGGGAATTCGGCCGACCAGCCGACCATGAACCAGCCGGTGACCTTCCAGGTGAAGGGGACTTTCACACGGGCCTCCTCGACGCCAAGCCTAGTCAACGGAAGATATTACAGTATAGTTTTCGGCAGCTTCGGGGTGAACCGGCGGCGCAAGGAGGCGTGGCGATGTCAGAAGGTCGCTTCGACGCGATCGTCATCGGTGCCGGCTTCTCCGGCCTGTACGCCCTGCATCGGCTTCGAGAGCTCGGGCTGCGGGCGGTGATCATCGAGCGGGCCGACAAGGTCGGCGGGACATGGTTGTTCAACCGGTATCCCGGCGCGCGCTGCGATATCGAGAGCATCGAGTACTCCTACAGCTTCTCCGACGAGATCCAGCAGGAGTGGGTGTGGACCGAGACGATGCCCGCCCAGCCCGAGATCGAGGCCTACCTCAACTTCGTCGCCGACCGACTCGACCTGCGCCGCGACATCCGGTTCGACACCGCCGTCGTCTCGATGACCTTCGACGAAGAATCCGCGACCTGGACGGTGAAAACCGAAGCGGGGGAGCAGTTCACGGCGCCGTTCGTGGTCGCCGCGGCAGGCATTCTCTCGGCTCCGCTGGAACCCGACATCCCCGGCATGGACACATTCGCAGGCACCTCGTTGTTCAGCAGCCGCTGGCCTCGGCACGACGTCGACCTGACCGGCAAGCGCGTCGGTGTCATCGGCACCGGCTCGACCGGGGTGCAGCTGATCCCCGTGGTGGCCGAGGAGGCCGAGCACCTCACCGTGTTTCAGCGGTCGCCCGCGTACACCCTGCCGTGGCAGGTCCGCGCCTTCGAGCCGGGCGAGTTGGACGAGATGAAGGCCAACTACCGCGAGATCCGCACCGCGCAGCGAGAGCATCCGATCGGGGCGGCGCGGCTGTCGGCCTTCTCGGTGATGTTCGAGATGATGGCCAACCCGCCGCTGAAGACGGCGTCGCGAGAAGACCAGGTGCGGGCCGTCGAACAGAACGGCATCATGGGCGCGCTCAGCTGGGGTGACGTGTTCTTCGACATCGAGTCCAGCCGGCTGGCGGCCAAGCTCTACGGGGAGGCGGTGGGACGGATCGTGACCGACCCCGACACCGCCGCCTCGCTGACGCCGACTCACCCCTTCGGATGCAAGCGCCCGATCATCGATCAGGGGTACTACGAGACGTTCAACCGTGACAACGTCACGCTCGTCGACCTACGCAAGGGTCCGATTCGGGCGGTGACGCCGACGGGTATCGAAACCGAACAGGGTGGCTACGAGCTCGACGTGATCATCTATGCCACCGGCTTCGATGCGATGACCGGGGCGCTGACGCGCATCGACATCCGTGGCCGTGACGGCATGTCACTGAAGGCCTTCTGGGCCAACGAAGGCCCGCTCTGTTACCTCGGGCTGGCGGTCGCGGGCTTTCCCAACCTGTTCATCGTTCAGGCTCCCGGAAGCCCAGCGCCGGCAAGCAATTTCGTCGCCGCGCTGGAACAGCATGTGGAGTGGATCGGCGATTGTATTTCCCACTCTGCGCGCACACGGCTATCGGACCATCGAGGCGCTGCCCGAGGCGCAGCAGGAATGGATCGAGCACATCACGTCCCTCGTAGCGCCGACGGTGCTCGTCCACCCGTCCTGCAACTCTTGGTACAACGGCGGCAACGTGCCTGGCAAGCAACGGATGTACATGGGCTATACGGGAGGAATTCCGGAGTATCGCCGACGGTGCAACGACGTCGCCGAGGCCGGCTACACAGGTTTCAAGCTCGCGTGATGAAGACATCGGAGCGCGCGTATCGCATCGGCCGGGACTTCGCCGGAGTGCTGCCGCGCGCCCATGCCGCGTTGCGAAGCTCCGGTGACTGGGAACCGTTGTCGCCGACCGGCGCCCGCCAGCTCGGCGAGGTGGTGCTCGACGAACTGGCGCTCTCCGGTATGACGCTGACGGCTCCGCCGCCCAAGCTGGAGCGCACGGTGGAGTCGTGCGAGGTCGCCGCCGAGGAGCTCTCTGCGCTGGGTGTCGAGCGGGCGCACGCCACCCCGGACCCCCTGGAGGTCAAGTCGATTCGCCGGCGTCGGCTCGGACGACTGACCTACGAGAAGCTGAAGTTCGACCATGAACCGGTGCTGCCGCAGTCGCTCGCCGACGCGGGTCTCGGCGGTCCTGCGACGGCCGTCGCGCACCTGTGCCGTACCGGGGACGACCGCAGGCCGTGGCTGGTGTGGGTGCACGGCGCCGGACAGGGCCAGCCGATGGACCTGCTGTTCTCCCGGGCCCGGCGCATCCGGGATGAGCTCGGCTTCAACATCGCCCTGCCAGTCCAGCCAGGCCATGGTTCACGGCGCACCGCGTGGCCGCCGTATCCGAGCATGGACCCGCTGACCAACGTCGCGGGCATGATGCGCGCCGTCTCCGAGGTCCGCGCACTGGTGCGATGGCTACGGCCCCAGTCGACCGTGATGGCGGTTTCCGGCGTTTCCATGGGAAGCCCGGTGGCAGCACTTGTTTCGCACTTCGAGGACGTCGACGGCGTCGCGGTGTACACACCGATCCTCGGCCTGAACGCGATGATCTCCCAGCATCTCGGTCGATGGGGACCGTCGGTGAACGAGACGATCGACCTGCTGGGTTCGGAGACCGTGGCGGCCATCGCGTCCGCGGTCGATCACACCGCCGTCGAACCGACGGCGCCCAAGCACGCGCGCCTCATCGTCGGCGCGTGGCACGACCGAATGGCGATGCGCGAACCTGCTCAGCGGCTACACGAGCGGTGGCGAGGGGAGCTGTTCTGGCACAGGGGAAGCCATGTCGGCCATCTGTTCGCGCGCGGCGTGCAGGATGCATCGGAGAGATTTCTCCGTGAGGTCAGTGCGGAAGCCGGCCGCCGATAGTCCGGGTGACCTGCTCGGCATGACCGACCGCGAGGTCGACCCACTCCTCGCACTGCGTATGCGGCATCCGGATCGTCGGTCCGCTGATCGTTATCGTGCCCAGAATGTCTCCCGCCGCGTCGAACACCGGCGCGGACAGCCCCGACGCAGAATCCTCCCGTTCGCCTGCGGTGATCGCATAGCCGTCGGCCTTTGCCTGGGCGATGAGCGTGCGCAGCTCTTCGGGGCTGGTGACCGTGAAGTCGGTCATCGGCTCAAGTGGTGCGGCAAGGATCGACTCCGCGAGGTCCGGGTTCCATGCCAGCAGTACCCTCGAGGCGGAACCCACATGCAGGGGAATAACCTTGCCCACGTACATGTCTCGGCGCAAGGCGTGATGCGTTTCGGCGACAGCGACGCAGACCCGGTAGTTCTGCTCGACCTTGAAGAAGCACGCCGTCTCTCCGGTCTTGTCGCGGATCTCCTTGAGGACCGGGTTCACCACGGCCAACACGTCGAGATCCTTCAGCGCTGTCGCTGCCCAGTACGACATGCGGACGCCGATGCGAATCCGGTCGCCTTGGCGATCCAGTAGGCCCTGGGCGACCATGTTGCTCACGAGCCGCTGCACAGTCGACGTGGGCAGGCCGGTCGCCTGCTGGATCTCGCCGAGGCTCATATCGGGGCGCGTCAGAGTGAACGCATCGAGAATCTCGGTGATCTTGCCGAGCACCAACAACGGTTGTTGTTTCGACGACGCCGCGGGCTCATCGGTCATGGCACGGCCGTTCACCGCCGCCGATAACCCACTCGAACGCCGATGATTTCGACCGCGCACCCTGAGCAGACCGGGAGCGGTTCGGCTCACCCAGTTCCGCGAGTAGCTTGTCGGTGATCTCGATCATCGACGCCAGCGTAGACGGCGTGAACCAGTCCGGGCGGGTTGCGAACAGGAGATCTTCGGTCGACGTGTTACCGCTGGCGCCGGGGGCGAAGGGGCAGCCGCCAAGGCCGCCGAGCGAGCCGTCCACCATTTCGGCGCCCGCCTCGATCGCGGCAAGGGTGTTCGCCACTCCGAGGCCCCAGGTGTCGTGGCCATGGAAGACGATGCGGCGCCGGGGAGTTCGGTCGCGAAGGGCGTGGATCAGGTCGCTGACCTGTGTTGGTATTGCCTGTCCGATGGTGTCGCAAACTACGATGTCGCCCGCGCCGGCTGTACGTGGATCGGCGGCGATGCCGATCACTCGGTCCGGATCGGTCACCCCCTCGAACGGGCACGTGAACGCGGTGGCGATACACAACTGAATCGCCCCACCGACTTCCTCGCTGATCCGAACGGCATCGGGCATCGCCGCCACGCTGTCCTCGGTAGTTCGACCGATGTTGGCTTTGTTGTGGGAATCCGAAGCGGAGAAACAGTATTGGAAGTTGCGCGCACCCGCGGCGGCCGCCTTCTCGACGTGCAGTGGCGTCGCAACCCATATCCAACACCGCTCCAACTCGTCGGGTTCGAGAGCAGCGACGACGTCGAGCGTGTCGGCAAGCGGGGCGACGAGATCGGGCCGGGCCATCGAACCGATCTCCAGCGCGGGTACGCCCAGAGCCAGTAGTTGGCGGATGATCTGCACCTTGCGGTCGGTGGGCAGGCTCTTGGAGGTCAGCTGTAGCCCGTCGCGCAGAGTCACATCGCGCAGTTCTGCGCGCGGAGTGAATGGCCGTGGAATCATGGCAATGCCCCGATCTCGTCGTCGCTGAGACCCAAAAGCGAGGAGAGGACCTCTCGGGTGTGCTCTCCGAGGTCGGGTCCCACGCTGCGGATCGGCAGTGAGCTCGGCCCGATCACTGGCACGACGCCGGGAAATCCAACGGTCCGCTTCACCGCCTCGCCTGTATCGACTTCGAACTGCTGGATCATGTTTCGCGCCGCGTACTGTTCATCGGCACAGATGTCGGCGGCGGTGTAGATCGGGCCCGACGGTACACCTGCCTCGTCGAGCAGTTTGAGCGCATCGTCGCGGCCGTACTGGATTATCCATTCGCTGATCGCGGTGTCGAGTTCCTCACGCCGTCGCCATCGACCGGCGTTGGTTTGCAGGTCGGGATCCGTTGCGAGATCGGGTCTGCCGATGGTGTGCATATAGCGCTGGTAAATCGCGTCCCCGTTTCCGGCGACGATGATGCTGGTGCCGTCGGCACACGGGTAGGCGTTGCTCGGCGCGATGCCTTCCATCCGCCCGCCGACGCGTTCGCGTGAGACACCGTATGCCAGATAGTCCGGCACAAGCGACTCCATGACCGACAACACAGCTTCGTTGAGCGCCACGTCGATGACACGCTGCGGCAGTGGCACTTTCACGTGCTCCCGTTGAAACAGCGCCATCACGGTGCCGAATGCCGCGTAGATCCCGGCGATGGAGTCGCCGATCGAGACGCCGGTACGCACGGGTGGCCGGTCGGGGTCGCCGACCAGATCCCGCAGGCCGCCGAACGCCTCGGCGACGGCCGCGAAGCCGGGGCGCCCCGACATTGGCCCCGTCTGGCCGAACGCGGAGATCCGGGTGATGACGAGTTCCGGGTTCACCTGATTGAGGTCGTCAGGCCCGAGTCCCCACTTCTCCAGGGTGCCGGGCCGGAAGTTCTCGAGTACTACATCGCAGTGCCGGACGAGGTCGAGGATGATCTGGCGGCCTCGTTCGGTCTTCAGGTCCACGACGATCGACTTCTTGTTGCGGTTGATCGTTCGGTACAGCATCGACGTGTCCCCGGAGTAGAGCCGCCAGTTCCGCAGCTCGTCCCCCGTGACCGGGCGCTCCACCTTGATGACTTCGGCGCCGAAGTCGGCCAGCATGCGCCCCGCGGTCGGGGCGGCGATGTAGTTGCCGAGTTCCAATACCCGCACTCCGGCGAGTGGACGAATGTCGTTGGTGGTCAATATCGTTCCTTTTGCTAGAACAGAG
This sequence comes from uncultured Actinomycetota bacterium, assembly GCA_963716505.1. Taxonomy (GTDB): domain Bacteria; phylum Actinomycetota; class Actinomycetes; order Mycobacteriales; family Mycobacteriaceae; genus Mycobacterium. Next base: position 173,083 of record CAVQTL010000007.1, read on the forward strand.
CGCTCATCGGCAGGATGAGCAGGATCGCTACCACCGATGCAACAGAGACACCGACGGTGACAGTCTTCAGCGCGCCCCGGGTCGACTGGCCCAGAAGTGACTGCAGTAGCCAGAAGGTGTTGCTTGTCACGTGCACGGCGAACAGCGACCCGGCACCTGCGGCCAGCGCGATGAGCACGGGGTCGAGGCCGATAATCGGCGCGACGGGGGCGAGTATGCCCGCGGACGTGATGGCCGAGATGGTGACGGATCCGACGGCGACATGAAGGGCCGCCGCGATGGCCCAAACGACGAGAAGTGGGGCGGCGGTACTCGCGGTGAAGTACTCACCGAGGATGTCGCCAAGGCCAGCGGCCTGACCGCCGTGTTGATGACGATTGCGGTATGCGACATGGGAAAACCCCTTTGGACGGCTGTTCAACAGTGGTGATGCCCGGCACGGGAACTCCGTAGATGTGACGTGCACCGCATTCATATTATGAACATAAACCCACAATACAAGCAACCCCCCGAGGCAGGAATGGGCGCGACCAGGGGTTTTCCAATCAACTACGGTGGTGGAGAACAGAGGTCAGCGCGGCCAGGGCGCCGTAGTCCCGAATGAGCCGGGCGCGAACGTGGGCCATCTCGGTGCGCTCAGCGTACCGTAGTCACCGATGAGACGGTCGCGGACGTATGCTAGCTCAGCGGCCATGTCATAGGGTAGGCACCCATGATCCATTGGTACGCGGTGCCGAGAACGGCCGCACCGAAGTCGTTGATCGCGCGGTCGATATCGATGTCTCGCCGCACGGACCCGTCGTCGACACCGTTTTGCAGGCCTCCGCCGACGGTGTCCGCCGCCCGCTTCAGCCACATCCGGATGTAGGGATGCGCCTGCGATGTCATCTTGGCCGCCTCAAAGGTCAGCACGAAAATCGCCCGCAACAGATCGGGGTCGTCGGCGTGGAGTTCGGTGATCCGATCGACGTGCGCGAGCGCCTGCTCCAGGCCGTCGACTCGGGATCGGCAACCGGGCTGAGCCTCTTCTCGTATTCGGTCGTGAACAGCTTGTCGAGGATGGCGTCCTTGCTGCCGTACCGGGCGTGCACCATTGCCCGGCTGTATCCGGCACGCCTGCCGATCTCTGCGGCAGAGGTTGCCTCCCAACCCTTTTCGGCGATCAGTTCGACCGCGGCTTCGAGCAGCCGACGGCCGGATATCTCGAGGCGTTGAGGCTGGGTCAGACCCCGGGCTGGGGAGGGCACCCTTGCATATTAGACGCTCGACAACTAACTTAGTTGTTCTTCGTCAAATAACTTTGGGAGGCCTAGGGTGACTCCAACCACGACGGATGTGCCGTCCGGCGTCGACGGCGTGACCCCGCAGTGGCTGACCGAGGTCGTGGGCGGTCACGTCACCGACGTCCGTGTCGAGCAGATCGCGCTCGACAGCGGCTTTTCCTCGTGGCTGTACCGCGCGTATCTGGCCGGAGATTCGGTGCCCGACAGCGTGATCGTCAAGCTGCCCGCTCAGTCGGACGCCGGCCAGGCGATGGTGATGATGGGTGGCTACGCGCGAGAGGTCGCGTTCTACCGCGATGTCGCCGGGCGCGCACCGATCGGTACCCCGCACGTGTACATGGCGGCGATGGCCGAGAACATGGCCGACTTCGTCCTGGTGCTCGAGGACATGCGGCACTGGGACAACGCCGACCATCTCGCAGGCCTGTCCCTGGATCGCGCCCGCTGCGCGATTGCTGCAGTTGGCCGGCCTGCACGCGTGGTCGACCGACCCGAGTCACGCCGGTGGACTCGAAGCGTTTCCGAGCATAAATTCGCCGGTGACGCACGACCTGCTTCCGGCCGCGTTCGAGCTCGGTTGGCGTGCCTACCGCGACCGGGCCGCCGCTCCAATTCCGGCGGCGGTCGCCCGGTACGCGGAGCGATTCGCCGAGCTCGCCCCGTTGGCGATCGAGGCCCTGGCTGAGCGCCGAATGCTGCTGCACGGTGACATCAGGGCCGACAATATGTTCTTCTCGGGTGACGAGCTGAAGGTGGTCGACTTCCAGATGTCGGCCTGGGGCGGCGGCGCCATGGACATCGGTTACCTGGCCAGCCAAGGCCTTCCGACCGAGGTGCGGTCCGGTCGCGACGAGATGTTGGTGCGCGAGTACCTCGACGTTCTGTCGGTACATGGCGTCGACGACTACTCGTTCGACGAGGCGTGGCGGCACTACCGTTTTGCCGTCGCGTACTTCGTGGTGCTGCCCGCGATGCCACTGCTCAGCTGGGACACTCTGCCGGAACGATCGCGAGAGCTGTGTATGCGGCTGGTCGACCGGGCAGTGGCGACGATCGACGAAATCGGCGCTCTGGAGGTGTTCTCGTGACCCGGTCCGCCCGTGAAGTGGTGGAGCTTTACAACTTGGTGGTCTGGAACAAGCGCGACTTCGAGCTGGCCGAGGAGTTGATGGGCGACACCGTGATCCGCCATGAGGTGGGCGAGGCGACGACGTTGACCCACGAGCAGGCGGTCCGGCGGATCGTGGATCACTGGGAGATGTTCAGCACCATCCGGTTCGATCTGAACCTCGTCGTGGCCGGCGACGACGGTGAGCACGTCGCCATCGTGTACCAGTCGCCGATGGAGCTCAAGGACGGCACCAAGACCGACGTCGGCAGCATGGAGATCTTCCGGGTCGTCGACGGCAGGATCACCGAAGTCTGGAATTGCGGCTACAAGCAAGGGGTCTGGCAATGACGAACGCGTACTCGACGAACTGGGCTACTACCTGCTGGCCGGTGCGGGCGGGGAGGGACCGTCGACGCTGATGGTGGAGGCCCGGCGCGGCGAGGAGATGGGCTTCGGTACTGCGTTCATCTCCGAGCGGTGGAACGTCAAGGAGGCGTCTTCGCTCGTCGGCGCGGCCTGTGCGGTCACCGACCGGATGCAGATCGCCACGGCCGCAACCAATCACAACACGCGCCATCCGCTGATCACCGCGTCGTGGGCGACGACGATGCACCGGCTGTCCGGCGGCCGCTTCACGCTCGGTCTCGGCCGTGGGGTCGCGGCGATGTACGCGGCGTTCGGCATTCCGTCGGTGACGACCGCCCAGATGGAGGACTTCGCGCAGGTCATGCGTCGACTCTGGCACGGCGAAGTGATCTTCAACCACGACGGGCCGATCGGTAACTACCAGGTGTTGTTCCTCGACCCGGACTTCAGGGAGGACATCAGGCTCGCGCTGGTCGCCTTCGGCCCCAACACTCTGGCTCTGGGCGGCCGCGCGTTCGACGACGTCATCCTGCACACGTACTTCACGCCGGACACTCTGCAGCGGTGCGTCAAGGCGGTGAAGGACGCCGCCGAGAAGGCGGGGCGCGACCCCGACAGCGTCCGGGTGTGGTCGTGCTTTGCGACGGTCGGCGATCACCTTCCCGAAGAGCTACGGCTGAAGAAGACGGTCGCCCGGCTGGCCACCTACCTACAGGGCTACGGCGACCTGTTGGTCACCACCAACGGCTGGGATCCCGCAGTACTGCAACGCTTCCGGGAGGACTCGGTCGTCACCTCGATACCTGGCGGCATCGACCACAAAGCCACCGCCGAGCAGATCGAACACATCGCCACGCTGATCCCCGGCGAATGGCTCGAGCCTTCGGCCACCGGATCGGCGCAGCAGTGCGTCGACCGCATCCGCAAGGAGTTCGACTACGGTGCAGACGCCGTGATCATGCACGGCGCGACCCCGGACGAACTCGAGCCGATCGTCGACGCCTACCGCGCCGCCGACAGCTAGCCGCGTGGCGGGTATGCGCGTCGGATTGATGGACCCCGTGATGGCGGCGCGGCCGACGGTCGACGCGATCAGCCGGGCGAGTTACCTCGGCGCCGTAGCCAATCGCGTTGACTCCTACTGGGTTCCCGACCACATCAACGGGCAGACGCCACGACCGCTGTGGGATTCGAAGTACACCGCATCGGCGCGCGTGCTCAGGTCGCCCGACGCCGCGATGGAGGCGTGGACGTTGCTGGGCAGCCTGGCGGCGCGGCGACGCTTCAACCGCGTGCGGCTGGGTATCGGCGTCACCGACACCGGCAAGCGCCATCCGGCCGTGACGGCGCAGGCCGCGGCGACCCTGCACTTGATGACGCGCGGACGCGCCATGCTCGGCATCGGCCCCGGCGAGCGCGTCGGCAATGAGCCCTACGGCGTCGACTGGTCCAGGCCGGTGGCACGATTCGAGGAGGCGCTGGCCACCATTCGCGCGCTGTGGAACTCGAACGGTGAACTCGTCAACCGTGATTCGCCGTTCTATCCGCTGCGTGACGCGATGTTCGATCTTCCGCCCTACAAAGGCAAGTGGCCCGAGATCTGGATCGGCGCACACGGTCCCCGGATGCTGCGGGCGACCGGGCGGTACGGCGATGCATGGTTCCCTGGATTCGCACACCGGCCACAGGATTACGCCAAGCGGCTGGAGGTCATCCGCACCGCGGCATCCGATGCCGGCCGAGATCCCATGGCGATCACGCCCGCTTTCTGGATCCCGGTCGTCGCCGCGGCGAACCGCGACGACGTGGACGCCGCCTTGGACACGACCGCCGTGTCGGCGTGGGCGCTGAACGGGCCCGCGGAGTTCTATGCGCACCACGGTGCCGTCCATCCGATGGGTGCGGACTTCGCGGGAATGCAGGACCATGTCGCGTTCACCATCGACGAGCGGACCATTTTGGAGAAGGCGGCGCAGGTTCCACTCGAGGTGGTCAAGGGCATGATGCTAACAGGCACCGTCGACGACGTCCTGGCTCAGGCGGCGGTGTGGCGTGACCACGGCGTGCGCCACATCGTCGTGGTGAACTTCGGGCCGATGCAGCCGGACGTGCGTGGCGCGTTGAAGACCATGCGCCCGTTCAACAAGGTCCTCCGCGGCCTCAAGCGCCTCTAGTTCCACTCGCGAGCAGACGCAAAAGTGCCCGAAACAAGTCGAAATAGGGCACTTTTGCGTCTGCTCGCGCTGAGAAGTCAGGGCGTGATGACGGTGCGGCTCACCGGTTCCGCGGCGGCCTGCCTGCTGTAGATGCCGCGCTGCAGCGCCGACAGCAGCGCGTCGCGGGTCTCCTCGGGATGGATGAGGTCATCGAACCCGAGGGTGCCCGCCGACCGGAAGGATGCCTCCACCTCCGCCTTGCGGAGCTTGGCCTCGACGTCCTCGGCCGCGTGCGACGCACGGCTCAGCGCGGCCGCACTCATCGCTCCCATCGTGGCGCCGGGATAGGCGAACGTCGCACTCTGGCCGTCGAATCCCAACAGCGACATCACCATTGAGCCGAACCCGTACGCCTTGCGCAGCGTCACGTGCAGCTTGATCGTCGTCGCGGCCGTCTGTGCCGCGAACATCCGTGCGCCGCTGCGCAGCACGCCGCTCTTCTCCGACCTGCTACCGGGCAGCATGCCGGGGTTGTCGGCGAGGAACACGATCGGCAGGTGGAACGAGTCGGCGACAGTAATGAAATGCGCTGCCTTGTCGGCGGCGTCGGCGTCGATCGAGCCGGCGAGGACCTTCGGCTGGTTTGCGACGACCGCGACGGGGTGGCCGCCGAGGTGGGCGAGCGCGCAGATGATCGCGGGCCCGAACTTCGGCTGCACCTCGAACCAGTCCTGCCGGTCGAAGACGACATCGAGCACGGTCCGGATGTCGTACACCCTGCGGTTGGTGCGGGGCACGATGTCGAGCAACTCGGGCGTGGGCCGCGGCGCGCTCGTCTCATCGGCAGGCAGCGAGGACGGATACGACCATGCGCTCGGCGGGAAGTACGACAGGTAGCGGCGGATGTCGTCAAGCACCGCCTCGTCGTCCTCCGCGAGGTTGTGGATCACCCCGCTGGCCAGCGCGACGCCGGGTCCGCCCAGGTCCTCTTTCGAAATCTCTTCGCCCGTAGACTCTTTGACGACCGGCGGACCCGCGGTGAATATCGCGCCCTGGCGGCTCATGATGGTGAAATCGCAGACGGGTGCAACCAGAGCGCCGTGTCCTGCCGAGGGGCCGAGCAAGCCCGCCACGGTCGGGACCTTGCCTGAGCACTGCGCCTGTGCGAGCAGGTCGGTGGGGGCGCGGCCGTAATGCTCTCCGCTGGGCCGGAATCCGGCGCCCTCGAGAAGCATCACGAGCGGAACCTTGTCGCGTAACGCCAGTTCGGCCAGCCGGTAGCGCTTGGCGTTGCCGCCGGGGCCGATGCTGCCCGCGAGCGTGGTGAAGTCCTCCGCACCGACCATCACCGGTGAGCCGTCGATCATTCCGGACCCGGCGACGATGCCGTCGGCCGCGATGTCGCCGCCGACGAGGGTGCCGAACTCTCGGAACGTGCCCTTGTCGAGAAGGTGCTCGAGTCGCGCGCGGGCGTCGAGCTTGCCCTTGCCGCGGTGTTTGGCCAGCCGTTCGTCGCCGCCCATCGACCGCGAGCGCTGACGCCGAAGATCGAGATCCTCGAGCGTTTCCTTCCAGCCCTGCTCGTTCGTCATGCGCAATTCCCGTCGTGAAAAGGCGATCGTCGCACCGGCGTGCTCACGTTGACCATACTGAATTGCTTACTGTAGCGTCCACGTGTATGGGCGACCGCGACGGTCTCAAGGTAGACGGGGCCGTCTCCAGCCAGCTCGCCAACGTCGCCGACGCGGCGACCCGGCTGGAGAACCGGGGTTACGACTGCTGCTGGACGGCCGAGATCAACCACGACCCGTTCCTGCCGCTGGTGTTGGCCGCTGAACACACCACAAGCATCGAGCTGGGCACCAGCATCGCGGTGGCGTTCGCGCGCAATCCGATGACGGTCGCCAACGTCGGCTGGGATCTGCAGGCGTACTCGGAAGGCCGCTTCATCCTGGGTCTCGGCTCGCAGATCAAGCCGCACATCGAGAATCGATTCAGCATGCCGTGGAGCAGGCCCGTACAACGCATGCGTGAGTTCGTTCTGGCAATGCGCGAGATCTGGTCGTGCTGGCAAGCGGGTACGAAGCTCGCGTTCGAGGGGGACTTCTACACACACAAGCTGATGACGCCGATGTTCACCCCCGAACCGTTGGCGCACGGCTTCCCGAAGGTGTTCGTCGCCGCGGTCGGCGAGGCGATGACCGAGATGTGTGGCGAGGTCGCCGACGGCCTGCTCGCGCATGCCTTCACGACGAAGCGCTACTTCGAAGAGGTGACGACGCCTGCGCTGCTGCGCGGCATGGAGCGCTCCGGCCGCAAGCGCAGCGAGTTCGCGCTGTCGTGCCCGCTGTTCGTGGTGACGGGTGACGACGAAGCCGAATTGGCGACCAATGCAATCGGCACGCGCAAGCAGATCGCCTTCTACGCCTCGACGCCTGCCTACCGCAAGGTTCTCGAACTTCACGGCTGGGGAGACCTTCAGACCGACCTGCACCGGATGTCGAAGGAGGGTCAATGGGATGCGATGGGTTCGCTCATCGACGACGAGATCCTCAACGAATTCGCGGTGGTGGCGCCGTTGACCGACGTCGCTCGGGCGGTTCGTGACCGTTGCGACGGCGTGATCGACCGTGTGCTGGTCGGCTTTCCCGCCTCGGTCGACGACGCCACCGTCACCGCCGTGCTGCACGAGATGAGGAGTCGCGCGTGAGTACGCCGATCGTGGATGAGGCAGGCAGGGTGTTCGCCACGCCGAAGGCGTACGCCGATGAGCCGAGACTGCATGCCGCGTTGACCCATCTGCGGGCCAACGCGCCGGTGTCCTGGGTCGAAGTCCCGTCCTACCAACCTTTCTGGGCCATCACCAAGTACGCCGACATCATGGACATCGAGCGGGCGAACGATGTGTTCACCAACTACCCTCGTCCGGTGCTCGTCACCGCGGAGGACGACGAGCGACAGGCCGCCGTCGGCGTCCGCACCCTGATCCACATGGACGATCCGCAGCACCGCGGGGTTCGGGCGATCGGTGCCGACTGGTTCCGGCCGAAGGCCATGCGCGCGTTGAGAAACCGTGCGGACGAACTCGCCAAGGTCTATGTCGACAAGATGGCCGCGATCGGGCCCGAGTGCGACTTCGCCCAACAGGTCGCCGTGAATTACCCGCTGTACATGATCATGTCGCTGCTCGGCGTCCCCGAATCGGACTTCCCGCTGATGCTGAAACTCACCCAGGAGTTGTTCGGCAGCGACGACGATGAGTTCAAGCGCGGGGCCGACGGGGCAGATCAGATGTCGGCGCTGCTGGAGATGTTCGAGTACTTCACCGCGTTGATTGCGTCGCGGCGGGAAAACCCAACGGAGGACTTGGCTTCCGCGATCGCCAACGCCAAGATCGATGGTGACCCGTTGTCCGACATCGACACCATCTCCTACTACGCGATCATCGCCGCGGCCGGCCACGACACCACCAGTGCGACCATCTCGGGTGGCATGCTGGCACTCATCGAGAATCCCGATCAGCACCGACGATTGACCGCCGATCTGGGTCTGATGCCGCTCGCCACGGAGGAGATGATCCGCTGGGTCACCCCCGTCAAGGCATTCATGCGGACTGCCACCGAGGACGCCACTGTTCGCGGGGTGCCGATCGCAGCGGGCGAATCGGTTCTGCTGTCCTATGTTTCGGGTAACCGTGACGAGGACGTGTTCGAGGACCCGTTCCGCTTCGACGTCACGCGAGATCCGAACAAGCACATCGCCTTCGGCTACGGTGTGCACTTCTGCCTCGGTGCTGCACTGGCCCGAATGGAGGTGAGCAGCTTCTTCTCCGAGCTGCTGCCGCGACTCGAGTCCGTCGAACTGGCAGGCGACCCTCAGCATGTGGCGACGACATTCGTCGGCGGGCTCAAACACCTGCCGATCCGTTACTCGCTGAGCTGAAGCGTCGACGACCGCCCCGGAGCGTCCGAGGCGGCCGTCTCGCCGGGTTGTCTGTCAGATCGGCAGCGGAATCCAAATCCCGAAGAAATAGAAACCCCACTGGTTGTAGCCGGGGTCCCACACCGGTTGCTCGTTGAAGCCGTAATAGTTGATCGGCGGTGGCGATGGCCCCCATGCTTCAGGCAACGGCCCATCCCATATCGGCGGCGGCGGAGCGCCCCAGCCCCATGGCGGCAGTCCGTCGCCCCACGGGGCGCCGTGGAATCGACCGCGCCAGTCGTTGTCCTGAGGACTCCACGGTGGCCGCCAATCGTGGCCGCCGGGGCGGTTGAAGTCGCCGGGCGGTGGACCGCCGGGACCACCGCCGGGTCCGCGGAAGTCACCGGGCGGACCACCGGGTCCGCGGAAGTCGCCGGCAGGGCCGCCGCCGGGTCCGCGGTCGCCGGGAGGGCCGCCGCCGGGTCCGCGGTCGCCGGGAGTGCCGCCGCCGGGTCCGCGTTCGCCGGGAGGGCCGCCGCCGGGTCCGCGGTCGCCGGGCGCACCGCCGGGGGGACCGCCAGGCCCGCCGCCTCCGCCGGAGCACTGCACCCCAGGAGGACATTGGTGCGCGGCGTTGGCGATACCCGACCCAAGACCGATGCCTGCGGTGCCGAGCATGCAGCCGATAGTCGCTCCAGCCAACAGGTGATTGAATTTCATAACCAGGCCTTTCCGCGTCAATAGACGCCCCAACCCGATTGCGACGGTAGGAACGCACCGTAAGAGCGAGCTATGTCGTCGATATCAATCCGCTGTACGACTCAAAGCGCTGTTCGCCGTTGCCAGCGGTCGGCAAGATTGGAGTCGTGGACCGCGACCGCGAAGTGACGACGACGGCGACACGGATTACGGCGTCCGCTTCCTCGACGCGATGAACATCGTCTGAAGCTCAGCAGCAGCGAGGGTTGGGATTACTCTCCGTCGCGTCGTGGCGCATCCGCCAGTACTCGCGCTCGGACACGATCGGCTCACCGGGGTGCGTGCGACTGCGATGCTCGACGTAGCGCCGGTAGTGATTGTCACCCATCAATGTGGCCCAGTACCAACCGATCTGGCGTCCGACTTCGGCAGCTCGTCCCATTGCTTTTGCACCTCCCGTTCCACCTTGGTCGGGATAAGTCCCGATGGAGCGAAGAGTTTCGACGCGACGGGCTCGTCTTCGGTCAACGGCGTGCCACCGCCGCGCAGCACCCGCATCACCATGATCAACCCGGCGCCGAACACGATGATCACCATCAACGCGAACACGATCGACAGGGTGCCCTGAATGAAGGTGTTTCGGATGACCGCTTCCATCGCGTCGACGTTCTTCGCCGCGCCGAACGAGGTCTGACCGGCATCCAGCGCGTCGCGGTACTGGAAGTGCTGGGTCCAGAATCCGACCCTCGGATCGCCGGAGAAGATCTTCTGCCACGACGCGGTCAGGGTCACGATGAGATCCCACAGCAGCGGAATACCCGGTATCCACATCCATTTCAGGTAACCCTTCTTGACTACGACCACGGTCACGATGGTCAGCGCGATCGCGGCGAGCAATTGGTTGGCGATACCGAACAGCGGGAACAGGGAGTTGATCCCGCCGAGCGGATCGGTGATACCCATCAGCAGGATGCTGCCCCACAACGCGACGACGGCCAGGCTGCAAGTCCATACGCCGACCCGCCAGCTCGGGTCGCGGAGCTTGCGCAGCGGGCCACCGAGGTTGCTCAGCCCATCCGAGATCATGAACCTCGCCACCCGCGTGCCGGCGTCGACTGTCGTCAGGATGAACAAGGCCTCGAACATGATCGCGAAGTGATACCAGAACGCCTTCAGGCCAGTACCGCCGAACACGCGGTGCAACACTTCCGACATGCCGATCGCCAGCGTGGGCGCGCCACCGGTGCGCGAGACGATCGACTCCTCGCCGACGTCCCGAGCGGCCTGCTCGATCTGCTCAGCGGTGATCGGGTCGCCGGTGAGCGGCAGATTGTTGACGTACTCGGCGGCCGTCGCGGCGGTGCCCCCGGTCTGGGCGGCGGGTGCGTTGAGCGTGAAGTACAGGTGCTGGTTCAGGATCGCCGCGGTGATGAGTGCGATGATGCCGACGAACGATTCGGTCATCATGCCGCCGTAGCCGATTAGCCGCATCTGGCTTTCCTTTTCCAGCATTTTCGGGGTGGTGCCGGACGCGATCAGCGAATGGAAGCCGGACAGCGCACCGCAGGCGATCGTGATGAACAGGAACGGGAACAGCGAGCCCGCGAACACCGGGCCCTGGCCGCTGCTGGCGAATTCGGAGACAGCGGGTGCCTGCATGACCGGGCGGGCGATCAGGATGCCGATCGCGAGCAGGGCGATGGTGCCTACCTTCATGAACGTCGACAGGTAGTCGCGCGGCGCGAGCAGCAACCAGACCGGCAGCACCGATGCGGCGAAGCCGTAGATGATCAGACACCAACCCAGCGTCACCGCGGAAAGCCCGAACCACGAAGCGCCCCAGGATGTTTCGGCAACCCAGCCGCCGGAGATCACGGCCAGCAGCAGCAGCGCGACGCCGATCGCGGACACTTCGGACACCCGTCCGGGACGCAGGTAGCGCAAGTAGACGCCCATGAAGAGGGCGATCGGGATGGTCATCGCGATTGAGAAGACACCCCACGGGCTCTCCGCCAGCGCCTGCACCACTACCAGCGCCAGCACCGCCAGCAGGATCGTCATGATGGTGATGATTCCGATGATCGCGGCCGCGCCGCCGACCGAGCCGAGTTCGTCGCGGACCATCTGCCCCAGCGAGCGGCCCCGTCGTCGGGTGGAGATCGACAGTACGAGGTAGTCCTGCACACACCCGGCGAACACTGCGCCGACGATGATCCAGATGGTGCCCGGCAGATAGCCCATCTGCATGGCAAGCACCGGACCGACCAGCGGCCCCGCTCCCGCGATGGCCGCGAAATGATGCCCGAACAACACCCGCCGGTCGGTGGGCATGTAGTCGGTGTCGTTCTCGAAGACCTCGGCCGGTGTCGCGTGGTCGTCGCGCGGGCGAACGATCTTCATCTCGATCAGGCGGGCGTAGAACCGGAACCCGATGACGTAGGTGCAGATCGCGGCGATGACGAACCAGACGGCGTTGACGGTCTCCCCACGGAAGAAGGCGATGATCGCCCACGCGATCGCGCCCAGCAGCAGCGATGATCCCGAAAATGATCTTGTGGCGGGTGGTGATGGGCGATCGATCGATGATGGCGACCGGCGGTAGATCCTTGTCGGTTCGGATGAACGTGATGTCGCCGTCGTGCTCTTCGAAGCGCTCCGTCGACTCTGCGGTGGGTGAAGCCACTGGTTCCTCCCTCGATCACGGTGGAGTTCACGTGCCTGAGATGATCCTGTCAAAAGCGCCGCCGGGCCTGAAGAGGATTGCCGAAGATGGCCGAATTACCTGCTATTCGCGCTCGTAGAACGCCCGGACTGTGTCGACGGTGTCGGCCTCGCCGGGGCTTTTGTCGTCCCGGTAGCGCAGTACCCGCGCGAAACGCAGCGCCATGCCGCCCGGATAACGCGACGAGGTTTGCACGCCGTCGAATGCGATTTCCACCACTTGCTCGGGCCGGAGCTTGACCACCCAGCCGTCGGTCGGCCCGTCGGCCAGCTCGGTGAAGCGGGCGGTCTGCCAGTCGAGCATCGCGTCCGTCATGCCCTTGAACGTCTTGCCCAGCATGACGAACTCGCCTGTCGCCGGGTCGCGGGCGCCGAGGTGGATGTTCGACAGCTTGCCGGTGCGTCTGCCGGATCCCCACTCGACGGCCAGTACGACGAGGTCGAGGGTGTGCACCGGCTTCACCTTCAGCCAGCCCGCGCCGCGGCGGCCCGCCTCGTACGGCGCGGACGGTGATTTCGCCATCAGCCCTTCGTGGCCGGCTGCCAGCGTCGTGTCCAGGAACCGTTGGGCCGCTTGCGCATCCGAAGTGAACAGCCGGTCCACGCGCTGAGGAGACGCGACGATCGCGTCGAGCGCCGACAGCCTGTCTCGCGTGGGTTCGTCGAGCAGGTCGACACCGTCGAGATGCAGGACGTCGAAGAAGAACACCGATAGCGGCTGCGCAGAGCGGGCGGCGGCGACGTCGACGCTTCGGTCCTTCACACCACGGCCCCCGCCGCGACCGAATCGCGACGCGGTGACCTGGAATCGGTGCGGGCGTCCGTCGGGACGCAGCGCGATCGCCTCACCGTCGGCGATCAGGTCCGTCACCGGCAGCGCGAGCGTCGCCTCGACGACCTCGGGCAGCCGGGCGGTGACGTCGTCGAGGCTGCGGGTGTAGATCGACACGTCGTCGCCGGACCGGTGGATCTGAACCCGGGCGCCGTCGAGTTTGGCCTCGAAAACGGCCTCGCCGCCGAGTCGCTCGAGTGCCTCGCCGACACCGGTCGCGGTCTGGGCCAGCATAGGCCCGACGGGCTGACCGACCCGCAGCGTGAAATCCGACAGCGCCGCCTCACCGCCGGTCAGTGCGGCGGCGGCGACGGCAGGCAGATCGCCGCCCAGCATCGCCGCCCTGCGGACAGCTGCGGCGGGCACGCCTGCGGCCTTCGCGACGGCGTCGGCCATGACCCCGGCCAGCGCGCCCTGGCGCAGCTCGCCGCCGAGAAGCCGGCGCAGGAACGTCTGCTCGGCGTCCGTTGCCGCGGAGAAGAGATCGGCAACGAGTCCCGCCCTTCGGACCTGGGAGCCCTTGCCAGTGACCGCACCGATCTCGGTGAACGCGGCGTCGACGGCGTCGACCGCCAGCGTCGGCTCCTGCGCGGGCTCGGGCAGCGACCGCAACGCCGCCCAACCGACGCCGATCTGGCGCTGCGGCAAATCGCCCGACAACCACGACACGATGACGGCGACCAGCCGAGCGTCGCCGTGCTCACCCGCCCTGACCAGCAGATCGGCGATGCGGGCGATCTTTGCCAGCCGCGCCGACGAGGCGCCGACCTCGGCCGATGCGGTGGCGACGTCGATCAGCTGCACGCTCTCAGCCTGGCACGGGGCTCAGACATCTCCCAGCAGGCCGGTGAGGACAGCCACCTCCGCCGCTCGTCGATCTCGGACCGCACGAGGCCGCGGATCTGTGTCTCGGCATTGTCGATGGCGCTGAGCACAGAGCGCAGCGCGGTGGCACGCGTCGATGCGCGCAGAAGCTCGCGCCACGTCTCGGCGGGCTGGGTGGACATGGGTCGCCAAAGTACGCGCGAGCGGCCGCTTTTGCACAAGATTTTCCGGCGTGTCGGTGTACGGACACGGCCGCTCGCGGTGCGAGGTGACTACGCGACGGCGAAGTCGACCGAGTGCCAGCCGCTGGCGCCGTCGGGGACCGGGTCGGCCCACTGCTCGGTCTGCGTCGCCCCGGTGTTATCGGTGGCTCGCACCGAGATCGTGTGCGTGCCAGACGCTTCGGCCTGCCATGGGAAGCTCCACAACCGCCAGGCGTCGTTGGAGTAGCCCGTCCCCAGCTGTGCCTGTTGCCAGGGCCCGTCATCGATGCGCACCTCGACGCCCTTCACGCCGCGGTCCTGCGCCCACGCCACCCCGCCGAAGGTCACCGGCCCACGCGCGACGTCTTCGCCGCTGCGCGGCACGTCGATGCGGGACTCGGTCTTGATCGGGCCGCGCGGTGACCAGCCGAGCCGCGTCCAGTACGCCTCCGCCTTGTCGAACCGCGTCAGTTCAAGGTCCACAACCCATTTGGTTGCCGACACATACCCGTACAGACCCGGCACGACCAGCCTTGCGGGATAGCCGTGGTCGGTGGGCAGCGGCTCGCCGTTCATCCCGACGGCCAGCAGTGCGTCCCGGCCATCGGTGAGCGCCTCGACGGGGGTCCCTGCGGTGAATCCGTCGCTCGACATGGACAACACCATGTCGGCGTCGGCATGAACACCCGCGTCGGCCAGCAGGTCGCGCACCCGGTAGCCCGTCCAGCTTGCATTCGAGATGAGGTCCCCGCCAACGGGATTGGATACACACGTCAGCGTCACGACCTTCTCGACGACCTCGAATCGGTCCAGATCCTCGAAGCGGTAGGTGACCTCGCGGTCGACCATGCCGTGAATCTTGAGCTGCCAATCGGCGCGGCTCAGCTGCGGGACGGTCAACGCCGTGTCGATCCGGTAGAAGTCGTCGTTGCTGGTGACGAAGGTGGGCAGCGCAACACCTTTGGGCTGCACCGTCGGCGGGATCGGCGGTGCCGGGACGTCCACCGCGGGCAGGGCGAACGCATCACGGTCACCGGCCACCGACGATCGCGCCCTGCTCAGCACCACGCCCACGACGCCCGTGAGCGCCCCCGCGCCGAGTAGACCCAGCGTCAGCAGGGACAGCCGCCGACCGTGGTCGGGGACATCGGGTTCGTCAGACCCGGCCGGCTCGTCGGTGAACCGTCCCGAGGTAAGTAACCGCAGCACCACGACGCCGCACACCGTGCCGACGACGGTGGGCACGACGTCGACGATCGACGCGCCCGCACGGGACAGAACTGCCGCGCATCCGGCCACCCCGGCCAGGACGATCGCCGCGCTGCCGATCGGGACGCGGCGCCGCTCCATCGACCCGGCGACCGCCGCGATGATCGCGATCACCCCCAGCACCAGCACCGACAGCACGAGTTTGTCGGCCGTGCCGAACATCGTGATCGCCCATTCCTTGACCGGGCCGGGGGTGAGGTCGATGACCGTCGCCCCGATCGCGGTGCGGGAATCGGCCTCCGGGCCGACGAACGCGGCTAAAAGTTGAGCTGTGCCGAGGGCGACCGCGGCAGCAGCGATGCCTGCCATCGCCTTCGCGCCGCTCGCCGCCATGATAGCCAAGCTACCTATCCGGCTACCCGAAGGAATTACCGAAAAATGACGTCGGATAGGTTGCTTTACGAATTGAGCACTTTTTGGAAAGGGAGCCAGATGGAGATCGCGGGTAAGAAGGCCGTCATCGTCGGCGGGGCGTCCGGGTTCGGCAAGGCAACCGCCGAGGCGCTGGCCAAGCGTGGCGCCGCCGTGGCGATCCTGGACCGGCCGCAGTCAAAGGGTAAGGAAGTCGCCGAAGCCATCGGCGGAACCTTCCACGAGGTGGACGTCACCGACTTCGCAGGCACCGAGCAGGTCCTTGCGCAGGCCATCGATGCCCTTGGCGGGCTGCACATCGCCGTGACCACCGCGGGCGGCGGCATCGGTGAACGCACCATCAGCAAGAGGGGTCCGCACAGCCTCGACTCCTTCCGCCAGTCGGTCGATCTCAACCTCATCGGCACCTTCAACATCAGCCGCCTGGCGGCCTGGCAGATGAGCCAGAACGATCCGGTCGACGACGAGGCCGAGGAGCGCGGCGTCATCATCAACACCGCGTCGATCGCCGCGTTCGAGGGCCAGATCGGACAGGTCGCCTACACGGCGTCCAAGGCGGCCATCGCCGGCATGTGCCTGACCATGGCCCGCGACCTGGGCAGCATGGGGATCCGAGTCCTTGCCATCGCGCCGAGCCTGTTCGCCACCGGTTTGACCGAAGGCATCCCCGACGAGTTCGCCAACGTGCTCACCAAGGATGCCGCGTTCCCCAAGCGGCTGGGCAAGCCGGAGGAGTACGCCAAGCTGGCGGTCGCGATCGTGGAGAACGCGATGCTCAACGGCCAGTGCCTGCGACTGGATGCCGGCCAGCGCTTCGCCCCCAAGTAATAGCGGTTTCGGCGTGATTGGTTGCGCTGAGCGCTACTGGACACGCCGAAATCGCATAGGGTGACCGGGTGGCGACCATCGCCGACCATGTCATCTCGGCGCTTGCACTCAGCGGTGTTGACCGTGTCTACGGGTTGCCCGGCGACAGCCTCAACGGCTTCACCGACGCGATCCGGCGTGCTCCCGAGATGTCCTGGGAGCACGTTCGTCACGAGGAGACCGCCGCATTCGCCGCGGCCGCCGATGCTGCGCTGAGCGGACAGCTTGCCGTCTGCGCGGGCAGCTGCGGGCCCGGCAACCTGCATCTGATCAACGGACTCTTCGACGCGCAGCGCAGCCGCGTACCGGTGCTGGCGATCGCAGCGCACATCCCGCGGTCCGAGATCGGCTCCGAGTACTTCCAGGAGACGCATCCGCAGGAGTTGTTCCGGGAGTGCAGCGTCTACTGCGAACTGGTCAGCACCGCCGAGATGACACCGCGGATCCTCGAGATGGCGATGCGCGCGGCCGTCGAAGAGCGCGGCGTCGCCGTGGTGGTGATCCCCGGTGAGGTGTTTCTGCAACGCGCGGACGACTCCGCGTGGACAAGTCGGCCGGTCGTCGCCGCGCGTTCGGTGCACCGCCCCGACGACGAGTCGCTGCAGCGGGCGGCGGCGATCCTCAACGACGCCGGGGCGGTGACGATCCTCGCGGGTGCCGGTGTCGAGGGCAGCCACGACGCGGTGATCACCGCGGCGGCGACATTGAACGCACCGATCGTGCATGCGTTGCGCGGCAAGGAGTTCATCGAGTACGACAACCCGTACGACGTCGGGATGACCGGTCTGCTCGGCTTCGCCTCCGGCTACAAGGCGATCAAGGAGGCCGATGCCCTGCTCATGCTCGGCACCGATTTTCCTTATCAGCAGTTCTATCCCGACAACGCGAAGGTCATTCAGGTCGACATCCGTGGCCGAAACCTTGGCCGCCGCACACCGATTGAACTGGGTCTGGTCGGCAGCGTCGGCGACACCCTGGCCGCCCTGCAGCCTTCGCTGCGGCAGAAGCAACAACGCGACCATCTTGATCGCTCGCGCAATCACTACCGCAAGACCCGTAAGCGCCTCGACGAGTTGGCGGTCAACGACCGCGACCGCACTCCGATCCGCCCCGAATACGTTGCCGGGCTTGTCAACCGACTAGCCGCCGAGGACGCCGTGTTCACCGTCGACGTCGGATCGCCTGTGGTCTGGGCGGCCCGCTATGTGGCCATGAACGGCAGGCGTCGGCTCGTCGGATCGTTCAACCACGGCACCATGGCCTGCGCGCTGCCGCACGCGATCGGCGCGCAGACCGCCTATCGAGACCGGCAGGTGGTGGCGCTGGCAGGCGACGGCGGGCTGACGATGATGTTCGGCGAGCTGATCACGTTGACCCAGAATCGATTGCCGGTCAAGGTGATTGTCTTCAACAACTCGTCGCTGAACTTCGTCGAGCTCGAGATGAAAGCGGCGGGCATCGTCAACTTCGGCACCGACCTGCACAACCCCAACTTCGCCGACGTCGCCAATGCGATGGGCATCTTCGGCCGCCGCGTCGAGCACCCGTCCGAGCTCGAGCAGGCCGATCGTCGAGGCGTTCGCCTACGACGGCCCCGCCGTCGTCGACGTCGTGACCGCCCGCCAGGAGCTTTCGATACCGCCCGCGATCACCGTCGAGCAGGCGAAAGGCTTCTCGCTGTATGCGATCCGGACGATCCTCGCCGGGCGTGGCGAAGAGCTGCTCGACCTCGTCACGACCAACGTCGCGCGCCGGATCCTGGACTGACCGCCTCGGCGGGCCTCGGCCGGGGTGAATCGCGTCGCCGACGTGATCGTCGACGCGGGTGTCCAGCGAGACGTCCCTGGTTTCCCGCATCACGAGCAGTGCCACGAAACTGAGCGACCCCGCGATGAACAGGTCGAGACCGACCCACGCGACGCCGTGGGTAGTGGAGATCCACGTGGCGTGGGGTGAACCCGCACGGGCCGAACAACGGCCTGACACGATGTCACCCATGCCCGATGACGCGCAGCAGCTGCCGACACTGAGCGACGCCGACCAAGCCGCCGTGCAGGTTTGGGTGCGGCAGCAGGGTCTTGGCTCGACCGTCACCGACGTCGCGCCGCTGACCGGCGGTACCCAGAACATCGTGGTGCGGCTGCACATCGACGGGCGTCCGATGGTGCTGCGGCGCCCGCCCCTTCATCCGCGGCCGACGAGCGACAAGACGATGCTGCGTGAGATCGCAGCGCTGCGCACGCTCGCGGGCACGACGGTTCCGCACCCCGGCTTCATCGCCGGCTGCGAAGACCTCGACGTGCTCGGGGTGGTCTTCTACCTGATGGAGGAGATCGACGGCTTCAACCCGGGCAGCGACATGTCCGAGGCCTATGTCCGTGATGCGGGGCTGCGGCACGACGTCGGTCTGTCCTACGCCGCGAGCCTCGCACAGCTGGGCAACGTCGCATGGGAGGGCAAGCCGCTCGCGGAGCTCAAACGGCCGGGATCCTTTCTGGAGCGCCAGGTTCCGCAGTTTCTCCGGCTGCTCGAGAGCTACCGGCACGACCACTACGATCCCGAGTCGCTTGCGGTCACCGACCTCGCGAAGTGGCTGCAGACCAACCTGCCGCCCGACGGTGAGCCGGGAATCCTGCACGGCGACCCGCATCTGAGCAATGTCCTGCTGCGCCGGGACAGACCGGAGCTGGCGGCGTTCGTCGACTGGGAGATGTGCACCATCGGCGACCCGCTGCTCGATCTCGGGTGGATGTTGATCACCTGGCCACTGCATACGAGCACGATCACCGCCGGGGGAGCGCTCGCCGCGCTCGGCGGGTTGGCAAGCCGCAGAGAACTGCTCGACGCGTACTGGGCCGCAGGCGGCCGCAGGACATCGCGACTGGATTGGTACGCGGCGATGGCATGCTTCAAGCTCGGCGTCGTCATCGAGGGCACCTGGTCGCGCTATTTGATGGGTATGGCAAGCCGGGAGGCGGGCGAGGCGTTGCACACCAACGCGCAGAGCCTGATCGACATGGGGACCCGGGTCGCCAAGGGCGACAGCCCGTTTCAGCTGGACTAGCTGTACGCGTCGATCCCGAGTTTGACCGCCAGTGCCACACCGGCGGCGCTGATCAGGATCTTCAGCGGACCCTGCGGCGCGTGCCGCACGACCACAGGTCCCAACCTGGAGCCGATCAGACAGCCGAGTCCGAGCGCGAAGACAGAGGGCCAATGCACCGGGGCGGCGAACGAAAAAATCAGGGCCGCAACGGTGTTCGCGACGCCGGAGATCACGTTCTTGGACGCGTTGGCATGCGCCAGCGAGGCGTGCCCGACATGGAGCAGCAGCGCGATCAACAACACACCCGCTGCGGCGCCGAAGTAACCGCCGTAGATACAGATCAGGAAGATCGCCACCGACTCGAGCAGAATCGTGGCGGTGTGCCGCCGGTGGCTTGCCACTTTCGCATCCCCATCGCCTCCGCGGGGGATCACGATGGCAAGCGAGGCGCCACCGAGCAGGATCGGCACGATCTTCTCGAAGCCGCCCGCCGGGGTGGACAGCAGCAGCACAGCACCTATCGCGCCCGCGACCGCAGCGACCGGAAGGATCCGCCTGAGCCAGGGGCCAAGGCCCTTCAGTTCGGGTCGGGAGCCCCAGACGGAGCCGATCGCGGTGAACACCATCGCCACCGTGTTCGTCACGTTCGCGGTGACCGGCGGTAAGCCCACCACCAGCAGGGCCGGATAGGTGGCGATCGACGCCAGTCCGGCGATGCTGCCGGTCAGCCCGCCTACGACACCGGCCGCGGCGAGGAACGCGGCATCCCACCAAGTCATTGACGGCAATGGTGCCTGCTCGCACAATCAACGCCGTGCCCGCCCCCGACCGGCTCCCGCAGCCGATGCGCCACTGCGTCGACCAGACGATCGCCGCCGAGGCATTGGAGGGCTGGCGGCCTACCGCCGCACAGGTCGACGCGTTGGTGGCGCTGGTCAACGACGATGTCACCTTCGTCGACTATCTGGCGGCGTATCAATCCCGCTACCCGGTCAAGCGGACGGCGGAAACGGCCCGGCGAAGCCACCGCCGCCGGCCGCCCTACCTGATTCCGGGAACAACGTTGCTGCGCAACAACTTCGGAGCAGATACGCCACGAGACGCTGACCGACCTCGAATTCGTCGCGACCGCGGGGCGACTCGTGGGCTGGCACCGCAGGCTCGCAGACGGCGACGTCGGCGCCGACGATCTCGACGTTCGGGCCATCCACCGGCAGCTGTTCGCCGACGTCTACGGCTGGGCGGGCGACTTTCGGGTCACCGAACTGCGGCTCGGCGACGATGTGTTCGCCCGCCGAGCGTCGGTGCAGCGGAGAGCGGCCCTGGTCGAGGGGACCGCGCGCGCATTGGTGGCCGACGACCCGGCAAACCACGACGACGCGCTCGCCTCTCAGCTCGCCCGGCTCTACGCCGACTACAACTACGTTCATCCGTTCCGGGAAGGCAACGGGCGAACCGGCACGTTGATGCTGCACATCGTGACCACGCTTCGCGGCCGTCGGCTCGACCTCGGCACCATCTCGCGCACGGAGTGGTACACGGCCTCACACGACAGTATGCCGCTTCGCAGGGGCGGCACCGTCGACCATGAGCCGTTCGTCCCGTTGTTCGACCGTGCGCTCTCCTAAAGCGTGTCGAAAGCCCAAATGCGTTTGCGCCCGCTCCTCGGGCAGGGCTAGCATTCGTGACGTGCCGAGACGACTCGTAGTAGCAATCCCCAGCGGGGTCTGATCCAGACCGACCCCTCGCTGTGGGTCATTGCTACGTCGTCGGTCAATCCTTCTAGCAAGCGAAGACCGGCACATGACTTCTCCACCACAATCCGCTACCAGCGCAGCACCGTCCGTCGCGGGCTATTTCACCGCGCCGTTGCCACCGGGCCTGCGCAGGGAGGCTGATGCGTTGTCCTTGACGGACTGGGAAATCTTCAACAGCACGTATGCGCCCACGTCCGGCCCGCTGCGGCTGGGCCAGTGGACCTGCACCGACAAGGAATGCCCCGCAACCAGGCTGGGTCCGCAGCCGCGCAATTTCCAGGCCACCCTGGCGGTCGGCGACCGGATCAGCGTCGCCTCGGCGGCGGCGTCGGGCCCCGTCGCAGCCCTGACGGAGATGCTCTACGCGCACGGCATCCCCGTCGAGATGACCGCCTTCCACCAGTTTCCGAGCGGCGATGCAACGGCGACGTTCATCCGAGGGAGCGACGGCGCGCACGCCGAATGGGCGATGGGACTGGACGAGGACGCGACGCAGTCGGCGCTGAGCGCCGTTATCGCGTGTGCCAACCGGCTGTTGAGCGCGTCCTAACGCAGGGGCCGCAACACGATCGGCATTCCGTCCATCGGCACCGGCATGCCGCCGTAGTCGTAGCGCGGCTGATATCCCGGCCGGGGAAGCTCGAGACGGTACCGGCGCAGCAGCCGGTGCATGATCGTCTTGACCTCCAGCTGGCCGAACACCATGCCGATGCACTTGTGCGCACCGCCGCCGAACGGCGTGAAACCGTAGCGATGTTTCTTGTGTTCGTTGCGCGGCTCTGCGAAGCGATCCGGGTCGAATTTGTACGGGTCGGGATAGATCTCCTCGAGCCGGTGGTTCATCCCCGGGTAGGCGATCACGTTGGTGCCCTTGGGCAGATAGTGGCCGAGCAGTTCGGTGTCGCGCACCGTCCGGCGCATCGCCCACTGCACCGGTGACACCAACCGGATCGACTCGTTCATCACCAGGTCGAGCGACTCGAGCTTCTCCAGCGCCTCGATGTCTAGCGGACCGTCGCCGAGCCGGTCCGACTCGTCGCGGCAGCGTTCCTGCCACTCTGGGTTGGCGGCCAGGTAGTGCGACATCGTCGTCGCGGTGGACGTCGACGTGTCGTGGGCGGCCATCATCAGGAAGATCATGTGGTTGACGATGTCCTCGTCGGAGAACTTGTTGCCGTCCTCATCCTCGGACTGACACAGCACGGTAAGGAGATCGCTGCCGTCCTTGCCGCGACGCTCCTTCACGCGCTCGGAGAAGTAGCTCTCCAGGTACTCGCGGGCTTTCAGGCCGCGCCACCACGTGAACGGCGGCACGCTTTTGCGGATGATCGCGTTGCCTGCGCGCGTCGTGACGGTGAAGGCGCGGTTCACCTTGGTGACCAGTTCCTTGTCGGTGCCCGGCTCATGGCCCATGAACACCATCGACGCGATGTCGAGGGTGAGTTCCTTCATCGCCGGATACAACAGGAAGCGGGGGTCGTTGGCCACCCAGTCCTGGGAGATGACCTTGGAAACCACCTTGTCGACGTGCTCGGTGTAGCCGGCGAGCCGGGTCCGGACGAACGCCTCCTGCATGATTCGGCGGTGGAACATGTGCTCGTCGAAGTCCAGGAGCATCAGGCCACGCTTGAAGAACGGTCCGATGGCGGGCACCCAGCCTTGCTGAGAGAAGTCCTTGTTGCGGTTGGAGTAGATGGCCTGGATCGCATCGGGACCCAGCGCGGCGACCGACGGAATGATCGGCGAATCGATGAGCACCATGGGCCCACGAGTCCGGTAGAGGTGCAGCCACCAGTCGGGTCCCCCCCGGAACATCTCGATCATGTGGCCGACGATGGGCAGCCCGGAGTCGCCCATCACGGGCTTGAGATCGCTCCCTGGCGGCGGCTCGGCCCACGAGTGCTCGGGCCACTGGCGATCCAGGAGCCGCTTCTCGAGCAGACCCATACCCGGGACCGTGAGCATCGGCGAGGTCGTGATGCGCCGCTTGGCCTTGTCGAGTACGTAATCCTTGGTGCTGATCGTCGGCATTCAAATGCTCCTGAAGCAGAAAGACTGTGGCCGTTGTCACTCCTGTGTTCATCCTGAATGGCAGACTTGACGCATGTCAAGTTTTGACGTGACGGACAGTAATGCGAAGGTCTACTGCCATGACGGCTGAATCCGCACCGCAGGAGGTTCGTCGCAGCCGTGGCGATCGTCAGCGCGACGCTATCGTCGCCGCGGTCGGCGAGCTGCTCCACGAACGTTCCTTCGCCGACCTGTCGGTCAGCACCATCAGCGAGCGGGCCGGTGTCGCGCGGTCCGGCTTCTACTTCTATTTCGACTCGAAATACGCGGTGCTCGCGGTGATCCTGGCCGACGCCAGCGATTTGCTCGACAGCCTCACCCACCATTTCGCCCCCCGGGAACCGGGGGAGACGCCGCTGGACTTCGCCAAGCGAATGGTGGGCAGTGCCGCCGCGGTGTACGCGACCAACGACCCGGTGATGCGTGCCTGCGTGGGGGCCCGCATTACCGATGCGCAGATCCGGGAAATGATGGACGACTTCGCGGACGGCATCATCGAGAAGATCGTCACCCTGATCGAACAGGATTCCGAGGCGAGACCGATCTCCGACGACCTGCCCGCACTGGTCCGCACGTTGGCGGCGGCGACGACGATGACGCTGACCCAGGACAGCTCGTTCGTCGGCCGAGGGATCGACCCCAATCGTGCGGTCGACGCGCTCGAGCGGCTGTGGGTGACCGGGTTGTGGGGTGGCGCCGACCTCCGCGCGACCTAGGTCAGTAAGGTCACCGCAATGGCGCAGAACAGCTTTGACGGCAAACGGTGCTTCCTGACGGGCGCCGCCAGCGGCATCGGCCGTGCGACCGCGCTGAAGCTGGCCGCACAGGGCGCCGAGCTGTACCTCACCGACCGGGACGCGGAGGGCTTGGCGACGACGGTGGCCGACGCCCTCGCGCTGGGCGCGAAGGTGCCCGAGCACCGCGCGCTCGACATCTCCGACTACGACGCGGTCACCCAGTTCGCCGCCGACATCCACGCCAACCATCCCGCCATGGATGTGGTGATGAACATCGCGGGCGTCTCGGCGTGGGGCACGGTCGACCGGCTGACCCACGACCAATGGAAGTCGATGATCGACATCAACCTGATGGGGCCGATCCACGTCATCGAGGCGTTCCTGCCGCCGATGGTCGAGGCGCGCCGCGGTGGTCATCTGGTCAACGTGTCCTCGGCCGCCGGGCTGGTCGCACTGCCGTGGCACGCCGCGTACAGCGCCAGCAAGTACGGCCTGCGGGGCCTTTCCGAGGTGCTGCGCTTCGACCTGGCGCGGCAGCGCATCGGCGTGTCGGTGGTGGTGCCCGGTGCGGTGAAAACCCCACTGGTGCAGACGGTTCAGATCGCTGGCGTGGATCGCGAGAATCCCGACGTGCAGAAGTGGACCGACCGGTTCGCGGGACACGCGGTATCGCCAGAACACGTCGCCGACCGGATCCTGCGCGGCGTCGCCAGGAACAGGTTCCTCATCTACACCTCACCGGACATCCGCGCGCTCTACCTGTTCAAGCGCGCGGCGTGGTGGCCCTACAGCGTCGCGATGCGGCAGGCCAATGTGGTGTTCAGCCGCGCGCTGCGGCCTGGCCTTCGGTGACCGCGACGTTTGAGCTCTAGCGCTTGCCCCAGTCCCACGGTGGCGCGGTGAGCGTGGTTTGGCCGACTATGCGTGTCTCGCCCCACTCCTTGCACAGTTCGAGCTCCGAGGCATCCGCGGCGGCCAAGTGCTCGCGCAGCGTCCGCGAATGGGTCACGACCACCACCTGAGTGGTCCGCGCCGCCGCAGCGATCATGGCCGCAAGCGGCGCCACCAAGTCGGGATGCAATGACGTCTCGGGCTCGTTGAGCACCATCAGCGACGGCGGGCTTGGGCTCAGCAGCGCGGCACCCCACAGCAGGAACCGCAATGTGCCATCGGACAATTCGGCCGCCCGCAAGGGCCGCAACATGCCCCGTTGCTGCAATTGCAGATCGAAAACGCCGTCGGTGACCGCGATCGACAACGTCGCGCCGTCGAACGCGTCGGCAACCGCGCGTTCGAGGTCTTCGAAGCCCGCCTCGACTATCGTCTGTATCGCTGCGGCCACGTCGCCGCCGTCGTCCGCCAGCACGGGCGTGCGCGTTCCGATCCGCGGTTGCCGGGCCGGAGCCGCCGCATCGACCCGAAACCCGTCGTAGAACCGCCAGCCGCGCAACCGGTCTCGGACCGCGGCCAGCTCAGGCAGCCCGCCCGCGTATTCGGCGAGCACGCTGCGAAAGGCGGGCAACGCACGCGTCAGTTCGGTGAACCCGCGGCCCGACTCCGACGCCACCTCGGCATAGTCCCGGCCGCGCTGGACGAGCGTCGCACTGCGCCGCATGCGCGGACCGGCGAATACCGCTTCGCGCTTGATTTCTGGATCACGGGCGAACAGCGATCCCGGGCCGGCGAACTGCGGCAGGCCGAGGTCGACGAGATAGCCGAAATCGTCGGAGGAGAACCCGAGTTCGAGCGCTACCGGCCGGGTACGCGTGGTGCCCTCGGTGATGCCCGTGCGGCGTGCGCCGCCGGTGGTCTCCGGGCCCGCCCACAGCACCGACTCGAGCCCGCCCTCGCGCGCCAGCGACCCGATCACCTCGCCGCGGCCGCAGTCGGCCAGCAGTCGCAGTGCGCGATACACCGACGACTTACCGGTGCCGTTGGCTCCCGTCACCAGGGTGAGGTCGGTCAACGGCACGACGACGTCACGCAGCGAGCGGTATCCGCGGATGGCGATCGTGTTCAGCATGTGCCGAGGGTATTGCCCGGGTGTGACTCAGTAGCCGCCCGGCGGCGGCGCGAGCTCAAGCCGCACCCCCAGCAGCCGGACGGGACGGTCGAGCTCGAACTGGTCGAGCAGCTGCAGTGCCGTCTGCGTGATGAGCTCACCGTCCGTGCCTGCCGTCGGGAGCTTGCGGATCTTCGTCCTGGTGAAGAAGGTCTTCGTGCGCACCGTCACGGCCACCCGGGTGACCACGCGGCCCTGGTCCACGATCTCGGCGATGGTCTGCCTGGCGAGATCGACCACGGCCGCATCGATTTCGGCGCGCTCCGTCAGGTCTTCGGGGAACGTGACGACGTGGCTTCGCGAGCGGGCCACCCACGGTTCGGCGCTGACGTTGGCGTCCCCGCCGCCCTTGGCCAGCAGCAGGATCCACAGGCCGGTCGTCGGCCCGAACGTCGACGTCAGCAGCGTCGCATCGGTCGCGGTGAGGTCGGCGACGGTGGTAATGCCCAGCCCGGCAAGCTTTTTGGCGGTCTTCGGCCCCACACCCCACAATGCGTCGACGTCGCGGTCGCCCATGACCGCCATCCAGTTGGATTCCGTCAGCTGATAGATGCCTGCAGGCTTGCCGAATCCGGTGGCGACCTTCGCTCGCTGCTTGTTGTCGCTGATGCCGACCGAACACGACAGGCCGGTGCCTGCGGCGACGACCTCGCGAATCTGTTCCGCCAGCTTGATCGGGTCGTCGGAATCGGTCAGCTCGGCGCCGACGTAGGCTTCGTCCCAGCCCCAGACCTCGACCGGGTGGCCGAAATCGCGCAGCAGGGCCATCACCTCTTCTGAGGCCTCGTCGTAGGCATCCGTGTCCAGCGGCAGGAACACCGCGTCGGGGCATTTGCGTGCCGCGGTTCGTAACGGCATCCCGGCGTGCACACCGAATTCGCGTGCCGGATACGACGCGCAGGTGACGACCTTTCGCGGCTCGGTGGGATCACCGTTGCCGCCGACGATCACCGGCAGGCCCGCGAGGTCGGGGTTGCGGCGCACCTCGACCGCAGCCTGGAACTGGTCGAGGTCGACGTGCAGGATCCAGTTGCTCACGTGCCACAGAGCTTGCGCGCCAAGCTCTCCCACTTGTCACCAAGGGATTCCAGTGTTTCGCCACGGTCGGTGAGCTGGTGATGAATGTAGTCGGCGTCGAGCAGCGCCAGCAGAGCGTCGGTCTGCGCGTCGAGATCACCGGTGCTGCCCGCGGTGTCGAGCAGCAGCCGGACATGGGTGTGCAGCACCATGGCCGGGGCGCCGTATCGGGTCTCCGGATCCCGCCCTGCCTCCGAGAGGAGTGCGTAGTGAGTATGTGAGAAGCACAGGCGCTCACGCCCGAAGGCCAGCAGGCGTTCCAGTGGTGGCGCGTCCGGCCCGAGCGGCGGGGGCCCGAAGAGAAACGCCTCCTGGATGGCCCGTTCGTCCTCGTCGAGCAACACCATCATCAGCCCGGCCCGGCTGCCGAACCGCCGGAACACGGTGCCCTTGCCGACCCCCGCCGCCGCGGCTATATCGTCCATCGAGACGGCTTCGGCGCCGCGTTCGGCGATGAGCCTGCGGGCGGCATCGAGCAAAAGGATTCGGTTGCGCGCCGCGTCGCCCCGCTCCTGGGGAGCGGATACCGGCAGTCCGCCGAGCTGCTCGAGGCTCACCACTTCGACTTTAACGCACAGTGGAATAAATCGGACCGCAGTCCGTTTGTGCCATGCGAGGATGGATTACGAGGGTCCTCTGCGTTTGGCTAGCTAGACATGAACACATCGAAGGGAACTTGGAATGGCGGACGTCAACGTCTTGGCACTAGTGGGCAGCCTGCGGGCCGCATCGATCAACCGGCAGCTGGCCGAGTTGGCCGCGGAGACGGCTCCGGCCGGGGTCGCGGTGACGGTGTTCGAGGGGCTGGGCGACCTGCCGTTCTACAACGAAGACATCGACAACGAGAACGTACCCGCTTCCGTCGTCGCGCTGCGGAAGGCCGCGGGCGACGCCGACGCCGCGCTCGTCGTCACCCCTGAGTACAACGGCAGCATTCCCGGTGTGCTGAAGAACGCGATCGACTGGCTGTCACGGCCGTTCGGCAATAGCGCACTGAAGGACAAGCCCACGGCGGTAGTCGGCGCGGCGCTGGGACAGTACGGGGGCGTGTGGGCACACGACGAGACCCGCAAGTCGTTCGGGATCGCGGGCCCGCGAATCGTCGAGGACCTCAAGCTGTCGGTGCCGGCCAAGTCGCTCGACGGAAAGCATCCGCGGGAGAATGCCGAGGTGGTCGCGAACCTGCGCGACATCGTCGGCAAGCTGGCCGCCGAAGTCGGCTGAGCTCACCTAGCCGGAAGCGGCGTCGCAGTGAAGACGCGGTCGGGGTCGTAGCGACGCTTGATCTCGACGAGCCTGTCCGCGTTCGGGCCGTATGCGGCGTCGGCCTGTCCGGCCTGCTCGGGTCCGATGAGGTTGGGATAGCCGCCTTCGAGGCTGTGCGGCGCGAGCTCGTAATAGGCGGTGTCGGCCCAACGGCGGTGCGGCGCAACGTCATCGGCGGGGTCCCACGCCGCGACGATCTCGATGACGAGATGCTCGGAACGGATGCCGAACGCGCTGTTGCCGAGCGGCACGCGGGTGGCCGCGCCGTGGAAGTGATGGATGGCGATGCCGCTGTAGGGCGACGTTCTTGAAGCACCTGCTTGCAACAGTGTGTCGATGACGCCGTCGTTGAAGGAATCCACTGTCCGGGTACGAAGCTCGTAGTGGCGACCCGTGACGACGTAGGGGTCGAACTGCCCGAGCATCGCGCTGTACCGCATTTGCCCGACGTCGGCCAGCACCGGCGTTCCCAGACTCTTGAGCCGCTCGACCCACGGGGTGGCGGCTGCGGCGTCACCAGCCCACGTCGGTGCCAGGAAAACGACGGACTGGCCGTCCGGACCTGGCAGAACTCCGACCTGGACGGTCAGTTCGTCGGGTATCGACGGACGCAGCGCGTCGTAGCGCCGCAGCACCTGCTCGGCCTGGTGCCACGGAAACGCGATGAATCCCGCGACGACCGTGTTGACCGCGTGTAGGCACACGCGCATGCCGGTGACCACACCGAAGTTGCCGCCACCTCCGCGCAGTGCCCAGAAAAGATCGGGCTCGTGCTGCTCGTCAACGGTCAGCGCAATTCCGTCGTGGAGAACCACCTCGAAACCGGTGACGTTGTCGAGTGCGAGCCCGACGACGCCGTTGAGTGGCCCATATCCACCGCCGAGCGTCAGGCCGACGATCCCGACACCGCCGTAGGTTCCGGTGGCCGGCACGAGTCCGACTGCCTCCGTCGCGGCCACCACATCAGCGGCCGTCGACCCGCCGGAGACGAATGCGGTCCTCGACGCGACATCCACCTCGACGCGCCGCATCAGCGACATGTCGATGACCAGTCCGTCGGTGCACAGCGCCCGTCCGGCCCAGTCGTGCCCGCCGCCGCGAACGGAGACGGGCATGCCGGAATCGCGGGCATGGCGCAGCGCCGCTTGGACCTCGATGCGTGATGTCGGCCGGACGACGGCCGCCGGGCGTCGTGACACAGCGCCATTCCACAGCCGGGTCGCCGCCTCAAAGACCGGGGATTCTGGCAGGGGGATACGCGTCGAGGAGAGGGTGTCGATCGTCATGCGAGTCCTTCGGAAGAGTAGTCATTTAGTAGTTGGAGTCAGAACTCCAATGAAGAGAGTAGACCTCAATTGAGTAGAGCGCTAGTCTGGTAGTCGTGACGGAGAAAGCGACGGTGTCGCGACGTGCTGAATACGCCGCGGCGACGCAGCGCGCCATCATCGCGGCCGCCCGCGAACTCTTCGCCTCGCGTGGGTACACGGCGACCAAGGTCGACGACATCGCCGCGCTGGCTCGGGTGTCTCCTGCCACGGTGTATGCCACCGCGGGCGGCAAGCAGGGTCTACTGCACACCCTGGTGGACATATGGAGCCAGGCCCCGATCGTGGAAGAGACGTACCGCGCAGTCAATTCGGCGGAGACCGCCCACGACGTGCTTAGAATCACCGCTTCCTCGGTGCGGCATATGCGCGAAGAGTGGGGCGACGTGATGAAGATCGTCATCACCACCGCGCCCTTGGACGACGCCGCGGCCGCCAGCCTGCGGCTTGCGACGGAGCGCTATCGGGCTGGCACCGATATCGTCGCGCGCCGACTCGCCGACCTCGGCGCCCTGAAACCCGGGTTGACCACCGAGGACGCCGGCGACATCCTGTGGTTCTACTTCGGCTACTCCGGGTTCTTCACGATGATGGATGACAACGGGTGGACGCTCGAGCGCGCAGAGGCGTGGCTGCGCGACATGGCAGAGACCGCGCTGCTGCGCTCAGATTGAGACCGTCGAGCGGCTTTGCTGTTACGTCACCGTGACGATCCGGGCCGGCGTGGTTGTCGGTGCCCAGTGGTAAACCAGTGGTTGACAGGCGACACACCCTGAATGTGACGTGCGACACGCCGAGGGTTTTGCCGTAGACGCGCTTACGACCAGGGAATTCCATAAATGTTGTTTAGAAGATGTGGTATCCGTTCTGGATGTCGGACACTAGGTGTAGTGTTTGGCGCACCGACAGACCCCCACGGTTCGGAGGCCGGCCGGAGCGCAGAACCCGGCGGAATCGGTCCCCCGACAAGTCGGCCAAGCAGCCCCGACGACTGGAATTTTGAGGGCCCGCGGATCGCTGAACCTCAGCGAGGAGCATTACCCGATCAGTTGCCAGTCAGTGTCTAGTTCCGTTCGCAGAGGAGCCGTACCGCAGATGAACATCACCGTGTACACCAAGCCGGCATGCGTGCAGTGCAACGCCACCTACAAGGCGCTGGAGAAGCAGGGCATCGCCTACCAGAAGGTGGACATCACCCTCGACTCCGAGGCCCGTGACTACGTCATGGCGCTTGGCTACCTGCAGGCACCCGTCGTGGTGGCAGGCAACGACCACTGGTCGGGCTTCCGTCCCGATCGCATCAAGGCATTGAGCGGTACCGGGGTACTCACCGCATAAGCGCCGTTCCGACAGGCAGAAAGGAGAATCAGATGAGCAATCTCGTCTACTTCTCCAGCGTGTCGGAAAACACCCACCGATTCGTCGACAAGGTCGGTGTGCCCGCCATCCGGATCCCGCTGCACGGGCGCATCGAGGTCGACGAGCCGTACGTGCTGGTGCTGCCCACCTACGGTGGCGGGCGCGCCACACCGGATATCAACGACGGGGGCTATGTACCGAAGCAGGTCATCGCCTTCCTCAACAACGAGCACAATCGTTCGCTGATCCGCGGCGTCATCGCGGCAGGCAACAACAACTTCGGTGCGGAGTTCGCCTATGCCGGAGACGTGGTCTCCCGCAAGTGCGGCGTGCCGTACCTGTACCGCTTCGAACTGATGGGAACCCCGGACGACGTGGAAGCCGTCCGCGCGGGTTTGGAAGAATTCTGGAAGGACCAGACGTGCCACCAACCGTCACAGCTGCAGAGCCTGTAACCACCGCTGCGCCGGGCTCTCGCGTTGCGGGCGCCGGCGAGACGGACTACCACGCGCTCAATGCGATGCTGAATCTGTATGACGCCGACGGCAAGATTCAGTTCGAGAAGGACCGGGAAGCCGCGCACCAGTACTTCCGCGAGCACGTCAACCAGAACACGGTGTTCTTCCACGATGTCGACGAGAAGCTCGACTACCTGCTCAAGGAGAACTACTACGAGCGCGAGGTGCTCGACCAGTACTCGCGCAACTTCGTCAAGACGCTGCTGGACCGGGCCTACGCCAAGAAGTTCCGGTTCCCGACGTTCCTCGGCGCGTTCAAGTACTACACCTCCTACACGCTGAAGACGTTCGACGGGAAGCGCTATCTGGAGCGGTTCGAGGACCGGGTCGTCATGGTGTCGCTGACGCTGGCCGCAGGCGACACCATGCTGGCCGAGAAGCTTGTCGACGAGATCATCGACGGCCGATTTCAGCCGGCCACCCCGACTTTCTTGAATTCGGGCAAGAAGCAGCGCGGTGAGCCAGTGAGCTGTTTCCTCCTTCGCATCGAGGACAACATGGAGTCCATCGGGCGCTCCATCAATTCGGCGCTACAGCTGTCCAAGCGCGGCGGCGGAGTTGCGTTGCTGCTCAGCAACATTCGCGAGCACGGCGCGCCGATCAAGAACATCGAGAACCAGAGCTCGGGCGTCATCCCGATCATGAAGCTGCTGGAGGACTCGTTCTCCTACGCCAACCAGCTCGGGGCGCGTCAGGGCGCCGGTGCGGTGTACCTGCACGCCCACCATCCCGACATCTACCGGTTCCTCGACACCAAGCGCGAGAACGCCGACGAGAAGATCCGCATCAAGACCCTGTCGCTCGGGGTGGTGATCCCCGACATCACGTTCGAGCTGGCGAAGAAGAACGAGGACATGTACCTCTTCTCGCCGTACGACGTCGAACGTGTCTACGGTGTGCCGTTCGCCGACATCTCGGTGACCGAGAAGTACTACGAGATGGTCGACGACGCGCGGATCCGCAAGACCAAGATCAAGGCGCGCGAGTTCTTCCAGACGCTGGCAGAGCTGCAGTTCGAGTCGGGCTACCCGTACATCATGTACGAGGACACGGTGAACCGGGCCAACCCGATCGAGGGCAAGATCACCCACTCGAACCTGTGCTCGGAGATCCTGCAGGTGTCGACGCCGTCGGTGTTCAACGACGACCTGTCCTATGCCAAGGTGGGCAAGGACATCTCATGCAACCTGGGCTCGATGAACATCGCCAAGACGATGGACTCGCCGGACTTCGCGCAGAGCATCGAGGTGGCGATTCGGGCGCTGACCGCGGTGAGCGACCAGACCCACATCTGGTCGGTGCCGTCGATCGAGCAGGGCAACAACGACTCCCACGCGATCGGCCTGGGTCAGATGAACCTGCACGGGTACCTCGCGCGGGAGCGGATCTTCTACGGGTCCGAAGAGGGCGTCGACTTCACCAACATCTACTTCTATACGGTGCTGTATCACGCGATTCGGGCGTCGAACCGCATCGCGATCGAACGCGGGACACACTTCAAGGGCTTCGAGAACTCGAAGTACGCGTCGGGTGAGTTCTTCAACAAGTACACCGAAGAGGTGTGGGAGCCCAAGACCGACAAGGTGCGTGAACTGTTCGCCGAAGCGGATATTCGCATTCCGACGCAAGAGGATTGGGTCAAGCTCAAGGAGTCGGTGGGCAAGCACGGTATCTACAACCAGAACCTGCAGGCGGTGCCGCCGACCGGGTCGATCTCATACATCAACCACTCGACGTCGTCGATCCACCCGATCGCGTCGAAGGTGGAGATCCGCAAGGAAGGCAAGATCGGGCGGGTGTACTACCCGGCGCCGTACATGACCAACGAGAATCTGGATTACTACCAGGACGCCTACGAGATCGGCTACGAGAAGGTCATCGACACGTACGCCGCGGCCACCCAGCACGTGGATCAGGGGCTCAGGCTGACGCTGTTCTTCAAGGACACCGCGTCCACGCGCGACGTGAACAAGGCGCAGATCTACGCATGGCGCAAGGGAATCAAGACCTTGTACTACATCCGGCTGCGTCAGATGGCGCTGCAGGGCACCGAGGTGGAAAATTGCGTCAGCTGCATGTTGTGACGACTACTCGCTGACGGCGGAGATCTCGTGACTGCCGAACTTTCGACCGGAGGAGCGATATATGGGGTCAGGCTCCGGCCGGAGTTCGTCTATCGCTATGTAGGTCTTACGACCAAATCCGTCGAAATTCGCCTGAGGAACATGTCAAAGTTGCCCGAGACGACTGGATCGGCGAGGGCTGCGCGCAACACCCGCGCGAGCTGACCGACTCCGAGAAGAATCGCTTCGACCTCGAAGGCGCGGCACCCGCCTGCCAGAACGGCTAACACTAGAGGCGGGTATCAACGACGTCACCAGAGGCGCTGGCGTGTGACAGGGCTCAACCCAAGTCGTCAACGCGAGTCGTCGTGGCACCGCCAGTACGAGGCCAGACCCCAACGCGGCGCTGATCAGCGCCAAACCGGCCACGATCGCGACCGGGGCACCGGGACGCCGATTGGCCCCTGACCGCCACAGTGCGGCGCCGAGCAGAACCAGGACGACGACGACGATCGCGATGGTCGCGGCGGAATTCGGCTGTCCGAACCACTTGATGCCAGCGGGCAACCCGTCGCGCACCTGCGGCAACAAAGCCAAGACGGCGAGGTAGCCGATCAAGATTGCGGCAACGACCGACAGAGCGGTTCTGATTGCGGTCAAGTCGCCGACGGCGCTGCGCACCATCGAATTTTAGTAGCTATGGTGCGCACGTTGGGCCTTCTTCGGTCGCGTAGCAAAGACATCGACATTTGATGACCCTCGGGGCCGAGTGGGGCCTGATGCACGCAAGGTGTGCGGAGTAGTCGTGCAATTCAGACCCACACTCGGCCGGGCGGCCGCGCTACGCGACGGAGACTGCCTGGAGGTCAGGCAGGCGCGTCAGCACAGGCCTTTTCGGAGGGGTCTTGGGCCCGGGGTCGGCCTGTTCGACGGTGGCCTCGGGGTAGTCCCAGCATTCGCCGCGACTTTCGTCGTAGGTGCCGCCGTAGAAGACACAGCAGACGCCGATGCCGTCGGTGTCCTGGTGGTCTCCGACGCACTCCCAGAAGTCGTCCTCCGGTGTCGCGCTTGCAGTGGCGGCCAGTCCGATAGCCAGGCTCAGGGCCATGGTGGCGCTGGCGATGAGTCGCTTCGTGTTCATGCCGCTAAGTCTCAGGCGCGGCGGCCGTCGCCAAAACGGGGCACACGCCCGTACCCTGCGGATTTGACCTCGGGATATCGCTCCCGCACCCGATAGGGGATTAGGGGCCGGCTACTTGTACTTGTGCTGCGGGCCCTGCGCCTTCTTGTACAGCGCCTTGAGCATCCGGTCACGGAAGAAGCCGTTGTCGATGAACTTGATGCCGTTGTTCGCGACGGCCGGGATCCCCGCCAGCTTGTGGAAGTAGCGGCCGCGCTTGTACTCCTTGCCCCAGGCCGCCTCCATCCGCTGCGCGTAGTTGGTGAAGTCGTCGGGCCCGCCGTTCTGCAGCGCCGCGATCGCGCACTCGCCCGCGGCCAGGCCCGACTCCAGCGCCTTGGAGATGCCCGCCCCGGACGCCGGCTTTCCGGCGCCGAGCGAGTCACCCGTGAAGAGCACGCCGGGCCGCCACGGCGGCCATGCGGTGAAGCCCATCGGCAGCCGCCACGCGCGCACGCTCTTGTTCTTCTTCAGCTCCTCGATCGGCGGCAGCTCCCAGTCGCCGGGCAGCGTCCGCAGGAACTCGCCGAGGAACTGTGTCGCGTTGATCGACTGCCAGTTCTTGTAGCTGTTCACGTAGCCCAGCCCGATGTTGAACACGCCGTTGCCCATCGGGAACACCCAGCCGTAGCCGGGAAGCTGGTCACCCTGGAACGCCAGCTTCAGATAGATGTCCAGCGAATCGGAGTCGGGACGGTTGGCGTGCATCTCCGAGCGGATCGCGATCGCCGAGTAGCCGTTGTACTCCGAGTCGATCTTCAGCGCCCGCTTGATAGGGGAGTAGGCGCCGTCGGCCGCGATGACCGCGTCGCCGAAAACCTTCTCGCCACCCTTCAGCGTCACGCCGATGACGCGGCCGTTGGCGTCCAGCTCGGGCCCGGTCACCTCCGCGGACTGCCGCACCTCAGCGCCTGCCGACTCGGCGTGCTTGAGCAGCACCGTGTCCAGATGGGTGCGGCTGACGGTGTGACCGTGATCGGGCATGCCGGGGCGCTTCGGGAAGGACAGTTCCCACTGGCTGGGGCTGAACACCGTCACCCGGTTGACCCGGTGAAACGTCGCCACCTCGTCGGCGAGGCCCATCTTCTGCAGGTAGCTGACCGCGCGGGCGGTCAGGCCGTCACCGCAGGGTTTGTCGCGCGGAAAGTCGGCCTTGTCCAGGACGACCACCTTGGCGCCGGTCTGTGCGGCCTGCCACGCGGCGGCCGAGCCCGACGGCCCCCCACCTGCGATGACCAGGTCGTATCGCTGCGTCATAACTCTCGTCTCATTGTCTTCGCTGTCGCAGAGATAGTACCGAAGTCGGTGCAGGTCATCTCCTCGGCCAATGGACCCGGTTGCGCACCCTCGATCGCGTGTTCCGGCACGGTCTGAGCAGGTCAGAGACCTCGGGGCGGGTACAGTGATCCGAATGCGCGGAAGGCCGAGGTCACGCTCCGGTCATGAACCGGGCGTCAAGGTCGACGCCCGCAGTGAACGCTGGCGTGAACATCGCAAGAAGGTGCGGGCGGAGATCGTCGACGCCGCCTTCCGGGCCATCGACCGACTCGGGCCGGAGTTGTCGCTGCGCGAGATCGCCGAGGAGGCCGGCACGGCCAAGCCGAAGATCTATCGGCACTTCACCGACAAGTCGGATCTGTTCCAGGCGATCGGCGAACGGATGCGGGACGAGTTGTGGGCCGCGATCATCCCGTCGGTCAACGTGGAGAAGGACTCCACCCGCGAAATCGTCGGTCAGGGCGTCGAGCATTACGTCGAGTTGGTCGATCAACATCCCAACGTCGTGCGGTTTCTGCTGCAGGGCAGGTTCGCCGATCAATCCGCGGCGGCGATGACGACGGTGAACAAGGGTCGCGACATCACGCTCGCAATCGCCGACATGGTCAGCAGCGAGCTGGAGGACATGGAGCTCGATCCGGCCGCGTTCGAACTGGCGGCGTTTGCGATCTTCGGCACCGCGGCGTCGGCGACCGACTGGTGGTTGGGCGCCAACGACGACAGCCCGCGCCGGATGGCGGCCGATCGATTCGTCGCGCACCTGACGACGATCATGGTCGGGGCCATCTACGGCACCGGTGAGCTGCTCGGCATCAAGATCGACGCCGATCAGCCCATCCACACCGCGGTGCGCCGGCAACAACCCGTGGCCTGACAGGCGACGCGTCACGCGCCCAGGACGAAAGCGTCGATGGCGTTTTCGTGCCCACGCAGGTTCAGTTCGCGCCGCGGCGCATCCGCCATCAGGTCGTCTGCGACCCCAGATGCGACGAGTAACTCTCCGCCTGCGGCGTGTTGTTGCATTCGTGCCGAGATGTTGACCGGGTCACCGAGAGCGGTGAAGTCGACTACGGCGCCCCCGACGTTGCCGACGTACGCCACGCCGGCATTGACCGCCACGCCCAACTCGAGCCACGGTCCCTCGTCGCTGCCGTAACCGACCGCCTTGAGCAGGTCGGTGCCTGCTTGGACGGCGCGGTTCCGGTATTGGGGACCGCTGATGCCGCGCACAAAGAACGCCATCACCTCATCGCCGATGAGCTTGTCAATCACTGCATCGTGTCGCAGAAGGCTGCGTGTCGCTGCGATGTAGAACCGATTGAGCAGCGATGCGAAGTCAGCGGCAGCACCGCGCTGGCCGAGGGTTGTAGAGCCGCGAACGTCGGCGAACAGAATCGCGACGTCGACCTCGGCGCCACCGACGGGCAGCGCATCGCAACATCGGCCGCACAAATTGGGATTCTTGCGCGATGGGCTGAAGCCACCGGCGGCAAGAACGCGGCCGGCTAGGCCGCCGAACGGGTTGTTGCACACCTTGCATCGCGGCGCCGAGGGTAGATAGCGAAACAGACGTCGCGCCCTCACCAAGGACGCGTGCCCCTCGGTCAGCACCGTATCCCACGGGTGCTGACTCACCGGGACGGTCTCGCGGGAGAATCCGGTGCTAGTCATGCGGAAATGATCGGCCCCGAAGGCCCTCTGGCGCATGAGGCATCTGCCTCAAGAATCGACGCCTACGGGCAGCGAACCGCGACGCAGTCAACCGGCCGTTCGCGCCGGTGATATTGAGTTCGGGTGCAAAATAGGATCGTGCAACCGACCCGGACGCTGCGCGGCCCGGGAAAAGGCCTGCGTAGAGCCGAGCTATTGGCGGCGATATCGCTGGCGATCGATCTCGGTCTTGGTCAGCCGATG
Source organism: uncultured Actinomycetota bacterium (assembly GCA_963716505.1). Classification (GTDB taxonomy): domain Bacteria; phylum Actinomycetota; class Actinomycetes; order Mycobacteriales; family Mycobacteriaceae; genus Mycobacterium. The sequence continues at coordinate 211,360 of CAVQTL010000007.1, forward strand.
GAACACATGCTCCGGTCCTCGCTGATCGCGACCCGCATCGCCGAGCAAATGGGACTCGACGCGCAACAACGGGCAACGGTGTACTACGCCAATCTGGTCGGCTGGATCGGATGTCACGCGGACTCCCACGAGCTCTCGGCACTCTTCGGTGACGACATCGCCTTCCGCGCCGACACTTACGGGGTGGACATGACCGGCCTGCCGTTCCTGCGGTTGATGGTCGGCCACGTCGGGCGTGGATTGCCGGCTTGGGAACGCGGCATCCGCTCGGCTGCCTTTGTGCTCACCGCCCGTAACCGGGTTGCCAAGCTCATCGACTCGCATTGCACGTCGGCCGGGGTGCTCTCCGACCGGATGGGTCTTGACCCGCAGGTTAGTGAGGCTCTGTCGTTCATCTTCGAGCGGTGGGACGGCGCCGGGATGCCCAACGGTGCTCGCGGAGAAGACATTCCGGTCGAAATCCGCATCGTCCGACTGGCTGATGTCGTCGAAGTTCACCTTCGCGCAGGTGGCCTCGAACGGGCGGTCGACGTGGTGCGTTCACGCCGCGGTACGCAGTTCAGCCCGGAGGTGGCAGACGTCTTCGAGCAGAACGCCGAAAGCATTGTCGACGGACTGCTCGAAATCGATGTCTGGACAGCGACGTTGGCACAGGCACCCGATCGCGGCCGCACCTTGACCGGCGACGAGATCGACGAGTTATTAAGGGCTATGGCAGATTTCGTCGATCTCAAATGCCCGAGTTCCCCAGGGTACTCACGTGCAGTTGCCGACCTGGCGGCCGCGGCTGCCCGGAACCGACGGATGCCGGAGGCCGACGTCATCCGGCTCTACAGGGCGGGCCTCGTGCACGGCCTCGGCAAATTAGGTGTGTCCAACCAGATCTGGGAGAAGAGGGGACCGCTCACGACGGCTGAATCGGAGCGGGTTCGGATGTACCCGTATCTGACGGGGCGGATCCTGAGCCGAGTCGACGGCTTGGAGTCGGTGGTGTCGCTCGCAACCAAGCACGAGGAGCGGATCGACGGGTCTGGCTTTCCGCGAGGGTTAGCCGCTGCCGAGTTGACCGCACAGGACCGGTTGCTCGCCGCGGCCGTCGCGTATCACCAACTCGGCGAACCGCGACCAGAACGGGCCGCGGTCGATCCAAGCGATGTGGCCGGTCAACTGCGCCGAGAAGTGAGCGCTGGACACCTCGACGCGGAGTCGGTGGAGGCCGTGTTGATGGCGGCCGGGCATCGGTCATCGCGGCGTGCCCCGTTTTCGGGGGGGCTCACCGCTCGAGAGGTCGAGGTTCTGCGACTCGTCGCGCAGGGCAGGTCGAACCGTGAGATAGCCGCCGAGCTGTTCATCGCGGAGAAGACGGCCCGCAACCACGTCGAGCGCGTCTACGCCAAATTGGGTGTCAACAACCGCACGCAAGCGACTCTCGCAGCGATCGACCGGGGTCTGGCCGGTTTTCCAGTCGATGCGGGCACGTGATCGGATAACACGTCCGCAATCGCGGTGGAGATATCGGATCTGCAGATTTGAGGCAATCGCCCCATGCCAGTGCATTTGCGGCCGATCGATGATCTGGACCTGACAAGCGAGTACTGCAATCACGGAGGTCCACAGATCATGACCGAATTGGTAACCAAGCCGCAAAGCATCACGCGGTTGGGCACACGCCGCAAGGTTGCACCGGAAACGGCGCACGGCGGGCGAATCGACGCAATCAACGTGAGCCGCCATGCCGGCGAGCAACAGATCCTGCAGGAGCTGTCGCTGACGGTGAAGCCGGGCGAGTTGGTCGCCATCGCGGGCGGAAGCGGCGCGGGGAAGACCACATTGCTGGAGACACTGGCAGGGCTTCAACCGCCGTCTGCCGGTCAGGTTTGGCACGACGGTGTCATTCGCGGAGCCCGAACTCGGATGGATGCCCGTATCGGGTACGTCCCGCAGGACGACATCATCCATCTGGAGATGCCCCTTCGGCGCACGCTGCGCTACGCGGCCCGGCTGAGGCTGCCCGCGGACACTTCAGCAGCCGAGGCGGACCGCGTGGTCGAGGAGACCATGCGAGACCTCGACCTGGCTGATCGGGCTGACGTGCCGGTTCGCGCACTTTCAGGCGGCCAGCGCAAGCGCGCCAGCATCGCCGTGGAGCTACTGACGCGGCCGCGTCTCTTCTTCCTCGACGAACCCACATCAGGGCTCGATCCGTCGACGGCGGCCGACGTGATGCGACTGCTGCGCACGCTCAGCAGGCGAGGCGTCACAGTCGTCCTCACGACTCACGAGCCGGCGGGTATCGATCAGTGCGACCGGGTCATATTCCTGGCCCGCGATGGCCACCTGGCGTTCAGCGGCAGTCCGGCCGAAGCACGGAGCTACTTCGCAGTGCGGGATCTCACGGAAATATACGAACGGCTCGCTTCGCAAGACACCCCGCAGATCTGGGCGCAGCGCTTTGTGCAGAGCGTCGGGACGGCGGAAGCTGAGCGCGGTGATGACATACCGGCCATCCCGGCCCACCCCTTGGCGACCAAACACACGGGCGCAGTGCGGCAATGGTGGCTCTTGACGCGGCGCAACGTTGATGTCCTGTTTCGCAACCGGCTGACCCTTGCCATCCTGCTGGGCTCACCGGTGCTGGTCACGGCGATGATGGCGACTCTGTTCAAGCGCGGTGCATTCGACCCCGGCAGTGCAGCCGATGTCGGGCCTGCCCAGATCGTGTTCTGGATCGCTTTCGATGGCTTCTTCTTCGGCCTCACGTACGGCCTTCTCCAAATCGTCGGAGAGATGCCGGTGTTCCGGCGAGAGCGGTTGGCCGGCCTCAGCGTCGGGGCCTACGTGGCATCCAAAGTCGCGGCGCTGCTTCCGGTGCTGGCGGCGGTGAGCGCGGTGCTCCTCGGCGTGCTGCGGTTGCTGGGGCGCCTTCCCGCGATGAGCTGGCACGTGTACGCCTTGCTGTTCGTGACGATCGTGATCGAGGCGACCTCTGCGCTCGCGCTGGGACTGCTGGCGTCTGCCGCGGTCTCCAACGCGGCACAGGCTGCCCTGGCCCTGCCGATGCTGTGCTTCCCGCAGGTTCTGTTCGGTGGCGCCATCGTCCCAGTCGATGACATGACAACCCCGGGGCGCCTGATGAGTTTCGGCTTGGCCAACCGTCACGCATTCGAGGCGCTCGGTCGAGACCTCGATCTCGACCGGTTCACCACCACGTTGCCTGCGATGTCTGCCTACCGCGACACGTTCAGCGGAGGCACTACGGGCAGCCTCATCGCGCTTGGAACGTTCTCGGTCGTCCTCACCGTGGCGACCATTTTGGTCCTGCACCGCCGATCCACCCCAGCCGCGTCCGGCCGATAACTGCCTGATCCGGGCCCGCGAGATGGCTGCACAACCGTCTCGCGGGCCCATGCTTTGCACACCCAATGGTTGGTCAGATGTGTGGCGGTATCCGGGGCATAGACTGGTGGCCGACGACTTACCCGGTACCGCCGTTCCCGGGTGAAGGTAGGGGAGATCGCCGACATGACCGTTGCCGAGCAGTCGGCCGAGGGCACCACCCAGAAGGCCGTTCACACCCGCGCGCTCATCATCGGGACCGGCTTCTCCGGACTCGGGATGGCGTATCGCCCTGAAGAAGCAGGGCGTGGACTTCCTGATTCTGGAGAAGGCCGACGACGTCGGCGGCACGTGGCGGGACAACACCTATCCCGGCGCGGCGTGCGATGTGCCGTCGCACCTGTACTCGTTCTCCTTTGCGCCGAAACCCGATTGGCCGCATGTCTTCTCGTATCAGCCGGACATTCTCAGCTATCTCAAGGGCGTCACCGACAAGTACGGCCTGAGGCCCAACATTCGCTTCGGCCAGCATGTCGACCGCGCGCACTGGGATGACTCCGAGTATCGCTGGCACGTGTTCACCAAGAGCGGCGAGGAGTACGTCGCCCAGTTCGTCATCTCGGGTGCGGGCGCGCTCCACATTCCGTCGTTGCCGGATATCGCTGGGCTCAGCGACTTTCACGGCCCGGTGTTTCACACCGCACAGTGGGACCACACCGTCGACCTCACCGGGAAGCGCGTTGCAGTGATCGGAACCGGTGCCAGTGCGATTCAGGTGGTTCCCGAGCTGGTCAAGATCGCCGGTCAGGTGCAGCTGTACCAGCGCACTCCGGCGTGGATCAAGCCGCGCATCAACTTCGCCTTTCCACCCGCGCTGAAAGCCGCGTTCGCTTACGTGCCGGGGGTGCGCGCGGCGCTGCGAGCGGCGACATATTGGGCACTGGATGCAAGGGCCTTCGGCCTGGCCAAGCACCCGCAGCTGGTGCGGTTCGTCGAGCTTGTCTACAAGGCCAACATGCGGCGCTACATCTCCGACCCGGCGCTGCGCAAAAAGCTCACGCCGACCTACCGCGCCGGCTGTAAGCGAATCCTGATCTCGGACAACTTCTATCAGGCCGTCGCCGACCCCAAGACCGAAGTGATCACCGATGGGATAGCGCGGGTGACCCGCGACGGCATCGTGACCGTCGACGGCACCGAGCGCGACGTCGATGCCATCGTCTGCGCGACCGGCTTCCACGTGACCGACTGGTACACCTACCTCGACATCAAGGGCGCCAAGGGGGAGGACCTGGGTGATCGGTGGAACCGCGAGGGAGTGATGGCCCACCGCGGCATCACCGTCGCCGACGTGCCCAACCTGTTCCTTCTGCTCGGGCCGAATACCGGTCTGGGACACAACTCCGCGGTGTTCATGATCGAGTCGCAGATCGGTTATGTCGCCGACGCGATCAGTGCCGCTGATCGACTGGGTGCGCAGGCGCTGGCGCCGACTCGCGCCGCGCAGGACCAGTTCAACGAGGAGCTCCAGCGCGATCTGGCCGGGACGGTGTGGAACACGGGTGGCTGCCGCAGCTGGTATCTGGACGAGCACGGCGTGAACCGCGCGCTGTGGTCGGGCTTCACCTGGGAGTACTGGCTGGCGACCCGCAAATTCAAGATGGACGAGTACACGTTCTTCGGGGTCGGCCAGCAAGCGGCGGTTGCTTCGCGGGGATAACCCGCGACACGCCAACACACGATGTTGTGTTGCCGATGGTTGTCGCACCCCAGGGGTAGTGTCGGTGTCGGGCTATAGAACCGCTATAGGCGAACCAAAGATCCTGGTGAAGTGGGGTTCCAGTGGGCGACATGAAACTCATCGACCGCGTCTCGGCGATCAACTGGAACCGCGTGCAGGACGAAAAAGACGCCGAGGTGTGGGACCGGCTGACCGGCAATTTCTGGTTGCCGGAGAAGGTTCCGGTGTCCAACGACATCCCGTCGTGGGGGACGCTGACCGCCCACGAGAAGGAAATGACCATGCGGGTCTTCACCGGCCTGACGCTGCTGGACACCATCCAGGGCACGGTCGGAGCGGTCAGCCTGATCCCCGATGCGCTGACCCCGCACGAGGAAGCCGTCTACACCAACATCGCCTTCATGGAGTCGGTGCACGCCCGCAGCTACAGCAACATCTTCTCGACGCTGTGCTCGACGGCCGAGATCGACGACGCGTTCCGCTGGTCGGAGGAGAACCCCAACCTGCAGCGCAAGGCCGAGATCGTCATGCAGTACTACAAGGGCGACGAGCCGCTCAAGCGCAAGGTGGCCTCCACGCTGCTGGAAAGCTTCCTGTTCTACTCCGGCTTCTATCTGCCGATGTACTGGTCGAGCCGGGCCAAGCTGACCAACACCGCTGACATGATCCGGCTGATCATCCGCGACGAGGCCGTGCACGGCTACTACATCGGCTACAAGTACCAGCGCGGCCTGGCGATGGAGGACGCCGCCAGGCAGCAGGAGCTCAAGGACTACACCTACGAGCTGCTGTTCGAGCTGTACGACAACGAGGTGGAGTACACCCAGGATCTCTACGACGAGGTCGGGCTCACCGAGGACGTCAAGAAGTTCCTGCGCTACAACGCCAACAAGGCGCTTGATGAACCTCGGCTACGAGGCGCTGTTCCCGCGCGACGAGACGGACGTGAACCCGGCGATCCTGTCGGCGCTGAGCCCCAACGCCGACGAGAACCACGACTTCTTCTCCGGTTCGGGTTCGTCGTACGTGATCGGCAAGGCCGTCAACACCGAAGACGAGGACTGGGACTTCTAGTTTCCACAGCTCAGACGACTAGCGGCCGAGTCGGGCGCTCCAGTAGTCCGCGAACCTGTCCGAGCGCCGTCCACGAAGTAGCCTCCCGTGGCTTTTGCCCACATTTTGCCCACATTACGTTTGTAGCGTGTGGGCATGGCAGTCGTGCAGGCGTACGAGACCAAGCAGGGTAAGCGGTACCGAGTTCGGTACCGCACCCCGGACAACCGGCAGACCGACAAGCGCGGTTTCCGGACCAAGCGTGACGCCGAGCGGTTCGCCAACACAGTCGAGGTGGCCAAGCTTCGTGGCGAGTACGTCAACCCCTCCGACGCCCGCAGGACCTGGACGACCTCGGGCAAGCCTGGCTCGGGCGTCAGAAGGGGCATCTGAAGCCTTCCGGGTATGCGGTGATGGAGACGGCATGGAGGGTGCGGGTCAAACCGCGCTGGGGCAACGTGGCCCTCGGCAAAATCAAGCCGACCGCGGTGCAGGCGTGGCTGGGGGACCTGGGGCAGGGCACTGAGGGTGCCAAGGCGATTAAGCCCGCGACGGTCAAGCGCGCTCACTACGTGCTGTCACAGATCCTGGCCGATGCTGTCACCGACAACCTCATTGCGAAGAATCCCGCTGCTGGCCTGAAGCTGCCCAAGACCTCCCGCAAAAGACCGGTGTATCTGACGCATCAGGATGTCGACGCCCTGGCTGACGCTGCCGGTGGGTACGGGACTCTGGTGCTCACCTTGGCCTACACCGGCCTGCGTTGGGGCGAAGTGATCGGCCTACGGGTCGCAGATCTAGACCTTTTGCGCAAGCGCGGCCTCATCCACGAGAACGCAGTGCAGTCGGGCACCGGTATCCACGTCGGCACCCCGAAGGCACACAAGCAGCGGACTATCCCGCTACCCGAGTTCCTGGTGCCGCTGCTGGCGCGTCAGTGCGAGAACAAGGGCAGGGGAGAGCTGCTGTTCGGTGACGGTGAGCACCTGCGCCGTCCTCACCCGGTGTCCGGGTGGTTCGCCAAAGCAGTCACCGAGTCCAAGGTGCCCAGGGTGACGCCGCACGACCTGCGGCATACGGCGGCCTCGCTGGCCATCAGCGCGGGCGCCAACGTGAAGGCGGTACAGCGCATGCTGGGGCATGCTTCGGCGGCCATGACTCTCGATCTCTACGCCGACCTTTTCGACGACGACCTCGAAGCGGTCGCAGTTGCGCTCGATGGAGCTCGTCTGAAAGCGCTTGAAGCAACAAAGCTTTGACTTTTTCACGCGGGCAACGGGGTAACACACGCGGCGGGTCGGCTACTCATCGCTAGCTGCAGGGGACGCAAAACCGGTTGGATACGTAACCCGGCTGGGCGGCCCCTACCAGCCGGCCCTGTTTTTGTATTCCGGGCAATAGTAAAGGGCAGCCGTACGAAGGAACACAGAGTTATCCGCGTTTGGCGCATTTTGGCTGAGCCATACGAAGATATGCTCTTTTTTGCCCCCTGGGCCAATTGGTCACACGCCCAGTGTGCCCATGTCACCACCCCAGCCGGGTCGCCGATCGGGACGATGCCATGGCGCTTGAGGGCATCCAGAAAAGCATCGTCGTGTTCGTCTGCACCCGCCGCGGACGCCGTCGAAATGGCCAGCCCAATGGCCACTGCTATCGCCGATAGGACCGCCAACGCCGTCTGTGTTTTGCTTTTGTTGGCTCGCATGAGGCCAACTATCCGCCGTAGCGCGGGGGGCGGCGTAAGTACTGCGCTACTCGAATTGTCCTGCCGATGCAAAAGGGAATTACGGTCATTTGGAGGAGGCCGGGTCGCCGGCACATGACCGGGACCGCTAGCCAAATTCAGTTATCAGACCAGGCGGCGTCGTGCCACGGAACACGCCGGCCGGCCTTGAGCTTTCCGGGAATTTGACTTACGCACGGTCTTCTCGCTGATCTAGCAGTACTTGGACCCTAGCCGCGAGCCGTGGAACTCGGGCCCGCAGGTACTGGCCCCCACCGCTTTTCTGCCTCAGCGAGCGTCTGGTCGCCCTTCTTACGCTCGAACGGACTTCCCGTCCTTCGACTTCTTAGGATAGGCATCGACGTCGATGCCGATGACACCAGGGGGGAGCCGAAGCGCGATGTTGCCGTTCGGGTACTTATCGATCCACTTCCCGAGCTGGTCCACTGTGGGGATCTTGGCGTCGTGACCGGTGTACCCACCATCCTCCGGCGGGGCCTTGGTCCTGTACTCCAGTGGTAACGGTGACACCCAGCCGCGCTCCAGGTAGACCGGTGCCGCACCGCCGTATCCCGTAATCTTTTCCGGCGGCCCCTGATCGGTGGTCTCAGACAACTTCTTCACCGACCCCGTCACTGCTGAGGGCGTTGGGAGCCATCCGCTCCCGCTCAGCCTGGTCGCCCTGGTCCATGCAGAGCGCCTCCTGTGCGCGCAGCCAATCCTCGACGGCAGCGAGGCGGTAATACACCTTGCCCCCGATGAAGAGGTGCGGCGGCCAGGGGGCGGCCCTCTTTGCGCTGCCGTCGTTCGTTGCTATCGGAGACGCCTAGCATCTCAAGGAACTGCCTGCGGGAATCCACTCGTCGGTCATTGTTGCCCTCCGTCGGCCTTCGGCGGCCGTTGCCGGGTGAGGACCTCAGCCCCACCTAACCGTTCTGGCGGTAGCGAGCCCTTTTAAACGAGGGAGGGCGGAAAAGATCGATCGTGGTGGGGTGATGCTGGCCGCTTTTGCGCCGCAGCGGACGCCGCAATGTCGCCGTGGTCAGGCGAAAGCTCGTCGGCCTTTTCATCAATGTGCTGCACTTGATCTCCAAAGATGCAGCCCGTGCGCATGTTAACGCCACCGTTCGACCACCCAACGGGCGCGAATGAACCTTGGGCCACCTGCCCTCGTGTCATAGGTAAAACCCCGTCTTCGAAAGCCTCGATCCGTAGCCAAACACGGGGGGAGCAAGATGGAAATCGCCGTTTTCGTTTGCTTAATTGTCCTGTTGACCGCCCTGCCGGTCTTTTTCGCGATGCGATAACCGGCACGCGGGCTAAGCACCATGCGGTGCGCATAAAGGAGGGGTGCCCACACCCCTCTCCCCGCCACCCGGGACGCCGTCCCCGCGGCGGTGCCTCGACTTGAACTTCCATCTGCTCGGCAGTCAGAAACCTGCAGGTCGGGGGGATGGGGGTGGAAATCGCTCTGACCAGCGCAAACGCGACGCGCGGCGGTGGCGCTGCTGATTCGCACTCAACTTCGAGGTTGAGGTGAGGCTGCACCCTCGAAGGCCGACGAGCGCGCAGGGTCGTCACAGTCGAGTCTCCAGGTTGCGGTTGGGGGTGGGCTTGGGTCGTCCCATTCCGCGCCGATGCAGGCGTAGCAAACAGAGCTAGCAGCGCCAACACGGTGACCACGCACACAAAGACTAAGCTGAGCTCACATATGGCAAACTTCAGAGTGTTAGCTGCGCATCAGATCCCCCATGTTGACATACGAAATCCGTAGGCCGGTCGTCGGTAACGAATGTTCATGGACACGGCAATTTTTATGGCCTTATGCTGCGCAGAGTCACGCCAGAATGCTACGATCAAGTTAGCTGTGGATTCCACCTAGGTGCTGACCAGTAGTAGGGACACGAATCGAGGTCTTAGCTGATGTTGATTAGTCAGGGTTACGCGGGCTTGCCGGGTGGACATCCAATGTACGAAGGAGCTTCGCAATCCTTTGAGGCAAACCGGCCGGTGCTCGTGCACAGCTGCTGTCGTCTCGGCCGGACCGCCAATCCACCCAGCTTCCGGCCTTTGTTTACCGATTGGCTTCGCCACGGGCGTCGCCGCTGAGCGCAGCCGCAGTAGCAGGTGGCCGTTGGGCACGCTGCCACTGACAGCACAATTGACTCCCAACCGACACCAGTCCATGACCCGCAGAAGCGACCATCATGGAGATGGACGTACGCAGCATGGGCCTCGAAGAGCGCCGCGCAATGCTTGAGCAACGGCGTGCAGCCGTCGCACGCCAATTGCGGCGTCTGGCGCGGTCAGACCCTCTGCATGCCGAGAAACCGTTTGGCGAAATGGCTGCGCGCGTTCTTACGCAGGATCTGCTCGATCTCCGTCTGGAACGGATACTGGTCAGACATCTGTGTTCATTTACGTCCAAGCTGTGTGCCGTAGAACTTAGACGGACAGGGTGACTAATCCACGCTCCACATCGGCTCGGGTCCGGTTAACGGGCGCGAGTCCACCGCAAAGTGTGCCAGTGCCCGGGCCCGCCCCTCGTAGAATGAAGCTGCTTCATGAGACGCCGTCGCCAAGCTCCGACTGGACGGCACGCCAACCCCACGCTCAAAGGTGGCTTGCGGCGGAGCGCCGAACGTCCGGCCCACCTCACGTTCTTCCTGGGCGCATTGGCCGAGCGGGGGCCCCAGGAGCCGCGGCCACCAGGTCGGCGAGAATTTCGATGACATGCCGGTACGGTTTCCCCGTCGCCCGTGTCATCGCCAGCTCGCAGGTCCGGTTGCAGGACGCGTGACCGCGCGCGTCGCGCTCGCGGATCTGCGCGGCCTGGTCAGCGGTGGCCGACGCGGTAAGCTCCGGGTGCAGCATGCCCCGGTCGCCAGCGAATGCGCAGCAGCCCCAGTCCAGCGGCACGGCGACGTCGTGGGCGATCTCGCGGGCGATGGCCAGTAGCGCATCGTTCACACCGAGCTGTGTCGACGAGCAGGTTGGATGCACCGTCAGCGAATCCAGCCGGAGATGGTCTGCCAACCCGGGCAGCACCCGCTCGGCGATCAGCGTCACGGCGTCGATCACCCGCACCTGCGGCGCGCTTTCGCGCAAAATCTTCACCAGACCCTCGGTACAACTCGACGCGTCGCATACTAGCGGCAGTTCGCCGCCACGGGTCGCGGCGACGACTGCGGTCACCGTGCGCTCCCGCATAGTGCGGTAGCCGGTCTCCATTCCCTTCGACGACCACGGGGTGCCGCAGCACAGCGCATCGACGTCACTTGGGGTCAGCAGGGTGACTCCGGCCAGCTCGCACAGCTTTTCGACACTGTCCTGCACACCGGGGCCGTGGCCGGCCGGGCCGAACATCGCGTTGACACACGCCGGCAGGTACACCGCGTCCGGTTCGCCCACCGGTGCCGGCCGGCGCCGGCTCCGGCCGCCGCGCGGAAGGTCCGCCGACCACAGCGGCACGGTGTCGGTGCCAGCGACGGCGCGGCCGGCGCGGCTTGCCGTCGCGGGCAACACGCTGGGAATCGCGGCCGCAGCGGTCAGCGCGGTGCCGGCCGCCCGGTTGACCGCGCCCCAGTGCCGGGCCGCTAGCGCCCAGCCCTTTTCCGCCAGCCGGGTGTGGTTCTCGCGGCGCAGCCGGCGCACCAAATCGCCGGTGTTGATCTGCACCGGGCAGGCGGTGCCGCACATTCCGTCGACGGCGCAGGTCTGCAGGCCGGGGTACTCATAGGAGCGGGCCAACTCATCGGCCAGCTTGTGGTCGCCTTCTGATTCCGCGGTGGCAATGGCGCGCCTGACTACGATTCGCTGCCGGGGGGTCAGCGTCAGATCGCGGCTGGGGCACACGGGCTCGCAATACCCGCATTCCACGCACCGGTCTACCTCCTCCTCGACGGTCGGGGTGACCTTGATGTGCCGCAGGTGCGCGTCGGGTGCGTCGTCGAGCAGCACGCCGGGGTTGAGCAGCCCGGCCGGGTCGATCAGTCGCTTGATTCCCACCATCACGTCGTAGAGTTCGTCGCCGTACTGCCGGCGCACGTAGGGCGCCATGACGCGGCCGGTCCCATGTTCGGCCTTCAGCGAACCACCTTGCGCCAGAACGAGATCGACCATGTCGTCGGTGAAGTCGGCGTAGCGGCGCAGCGACTCGTCGTCGGCGAAGCGGTCGGTGAGCAGGAAGTGGATGTTGCCGTCCTTGGCGTGACCGAAGATCACCGATTCCCGGTAACGATAGCGGTCGAACAGCTCGTCGAGGCCCGCGCAGGTGTCGGCCAGCAGTTCGACCGGTACCACCACGTCCTCTAGCAGCGCCGTCGTCCCCGAGGCGCGGGCACCGGCGACCGACGCGTAGAGACCCTTGCGCAGCTTCCACAACCGGCCTTGCACCGCCGCATCGGCGGTGAGTTCCGCGGGACGCTGCAGCGGCAGGCCGGCCAGGACCGGCGCCGCGGCCTGCGTACGGGCGAGCAGCTCGTCGGGGTCGGTGGACTGGTATTCCAGCAGCAGGGCGGCCTGCCCGCTGACATCGAGGGTGGCGATCTGGGGCGGCGCGTCGGGCAGTCGCTGACCGACCCGCAATGACCGCGCATCCATCAACTCGAGGGTGGCCGCCCCAGTGCTCACCAGGTCAGGCAGCGCCCGGTTGGCGGCGCCCAGGTCGTCGAACACCAGCAGAGCCGAGCTGGTGTGGCCGCGTACCGCGATGGTGTGCAGCGTGACCTCCGCGACGAAACCGAGCGTGCCTTCGCTGCCGACGACCAGGTGGGCCAGGATCTGGCACGGGTCGTCGAAGTCCAGCAGCGCGTTGAGGCCGTAACCCATGGTGTTTTTCATCGCGAACTGCTGGCGGATCTTGGCCACCGACGCCGGGTTGGCACGCACCCGGTCACGCAGCCGCAGCAGGCCGGTGAAGATCTCCGGCTCGTCGTGATGCAGCCGCCCCGGGGCATCGGGGGCGCCGGTGTCGACCACTGTGCCTGTCGGCAGCACCACCACCATCGAATCCAGTGTGCGGTAGGTGTTTTCGACGGTGCCGCAGGCCATGCCGCTGGAGTTGTTGGCGACGACTCCGCCGATCGTACAGGCGCTTTCGCTGGCCGGGTCGGGACCGATCTTGCGGCCGTAGCGCGCCAACTCTGCGTTGAGTCGGCGGACCGTCACGCCGGGCTGGGTGCGGATGCGGGCACCGTCGTCGAGCACCTGCGTCGTGCGGAAGCCCTTGCGGACGTCGACGAGGATGCCGTCCGTCACCGCCTGACCCGACAAGCTCGTGCCTCCGGACCGCAAGGTGAGTGGGACTCGGTGACGGGCGCTGACGGCGAACAGCCGGCCCACCTCGGCCGAGTTGCGGGCAGTGACGACCACCTGCGGGGTGAGCAGGAAGTGCGACGCGTCGTGGGCTGCGGCATGACGGTCCAAGGCCCGGGCACTGACGCGGGCCGTGTCACCGGTGGCCTCGGTCAGCGCTTCGATCAAGGATGTGGACATCGTTGTCAGCATGGTCAAGGCAGGTTACACCTGGCGCGGGCCCGTGAGCGGCTGGCGGGCGCATTGGTTGGAACGCCCGGCCCGGAAGCACAGCGTGCGGTCGCGGTGGCCCTGGCCGTGATCAAGCGGCGACCGGATGCAACCGATGTCGTCGCAGGCATCGACCTCATTTAGCGTCACGGTCAATCCCGTTCAAATAGAATAATGCGCCCGAGGTCGGAGTTTCGATGCGCATTGCTCTGTTCGCCACCTGTCTTGCGGATGCCTTGTTTCCGCAAGCGGCCATTGCGACAGTGCAACTGCTTGAGCGGCTCGGTCACCAGGTGGTTTTCCCTCCGCGGCAGACATGCTGCGGCCAGATGCACATCAACACCGGCTATTTGGCGGAGGCCACCGCGCTGGTGCGTCATCACGTCGAGGTCTTCGAAGATGCCCACTGTGACGCTGTGGTCGCGCCATCGGGATCATGCGCCGGTTCGGTTCGCCATCAGCACGCGATGGTGGCAATGCGTGCGGGTGACGAAGCCCTGGCGCACCGGGCTGACGCCGTCGCGGCGCGCACCTACGAGTTGTCCGAACTGCTTATCGACGTGCTCGACGTGCGCGACGTCGGTGCCTACTACCCACACCGGGTGACCTATCACCCCACCTGCCACTCACTTCGGATGCTGCGCGTCGGCGGAAAGCCTATGGAACTTCTGCGCCATGTCCGCGGCATAACTTTGGTTGAGCTGCCGATGGCGGACTCGTGTTGCGGCTTTGGCGGAACGTTCGCGATCAAGAATGCCGACACGTCGACCGCAATGCTTGCCGACAAGATGACCAATGTCATTACATCCGGGGCGGAGGTGTGTACCGCCGGCGACTCGTCGTGCCTGATGCACATCGGTGGTGGGCTGGGCCGGATCCGGTCAGGGGTGCGCACGGTTCATCTGGCTGAAATCCTTGCTGCCACAGAAGAGACCGAGCACGTAGCGCCGGAGGGTGCACAATGACCACGTTTCTGGGCACGCCCGGTATCGGTAACCTCCGTGGGGCGGAGCCGTTTCCGCGTGCGGCTCGCCGTGCGCTGGCTGACTCTCAGATGCGCCATAACGTCGGCCACGCGACCCGCACCATTCGAGCCAAACGGCTGGCGGCGGTGAGTGAATGCGCCGACTGGGAGCAGCTGCGCCTCGCCGGCAGTGCGCTCAAGCAGGATGTGATGGCCCGCCTGCCGGAGCTACTCGAGCAGCTCGAGCGCAACGTCACGGCGCGCGGAGGCGTGGTGCATTGGGCGCGCGACGCCGACGAAGCCAATCGCATCGTCACCGGCCTGATCCAGGCGACCGGCGCCGATGACGTGGTCAAGGTCAAATCGATGGCGACCCAAGAGATCGGCCTCAACGAGCATCTGGAAGCCGAGGGCATCACCGCGATCGAGACCGACCTCGCAGAGCTGATCATCCAGCTCGGCCACGACTGGCCCAGCCACATCCTGGTGCCCGCGATCCACCGCAACCGAGCCGAGATCCGCGACATCTTCATGCGTGAAATGCCCGACGTCGGTGAGCTGACCGACGAGCCGCGGGTCCTCGCGATGGCCGCGCGCGAGCACTTGCGGCGCAAATTCCTTTCGGCGAGGGTCGCGGTCAGCGGCGCCAACTTCGGTGTCGCCGAAACCGGCACGCTCGCGGTGGTCGAATCCGAGGGGAACGGCAGGATGTGCCTGACCCTGCCGAAGACGTTGATCACGGTGATGGGCATCGAGAAAGTCGTTCCGGCGTTCACCGACCTCGAGGTGTTCATGCAACTGCTGCCTCGGTCCTCCACGGCGGAACGAATGAACCCGTACACGTCGATGTGGACCGGCCTGCACGCCGGAGACGGGCCCGAGGAGTTTCACCTGGTGTTGCTCGACAACGGGCGCAGCAATGTGCTCGCCGACGCGGTCGGCCGCGCCGCGCTGCACTGCATCCGGTGCAGCGCCTGCCTGAACGTGTGCCCGGTGTACGAACACACCGGCGGTCACGCCTATGGATCGGTTTATCCCGGACCGATCGGGGCAATCCTGAGCCCGCAGCTGACCGGCACCCAGGGTCATCACGACCCGAACGCCTCGCTGCCGTACGCCTCATCGTTGTGCGGGGCCTGTTTTGACGCCTGCCCGGTCCGCATCGACATCCCGTCGATCCTGGTCCACCTGCGCGCCAAGCAAGTCGATTCCGAACGCGGTGGTGCGCCCAGCGGCCAGGATCTGGCGATGAAGGCGGCCGCGTGGGCGATGCGGTCCCCTCGACGCTTCGCGATGGCCGAGAAGGCGCTGACTGCCGGCCGGATCGTCGCCGAACTCCGATCACCGCATCACCGCGCTGCCCTGGCCGGGCTCACGGTGGACCGCCAGTCGTGATCTGCCCGAGCCGCCCAAGGAGACCTTCCGACAATGGTGGGCCAGAACACACGGCGGAGGAAATCGATGAACGATCATGACCACGCCAGGACCGCCGTGCTGGGGCGGATCCGGGCAGCGCTGGCTGCTGAATTCACCCGCTCCGGTGGTCGTTCCGCGCCGACTACGACCGCGAACCCCTCAGCGGCGGCGGCGATATCCGCGGTCCGCCGAGACCGTCGCCGGACTACCGCGCCCAGGTGACGCGGATTGACGCCACCTCGATCGGCGCCACCGTCGCGTCGCTAGTCCCGACGGGCGGGCTCGTGGTGATTCCCGGCGACCTGCCGGCCGCTGGGTCGAAGGTGTTACACGCTCGCCGACAATCCGGCAGACCCGCGGTCGATCACCCGACTGGAGACCGCAGCGGCGGTCGTCACCGGCTGCGCGGTGGGCATCGCGGCAACGGGCACCATCGTTCTCGACGCCGGAAAGACGCAGGGCCGTCGAGCGGTGACGCTGATTCCCGACCATCACATCTGCGTCGCGTTCACCGACCAGATCGTCAACACGGTGCCGCAAGCCTTCGCCGCGCTGAACCCATCACGACCGTTGACCTTCATCTCGGCACCCAGCGCGACCAGCGACATCGAACTGATCCGCGTCGAGGGAGTGCACGTACCCCGCACGCTCGATGTCCTTCTCGTGGAGTGATCCGAAGCGATAGCGTCGGGAGCAAGCCATGCCGGCCCGCGCAGAAATGGGTGAATCGCTACGATCCTCGACGAAATGTGGCCGCCGAAGCCGACGTCGGGATGGTTCGAGGAGGGCGTTCTCCGGCAGTGGCCGGCTCATCAATAGCTATGGCGATGATGGGTTGATGCTCTCGATGGCCAGCAGGATAATCCGAGG
>CAVQTL010000008.1:0-403948 GCA_963716505.1 uncultured Actinomycetota bacterium
AACCCCGCCTAGCCTCAGCGCGTGCTCGCGCTGATTGGCGCCGAGTGCCTTCGTGGCCGCCAGCACGGCGCGATAGTCGGCTGTGAGGCTTCGAGCGCTGCAACGCGGGCCGAGGCGAGCGTCGGCACCTCATCAGCTTAAAGCAGTCGCTACGCACGGTCAGTCACGAACTGTGCGGCTGTGAATAGCGCACCCGAAGGTTTGAGGGCGCGCATGCCGGGCGAGTTGGCCCTTCTCCATAGCGTTCAGTACGGTGCAGAAGCTGCAGGTCGGCGTCGGCAAGGTGTGTGGCGTCAGCGGTGAGAGCTGGACTGAGCGACTCGTTCGTCAGCCGCAGAACTACGTCGTCCTGCCGCGGCAGCCGTGGCTGGACAACACCAACGCCAGGGACGGTTTCATCCGCCAGTTCGTCGCGGTCCGGCCCGATATGGGTATGGGAGCCGGTGGTCGGATGCGCCAAGAGGTGTACGCCGACGATCGTGAGCTGTCCGACTACGACGAGTAACGGCAGCGGCGAGTTTTCGTGCACCTGTGCTCGGCCGCGCAATGGTCTGCCATCACCCGAGAAGTGCCGCCGCCGACTCCGGTCGACCGGGACGCGTACGTGCACGCCGGTCTGCCCTGGTTCGACTACTACGACGCCGACGCCGCCGACCTCGCGCCGACTGACGTAATGACCCGCGTGAAGAGCGTCGGTGAACAGCTCGGCAACGAGGACAAACCGTTCGTCGCCGTCGACCCCAACGCGGTCGTCACCCTGAAGGGTGCAGGCGGTGATTCGGTCGCCGACGGCGACTGGTAGCTGGGTCGTCGACACTTACGACCAGCCGCGAGTAGCGTCGATGGTTGCTTCGTCGGGACGGCCGAGATCGGTTGTGAGCAACCTCTGTTGGTAGGCGATGAAATCCCTGCGCGTCAGTCGACGATGATTCCACCGGTGAGATTGGCGACGGTGCCCGTCATTGCGGCGGCGCGATCGGAGGCCACGAAAGCCGCCACTTCGGCGAGCTCCACCAGCGTGGTGGCGCGTTTCCTGTGAGTATTGGCGGCCATGGCGGCCCGGAAGTCTTCCTGGGTGATTCCATAGCCCTTGGCATGAAGCCCAAAGACGACATCGATCGTTGGCGTTTCCTCCATGCCTGTCGTGCGCAGGCAGACGGCGCGGACGCCGTGCGGCGCCCACTCCGCCGAGAACGCGCGGTTGAGTGATTCCATTGCGGCCCACGCCGGGCTCATGCCCCCAAGCATCGGTGCGGCCACGCGAGCGGGCTCGGGTGTGTGCATCAGGACCACTCCCGACCGCTGAGTGATCATGTGACGTCCCGCTGCTCGGCCGGTCACGAAGTGTGATTGCGTGTAGGTGGTGATCGGCAGCGTGAAACTCTCGACCGAGAGCTCGCTGAAGTGGATCCCCTGCATACCGTGCTGCGGAATCCCTATGGCGTTGAACGAGATATCGACCGTCCCGGCCTTCTCCACGACAGCATCGAGGTGAGCCTCCACGGCCTCTTCGTCGAGCGCGTCGACCTCCGCGGTGTCAGCGGTCCCGCCGGCGACCGAGATTTCTTTGGCGAGTGTGTTGATGGCACCGAGGTTTCGTCCGGTCAGAAAGACACGTGCGCCTTCGCGAGCGAACGCACGGGCCACCGCGCCGCCGACCGCTCCGCCGGCCCCGTAGATGACCGCGTTCTTATTTTCCAGCAGCATGATGTTCTCCATTGCGCCAAGCGGCAGTTGTGGTTTCGGTATGTGATGTGTCGGTGGTCATGGCAATTCCTGCAGCCCCGCGGCGGTGAGTAGGTACCCGGGGGCAGTGGTCGCCGGGTCTGCCCGGATGAGGTCCACGAGGGCCGACCCGGCCTTCTCCGGGCTCAACGGTTCGCCCAACTGCTTCAGGTATTCCTGTTGGGTCTGGCCGCTGCGGGCGGCATACGCCCGAACACCTCGCTTGCCCACGTCTCCCAGGGGAGTCATCCTGGGCATCACCGCCGTGACGGTGATGCCGAGCCCGGCGCGGTGTGACTCATCTTGGGCGTACCCGGCGATGAACCGTTGGGTGGCTTTGGATCCCGCGTAGCCTCCGCTGGCCGGTGAGCCGTTGATGGCCGCTCCGCTGCTCACCACCACGACCCTGCTGCCCGGGGACAGCGGTTTGAGCAGTGCCTCGCGCAGCCAGTTGAACGCGATCTTGACGTCGGTATTCCAGTTGACGGAGAACGTGTCCCACGTCAGGTGCTGGAGTGGACGCATCACTGGGTTGGCGCCGGCCACCAGGATGAGAACCTCCGGGTCGTACTGGTCCAGCAGGCTCCACGCCACTCCTTCATCGGCGGCGTCGGCCACCTCGGTTCGGATGGTCGAGTTGGTGGCGGCCAGCTCGGCAAGCGCGGCACCGGTTCGGGCGACCGCGACCACGGGTGCGCCGGCCTCGGCGAACGTGCTGGCGATTCCGCGCCCCAAGCCGCGGCTCGCGCCGACGACGACAGTTGTCCTGCCTGATAAATCACTGGTCATTGTGGTCCTTTGCGTATCAATGGTTTTGGTGCTGATCAGCCGACGGCGGCTGTCTGGAGGAGCGCCGCGTACTGGCTTTCGAGTGCCTTGGCCGCACCACTGCGCCAGCTCGGGGCCAGTGACTGCGACATGGCGTCGGGGAAGATTTCCTCTTGTCCCTGCTCCACGCCGTCGAAGATGGCTCGCGCGACGGACTCCGGCGCGGCCTTCGGTATGTCGAGACCCTTGGTCATGTCGGTGTCCACCGGCCCGGTCAGCACGGCATGGACTCGCACGCCACGTGCGGCCACAAGGACGCGTAGCGATTGCGTCAGGTTGAACGCGGCCGCTTTGGAGATCGAGTAGGCCGGGATGAGCGGCAAGGGGGCTAAGGCGTTCATCGACAGGTTGTTGACGATGGCTCCCTGGGAACGAGCCAGCAGCGGCAGGAAAGCCTGCGTGACGCTGTACGTGCCGAAGAGATTGACGGCCAGATGCCGCTCGAGCACCGAAGGATCACTCAAGTCGTCGTAGAGCGCCAACCCGGCGTTGTTGATGAGAATGTCGAGCGATTCGATTTCATCGACCGCTCGCTGAATCTGCGCGGCGTTGGTGACGTCCAGGGTCACGGGAGTGACGCGACTGTCCGAGTGGGTCACGGGCTGGCGCGTAGCGGCATATACCCGTTTCGCGTCTCTGGTCAGGGCTTCCTCAACGAGGGCCTGGCCGATACCGCGGTTGGCCCCGGTCACCAGAACTGCTTTGTCTGCGATGGTCATACATCCTCCGATCGAATGGATTTCGAGCTGTCGAAGATGTAGGCGCTGCGACACCGAGAAACTGGGCGCGGAATTTGCGCCCAGTTCGCGCCTCGATCGACGTCGATACTTGAAAGTCGACGAGGAGAGCCAGACGTGACGCGAGGGTGGAGTGGTGACACGTGGAAACAACGGACCTGATCACCAGGGCGCGGGCCGGGGACGGCGACGCGTTCCGAGAGCTGACCGAGCCGTACCGTCCAGAGCTACTGGTGCACTGCTACCGGATGCTCGGATCCTTTCAGGACGCCGAGGACGCCCTACAGGACACGCTGCTGTCCGCCTGGCAAGCACTCGACGGATTCGAGGGTCGCGCCTCGATCCGAACATGGCTCTACCGGATCGCCACCAACCGGTGCCTCGATGTGCTTCGCTCGGCCAAGCGGCGCCCGGCCAAGGAGTGGGACATCTCGACGATTGACCCGCCAGAGCCGACTCGGCTCGGCGAAATCACCTGGCTCGAGCCATATCCCGACGCCCATCTCGAGGGCGCGGCCAACGCGCCATCTCGGCCCCGAGGCACGCTACGAGCAGACCGAAGCCATCTCCCTGGCCTTCGTGACCGCACTGCAGGCCCTGCCCGCCCGCCAGCGCGCCGTGCTCATCCTGCGCGAGGTGCTCGGATACCACGCCACCGAGGTGGCGGAGATGCTTGACTCGACCCTCGAATCGGTCAACAGTGCCCTCAAACGCGCCCGCGCCACCTTGCAGCGGCGCCTACCGCCGCGAGGCGAGAACGCATCGCCGCCCGCTCCCGACTCACCCGCCGAGCAGGCGCTGGTGGCAAAATTCGTCCGCGCCTATGAGTCTGGCGATGTCGATGCGCTGGTCACCTTGCTCACCGCCGACGTCTCCGTGTCGATGCCACCAGTTCCGCTCGAATACCAAGGCCGCGACGTCGTCGCCCGCTTCTTCGCGAGCGTCTTCCGCGAGCGCGGGATGTATCACCTCGTACCGACGCGGGCGAATGGTCAGCTGGCGTTCGGGGCCTACCTCCGCACCCCCACCGGCGCTCCGCCACGGGGCCGGCCTGCTCGTCCTCACCGTCGTCGGCGATCGCATTTCCGCCCTGACCCGCTTCGACAACGACGTGCTGCCGTCATTCGGGCTGCCGCGATCGCTTCCCGGCTGACCAT
Organism: uncultured Actinomycetota bacterium; assembly: GCA_963716505.1. Classification (GTDB taxonomy): domain Bacteria; phylum Actinomycetota; class Actinomycetes; order Mycobacteriales; family Mycobacteriaceae; genus Mycobacterium. The sequence continues at coordinate 4,448 of CAVQTL010000008.1, forward strand.
CATCGCCTACCTCCGTCAAGCTCGATGTCGGTCCCTCGCGCTAGGTTCTGCTGTTCTCGACTGAACGGAGACCGACATGAACACAAGCTGGAGCAACGCGCTTCGCGGCTGCGCGTATGGCGATGCGTGGGGGCACACCAACGAGTTCAAGTCCTACGCCGCGCTGACTGAGATCAACCCGAGAGGCCCCGAGCTGCCCGAGCGGCTGATCGTCACCGACGACACCCAGATGACGCTCTCACTCGCGCGGGCGCTCAACGGCGCAGCGTCCAAGACCGACGCTCAGCTGCGCGATGACATCGTCCGCGAGTTCGTCCTCTGGATCGACGATCCCGACAACAACCGTGCCCCCGGCAATACCTGCCTGGCCGCCACCCGCAAGCTCGCGCAAGGAAAACCGTGGACAGAAGCGACGGTCCCGCGCTCCGACGGCTGCGGCACGGTCATGCGCGTCAGTCCCGCCGCGTTTCTGCCGACGAATCGTTGGGACGGTGTCGCCGCGTGGCAGGCCGCCGCCACCCATGGCGCCGCCGCAGGAATCGCCGCATCAGTTCTGACCGCGGCTACCATCCGGCTCGCATCCCGGGGCGCGATTCCGCCGGGTGAAGCGGTGGCCACCGCACTCGAGCTGTCCGAACGGCAGGTGCTGCGTGCCCATGTGCCGACCTGGCTTGACGGTCATCCGCTCGCAGCGTCTGCCGAGGACATCGAGGTGTTCTTCGACTACGGCTGCGACACCGTCCGCGACTGCCTTCAGCGCGCCAACGATGCAGTCGACGCTTTCCAGGCCGATCCGTGGGCCGAGGACCCGTGCGCATATGCCGGCGAAGGCTGGCGCGCGCAAGAAACCCTTGCCGTCGCGCTGCTATGTGTTGACGCGCTGCCCGACCAACCTGTCGAAGCGCTGCGGCGAGCCACCGTCACCGGTGGCGACTCCGACTCCATCGCCGCCGTCGCCGGAGCCATCCTCGGCGCGATGTATCCCGACCCCTGGCCCGAGGAATGGCACGACCGCCTCGAACCGCGCTATCGCGACTGGATTGCCGAGGCCGAGCGCTACGAGTTCGGGGGCACGCCGTGCGAGAACTGATCGCGTTCATGATCATCGTCGCGCTGATCATCCACTTCATCTGGTGGATCCTCGGGTTTGCCGCCGTCGTCGCCCTGTACTACGTCACCCGCGCCGTCGTGCGCGCGCAGCGTGCCGCCACCGAGGCTCGCGCCCAGTACAGCGCGGAAATCGCCGCGCGTGCTGAGGAGCAGCATCGCTGGGTACTCGAAGGTGACGACCGCGGCGTCTACGGTCAATATCCGGTGCCGAGAATTATCAACGAGCCGTTGCACGGAAGGGACGGGGACCGTGCCTGACGATCGACTGAAAAACGATGTGCTTCGCCGCGCGGACGAAGACGCCGCGCTCACCGAAGACGCTCGATTGGCCGTCCTCGCCGCGCTCGGCGACCCCGACGACCTGACCCACGTCCTCGGAAGCGAGACCACTTCCCCTGATCTCGTCGACTCGCTGACCACGCCCGAGAAGAGCGCGGCCGAGCCCGTCGGCGCATACCTGCGGTCGATCGGTGTGCAGGGTTTCCGCGGGGTCGGGCCGAAGGTCACGCTGCCCCTTCCGCCTGGCCCCGGGCTGACCGTGGTGGCCGGACGCAACGGATCCGGCAAGTCCACACTGGCCGAAGCGCTCGAGCTGGCGCTGACCGGCACCAACTCACGGTGGGACGACAAGGCGGTCGTCTGGTCCCGGAACTGGCGTAACCTGCACGCAGGCGAGCCCGCTGAGATCCGCGTCGCCATTGCCGAGGAAGGTTCAGGCACAACGACTCTCGGCGTCGATTGGCCCGCCGGGGCCGATATCGATGTCGACGACAAGAAGGTGTGGGTCCAGCGCGAAGGTCAAAAGCGTGAGCCCGTGGACGTTCTCGGCTGGGACGCGGCTTTGGAGATGCACCGGCCACTGCTGAGTTACGACGAGCTCGGCGGCATCCTCGAAGGCCGACCCAGCGACTTCTATGACGAGCTCTACAAACTGCTGGGTCTGGAGCAGCTCACCGAAGGAATGAACCGGCTCGATGCCGAGGTCAAGCGGCTCAGGCAGCCCGCGGCCAACCTCAAGAAGGTCCGCGACGCACTGAGGCCGACGCTGGAAGACCACGACGATTCACGCGCCGCAACCGCGCTCGCCCAGGTCAAGAAATCCAAGCCGGACCTCGACGCGGTGCGGCCGCTCATCACTCAAGGCGCAGCATCCTCCGTCCCGTTTACGTGGCAGCAGGCGCAGCGGCTTGCAGCGCCCACCGACGAAGAGATCCGAGACAAATGCGCGGCGCTGAGATCGGCCGCGGAGAACGAACGCGACGAGGAGCGGCGCTCCGACGCCGTCGCCGCCGACCGAGCACGTCTGCTGGAGCAGGGCCTGGGATTTCATTCCGACCACGGCGACCAACCGTGTCCGGTGTGCGGCCAGGGCACGCTCGACGGCAACTGGGCCGTTGCAGCCCGCGCCGCACTCGAACAGGACCAGAGCGCCGCGCAAGACCTGACCGCCGCGCGCGCAGCAACCCAACAAGCCCGCTCCGCCGTCCTCAACCTCGTCCGGTCGGTGCAGCGGCCGCCGCTCAGCGATGACCACCTCAATGCCCTCGACTCGGCGCGCAAGGCTTACGAGCACTTCGCCGAACTGCCCATTGGCGATGACCTTGCGCTGGCTCAGCACGTCGAACAAGCGCTGGCCGAACTCGAGGCCGGCTACGCCGCATTGCGCCAAGAGGCATCGGCCTTGATTCAGCAACGCGAGGACGCGTGGAGCCCGGTCGCGCTCGAACTCGCAGACTGGGTCCGCGCCGCCGAAGTCGCCTCGGACGCCGAACCCAAACTGAAAATCGCGACCGACGCCCAGAAGTGGTTGCAGGCCAATGCCAGTGAGCTTCGCAATCAACGGATCGCGCCGCTGGCTGACAAGGCAAGACAGATCTGGGCGGCCTTGCGCCAGGAGAGCAATGTCGACCTCGGCGCGATTCGTCTGGACGGTCAGAAGACCAGCAGGCGGGTAGTGCTGGAAGCAGACGTCGACGGATCCGACACCGAGGCGTTCGGCGTGATGAGCCAGGGCGAGTTGCAGTCCTTGGCGTTGGCGATCTTCATCCCTCGCGCGACGTCGCCCGACAGCCCGTTTCGGTTTCTGGTGCTCGACGATCCGATCCAGGCGATGGACCCGTCGAAGATCGACGGCTTGCTGAAGGTGCTGGTGGATATTGCCTCCGACCGGCAGGTGATCGTGTTCACCCACGACGACAGGCTTCCCGCGGCGGTCCGCCGGTCACGGGCGCCTGCCCGGATCATCGAAGTGGCTCGCGGGACGAACTCTGCGGTCACCGTCACGGATTCGAGTCGGCCGGCCACGCGCCTGCTCGATGACGCCTTCGCCATCGCGGTCGACGAGGCGGTGCCCGACGCCGTCAAGAAGGCGGCCGTTCCCGTGCTGTGCCGAGAAGCCATGGAGGCGGCTTCTTGGGATCGCTTCTCGTCAAAGGCGTTAGCACAAGGCATGTCTCGTTTCGAGGTGGAAGTTGCGTGGGAGGATGCGGCGACCACCAAGAAACGCCTCGCGCTTGCCCTCGACCCCGACGACACCGCCGCGGTCGACAAGTGGCTGGCGGGAGGCTCCGCACGGCGCGTCACGATGGCGGTTGTGACGAAGGGGATCCACGGCGGCGTGCACGATTACAAGGCGACCGTCAACGCCGCGAGGCTCGCCACCGGCGATCTGAGCGCTTCCTCATGACAGACCGCGCCGCGCTGCTCGACTACGCCGACGAGTTACTCGACGGGTCGATCGCCCTCGGCGCACGCGGCACCCGCACCGCGGCGCTACTCGCCCGGTGCGCCTTGGAGGACTGGCTGAACGAGCAGAGCGCGACCTGGTCACCGCCCGGTACCAATCGCCCCACCACCAACTCGAAACTCGTTGTGTTGAGCGCTCTTCGGGGCGGGGAACTCGGGGACTGCGCCAAGGCGGCCTGGCACGCCCTGAGCCGCGCGTGTCATCATCACGCTTACGAGTTGCAACCCTCGGCGGCCGAGGTCAAGCGGCTGGTCACTGAAGTGCGCAATCTCGACACCGCTGCGCCCTGATCGACGACAATCACGACCGTGGTGACGGTGCCGGCATTCGCATGGCGGGGTGGTCGCGTGGGCAGGGCACTGACGGTCGGCTTCGGTGCCGGCGTCCCCCTTACGGCCCTGGCATGGCTGGATTCCGGGATGTGGCTGTCCGCGATCCTCGTGTTGGTCGTTCTGGTGATCTTCTACGGGATCTGGATGACGCGCAGGATGGCCCGGTATTGGCCAGGGGCGCAGAATCTGAGCGGTGAGGAGCGTGTCACCGTCGTCCGGACCGCCCGGCGCGGCGAACGTGTTGGAGACCGACGGCTCGCTGAGGCCGTCATCGACTACGGCCGCGGGTTGCATGCAGCCGCGGAGAGTGCTTGGCCGTTCCGATGGTTGGTGCCAATCGTTCTCGTCGTCGGGATCGCGACGGCGGCGTGGGACGCCGTGTTCGGCACGTGGGGCAACGCCATCGCGTCGGCGATCTACCTGGTGCTGCTTGGCCTCGAACTGTTCTGGTGGCCGAAGCGACAGCGGCAAATCCTGGCCAATGCTGACCGCGCAGCGGAGCTGGCCAGCGAGAGCACTAAATAGGTCACAGTTTCTGGGCGAGCTCCTGTAGGTCCGCGGCGATCAGGTCCGGCTGGGGGACACCCGGTGCGGGCAGCGGTGCGTTGCCGGGACGGGTGATCAGAGCACCGCCAAAGCCTGCGGCCTGCGCGCCGATGGTGTCCCACACATGAGCGGCGACCATCATGCATTCCGACGGCGGCACCCCGAGTTCCGCAGCGACTCCGGTGTACAACGGTGACGACGGCTTGTAGACCCGCAATGTGTCGACGCTGAACTGACGCTCGAAAAAGTGGGCGATGCCCGCATTCTCGAGCGGTGTCGGACCGTTGGCAACCGGGGGCGAATTCGTCAGCGTGACAAGGTGGTAGCCCTGGGCCGTCATGCGACGAAGTCCGTCTGCGACATCGGGGTGTGCCGGCATGGTCTGCATTCCGGTGTTCAACGCGTCGAGGTCGTCATCGCCGATCCGCACGTGGTGGACATCCGCCGTCATCCTCAACACGGCTTGGCCAAGAGAGAAGAAGTCGACATAGGTGTCCGACAAGGTGACCGTCATCGAGTACAAGACCAGTTGGCCGAACCACTCACGGAGCACCCGTCCGTCGCCGAAGATCCGCTCGAAGTGCGGCCGCAGCGATTCGATGTCGATGAGCGTCTCGTTCACGTCGAACACCAGAACCGAAGGGCGGCTAGGCATTCGGGTGGCCGCGCTCCTGGATTATCCAGGCATTGTCGTCGGGATCGGTGAAGTCGGCGAAGCTCGAGTAGTCGGCTCGATCGGGGTCGGCGCCGAGGCGGAAACGCCCCCGCCATTGCCCGCCTTCGACGTCCTTGTGTCTGATGGAGCTGACGCCGACACCTCGGTCGATGAGCTGGTCCCGAACCGCCGCGATGTCGCTCACCACGAGGTAGAGGCCCTGAACCGAACCGGGCGGCGCATCGGTCAGCCCGTAGCCGAATTGTATTGACGTGCTTGACCCCTCGGGGGTGAGCTGGACGACGCGGAAGTCCTTCGTTGGCCAGTAGTCGACGTCGAGGGCGAAGCCGAGCTTGTCGCGGTAGAAGTCCAGCGACTTGTCTGGATCCGAGACCGGCAGAACGACGACTTCGAGCGAGGCGAGCATCACGCGGTCCTGGCGGCGTTACGCAGGAGTTCGTCGGGGTCGAGTCCGCGGTCGATGCCGTGCGCGACCACGGTCTGTCCGGGTTCGAGGTGCAGTCGTTCGTCGTCGAGCCAGACCTCGATCTTGTCCGGTTCGAACGACACCAGGTCGCTCACCCTGCCCGCTTCCGGCCACGCGTTGACGTACGACCACGCCGCTCTCTTCTGCTCACCGATGGTGTAGTAGTCGGCCAAGCCCTTGTACGGGCAGAACGTCTGGCCTTCAACGGGTTCCAACGCGCCGTCGACGATGTCGTCTCGGGTCACATACCACCGTGGCGCGAATCCCGACTCGTAGAGCACCACGGGCCGATGCGTATCGGCGACCACACGGTCGCCGTCTCGGACGACGAGATGGCGCGATGTGGCCCGAATATCGATGCGGTGATAGGGATCTGCCGCGTGTCCGACGATGCGTTCGTCCTCTTCATAGAAGGCGTCCACCGCACGCCAGCCGAACGCCACCCGTCGCGTCAGGTCCTTCGCGTGTGGAGGCAGCGCGGTGTGCTGCCACGCGGCGTGCGGGACCTCCCGTCCATCGGCGACGAGGGTGTACCACTGCATGTCGCCGAGATCACCGTGTTGGGTGACTCGGTCCTCGGCGACGAGGACACCGTCGCGGATGTCGGCGACGGGGAAGTACGCGACGGGGTAACGGCCCGGTTCGTGAAGCAGCAGTACGTCCTCGCTGTCGGCGATCCACTCGGCGCCCTGCCGTGCCCGCATGCGCCTGCGTAGTGGTTCGACGAACAGCAGCCGGTCGGGTAGCGGTTCGGCGCTCAGAAAGTGGCCTACGGACCCGGTCGCCAAGGGGCCCTGCTGCCATGCCAATCCCATTGTCGTTTCCTCTCTTTGGAGATGGTGTCAGGCCGCGATGGCTCGGTGCAGGAAGTCGCGCATCAACCCCGCGACGTCTTCGGCTGCGGTCTCCAGGAGGAAGTGGCCTCCGTCGAGCAGGTGGATCTCGGCGTCAGGCGCATCCTTGCCGAACGCGCGGGCGCCGTCGGGGCCGAAGATCGGATCGCCCTGGCCCCACACCGCCAGCACCGGCACCCGGCTGCTGCGCAGGTATTCGTGCAGGGCGGGATACATAGGAGCATTGGTCGCGTAGTCACGAAAAAGCGCGAGCTGGATCTCATCGTTGCCCGGCCGAGCCACCAGGGCGGCGTCATGTGTCCACGTGTCCGGGCTGACCAGCGTCTCGTCGTCGACCCCGGTCAGGTATTGCCACTTGATGGACGCCTCGTCTAGTGCGGTGCGAATGGCGGCCTCGGTGCCCGCGTTCTGGTCGCGCTGGTAGCTCCAGACCGTCGTCCAGAAGCTCTCGACGAAACCTTCGTCGTAGCCGTTGCCGTTCTGGGTGACGATCGCCGTGATGGCCTGGGGGTTTCGCAGCGCCAGCCGCCATCCGATCGGGGCGCCGTAGTCCTGGACGTAGATCGCGTACCGGGTAAGACCGAGTTGATCGAGCAGTCCGTGCGTCAGGTCGGTCAACGCGTCGAAGGTGTAGTCGAACTCCGTCGCTGACGGGGCGGCCGACAATCCGAACCCGAGATGGTCGGGTGCGATCACGCGATAGCGGTCGGCCAGCCGGGGGATCAGGTCGCGGAACATGAACGAGCTGGTCGGAAATCCGTGCAGCAGGACGATCGCGGGTGCCCCGGCGTCTCCGGCCTCGCGGTAGAAGATGCGCTGGCCGTCAACAGTGGCGTAGCGGTGGTGAACTCGAACCGTCATGACTAACTCCCCTAACTATTTTTGATGGTTAGCGATATTCAACGCCCGATAATGTAACCTGTCAATATTCATTTGGAGGTTAGGTATGAATCTCGCGGCAGTCGGCCCCGACGATGAGGAGTTCCTGCTCGAGCTGCTCAACACCACACCGGTGGTGGACGGGGAGCCGCGCGACGACCTCGCGCAGCCGAAGGTGGCCCGCGCCTGGATGCGCGCGCACGGCGTTGCGCCGACCAATGCCGAGTTGGCCGCACTCCTCGACGTGCGATCGGTACTCCAGGCGGTGGCGCGGGGCGAGCAGACACCGCTGGCGTTGCAGCGCTTCGTCGAGTCCGTCGCCCTGCGACCGACCGCGTCCCGTGCCGGCGTGGACTGGCGGCTGACCGTGAACGAGGGCACGGGGGGAGCCGTGCGTGCGGTGCTGGCCTGGGATGCCCTGCGCGTCTCCAGCCCCGGGCGGCTTCGGCCATGTGCCAACTCCGAATGCCAGTTGTTTCTGATAGACCGAAGCAAGCCCAATACCGCGCGCTGGTGCTCGATGGCGATCTGTGGCAATCGGATGAAAGCCCGTCGGCACTACCGCCGCGCCCATCCGAGCGCGGAATGACCAAACTGGCGCGCCTGCAATCGAATTCGCGATACTAACCATCAATTTACTCTTGACAGGTTATCCATTGGTACGTTTGACTGGCTCGTGTTACTAACCGTAATCCAGAAGTTTGGGAGTTAGTTATGGGTTCCCTGCAAGATAGGTGTGTGGTTGTCGTCGGACGCGGTGGCGGGATCGCCCGTGCCATCACTGTGCTGGCCCGCTCGGAGGGGGCCCGCGTTGTCGTCGCGGGGCGTGACGAGGCGGTATTGGCAGCGGAATATGACGACGACGGCGTCACCGCCGAGACGGTGGACGTCACCGACGACGCGTCGATCGCCGCATTCGCCGATCGAGTGGGACCGGTTGACCACCTCGTCTCGACCGTTTCGGCAAGGGCGCGAGGCAAACTCGCCGACCTCGACCGCGCGAAATTGCAGCTGTCGTTCGACACGAAGGTGATCGGTCCTGCGATGTTGGCAAAACATTTCGCTCCGCTGCTGAATGAGGGCGGATCGATCGTGCTGTTCTCGGGCGTGAACGCCTTCAAGGTGAATGTCGGATACCTCGGCGTCGCCATCACCAACGGTGCTGTTGATTTCCTCACCCGGTCGCTGGCGGTCGAGCTCGCGCCGATCCGGGTCAACGCCGTCTCGCCAGGTGTCATCGACACCGGCGCGTGGGACTCACTGGGGGAGGACGGTAAGCGCGACTACTTCGCGCACGTCAGCGCCACCAACCCGGCGGGGCGCATCGGCACGGTCGATGACGTGGCCGAGGCGGTGCTTTTCGCGCTGACCAACACATTTCTGACCGGCGTGACCCTGAAGGTGGACGGTGGCGAACCACTCATCTGATGCGGTCACCCCCACGTTGGTTTCCGTCAACGTCGGAATGCCAGCCGATGTGGCGTGGCGCGGGAAGACCGTGCACACCGGCATCTACAAGAGCCCGGTGGCCGGACCGGTCATGGTGCGCAGGCTGAACATCGACGGCGACGGTCAGGGGGACCTTGCCGGTCATGGTGGCGAGCAACGGGCTGTGATGGTCTATCAGACCGAGTCATACGACTACTGGAGCCGGTTCCTCGGTCGCGACGACCTGCAGCCGGGCAAATTCGGCGAAAACTTCACGGTCACCGGGCTGGGGGACGACGAGGTCTGCATCGGCGACCGCTACGCCATCGGCGAGGCGGAGTTCGAGGTGACCCAGCCGCGGGTCACCTGCTTCCGGGTCGGCATGCGCCTCGGTGAGCCCGATATGCCGAATCTTCTTGTCGCGCATCACCGCCCAGGCTTCTACTTCCGCGTCATCACCGAGGGGCGCGTGCAGGCCGGCGACGCCATCGTCCGGACCCGGCGCGGCAGGCATGAACTCACCGTCGCCGACATCGATGCGCTGCTGTACCTACCCGACCGCGACTCAGACCTGCTGCGCGAGGCCGTCGAGGTGCCTGCACTCAGCCCCGGCTGGCAGCAGTCCTTCAGCGAGCTGCTGGCCGCTCAGCAAAACGCCACCGGCGTAACGGACCCGGCCGTCGGAGTCGAACGGGAGTGGAGCGGATTCCGGCGGCTGCGCGTCACGGGCGTCCACCATGAAAGCTCGTCCATCATGTCGATTCGGTTCGACGCCGATGACGGTGCGACGTTGCCGGTTCCACGGCCGGGCCAGTACCTGACCCTTCGGTTACCCGATGCCGGTGACCCGGCACCGTTGCGCAGCTATTCACTGTCGAGCTATGGCACGCAGTACCGAATCAGCGTCAAGCGCGAGGACCGCGGGGCCGTCAGTCGCTGGCTGCACAACAACATTCACGACGGATCTGTTGTCGATGTCGCAGCGCCGCGCGGCGACTTCTATCTGACCGATGGGGCCTGCCCGGTTGTCCTGCTGTCGGCGGGGGTCGGCGTCACTCCGGTGCTGGCGATGTTGCACGCGTTGGCCGAGGCCGGGAGCACGCGCGAGATCTGGTGGTTGCACACAACCAGGGATGTGCACACCCAAGCATTTGCGCAGGAGGTCAGCGGCCTGATCGCCGAGTTGCCCCACGCGCGACAGCAGGTGTTCTTCACGAGCTCTTCTGGCCGGCTGGACGGCCGAGCCGTTGCGGCGCTGCGGTTGCCCCGCAACGCGGCCGTGTACATGTGCGGGCCCGACGCGTTCATGGCCGACATGCGCAGCGCCCTGACCGACGCGGGCATCGACCCGGCACATATCTACAGCGAGCTGTTCGGCGCTCTGCCGCCGATCAATCCCGGAATCGTCGGCACGTCGACGGCGCGGCCGCATCCGCCTTCCGGCCCAGCGGGCACGGGGTCGCCCGTGTCGTTTTCCCGCAGCGGATTGACGGTCAACTGGTCCCCGCAGTACGCCAGCATCCTGGAGTTCGCGGAGGCGTGCGACGTGCCGACGCGCTTTTCGTGCCGCAGCGGCGTCTGCCACACGTGCGTCACCCAACTGATCGCGGGTACGACGGCCTACACCCAGCCTCCGCTCGCGCAGCCGTCCGACGGGACGGTGCTGATTTGCATTGCCGAGCCGTGCGACGGAGTGGTACTGGACCTTTGATCGAGCTATTTCTCTGACTAAGGTCAGAGAGATGACGGCGGAGATGGTGGCGCAGGTCCGGCGGTTCAACCGCACCGTCACGCAGCGCATCGGCGTGCTCAACGACAACTTCCTGGCCAGCGACCGCTCGCTCGGTCAGAACCGACTGTTGTGGGAGGTCGGCGTCGACGGCTGCGATGTCCGGTCGCTCCGCGCGCGGCTGGATCTCGACTCCGGATACCTCAGCCGGCTGTTGCGGACGCTGGAGAACGACAGCCTGATCGTCGTCGAGCCGAGCCGCAACGACGGCCGGGTCCGAATCGCCCGGCTGACGGAGGCGGGCCGCCGAGAGGTCGCCACCCTCGATCAACGGTCGGACGACGCCGCCGCGGCGATACTGCAGCCGCTCAACGCCGGGCAGCGCGACCGGTTGGTGGCGGCGATGGCAGAGGTCGATCGGCTGTTGACCGCCTCGACCGTCGAGGTCCGCGAATGCCGGCCCGACGAACCGCAGGCGCGGTTCTGCCTGAACACCTACTTCACCGAACTGGCCGAGCGGTTCGAGCGACGGTTTCGACCCGACGAGGAAGCCGTTTCGCAACGACGAGATGACGGCGCCCGCAGGCCTGCTGCTGGTGGCCACACTTCACGGGGATCCCATCGGCTGCGGCGCGATGACATTCCTTCCTCGGGACGTGGCGTACATCAAGCGGATGTGGGTGGCCCGAGCCGTCCGCGGACTCGGCCTCGGCCGACGACTGCTGGCCGAACTCGAGGAGCGGGCGAGGGCGGCCGGGGTCTGCCGGCTGCAACTGGAGACCAAGGACGTCCTGCGCGAAGCGATCGACCTGTACACCTCGGCCGGATACCGCGAAGTGCCGCCGTTCAACGACGAGCCGTACGCGGATCACTGGTTCGAGAAGACGTTGTCCTGACCAAGGGGTTGCCCAGACCTGGTGAGCCGCGTCACCCTCAGGGGTCGGATCGAGCTTCCGGGGTACCCGTGACCACATAGTGGGAACACACAGCTTTACGTCGGCGTTAGGAGAAGCGTGGCTACCCGAGACATCACAGCGGCAGAGTTCAACGACACCATCAACGACAACGAGATCGTGCTGGTGGATTTCTGGGCGTCGTGGTGCGGGCCATGTAAGGCGTTCGCGCCGACATTCTCGGCATCGGCCGACAAGCACCCCGATGTGGTGTACGCGAAGGTCGACACCGAGGCCGAGCAGGGGCTCGCCGCCGCCGCCGACATTCGCTCGATCCCGACGCTGATGGCGTTCAAGAAGGGCAAGCTGGTGTTCCACCAGGCCGGAGCGCTGCCGCCGGCCGCCCTCGAGGACCTGGTGAAGCAGGTCAAGGACCTCGACATCGACGCCGCGATCGCCGCACAAAGCAACGGCGAACAGGCTTAATCGCCGGCACGCGCGATAGCGTGCAGTCCGTGACCGAGCACCCCGACTTCGTCCTCGTCGACCGTCCGCGTCCCCATGTGGCGCTGGTGACGCTCAATCGCCCGGAGCGGATGAACTCGATGGCGTTCGACGTCATGGTTCCGCTGAAGGCCGTGCTCGAAGAGCTGACCCACGACAACTCCGTCCGGGCGGTCGTCCTGACCGGCGCGGGCCGGGGATTCTCCTCGGGCGCCGACCACAAATCCGCGGGTTCCGTGCCCAACATCGACGGGTTGACCCGGCCGACGTTCGCGCTGCGCTCGATGGCGGTGCTCGACGACGTCATTCTCGCGCTGCGCAAGATGCATCAGCCGGTCATCGCGGCGGTGAACGGCGCCGCGATCGGCGGGGGACTGTGCCTGGCGCTCGCCGCCGACATCAGGGTCGCGGGCGAGGGCGCTTATTTCCGCGCGGCAGGCATCAACAACGGGTTGACCGCAAGCGAGCTCGGGTTGAGCTATCTGCTGCCGAGGGCGATCGGCACGTCGCGGGCATTCGAGCTGATGCTGACCGGTCGTGACGTCGACGCGGACGAGGCCGAACGCATCGGCCTGGTTTCCCGCTCCGTGCCGGGTGACCAGCTGCTCGACACGTGCTACGAGATGGCGGAGCGGATCGCGGCGTTCTCCCGGCCCGGAATCGAGTTGACCAAGCGCACACTGTGGACTGGACTGGACGCCGCTAGCCTGGAAGGGCACATGCAGGCCGAAGGCCTGGGCCAACTCTTCGTTCGTTTACTCACCGCCAACTTCGAAGAAGCGGTTGCCGCGCGCGCGGAAGACCGGCCCGCGGTCTTCACCGACGACAAGTAACAGCGATGAGGAGAGCAGCGTGATCACCGCAACGGACCTCGAGGTCCGCGCAGGCGCGCGCACGCTGCTGTCCACGGACGGAACTGCCCTTCGGGTGCAGCCCGGCGACCGCATCGGTCTCGTCGGCCGAAACGGCGCGGGCAAGACCACCACCATGCGCATCCTGGCCGGCGAGGGTGAGCCCTACGCAGGCAACATTGCGCGAACCGGCGAAATCGGTTATCTGCCACAGGATTCCAGAGAGGGCAACCTCGACACCCTGGCCCGCGACCGGGTTCTCTCGGCCCGCGGCCTCGACACCCTGCTGTCGGATCTGGAGAAGCAGCAGGCGTTGATGGCCGAGGTCGCCGACGACGCCACCCGCGATCGCGCCGTGCGCCGCTACGGCCAGCTCGAGGAGCGGTTCGCCGCACTCGGCGGGTACGGCGCCGAGAGCGAGGCCAGCCGCATCTGTGCGAGCCTCGGCCTGCCCGAACGGGTTCTGACCCAGACGCTGCGCACGCTGTCCGGCGGCCAGCGCCGCCGCGTCGAGCTGTCCCGCATCCTGTTCGCCGCATCCGACAGCGGTGCGGGTTCTTCGACGACGCTGCTGCTCGACGAGCCAACCAACCACCTCGACGCCGACTCGCTGGGCTGGCTGCGCGAGTTTCTGCGGGCACACACCGGCGGGTTGGTGGTGATCAGCCACAACGTCGAGCTGCTCGCCGACGTCGTCAACCGGGTGTGGTTCCTCGACGCCGTGCGCGGCGAGGTCGACGTCTACAACATGTCGTGGCAGAAGTACCTCGATGCGCGTGCCACCGACGAACAGCGGCGCCGCCGCGAGCGCGCCAACGCCGAGCGCAAGGCGACGGCGCTGCGCACCCAGGCCGCCAAGATGGGCGCCAAGGCGACCAAAGCCGTTGCGGCGCAGAATATGCTGCGCCGGGCCGACCGGATGATGGCGGCGCTGGATGAAGAGCGCGTTGCCGACAAGGTGGCCCGGATCAAGTTCCCCAGCCCGGCGCCGTGCGGCCGCACCCCGTTGGTGGTCAAGGATCTGACGAAGACCTACGGCTCTCTGGAGGTGTTCACCGGCGTCGATCTGGCCATCGACCGCGGCTCGCGCGTGGTGGTGCTCGGCCTCAACGGCGCGGGCAAGACCACGCTGCTGCGGCTGCTGGCCGGAGTCGAGACACCCGACACCGGTGGGCTCGAGCCGGGCCACGGCCTCAAGATCGGTTACTTCGCGCAGGAGCACGACACCCTCGACGAACTCGCGACGGTGTGGGAGAACATCCGCCATGCCGCACCCGACACCGGCGAGCAGGATCTACGCGGCCTGTTGGGCGCCTTCATGTTCAGCGGGCCGCAGCTCGACCAGCCGGCGGGCACGCTGTCGGGAGGCGAGAAGACCCGTCTCGCCCTGGCCGGCCTCGTCGCGTCCACGGCAAACGTGCTGCTCCTCGACGAACCGACGAACAATCTCGATCCGGCGTCGCGCGAGCAGGTGCTGGATGCGCTTCGCAGCTACCGAGGAGCGGTGGTGCTGGTCACCCACGACCCGGGGGCCGCCGAGGCACTGGACCCGCAGCGGGTGGTGCTGCTTCCCGACGGCACCGAGGACTTCTGGTCGGCGGACTACGCCGAGCTCATCGAGTTGGCCTGAGCCGATAAATCCTTACCGTTTGTCGAATCCGCCTGCCGTTGGGTTAAGGCTTCTTTACCCTGGGTATGCGTCGGGGCATCAACAGCGGGGAGATGTCGATGAAGAAACTCAACAAGTCCCGGGACGAGTTGCTCAACGATCTACGCCACGAATACGAAGGTGGGGCGAGCATTCGCACCCTTGTCGCCGCCACCGGCCGCTCATACGGCTCGATTCACAGCATGCTGCGCGAGTCCGGCACCACGATGCGCAGCCGCGGTGGTCCCAACCACCGCACCCGGCATTAGCTAGGGCTGGCGCACCGACGACTCGACGAGGTCGAGTACGGCGCTGAGCCTTTCGGGGTCGTCCCCCGAGGCCAGCCGCGCGACCAAGCCGTCGAGCACCAGGTCCAGATACGTGTGCAGCACGTCGCTGGGCACGTCGTCGCGTAGCCGTCCGGCCTGCTTCTGACGAAGCAGTCGCTCCGTCGTCGCCGCCGACAGTTCGGCCGACCGTTCCGACCATCCCTTGTTGAAAGCCGGATCGTTGCGGAGCTTGCGCGCGATCTCCAGGCGGGTGGCCAACCAGTCGAACTGATCTGGCGCGGCCAGCATGTCGCGCATGACCTGGATGAGGCCTTCGCGCGACGCGACGTCGGCCATCCGCTCGGCATCCTCGTGAGCCAGTTCGAAGAACAAGGTGTCCTTGTCCCTGAAGTGGTGGAATATCGCTCCGCGGGACAGCCCGATGGTGTGCTCGAGCCTGCGCACGGTGGCCCTGTCATAGCCGTACTCGGCAAAGCACCGCCGGGCGCCGTCAAGGATCTGCCGGCGACGCGCCGCCAGATGGTCGTCGGTTACCCGGGGCAACTTCGTCGGCCTATGACTTCAGCATGTTGCGGAGTACGTACTGCAGGATGCCGCCGTTGCGGTAGTAGTCCGCCTCACCGGGGGTGTCGATGCGGACCACGGCGTCGAACTCCACCGCCTTGCCGTCTTCCTTGGTGGCCTTCACGTGCACGGTCTTCGGCGTCTTGCCGCTGTTGAGCGCCTCGATGCCGGTGATGTCGAAGGTCTCGGTGCCGTCCAGCTTCAGCGAAGCCGCCGACTCACCCTCGGGGAACTGCAGCGGGATGACGCCCATGCCGATCAGGTTGGAGCGGTGGATCCGCTCGAACGACTCGGTGATGACCGCACGAACACCCAGAAGGCTGGTGCCCTTTGCCGCCCAGTCACGCGAGGAGCCCGAACCGTACTCCTTGCCGCCGAGCACAACCAGCGGAATGCCTGCCGCGGCGTAGTTCTGCGCTGCGTCGTAGATGAACGCCTGTTCGCCGCCCTTGGTGAAGTCTCGGGTGTAGCCACCGGAGACGTCGTCGAGCAACTGATTGCGCAGCCGGATGTTGGCGAACGTGCCGCGGATCATCACCTCGTGGTTGCCGCGCCGTGAGCCGTAGGAGTTGTAGTCCTTCTTGTCGACGCCGTGCCCATCGAGGTACTGGGCAGCCGGCGTACCCGGCTTGATACTGCCCGCGGGGGAGATGTGGTCGGTGGTGACCGAATCACCCAGCACCGCCAGCACTTTGGCGCCCGTGATGTCGGTCACCGCCGCCGGCTCTGCGGGCATACCTTCGAAGTACGGTGGCTTGCGGACGTATGTCGAGTTGTCGTCCCACTCGAAGGTGTTGCCGCTGGGCGTCGGCAGGTTGCGCCACCGCTCGTCACCCTTGAACACGTCGGCGTAGTTCTTGGTGAACATCTCGGTGTTGATCGCCGAGGCGATGGTGTCGTTGATTTCCTTCTGCGACGGCCAGATGTCTTTGAGGAACACGTCGTTGCCGTCGGTGTCGGTCCCCAACGGCTCGGACGCGAAGTCGAAGTCCATCGTGCCCGCCAGGGCGTATGCGATCACCAGCGGTGGCGACGCCAGGTAGTTCATCTTCACGTCGGGGTTGATGCGTCCCTCGAAGTTGCGGTTGCCCGAGAGCACCGCGGCCACCGACAGGTCGGCGTCGTTGACGGCCTTGCTGATGTCCTCCGGCAGCGGGCCGGAGTTGCCGATGCACGTGGTGCAGCCGTAGCCGACCAGGTAGAAGCCGAGCTTCTCCAGATACGGCCACAGGCCGGCCTTTTCGTAGTAGTCGGTGACGACCTGAGATCCGGGCGCCATCGTGGTCTTCACCCACGGCTTGGACGTCAGCCCCTTGTCGACCGCCTTCTTGGCGAGCAGGGCCGCGCCGAGCATCACCTCGGGGTTCGACGTGTTCGTACACGACGTGATCGCTGCGATCACCACGGCGCCGTGGTCGATAACGCAGTCGCCGCGCTCGGTCGAGCGGACCGTGACCGGCTTGGTTGGCCTGCCCTCGGCGCCCGTGGCGGCGGAAACCACGTCCGCCGTGCCGTTGTCCGCGAACGACAGCACCGCGGGGTCGCTGGCCGGGAACGACTCTTCGACCGCCTCGTCGAGCTTGGTGTGCTCGGCGGGCAGGTTCTCCTCGACGTAGTTGTGAATGTCCTTGCGGAAGGCCGTCTTTGCGTCGGTCAGCGCGATGCGGTCCTGCGGACGCTTCGGCCCGGCGATCGATGCGACGACGTCGCCCAGGTCCAGCTCGATGTACTCGGAGTACTTCGGCTCACGCTCCGGGTCGTGCCACATGCCCTGCTCTTTGGCGTAGGCCTCCACCAACGCCAGCTGCTCCTTGCTGCGGCCGGTCATCTTCAGGTAGTCGATCGTCACCTCGTCGATCGGGAAGATCGCCGCGGTGGAACCGAACTCGGGGCTCATGTTGCCCAGCGTGGCGCGGTTGGCCAACGGCACCTCGGCGACGCCGGCGCCGTAGAACTCGACGAACTTGCCGACCACACCGTGCTTGCGCAGCATCTCGGTGACCGTGAGCACGATGTCGGTTGCGGTGACGCCTGCCGGCCGCTCCCCGGTCAGCTTGAACCCGACGACGCGGGGGATGAGCATCGACACGGGCTGGCCGAGCATCGCCGCCTCGGCCTCGATGCCGCCGACGCCCCAGCCCAGCACCCCGAGCCCGTTCTCCATCGTGGTGTGGCTGTCGGTGCCGACGCAGGTGTCCGGATACGCGACGCCGTCGCGCTCCCACACCACCCTGGCCAGGTATTCGATGTTGACCTGGTGCACGATCCCGGTGCCTGGCGGCACCACCTTGAAGTCGTTGAACGCGCCCTGACCCCAGCGCAGGAACTGATAGCGCTCGCCGTTGCGTTCGTACTCGATCTCCACGTTGCGCTCGAACGCGTCGGGCCGGCCGAACAGTTCGGCGATCACCGAGTGGTCGATCACCAGATCGGCGGGTGCCAACGGATTGACCTTGTCGGGGTCCCCGCCGAGGGCGGCGACGGCCTCCCGCATGGTGGCCAGGTCGACGATGCAGGGTACCCCGGTGAAGTCCTGCATGATCACGCGTGCCGGGGTGAACTGGATCTCCACGCTCGGATCGGCGTCCGGATCCCAGTTCGCGATCGCCTCGATGTGCTCCTTGGTGATGTTGGAGCCGTCCTCGGTGCGAAGCAGATTCTCGGCAAGCACCTTGAGGCTGTAGGGGAGCTTCTCGGCACCCGTTACCGCGTCCAGGCGGAAGATCTCGTAGCTCTTGTCCCCGACCTTGAGGTTGTCGCGGGCTCCGAACGAATCCTTGCTGCTCACATCAACTCCCGGCTAAGTAATCGCCGCGACGGGCTGTGTCGGCGGCTCTTCTAATCTAACAGTACGCTTGTCCTGTAAAGCAAGCCTGACTGGTTTCAGTGTTGTCCGTACGGGTGCGTGCTGCCACTCGTTTCGGCCGGAATCGCGTACGGTTCTCATGTGGCAGGCCCGCACGTGATCCCGTTCCTCCCGTCGTATATCCCACCCGACGTCGATTTGAACCAGGTGCTCGCGGACGTGGGCGACGACGGTGTGAGCGTGCCGCCCGCCGATGCGAAGGTCGTGCCCGAATTGCGTCAGGTGGTCGCCGATGCCCGCGAGCAGGGCATCGACCTCAAGATCGTGGTGATCGCGACCAACCCGCCGATCGACACCCCGCTGCGCGACATCGCGACCGAGGTCGGGGAGGCGTACCCGGGCTCGACGGTGTTGGCGATGAGCCCGACATGGGCGGGTACCTACAGCCCGACTTTCGATCGGGTGACGCTGGAGGCCGGTCAAGATATCGCGAAGAACGGCGACCCCGTTCAGTCGTCGAAGAATTTCGTCAGCGAATTGACCACGACGCACTTTCCGTGGACGGCATTCTCCGTAGTGCTCACTCTGCTGGTATTGGGTGCCGCCGTCGCAGTGCGATTCCTGCAGGTCCGAAGCAAGCGCACGGCAGCGGAGATCGAGCCGCAAACGGGGCAATAACGCCTGGCAGAACCGCTCGGCGACGTCGAATATCACCATTCGGTCACACTCTCTCTAATTACAGATATGTAATTTGTGACTAGAGTTTCTTTAGTGTCTTATGTGACGTACGGTGCAGAAGTACCCACTGATGTAGTTGTTGTTTGTGTGACTTCTGCGAGGAGATTTGAGTCGAATGAGACGCACCCCTCGCGCGGTTGCGTCCCTGGGCATCCTGTTGGCAACCGCGTTCTACACCCCCGGGGGTTTAGCGGCCGCCGAGCCCGGTAGTCCGGACTCCATCGGATCGCTGGTCGCCGCGATCGCGAACGTCAACCAGCAACTGCAAGAACTCGGTGCCGCCGTGCAGGCCAAGCAGGAGAGCGTCAACAAGGCCATCGTCGACGTGCAAACCGCGCGCGACAACGCGGTAGCGGCACAGGGCGATGTGGACGCAAGCCGGCGCGACGTCGACGACGCAGGCGCGGCGATCAAGTCCGCGCAACAGCGATTCGACACCTTCGCGGCGTCGACCTATGTCAACGGCCCCTCGAGTTCGTATCTGACCGCGGCCGACCCCGCCGACATCATCGACACGGCCTCCGCCGGGCAGACGCTGGCCGCCAGTTCGCAGCAGGTCGTCGCTGACCTGCAGCGGGCCCGTACCGAACAGGTCAACAAGGAGTCCGCGGCACGGCTGGCCAAGCAGAAGGCCGACCAGGCCGCGGTCGACGCGCAGGCCAGCCAGGACGCCGCGGTGTCCGCGCTGACGTCGGCCCAGCAGACGTTCGCCGGGCAGCAGGGCCGGCTCGACCAGCTGACCGCGCAGCGCGCCGCCGCCCAGGCGAAGCTGGCCGAGGCCCGAACGTGGTCGGCCGCGGCGACCGGGCCGGCGAAACCCGCTGCACCGCTGGCCAACCCCTCGGCGGATTGGGACCGCGCACCAGGTGCGGCTGCGCCTGCGGCGGGCAACTGGGATGTCAGCCTGTGGGATCCGACCCTGCCTGCGATTCCGAGCGCGTTCGTCAGCGGCGATCCGATCGCGATCATCAACTCGGTGCTCGGCATTTCGTCCACCTCGGCGCAGTACACCGCCGACATGGGCCGAAACTTCCTGCGCAAGATGGGAATCCTGCCGACGCCGACCGGCTACACCAACGGCGCCATTCCGCGCGTGTACGGCAGGCAGGCCTCCGAGTACGTCATCCGGCGGGCCGGCTCCCAAATGGGTGTGCCGTACTCATGGGGCGGCGGCAACGCGGCGGGCGCGAGCACCGGCATCGATTCTGGTTCTAACACAGTCGGATTCGACTGCTCCGGGTTGATTCTGTACGCGTTCGCGGGTGTCGGAATCAAGCTTCCGCACTACTCGGGTTCGCAATACGACATGGGCCGCAAGATCCCGTCATCGCAGATGCGGCGCGGTGACGTCATCTTCTACGGACCCGGCGGCAGCCAGCACGTGACGCTGTACCTCGGCAACGGCCAGATGCTCGAGGCCCCGTTCACCGGTTCCCACGTGAAGGTTTCGCCGGTGCGGACCAGCGGCATGACCCCCTACGTCGTCCGGTACATCGAATACTGATGCGAGTGATTCTGTTGAATTTCATGCGCCACAACGCTTTACACCTCACCAAGGTCGCCGTACCACTGCTGGCGGCGCTGGCCGTGCTGATCGGGCTGGCCGTGCCCGCGACGGCGGCACCCGACGACGGCCTGTGGGATCCGACGCTGCCCAAGTTGCTCAGCGCGGGTGCTCCCGGTGATCCGGTCGCGATCGCCAACGCCTCGTTCGAGGCCACCCAGATGGCGATGCAGACCACCCAGAGCCTGGGCCAGAAGTTCCTGCAGAGCATCGGACTCGGCGGAAGCAGTGGTGGCGCCAGCACCGGAAGCGTCGGTGTCGGCCGGGTTCGCGGACCTCAGGCGATCGAGTATGTGATCCGTCGCGGGGCCTCGCAGATGGGCGTGCCGTATTCATGGGGAGGCGGCACGCCCAGCGGGCCAAGCACGGGCGTGGACTCGGGCGCGAACACCGTCGGCTACGACTGCTCCGGCTTCACCCGGTTCGCGTTCGCCGGCGTCGGCGTGCTGATTCCCAAGTACTCGGGGGATCAGTACAACACCGGCCGCAAGGTGCCGCAGTCGCAGGCCAAACGCGGTGACCTCTTGTTCTGGGGTCCCGGTGGCAGCCAGCACGTCGCGATCTTTCTCGGCGGCGGCAAGATGCTGGAGGCCTCCGGCAGCGCGGGCAAAGTGACCGTGAGCCCGCTGCGCATGTCCGGCCTGCAGCCCTATCTCGCCCGCATGATCGAATCCTGAGCGTGGCCTGAGCAGACCCTGAACAGTCCCGGGCAACGTCGACGGATTCCGTGGTGCCTGGAATAGTTGACTGCGGGCACCTCGCCCGCGACGCACGACCTGCGTCTTTACCAGACAACGTAAGAGGATCGTCGATGACGTCAGCAGGTGGGCCGCAAGGCCCGGCGCAGGGTTACGCCCCAAACACTCACGCAGGCTCGCCGCCGCCCGCCAACTCCGGGGGCCTGCAAGCCGAGGTGCACACCTTGGAACGCGCCATCTTCGAGGTCAAGCGAATCATCGTGGGCCAGGACCTACTGGTCGAGCGCATGTTGGTCGGCCTGCTCGCCAAGGGGCACGTGCTGCTCGAAGGCGTGCCTGGCGTCGCCAAGACGCTTGCCGTCGAGACCTTCGCCAAGGTGGTCGGCGGCACGTTCGCCCGCATCCAGTTCACCCCCGACCTGGTGCCCACCGACATCGTCGGCACCCGGATCTACCGCCAGGGCAAGGAGGAGTTCGACATCGAGCTCGGTCCGGTGGTGGTGAACTTCCTGCTCGCCGACGAGATCAACCGGGCGCCCGCCAAGGTGCAGTCCGCGCTGCTGGAGGTCATGGCCGAGCGGAAGATCTCCATCGGCGGCAAGACCTTCCCGCTGCCTGCCCCGTTCCTGGTGATGGCGACGCAGAACCCGATCGAGCAGGAAGGCGTCTACGCGCTGCCCGAGGCGCAGCGCGACCGCTTCCTGTTCAAGCTGAACATCGACTACCCGACGCCGGAGGAAGAGCGCGAGATCGTCTATCGGATGGGTGTCAGGCCGCCGGAGCCCAAACAGGTCCTCGCCCCGGGTGACCTCCTCCGTCTGCAGGACGTCGCCGCCAACAACTTCGTGCACCACGCGCTGGTCGACTACGTCGTGCGGATCGTCACAGCGACCCGCGCGCCGGACAAGTTCGGGATGCCCGACGCCAGGGCATGGATCGCCTACGGCGCGTCGCCGCGTGCCTCGCTCGGCATCATCGCGGCCTCCCGCGCACTGGCGTTGGTGCGGGGACGCGACTACGTCATCCCTCAGGACGTCGTCGAGGTCATCCCCGACGTGCTGCGGCACCGTCTGGTGCTCACCTACGATGCGCTGGCCGACGAGATCTCCGCGGAAACGGTGATCAACCGAATCATGCAGACCGTTGCCCTGCCGCAGGTGAATGCCATTCCGCAGCAGGGGCATTCGGTGCCTCCCGTCGTGCCCGCCGCGGCTGCCGCGGCTAGTGGTCGGTGACCAGCTCACGACGCCAGGTCGACCTGCCGTCACTGAAGCGCGGGGAGATCCGTGACCCCGCACTGACTGCGGCGCTGCGCAAGCTCGAGCTGACGGTGCGTCGCAAACTCGACGGCGTCCTGCACGGGGACCACCTCGGGCTGCTGCCGGGTCCTGGCTCCGAGCCGGGCGAGTCGCGGCTCTACCAGCCCGGTGACGATGTGCGCCGGATGGATTGGTCGGTTACCGCGCGAACCACGCATCCGCACGTGCGCCAGATGATCGCCGACCGCGAGCTGGAAACGTGGCTGGTGGTGGACATGTCCGCCAGCCTCGACTTCGGCACCACCGGATGCGAGAAGCGCGACCTCGCGGTGGCAGCGGCCGCGGCGATCACCTTCCTCAACAGCGGCGGCGGCAACCGGATCGGCGCGATCATCGCCAACGGCGACTCGGTGCGGCGGGTACCTGCGTTGTCGGGCCGGATGCACGAGCAGGAGATGCTGCGCACCATTGCCACCATGCCGAAGGCGCCCACTGGCGTACGAGGTGATCTCGCCGCCGCCATCGACGCGTTGCGCAGGCCGCAGCGGCGCCGCGGTATGGCCGTGATCATCAGCGACTTCCTCGGGCCGATCAACTGGATGCGGCCGCTGCGGGCGATCGCGGGACGGCATGAGGTTCTCGGCATCGAGGTGATCGACCCTCGCGACGTCGAACTGCCACCCGTCGGCGACGTCATCCTGCAGGACACCGAATCCGGCGTCACCCGCGAATTCACCATCGACGAGGAACTGCGTTCCGACTTCGAGAGGGCAGCGGCAGCGCACCGCGAGGAGGTGGCGCGGACCCTGCGCCGCTGCGATGCGCCGCTGCTGACACTGCGCACCGACCGGGACTGGATCGCCGATGTGGTGCGGTTCGTCGCAAGCCGGCGCCGAGGGGCGCGGGCCGGGCACGCATAGTCCAACGAAATGACAACTGCCACATGACATTACCGTTGCTCGGACCGATGACGCTATCCGGCTTCGAACACGCTTGGTTCTTCCTGTTTCTATTGGTCGTTCTCGGAATTGTGGCGCTGTACATCGTCGTTCAGTTGGCCCGTCAACGGCGGATGCTGCGCTTTGCGAACTTGGAGCTGCTGGAAAGCGTTGCGCCCAAACGGCCTACCCGCTGGCGGCACCTGCCCGCGATCCTGTTGGTGGCATCGCTGTTGCTGCTCACCGTCGCGATGGCCGGGCCGACGAACGACGTCCGGATCCCACGCAACCGCGCCGTCGTCATGCTGGTGATCGATGTGTCCCAGTCCATGCGCGCAACCGACGTGTCGCCGAATCGTCTGGCGGCCGCGCAGGATGCGTCCAAACAGTTCGCCGATGACCTGACGCCGGGCATCAACCTCGGTCTGATCGCCTACGCGGGCACCGCCACCGTGCTGGTGTCGCCGACCACCAACCGCGAAGCGACCAAGAACGCCATCGACAAGCTGCAGTTGGCCGACCGCACCGCAACGGGCGAAGGCATCTTCACCGCCCTGCAGGCCATCGCGACGGTCGGCGCCGTGCTCGGTGGGGGTGACGAACCCCCGCCTGCGCGGATCGTGTTGTTCTCCGACGGCAAGGAGACCGTCCCGTCGAATCCGGACAATCCGAAGGGCGCGTTCACCGCCGCCCGCACAGCCAAGGATCAGGGTGTGCCGATCTCGACCATCTCGTTCGGCACGCCGTACGGATATGTCGAGATCAACGACCAGCGCCAGCCGGTGCCCGTCGACGACGACATGCTGCGCAAGATCGCCGAACTGTCTGGCGGCGAGGCGTACACGGCGTCCAGCGTGGAACAGCTGCGCGAGGTGTACTCGAACCTGCAGCAGCAGATCGGTTACGAGACGATCAAGGGTGACGCCAGTGCGGGCTGGCTACGGCTCGGCGCCTTGATCCTGGCCCTTGCGGCGCTGGCAGCCATGCTGCTCAACCGCCGGCTACCCAACTAGCAACGGAAATGGCAAGCAGCGCATGACGTTACCAGTGCTCGGACCGATGACGCTGACGGGCTTCGAACACGCCTGGTTCTTCCTGTTCCTCCTTGTCGTGCTGGGACTGGTGGGGCTCTACATCGCCATGCAGGCGGCCCGGCGCAAGCGGTTGCTGCGGTTCGCCAACACGGAGTTGCTGGAAAGCGTTGCGCCCAAACGGCCGTCACGCTGGCGGCATCTGGCGACGATTCTGTTGGTGTTGTCGCTGGTGATGCTCACGGTCGCGATGGCCGGTCCCACCCGTGACATGCGTATTCCACGTAACCGCGCGGTGGTCATGTTGGTGATCGACGTATCGCAGTCGATGCGCGCCACGGACGTGGCACCCAGCCGGCTGGCCGCCACGCAGGAAGCCGCCAAGCAGTTCGTCGATCAGATGACGCCGGGGATCAACCTCGGGCTGATCTCCTACGCGGGGGCCGCCACCGTGCTGGTGTCGCCGACCACCAATCGTGACGCATCCAAGAATGCGATCGACAAGCTGCAGGTGGCCGACAGAACCGCGACCGGGGAGGCCATCTTCACCGCATTGCAGGCCATCTCCACCGTCGGTGCGGTGATCGGTGGGGGCGACACACCACCGCCTGCCCACATTGTGCTGATGTCCGACGGCAAGGAGACCGTGCCGTCGAATCCGGACAATCCAAAGGGCGCCTACACCGCCGCCCGCACCGCGAAGGACCAGGGTGTGCCGATATCGACGGTGTCGTTCGGTACTCCGTACGGCACTGTTGACATGGACGGCCAGCAGACACCCGTACCCGTTGACGACAAGATGCTGAAGAAGATCGCCGAGCTGTCCAACGGGCAGAGTTACACCGCATCGAACCTCGAGCAACTCAAGGAGGTCTTCACCAACCTGCAGGAGCAGATCGGCTACGAGACACAGAAGGGCGATGCAGGCACCGGCTGGCTGCGGCTCGGCGCGTTGGTGCTGGCGTTGGCTGCGGTGTCCGCCTTGCTGATCAACCGGCGACTGCCGAACTAGAACAATCCCCAGTCGCTTCGCTCCTACCCTCCGTAAGGCGATTTCTTAGGAATGGTCGACACACGTTAAGTTGGCCGCATGACTGACACGACAGAGGGCGAGACCGCCGGCCAAACGATTTCCGGCCGTCCCCCTTTCGTTTCCCGGTCGGTGCTGGTCACCGGAGGAAACCGTGGCATCGGCCTTGCTATCGCCCAGCGACTCGCCGCGGACGGTCACAAGGTGGCCGCCACGCATCGTGGGTCCGGGGTGCCCGACGGGTTGTTCGGCGTCGAGTGCGATATCACCGACAATGACGCCGTCGACCGTGCCTTTACCCAGATCGAGGAACACCAGGGTCCGGTCGAGGTGGTGGTGGCCAACGCCGGCGTCGCCGCGGACGCGTTCCTGATGCGGATGACCGTGGAGAAATTCGAGAAGGTCATCGATGCGAACCTCACCGGGGCGTTCCGGGTGGCCCAGCGCGCATCGCGCAGCATGCAGCGAAAGCGGTTCGGCCGAATGATTTTCGTGGGTTCGGTCTCCGGCACCTGGGGCGTCGGCAACCAGGCCAACTACGCGGCTTCCAAGGCCGGCCTGATCGGCATGGCCCGGTCGATCGCCAGGGAGCTGACGAAGGCCGGGGTCACCGCGAACGTGGTGGCCCCTGGCTACATCGACACCGACATGACCCGCGCGCTGGACGAGAGGATTCAGAAAGGGGCGCTGGAGTTCGTCCCTGCGAAGCGGGTTGGTACCGCCGACGAGGTCGCGGGGGTGGTCAGTTTCCTTGCGTCCGAGGATGCGAGTTACATCTCCGGTGCGGTTATCCCGGTCGACGGCGGCATGGGTATGGGCCACTGACCATGAGTACTCGACTCCGCAGGATTGCGTAGTCCAACACTCGTTACCCGCCGTCCTCACTGGCATAGCGTCGATTCATCGATCCATTCGGATGTGAGGAACGGCAATGGCACACATCGGTTGCACCATCAAGCAAGTACCGTCTGACAAACTCGTCGAGTCGGCGTCGAAGGCCGTCGAGATCAATCCGGCCAATGCGCCCAACACCTCATCGCTGCCTCAGGGGTTCACGCCGACACCGAAAAGCCTCGCCGTGATGACCCAGAAATACTGGGGTGCGGCAGGTGTTCGACTCACGGTCGGCTTCCTCGACAATGCGTCGGCCGAGCTGCGGCGCCGCATCATCTCGCACATGAACGCCTGGGGCTCTTGGGCGAACGTCGCGTTCACCGAGACCAACACCGATCCGCAGGTTCGGATCGCGCGCACCCGCGACGACGGCTACTGGTCGTATCTGGGCACCGATGTGCTGTCCATCCCAGACGATGAGCCGACGATGAACCTCGACAGCTTCACCATGAATACGGCCGATTCGGAGTTCCACCGTGTCGTCAGGCACGAAACCGGGCACACTCTCGGCTTCCCACACGAGCACATGCGCAAGGAGATCATCGACCGGATCGATCGCGAGAAGGCGATAGCGCTGTTCATGCGAACGCAGGGCTGGTCTCGCGAGGAAGTCATCGCGCAGGTGTTGACGCCGTTCGCGGCCTCCGCTCTCAAGGCGAGCGCGGCCACCGACGTGAACTCGATCATGTGCTACGACCTTCCGGCCAGCATCATGAAGGACGGCATCGCGGTGCCCGGCGGCAAGGACATTGACAATCTGGACGCCGCATTCGCCGCAAAGCTGTATCCGGGACCGGTCTCGCCATCTGCCGTTTGGCCGAACGGCAAGGTCTATCTCTTCAAGGGCAAGAAGTATGTGAGCTATGACGTGGCATCGGACAAGAGCGATCCCGGATTCCCCGCCGATATCGCCGGGCATTGGACCGGATTCCCGGCCCAGTTCAACGAGGGCGTGGATGCCGGGGTGGTGTGGACCAACGGAAAAGCCTACTTCTTCAAGGGTTCTCAGTTCGTCCGTTTCGATCTGCCCGCCGAGCGGGTCGACCCTGGTTATCCGAAGACGATTTCGTCGAAGTGGCCGGGCGTGTTCACCGACGGCATCGACGCGGTGGCTGTCTGGCCGAACGGCAAGGCGTATTTCTTCAAGGGCGAACAGTACCTGCGTTACGACATCGCCCGCAATAAGGCCGACCCGGGATTCCCCGCCCCAATTGCGGGCAACT
This sequence comes from uncultured Actinomycetota bacterium, assembly GCA_963716505.1. Taxonomy (GTDB): domain Bacteria; phylum Actinomycetota; class Actinomycetes; order Mycobacteriales; family Mycobacteriaceae; genus Mycobacterium. The sequence continues at coordinate 32,145 of CAVQTL010000008.1, forward strand.
GGTCCGGTATGCCGGACGAATTCACTTCGGGCATCGACGAAGCAGTCGTATGGAACGACGGAACGGCGTACTTCTTCTCCGGTGATCAATACGTGCGATATGACATCGCCGCCGACCGAGTCGAGTCGGGGTATCCGGTGCCGATCGCGAACGACTGGCCCGGAGTCTGGTCGGACGGCGTGGGCCGCTGATGACTGACGTCGAAGCGGCCCGCGATCTGCGAACGCCAGTCAACCCGACACCGGCGGACGCTGTCATGACTCAGCCGACCACCCCGAAGTCCGGGCCCGCGGTCGAAAGGCCACGGCGACGACGCCTGCGCACCTACGCATTCGACCCGATGTCCACCCGGCTGTCGGGACAGTTCCTCACGGTCAGTGTGCCCTACGAGGGTGGCCTCAAAGAGGGTCCCGAGGGGGAGCTGTTGCGCGTCGTCGACTTCGATCCGGTGCGCAAAAGCTGGTATGCCATGGTCGATCTCGACGAGCCGTATGTGCTGGCTCAGGATGGCCTACAGCCGGCGGAGGGCGACCCACGCTCACATCAGCAGATCATCTACGCGGTCGCGTCGAGCGTCATCGAGCGGTTCGAGCGGTATCTCGGCAGGCGATTCCGCTGGCGTGGTGACGAGAAGCTGAGCCTCGTTCCGCACGCGTTCGAGGGCCGCAACGCCTACTTCGACCCGACCCGCAAGGCGGTGCTGTTCGGCTACTACCGCGCCGATCTAAAGGATCCGGGTGCCAATCTGCCAGGCCAGATGATCTTCACCTGCCTGTCGTCGGACATCATCGCCCACGAGGTCACCCACGCGCTCGTGCACCGGCTGCGGAGGCACTTCTCCGTAGCGACCAACGCAGACGTGTTCGCGTGGCATGAAGCCTTCGCCGACCTGATTGCGCTTTTTCAGCATTTCGCCTACGAGGACGTCGTACACGACGCGATCGCCTCGACGTCGGGCAGCATTCAGCACGGCGCTGCCCTCTTCGACCTCGCATCGGAGTTCGGGCAGTCCACCGGGCGGGGCGAGGCGTTGCGTCGCGCGATCGATCCCAACATCCCTGCGGGAGTGCTGCGTACGCCCGACCGCTACCACTCGGCCACCGAACCTCATGAACGTGGTGCGTGTTTTGTCGGTGCAGTGTTCGACGCGTACCTCGATCGGTATCGCGCTGCAGTCGCCGACCTCCTGCGACTGGCGACCAGTGGCACAGCCGGACTCTCCAGCGGCCGGTTGCATCCCGACCTGGTGGCCCGAGTCGCCGCCGAAGCCATCAGGACCGCAGATCGATTCTTGGGCATGGTGGTTCGCGCATCCGACTACCTGCCACCCGTCGACGTCACCTTCGGCGACGTGGTGCAGGCCATCGTCACCTCCGACCACTCGCTATACCCAACCGACCGGCTCGGATTGCGTGGCAACCTCATCGAAGCGCTGCGGCGCCGCGGGATCTACCCGACCCGGGCGATCTCCCTCACCGATGCCGCATTGATTTGGCCCAAACCTGACGGGCCGTTGTCTCTGTGCGACGGCAATCCACCTGTGCCGCTTGAGGAACTGGTGCTCGAGGCGTCGATGAATCTCGACCCGGCCAGCACGCCGGGGGATAAGCCGGAGCGGGTGTTCAGCGCGCTGAGCGTCTGGGCCAAACGGCATGCGGTGGCGATCGGTCTGGAACCAAGCAAGCCGACCGATTTGGAGAGCGTTCACGTCACCTATCGGCAAGCGGACGACTCCCAACCCCGCCCGGAGATCGTCGTGCAGTTCACCCAGCGCCGCGCCGACCTGGAGGAGATCGAGCAGCCGCATCTGCCGCCCGATGCGCGCACCCCGCTGCTTGCCGGGACCACGCTGATCGCCCGGGTGGACGGCGAAGTCCAGCACATCATCTCCAAACCGCTTCCGCTGATAAACCCGGCAGCCGACTCGGCATCGCAATATGTCGACGAGTACGGGAGGGACCGCCTAGAGAAGATGCGGACCTTCATGGGTGAGGTCTCCGACGGAGATCCGCTCGCGGTCTGGACCGACGAGCCCGCCGTAAACCGGCTGACCTTCGCCAATCTGCATACCGACGGTCAAGGGGGATGGTGATGGCCGCCGATAACGTCGAAATACGGATGTACAACATGGGTTTCGGAGACGCCTTCCGGATCACGGTTCGGCGGGGCGACTCGACGTGGCGGATGCTCGTCGACTGTGGTGTGCACGCACACGGGCAGGCGCGGCCGGTAGCAGATTCGGTGAAAAAGATTGTCGACGATCTCGCCGAGGACTGCGGCGGGACAGCACATCTCGACGTCGTGGTCGGCACACACCATCATCGCGACCACATCGTCGGATTCGCCGACGATCGGTGGGCCGACGTCGAAGTCGACGAGGTCTGGGTGCCGTTCGTCGAGAACGATGACGACCCGGACGCCAGAGGCCTACGCGAAGCGCAGACGCGAACCGCGCAGAAGCTCGCGGGGTTGATCGACGATCGGATGCAGCGGTTGGCCGCCAATCAGACCGAGGCGAAGCACACGCTCGAGCTGGCGAAGGCGATGGCGGTCAACTCACGGGGCAACGCAAGGGCGACCGAACGCCTGCTGGGTCGCAACGGCACGACCTTCGCCAAGCCAGGGCACGACGTGCGCTTCCTTCCCGACAAAGACTCACGTAAGAACATGGTCAAAGCGCGCCGGTGTGGGGTGGTGGCGCACATCTTCGGTCCTCCGCGAGACCCGGCGATTCTGAGGCAGATGGACCCGCCGAAGACGGCAGGATGGTTGACGCTGAACCTGGACGATGTCGTTGACGCAGCCGATCCCGACGATGTGGACACGCCTGCGCCGGCGGCCACGAAGCCCGAGGAAGACAAGGACATCTGGCCTCTGTTCAACCTCACGTACGTCATTGCTGACAAGACGCAGGTGCCGGACCATTTGCAGAAAGCCAAGTCCAACCTCCGGTTGAGCACGCTGTCCAACGACTTGGGGCTACTGGCGGCCGCCTCCGTCCTGGAGCAGTCCGTCAACAACACCAGCCTGTTCTTCGTGCTCGAGGTCGGCGGGCTACGGCTGCTGTTCCCCGGCGATGCCCAATACGGTGCGTGGGAGCACGTTCGCAGCAATCCAGACGCGATGCAGCTGATCCGTAACGCCGACTTCTACAAGATGGGCCACCACGGATCCCATAACGCGACGCCGATGCGCTATATCGAGGAACAGTGGCTCAAGCCCGGAGACACCATGGTTCCGTGGGGTCTCGTCGAACTCTGGAAGGACACCATTCCCTGGCAGAAGCTGATGGATGCCCTGACCGCCAAACATCACCGGGTGATCAAGCCGACCGAGGTGCTGGCCGGTGATGATTCCCACAGTGAGCTGGTCACGAACGAGTGGTGGTCGCAGCTGACCTTCACGTTGGACGGGTGACCGGGGTTTCCGACTGCGCCGCGGCCACCCCTTCGCATAGAGACGGAGCCGCCGACCATATCCTCTACAGCGAGCCCACAAAGGAGAAGAAGCGGATATGGCAGGACTGCTCGAAGGCAAACGCATCCTGGTCACGGGGATCATCACCGACTCGTCGATCGCATTCCACATCGCGAAGGTTGCGCAGGAGTCCGGTGCCCAGCTGGTGCTCACCGGTTTCGACCGGATGAAGCTGATCCAGCGCATCGCCGACCGGTTGCCGGAGAAGGCGCCGTTGCTCGAGCTCGACGTCCAGAATCAGGAACACCTCGACTCGTTGGCCGACCGCGTCACCGAGGTCATCGGCGAGGGCAACAAGCTCGACGGCGTCGTGCACTCCATCGGCTACATGCCGCAGACCGGAATGGGTATCAACCCCTTCTTCGACGCGCCCTACGAGGACGTCGCCAAGGGCATCCATATCTCTGCGTTCTCGTACGCGTCGCTGGCGAATGCCACGCTGCCGGTGATGAACCGAGGCGGATCCATCGTCGGCATGGACTTCGACCCGACCCGCGCGATGCCCGCCTACAACTGGATGACGGTGGCCAAGAGCGCGCTGGAGTCGGTGAACCGGTTCGTCGCGCGAGAGGCCGGCCCGTTTGGGGTTCGGTCGAATCTCGTTGCGGCGGGACCGATCCGCACGCTTGCGATGAGTGCGATCGTGGGCGGCGCACTCGGCGCGGAGGCCGGCGACCAGATGCGGCTGCTGGAAGAGGGCTGGGACCAGCGCGCGCCCGTCGGCTGGAATATGAAGGACCCGACGCCGGTCGCCAAGACCGTGTGCGCCCTGCTCTCGGACTGGCTGCCCGCCACCACCGGCACCATCGTCTACGCCGACGGTGGCGCGCACACGCAGTTGCTGTAGATGGAACTCGACGGCATCCTGCTGTTGTCCTTCGGCGGTCCGGAGGCGCCCGAACAGGTGATGCCGTTCCTGGAGAACGTCACTCGCGGCAGGGGCGTCCCGCGGGAGCGGCTCGCCGCGGTGGCCGAGCACTACCTGCATTTCGGTGGCGTCTCTCCGATCAACGGCATCAACCGCGCGCTGATCGCCCGGCTGGAGGCCGAACTAGCCGATCGTGGCCTCGAGCTGCCGGTGTACTTCGGCAACCGCAACTGGGAGCCGTATGTCGAGGATGCGGTTGGGGCCATGCGTGACAACGGCATTCATCGTGCGGCGGTGTTCACCACCTCGGCCTGGGGCGGGTACTCCAGTTGCACCCAGTACAACGAGGACATCGCCCGTGGCCGCGCGGCGGCCGGTGACCGCGCGCCCGAACTGATCAAACTGCGTCAGTACTTCGACCATCCGCTGTTCGTGGAGATGTTCGTCGGGGCGATCGCCGATGCGGCACTGACCCTTCCCGCGGAGCTTCGTCAGGACGCCCGGCTGGTGTTCACCGCGCACTCCATTCCGCTGGCGGCCCGGTCCCGCTGTGGCACAGATCTTTACGCCCGCCAGGTCGCCTATGCGTCCCGGCTGGTCGCGACGGAGGCGGGATACGCCGACTATGACCAGGTGTGGCAGTCGCGGTCCGGGCCGCCTCAGGTGCCGTGGCTGGAACCCGATGCGGCCGACCATCTGTCGGCCCTCGCCGACGCGGGCACCAAGGCCGTCATCGTCTGTCCGATCGGCTTCGTCGCCGACCACATCGAGGTGGTCTGGGACCTGGACTACGAGCTGCGTGAACTGGCCGAGGAGCGCGGGGTCGCGTTCGCCCGGGTCGCCACCCCCAATGCCGACCGCCGCTTCGCGCGGCTGGCGGTCGACCTGATCGACGAACTGCGCGACGGCCGCGAACCTGCCCGATTCGAGGCTTCGCAAGACGTGGAAGCGCCTCCGCTGCACGGATTTTCGATCAACGGTGCGCTGTGCACCCCGGAGTGCGGGAAGCCCTAGCGCCAGGCCGAGTGCAGGATGGCGCTGACCGCCGCCAGCCGCGCCGAGCGCACCACCGCGGACAGCGGCCGCAGCGCCTCGTTGGCGATCTGCGCCTCCGATGAGCTCTGCAGGCCGATCGGCATCAATCCCGAACTGACCGTGACGATCGCGTCGATGTGCGCGGCGTTCTCGAGCACCCGCAGCGCACGCGACGGGGCATGGTCGGGCGCGAGGTGCAGACCCGAGGACTCCATCACCTGTTCGACGAGCTTGCGGGGATCGGCGACGTCCAGGCCGCCCGCTTCGGCGCGGAGGGCACCCAGCGCGTCGGCTGCCGACCGAACCGCCGACCGCAGCGCGAATTCCGCATCACCGAGGTCGACGTGCTCGGCGACCGGCGCCTCCGGCAGCGAGTACACCGTCCAGCTCAGGCCGGCCACCTCGGCTATCTTCGGATTCGTCGTAACCGTCGGAGTCGTCGTACTCGAAGTCGGGGACCAGGCCGACCGCCGGTGCCGACGGACCGCCGTTGATCACTATGGCCTCGCCCGCGGTGACCGCGTCGCGCTGAAACTGGGTCCCTGCGGGCAGACCGCGGACGTCGCCGGGTACCGGCAGCACGACGGAGATCGCCGGCGCGCCGACCGGAACACCTGCCGCGGTGCGCAGGGTCTGCAGCAGTGACATGGTGCCGAAATGGTTCACATCCGGCCAGGGCAGGCCGGTGCTACCGGCCGCCACGGCATCGTAGGCGGTCACCGAATGTCTTGGCGCCCATTGCGATAACGCATCGAGGACGTCGTCGGGCGCGGCGGCACCTGCGAGCCAGGCATTGGCCCACACCGACAGCGAAACACTAGGGCACCACATGATGCTCGCAGTGTAATAGTTCGCCGCTAGTTGGGCGGATCACGCGCTAGGCTCTGGGCATGCCTGTTTGGTTGATCTGGCTAATCGCCGCGCTCGGCTTGGCAGGCGCGGAGGCGCTGACCGGCGACCTGTTTCTGCTCATGCTCAGCGGTGGAGCGCTGGCCGCTGTCGGATCGAACCTGATTTTCGACAACTACGTGATCGACGCCGTCGTTTTTCTGGTCGTCTCGGTGCTTCTGCTGGTGCTGGTGCGGCCCGCGCTGAAACGGCGCTTCACCGAGGGCACCGGACTGCTGGACCGGCCGAAAGAGCTGGAAGGAAAGAGCGCGATGGTGCTCGACCGAGTCGGATGCCACGAGGGTCAGGTCAAACTCGACGGCGAGGTCTGGACGGCGCGGCCGTTGAACGACAACGATGTCTACGAACCGGGCGACCAGGTCACCGTCGTGCGAATCGACGGCGCCACCGCGGTAGTCCAAAAAGTCGTCTAGAGAAGCCTGGACAACCAAGGAAGGAACCCACAATGGACGGTGCCGTCGCAGGCCTGATCCTCGTCGGCGTGCTGGTCGTGTTCGCGGCCATCATCGTCGCCAAGTCGATCGCGATCATCCCGCAGGCCGAGGCCGCGGTGATCGAACGACTGGGCCGCTACACCAAGACCGTTTCGGGGCAGCTGACGCTGCTCGTGCCGTTCATCGACAAGATCCGTGCGCGCGTCGACCTGCGCGAGCGGGTGGTGTCCTTTCCGCCGCAGCCGGTGATCACCGAGGACAACCTGACGGTTAACATCGACACCGTCGTCTACTTCCAGGTCACCAACCCGCAGGCCGCGGTGTACCAGATCAGCAACTACATCGTCGGCGTCGAGCAGCTGACCACCACCACGCTGCGCAACGTCGTCGGCGGCATGACCCTCGAGCAGACGCTGACATCCCGCGACAAGATCAACGGGCAGCTGCGCGGCGTGCTCGACGAGGCCACCGGTCGGTGGGGGCTGCGGGTCGCGCGAGTCGAGCTGCGCAGCATCGACCCGCCGCCGTCGATCCAGGACTCGATGGAGAAGCAGATGCGGGCCGACCGCGAGAAGCGGGCCATGATCCTGACGGCAGAGGGCAGCCGGGAGGCGGCAATCAAGCAGGCCGAGGGCCAGAAGCAGGCGCAGATCCTGTCCGCCGAGGGCGCCAAGCAGGCCGCGATCCTGGCGGCGGAGGCCGACCGGCAGTCACGCATGCTGCGGGCGCAAGGTGAACGGGCTGCGTCATACCTGCAGGCACAGGGGCAGGCGAAAGCGATTGAGAAGACCTTCGCCGCGATCAAGGCCGGCCGCCCGACACCGGAGATGCTGGCCTACCAATATCTGCAGACGCTGCCGCTGATGGCCAAGGGCGAGGCGAACAAGGTCTGGCTGGTGCCGAGCGACTTCGGGTCCGCGCTGGAGGGGTTCACCAGGATGCTGGGTGCGCCAGGCGAGGACGGTGTCTTCCGGTATACGCCGTCGCCGGTGGAGGAGAACCTGCCCAAGCCCGAGGACGACTCAGCCGAGGTGGCCGAGTGGTTCAACACCCAGACAGATCCCGCGATCGCTCAGGCCGTTGCCAAGGCCGAGGCGGACGCACGCAAGCCGGTTCCGGGTTTGCTTGCAGGCCCGGAAACTACCGCGCAGGAGGATCCGCTGCCGCCGATGCAGTACCCGCCCCTGTCACAGCAGCGGCAGGATGGTCCGCCGCAGATGCCGGGTCGCCACAGCGGGCAGTAGGGCCGCGGGCGTCTGCCGGGTGGTGCTGGGGATAGGTGCGGATCTCGTAGACCAGGCCCGCGACACCGAGACTCGCGGTGAACAGCGACACGAGGATCAGCAGCGGGCTGATGTGGTTGGTGAGCGCGTCGCCGAGGATGACGACCGCGGCGGTACCCGGCAACAGGCCCGCCAGCGTCGCCCACGTGTACGGCAGCACCCGCACGGCGGAGGCGCCCGCGGCGTAGTTGAGTACCGAGAACGGGACGGCCGGGATCAGCCGCATCGACGTGACCGTCGGCCAGCCGCGCTGGCGCAGCCGGGTGTCGAGGGCCTTGACCCGCGGATGGGGGACAAGGCGGTCGAGCCGCCAGCCCGCGGCGCGGACCAGCAACAGCGCGGCCAGGGCGCTGATCGTGCTGGCGACGACCGCGATCACGATGCCGAGCCAGGGGCCGAACAGAAGGCCCGAGGCGAGCGTGAACGCGGTGCGCGGGAACGGAAACACCGTGACGACGATGTGCGCGGCCAGGAAGGCCAGCGGGAGCCATGGGCCCACCGACGTCGCCCAGTCCCGTAGCTGCATGGCGCCCGGCCGCGGCACCAGCAACAAGATTGCGACGAGAATCACAATGGTCGCCGCGATGGCGGCCAACTGGCGCCGGGGAACCTGCTTGACCGTCCAGATCACCGCGACGCGCAGCGCTGCGAGGGTGCTGACGACGGACTTCACGACTACCAAGACTACGGGGCCGCGCGGTGAGAACTCGCCCCATGCAGGTCGCGCGTCGGCTGCCCGGCAGTCGCTGCGCCGATGGTGATCAATTAGCCTGATGGACGTGCAGGAATCCGGCTTGCAGGAATCTGAACAGCGCTGGCGTTCGGCCGTTGCGGCCGTGTTGGCGAAGTCGACTCGGCGTGATCCGGCCGACCTGCCGCCGGAACCCGAGCGGCTGCTGGATTCGCCGACCTATGAGGGCTTCCCGATCCGGGCTTTGTACACCAGCCGCGACGACTTGGCTGAGCCGTCGTTGCCCGGCGACTGGCCGTTCGTGCGCGGCGGCGACGCGCTGCGCGACGTCAAGTCGGGCTGGAAGGTCGCCGAGGCGTTTCCCGTCCCAGGGCAGAAGGCCGTCACCGACGGCAACGGCGCCGTATTGGTGGCGTTGACGGAGGGGGTCAGCGCGTTGGTGCTGCGGGTCGGCGCACCCGACGGCGTGCCTGCCGGCGGAGCTGGACCGCCTGCTCGAGGGCGTGTTCCTCGACCTGGTGCCGGTGGTTCTGGATGCTCGCACAGAGCTCGGGGCCGCAGCCGATGCCCTGCTGCCGCAGCTGGCCGACATGGACGACGAGCAACGCGCGCGGCTGTCGATCGACCTCGGCGCCGATCCTCTCACCGCGCCGTTGAGCAAGCGATCCGCCGCTGACATCGCCGATGTCGTCGCGACCGCCGCGAAGGTCACCGGGTACGCCGGTGGCGTACGGGCGATCACGGTCGACGGAACCGCGCTGCACAACCTCGGGGCCAGCGCGTCGTGGGAGCTGGCCGGAGCCGTCGCCGCAGGCGTCGCCTATCTGCGGCTGCTCGGTGAGGCCGGCCTCAGCGTGTCGGATTCGTTGCGGCAGATCAGCTTCCGGCTGGCCGCAGACGACGATCAGTTCATGACCATCGCCAAGTTCCGCGTGCTGCGGCGACTATGGGCCAGGGTGGCCGAGGTCGTCGGGGAGCCGGTGGACGGCTCCGCCCGCGTGCATGCGATCACCTCGATGCCGATGATGGCGCAGCGTGACCCGTGGGTGAACATGCTCCGCACCACCGTGGCCGCATTCGGCGCGGGTGTCGGCGGTGCGGACACCGTGCTCGTTGAGCCGTTCGACGCGCCGATCCCCGGTGGATTGCCCGGTACCGCAGCGAGTTTCGGCCGCCGCATCGCCCGCAACACGCAACTGCTGCTGTTGGAGGAGTCCCACCTCGGCCGGGTGCTCGACCCGGCAGGCGGTTCATGGTTCGTCGAGGACCTCACCGAGCAACTCGCCGAAAAGGCTTGGGACCACTTCCAGGAGATCGAGGCGCACGGCGGTTTCGCGGACGCTCGCGACTTCGTCGTCGCGCAGATCGCGGAGGTTCGCGACCAGCGCACCGACGACATCAACCACCGCCGCAAGGCGCTCACCGGTGTCAACGAGTATCCCTCCCTCGGTGAACCGCCGTTGCCGCAACATGATTCGTCGAGCACCGTGGCGCGGTACGCAGCGGGCTTCGAGGCGTTGCGCGACCGCTCCGACGCCTACCTGGAGAAGACAGGGTCCAGACCCAAAGTGCTGTTGCTGCCGCTGGGTCCGCTCGCGGAGCACAACATTCGCACGACGTTCGCCACCAACCTGCTCGCGTCGGGTGGCGTCGAGGCGGTCAACCCGGGCACCGTCGACGCCGAAGGGATTGCGGATGCCGTTTTGGCCGCCGACGGCCTCGGGGTCGCGGTGATCTGTGGGACCGACGCCCGATACGGAGCCGAGGCGGCGGGCGCGGTCGAGGCTGCGCGCAAGGCCGGGATGTCCCGTGTTCTGCTGGCCGGGCCCGAGAAGGCCGTCGCCGACGCCGACCCCAAGCCCGACGACTATCTGACCGCCAAGATCGATGCGGTCGACGAGCTGTCGGACCTGCTCACCCGATTGGGGGCATGACGAAATGACCGTCAATGATGTCGCCGGCCAACCGGCTCCCGCCACCACAGGAATCGGCAGCTTTGCCGAGGTTCCCCTGCGTAGCGAGCGGACGACGGAGCCCGCCACCGAGGCGGCGGTCACCGCGCACGTCGCCGCCGCCGCAGAGGCGCACGGCTATGCGCCAGACCAGCTCGACTGGCCGACGCCGGAGGCGATCGACGTCAAGCCGGTCTACGTCGCCGCCGACCGGGACGACGCGGTGAAGGCGGGCTACCCGCTCGACACCTTCCCGGGTGCGCCGCCGTACCTGCGCGGCCCGTACCCCACGATGTACGTCAACCAGCCGTGGACCATCCGGCAGTACGCCGGCTTCTCCACCGCCGCGGAGTCCAACGCGTTCTACCGGCGCAACTTGGCGGCCGGCCAGAAGGGCCTGTCGGTTGCGTTCGACCTCGCCACCCATCGCGGCTACGACTCCGACCACCCCCGCGTCGCCGGTGACGTCGGGATGGCAGGCGTGGCAATCGATTCCATTCTCGATATGCGGCAACTGTTCGACGGTATCGACCTGTCCGCCGTCTCGGTCTCGATGACGATGAACGGTGCGGTGCTGCCGATCCTCGCGCTGTACGTGGTGGCCGCCGAGGAGCAGGGCGTACCGCCGGAGAAGCTGGCCGGCACCATCCAGAACGACATCCTCAAAGAGTTCATGGTCCGCAACACCTACATCTACCCGCCGAAGCCGTCGATGCGAATCATCTCGGACATCTTCGGATACAGCAGCGCGCGGATGCCGAAGTTCAACTCGATCTCCATCTCCGGCTACCACATCCAAGAGGCCGGAGCGACAGCGGATTTGGAGTTGGCCTACACGCTGGCCGACGGTGTCGAGTACATCAAGGCCGGGCTGGCCGCCGGCCTTTCCATCGACAAGTTCGCCCCGCGGCTGTCCTTCTTCTGGGGCATCGGGATGAACTTCTTCATGGAGGTCGCAAAACTGCGCGCCGGGCGACTGCTGTGGAGTGAACTGGTCGCCCAGTTCGATCCCGAGGACGCGAAATCGCTTTCCCTGCGCACCCATTCGCAGACGTCCGGCTGGTCGCTGACCGCGCAGGACCCGTTCAACAACGTCGCCCGCACCTGCATCGAGGCGATGGCGGCCACCCAGGGGCACACGCAGTCGTTGCACACCAACGCCCTCGACGAGGCGCTGGCGTTGCCCACCGACTTCTCCGCCAGGATCGCGCGCAATACCCAGCTGCTGCTGCAGCAGGAGTCCGGCACCACCCGACCGATCGACCCGTGGGGCGGCTCCTACTACGTGGAGTGGCTCACCCACCAGCTCGCCGAGCGGGTGCGCGCCCACATCCGCGAGGTGAACGAGCACGGCGGCATGGCGCAGGCCATCGACGACGGCATTCCGAAGCTGCGCATCGAGGAGGCGGCGGCGCGCACCCAGGCCCGCATCGACTCCGGCCAGCAGCCGGTGATCGGCGTCAACAAGTATCAGGTTGCCACCGGCGATGGCACCGACCACGAGATCGAGGTGCTCAAGGTCGAGAACAGCCGGGTGCGTGCCGAGCAGCTCGCCAAGCTGGAGAAGCTGCGTGCCGAGCGCGACCAGGCCGCCGTCGACGCGGCGCTGGCGGAGCTGACCAAGGCGGCCGACGGTGACGGAAACCTGTTGGAGCTTGCCATCAACGCCGCACGGGCGTCCGCCACCGTCGGCGAGATCTCCGATGCGCTGGAGCGAGTCTGGGGACGACACCAGGCCGAGATCCGTACCATCGCCGGGGTCTACCGCGACGAAGTCGGAAAGGGCAGCAACATCGCAAGCGCCACCGAGCTGGTCGAGAAGTTCGCCGAGGCCGACGGTCGCCGGCCTCGGATCCTGGTCGCCAAAATGGGTCAGGACGGCCACGACCGCGGGCAGAAGGTCATCGCGACTGCGTTCGCCGACATCGGTTTCGACGTCGACGTCGGCTCACTGTTCTCCACTCCCGAGGAGGTGGCGCGCCAAGCCGCGGACAACGACGTGCACGTGGTTGGGGTGTCGTCCCTGGCCGCCGGCCACCTGACGCTGGTGCCCGCGCTGCGCGACGCGCTGGCCGGAGCCGGGCGGCCCGACATCATGGTCGTGGTGGGCGGTGTGATTCCGCCAGGTGACTTCGACGAGCTGTACGCGGCAGGCGCGACCGCGATCTTCCCGCCCGGCACGGTGATCTCCGACGCCGCGATCGGCTTGTTGCACAAGCTGGCCGAGCGCTCGGGTTACGACCTCGGCTAGATGGCCGACCAGATCGACGACCTCGCCGCCGCGATCAAGAATCGTGATCGGGCTGCACTGCCACGGGCGATCACCCTCGTCGAGTCGACAAGGACGGATCACCGCGAGCAGGCGCAGCGGTTGCTGATGGACCTGATGCCGCAGGCAGGCAGTGCCATGCACGTGGGCATCACCGGTGTCCCCGGCGTCGGAAAGTCGACGACGATCGAAGCGCTCGGCATGCACCTCATCGAGCAGGGGCACCGGGTGGCGGTGCTGGCCGTCGACCCGTCGTCGACCCGCACCGGCGGATCGATCCTCGGTGACAAGACCCGGATGGCGAATCTGGCCGTGCATCCCGACGCCTACATCCGGCCGTCGCCGACGTCGGGCACCCTTGGCGGCGTCGCAAGGGCCACCCGGGAAACCATCGTGCTGCTCGAGGCGGCCGGCTTCGACGTGATCCTGGTCGAGACCGTCGGCGTCGGGCAGTCCGAGGTGGCCGTCGCCAACATGGTGGACACGTTCGTCTTCCTGACCCTCGCCCGCACCGGCGACCAGCTGCAGGGGATCAAGAAGGGCGTGCTCGAGCTTGCTGACATCGTCGTGGTGAACAAGGCCGACGGTGAACACGCCACCGAGGCCAAGGCGGCCGCCCGCGAACTTTCGGGTGTGATCCGGCTGATCTATCCGCGCGAAACACTCTGGCGTCCGCCCGTTTTGACGATGAGCGCGGTGCAGGGAACCGGTCTGACCGAGTTGTGGGACACCGTGCTCAGACACCGCGACGTGCTCACCCAAGCCGGGGAGTTCGAGGCCCGCCGCAACGCTCAGCAGGTGGATTGGACCTGGTCAATGGTCCGCGACACGGTGCTTGACCGGGTGCTCAACAACCCCGAGGTGCGCAGGGTCCGCGGCGAGGTGGAACGTCAGGTCCGCGACGGCAGGCTGACGCCGGCCCTCGCCGCTCAGCAGATCCTGGACGCGGCAGAGAGACCCTGACCCCGTTTGATTGCTGTCGATAGAGCGTCGGTACCTCTGACATGCGATGTACAACGGATTGGTAACGGCCGGCATATTTGCCGGGGTTGCAGGTAAATTAGATACATCGTGAACCACTCTGACAGCGGGGAGCGCAGCGCGGCGCTCCCACACGGTGTTCAAGGCGCGGCCGACCCGCACTTCACCTGCGCGGTGCGGGCCTTCAGCACGATGTTTCCCGGTCCCCGGTTCGGCGGAGGGGCGCTGTCGGTTTTTCTGGACGGCGAGCCCGTCGTCGATGTCTGGACGGGGTGGTCCGACCGCAGCGGGTCCACGCACTGGACCGCCGACACCGGCGCGCTGGTCTTCTCGGCCACGAAGGGCATGGCCTCAACGGTGATCCACCGGCTCGTCGACCGCCGCCTGATCGACTACGAAGCCCCGGTCGCCGAGTACTGGCCCGCGTTCGCCGCCAACGGCAAGGCGACGATCACCGTCAGCGAGGTGATGCGGCACCGGGCCGGGCTGTCTCAGCTCAACGGCGCCAGCAGGGCCGACCTGATGGACCACGTCAAGATGGAGGAGCGGCTCGCGGCCGCCCCGGTGAACCGGGTGCTCTACGGCAAGGGCGCCTACCACGCGTTGACATACGGCTGGCTGATGTCGGGTCTGGCCAGGGCAGTCACCGGTAAGGGCATGCGTCAGCTGATCCGCGAGGAACTGGCCGAGCCGTTGAACACCGACGGCCTGCACCTGGGTCGCCCGCCCGTCGATGCACCGACCCAGGCCGCGCAGATCATCATCCCGCAGGGCGCGATCAAGAACGCGTTGCTCGGTAACGTCGTGCCGAAGCTCGCCGCGCTGCAGTGGTCCGGCGGCCTCGGTGCGCTGTACTTCCCGGAGATGTTCTCGGTCGTGCAGGGCGAAATCCCGTTCCTCGACGGTGAGATACCCGCCGCCAATGGGACGGCCACCGCACGAGGCCTGGCGAAGATGTACGCGCCTCTGGCATGTGCAGGCAAAGTCGACGGACGGCAGTTCCTTTCGCCGGAACTGACGGCAGGCCTGATCGGCAGGCCCAACCTGCGGCCGGACCGAAACATCGTGTTCCCCATGGCATTCCATTTCGGCTACCACTCGATCCCGCTAGGAGGCCTGATGCCGGGCTTCGGCCATGCGGGCCTTGGCGGCTCGCTCGGCTGGGCCGACCCGAGCACCGGAATGTCCTTCGGCTACGTGCACAACCGGCTGCTGACCCCGTTCGTGGTGGCCGATCAGGCGGGCTTCGTCGCTACGGCGGCGTTGATCCGTCGGGGCGCCGCTGCGGCACGCAAGCGGGGATACCGGCCGGTGGCTGCCCTCGGGGCGCCGTTCGTCCCCGAGGCGCAGCCCGTCGCCTTGTAGGGACTACGCGTCTTCCATTTGGAAGCCGACCTTCAGCGTCACCTGAAAGTGTCCGACCGCGCCGTCGGCGAGATGACCCCGCACCGACGTCACCTCGAACCAGTCGAGTCCCCGAATCGTTTCCGACGCACGGGAAATCGCGTTTCGGATCGCAGCGTCGGTGCTGTCGGGTGAGCTGCCGACGATCTCGATGACGCGGTAGGTGTGATCGCTCATGACGCCCCTCTTTCGAGTTCCTCCGCCTCCTCGACCGCGGCGAGCGGAGAGTGCAGAAGCTGTTGCTTCTGTTGATTCTGGAGCATGTCCATCGCCAACCTGGCGTAGATCATCTGGCTGGTGATCGCCATCTGCCCGCGGCTGTGGCCAAGGAACGTGATGAACCAGGTGATGACCGTGGTGAAGCGGTTCTTGAAGCCGACCAGATACACGAGGTGTAGTACCAGCCACGCGAGCCACGCGATGAAGCCACCGAATTCGATCTTGCCGACCTGGGCGACGGCACTGAACCGTGAGATCGTCGCCATGCTGCCCTTGTCGAAGTACTTGAACGGCGCGCGATTCGCCGGGTCGTCTCGGCCGGCCAGCTCGCGCTTGATCAACTTGGTCACGTACTTGGCGCCCTGAATTGCGCCCTGCGCCATGCCCGGCACGCCCTGGACCGACATCAGGTCGCCGACCACGAAGACGTTCGGGTGCCCTTTCACGGACAGATCCGGCTCCATGATGACCCGGCCCGCGCGATCGGTCTCGGTGCCGTCGGACTGCTCGGCGATCATCTTGCCCAGCGGGCTGGCCTGCACACCGGCCGACCACACCTTGCATGCGCATTCGATGCGGCGCTCGTTGCCGTCCTTGGCCTTCACCGTCACGCCCTGATAGTCCACGTTCGTCACCATCGCGTTGAGCTGGACCTCGACGCCCATCTTCTCCAGCCGCCGCTGTGCCTTCAGTCCCAGCTTCTCGCCCATGGGCGGCAGCACAGCGCCGGCTCCCTCGAGCAGAATCACCCGGCATTCGTTTGGCTTGATGGTGCGAAACGCCCCGGCGAGCGTGCGATCGGCGAGCTCAGCGATCTGGCCCGCCAGCTCGACACCGGTTGGTCCTGCGCCGACCACCACGAAGGTCAGCCTGCGCTCACGCTCGTCGTGATCGGTGGTGACCTCCGCGGCCTCGAACGCCCCGAGTATCCGGCCGCGCAGTTCCAGCGCGTCGTCGATGGTCTTCATGCCGGGGGCGAACGTCGCGAAGTGGTCGTTGCCGAAATAGGACTGCTGTGCGCCCGCCGCCACGATGAGGCTGTCGAAATGCGACACCGTCGTCATCGTCATCAGCTTGGAGGTGACGGTCTTGGCTTCCAGGTCGATCGCTTCGACCTCGCCGAGAAGCACCTGGACGTTCTTCTGCCTGCGCAGCACCAGGCGGGTGGTCGGCGCGATCTCGCCCTCGGACAGAATGCCCGTCGCCACCTGGTAGAGCAGCGGCTGGAACAGGTGAGTGGTCGTCCTGGAGATCAGCGTGACGTCGACGTCGGCTCTTTTCAGAGCCTGGGCCGCAGTCAAGCCTCCGAACCCGGACCCGATGATGACGACGCGGTGGCGCCCTGCGGTCTCCGATGGCTCTGTCATCGCGTTTCTCCCCACTTCGACGGCGAGGCAACGATAACCCGAACAGCGGGGTCAGACCTTGGTGAACCACTTCGTCTTGATGCGCCACGAATGGGCGGATGCGAGTGCGAACCCGGCGCCGCACATGCAGGCGAACACCCATACCAGGGTGCTGCCCATCGCCGTCTGCAGGTGCGGGACGTAAGCGGTGGTGATGCGAACGACGCACGCCAGGATGCCGAAGACCGATGAGGCCAGATAGAAGTTGGCGATGCGTCGGGACCGCGGATCTCTTCGCAGCACGAGTGTGGCCCGGATGCCGTACCCGAGCAGATAGATCAGGGTGCCGCAGAGCAGCAGCCAGTAGAGGTTCAACCAGAAGTCGGTGGGGACCGTGAAGAAGTCGGGTGCATAGATTCGCGCGCCGTTACCGACGGAGAACGTCACGAGAAGCAGCGGAATACACAGAGTGGCGGGCCGCTCCACGTACTGCTTGAACGACTTCTGCATGGCGTCGTCGTCGGCCAGCCTGCCCAACGTGTTGTAGACGATGGCCGACGCGGCGACGATGTAGCAGTCGTGGCCGAGGTAGTCCTCGAGGTTCCACTTGCCGGTGAGGGCGTGTAGCCAGTGTCCGAGGGTTTCGGAGGCGAGCGGAGACATCAGCAGCACGGCCGCACCCTGCAGGGCGATGTTGAGGGTAGCTGCAACCTCCCACCGGCACGTCCACGTGACGCGGCGGATCCACAGGCTCCATCCGATGCAGGCGATTGTGATCGCTAGGAGTGTTGCGAGGGCCATACTTGTTGCCTTTGCGCTGACATCGTTTCAGCAAATTCTATAGCGGCGGGGCGTCCTGGCGAGGCGTCATTTCAGATAGCTTCTGCGGGCGGACTCGCCGCGTCTCCACGGTTGCCAATGCCACGTTGGCAGACTCGAAGTAGCTCGCCACCTCCTGGTGGCTCATCAGCCCGAACCGAACCTGGAGGTCGGGGTAGCTGAGAGCGAACCGATCGGCCACCCGGCGCAGTTCCTCGGCGTCTGGGTAGCCTTCTTCCTTGATCCGACGGTAGTACGTGCTGCTAGACACCCCGAGCGCGTCGTAGATGTCCTTCGCGTCGACTTCACCGTCAAGAAGGTAGTCGAGCAGGGCCTTCAATTGTCGGCCGTTCTCATCTGTACGTGGCACGGCATTACTTTAACCGTTCGTCCCGCAGATGGGCAGTGGCAATCGAATGCTGGAAAGTGTTGCTGTTATTGACGCAGGTGTCACACTATTGGGAGAAGTCTCCCATTTTTGGGACATCGCACGTACTGTTAGCTCCATGTTGATTGCAGAATTTGCCAGCAGCCCTCTTCGAATCGCCGACCACGAGACCGTCGATGCTCCGCAAGCCGCCGACCTCACGAAAATCTCCGCGCCACTGGACAGCACACTGACCGGTGAGCTCGATGGCGCGCAGTGGTATCTCGGGCTGGCCGGCGAGGAAATCCTCCTTGCGGCGCTCGGTCTCGCGATCGCCCGCACGATCGGTGAGGGTGTTGTACCCGTTGACGTCGCAGGCCACAGCGGGCCTGTTCCGTTGTCGTGCACGTCCGCCGGCCTGGCGACCGCCACGGAGGCGCTTCGCGCCGTGCACCGCAGCCTTGCGGCAGGTCCGACCGCACCGAAGCTCGCCGCTGCGCCGCCCGCGGAGATCTTCTTCTCGTATCTCGGCACGGAGCCGGGCCTGCGCCATGCGCTGGAGCTACGGGCGTATCGGGCCGACGGCCTCGTGCAGCTGGACTGGTGGTACGACACCCGCAGCTTCGACTCCTACACCGTCGAGGAGCTCACCGAGCAGCTGCCGCTCGCTCTGATCGAGCTGACGTCGGAGGCGATGCCGCTGTCGCATACCCCGATGGCAGTCGGCCACTGAGTCGCTAGAATTACCTATCGGCGCTGATCCGGCGATCACCGGGGAGCCTTCGGAAGAACAGCTCAGGCCCACGAAGTCTGGCCAAGTAGACCCGAACGGGTAGGCCCGTCACAGCCACAAGTCGAGCGGCGCACAATTGTGCGCAAGCGGGGTGGTACCGCGGCGTTCGCGCACCGGCGCGTCGTCGTCCCCGTGCCATGAACGACGTTTTGGCATGGAGACGACGCACGACCGTGACCACCTATCCGAAGCCGGCTGGCGGCGCGCCGAACTTCCCGGCGCTCGAATCCGACGTCCTGGACTACTGGGACAGCGACGACACCTTCCGGGCCAGCGTGGCGCGCCGGGACGGTGCACCGGAGTATGTGTTCTATGACGGGCCGCCGTTCGCCAACGGCCTGCCGCACTACGGCCACCTGCTGACCGGTTACGTGAAGGACATCGTGCCGCGGTACCGCACGATGCGCGGCTACAAAGTGGACCGCCGCTTCGGTTGGGACACCCACGGACTGCCCGCGGAACTCGAAGTGCAGCGGCAGCTCGGCATCAGCGACAAGTCGCAGATCGACGAGATGGGCATCGAGAAGTTCAACGATGCCTGTCGCGCGTCGGTGCTCAAGTACACCCAGGAGTGGCGCGCCTACGTGACGCGCCAGGCGCGCTGGGTGGACTTCGACAACGACTACAAGACCCTCGATCTGACGTTCATGGAGTCGGTGATCTGGGCCTTCAAGCAGTTGTGGGACAAGGGCCTTGCCTACGAAGGCTATCGGGTGCTGCCGTACTGCTGGAACGACGAGACGCCGTTGTCCAGCCACGAACTGCGCATGGACGACGACGTCTATCAGAGCCGACAGGACCCGGCCATCACGGTCGGATTTCGGATCACCGAAGGCCCGCTGCAGGACGCGTACCTGCTGGTGTGGACGACGACACCGTGGACGCTGCCAGCCAACCAGGCGGTCGCCGTCAATCGTGACGTCGACTACGTGCTCGTGGCTGCGGGGGAGCGCCGCTACGTGCTGGCGAAGGCGCGACTTGCTGCATACGCCCGCGAACTCGGCGAAGAGCCCGAGATCCTGGCCACCTACGCAGGCGGCGAACTCCAAGGCATGCACTACCTGCCGCCGTTTGCGTATTTCATGGACGCGCCCAACAGTTTTCAGGTGCTGCACGGTGAGCACGTCTCCACCGAGGACGGCACCGGAATCGTGCACATGTCCCCGGCCTACGGCGAGGCGGACATGGAAACTGTGCAGCCGGCAGGCATCGTCGCCGTCACGCCGGTGGACCCCAAGGGCCGGTTCGACGAGAGCGTGCCGGACTACGTCGGTCAGCACGTATTCGACGCCAACCCGCAGATCATCCGCGATCTGAAGAACCAGAGCGGCCCGGCCGCGCAGAACGCCCCGGTGCTGTTGCGACATGAGACCTATGAGCACTCCTACCCGCACTGCTGGCGGTGCCGGAATCCGTTGATCTACCGCGCGGTTTCGTCCTGGTTTGTCAAGGTCACCGAATTCCGCGACCGGATGGTCGAACTCAACCAGCAGATCACCTGGTACCCCGAGCACGTGAAGGACGGACAGTTCGGCAAGTGGCTGTCCAATGCCCGCGACTGGTCGATCTCTCGAAATCGGTACTGGGGCAGCCCGATCCCGGTGTGGACCTCCGACGATCCGGCCCATCCGCGCATCGACGTGTACGGCAGCCTCGACGAGCTGGAGCGCGACTTCGGCGTCCGGCCGGACAATCTGCACCGGCCCTACATCGACGAACTGACCCGGCCCAATCCCGACGACCCGACCGGCAAGTCCACGATGCGGCGCATTCCCGACGTGTTCGACGTCTGGTTCGACTCCGGATCGATGCCGTACGCCCAGGTGCACTACCCGTTCGAGAACGCCGACTGGTTCGAGTCGCACTTCCCTGCGGACTTCATCGTGGAGTACATCGGGCAGACCCGCGGCTGGTTCTACATGATGCACGTGCTGGCCACCGCCCTTTTCGATCGCCCGGCGTTCAAAACCTGTGTGTCGCACGGCATCGTGCTGGGCAACGACGGCCAGAAGATGAGCAAGTCGCTGCGCAACTATCCCGATGTCACCGAGGTGTTCGACCGGGACGGCTCGGACGCCATGCGGTGGTTCCTGATGGCGTCACCCATCCTTCGCGGCGGGAACCTGATCGTCACCGAACAGGGCATCCGCGAGGGTGTTCGGCAGGTGCAGCTGCCGATCTGGAACGCCTACACCTTCCTGGCGCTGTATGCGCCGAAGAAGGGCACTTGGCGGACGAACTCGACACACGTCCTCGATCGCTACATCCTGGCCAAGCTGGCGCAGCTGCGCGACGATATGACCGCGGCGATGGACGTCTGCGACATTTCCGGGGCCTGCGACGAGCTGAGGCAGTTCACCGAAGCGTTGACGAATTGGTATGTGCGACGGTCCCGTTCGCGGTTCTGGGAAGAGGATCCCGACGCCATCGACACGCTGCACACCGTGCTGGAGGTGGCAAGCCGGCTGGCCGCGCCGCTGCTTCCGCTGATCACCGAGGTGATCTGGCGCGGCCTCACCGGCGAGCGGTCCGTGCACCTCACCGACTGGCCGGAATCCGGTGACCTGCCGCACGACGCAGACCTGGTCGCCACCATGGACCAGGTGCGCGAGGTGGCCTCGGCGGCCTCCTCACTGCGCAAGGCGAAGAAGTTGCGGGTCCGGCTGCCGCTTCCCAAACTCACTGTCGCCGTGGAGAACCCGCAGGGCCTCGAGCCGTTCAGTGATCTGGTCGCCGACGAACTCAACGTGAAGGACGTGGAGCTCACCGACGACATCGCGCGGTACGGGCGTTTCGAGCTCACGGTCAACGCACGCGAGGCGGGCCCACGTATCGGCAAGGACGTGCAGGCCGCGATCAAGGCGGTCAAGGCGGGCGAGGGTGTCGTCAACCCCGACGGCACGCTGACCGCGGGCCCGGCGGTGCTGCTGCCCGAGGAGTTCAGCTCGAGGCTGGTGGCCGCCGACCCCGAGTTCACCGCGGCGCTGCCCGAGGGGTCGGGACTGGTGGTGCTCGACGGCACCGTCACCCCCGAGTTGGAGGCCGAGGGATGGGCCAAGGACCGCATCCGCGAACTTCAGGAACTGCGCAGGACGACGGGCCTCGATGTGTCCGACCGCATTTCGGTGGTGATGGCGGTGCCCGCCGAGCGCGAGGCGTGGGCCCGCACGCATGCAGATCTGATCGCAGGAGAGATCCTGGCCACCAGCTTCGAGTTCGGTGAGCCCACCGACGCCAGCGACATCGGTGACGGGGTGCGAGTGGCGATCGCCAAGGTCTAGCGGCGCAGCACGGCGGCCGCGACCTTCGCGAAGTCGGCGAGGACATCGCGGATGAAGCGTGTGCGCCGGTATCCGATCGCGTCGAGCAGCGGGCCGTGGTCGAAGGCCACCACGACGGTCGCGCCGATCGCCGTGAGCCACCAGAACGCGAACGCCAGCGCGCCGCGCCCCGATGCGCGACTCGGCGAAGCCGGCCCGCAGCCGGTCCTGCTGGAACCGCACATGCGGGTGCTCGTCGGCGACGATGCGGGCGGCCACCGCCCGGACAACGCCATCAGGACCCGCGGTGGCCAGCCCGCCGTAGTAAGAGAGCGCGACCACTTCGGCGACGGTCAACACCATCAACTCGGTCCGCAGACCCATCAGCCTGCGCAACCGCACGAAGACCGCATCCGACCAGTGCCTGCGCATCGGCTGACCGCCGAGATAGCCCAGCAGGCGCAGCAGCAACGCCGCATGCTGTTGCTCTTCTGCCACGAAGAGTTCGGCGGCCCGCAGGTACTCGAGATCACCCGCTCGCGCGGCCTTGCGCAGCAGCTGTTCGCCGTCACCGCTCTCGCCGAGCTGGAACCGCCGCACCGATTCGATCAGCGGGTAGCGCTCCGAATCGGGGATATCGCAGCGTTCCGCGAACGCGATGGCCGCATCGGCCTCGGCGTGGGCGTGCCCGTTGTGCTCGAAATGGTGCACCCAGGCACCGAAGATGCCGACGTCGCTGGCCTGTCGCGTCATGGTGGCCAGGCTAGCGCCCTAGCATCGGCAGACGTGGCCGCTCGCTGGGTGCTGCACCTCGACATGGACGCGTTCTTCGCGTCGGTCGAGCAGCTGACCCGCCCCACGCTGCGCGGCCGTCCGGTGCTCGTCGGCGGGCTGGGCGGACGCGGCGTGGTCGCGGGCGCCAGCTACGAGTCCAGGGTGTACGGCGCGCAGGTCGGCGATGCCGATGCATCAGGCCCGCCGCCTGGTCGGCGCCACCGCGGTGGTGTTGCCGCCACGCGGCGTCGTCTACGGCGTGGCCAGCCGCCGCGTGCTGGACACCGTCCGTGCTGCGGTGCCGGTCCTCGAGCAACTGTCGTTCGACGAGGTTTTCGGCGAGCCCGCCGAACTCGCGGGCGCCACCGCGGCGGATGTGGAGTCGTTCTGCGAGGCGCTGCGGGCCAGGATCCGCGAGGTGACCGGGCTCGTCGCATCCGTCGGCGCCGGATCCGGCAAGCAGATCGCAAAGATCGCGTCGGGGCTGGCCAAACCCGACGGCATCCGGGTGGTCCGGCACGACGAGGAACGCGTGCTGCTGGACGGTCTGCCCGTTCGGCGGCTCTGGGGGATAGGGCCGGTCGCCGAGGAGAAGCTGCACCGGCTCGGCATCGACACCATCGGTTCGTTGGCCGCGCTGTCGGACGCCGAAGCCGCCAACATCCTCGGCGGCACCGTCGGGCCCGCGCTGCACCAGCTTGCCCGCGGAATCGACGACCGCCCCGTCGCCGAGAACGGACCCGCCAAACAGATCAGCGCCGAGTCGACGTTCCCGGAAGACCTGACCACCCTCGACCAGCTGCGCGAGGCGGTGGGCTCGATCGGGGACCATGCGCACACCCGCCTGGTGAAGGACGGCCGCGGAGCGCGCACCGTCACGGTGAAGCTGAAGAAGTCCGACATGAGCACCCTGACCCGCTCCGCGACGCTGCCGTATGCGACCACAGACGGCGCGACGCTGATCGCGATGGCACGCAGGCTACTGCTGGATCCGCTCGAGGTCGGCCCCATTCGCCTTGTCGGCGTTGGCTTTTCGGGTCTGTCGGAAGTACGGCAGGAGTCGTTGTTCCCGGACCTCGAGTTGATGGCCGAGGAAGTGTCGGACACCGGCTTGCCGCAGCCGCTCAGCCAGGCCGCCGAGCAGGCCCCCGCCTGGCGGATCGGCGACGACGTCGTCCACACCAGCTACGGGCACGGCTGGCTCCAGGGCGCCGGGCACGGGGTGATGACCGTTCGCTTCGAAACCCGCGGCACCGGCCCCGGACCTGTCCGCACGTTCGGCGACGACACCCCGGACATCCGACGGGCCAACCCCGTCGACAGCCTTGACTGGCCCGACTACGTCAACGCACTGGCCGCGGACTCAGCCCCAGCGGGCGACGACGTCGTCGACGGACGAGCCGCTAGCCAGGGCGGCCATCAGTAGCACCCGGGCCTGCGGGGATCGCAGCCGCGGCACGATCACGGCCCCCGCATCGACTAGCGCACGTCCCGGCCCATAGCCGGCGCCGACCCGCCCGCCGGGCACCCGCGTCGACACCGCAACCGCCACGCCGTCGCGGCAGTGCCGTCGGACCGCATCGATCACGGCGGCGCCCGCGTTGCCGGAGCCCAGCGCTTCGAGCACGATGCCCCGAGCGTCTGCCGCAACGCACGCGTCCATGGCCACGGCGTCGGCGCCCGGGTACACCGCGAGGATGTCTACCCGGGGTGCGTCGGCGCTGGTCAGCTCGCCGAGAAACGGCCGCTCCTTGGTTGCATGCGGCTCGAACCGCCCGTCGGTGACCGCGCCAACGGCGACGCCTGAGAAGCCGCCGGCACCCGCCGTTGCGTCCTTGTGCAGCCCGAGCGGCTGCCAGACCGTGCCCGCGAAACTCACCAGCACGCCGAGGTCGCGGGCCCGCGGGCTCGCCGCGGCGGTCAGCGCGTCGCGCAGATTCTGCGGGCCATCGGCATCCGGCGCGTCGGCGCTGCGCAGCGCGCCGGTGATGACCACGGGTGTGGCGCCGTCGTAGGTCAGCTCCAGCCACAGCGCCGATTCCTCCATGGTGTCGGAGCCGTGGGTGATGACGACGCCGTCGACGTCGGTACGCCGCGCGACCGCGGTGACCGCCGTCCGCATGGAGTCCCAGTCGGCGGGCGTGAGCTGCGAGCTGTCCACCGACATCAGGTCGACGACCTCGGCGCCGAGACCGGAAACCAGGTCTGCGCCGCTGGTCGTTGGGCGCATCACGCCGTCTTCGTCGGCGCTGCTGGCGATCGTCCCGCCGGTGGTGATCACGACGAGGCGGCTCACACCCCCATCATTGCAAAAACACTCTTGGGGAATGATGGGGGAGTGACTGATGAATCGGCCAAGGAGACCGAGCCGAAGCCGCGACGCCGGATCCGCCTGCTGGTGAGCGTGGCGGCCGTCATCCTGCTGCTCGACATCGTCACGAAAGTGCTCGCGGTCAAGCTGCTCACACCGGGTCAGCCGGTCTCGATCATCGGCGACACCGTGACCTGGACGCTGGTGCGCAATTCCGGCGCCGCGTTCTCGATGGCCACCGGATACACCTGGGTGCTGACGCTGATTGCCAGCGGTGTGGTGGTCGGCATCATCTGGATGGGCAGGCGGCTCGTTTCGCCGTGGTGGGCCATCGGCCTCGGCATGATCCTCGGCGGCGCGATGGGCAACCTGGTCGACAGATTCTTCCGCTCGCCGGGGCCGCTGCGGGGGCACGTCGTCGACTTCTTTTCCGTCGGCTGGTGGCCGGTGTTCAACGTCGCCGATCCGTCGGTGGTGGGTGGAGCGATCCTCTTGGTCGTGTTATCGCTGTTCGGGTTCGACTTCGACACCGTCGGGAGGCGCAGGCCCGGCGACGAATTGGAGGAAACGGACTCCGTCGTCCGGCGTGAGGCCGAACCCTCCTGATGGACACCCGCTCGATGGCCGTGCCGGAAGGACTGGCGGGCATGCGCGTGGACGCCGGGCTGGCCAGGCTGCTCGGCCTGTCGCGCACCGCAGCCGCGGCGCTGGCCGAGGAGGGCGGTGTCGACCTCGACGGGATTTCTGTCGGCAAGTCCGACCGGCTGACACCCGGTGCCTGGCTCGAGGTGCGACTGCCCGAAGCGCCTGCGGCACCGGAGAATACGCCGGTCGACATCGAGGGCATGACCGTCCTGTATTCCGACGACGACATCGTCGCCGTCGACAAACCGGCCGGTGTCGCCGCCCACGCCACCGTCGGCTGGCACGGGCCGACGGTGCTCGGCGGGCTGGCGGCCGCGGGCTTCCGGATCACCACCTCGGGCATCCACGAGCGGCAGGGCATCGTGCACCGCCTCGACGTCGGAACCTCGGGTGTGATGGTGGTCGCGCTCTCCGAACGCGCCTACACCCTGCTCAAGCGCGCATTCAAACAGCGCACCGTCGAGAAGCGCTATCACGCACTGGTGCAAGGACATCCGGACCCGTCCAGCGGCACCATCGACGCGCCCATCGGAAGGCATCGTGGAAACGACTGGAAGTTCGCCGTCACTCAGGGCGGCAGGCACAGCGTCACCCACTACGACACGATGGAAGCCCACCAGGCCGCCAGCCTGCTCGACATCGAGCTGGAAACCGGCCGCACACACCAGATTCGGGTGCACTTCGCCGCGCTGCACCATCCGTGCGCAGGCGACCTCACCTACGGTGCCGACCCGGTGCTCGCGAAAAAGCTTGGCCTGGAACGGCAATGGCTACATGCACGGTCGCTGGCCTTCGCACACCCCGCCGACGGCCGGCGTATCGAGATCAGCAGCCCGTACTCCTCCGACCTGCAGCACGCCCTGGACGTACTGCGCAACCACGAACTGTGAGCGACGAGCGGCGGCGTTCCGGGCTGCTGTTCGGTGCAGGCGCCTACATCTGGTGGGGGCTCTGCCCGGGGTTCTTCCTTCTGCTGCTGCCTGCCACCGCCCCGGAGATACTGGCCCACCGCTTCGTGTGGAGCGCGGTCTTCTTGCTTGTGCTGCTCGTCATCGTGCGGCGGCTCGGTGACCTGCGCAGGCTCAGCGCGCGTGCCTGGTTTCAACTGCTGGCAGCGTCGGCGCTCATCGCCATCAACTGGGGCACCTACATCTGGGCTGTGACGCACGGCCACGTCGTCGACGCCGCACTCGGCTACTTCATCAATCCGCTCGTCACGGTGGCGCTGGGCGTGCTCATCTTTCGTGAGCGACTCAACCGATGGCAGCTGCTCGCTCTTGTCCTCGCGGTCGCGGCCGTTGCGATACTGACCGCCGAAGTGGGCGAGGTGCCGTACGTCGCACTGATCCTGGCCTTCACCTTCGCCCTCTACGGGGTGATCAAGAAGGTGGTCGACGCCGATCCGCGGGTGGGCGTCGCGGTCGAGACGCTGTGGGCGCTGCCCGTCGCGGTCGGGTACATGATCTGGCTTCAGCTCTCCCAGCAGGCGCACTTCGTCAACTACGGGGCGGGCCACACGGCGTTGCTGCTGCTGGCAGGCCCGGTGACCGCGATTCCGCTGCTGCTGTTCGCGGCGGCCGCCCAACGGCTCCCGATGGTGACGTTGGGCCTGCTGTTCTACCTCAACCCCGGCCTGCAGATGGCCTGGGGAGTGCTGGTCGGGCACGAGCCGATGCCCGTCGGCCGATGGCTCGGCTTTGCGCTGATCTGGCTCGCACTTGCGGTTTTCACCACAGACGCGCTGCTTCGCGCACGGCGCACCGCAAAACAGTCACCGCGAACTGTCGAAGAAAGTGTGCGATTGCCGGGCCCTCGCTCCTCCTAGTCGGTGAACACCGCCCAGCACGGGTGGTGACCACCGAAAGGAGAAGAAAGATGGGTGCTCGCGATGTCTTGCGCGGTCCGGTCGGTCGCATGTCGATTCGGCAGCGCCCGAGTCGTCATAGCGGTGTCAAGGTGACAATCGACGTCGAGGAGGACACCATGCGGTACTGCCTGTTGATGCACTACCAGGAAGCCGGCGAGATCGGACTGACAGAGGAGGATATGGCGCCCGCGATGGCCGCATTCGGCGCGTACGCCGACGACCTGACGGCCGCCGGCGTGCTGATCGGCACCGAGGTGCTCGACTCGGTGGTCACCACGACCACGGTGACCGCACGTAACGGCGCACCGGAGATCCAGGACGGCCCGTTCGCCGACACGAAGGAGAAACTGGGCGGCATCTTCGTCATCGAGGTCGACAACCTCGACGAGGCCATCAAATGGGCGCAACGCAATCCGGCGAACGGCTGGGGTTCGGTCGAAATCCGTCCGGTGGCGCGGACATACGCCGCCGACCGCGGGTGGTACAACCCGTAGTCGTCCAGCAGCGGGTAGCCGACCTGTTTCGTGATTCGTACGGTCGGCTGCTCGCGCTGCTGGCGGCACCCACCCGCGACATCGCCGCCGCCGAGGACGCGCTGGCCGATGCGCTGGAACGCGCGGTTGACCGGTGGCCGAACGAAGGGATCCCCGCCAATCCCGAGGCGTGGCTGCTCACGGTCGCCCGCAACCGAATGCGCGACATGTGGAAGTCACGCGCCTACCGGATGACCGACCCACTCACCGAAAACCACAACATCGCAACCGAAGTCGACGATATGCCCGCCATACCCGACCGACGGCTCGAGCTGATGCTGGTCTGCGCTCACCCCGCGATCGCGACGAACATCCGCACACCGCTGATGCTTCAGACGGTGCTCGGCGTCGAGGCGGCCGCCATCGCCGAGGCCTTCGCCGTCGAACCGGCCACCATGGCGCAGCGCTTGGTGCGAGCCAAGAAGCGCATTCGCGATGCGGGCATTCCATTCGTGCTGCCCGAGCGCGACGACCTCACCGCACGGCTGCCTGCGGTGCTCGAAGCGGTCTACGGCGCGTACGCGATCGACTGGCAGCTGACGCCGCAGGCCGCATCGATCGAGACGCTCTCGGCGGAGGCGCTGCACCTGGCGCTCGTGTTGACCGAACTGCTGCCCGACGAGCCGGAGGTGCTCGGGTTGGCCGCGCTGGTCTGCCTGTCCGAGGCCCGCATGCCTGCGCGGCGCGATCGGCAGGGCCGGTTCGTTCCCCTCGACGACCAGGACGCGACGCGATGGGATACCGCGCTGATCGCCCGCGGTGAGGGCTTGCTGCGACGGGCCCACGGTCTCGGCCGGCCGGGCAGGTTCCAGTACGAGGCCGCGATTCAATCGGCGCACCGCTCCCGACCGGCGGACCTGCAGGCGCTGCGCAAGCTGTACCGCGCGCTGGTCCGGGTGGCACCGTCGCTGGGTGCGTCGGTGGCGCTTGCCGCGGTGGATGGTCAGATCGACGGACCGGAAGCGGGCTTGCGCGCGCTGGATGCGATGGCGGATCCGGCGGTTGACCGGTTCCAGCCGGCTTGGTCGACGCGTGCGCACTTGCTCGCGGAGGCGGGCCGGACCGAGGTCGCAGCGGACGCGTACCGTGTCGCCATCGAGCTCACGACGGACCAGGGCGTCGCCGACTACCTGCGTGAACAGCTAACTTCGCTATCGCGGTAAGACACGCACTGCGACACGCCCGTGCTCGTCGGTGGCCGGTCATAGACTGGCGTGCCTATGAACTCCTCCTCCTTCGTGCACCTGCATAACCACACCGAGTATTCGATGCTGGATGGTGCGGCGAAGATCGCTCCGATGCTGGCCGAGGCCCAGCGGCTGGAGATGCCTGCGATCGGCATGACCGACCACGGAAACATGTTCGGCGCCAGCGAGTTCTACAACTTGGCTACCGAGGCCGGGGTCAAACCGATCATCGGCGTGGAGGCCTACATCGCGCCCGGATCCCGCTTCGACACCCGCCGTATCCTCTGGGGCGATCCCGGCCAGAAGGGCGACGACGTATCGGGCAGCGGCTCATACACCCATCTGACGATGGTCGCCGAGAACGCAACGGGTGTGCGCAACCTGTTCAGGCTGTCGTCGCTGGCTTCGTTCGAGGGCCAGCTCGGCAAGTGGTCCAGGATGGACGCCGAGATCGTCGCCGAGCACGCCGCGGGCATCATCGCCACCACCGGCTGCCCGTCGGGTGAGGTGCAGACCCGGCTGCGGCTCGGCCATGACCGCGAGGCGCTGGAGTCCGCCGCGAAGTGGCGGGAGATCTTCGGCGCCGACAACTACTTCCTCGAGCTGATGGACCACGGCCTGTCGATCGAGCGTCGGGTCCGCGAGGGGCTGCTGGAGATCGGTCGCAAGCTCGACATACCGGCCCTGGCCACCAACGACTGCCACTACGTCACCCGCGACGCCGCGCACAACCACGAGGCGCTGCTGTGCGTGCAGACGGGCAAGACGCTGTCGGACCCCAACAGGTTCAAGTTCGACGGTGACGGCTACTACCTGAAATCCGCCGCCGAAATGCGGGCGCTGTGGGACGACGACATTCCCGGCGCATGTGACTCGACGCTGCTCATCGCCGAGCGGGTGCAGTCCTACAAGGACGTGTGGGCGCCGCGAGACCGCATGCCGGTCTTCCCGGTGCCCGACGGGCACGACCAGGCCTCATGGCTTCAACACGAGGTGGACGCCGGGCTGGCGCGGCGGTTCTCGGCCGGTGTGCCATCCGAGTACGTCGACCGCGCCGCCTACGAGATCGAGGTCATCTGCGCCAAGGGGTACCCGTCGTACTTCCTGATCGTCGCCGACCTCGTCGGCTACGCGCGGTCGGTGGACATCCGGGTGGGTCCAGGGCGCGGGTCGGCCGCGGGCTCGCTGGTGGCCTACGCGCTGCGCATCACCGACATCGACCCGATCGAGCACGGTCTGCTGTTCGAGCGGTTCCTCAACCCGGAACGCGCGTCGATGCCCGATATCGACATCGACTTCGACGACCGCCGCCGCGGCGAGATGGTGCGCTACGCCGCCGACAAGTGGGGCCACGACCGGGTTGCGCAGGTCATCACCTTCGGCACCATCAAGACGAAGGCGGCATTGAAGGACTCGGCCCGGATCCACTACGGCCAGCCGGGTTTCGCGATCGCGGACCGCATCACCAAGGCGCTGCCGCCGCCCATCATGGCCAAGGACATCCCGCTGTCGGGCATCACCGATCCGGCCCACGCGCGCTATAAGGAAGCAGCCGAGATCCGTGGCCTGATCGACACCGATCCCGACGTTCGCACCATTTACGAAACAGCCCGCGGCCTGGAAGGTCTGATCCGCAACGCGGGCGTGCACGCCTGTGCGGTGATCATGAGTTCCGAGCCGCTGACCGAGGCGATCCCACTGTGGAAGCGGGCGCAGGACGGCGCCATCATCACCGGCTGGGATTACCCGTCGTGCGAGGCCATCGGCCTGCTGAAGATGGACTTCCTCGGCCTGCGGAACCTGACGATCATCGGCGACGCGCTGGAGAACATCCAGGCCAACAGGGGGATCGAACTCGACCTGGAGTCGCTGCCGCTCGACGACGGCCCGACCTACGAATTGCTCGGCCGCGGAGACACTCTCGGCGTGTTCCAGCTCGACGGCGGCCCGATGCGTGACCTGCTTCGCCGCATGCAGCCCACCGGGTTCGAGGATGTCGTCGCCGTGATCGCGCTGTACCGGCCCGGCCCGATGGGCATGAACGCCCACAACGACTACGCCGACCGCAAGAACGGGCGCCAGGCCATCCGGCCCATTCACCCGGAGCTCGCCGAACCGCTCCAAGAGATCCTTGCCGAGACCTACGGCCTCATCGTCTACCAAGAGCAGATCATGCGCATCGCGCAGAAGGTGGCGGGCTACTCGCTCGCCCGAGCAGACATTCTGCGCAAGGCCATGGGCAAGAAGCAGCGCGAAGTGCTCGATAAGGAGTACGAGGGTTTCTCGGAAGGCATGAAGGCCAACGGGTTCTCGGCCGCGGCCATCAAAGCGCTGTGGGACACCGTGCTTCCGTTCGCCGACTATGCGTTCAACAAATCGCACGCGGCCGGCTACGGGCTGGTGTCGTACTGGACGGGCTACCTCAAGGCGAACTATCCAGCCGAGTACATGGCCGGCCTGCTGACGTCGGTGGGCGACGACAAGGACAAGGCGGCGGTGTACCTGGCCGACTGCCGCAGGCTGGGCATCACCGTGCTGCCGCCGGATGTCAACGAGTCCGGACTGAACTTCGCCTCGGTGGGCGAGGACATCCGCTACGGGCTCGGCGCCGTGCGCAATGTGGGCGCGAACGTCGTTGCGTCGCTGATCGGTTCGCGTACCGACAAGGGGAAGTTCATCGACTTCTCCGATTACCTGAACAAGATCGACATCGGTCCGTGCAACAAGAAGGTCACCGAGTCGTTGATCAAGGCGGGCGGGTTCGACTCTCTCGGTCATCCGCGCAAGGGGCTGTTTTTGGTGCACACCGACGCCGTCGATTCGGTCCTCGGCACCAAGAAGGCCGAGGCGATGGGTCAGTTCGACCTCTTCGGCGGCGCCGACACCGCGACCGATGCGGTGTTCACCATCAAGGTGCCCGACGAGGAGTGGGACGACAAGCACAAGCTGGCCCTGGAACGGGAAATGCTCGGCCTGTACGTGTCGGGTCATCCGCTCAACGGTGTCGCCCACCTGTTGACCACACAGGTCGACACCCAGATCCCGGCGATCCTCGACGGTGACGTCCCCAACGACGCCCAGGTGCGTGTCGGCGGAATCCTGACCGGGGTGAACCGCCGCGTCAACAAGAACGGGATGCCTTGGGCCTCGGCGCAATTGGAAGACTTGACCGGTGGTGTCGAGGTGATGTTCTTCCCGCACACGTACTCCAGCTACGGCGCGGAAGTCGTCGACGACGCCGTGGTTCTCGTCAGCGCCAAGGTCAGAATTCAGGACGACCGGATCTGCCTGATTGCCAATGACCTTGTGGTGCCCGACTTCTCGAACGCCGCGGTCGACCGGCCGGTGGCGGTGAGCCTGCCGACGCGGCAATGCACCATCGACAAGGTCAACTCCCTCAAGCAGGTGCTTGCACGCCACCCGGGCACCTCGCAGGTGCATCTGCGGCTGATCAGCGGGGATCGCATCACCACGCTGGAACTGGATCAGTCGCTACGGGTGACGCCGTCGTCGGCGCTGATGGGTGATCTGAAAGCGCTGCTTGGCCCCGGCTGCTTGGGTTGATGACCGCCGACGTTCGCGCTCGGTTCCGGCGACTGCACGACGACGGCTGCTTCGTCATACCGAACCCGTGGGACTCCGGCACGGCGATCGCATTGGCGAGGCTCGGATTTTCCGCGCTGGCAGACCACGAGCGCGGGTTTCGCGTTCTCGCAGGGGCGGTTTCACGACTCGCCGACGGCGTTGACAACGGAGGATGTGCTCGGCCACGCGTCGCTGAGATCGTTGAATGCGGTCGATTTGCCGGTCAACGCCGATTTCCAGGCGGGATACGCCGACAACGTTGGACCAGTTGGCCGAGAACGTCACTCGTTGCGTCGCCACCGGAGTCGCAGGCCTATCCATCGAGGATGCGCTGGGCGACGGGGACGATCCGGTGATTCCGCTGGAACAGGCGGTCGAGCGAATCCGCGTCGCACGGTCGGCAATGGATGAATCCGGCCGCGACGTTCTGCTGACCGCACGAGCGGAGTGCTATCTCTACGCGCATTCCGAGCCGCTCGCGGAGGCAATCACGCGATTACAGGCGTACGCGGAGGCTGGCGCCGACGTATTGTTTGCACCCGGTATCGCGAGTCGCGACGACGTCACCGCGTTGGTCGACGCCGTTCGGCCGTATCCTGTCAACGTTCTGAAGTCTTCGGCCGCAGGGCTTTCCATGCGGGAAATGGCCGAGGCCGGGGTCAGGAGAATCAGTGTTGGATCAGCCCTGTCGCGTGTCGCGTGGAGTGCCTTTCTGTCCGCCGCGCGCGCCATCGCTGATGATGGCAGCTTCGAAGGACTGGCGGACGCGGCGAGCTTCGCCGAGCTGAATGGCTTGTTCGAAGCCTAGAAGGCGTCAGGGCTTTTGAAATGCGAACGCCTGAACTCTCTGCTTAGGCTTAATTCCGCCAATGACCGC
Organism: uncultured Actinomycetota bacterium; assembly: GCA_963716505.1. GTDB lineage: Bacteria > Actinomycetota > Actinomycetes > Mycobacteriales > Mycobacteriaceae > Mycobacterium. The sequence continues at coordinate 66,031 of CAVQTL010000008.1, forward strand.
TGTCGCGGAAGTCTCCGGTGTCGATCTGCTTGATCTGTCCCTGTACCGAAACGGTATGCCGCACGGGTTGTACGCGGATCTGCGCGAGATCGGGCCGGTGCTGTGGCATCCCCGCACCCACGTACCGACCTTCGGCGATGACATCGAGTTCTGGGCGGTGCTCGGCCACAGTGAGGTCGAGCAGGCGAACCGTGACTGGGAAACGTTCTCCGCCTACGACGGAACCACCATCGTGCCGTTCCCGAAGGAACGCCGCGGCGTGATGCTCGTCGCGAAGGATCCGCCCGAGCACCTCAAGCTCAGAAAGCTGATCAGCGCCGGTTTTACGCCAAGGATGATCGGCCGCCTGGAGGAGCAGATCACGCGCTGGACCGATCGGATTCTTGACCAGGTCGCCGCGCGGGGCGAAGTGGATTTTGTGTCCGAGATCGCCTACCAACTTCCGATGCATGTCATCGCGGACATCGTCGGCATCCCGGAGGCGGACCGGCCCGAGGTCTTCCGCCTCACCGAGGTCATCATGAAGGCGACGGATCCGCTGCAGGGCGTCACGCCGGAGGCGAGACGCGATGCCGAGGTCGCGCTGTTCGGTTACGCGCACCAGCTGAGCGCAGACAAGCGAACGAACCCGACCGACGACGTCTGGTCGATCCTCGCCACCGGTGAACTCGACGAGTTCGAGCTGGACCTGTTCTTCATGGTGTTGACTTTCGCGGGCAGTGAGACGACCCGCAACGCGCTGACCCAGGGCCTGATAGCACTGGTCGACAACCCCGACCAGCTCGACGATCTTCGGCGCGATCCGTCCCTTTTGTCCACGGCCGCCGAGGAAGTCCTCCGCTGGTCGAGCCCGGCGATCTGCTTCGCCCGCACCGTGACCCGCGATACCGAACTCGGTGGCCAGCGGCTGCGCGCCGGCGACCGAGTGGGCCTGTTCTACCCGTCGGCGAACAGGGACGAGCGGGTGTTCGACGAGCCGTCCAGGTTCGACATTCGGCGCTCGCCGAACCCGCATGTCGCTTTCGGCGGGGGCGGGCCGCACTTCTGCCTCGGCGCCAGCCTCGCGCGCACCGAAATCCAGGCGATGATCGGCGCTTTGGTTCGCCGCTTCACCACCATCGAGGTCGCCGGCGAACCGACCTGGATGAGCGCGGGACCGGCAGCCACGGTTGGCGTCGCGATCCAGTCGCTTCCCGTTCGCCTCACCTAGCCGCCGTCGAATTCAGAACGCGTAGCGCAGGATTCGGGCCTTGCGCCGTCCGGCCTTGCTCATGCCGGTCAGCTTGGTGGCCACCCGAATCCAGCCTGGAAAGAGGTCGACTTCCGGCGCATCGATCAGGCTGGCCTCTTCGACAAGGCGCATCCGCGGATTCCAGGTCTCGGGGTGATGCGCGTCCTTGAACCCCGGGTAGCCGAACTGACTGCCGACGTCTTTGAACATCTTCTGCGGGTAGAGCTTGATCGCGACGCGACTTGCCCACCCGATCCGGCCGTAGTCATTGAACGCGAGTTCGCCGGAGCCGAAGTGGTCGGTGATGCGCCGGAAGATGGCCACGATCGCAGGTTCGGACAGAAACGCGAACAGCCCGTCGGCCACCAGCATCGTCGGGCGATCAGCCGGGATCGCGTCGGGCCAGTGCCCGTCGGTCAAAGAGACTGGTACCGAATGCGAGTGCGGCGCGGCGGGCAGTACCTGGTCGCGAAGCGCGGTGATCCCGGGCAGGTCGACGCTGTACCAGTCCACCGTTGACGGTGGATCGACGCGGTAGTAGCCGCTGTCGAGTCCGGCGCCGAGGTCGACGACGACAGCGTCGGGATGCTCTCTGATGAATGCGCGCACCCGATCGTCGAGCATCTTCGCGCGAAGCGCCGTCTGGCACACCACGCTGGTCTGCACCCCGAGGCCGGCGAAGTCGTAGTCGATCTTGCCGACGACGTCGTGCGTCAGCGTGTCACCCAGTATCGGTCTCGGCCACCGACTGTCCAGCGCTCTCGCGTACTCGGTGAGAAACGCGGTCTGCTCGATCGGTGACAGCTCGGTCGTTGTAATCCCCATGACTCTCGAACGTACTCCTGTTTCCTGGCTGAACAATCAGCCCAAAACGTTCACCGCCCTTGAGATTACGAGCGCGGCCGTGGACAGCGCGACCATCGCCTGGACGGTCATCATCGCCTTGGCCCAGCGTGCCAGCGGCATGGTGTCGGTGGGGGAGAACGCCATCACGTTGGTGACGCTGACGTAGAGGTAGTCGACGAAGGTCGGGCGCCAATCCGGTTTGGCCACATTGGGAGTCGTCATCTGCGGGAACAGGAAGTCGGGATAGGGCCGCTCGCCGACATGCCTGGCGAACGGGCCGCCGCGGTCGAGCTCCCAGTACCAGATACCGAACACGATGATGTTCGTGACGAAGATCGCCGCACCGCTGCCAAGCAGCACGGCCGCGTTGTTGCTCACCTCGCCGGAGATGATGCGCGCATCCAGCAGAATCGCGGACAAAGTGTTGTCGATGGTGATCGCGGCCAGCAGCACCCAGGTGGCATTTCTGCCGAAACGCGTTCGCCGCGTCATGACGCGTGGATTGATCGCCAGCAGAGCCACCAGCAGGAGACCCTCGAGGACGAGCAGTGGCCAGCGCGGCACCACCGTGTACCCCCGCGGAATGGCAATCTGCTGTGCCATCACGGCGAGAACCGCGATGCGTACCGGTATCGCACTTTCCGGGTCGCCGTGGCGAACCCATGCGGGTACCCGCTTCTCGGCGTCGGCGGTGAGTTCCTTGGCGAAGCGGATCAGGCGCTCTCGGCTTAGATCAGATTCTTGTGAACCGTCCATCAGCACAGTGTGAGTGCCTAGGTTGGGAATCATGGGTACATCCGACCGGCCGTCCACACTCTGTGAAGCCTTTCAGCGCACCGCCGCCGAGATCGAAGAGTTCTACGCCTCCGACATCGCCGATGCGGTGCACGAGCCGAAGGCGACGAGCGCAGCGCTATGACCTCCCGACATGTCAGCGTGTGGGTCGACGTCGCACCCGAGGTCGCATACGCCATCGCCGCCGACCCGGAGCAGCTGTCTCGGTGGGCGTCCGGGCTCGCGGAGGGCGCGTTGCGGCAGACCGCGGACGGCTGGGTCGCCGATTCGCCGATGGGCGAGGTGATCGTCGAGTTCGCGCCTCCGAACGACTACGGTGTGCTCGACCACGTGGTGCGAATGCCGTCGGGCGAGGCGTTCTACAACCCGCTTCGGGTAATCCCGGCCGGGGAGGGACAGCCTCGCTGCGAGGTGGTGTTCACCGTGCGACGGCGTGCCGGCGTGACTGACGAGGAGTTCGAAAGCGACGTGGCGACGGTGGCCGCCGACCTGGACCGGTTGCGCCGGCTCGTGGAGGGCTAGCGGCGCGAGGCCGCGACCCTCAGGCCGAGCCACACGACCGTGGCCGAGGCGGCCGCGGTGAGGACAGCGGGCGCGGCGCTGGCGGTGACGACCCCGACCCCGATCAGCACAACGGCGCCGACCAGGAGCGCGGCCAGCTTGTACACCGGCCAGGGCACCCCGGCGATCAGCACTTCGTCGCGCACCGTCATACCTTCACGATAGCCGTAACAGAAGTTTCGGACAACCGAAACACCGGATCAGGGCTGTCGGTTTTGCTAGCCGTCCTAAGCTGGTGGCATGCCACTTTCCGGAGAATATGAACCGAGCACGTCCGACTGGGCCCGTGAGAACGCCGAGAAGTACATGGAGTCCGGGGGCACCGAAGGCACTGAGCTGAAGGGCAAGCCCGTCATCCTGCTGACCACGATCGGCGCCAAGAGCGGAAAGGTCCGCAAGACCCCGCTGATGAGGGTCGAGCACAACGGTGAGTACGCGGTGGTGGCGTCGCTGGGCGGGGCTCCCAAGAACCCGGTCTGGTACTACAACGTCAAGAAGAACCCCCGGGTGGAGTTGCAGGACGGCACCATCGCGGGGGACTACGAGGCCCGCGAGGTTTTCGACGACGAGAAGGCGGCCTGGTGGGAGCGCGCGATCGCGGCATGGCCCGACTACGCCGAGTACCAGAAGAAGACCGACCGGCAGATCCCTGTCTTCGTGCTCACACCCGTGAGCTGAAACCCACTCACCCTTGGTGGGCAATAACTGATTTTGGCGGGGAAACCCGCAGATGTCACCATTGATCGGTGTCCGCTGACCTGAGCCAGAATGCCCGTACGTCGCCGCCGGTGTCCGCGGCCGACATCGATGCGGCCGCTCAGCGAATTTCCGACGTGGTCACGCGGACCCCGCTGGAGATCTGCGAACGGCTCTCGGAGGCCGTCGGCGCAACGGTGTACCTCAAGCGCGAAGACCTCCAGGCGGTCCGCTCGTACAAGCTGCGCGGAGCCAACAACCTGCTGAGGCAGCTTTCCGCCGATGAGATCGCCGCAGGGGTGGTGTGCTCGTCGGCGGGAAATCACGCACAGGGTTTCGCGATGGCATGCCGGTCGATGGGCATCCGCGGCCGGGTGTATGTCCCCGCCAAGACGCCGAAGCAGAAGCGCGACCGCATCCGCTACCACGGTCGCGAGTTCATCGAGTTGATCGCCGTCGGGAAGACCTACGACGATGCGGCCGCAGCCGCCCTGGACGACGTCGCGCGCACCGGCGCCACGTTGGTGCCGCCGTATGACGACCCCCGCACGATCGCCGGGCAGGGGACCATCGCGGTCGAACTGCTCGATCAACTCGACGACGAACCCGACCTGGTGATCGTTCCGGTCGGCGGTGGCGGCTGCATCGCAGGCATCACGACATACCTCGCCGAACGCACCACGCGTACCTCGATTTTGGGCGTCGAGCCGGCCGGGGCCGCCGCGATGATCGCCGCCCTTGCCGAAGGGCAGCCAGTCACCCTCGAGCATGTCGACCAGTTCGTCGACGGTGCCGCGGTGAACCGTGCCGGCGCCCTGACCTACGCGACCCTTGCCGCCGCAGGCGACATGGTGTCGCTGACGGCAGTGGATGAGGGTGCGGTGTGCACGGCCATGCTGGACCTGTACCAGAACGAGGGCATCATCGCCGAGCCTGCGGGCGCGCTTTCGGTGGCGGCCCTGATGGAGGCCGACATTGCGCCGGAATCGACTGTGGTGTGTCTGATTTCCGGCGGGAACAACGACGTCTCGCGGTACGGCGAGGTGCTGGAGCGTTCGCTGGTGCACCTCGGACTCAAGCACTACTTCCTCGTCGACTTCCCGCAGGAACCGGGTGCGCTGCGGCGGTTCCTGGACACCGTCCTCGGCCCGAACGACGACATCACCCTGTTCGAGTACGTCAAGCGCAACAACCGGGAGACGGGCGAGGCGTTGGTCGGCGTGGAACTCGGCTCGGCCGCCGATCTCGAAGGTCTACTCGAGCGGATGAAGGCGTCGGACATTCACGTCGAGACGCTGGAGCCCGGCTCGCCGGCGTATCGCTACCTGCTCTAGGCGGGGGAGACGACAGCGAGGCCGGCATCGGTTGCAGCGTGGGCGAGGCGTGCGTCGTATGTGACCAATGCGCGTAGTTCGTGGGCGGTAAACGCCGCGGCGAGGTGTATGGCGTCGAGGGTTCTCAGTGGGGTTGGCGCTATAGACGCGGCACTGTCAAGCAGTCTGTTGGTCAGCGGCACCAGATCTAACCTGCCGAGAACGCGGCGCGCGTGCGCGACGCTCTCGATCGATCCGCGTCGGGCGACCGCGCGCACGAGCTCTGCGCGCGCGAGAGCGCTGGTGAACATATTGTCGGCTGCAAATCCCGCCAAATAGTCACTGAGAGAGACAGATTCGGGCTCGACGACAACCATCTTCACCAGCGCAGAGGTGTCCAGGTACAACTGCATCAGCGTTCGTCTGCGCGGAGTTCCTGCAACGCTGCCGAGGCATCGAATCCGTAGTCGCCGGGAGGCTCCGACAGTAGGTCTTCGGACGACTCGGCCGGAATGACATCTCCCCGGAGGATCAGATCTTCCCAGGTGTCTCCGCCCGCAGGCACGATGCGGGCCACTAAGCGGCCACGCTGCGTCACTTCGACGGTTTCCCCCCGTGCCACCCGCGCGATGTATTTGCTCGCGTGCTGGCGCAACTCACGGAGGCCGATACGCTCCATGTAGCACATGGTAGCACTCAGGCCGCTGTCTCGACCTGCACCAACGACTCGTCATTGGCGCGAAAGATCGGCTCGAGTGGCACCGCGTGCTGGGCGGCGACTTCCCTCAACAGCGTCGTCCATTGCTGGTCCAGTTCCGAGACACCACCTGTCCCGGGTCGAGTCAGCAAGAGCGCTGGTGTGGTTCCCGGTTCGAATTCGTAGAGGATCCAGTGCAGGCGCACCAGGACGTCTTCGACGTAGTCGCGCCTGGGCCGCGGTGGCAACGGAATTTGCGTCATTGTCTTGTACAGCCGTCGGTCACGGCCCATGAACCCCACCCACAGCAGTCGTTGGCCGAACCCCAGCGGACCCATCAAAGCGCGCCACCGTTGTCTGAGATCGGCGGCCGAATGCACGGGGTCCGTTGCGGTTTCGATAGGCGGGATGGGTAGCAGCTCCCTGTGAGTCATTCATGGATCATCAACACACGGGCGGGCGGACGTCCAATCAGCTATCCACAGGCGAGAAAACCTGTGGATCAAGAGTTGACAGTGCGCAAAACCGCGAAAGAATGCCCCTCCAGCCGAGTGGATTTCACGTCGATGACCGGTTCGCCCCAAGCCAGAACAAGCTCGCCGGCGATTGGCACCGTCACCTCACCGGCGTTCAGGTTGCACGCGATGGCCAGTGAGCCGCGGTGCATGACGATCCAGCGCTGGTCTTCGTCATAGTCGACCGTCAAATCGTCCAACCAATGGTCGGCCATGTCGGGTTCGTTCCGCCGCAACGTCAGGAGCTCGTGGTAGACGCGCCGTAGCCGACCGTGATCGCCGTCGTCGATCTCGTCCCACTTCAGCTTCGACCGCAGAAACGTCTCGGGATCCTGCGGGTCCGGGATTTCATCGGCGTCCCAACCGTGTTCGGCGAACTCCCGCTTACGTCCCTCGGCGATGGCCCTTGCCAAATCGGGTTCGGGATGCGAGCTGAAGAACTGGAACGGGCTCGACGAACCCCACTCCTCGCCCATGAAAAGCATTGCCGTATAGGGTGATCCGAGAGCCAGCGCCGCCTTCACGGCCAACTGGCCCGACGTCAGATTCTGCGACGGTCGGTCGCCGTCTGCGCGGTTGCCGACCTGGTCGTGCGTGAGTGTGTAGGCGAGCAGTCGGGTGGCCGGGATCGTCGCGGTGTCCAGTGGGCGGCCGTGCCGTCGGTGCCGGAACGACGAATACGTGCCTGCGTGGAAGTAGCCGTGCTTGAGCGTCTGTGCCAGGGTCTCGAGTGAGCCGAAGTCACCGTAGTAGCCCTGCCGTTCACCGGACACCGCAGCATGGATCGCGTGGTGGATATCGTCGTCCCACTGCGCGGTCATTCCGTATCCGCCGCGGTCGCGCGGAATGATCAGGCGGGGGTCGTTCCTGTCGCTCTCGGCTATCAGCGACAGCGGCCGGCCCAATTGCGCTGCCAACGCATCGGTTTCGCCTGCCAGCTCCTCGAGTATGTGGATCGCTGTGGTGTCCACCAGCGCATGCACGGCGTCGAGCCGCAGGCCGTCGGCGTGGAAGTCGCGCATCCAGCGCAGCGCGCAGTCGACGATGTAGCGCCGCACCTCGTCGGCGTCGGCGTCGGCGACGTTGATCCCGTCGCCCCACGGGTTGCTGCCGTTCGACAGGTACGGCCCGAACTTCGGCAGGTAGTTGCCCGACGGGCCGAGGTGATTGAAGACGGCGTCGATCAGCACCCCGAGGCCGCGGTTGTGGCAGGCATTGACGAGCCGCACCAAGCCGTCGGGGCCGCCGTACGGTTCGTGCACGGCGTACCAGAGCACGCCGTCGTAACCCCAGCCGTGCGTGCCGCCGAACGCGTTGACCGGCATGATCTCGACGAAGTCGATCCCGAGATCGACCAGATAGTCGAGCTTCTCGACGGCAGAGTCGAAGGTGCCCTCGGCGGTGAATGTGCCGATGTGCAGTTCATAGATCGCGCCGCCCTCGATCGAGCGGCCCTCCCAGTCGGTGTCGGTCCAGACGTCGGGCACCGCCCGCCACAACTGCGAGCGTTCGTGTACACCCTCGGGCTGCCGCGGCGACCTGGGGTCCGGCAGCACCTTCGGGTCGTCGTCGAGCGCGAATCCGTACCGGGCATCGGGTGCGGCGTCGACGTCGGCGTGCCACCAGTCGTCGTCGGAGCGGGTCATCGGGTACACCGTGCCGTCGACGTCGAGCCGTACCCGCTCGGGCCGCGGCGCCCACACCGAGAACTCAGTCATCGACGCGCTCCAGCAACGCGACGGGCAGCACCGCAAACAGGTCGGCAGGGGACACGTGCCCGCTGAAGGTGGCACCGCCGAGGCGGTCCTGCCATGTTCCGCAGGGAAGGAGCAAAAGCGTTTCGCCCCAGCCTGTTTCGATGAGTCGGGCGGAATGCCGGGTCACCGCGGTCACCACGTCCGATCCACGAACAAACGCAATCAGGTGCGAAGCGGCCGCCCCCTCGGCAAGCAGCGGCCGGTAGCCGCCATCTGTGAAGACGTCCGGCTTCTCGCGGCGCAGCCGCAGCGCGGCGCTGACCACGCGAATCTTGGGGTTGGTCGAGGCAGTGAGCGCAGCACGCCGGACCTGATAGTCCACCGGCCTGCGGTTGTCCGGATCGACCAGGCTGTCGTCCCACAATTCGGTGCCTTGATAGATGTCAGGCACGCCGGGTGCGGTCAGCTGGATGAGCTTCTGGCCGAGGCTGTCGCTGCGGGCGTGCTCGTCGAGCCGTGCCACCAGGGAGGTCAGTTCGGTGGCCAACGGCCCGTCGATCAGTTCGTCGATCCAGACGTGCACCGTGCGCTCGAACTCGGCGTCGGGGTCGTTCCATGTGGTGTGGACCGCGGCTTCCCGAATCGCCTTTTCCGCGTACGCGTGCAGGCGGCGACGTAGGTGATCGCTCACGATGCCGTCGACGGGCCAGACGCCGAAGATGTTCTGCCACAGAAACAATCCGGTCATCGGATCCGGCGGCGCGACCCGTCGTTCCCACGCGCTGACGAACTCGGCCCACAGCGAGGGCACCTGCGACAGCACGCCGATCCGGGCCCGCACGTCTTCGCCGCGCTTGGTGTCGTGTGTGGTCAACGCCGTCATGGCCTGCGGCCACAAGTCGGCGCGCATCGCCGTCCGCTGGTGGAACTCGGCGAGGCTCACCCCGAAGTGCTCGGGCTCGCCGCCGACCTCGTTCAGCGATACCAGCCGTGGGTCGCGGTAGAAGAGGCAGTCCTCCATCGACTTCGCCGTCGCCGCCCCGCACAACTGCTGAAGGCGGACGGCCGCCTCGCCGCCATCGGCTGCCGCGGCGGCGACGATCGCGAGTGGCTCGGCCAGATCGGGACGCGCGGAGACGGTTTCGGCCAAGGCGGTGGGCAGCACCGACGACAGCGGCTGATAGTCCGAGCGGTACACATGTAGCCGGCTGAGTAGGGCGGCGATGGCCTCGCCCAGTTCCGGATGGGTGGGATGGGTCTCGGCCGCGATTGCGCGGCACAGCCGTCCCAGCTCGCTGGCGAGGGTGTCGGTGACGGCGCGGGCTTTGAGCGTCCGCGCCAGCTGCGGCATTTCGCCGTACGCGGAACCGGTCGAATCGACGAGGTCGGTGAGCGGGCCCGCGCCCACAGGATCGATGAACAACCCGCCGATCTCGCGCATGGCGTCATAGCCGGTGGTGCCTGCCACGGGCAGAGTCGGATCCAGCGGTTCGTCGACGGCCAGGATCTTCTCGATGACGATCCAGGCGTGCGGCCCGGTGATCTCTCGCAGCCAGCTCAGATAGCCGGCCGGATCGGACAATCCGTCCGGGTGGTCGATGCGCACGCCGTCGACCAGACCTTCGTCGAACCAGCGCTTCACCTCGACGTGCGTCGCGTCGAATACGGCACGGTCCTCCTGTCTCAGACCGGCCAGCGAGGTGATCGAGAAGAATCGCCGGTAGCCGCATATCCCGCTGCGCCAGCCGATGAGACGGTAGTGCTGACGGTCGTGCACCTCGCGGCCGGTGCCTGCGCCGGTCCCCGGTGCGATGGGATAGCCGAGGTCGCCAAGCCGCAGTACATCCCCGTCGACGACGAGGTCGTCGACATCATCGTCGGAACCCAAGACCGGCAACACGATCCGGCCGTCGTCCAGCGTCCAGTCGATATCGAAAAATGACGCATGCACCGAGTCCTTGCCGTGCTTCAGAACGTCCCACCACCACCTGTTCTGCTCGGGCTTGCCGACGCCGACGTGGTTGGGGACGATGTCGACGATCAGGCCCATGCCGCGCGATCGCACCGCCGCCGACAACCGGGCCAGCCCTTCGGCGCCGCCCAGTTCAGCCGACACCGTGGTGGGATCGGTGACGTCGTACCCGTGCGTGGAGCCGTGTACCGCGGTCAGGATCGGGGACAGGTAGAGGTGCGAGACTCCGAGATCGTCGAGGTAGGGCAGTAGCGTCCTCGGCATCGGCGAAGGTGAAGCCGTCACCACGCATCTGGAGTCGATACGTCGACAAAACGCGAGAAGCCATGCGTCAGGCGGTCTTGCGCAGCACCAGGAGCGACCGCGGTTGTAGCGAGATCTTCTCGCCGGCGGCGACGACGAAGTCGGTGTCGCCCGTCGGGTCGGCGGTGTCCAGGTCGGCTGTCCACTCCTTGGCGTAATCACCTTGCGGGGCAATGAAATCCTGCTCCTGGTCGTGGGCGTTGAAGCACAGCAGGAACGAGTCGTCGACGACGCGGTTACCACGCTCGTCAGGTGCTGGGATGGCGTCACCGTTGAGGAATACCGCCACGCACTTGTCGAGACCCGAACCCCAGTCCTCCGGTGTCATCTCCGTGCCCGCCGGGGTCAACCAGGCGATGTCGCGGGCCTGGTCGCCCGTGCGAATCGGCTTGCCCTCGAAGAACCGACGACGACGGAACACCGGGTGGTCCGTGCGCAGCTGCGTCACTTTGCGGGTGAACGCCAACTGGTCGGCGTTGCTCTCGCACTTCGACCAGTCCATCCAAGACAATTCGGAGTCCTGGCAGTAGACGTTGTTGTTACCCTTCTGCGTGCGGCCGATTTCGTCGCCGTGCGACAGCATCGGGGTGCCCTGCGACAACATCAGCGTGCCCATGATATTGCGCATCTGCTTGCCGCGCAGCGCCACGATGTCGGGGTCGTCGGTCGGTCCCTCGACGCCGCAGTTCCACGACCGGTTGTGGCTTTCGCCGTCGCGATTGTCTTCTCCGTTGGCCTCGTTGTGCTTCTCGTTGTAGGACACCAGGTCGTTCAGGGTGAAGCCGTCGTGACAGGTGACGAAGTTGATGCTCGCGCTCGGCCGCCGCCCGGTGGCCTCGTAGAGGTCCGATGAGCCGGTCAGTCGGGAGGCGAATTCGCCGAGGGTCGCGGGTTCGCCCCGCCAGTAGTCACGCACAGTGTCGCGATACTTCCCGTTCCACTCCGTCCACAAACCTGGGAAGTTGCCCACCTGGTAGCCGCCCTCGCCGATATCCCACGGCTCGGCGATCAGCTTCACCTGGCTGACAACCGGATCCTGCTGAACCAGGTCGAAGAACGCACTGAGGCGGTCGACGTCGTAGAACTCGCGGGCCAGCGTGGCGGCCAGGTCGAACCGGAAGCCGTCGACGTGCATGTCGAGCACCCAGTAGCGCAACGAGTCCATGATCAACTGCAGGGTGTGCGGGTGCCGGGCATTGAGGCTGTTGCCGGTGCCGGTGAAATCCTTGTAGAACTTCAGATCGCCATCGAGCAGCCGGTAGTAGGCGGCGTTGTCGATGCCGCGGAAGTTGACGGTCGGCCCGAGGTGGTTTCCCTCGGCGGTGTGGTTGTAGACCACGTCGAGGATCACCTCGATGCCCGCCTCGTGGAAGGTCCGGACCATGGTCTTGAACTCGGCGACGGCACCGCCGGCATGCTTGCTGAAGGAGTACTGGTAATGCGGTGCCAAGAATCCGAAGGTGTTGTAGCCCCAGTAGTTTCGCAGCCCGAGGTCGAGCAGCCGGTGGTCGTGCATGAACTGGTGCACCGGCATCAGCTCGATCGCGGTGACGTTCAGTGATTTCAGATGCTCGATGATCGCCGGGTGAGCCAGCCCCGCGTAGGTGCCGCGCTGTTCTTCGGGAATGGCCGGATGGGTCTGGGTGAGTCCTTTGACGTGCGCCTCGTAGATCACCGTCTGGTGGTACGGCGTGCGCGGCGCGCGGTCGGAGGCCCAGTCGAAGTACGGGTTGATGACGACGCTGGTCATGGTGTGGCCGAGCGAATCGATCCCGGGTGGGTTCGCGGTGTCGGCCGGATCGACCTTGGCGGCCTCCAGGTCGTAGGAGAACAGCGCCTGGGTGAATTCGAAGTCGCCGTGGAAGGACTTCCCGTACGGGTCGAGCAGCAGCTTGCTCGGATCGCATCGATGACCCGCCGCCGGATCCCACGGCCCATGGACCCGGAAGCCGTACCGCTGTCCCGGTGTCACCGTCGGCAGGTAGGCATGCCAGACGTAGCCGTCCACCTCATCGAGGTTGATCCGTTCCTCGGAGCCGTCCTTGGCGATCAGGCACAGTTCGACCTCGTCGGCGACCTCGGAGAACAGCGAGAAATTGGTGCCCGCGCCGTCGTAGGTGGCACCGAGCGGATACGGAGTACCGGGCCACACGGTCGTCGACGACATCATTCGACCTTATCGGCGCCCACGGTCCGACGCGCGGCAGTCACCACCAGTGGGTGGCCACCCCGATCTGACGGCCAAGCTCATCGGCCATCGTGCGCATGTACGTCTTCGAAATGTGGTGAGAATCGTGGTAGATCAGCACGTTTCCCTCGATGGCACGGCACACGTCCTTGCGGCACACCGCGTCACTCAAGTCCAGCGGCTTCAGCAACGGGAACCGATTCACCCAGATCAGCGTGGGATTGCTCGCCGCCAGCACATCGGAGCGCCTGATCCCGCACGAGATGCCGTTGCCGCCGTCGGCGAGGCAGTCGGCGGGGAAGAACGGCTGGCTCTTGCGCACCAACCATGGCGTGTCACGCATCGCCAGGATTGGAATGTTGTTGTCCGACAGCGTTTGCCAGATCCCGACATAGGTGCCCGGCATCACGTCGCCGGGCTTGATGTTCCACGGCCGGGTGGCTGTGGTGAACACGTAGTCGGGACGATCGGCGATGATTTTCTTCATCACCGCTTCGTTCCACGTATGGCACTTGGGATAGGGCCGGTTGTCACCCATCACCAACGGGACGTCCTCGGTGGTCAGCGGGCAACCCATCTTCAGGTAGGTGACCACCTTGAAGTGGTGCAGCTTGCCCAGCAGGTCCAGGGCGGTGATCCAGTGCTCGGCGTGTGAGCCGCCCGCCAGTGCGATGGTGCGGGTCGCCGATTTGTCGCCGTAGCTGCAGTTGATGACTCCGACGTTGTCGAAGTCGCTGATGCAGCCGTCCTCGGTGGTCTCGGGGAGATCCTGCTGGGCCTCCAGCACCGTGGGTCGCATCGGCGCGTCCGGTACCGGGGCGTTGTCGAGCAGCGCGTGGGCGCCGGGATAGTCGAGCGACTCCAAAGTGCCGAGGTTCTCGGCGCTCGCGCGCTGCACGAGGATGTGCTCGCGCCAGGTGAACGAGGTCGCGGTCAACGCCACCCCGAGCGCGGCCACGATCGAGCCGAGCACGATCGTCGGCCTGCGCAACCGGGTACGCAGCGGGATCTTCACCGTCGGGCGGCTGTCCGCGCCTGCGGACCGGTAACGCAGCGGCTTCTCGACGTACTTCGTGGTCAGGTACGCCAGCAGCACGGATACCAGCAGCACGCCCGCTCCATCGAGGAAGCCCGCGCGCTGGCGGTCGGCGTACACCAGCCAGAAGATCAGCAGTGGCCAATGCCAGAGGTAGAGCGAGTAGGCGATGGACCCTAGCCACACGAAGGACTTCGTGGCCAGCAGCCGGTTGGGGAACGGCAGCTTGCCGCCGGTATGCGGGTCGGCGAGGCGGTTCGCGCCGGTGAGGATGAACAGCATGGTGGCGGCGACGGGCACCAGCGCCCACGGGCCTGGGAACTCCTTGACGCCGTCGATCAGCGCACCGCAGGACAGGATCGCCGCCAGCGCGACCACGGCGACCGTCGAGCGCAGCCACATGGGCCAGCGGATGTATCCGACGAGCGCGCCAACCAGCGCCCCGAGCAGAAGTTCCCACCCGCGCGCGAAGCTGTTGTAGTACGCGGTCGCCTGGTCGGCATTGTGAGCAAAGATCGCGTAGACGAACGACGCGATGGTCAACACTGTCAGCAGCACGACGAGTGACGCACGCATGTACCTGCCGAAAACCTTGCGGAACAGCAGGGCGAACAGAAAGATCAGCGCGAGAAACGTTATGTAGAACTGGCCTTGGACCGACATCGACCAGATGTGCTGCAGCGGACTGACGGATTCACCGGCGCGCAGATAGTCAGAAGCGGTGGTCGCCAATTCCCAGTTCTGGAAATAGCCGAGGCTCGCCAGGCTCTGGTCAGCAAACGTCTCCCAACGTGTTTCCGGCTGGATCAGAATCGTCAGCACGGCCGACGCGGCGAGCACCACGACGAGGGCGGGCAGCAGTCGGCGAACCAGCCGGGTCACTTCGGGAACGGGCCACAGCGATGCGCCGGGCGTCAGCGCGGTGCGCAGCAGGCGCCCGCCGAAGAAGAACCCGGAGAGGGCGAGAAACACGTCGACGCCGCCCGATACCCGACCGAACCAGACGTGGAACACCGCAACCAGGGCGATTGCGATACCGCGAAGGCCGTCGAGATCGTGGCGGTAGAAACCGGACTTGCGGTCTGCCGCCGACGCGCCCGTGCCGGCGACGCCCGCGGTAACCACCGCCGGCCGGGGAGGGGCGAGGGTCATCATGGTCGCGGCCACAATCTACCGAAGATCGCTGTGCGTCTCATGTCGCGCGTGCCGCCGTTAGGCTCGTTTCCCATGCCCGCGTTGACTCCCGCTGAAATCAGCGCGATCGACGCCGCCCACGTCTGGCATCCATACAGCACGATCGGCGCCGAGGCGACGCCGCCCGTCGTCGCCGTTGGGGCGAGTGGGCCGTCGCTCACGCTGATCGTCGACGGTAAGCCGGTCGAGGTCCTGGATGCGATGAGTTCGTGGTGGACCGCCATCCACGGCCACGGCCACCCGGCGCTCGACTACGCCATCGCTTCACAGCTGGCCACGATGAACCACGTCATGTTCGGCGGCCTCACCCACGAACCCGCCGCGCGCCTTGCTCAGCTTCTCGTGGACATCACCCCTGACGGACTGGACACCGTCTTCTTCAGCGACTCGGGATCGGTCTCCGTCGAGGTCGCCGTCAAGATGGCGCTGCAGTACTGGCGCAGCCAGGACCGCCCGAAGAAACACCGGCTGATGACGTGGCGGGGCGGCTATCACGGTGACACCTTCACGCCGATGAGCGTGTGCGACCCCGACGGCGGCATGCACTCGCTGTGGACCGACATCCTGGCGCATCAGGTCTTCGCTCCGCAGGTGCCCACTCAGTACGACCCCGCCTACAGCGCCGCCTTCGAGGCGCAACTGGCCGAGCACGCCGACGAACTCGCTGCGGTCATCGTGGAGCCCGTCGTGCAGGGTGCCGGCGGCATGCGGTTCCATCACCCGCGCTACCTGACCGACCTGCGGGACTTCTGCGACCGCCACGGGGTGCTGCTGATCTTCGACGAGATCGCCACCGGCTTCGGTCGCACCGGGGCGTTGTTCGCCGCCGAGCATGCCGGCATCAGCCCCGACATCATGTGCGTCGGCAAGGCGCTCACCGGCGGCTACATCACCCTGGCGGCCACCCTGTGCACGACGGACATCGCGCACACGATCAGCGACAACGAGCCGGGGGCGCTCATGCACGGCCCGACCTTCATGGCCAACGCACTCGCGTGCTCGGTGGCGGTGGCGTCGGTCGAACTCTTGCTCGGCCAGGATTGGCGGGCACGGGTCGCAGAGATCGAAGCGGGTCTGCGCGACGGTCTCGAGCCGGCCCGGTCCCTGCCTGGCGTTGCGGATGTCCGGGTGCTTGGCGCCATCGGCGTCGTCGAGATGGCGAAACCCGTCGACATGCCGGTGGCCACCGCTGCGGCGCTCGAGCACGGCATCTGGCTGCGCCCGTTCCGCAACCTCGTCTATGCCATGCCGCCGTACATCTGCACCCCTGCGGAGATCGGGCAGATCACCTCCGCGATGGTCGGCGTGGCCCGTGCACTAACCTGAACGGTGTTCAATTGTCGGCTCGGCCGACGTGTTGTATTGCCGGTTCGAGGGAGCATTGTGACGCGGGTAGAGGTTTCCCCGCTGGCCTGGCTCGACGACGTCGAGCGGGAGCGGCGCGCAGGCGGGCTGCGCCGGTCGCTGCGGGCGCGGCCGCCGGTTAGCGCCGAACTCGACCTGGCGTCCAACGACTACCTCGGCCTGTCGCAGCATCCCGACGTGATCGACGGCGGTGTCGCCGCGCTGCGCACCTGGGGCGCCGGGTCGTCGGGGTCACGGCTGGTCACCGGCAACACCGAACTGCATGAGGGCTTCGAGGCCGCGTTGGCCGACTTCGTCGGCGCCGAGTCGGCGCTGGTGTTCTCCTCCGGCTACACCGCCAATCTCGGTGCCGTGGTGGCGCTGTCGGGACCGGGCTCGCTTCTGGTGTCCGACGCACTGACCCACGCGTCGTTGGTCGACGCCTGCCGGCTGTCGAGGGCGCGGGTGGCGGTGACGCCGCATCGAGACGTGGCCGCGGTGGAGCACGCACTGTCGTCCCGCGATGAGGACCGTGCCGTGGTGATCACCGATTCGGTCTTCAGCGCCGACGGTGACCTGGCGCCGCTGCGTCAACTCCACGACGCCTGCCTGCGCCACGGCGCGCTGCTGATCGTCGACGAGGCGCACGGGCTCGGGGTGCGGGGGACCGGCGGGCGGGGCCTGCTGGAGGAGGTCGGGCTGGCCGGTGCGCCCGATGTCGTGATGACCGCGACGATGTCCAAGGCGCTTGGGCAGCCAGGGCGGCGTGGTGCTCGGACCCGTCGCCGTGCGCGATCACCTGATCGACGCGGCACGGCCGTTCATCTTCGATACGGGCCTGGCGCCCGCGGCGGTCGGCTCGGCATGGGCGGCGCTGCGGGTGCTGATCGCCGAGCCGTGGCGGGCGCAGGACGTGCTGCGGTACGCCGCCGAACTGGCCCGGGTGTGCGACGTCCCCGACCGACCCGAATCCGCCGTGGTTTCGGTGATTCTGGGCGCACCCGAGGTGGCATTGGCCGCCGCGACCGCATGCCTTGACCGGGGTGTGCGGGTGGGCTGCTTCCGCCCGCCGACGGTGCCTGCAGGCACGTCGCGGCTGCGGCTCACGGCGCGGGCGTCGCTGTCCGACGACGAGATGACGCTGGCGCGCAACGTGCTCACGGAAGTGCTGTCGACGGCTTGAGCGTTCTCGTCGTCACTGGCACCGACACCGGCGTCGGCAAGACGGTGGCCACCGCGGCGCTGGCCTGCCACGCGCGGCTGGCGGGAATCGACGTGGCCGTGTGTAAGCCGGTTCAGACCGGCTCGGCCGACGGCGATGACGACCTCGCCGACATCGGGCGGCTGTCCGGCGTCACCGAATTGCACGGCCTCGCACGCCTTCCCGAGCCGTTGGCGCCCGCGGCGGCCGCGGAGCGGGCCGGGGTGCCGTTGCCGACCCGCAGCGAGTTGAGCGCGATGGTCGTCGGGGTGGACCGGCCGGGACGGCTGACGCTCGTCGAGGGCGCGGGGGGCCTGCTCGTCGAGATCGGTGACGGCGGGGTGACACTTCGCGATCTGGCTCTCGATCTCGCCGCACCGGTACTCGTCGTCGTCAGGGCGGGCCTTGGTACGTTGAACCACGCCGAATTGACACTGGAAGCCCTTGCTTCACACAATGTTTGGTGTGCCGGCCTGGTGGTCGGTGCGTGGCCGCAAGATCCCGGGGTGATCGAGACCGACAACCGCGATGTGCTTTCGGCGATGGCGCCGGTGCGCGCCGTATTGCCTGCCGGCGCAGGCGCATTCGAGCCGGCTCAGTTCGAGTCGATGAGCTCGGCGGCGTTCGACCCGCAGTGGGTGAGGAGCGTGGCTGGCTGACATGGTCCACTCCGTCGAACTGCTCTTCGACCCCGGGACCGACACCGCGGTCCGGCGCCTCTGGGATGACCTGACCGAGGCAGGCGTGCGAAGCCTGGCCGGCATCGACGTCGCCCAGCAACCGACCGCATGTCACCCTGTCGGTCGCCGAGCACATGGACGACGCCGTCAACGACGCGCTGCGCGGGCCGCTGGGGCGGCTGCCGTTCGCCTGCACGATCGGCGCACCGATGTTGTTCGGTCGCGGGCCGTTCACACTGGTGCGTCTGGTGATCCCATCAGCCGAACTGCTGGCGCTGCAGGCCGAGGTGCACGAAGTGTGCCTGCCCTACATGTCGCCCGGTCCGCTGCCGCATGCGGACCCCGGGCACTGGACGCCGCATGTCACGCTCGCGCGCCGAGTCCGGCAGGACAACTGGCCGATGCGCTGTCCCTTCGTCGGATGTCCCGCGACCGGCGAGCCGCCGCCGTCGCGCTCCGGCACTGGGACGGCAACAAGCGCGTCGAGCACCCGATCGGAGGCTAATCGACCGTCGCCGCAACGCTTTTCGGCACACACATTCGCCATGCCTCGACGACGATCTCGCGAAGCTCGGCTTGATCGATGGCATCGAGGCGGACGTGAACCCAGTTGTATCTCATGTCCGACGTCCCTGGCAGCATGAACTTGTGCGGTTCGGAGGCGATGAGCCCATCGCGCTCCTCTTTCGGGAAGGCGAAACCCATCACCGTCTCGTCGCGGGAGAACGCCAGATAGACGATCTGCCCGATGCGGAACTTGATCCGATCACGGACGACGACCTCGTAGGACCGGGGTAGCGACGAGGTGATGCGCCGCACATCGTCGACGGCGATCACGTCCGAAACACCAGTCACCTGCGGTAACTCTACGCCTTGGTGGCCAAGCAACCCGACGACGAGACCGGAAGGGCAACGACATCGGGAACTATCGGGGTTTCTAAGAGTTGACCCGGTGTTCCTGCCTCGCGGCGATGCCGTCGACCAGCAGCGCGAGCCCGAAGCCGAACCGCTCGCCCGCATCGTCGGTGAGCACGGACTGCTCGTCGGGCAGTTCGGCGCCCGCGGCGTCCCACTGCAGCCGGGACTGCTCGTCGGCGGTGAAGCCCAGCACGTAGTAGACGACCGTGCGGGCGGCCAGCTCGGCATGCGCGCTCGCGACCCCAGCTTCGCCGGTGGCTTCGGCAAGGCGGGCCACGATCTGCGTCATCGCCGCGGACTGGCCGGCCGCGAAGCTGGCCGACACCAACTCCGCGCCGTCGGTGTGCGACAGCAGGGCATCCCGAAGGCGACCGCAGATCCCCGCGACGCGGTCACGCCATTCGCCTTGCGGCATCGCCGACCGGCTCCAGGATGCGGTCGGCGATCGCACCCAGAAGCTGCTGCTTGTTGGCGAAATGCCAGTACAGCGCGCCGGGGGAGACATTGAGCTCGCGGCCCAGCCTGCGCATCGTCAGGTCGGCGATCCCGTAGTTGTCCAGGATCGCCGTCGCCGCCTCGACCACGTCGCGTTTGTGCAGCTGCACCCGGCTACCATAACCTGAACGCTGTTCAATTCTCGGCTCAGCCGAGGTGTTCAATTCTCGGCTCGGCCGAGGTGGTCAAGTTTGAGATGGGAGCAGTGGTTTGACGGACATCCTGACCGAGGCCCGCGAGCAGGTGCTCGAACGAGGTGAGGGCCTGACGCAGGACCAGGTGCTGACCGTGCTGCAACTGCCCGACGATCGGCTCGACGACCTGCTCGCACTGGCCCACGAGGTGCGGATGCGCTGGTGCGGCCCGGAGGTCGAGGTCGAGGGCATCATCAGCCTGAAGACCGGCGGCTGCCCCGAGGACTGCCATTTCTGTTCGCAGTCAGGGCTTTTCGCCTCCCCGGTGCGCAGCGCCTGGCTCGACATTCCGAGCCTGGTCGAAGCCGCCAAGCAGACGGCCAAGTCCGGAGCGACCGAGTTCTGCATCGTGGCGGCCGTGCGCGGGCCCGACGAGCGGCTGCTGGCTCAGGTCGCCGCGGGCATCGAGGCGATCCGCAACGAGGTGGACATCCAGATCGCCTGCTCGTTGGGCATGCTGACGCAGGAGCAGGTCGAGCGGCTGTCGGCGATGGGCGTGCACCGCTACAACCACAACCTGGAGACGGCCAAGTCGTTCTTCCCCGAAGTGGTGACCACGCACACCTGGGATGAGCGCTGGGACACGCTGTCGATGGTCCGCGATGCCGGCATGGAGGTCTGCTGCGGCGGCATCCTCGGCATGGGCGAGACGCTCGAACAACGCGCCGAGTTCGCGGCCAACCTGGCCGACCTCGACCCCCACGAGGTGCCGCTGAACTTCCTCAACCCGCGCCCCGGCACACCGTTCGGCGATCTGGACGTGCTGCCCGCGGCGGAGGCGCTGAAGGCCGTGGCGGCGTTCCGGCTGGCGTTGCCGCGCACCATGCTGCGGTTCGCGGGCGGTCGCGAGATCACGCTTGGCGACCTCGGCGCCAAGCAGGGCATCCTCGGCGGCATCAACGCCGTCATCGTGGGCAACTACCTGACGACGCTGGGCCGCCCGGCCGAGGCCGACCTGGAGCTGCTCGACGATCTCCAGATGCCGATTAAGGCGCTCAACGCCACCATCTAGCCGTGGTTTGTCTGATGGGGACCATCAAATTCAACGTCTACACTGGCGAGCCCGCAGGCGGCGCCGTGCCTACTGCGGCCCAACTCGGGCTCGAGCCACCACGCTTCTGCGCGGAATGCGGCAGGCGGATGGTGGTGCAGGTGCGTCCCGACGGCTGGTCGGCCAAGTGCTCGCGGCACGGCACACAGGACTCGAAGGATCTTGACAAGCGATGAACGAGGTTGCACCACCGCGTATTTCACGTCGCCGCGCCGCCGTTACGGTGGTCGTCGGGTTGATTGTCGCCGGCGCACTCACCGGTGCGCTGTGGGCATGGCTCGCGCCGCCGATCCACGGTGTCATCGCACTGACCAAGAGCGGCGATCGAGTGCACGCCGCCCTGGGCAATGAAACCGACAACTTCTTCGTCGGGGCCTTCCTCCTGGTGGGCATGGTCGTGGTGCTGGCAGTGGTGACCGCGGTGTTGGTGTGGCAGTGGCGGCCGCACCGCGGCCCGGTGATGTGTGCGGCGTTGGCGATCGGCTCGGCGGCGGCGTTCGGTGCGGCCGCCGGCGTGGGTGCGCTGATTGTCCGGTCACGCTACGACGTCATCGACATCGCCGGTGCGCCGATCTCGCCGGATGATCGCGTGGTCTATGTGACCGAGGCGCCGCCGGTGTTCTTCGCCCACAGTGGGTGGTTGATTGCGGCGTCGGTGCTGTTTCCGGTGGCGCTGGCGGCGCTGGTCTATGCGCTCATCGCGGTGTCGACGTCACGCGACGATCTCGGCGGCTGGCCTCCGGAAGATCCGGTCCTGCCGCGGCCCGTCACAGTGGACGACGCTCTACGGTCCGCCCCGTAGCGACTTTCGCCGCGATCCGCACAAGCCTGGCCATGCCGACGTAGGTCATCGGGTTCAGCAGCGTCGGCCACTTCGTCCGGACGATGTTCTCGCTCAGCGGCTTTCCTGCGAACCGATCGGTCAGCCAGCGCAGGGTCATCGGCGCCGACAACGGATGCAGCGAGAGGTGTTCGCTGAACAGATCCCGGTGGTAGGTCACCGAGGCGCCGCCCGACTCATAGGTGTCGGTCAGCTCGTCGATGTCGTCGACCGACACGATCGGGTCGTGCACCGCCTGCACGATCAGCACCGGCGGAGTCGGCACCGTGGTGCCGAGCTTGATGCTGTCGAAGACCTGCTGCACCTCGGGCATGCCGAGGATTTCCTCGAGCGGCCGGTCCACGAGCTTGTCCATGTCCATGCCGATCATCCGCAGCACCGCGTGCGCGGTGGTCATCTGCTCGGCGCGCAGCAGCATCGCCTTTCCGGTGTCGGTCGCATGCGCCTGAATGACGCGGTCGAGTTCGGGATAGGCGTGCGACAGCGCGGCCACGACCATCGCGGGCAGCCCGGAGAAGACGGTGCCGTTGAGGCGACGGAACGCATGGCCCGGATCCGCCACCGGCGATCCGAGCACCGCACCCACGATGTTCAGCTCCGGCGCGTACGAGTTGGCCATCTCGGCACCCCATGCGGTGGCCAGGCCGCCGCCGGAGTAGCCCCACAAACCGATCGGCGCCGTCGGCGACAGGCTGAACTTCTCCGTGCTCAACGCGGCCCGCAGGCCGTCGAGGATCCGGTATCCCGGCTCATACGGTGTGCCCCACGCACCGGCGCGCCCCTCGTGGTCGGGCACCGAAACCGCCCAGCCCTCCGCCAGGGCGGCGGCAATGAGGAAGAACTCGAACTGCGCGAGCGCCCCCGGCGCCAGCGCCCGCCGCCGCAGCGCGTACGACGGGAAGCAGCGCGACGTCACCGCGTCGATCGCGCACTGATAGGAAACGACGGGGCAGACGCGCTCGGGGCCGCGTTCGGCCGGCGCGATCACCGTGGTCACGGTCGCCTCGGGCGCGTCGTTCATGTCGGTGGTCCGGTACAGCAGCTGGGTGGCGGTGAACTTCTGCGGGATCAGGCCGAGAAACGCCACCTCGACGTCGCGGCTGCGCAGGACGGTGCCGGGTGCGGCGTGCTGTAAGCCCTCTGGCGGGTCGTAGAACGGGTCATCGCGGGGCAGCAGAGGACGGACGCCTCGCTCTATCGCCTCGTGCGGTACGGATCCGATCCACTCGGCACCTGTTGCCGGTGCGACGCTGCCCAAGTCCATCCGGTCAGTATTGCTTAAGAAAGCGTTAAGAAGCCAACCGCCTCGCCGTGCCTCACCCGGGCGGCCGCAAAGCGGCGAACTCGTCGGTGACCCGGTAAGCGGACTCGGTGAAGCGGTACAGGGCCGCGGGCCGACCCCCGCTGCGGCCCGACCGGGCGGTCGTGCCGGTCGGCGTGATGACGCCGCGGCGTGCCAGTACCCGCTGCAGATTTGTGGCGTCAACCTGATAGCCGAGCGCGGCGCCGTAGATGTCGCGCAGCGTCGACAGTGCGAATTCTCGGGGCGCCAGGGCAAATCCGATATTCGTGTAGGACATCTTCGCGACGAGGCGGGTGCGTGCGTGTTCGACCATGGTGCCGTGGTCGAACGCCATCGGCGGCAGCGCGTTCACCGGATGCCAGCGGGTGTCTGGCGGCAGCTCCGGGATTGCGGGGGAGGGCACCAGGCCCAGAAACGTCGATGCGATTGTGCGGGCGCCTGGAACGCGGTAGGGGTCGGAAAACACAGCCAGCTGCTCGAGGTGAACTAATTCACGAAGATCGACCTTCTCGGCGAGTTGGCGCCGAATTGAACTGATCATGTCCTCGTCGTGACGCAGCCAGCCACCAGGCAGCGACCAGGCATTACGCTGCGGTTCCCGGGCCCGCTCCCACAGCAGCACGCTGAGCTGAGGGTCATGTGTGCTCAGCTGCCGAACCTGAAAGATGACGGCAAGCACTTCGTGCGCAGTGTTACCATTGGTCATGTTTTCGATTATAAGTCGAAAACCGACTGGCGGCAGGAGGCGGCCATGACGGTGTTGGACGAGCGGATCGTCAACGGACCGACCGGCTATTCCGGCGTCGACGGCGACGAGGAATGGGCCGCCGAGGTGCGACGCCTTGCCGACCTGCGCGGTGCGACGCTGCTGGCTCACAACTACCAGCTGCCGGCCATCCAGGACGTCGCCGACCACGTCGGCGACTCGTTGGCGCTGTCGCGGATCGCCGCGGCGGCCCCCGAGGAAACGATCGTCTTCTGTGGCGTGCACTTCATGGCCGAGACGGCCAAGATCCTGTCTCCGGAAAAGACGGTGCTGATTCCCGACCAGCGCGCCGGCTGCTCGCTGGCCGACTCGATCACCGCCGACGACCTGCGGGCCTGGAAGGCCGAGTACCCCGGCGCGGTCGTGGTGTCCTACGTGAACACCACAGCGGCGGTGAAGGCGGAGACCGACATCTGCTGCACGTCATCGAACGCCGTCGAAGTGGTGGCCTCCATTCCTGAGGACCGCGACGTACTGTTCTGCCCGGATCAGTTCCTCGGCGCCCACGTCCGGCGGGTGACCGGCCGCAAGAACCTTCACATCTGGGCGGGCGAATGCCATGTGCACGCCGGCATCAACGGTGACGAGCTGGCCGATAAGGCGCTCGCGCATCCCGATGCCGAGCTGTACGTGCACCCCGAATGCGGTTGCGCGACTTCGGCTTTGTATCTCGCCGGTGAGGGCGCGTTCCCCGAGGACCGGGTGAAGATCCTGTCCACCGGCGGCATGCTCGACGCCGCCCGCGAGACTCGTGCCCGTCAGGTTCTGGTCGCCACCGAGGTCGGCATGCTGCACCAATTGCGCCGGGCCGCACCGGAAGTCGACTTCCGTGCCGTCAACGACCGCGCGTCGTGCAAGTACATGAAGATGATCACCCCGGCCGCACTACTGCGCTGCCTGATCGAGGGCGCCGACGAGGTCGACGTCGATGCCGACATTGCCGCACGCGCTCGGGCCAGTGTCCAGCGGATGATCGAGATCGGCACACCCGGCGGCGGTGAATGATGTGGCATCAACGAGCCGACGTGGTGGTCGTCGGAACCGGAGTGGCCGGCCTCGTCGCCGCCTTGGCCGCACACCGGCGCGGCCGCAAGGTCGTGGTGCTGAGCAAGGCCGCTGACACCGCGACGTTCTACGCGCAGGGCGGCATCGCTGTGGTGTTGCCGGATACCGATGACTCGATCGACGCCCATGTGGCCGACACGATTGCCGCCGGTGCCGGGTTGTGCGACGCCGATGCCGTTCGGTCGATCGTGACCGACGGCTATCGCGCCGTCCGCGAACTGGTCGACGACGGAGCGCGTTTCGACGAAGCCGAGCCCGGCCGCTGGTCGCTGACGCGCGAGGGCGGGCATTCACGGCGTCGCATCATTCATTCCGGCGGTGACGCAACAGGGGCCGAGGTGCAGCGCGCGCTCGACCATGCCGCCGCGACCTTGGACATCCGCCGCAACCACGTCGCTCTGCAGATTCTGCAGACCGATGGCGCGGTGACCGGCGTGCAGGTGCTCAACGAGGACGGGCCTGGGATCGTGCACGCGCCGGCGGTTGTGCTTGCGACGGGTGGGCTGGGTCACCTGTATTCGGCCACCACGAATCCCGACGGGTCGACCGGTGACGGCATCGCGCTGGCGCTGTGGGCGGGTGTACCGATCAGCGATATCGAGTTCATCCAGTTCCACCCGACCATGCTGTTCGACGGCCATGCGAGCGGACGCCGTCCGCTGATCACCGAAGCCGTTCGTGGTGAGGGTGGGATTCTGCTTGACCGGCAGGGCAATTCGATCACCGCGGGCGTTCACCCGATGGGTGACCTGGCCCCGCGTGATGTCGTCGCGGCTGCGATCGACGCCCGGCTGCGGGAGACGGGCGACCCCTGCGCATATCTGGACGCGCGCGGAATCGCGGACTTCGATCGTCGCTTCCCGACGGTCACCGCGGCGTGCCGAGCGGCTGGCATCGACCCTGCGAGCCAGCCGATTCCGGTGGTGCCGGGGGCGCACTACAGCTGCGGCGGTGTGGTTGCCGATGTGTACGGCCGAACCGATCTTCCCGGCTTGTTCGCCGCGGGGGAGGTGGCCCGCACGGGTATGCACGGCGCCAACCGGTTGGCCTCCAACAGCCTGTTGGAGGGGCTGGTGGTCGGTGGCCGTGCGGGGCGGGCCGCTGCCCAGCACGCCGTCGACGCCGGACCGGCATACGCAGAGTTCGGTGATGCCGAGACGCGGGTTGCGCTTCCGCGCAACAAGTTGCAGCGGGCGATGGCCACGTACGCGTCGGTCGTCAGGGACGCCGATGGGCTGCAGCAGCTGACGCGCGAACTCGAGGCTGCCGATCCGCGTGACCTCGACGGCCGGGCCAGTTTCGAGGACGTCGCGCTGACCACCACGGCCCGCGCCGTGGCCGCCGCCGCGTCGGCCCGAAACGAGTCGCGCGGCTGCCATCACCGTTCCGACTTCCCGCACACCGACCCCGCGTTGGCGCACAGCCAGGTGTTCGCGGCGGCTCGCTGCTGATGGAACTCAGCGCCGACGAGCTCACTGAGGCTCGCAGAGTGATCGCACGCGCGCTGGAGGAAGACCTGCGCTACGGCCCCGACGTGACCACGTTGGCGACGGTGTCCGCCGACGCGAGCACGACGGCCTCGATGGTGACCCGTGAGCCGGGCGTGATCGCCGGGGTCGACGTGGCGCTGCTGGTCCTCGATGAGGTACTCGGTCCCGACGCATACCGGTTGAAGGAGCGCGTCGACGACGGTGCTCGCCTCGACGCGGGCGGGGTGGTGCTGGTTGTCGAGGCGCCGACGCAGGGCCTGCTGACCGCCGAGCGGACGATGCTGAACCTGGTCTGCCACCTGTCCGGCATCGCGACGACGACCGCGGCGTGGGTCGAGGCCGTCGAGGGCACGAACGCGAAGATCCGCGACACCCGTAAGACGCTGCCCGGGCTGCGGGCCCTGCAGAAGTACGCGGTGCGGGTCGGTGGCGGCGTCAACCATCGGATGGGGCTGGGCGACGCCGCCTTGATCAAGGACAACCATGTTGCGGCAGCGGGTTCAGTGGTGGCGGCGCTGCGTGCAGTGCGCGAGGTGGCGCCGGGTCTGCCATGCGAGGTCGAGGTCGACTCACTCGAACAGCTCGACGACGTGCTGGCCGAGAACGTGGAACTCGTTCTGCTGGACAACTTCCCGGTATGGCAGACGCAGATCGCGGCGCAGCGCCGCGACGCCCGCGCCCCCGAAACGAAACTCGAATCGTCTGGCGGGCTTTCGCTGGACACCGCGGCCGAATATGCGGGCACGGGCGTCGACTACCTGGCTGTCGGCGCGCTCACCCACTCCGTGCAGGTGCTCGATATAGGCCTGGATCTCTAGCGCGCCAAGAGCGAACGCGCCGCCACCTTCGCGGCATTCAACGCAGTGTCGTCGCCTGCGATGCGGGACAGGATCAGCGCACCTTCGATCAGGGCGATGACCGCGAGCGCGGTCTGCCCGGCATCGGGATCGGGCCAGCCGTCGAGGCGAAGCCGCTCGGCAACCGCGGCACTCCAGCCGGCGAAGGCGCGGGCGGATGCGTCGCGCACCTGGGCGCTGGCGTTGACCGACTCGGTGGCGATCGGCTCGATCGGACAGCCGTCGCGCCGGTCGGACGCCAGCTGCACGATGAGTAGGTCGATCCAGCCGGCAACGATGTCGGCCACCGGCGACTCGCTGTCGAGGAAGCGGCGCAACAGCCGTTCGATCTCACCGCCCGCGGACTCGACGACGGCGGCAGCGAGTTCCTGCTTACCGTTCGGAAAGTGGTGGTAGAGCGAACCGGCCTTGACGTCCGCGGTCTCCAGGATCTGGTGCACACCGGTGGCCGCATAGCCCTGCCTGCGGAACAGCAGGGCCGCGGTGTCGATCAGCGCGGCACGGCTTCGATCGGGGCGGGGCACCCCTTGACAATACTAGAACGGTCGCTCAAGAATACTTGAACGACCACTAAAGAAGGGCCGCGGGATGCAACAGCTGGTATTCGAGGAGGCCGGGCGATACGACTGGGCCGATGCTCCTGACCCGGAGATATCCGACGCCAAGCAGGCGCTGGTGCGGCCTCTCATGGTCGCCTGTTGCGACCTCGACGTGGCCGTCGCGGAAGGTGTGTTGCCCATGCCGCCCGGACACGCCGTCGGCCACGAGGGACTCGCGGAAGTCGTCGCCGTCGGTGCCGACGTCACGACCGTGCGCGTCGGCGACCGTGTCGTTGTGCCGTTTCAGATCAACTGCGGGGAGTGCAACGCATGCCGTCGCGGTGTGACCGGTTCGTGCGCATCGCTTCCACTGATGGCGATGTACGGGATGGCACCGCTGGCGGGGATGGACGGCGGCGGGTTCATGTCCGACCGCGTGCTCGTGCCGTTCGCCGACGCGATGCTGCTGCCCGTTCCAGCGGGTGTCGACCCGGTGGCCATCGCCTCATTGTCGGACAACATCCCCGACGGCTGGCGCGCGATCGGTCCTTATCGCACCGAATTGGCCGCCCTCGACGAGGTCGACCGTCGCATGCTCGTGGTCGGTAGACGGTCGATCGGCTTGTACGCCACGGCATTCGGACTGGCATACGGCGCGCAGGTCGACTACGTCGACACCGACGAACAGCGGCTCGCCATGGCAGAGAAACTCGGTGCCCGTGTCCACGACCGTCCGAAGCCGGAGAAGTCATGGGACCCGTATCCGGTCACCGTGCACACCTCGGCGGACCCGTCGGTGCTCGCCTCGACATTGCGCGTGACGTGGCCGGACGGCGTCTGCACCGACACGGGCATCTACTACCAGGCGCAAGGTCGAGATGCCGCTGCTGCCGATGTATACCCGCGGCGTGCGCTTCGTGACCGGACGGGTCAACGCACGGGCGGTGATCCCGGAGATCCTCGAATTGCTCAGCTGCGTCTTGTGATTTGTCGCCTGCGGTAGACCGGGTCGTGCCGTGGGACGACGCGCCGTCGGTGTGGCCGACGATGACTGGGAAGACGGTGTTTACGCGGTAGCCGGACCGCGTCGCACCAGCGAGAGCACCACCGCCGCCGTGGCGAACAAGCCTGCGAACACGCGGTTGACGACAGTTTGTTTGCGAGGCGTGTGCATCCATTTGAGCAGTCGAACGGACAGGGCCGTGTAGAGGCCCATCACGACGAGGTCGACCGCGACCATCGTCACGCCGATCGCCAGGTACTGCGGCAGAAGCGGCGCAGTGGGCACGACGAACTGGGGGAGCACGGCGAGGAAGAACACCAGTCCCTTGGGGTTCGTCGCGTTGACAAGGAATCCGCGGACGACGAGCGATAACCTGCCGCCGTCCATCGCCTTGCCGATCTGCTCGCGCAGATCGACTGTGGCGGTGCGCCATTGCCGCACAGCCAGATAGATCAGGTAGGCCACCCCGATCCATTTGATGATGTTGAACGCGAGGACCGAGTTCGCGACGACTGCGCCGAGGCCGGCCGCAACCAGCGC
This sequence comes from uncultured Actinomycetota bacterium, assembly GCA_963716505.1. Taxonomy (GTDB): domain Bacteria; phylum Actinomycetota; class Actinomycetes; order Mycobacteriales; family Mycobacteriaceae; genus Mycobacterium. The sequence goes on from CAVQTL010000008.1 coordinate 95,362, forward strand.
GAGTTGCAGCATGAGCCCGACTTCAAGCCCGAGGATGCTCCAATATCCGCGCCGCACACCATGGCTCAGGCCGGTGGCCATCGACTGAATCGCGCCCGCCCCGGGGGAGACGGCAATCACGATCGCCGCACCGAAGAACGTCAGCCAGACTTCCCATGCCATCGCGACAGTGTGTCACGCGATGTCGGCGACGAGCACTCCCATTTTCCGGACCTGGACAGCGGCCATGAACGGCAGGCCGTCGGCGTCGCCGCCGGCTGGCACGATCCGCGGGTTGACGATGTGCACTGTCCGCTTGCCGAAGAGCACATCGGCCTCGTCGGCGGCGAGCACGTTCTTGACCCAGTCGGTCTTGCCGTGTCCCAGGGCGATGGCGAGGACGTTGCCCTTGCGGAAGGGCGTGACGACCGTTTCGTAGGTCTTGCCGGATTTGCGGCCGCGATGCCTGACCTTGGCCACGCCGGGCATCAGCCGCGCGATCCGCTTGACCAGCGGGTTCATGTACTTGATCTGCAGACGCTCGAACGTGGGCGGATAGATCATCGGCACGCCGGGTGCGTTGTTGGGGTGATCCAGTGCAGACATGCCGTGGACATTACGCAAGTGATGCCTGCCCCCGAAGCGACGGGCAAGGTTGACGAAGACTCGCGCCCAAAGGTCGCTGGCAAAGACTGATTCGCCGTTACGATCGGCCGCATGTCTCAGCCAACGGGGTCTTCCAGGGGTTTTATCGTTTCCGTCTTGGCGCTGGTCGTGGCGCTCGTCGCCGCCGGCCTTGCCGTCTGGGCATTGATGAAGGAGCCGTCCAAGGAAGCGCAGGTCTTCACCGGCACATCGACCGACGATCCCAAGGGCAGCGTCTGCGAGGCGTTCAACGTCATCCGCAACGGTGTCCAGATCAACACGAACCTGCAGCCTCCCGGCGGACCGGAAGACTTCACCGGCTCGATGGCGGTAGCCGCCAATGCGCGCCTGGCCCTGTACGACGGCGGCCAGTACCTTCTTGCGCGGCTTCAGCCAGGGACGCCCCCGGAGCTCGCCGACGCCGTTCGCAAGTTCGCCAACAACCTGATGGACATCGGCGCCCGCTCGACATCGGGCATTCCGAACTCCGATCCCGGCCAGGCCGCGCGGCTGAAGGAAGCCGACGAGGCCAACGCCAGGATCACCGAATTGTGCAAGTGAGCACCCGCCCCAGCTGACCAGGGACACGGCGCGGGCTGCCGCGGCGATAACGATTTGGCCTGTTCTGGGACAATAGGTGCGTGAACATGGCCCGGATCGACTTGCGCGGCGCCGAACTGTCGGCTGCCCGCTTGAGATCGGCGCTGCCACGCGGTGGCGTGGACGTCGACGCAGTCCTCCCGAAGGTTCGCCCGATCGTCGACACCGTGGCCGCGCGCGGCGCTGCGGCCGCCCTGGAGTTCGGCGAGACGTTCGACGGTGTGCGCCCCGCGCAGGTGCGGGTTCCCGCGGCTGAACTGCACAGCGCCCTCGACCGGTTGCCGTCGAATGTCCGCACAGCGCTCGAGATGGCGATCGAGCGCACCCGCGCTGTGCACGCCGACCAGCGACGTACCGACACGACGACCACGCTGGCGCCCGGCGCAACGGTGACCGAACGCTGGGTACCGGTCGAGCGCGTCGGTCTGTACGTGCCGGGCGGCAACGCCGTTTACCCGTCCAGCGTGGTGATGAACGTCGTGCCGGCCCAGATCGCGGGAGTGGACTCGCTGGTCATCGCGAGCCCACCGCAGGCGCAGTTCGACGGTCTGCCGCATCCCACCATCCTGGCCGCCGCCCGCCTGCTCGGCGTCGACGAAGTGTGGGCCGTTGGCGGTGCCCAAGCCGTCGCACTGATGGCGTACGGCGGAACCGACACCGACGGTGCGGAACTGGCCCCCGTCGACATGGTCACCGGACCGGGCAACATCTACGTCACCGCCGCCAAGCGAATCTGCCGCTCGCAGATCGGCATCGACGCCGAGGCCGGCCCCACCGAGATCGCGATTCTCGCGGACCACACCGCCGATCCTGTCCACGTCGCCGCTGACCTCATCAGCCAGGCCGAACACGACGAGATGGCCGCCAGTGTGCTGGTCACGCCGAGCATCGTGCTCGCCGACGCCACCGACCGTGAACTCGCCATCCAGCTGGAGACCACCGTGCACCGCGAGCGCGTCACCGCCGCGCTGTCCGGGCGGCAGTCGGCGACCGTGCTCGTCGACGACATCGACGCCGGGATCAAGACCGTCAACGCCTACGCAGCCGAGCATCTCGAGATCCAGACAGCCGACGCTCGCGATGTGGCCAGCCGAATTCGTTCGGCCGGAGCAATTTTCGTCGGGGCCTACTCGCCGGTCAGTCTCGGTGACTACTGCGCGGGCTCCAACCATGTGCTGCCGACGGCGGGTTGCGCGCGGCACTCCAGCGGCCTGTCGGTGCAGACGTTCCTTCGCGGCATCCATGTCGTCGACTACGACGAGGCGGCGCTGAAAGACGTGTCCGGATACGTGATCACGCTCGCCGAAGCCGAGAATCTGCCCGTCACACGGCGAGGCGGTGCGCCGGAGGTTCGAGACGTGACACCCGGCGACAAGGTGACGCTGGACGATCTGCCGCTTCGTGAGGACCTGCGCGGTAAAACGCCATATGGCGCACCGCAACTCGCGGTGCCCGTCCGGCTCAACACCAACGAGAACCCGCATCCGCCGACCCAGGCCCTGATCGACGATGTCACGAGCTCGGTCCGTGCCGTCGCAGGCGAGCTGCACCGGTACCCCGACCGCGACGCGGTGGCACTGCGCACCGACCTGGCGGCCTACCTGGCGGCGCAGACCGGTGTCGATGTCGGCGTCGAGAACCTCTGGGCCGCCAACGGTTCCAACGAGATCCTGCAGCAGCTGCTGCAGGCGTTCGGCGGACCTGGACGCAGCGCGATCGGATTCGTGCCGTCGTATTCGATGCACCCGATCATCTCCGACGGCACACAGACCGAGTGGCTGGTGGCCAACCGCGCCGACGATTTCAGCCTCGACGCCGAAGTGGCGGTACACGCCATCAAGGAGCGCAACCCCGACATCGTGTTCGTCGCGAGCCCGAACAACCCGTCGGGCCAGAGCGTCTCGCTCGACGAACTGCGTCGGCTCCTCGAAGCGATGACCACCGGCATCCTGATCCTCGACGAGGCGTACGGCGAATTCTCGTCTCAACTGAGCGCGGTGAACCTCGTCGCCGAGTTCCCGACGAAGCTCGTCGTGACCCGCACCATGAGCAAGGCCTTCGCATTCGCAGGGGGCCGGCTCGGCTACCTGATCGCCGCACCCGCGGTGATCGACGCCATGCTGCTGGTGCGGCTGCCGTACCACCTGTCGTCGGTGACCCAGGCCGCTGCCCGCGCCTCGCTGCGGCATGCCGACGACACCCTTGGCAGCGTCGCCACCCTCATCTCGGAACGCAATCGCGTGACAGATGCGTTGACCGGCATGGGCTTCCGGGTCATTCCCAGCGATGCGAACTTCGTGCTGTTCGGCGAATTCGCCGACGCACCGGCCACCTGGCAGCGCTACCTCGACGCGGGCATCCTCATCCGCGACGTCGGTATCCCCGGATACCTGCGCGCCACCATCGGCCTGGCCGACGAGAACGACGCGCTGCTGGAAGCCAGCGCACGAATAGGAGCACAGTGACCACGAACCGTCGCGCCCGCGTCGAACGCAAGACGAAGGAGTCCGACATCGTCGTCGAGCTCGACCTCGACGGCACCGGAGTCGTCGACGTGTCGACCGGCGTCCCGTTCTACGACCACATGCTCACCGCGCTGGGCAGCCACGCCAGCTTCGACCTCACCGTGCAAGCCAAGGGTGACGTCGAGATCGAAGGGCACCACACGATCGAGGACACCGCGATCGTGCTGGGCCAGGCGCTGCGCGAGGCGCTCGGCGACAAGACGGGCATCCGGCGGTTCGGCGACGCCTTCATCCCGATGGACGAGACACTCGCGCACGCCGCGGTGGACGTCTCGGGGCGGCCGTACAGCGTGCACAGCGGCGAGCCGGAACACATGTTGCACACCACGATTGCGGGTTCCGAGGTGCCGTACCACACCGTGATCAACCGCCACGTATTCGAAACCATTGCGATGAACGCGCGCATCGCGCTGCATGTGCGGACGCTGTACGGACGCGACCCGCACCACATCACCGAGGCTCAGTACAAGGCGGTCGCGCGGGCACTGCGGCAAGCGGTCGAGTTCGATCCCAGGATGACGGGCGTGCCATCCACCAAAGGCACCCTGTGACAACAAAATCCGTTGTTGTGCTCGACTACGGTTCGGGTAACCTGCGGTCGGCACAGCGGGCGCTCGAGCGGGTGGGCGCTGAGGTCGAAGTGACCGCCGACGCCGATGCGGCCGCCCGCGCCGACGGGTTGGTGGTGCCCGGTGTCGGTGCGTACGAGGCGTGCATGACCGGCCTGCGCGAGATCGGCGGAGACAAGATCATCGCCGAGCGGGTCGCCGCGGGCCGACCGGTGCTCGGGGTGTGCGTCGGCATGCAGATCCTGTTCGCGCGCGGTGTGGAGTTCGGCGTCGAGTCGCAGGGCTGTGGCCAGTGGCCCGGCGCCGTCGTCCGGCTGGATGCTCCGGTGATCCCGCACATGGGCTGGAACGTCGTCGACGCCGCCGCGGGCAGCGCGTTGTTCAAGGGCCTTGACGCACCACGCGGTTTTACTTCGTGCACTCGTACGCCGCACAGGTGTGGGAAGGCGACCCCGCGGCGCTGCTGACCTGGGCGACCCACAGCGTGCCGTTCCTGGCCGCCGTCGAGGACGGTGCACTGGCGGCCACCCAGTTCCACCCCGAGAAGAGCGGTGATGCTGGCGCGACGTTGCTCGCCAATTGGGTATCGGACCTGTGAGGACGCTAGGTTGTCCGCCGTGTCATTGATTCTCCTTCCTGCCGTCGACGTCGTGGACGGCAAGGCTGTGCGGCTTGTGCAGGGGCAGGCCGGCAGCGAAACCGAGTACGGCTCCGCGCTGGACGCCGCCATGACCTGGCAGCGCGACGGCGCCGAGTGGATCCATCTCGTGGACCTCGACGCGGCGTTCGGCCGCGGGTCGAACCGGGAACTGCTCGCCGAGGTCGTCGGCAAGCTCGACGTGGCCGTGGAGTTGTCCGGCGGCATCCGCGATGAAGAGTCGCTGACGGCTGCGCTCGCGACCGGCTGCGCCAGGGTCAACCTCGGCACCGCGGCACTGGAGAACCCCGAATGGTGCGCCCGCGCGATCGCCGAGCATGGCGACAAGGTAGCGGTCGGGCTCGACGTGAAGATCGACCCTTCCTTGCCTGGCGGCGGGTTCCGACTGCGCGGCCGCGGCTGGGAGACCGACGGGGGAGATCTGTGGCCGGTCCTGGAACGCCTTGACAAGCAGGGCTGTTCGCGGTTCGTCGTCACAGACGTCACCAAGGACGGCACGCTGCAAGGTCCCAACCTGGGCCTGCTGTCCAGCGTCGCCGAACGTACCGACGCACCGGTGATCGCATCGGGCGGTGTGTCCAGCCTCGATGACCTGCGCGCCATCGCCACGCTCACCGGTAGTGGCATCGAGGGTGCGATCATCGGGAAAGCCTTGTACGCGGGGCGATTCACCCTGCCGCAGGCGCTGGCAGCGGTAGGAGAGTAGCCGGTCATGGCGCTCGACGAGACCGATCTCGACGCACTGGTCTCCGAGGCCGCCGTGATCCTCGACGAGGCGGCCAAACCCTTCGTGTCCGGCCACGGCGCCGAATCTGCCGTACAGAAGAAGGGCAACGACTTCGCCACCGAGGTCGATCTCGCGATCGAGCGCCAGGTGGTGGACGCGCTGGTGTCGCGCACCGGTATCGAGGTGCATGGCGAGGAGTTCGGCGGCGCCGATGTCGACTCACCGTTGGTGTGGGTGCTCGACCCCATCGACGGCACGATCAACTACGCGGCGGGCCTGCCCACGGCCGCCATTCTGCTGGCGCTGGTGCGTGACGGTGAGCCGGTCGCCGGCCTTACCTGGTTGCCGTTCACCAGTCAGCGATTCACCGCCGTTGTCGGAAAACCGCTGTACGCCAACGGTGTTGCCCAGCCACAGCTTCGGCCGGTCACGCTGGCCGGCAGTGTCGTCGGCACCGGCACCTTCGATATCGACTCCCGAGGGCGTTTCCCCGGCCGCTATCGGATCGCGATTCTCGAACGGCTGAGCCAGGAGTGCTCGCGGATGCGGATGCACGGCGCCATCGGCCTCGACATGGCATACACCGCAGCCGGAATCCTCGGTGCCGCACTCAACTTCGGCGGCCACGTCTGGGACCACGCGGCCGGCGTGGCGTTGGTGCGGGCCGCCGGAGGCATAGTCACCGATCTGACAGGTGAGGACTGGGCCGTCGGATCCAGGGGTGCGCTGGCCGGATCGCCCGGTGTGCACGCCGAGATGCTCGACATCGTGCTGTCGGTCGGCGCGCCGGAGGACTACTGATGGATCCCAGAGACCTCGCGGTCCGCATCATTCCTTGCCTCGATGTCGACGACGGCCGGGTGGTCAAGGGCGTCAACTTCGAAAACCTGCGCGACGCAGGTGATCCCGTCGAACTCGCCGCCGCCTACGACCGCGAAGGTGCCGACGAGCTGACCTTTCTGGACGTGACGGCGAGTTCGTCGGGTCGCGCCACCATGCTCGAGGTCGTCAAACGGACCGCCGATCAGGTGTTCATCCCGCTCACCGTCGGCGGCGGTGTGCGATCGGTGGCCGACGTCGACGTGCTGTTGCGGGCCGGCGCCGACAAGGTCGCCGTCAACACCGCAGCCATTGCCCGCCCGGAGCTGCTGGCCGAACTGTCCCGCCAGTTCGGATCGCAATGCATCGTGTTGTCGGTCGACGCCCGAACCGTGCCCGAGGGTTCGGCGCCGACGCAGTCGGGGTGGGAGGTCACCACCCACGGCGGACGGCGCGGCACCGGTATGGACGCCATCGAATGGGCCACCCGCGGCGCCGAGTTGGGTGTCGGCGAGATCCTGCTCAATTCGATGGACTTCGACGGCACCAAGGCCGGGTTCGACCTTCCGATGTTGCGGGCGGTCCGCGGTGCGGTCACGATCCCGGTGATCGCGAGCGGTGGTGCAGGGGCGAAGGAACATTTCGCGCCCGCGGTTGTTGCAGGGGCCGACGCCGTGCTGGCCGCCAGCGTTTTCCACTTCCGGGAACTGACGATTTCCGAGGTGAAGGCGGCGATGGCGGCAGAAGGGATCGTTGTGCGGTGACGACACTCGACGCGAGCATTGCGTCGCGGCTCAAGCGCGACGCCAACGGCTTGTTCACCGCGGTCGTACAGGAGCGGGGCACCGGCCAGGTGCTCATGGTGGCGTGGATGGACGACGCCGCGCTCGCCCGCACACTCGAAACACGTGAAGCGACGTACTTTTCGCGGTCACGCGGCGAGCAGTGGATCAAGGGCCAGACATCGGGCCACACGCAGCATGTGCACTCGGTGCGGCTGGACTGCGACGGCGACACCGTGCTACTCGAGGTCGACCAGGTCGGCGCCGCATGCCACACCGGCGACCACACGTGCTTCGACGCCGACCTGCTGCTCGCAGCCGGAGACCTAGACGATGAGGACGGCCGCCGCGCTGGTTGGAGCGGCGTTGGCTGTATCGGCGGCCCGACCCTATGCAGCACGGCGGAAGGCGATGTCGGCTGTCGCCCCGGAGTTACGGACTCCGAAGATGCTCGTCACATCCATCCCGATGAATACGGTGACCCTGCCGGTAATTCGGTTAGTGATGAGCCCCAAGTCCAGCCCCGGGCGGGGGGTAGCGCTGACTGAACGTCGCATCGGAGACGAGGCCATCGACGTCGTAGTGTTGACGCCAACGGAGCGTAATGCGCCTCGGCCGGCTGTGCTGTCGCTGCACGGCGGCGGGATGTGCGCGGGCACGGCGCAATTGGAAATACAACCTGCCGGACGCCTGGTACAGGAACTGGGTGCGGTCGTGGTGTCGCCGAACTATCGACTTGCACCCGAAAACCCTTTTCCCGCAGGGCTTGACGATTGCATGGCCACCCTGCAGTGGATGGCGAAAGGCGCTGACGAACTGGGTATCGACCCGGACCGGATCGCCCTGTGCGGAACGAGTGCGGGAGGCGGTCTTGCCGCCGCCGTCGCGCAACGCGCGTATGACGAGGGGATCCCGCTGCGTGCCCAGGCGCTCGTCTCTCCGATGCTCGACGACCGGACCGCCCTGCGCGATGACCTCACGGGTCGGGGCGAGCTGACCTGGTCGCCGAAATCCAACCGGTGGGCCTGGACCGCGTATCTGGGCAAGGTGCCGCGGATGTCTTTCGCGCCCGACTACGCGGCGCCCGCTCGGCGCGCCGATGTGGCCGGGTTGGCCCCGGCGTGGATCGGCGTCGGTGACTTGGAAGTGTTCTACGACGAGAACGTCGCGTACGCCGAGAAGCTGACAGCGGCCGGTGTGCCGTGTCGACTCGTCACGGTGCCGGGGATGTACCACACCGCCGACGGTCTCCTGCAGGACGTTCCGTCAATGCGCGACTTTCACGCCAGCATGGTGCAGTTCCTGCGCGCTCATCTGGAAGCGGCGGAGTAGCCCTACGGCTCGATGATGCGGGTGGCCTTGGCGCGCGCGGTCCAGCGGCCCTCGTCGTGGCCGACCACGACGGGATGGGCGAATGCGGCGCTGACGTTGTCGGTCGTCACGGTCGCGCGGGCGTCACCGATCGCCACCGTCCGTCCCTCGGCGATCAGCAGTGCGTGTGTCGTGGTCGTCGGAAGCTCCTCGAGATGGTGCGTGACGAGGATCGAGGCCACCTCTGGATGTGTTTCGTCGAGCGAGTCGATGGTTTCGAGCAGCTGTTCGCGTGCGGCCACGTCGAGCCCGGTGGTCGGCTCGTCGAGCAGCAGCAGCCGCGGTTCGGAGATGAGCGCCCTGGCGATGAGTGTGCGACCGCGTTCGCCCTGCGAAAGCGTCGGCCAGACATCGTCGGCGCGCTGCGTCAGGCCGACCGCCGCGATCATCGCGTCGGCGCGGGCGCGCTCCACCTCACTCGGAGTCCAGCGCATCGGGGTGTCGATGGTGGCGGTGATGCCGGTCATCACCACCTCGCGGACCGTCAGCGAATATTGAAGCCGGTGACGGGGATTCACGTGCCCGATGAATCGGCGCAGGCGGGCAAGCTCAACCCGGCCCATCTGCTCGCCGAGAATGTGCACCGTTCCCGACGTCGGAAACATCACCGCCGCACAGAAACCGAGCAGCGTGCTCTTACCCGCCCCGTTGGGGCCGAGCAGTGCCCAGTGCTCGCCGGCGTGCACGGTGAGCGAGATGCCGTCGATGATCTGCTTGCCGTCGCGGCGGAACGTCACATCGCGCAGTGCGAGAACTTCTGTCACGCCGACTGCCGCTGCCGCAGCACCTCCAGCGCCTTGTCGGCGTGGGTCTCCATGCTGATCTCGCTGGCGATCACCTCGAGGACGGTTTTGTCGGTGTCGATGACGAACGTCGTGCGCTTGACCGGCATCAGCTTGCCCAACAGTCCGCGCTTCACCCCGAAGGCGGTGGCGACCTTGCCGTCGGCGTCCGACAGCAGCGGATAGTCGAAGCGCTGGGTATCGGAGAACTTGGCCTGCTTGGCGACCGGATCGGTGCTGATGCCGACCCGCGATGCGCCGACGGCGGCGAACTCGCCCGCCAGGTCGCGGAAGTGACAGGCCTCCTTGGTACAGCCCGGCGTCATCGCCGCGGGGTAGAAGAACAGCACGATCGGGCCGTCGGCGAGCAAAGATGTGAGGTTTCGCACAGCACCCGTTTGGTCCGGTAATTCGAACTCGGCTACCCGGTCACCACGTTTCATGAGTGTCACGCTACGCCTGACTGATTGCCAGTCCCGCCGTACCGGTCTGGGAGGATTACCACGTGCAAACCGCCGCCAACCTCGCTGTCACGACCTCGCGCGAGGACTTCCGGGCGCTGGCCGCCGGGCACCGGGTCGTTCCGGTGACGCGAAAGGTGCTGGCCGACAGCGAGACGCCGCTGTCGGCGTACCGCAAGCTGGCCGCCAACCGCCCGGGCACGTTCTTGCTGGAATCTGCGGAGAACGGGCGATCCTGGTCGCGGTGGTCGTTCATCGGTGCGGGTGCCCCGTCGGCGTTCACGGTCCGCAACGGCGAGGCGGCGTGGCTGGGTGTCACGCCGCAGGACGCACCGAGCGGCGGCGACCCGCTGCACGCGCTGCACGCGACATTGGAGCTACTTCAGACCGAACCTGTGCCGGGGCTACCGCCGCTGTCCGGCGGACTCGTCGGGTTCTTCGCATACGACCTGGTGCGCCACCTCGAACGGCTGCCCGAACTGGCGGTCGACGACCTCGGGCTGCCCGACGTCCTGCTGTTGCTGGCCACTGATATCGCGGCTGTCGACCATCATGAGGGCACCATCACGCTGGTCGCCAACGCGGTGAACTGGAACGGCACCGACGAACGCGTCGACTGGGCATACGACGACGCCGTCTCGCGGCTGGACGTGATGACCGAGGCGCTCGGCAAGAACCTGTCGTCGACGGTGGCGACCTTCAGCCGGCCAGGGCCGCTGAACCGCCAACAGCGCACCGTCGAGGAGTACGGCGCGATCGTGGAGCGACTCGTCGGCGAGATCGAGGCGGGCGAGGCGTTCCAGGTGGTGCCGTCGCAGCGGTTCGAGATGGACACCGACGCGAACCCGCTCGACGTGTACCGGATGCTGCGGGTGTCCAACCCCAGCCCGTACATGTACCTGCTGAACGTGCCCGATGCCGATGGCGGACTGGACTTTTCGATCGTCGGGTCGAGTCCGGAAGCGCTGGTGACCGTCAAGGCCGGACGCGCGACAACGCATCCCATCGCAGGCACGCGGTGGCGCGGCGCCAACGAGGAAGAAGACCTGCTGCTCGAGAAGGAGCTGCAGGAAGACGAGAAGGAACGCGCCGAGCACCTGATGCTGGTCGACCTCGGCCGCAACGATCTGGGCCGCGTCTGCGTGCCGGGAACGGTACGGGTCGAGGACTACAGCCATATCGAGCGCTACAGCCACGTCATGCACCTGGTGTCCACGGTGACGGGGCAGTTGGCCGAGGGCAAGACCGCGCTGGACGCCGTCACCGCCTGCTTCCCGGCGGGCACGCTGACGGGCGCGCCGAAGGTGCGGGCGATGGAACTCATCGAGGAGGTCGAGAAGACCCGACGCGGTCTGTACGGTGGCGTCCTCGGCTACCTGGACTTCGCGGGCGATGCCGATTTCGCGATCGCCATCCGGACCGCGTTGATGCGCGAGGGGACGGCATATGTGCAGGCGGGCGGGGGAGTCGTGGCCGACTCCAACGGCCCGTACGAATACAACGAGGCCGCCAACAAGGCCAAGGCGGTGCTGAACGCCATTGCCGCGGCGGAGACGCTGACCGAGCCATGAAACACATCGGGCAGCTCCTACTGCTGGTGGCGGCGGGTGCGCTGTGGCTGGCGTCTCGGATGACGTGGGTTGAGGTGAGCTCGTTCGACGGGCTCGGTCAGCCCGAGACCGCGACGCTGAACGGCGGGGCCTGGTCGACGGCGCTGGTGCCGCTGGCCGTGATCCTGCTGGCCGCGGTGCTCAAGTCGACGGTGGGGCCGCGGTGGCAATTGCGGTTGCTGGCGCTCGTCGTCGGCGCCCTGAGCGCCGCGATCGCCTATCTGGCGATCAGCCTGTGGGTGATCCCCGATGTGGCCGTGCGCGCCGCCGGCCTCGCCGAGGTGCCGGTGGCCGACCTGGTCGGCACCCAGCGGCACTACTGGGGCGCTGTCGTCACGTTGATCGCCGCCGTGCTGACACTCGCAGGAGCGGTGCTGCTCATGCGGTCACCTGTGAAAGACGAGTCGGATGACGACAAATACGAGGCTCCGGCCCGGCGGCGCGAGGCGGTGCGACGACGCGCTGCGGCAGGCGACGAGATGTCGGAGCGGACGATGTGGGACTCGCTCGACGAAGGGCGCGATCCCACCAAACCAGACACCGAGGGGCGGTGACAGTTGATGTGTTCGGTGCGGCTACCCTTCGATAAAGATCATGCGGCGGCAAGACGGCGCGAACGCGGAGGGAGTCGACGGCTTATGAGTTCGGCGACCGTGCTCGACTCCATCATTGAGGGAGTCCGCGCCGACGTCGCCGCCCGCGAAGCGGCCGTCAGCTTCGACGAGGTGAAAGCGGCCGCCAAGGCCGCGCCCTCGTCGCGCAACGTGATGGCCGCGCTGCGTGAACCCGGTATCGGTGTCATCGCCGAGGTAAAGCGTGCCAGCCCGTCGCGGGGAGCCCTTGCGACGATCTCGGATCCGGCGAAACTGGCCAGCGCATATGAGGACGGCGGAGCGCGCATCGTCAGCGTGCTCACCGAGCAGCGACGCTTCAACGGTTCGCTCGACGACTTGGACGCTGTGCGCGCCGCGGTGTCAATCCCGGTGCTGCGCAAGGACTTCATCGTCGGGCCGTATCAAATCCATGAGGCCCGTGCACACGGCGCGGACATGCTGCTGCTCATCGTGGCGGCTCTCGAGCAGTCCGCACTCGTCTCGATGTTGGATCGCACCGAGTCCCTCGGGATGACGGCGTTGGTCGAGGTGCACACCGAAGAGGAAGCCGACCGCGCGCTGCAGGCAGGCGCGAAGGTCATCGGTGTCAACGCACGCGACCTCAAGACGCTCGACGTGGATCGGGATTGCTTCGCGCGCATCGCACCTGGGCTGCCGAGCGATGTCATCCGCATCGCCGAATCGGGTGTGCGCGGTCCGGCCGATCTGTTGGCGTACGCCGGTGCAGGTGCTGACGCCGTTCTCGTCGGCGAGGGTCTGGTCACCAGCGGTGATCCTCGAAGTGCCGTCGCCGATCTGGTCACCGCAGGCACGCATCCGTCCTGCCCGAAACCCTCGCGCTGAACAGTGGCCGATCTCGCCGGCCCAGAGTTGCCGCGTTCCAGTGCGGCAGTCGCGGAGCCGACCGCCCACGATCCCGACGCCAAGGGGCACTTCGGTGTTTACGGAGGACGATTCGTCCCTGAGGCACTGATGGCGGTGATCGAGGAAGTCACCGCTTCCTACGAAAAGGCCCGCGGCGACCAGGCTTTCCTCGACGAACTCGACCGGCTGCAGCGGCACTACAGTGGTCGGCCGTCACCGCTGTACGAGGCCGCACGGCTCGGCGAGCATGCGGGCGGCGCGCGACTCTTCCTCAAACGAGAAGACCTGAACCACACCGGGTCTCACAAGATCAACAACGTGTTGGGCCAGGCCCTGCTCGCGCGACAGATGGGTAAGACGCGTGTCATCGCCGAGACCGGCGCGGGCCAGCATGGGGTGGCCACCGCAACCGCGTGTGCGCTGCTGGGGCTGGACTGTGTGATCTACATGGGCGCCGTCGACACCGCCCGCCAGGCGCTCAACGTCGCGCGTATGCGGCTGCTGGGAGCCGAAGTCGTGTCCGTGGAGTCCGGCTCCAAGACGCTCAAGGACGCGATCAACGAGGCGTTCCGGGACTGGGTGACCAACGCGGACGACACGTACTACTGCTTCGGCACCGCGGCTGGCCCGCACCCATTTCCAGTGATGGTTCGCGACTTTCAACGGGTGATCGGGCTGGAGGCCCGTGCGCAGATCCAGGATCAGGCCGGCCGGCTGCCCGACGCGGTGACCGCGTGCGTGGGCGGCGGGTCGAACGCCATCGGTGTCTTCCACGCGTTCATCGACGATCCGGGCGTGCGGTTGGTCGGTTTCGAGGCCGCGGGCGACGGTGTCGAAACCGGCCGTCACGCTGCGACGTTCGCCGGCGGGTCGCCCGGTGCGTTCCAGGGTTCGTTTTCGTATCTGTTGCAGGACGACGACGGGCAGACCATCGAATCCCATTCGATCTCGGCGGGTTTGGACTATCCCGGTGTCGGGCCTGAGCATGCGTTTCTCAAGGACACCGGGCGCGCCGAATACCGACCGATCACCGACGCCGAGGCGATGGATGCGTTCGGCCTGCTGTGCCGGACGGAAGGCATCATCCCGGCCATCGAATCCGCCCATGCGGTGGCCGGTGCGCTGAAGTTGGGCATCGAGCTCGGGGCGGGATCGGTCATCCTGGTGAACATGTCAGGCCGCGGTGACAAGGACGTGGAGACGGCGGCCAAGTGGTTCGACCTGCTCGACAGCAAGGGGACCGCTGCGTCATGACAACTGGTCTTTCCGGCATGTTCGAAGCGTGCCGCCATGAGGGTCGGGCGGCTCTCATCGGCTACCTTCCGACCGGCTATCCCGATGTGCCCAAATCGATCGAGGCGATGACGGCACTGGTCGAATCCGGTTGCGACATCATCGAAGTCGGGATGCCGTATTCCGACCCCGGCATGGACGGGCCGACCATCGCGACGGCCACCGAGGCGGCGTTGCGCGGCGGTGTCCGGGTGCGTGACTCATTGACGGCCGTCGAGGCGATCAGCAAGGCAGGCGGCCGCGCGGTCGTGATGACCTACTGGAATCTGGTATTGCACTACGGCGTCGACGCGTTCGCGCGGGATCTGGCGTCCGCGGGCGGGCTCGGGATGATCACTCCGGACCTGATTCCAGACGAAGCGGGCGAATGGCTGGCGGTATCCGATGCGCACCATTTGGACCGGATCTTCCTAGTGGCGCCGTCGTCGACGCCCGAGCGGCTGGCAGAGACGGCAAACGCGTCGCGCGGATTCGTCTACGCGGCTTCGACGATGGGTGTGACGGGTGCGCGGGACGCAGTCTCGGTTGCCGCCCCCGAGCTGGTTCAACGGGTGAAGGCGGTTTCGGATATTCCGGTCGGCGTCGGGCTGGGGGTTAGGTCGCGTGAGCAGGCCGCGCAGATCGGTGCATACGCAGACGGTGTAATTGTTGGTTCGGCCCTGGTGTCGGCATTGACGGAGGGCCTCCCCGCCGTGCGTGCGCTGACCGAAGAACTGGCCGACGGTGTCCGGCAGGGGATTTCGGCGTGACTACGACCTTACTTGCTTCGTTCCCGAGCCCGCCGCAGGGCGTCTGGCATCTCTGGATCATCCGCTTCGCGCCTACGCACTGTTCATTCTCATCGGCGTGATTCGTCGCATTGTTCATCGGCAACCGGCGCTGGTCCGCGCGCGGCGGTGAACCTGGAGTCATCTACGACATTGCGTTGTGGGCCATCATCTTTGGCCTGATCGGCGGGCGGCTCTATCACGTCCTCACCGACTGGTCCACCTACTTCGGGCCCGGTGGCGCGGGTTTGGTGGCGGCATTCAAGATCCAGGAGGGTGGCCTGGGGATCTGGGGTGCGGTCGCGCTGGGTGGCGTCGGCGCCTGGATCGGTTGTCGACGCAAGGGCATTCCGCTGCCCGCATTCGGCGATGCGATCGCTCCCGGAATCGTGCTGGCACAGGCGATCGGCCGGATCGGAAACTACTTCAACCAAGAGCTCTACGGCAGGTCCACATCGTTGCCGTGGGGGCTGGAGATCTTCGAGCGCCGTGATGCGAACGGTGCACTCAATTCGCTCAACGGGGTATCGACCGGTCAGTTGATCGAGATCGTCCATCCCACCTTCCTGTACGAGTTGCTCTGGAACCTGCTGGTTTTCGCGTTGCTCATCTGGATCGACCGTCGCTATCGAATCGGGCACGGACGCCTGTTCGCCTTGTACGTCGCCGCGTACTGCTTCGGACGGTTCTGGATCGAGCTGATGCGCAGCGACCCGGCCACGCATATCGCCGGTATTCGGATCAACTCCTTCGTGTCGGTGTTCGTGTTCATCGGCGCTGTCGTCTACATCATGGTCGCGCCCAAGGGCCGCGAGGATCCGTCCGAACTGCGCGGCGACGCCGACCTCGAAGAGGTTCCCGTGCCGGGCGACGACGAATCGCCGACCGAGAAGCTCGAGAAGGAACTGGTCGCCGTGGCGGCGACGACCGGCGTGGTGGCGGCGGCGACGGCCGCAGGCGAAAAGGAAGACGAGGACGCCGCGGACGCGGAGGTGGTCGCAGAGGCCGAACAACTCGTCGCGGACGTCGAGTCGGCACCCTCCGAAGACATCGCCGAGGCCGAGGCGTTCGCCGAAGCGGGCGAAGAAGCCGACGCGACCGAGGACGCCGAAGTGACCGAGGCGATCGGTGGTGTGGGTGCGGTCGAGGGTGACGAGGTGGTCGAGGCGCAGGAGGCCGCACCGGAGGTGCATGGCGCCGCGGTCGAGGACGCTGAGGAAGCCGCGGAAGTCGCGGATGAGGTAGCCGCCGAAGCGCCGGACGATTCGGCGGAGCCGTTGTATCAGGGCGCGGACGCGGAGTCTGTCGAGCCTGAGGTCGCCGAGGATCAGCCCGAGGACGCTGAGGAGTCTCGTGAACCCGAGGCCGAGGCGATCGGTGGTGTGGGTGCGGTCGAAGGTGACGAGGTGGTCGAGGCCGAGGAGGCCGCGCCGGAGGTGCATGTGGCTGCCGTCGAGCGACGCTGAGGATGCCGCGGAAGTCGCCGATGAGGTAGCCGCCGAAGCGCCGGACGATTCGGCGGAGCCGTTGTCTCAGGGCGAGGACGCGGAGTCTGTCGAGCCTGAGGTCGCCGAGGATCAGCCCGAAGACGCCGAAGTGACCGAGGCGATCGGTGGTGTGGGTGCGGTCGAAGGTGACGAGGTGGTCGAGGCCGAGGAGGCCGCGCCGGAGGTGCATGTAGCTGCCGTCGAGCGACGCTGAGGAAGCCGCGGAAGTCGCCGATGAGGTAGCCGCCGAAGCGCCGGACGATTCGGCGGAGCCGTTGTCTCAGGGCGAGGACGCGGAGTCTGTCGAGCCTGAGGTCGCCGAGGATCAGCCCGAAGACGCCGAAGTGACCGAGGCGATCGGTGGTGTGGGTGCGGTCGAAGGTGACGAGGTGGTCGAGGCCGAGGAGGCCGCGCCGGAGGTGCATGTAGCTGCTGTCGAGGACGCTGAGGAAGCCGCGGAAGTCGCCGATGAGGTAGCCGCCGAAGCGCCGGACGATTCGGCGGAGCCGTTGTCTCAGGGCGAGGACGCGGAGTCTGTCGAGCCTGAGGTCGCCGAGGACCAGCCCGAGGACGCTGAGGAGGCCGCGGAAGTCGCGGATGAAGTGTCGGAAAAGCCTTCTGACGAGCCCGAGTCGGGAAGTTCCGAAAGTGTGGACGCCGGGGATCAAGGCGAGCAACCGGCGGAGGAAGCAGTCGACGAATCAGCCGATTCGGACAGCGAAACCGGGGCCGCTGGCGGTGTGGGTGCGGTCGATGGTGACGAAGCCGAGGCGGCTCCAGATGTGCACGAGGCCACTGACGAAGCCGCCGAAGGTGGCGACGCGAAAGTCGAGAGAACCCGACGCCGATTCGGATTCAGAAGAAGGCGAAACACTTAACAACAGAGGTGGGGCCGGCGCCGAACCGATCGCCCGACGCATCCTTTGAACTTGGAGTGTCTGTATCGGTGTCAGCAGCAGCTCACGGTTCTCTGACGTCCTCGAGGCTACAGTTCCTCCATGCCCGCGCACCTCACCGGCCGCACCGTCCGCGTCCTCATCGGCACCGAGCCCACGAACCTCGTCACCCGCGACGTCTCCGAGGTGAAGGTGACGTGGGAGGGCTTCGCTGGAGACAAGCACGAGGGCCTCACGCGGCTGGCGGACGTGCGCGTGAAGTGGTTTCCTCGGGGCGTTCCCATCCGCAACACGCGGCAGGTGTCGCTGGTGTCCTCCGAGGAGCTCGCGCTCATTGCCGGCGTGCTGGAGCTGCCGCAGGTGCCGGCCGCGTGGCTCGGCGCCAACCTGGAGCTGGCCGGCATCCCCTGGCTCACGGAGCTGCCGCCGGGCACGCGCCTCTTCTTCCCCGAGGACGCCACCTTGGTGGTGGAAGGGCAGAACGATCCGTGCACCGGGCCGGGCAAGGTCATCCATGCCCACCACCCGGAGCGCGAGAAGCTCACCAGCCACTTCGTGAAGGCCGCGTGGAGGAAGCGCGGGCTGGTGGGCTGGGTGGAACGCCCCGGCATCATCCGCCCCGGCGACACGGTGAACGTCATGCTGCCCGCACCCGTGACGTACTCGCTGCCCCCGGCCGCCAAGGGCACTGGGTAGCCGCTACATCATCCGTGCCCGCGACGCCGCCGTAGCCCGCTGCCACGCCTGCCTTACCACTAAACGGTCCTTCGCGTATTCGGTGTCATCCGCTGCACAAACGCTTACGGCGGGCGAGATGAGTCTCGCCGAAACCCACCGCTACCGAGACGCGACGGCGAAGAGATGCCATTCGCCGGGCACGCCATTGAGCTCGTGGGAGCCGCGGTCCTCGAACTCCAGTCCCGACCCGATCACGAGGTCACGCAGCGTGCTCGACACCACCACGTCGTTCGGCCCTGCCAGGGCGCTCACGCGCGCCCCGATGTGCACCCCGATTCCGCCGATGTCATCGCCGCGGACCTCGCACTCGCCGGTGTGCAACCCCGCACGCACCTCAATGCCGATGGATTGCACCGCGTCGCGAATCGCCATCGCGCAGCGGATCGCTCGCTGCGGGCCGTCGAACGTCGCGAGGAAGCCGTCGCCCAACGTGTTCACCTCCCGGCCTCGAAACCGAGACAGCTGCGCACGGACGACGGCGTCGTGTGCATCGAGCAACGCATGCCAGTCACGATCACCGATCTCCGCCGCCTTGCGTGTCGAGTCGACGATGTCGGTGAACAGCACGGTGGCCAGCACCCGATCATCGGCCACGTCGGCCTGGTGGCCGGTAAGGAACTGGGCGATCTCCTGGAAGGACGCGCGCCATCCCGGTTCAACCATGTGGTACCAGTTGCGGCCCGGCACCTCAACGTATTTCGCGCCGGGTATGTGCTCGGCGATGTACTTGCCCTTCGCGGGCGGGAGGAACGGGTTGTCGGTGTGGTGGAGGACGAGGGTTGGCACGCGGATTGTCGGAACGACCGCCCGCACGTCCATCTCCGCCGACAGAGGCATCACGAGCGCAAGGGTCCGTGGACTCAACGAAAGGCGTTCCATTCGCGCCCAGGTTGCCCGGATCTCCTCGTTCCACGGCATGTCCGGATTGATCAGATGTGGGAGCTTCCCGCTGCCCCACATGCGGACCATCGCAGCTTGGGCTTCGTCTTGAACGAGTGCGGTGCCGCCCGCCTCTGCGAAACCGTCGAGCACGACCAGCGCGGTGGTACGGGACGGATGTGTCGCCGCGAACAACGCCGCGTGCGGGAACGCGCCGGCGATCGCGACGACGACCGCTTCACTGCTGTCGAGGTCGTCGAGCACCGCGGTGATGCTGTCGGCCCACTGCTCCAAGGTGGGGAGCGCCCCGGGCGTGACGGGATCGGACACTCCCGTGCCCGGCTGGTCGAAGAAGATCAGCCGACCGAGCGATGTCATCGCCTCGACCCAGCCCAGAATGGACGGTAGCTCCGGAAGAACCTCGCAGCACGTGAACCAGTTCGGGACGAACAAAATGTCGCGAGGACCGTCGCATGAGGCGCGATAGGCGACGCGCAAGTCCCCTTTCAGCGCATACCGCGTCTCCGAGAACATGGCGGAAGCTTAAGCCGAGCAGCGGGTCGAGCGGTGCGCATCGGCAGCGTTTATGCTGCTCACGAGGATTCCTTAAAGTGTACTTTGCGCAATCGCTACCATCCGCTGCACAAGCCACTTACGTGGCAAGCGACCAGTCTCGCTGAAACCCAACCGCTACGTAGGCGCGACCATGAAGAGACGGCATGTCGCGCAACGTGCCGGACACGAGCACGTCGCTCGGCCCTGCCCGCCGTACGCTTAGCGGGTGGAAGAGGCGACCAAAGCCGACATCCTCGCCGCGCTAGACGACAGTGGGAAGCGGTTCGTCTCGATGGTCCGGGGGCTCGATCCGGATCGCGCCGCGCGACCAGTACCTGGGCTCGCCTGGACGGCCGAGGAGACTGCGGCTCACGTTGTAACCGTGCTCGGCAGGCTGCTTGGCGATCGTCGACGCGCCGCCACAAACGAGGGGGTTGCCGAGCTGAATGCGACCTGCCTCTCGGAGTACACCGACCGAGATATCAACGATATCGCCGACCGGCTCGAGGCAAATCTGCGTACGGTGATCGACCACGTCTACTCCAAAGTCGACTTCGACCGTCTGTATCCCTTCCACGGTGGATCAACGATCTCTGGCGGTGGTGGGGCTCGATGGATCTTGTGCGAGCTGCTCGTCCACGGCTACGACATCGCCGCTGCAACCGGAAACGAGTGGGGGATACCGGCCGCGGAGGCATCCATCGCGATTCGTGGCCCTGCTGAGTCGATGAATCGGCTGGTTGAGAGCGAGACCTCTACCCGACATCGGGTGTATCTGGGGAAAGACGACACAGTCGAATTCGTCGCATCCTCGGGACCCCTGGCCGCCGGTGACGAGCCGATCGACGCGGAACCCGACGAGTTGCTCCTGGCGTTCTTCGGAAGGATTGAAGCATCCGATCCGCGTTTGGCGGCGGTTGTTGCTGATCTGCCGCCCCTCTAAGTGGCTCAGGCCCGCGCGGACCTCTTCGGTCTTGACGTGATTAAGGCGTTCTTTAGCGATTCGCTGCCAACAATCACATGCTCAAGAGTTCGTGAAACAGACTGGCCAACTGACGGAATCCGCCCGACTACTCGCCGGGTGATATTTAGTACGCGGGCATGAAGAAGTGCCTGTCACGTGGGGACCACCGCGAGGTGTCGCGCGTGATCGCTGCCCCGGCCGACGTGTTCTACGTCATGGTGAGCGACCTTTCCCGTATGGGTGAATGGTCGCCCGAGAACCTCGGCGGCGAATGGCGTCATGGCAGTGGCCCAACGGTTGGAGGACGGTTCAAGGGCCGAAACGGGCGCGGCGTGTATCGGGGTCACTGGCTCTCCAGCGCCTTCGCGCAGCGAGAGAGTACGGCGCCGAACAGCAGCCAGCGGATCAGCGGCGCGAACACAATTTCGATCACCTTGCCACCCCCGCGAGCCGGAACCGTGTATCCACTCACCCATTCGACATGCGTGCCTTCGCCCGACGGACGGCACGTGAGCGTACCGCCCTCGTGTTGCGATGCCGGGAACGAGCCGACAACCACATAGGCACAGCTTCGGGGCACGTCGTAGGCTGTGATCCGTTCGTGCACCCAGAAGCCAAACCCGGTCACTTCCCGCACCGCTCCCACGCCGGGACCCGATGAGCCCCTTGCCCAAACGGCTATTCGCACCACAGGAGAGACGGTCAGGTTGGCCGGGTCGAGCAGCCAGTCAAACACCCGTTCCGGCGATGCAGCGATCGACCGCTCGGCGTGAACTCGAGCCATCAGATACCCACCCTTGCGGTGCCGGCGCTTTGCAGGGGAACTCTAGAGGCCCCGTAAGTTCCGTACTGGAATCTGCAGTAGAACAAAGTCGCTATCGGCCGTGGTCAAGGTTGGCGTATCCGGGCAGTAAGCATCTGCCTTAGGCGATGTGAAAGTCGCGATCGTCGGGTCGCGCCAGCATCGCCGTCATCGTCTTGCGGTCATAGGGCCACAAGTCGACGTTGCCCTCGTCGGTGAGGTACCACGAGTTGCATCCGGTATTCCACACCGTCGGTCCGAGTGCCGTCGCGACATCGTCGTTGAACTTCGTCGTCGCCTGTTCGGTCACCTCAACGGTGTCGAACTCGCCATCGCGAAATCGCTTCAGCCACTGGGCGATGTAGCGCGCCGTCAGTTCCGCGGAGTATTGCAGCGACACCGATCCGGTGGGCGAGTTCGGGCCTAGCACAGTGAAGAAGTTCGGGAAACCCGGGATGGCGGTCATGCGGTATGCCCGTGGGCCTTTGGCCCAAGCATCATCGATGGCGAGGCCGTCGCGACCGCGTAGATTCATCGGCCGCATATAGTTGTGCGCCTGAAACCCGGTGGCGAGTATCAACAGGTCGACATCGTGTTCGCGGCCGTCCGCCGTTCGGATGCCCCGCGGGGTGATCTCTTCGATCTCTGCGGTGATCACGTCGGCGTTGTCGGACCGAATTGCTCGGTAGTACGAAGCCGATATGACCTGCCGCTTGCAGAAGGGTTGGTAGTCCGGAGTCAGGCGGTCGCGTAGTCCGCGATCTCGAATCTGAAGGCGCAGACACCACCGTGCGTAGTTCTGCGCAAGCCGACGCTGCCAAGTCGGCCGCACGGCGATATCGGTCAAGATGCGCGAGCCCCGAAGCAGGACGCCGTAGAACCGACGATGTAGTGCAGGCGATTTGCGCAGCACCGTTCCCAAAAGCGTCGGCTGGGACAGGCCCATCGGCGCCCAGATCACCCACTGCGGGGTTCGCACGAAGTGGACGATGTGCGCGGCCTCGCGCTGCAACGCCGACACGATCTGTACTCCGGTGGAGCCATTTCCGATGACCGCGATCTTGCGGCCGGTGGTGTCGATGCCCTCATCCCACCGCGCGGTGTGCACGACTTCGCCGTCGAATGACTCGAGGCCAGGAATGTCCGGCGTGAAGGGATGATGCAGCACGCCGGTTGCGGCGATCACGAAGTCGGCCTCCAGCTCTGTGCCGTCGGCGGTGGCGATCTGCCATGTGGCGCCGTTGAAGACCGTCGATACGACTTCGGAGTTCAAGCGCAGCCGATCGTCGAGGCCGAACTGTTCGACGACGCCGCGGAGATAGCGCTGAATCTCGTCGCCGGGGGCGAATACGCCGGTCCAGTCCGGTTTTGGCGCGAACGAGAACTGATAGAGCTGCGACGGTACGTCACACGTCAGACCGGGGTAGTGGTTCCAATGCCAGACACCGCCGACGTCGGCGCCCTTCTCCAGGATCGTGAAGTCGTGAAACCCCGCGCGCTGCAGCGTGACCGCAGTGGCGATCCCTGCGACGCCGGCGCCGATGATGACGACCCTCGGTTCGCGTGTCACCGTCGGCTCCTGGCCTGCTCCTCGATCGCCCTCTCGTAGTCGCCGCGCGCGTCGTGCTCGATCGATGTCAGCGCCCGACGGTCACGTATCACCCTGCGGGCCAGCCTCATCAGAGCATCGGGCGTGGCTGTACTGAGGAAATCCCACCCGGCCAGATAACGGGGCACGGTGAGTTCGTCGCGCCTGCTGGCGACGCTGCCAACGATCGCCCGCGCGACGGCCTCCGGCTCCACCGTCGGCAGGCCCCGCCCGAGCGGCACGCCCGATGCGAGCCGGGTCCGCACGGCACTGGGCAGCACGGACGTCACACTGACGCCCGAATCGCGGTACTCCTCGCGGACCGCGGCCGACAACCCCACGGCAGCGAACTTACTGGCGTTGTACACCGCCATGCCGGGAATGACCAGCTTTCCCGCCATCGAAGCGACGTTCACGACGTGGCCGCGTCCGCGGGCGATCATGTGCGGCAACACAAGTCGCATGCCGTGGAGCAACCCCCAGACATTGACCTCGAATGTCGTCCTGCTGACCGCATCATCCTCGGACAAGAAGTCGCCCAGCGGCATCACGCCGGCATTGTTGACGAGCACATCGATACGACCGTGACGGTCGATCACTGCGGCGATGAACTCGGCGAACGAGTCCCGCGATGTCACGTCGACGGCGAACTCACCGCCGTCGAGATCGCCCACGCAGACCGTCGCTCCGCTGGCGGCGAAGAGGTCCGCCGTCGCCTTGCCGATCCCGCGCGCACCGCCGGTGACCACGACGATCGCACCGTCAACGCTGATCCGGGGATAGGGCATGGCGAGTCCTCCATTCGGAATACTGACGGTATCTGGAGTCTATCGGTATGTCAAAGGCGTACCATGCACCCATGGCCCGCATGACCCGCGCCGAGAGCCAGGCGCAGACCAGGTCGCAACTGGTCGCGACTGCGCGACGGATGTTCTTCACCGACGGCTACCACCCGACGTCGTTGGAGAAGGTCGCCGACGCCGCCGGGTATTCGAAGGGCGCGGTGTATTCGAACTTCCGCAACAAGGATGAACTCTGCGCCGCGGTGCTCGATGAGATCCGGGCGGAACGCTTCGCCGAGGTTCTCGGGCTGGTATCGCAACCGGACAGGTTCGAGGCCATCCGCGATTGGGCGCAGCGCGTCATCGGTGATCCGGGATGGACGCCGCTGGAGGCCGAGTTCGCGTTGCATGCGCGCCCGAACGAACAATTGCGCACCGAACTCGCCGGGCGACTGGACAACATCATCCAAATGCTCGCCAACGGCGTCGAATCCGCCGATGACCTCGACTTGAAGATGCCCAGCCGCGAAGCCGCCACCGTCATGCTGGCGCTCGGTGTCGGCCTCGGCCTCATGCGGTCGATCGACCCGACCATCCCCGTGAACGGGCTGATCGACACTCTCCGGCTGGTGGCCGGGCAATCTATCTAGCAACCGTCCGGTTCTGGCATGCTGGGTGCCATGACTGAGCCGCATTTCGGTGGCACCGAGGGACCTCCGCCCCCTCACCAAGCGCAATATCAGCCGCCGCCTCCGGGATATGCGCCGCAGCCGCCCGGGTATCCGCCGCCCGGTCAGTACGGGCAGCAGTATCCGCAGGCGTACATGGATCCGGCGGCGCCGTACGGCCGCCATCCGCTGACCGGCGAGCCGCTGTCGGACAAGTCCAAGATCGTCGCCGGACTGCTGCAGCTGATCGGGCTGTTCGGTCTCGTCGGCATCGGGCGCATCTACCTGGGCTACACCGGCCTGGGCATCGCGCAATTGGTCGTCGGCCTTGTCACCTGCGGCATCGGTGCGGTGGTGTGGGGCATCATCGACGCCGTGCTCATCTTCACCGACAAAGTGCGTGACCCGGAGGGACGTCCCCTTCGTGAGGGCACCTAGCGCCGCGGTCAGCGGCCGGGCACGGCTGTACGGCGCACTCGGCACGGGCGCGCTGCTCGGCGGCGCGCTGGCCTATGTGGGCCTCGCCGATCCCCACCACCCCGACTTCGTCTTCCCGGCTTGCCCGTTCAAGCTGCTGACGGGCTGGAACTGTCCGGCGTGCGGCGGGCTTCGGATGACGCACGACCTGCTGCACGGCGACCTGGCCGCCGCTGCCGTCGACAACATCTTTCTGTTGGTGGGGCTGCCTGCGCTGCTCGCATGGGTCCTGGTGCGGTGGCGCACCGGGCGGCCGATCTTCTCGATGCCCGCGATCGCCGTCATCGCCGTCCTCGCCGTCACCTGGACGGTGGTACGGAATCTGCCCGGGTTCCCGCTGGTCCCCACGATTCTCGACGGGTAGGCGCCGAGCTGCGCTGATACAATTCGAGTTCGGGCCGCTGCAGTCCCGGACGAATTATTTCGCCAGACTGCGGAGGTAAATCCCCAGTGCTGTTCTCGGCATTGCCGCATGCCCAGGGTCTGTACGACCCGCAGCGTGAGTCCGACTCGTGCGGTGTCGCCATGATCACCGACATGCATGGCAGGCGTTCGCACGCCATCGTCGCCGACGGCCTCACCGCCCTCGAACACCTCGAACACCGCGGCGCGGCCGGCGCCGAACCCAACAGTGGTGACGGTGCGGGCATTCTCATCCAGCTGCCGGTTGAGCTCTTTCGCGATGTCGTCGACTTCGAACTACCCGCGCCGACCACCGACGGTTGCAACGCGTTCGCGGCCGGAATCTGCTTCCTGCCGCAGGACCCCGCCGGGCGAGCGGCGGCGCGCCAGCAGATCGAGGCCATTGCAGACGAGGAACGGTTGGAGGTCCTCGGCTGGCGTGAGGTGCCGGTCGATCCCGGCGGCGCCGATCTCGGTGCGACGGCGCTGGGCTGCATGCCCTACATGGCACAGATCTTTTTGGCGGCGCCAGATCGAGTCGGCGGCATCGACCTGGACCGGCGGATCTATCCGATGCGCAAGAGGGCCGAGGCGGGGAACGTCTACTTCCCTTCCCTGTCCAGCCGGACCATCGCGTACAAAGGCATGCTGACGACAATGCAGCTGCCGCAATACTTTCCGGATCTGCGCGACGAACGCTGTATGAGCGCGATCGCCATCGTGCACAGCCGGTTCTCCACCAATACGTTTCCGTCGTGGCCGCTGGCGCATCCGTTCCGCTTCGTCGCCCACAACGGTGAAATCAACACCGTGCGGGGCAACCGCAACCGCATGCACGCCCGCGAGGCGATGCTGGCGAGCCCCAACATAGGAGGCGACCTCGCCAGGCTCTCGCCGATCTGCACGCCCGACGCCTCGGACTCGGCGTCGTTCGACCAGGTTCTCGAGCTGCTGCACCTCGGTGGGCGCAGCCTGCCGCATGCGGTGCTGATGATGATCCCCGAGGCATGGGAGAACAACACTTCTCTCGCCCAGTCGCGCCGGGACTTCTGGCAGTTCCACGCCTCGCTGATGGAACCATGGGACGGCCCGGCCTGTGTGACGTTCACCGACGGCACGGTTGTCGGAGCGGTGTTGGACCGCAATGGATTACGTCCGGGACGCTGGTGGCGCACCATCGATGACCGTGTCATCCTCGCCAGCGAGAGCGGTGTGCTCGACGTGCCGTCAGCGCAGATCGTCGCGAAGGGCCGACTCGAACCCGGGAAGATGTTCCTGATCGACACTGCCGCCGGGCGCATCGTTGGCGATGATGAGATCAAGGCCGAACTGGCAGGCGCGCACCCGTACGGAGAGTGGCTGCACGCGGGCCTGCTTGACCTGAACACGCTGCCCGACCGCGTCCGCGCACAGCCCAATCACGAATCGGTCGTCCGTCGGCAGGTCGCGTTCGGCTACACGGAAGAAGATCTGCGAATCCTGTTGACACC
This sequence comes from uncultured Actinomycetota bacterium, assembly GCA_963716505.1. Taxonomy (GTDB): domain Bacteria; phylum Actinomycetota; class Actinomycetes; order Mycobacteriales; family Mycobacteriaceae; genus Mycobacterium. The sequence continues at coordinate 122,156 of CAVQTL010000008.1, forward strand.
CATGGCGGCATCCGGTGCCGAGCCGCTGGGATCGATGGGCACCGACACCCCCGCGGCCGTGCTCTCACAGCGGGCCAGGTTGCTCTACGACTACTTCGTCGAACTCTTCGCTCAGGTGACCAACCCGCCGCTGGATGCGATCCGCGAAGCGGTCGTCACGTCGATGGCGCGCGTCATGGGGCCTGAGCAGAACCTGCTCGAGCCGTCCGCGGCGTCCTGTCGTCAGATCAAGCTTTCGTGGCCGGTGCTCGACAACGACGAGCTGAACAAGATCGTCCACATCAACGACGACGGGGAACAGTCCGGGCTGCGGACGTCGGTGCTGCGCGGCTTGTACGACGTCGAACGTGGCGGCGAGGGCCTGGCCGACGCCATCGAGGACCTCCGTAATCAGGCCTGCGATGTGATCGCCAAAGGCGCTCGCACACTGGTCATCTCCGACCGGGACTCGGACCACACCCGCGCACCTATCCCGTCGCTGCTTGCGGTGTCGGCGGTGCACCACCACCTGGTGCGGACCAAACAGCGAACCACTGTCGCGTTGGTTGTCGAAAGCGGCGATGCCCGCGAAGTGCACCACATCGCCATGCTGATCGGATTCGGCGCCGCCGCTGTCAACCCGTACCTGGCATTCGAGTCGATCGAGGATCTGGTGCGTGAGGGTGAGCTCACCGGCATCGAGGCCGCGGCCGCGGTTCGCAACTACCTGAAGGCACTCGGCAAGGGCGTCATGAAGGTGATGAGCAAGATGGGCATCTCCACCGTCGCGTCCTACACCGCCGCCCAGGCATTCGAAGCGATCGGCCTCGACCGCGGCGCGGTCGGCGAGTACTTCACCGGCACGCCGAGCCAACTCGGGGGAGTCGGACTCGACGTGATCGCCGAGGAGGTCAAGAAGCGTCATCGCCGCGCCTACCCGGAGAACCCGACGGAACGGGTGCACCGCCGCCTCGACGTCGGCGGTGAGTACGCCTTCCGGCGGGAAGGCGAACTTCACCTGTTCACCCCCGAAGTCGTGTTCCTGCTGCAGCATTCGACCCGCACCGGGCGGTACGACATCTTCCAGCAGTACTCCGACGAGGTCGACCGGCTGTCCCGCGAGGGCGGCACCTTACGTGGCCTGTTCCAGCTGAAGACCGGAGTCCGACCACCCGTGCCTCTCGACGAGGTGGAGTCCGTCGACTCGATCGTGACCCGGTTCAACACCGGCGCAATGAGTTACGGCTCCATCTCGGCAGAAGCGCACGAGACCATGGCGATCGCGATGAACAACCTCGGCGGGCGGTCCAACTCCGGTGAGGGCGGCGAAGACGTCGACCGGCTCTACGACCCGCGTAGGCGCAGCGCCGTCAAGCAGGTGGCGTCCGGCCGCTTCGGGGTCACCAGCGACTATCTGGTGAACGCGTCGGACATTCAGATCAAGATGGCGCAGGGCGCCAAGCCGGGTGAGGGCGGTCAGCTGCCGGGCTACAAGGTCTATCCGAACATCGCGAAGACCCGCCATTCGACGCCTGGCGTCGGGTTGATTTCGCCTCCGCCGCACCATGATATCTACTCGATCGAGGATCTGGCACAGCTCATACACGACCTGAAGAACGCCAACTCCGACGCGCGCATCCACGTCAAGCTGGTGAGCTCCGTCGGCGTCGGCACCGTTGCGGCGGGGGTGTCGAAGGCCCACGCCGACGTCGTGCTGATCTCCGGGTATGACGGCGGCACCGGTGCGGCGCCGCTCACGTCGCTCAAGCACGCGGGAGCCCCGTGGGAGATCGGCCTCGCCGACACCCAGCAGACGCTGATACTCAACGGGCTGCGCGACCGGATCACTGTGCAATGCGACGGCGGGATGCGCACCGCCCGCGACGTCGTCGTCGCGATGCTGCTCGGCGCCGAGGAATTCGGTTTCGCCACTGCACCTTTGGTGGTGTCCGGCTGCATCATGATGCGGGTCTGCCATCTCGACACCTGTCCGGTTGGAGTCGCCACCCAGAACCCCGAACTGCGGTCGCGGTTCAACGGCAAGCCCGAGTTCGTGGAGAACTACTTCCGGTTCATCGCCGAAGACATCCGGCGCTACCTGGCCGAGCTCGGCTTCCGCAGCATCGACGAGGCGGTGGGCCAAGTCGACATGCTCGACACCGCGCACGGCGTCGCCCATTGGAAGGCACAGGGTCTCGACCTGACGCCGATCTTCGCGATGTCGCACAACGCCCACGACCCGGACCACACGGTGCGCAGACGGGTCCGCGACCAGTACCACGCGCTGGACCAGGCCCTGGATCAGACGCTGATCCAACTGGCCGAGGGCGCGCTGGAGGACGCTCACCCGGTTCGGCTGGAGCTGCCGGTGCGCAATGTCAACCGCACCGTAGGCACCATGCTCGGGGCGGAGGTCACCCGCCGATACGGCGCGCAGGGTCTGCCGGATGACACCATCCACATCACGCTCAGCGGCTCCGCAGGCCAGTCGATCGGCGCGTTCCTGCCGCCGGGAATCACCCTCGAGTTGATCGGTGACGCCAACGATTATGTCGGCAAGGGGCTTTCGGGCGGCCGCATCCTGGTCAAGCCGCCCGACGATGTGCTGTTTCTTCCGGAGGACCACGTGATCGCGGGTAACACGCTCCTCTACGGCGCAACGTCCGGCGAGGTCTTCCTTCGCGGTCGGGTGGGCGAGCGCTTCTGCGCCCGCAACTCCGGCGCGCTTGCGGTCTGCGAGGGCGTGGGCGACCATGCCTGCGAGTACATGACCGGTGGTCGTGTCGTGGTGCTCGGCGAAACCGGTCGGAACATGGCAGCGGGAATGTCCGGCGGCATCGCATTCGTGCTCGGCCTCGACCCGGCGATGGTCAACACCGAGATGGTCGAGTTGCAACGCCCCGACCCCGAGGACTTCACCTGGCTGCACGACGCGGTGACCAGGCATGCCCGGCTCACCGGCAGCACGGTTGCCGCGTCGGTGCTGTCCGACTGGCCAAGGCGCAGTGCGCAATTCACGAAGATCATGCCGACCGACTATCAGCGCGTCCTGACCGCGACCCGGATGGCCAAGGCTGAAGGCCGCGACGTCGACACCGCGATCATGGAGGCGAGCAGTGGCTGATCCGCATGGATTCCTCGAGGTGCAGAGGGTCGAGGCGACGAAGCGGCCCGTTGACGAGCGGGTCGGCGATTGGCGCGAGGTCTATGAAGGACAGGATCCGCAGCAGCGGGCCGGCGAGGTGTCCCAGCAGGCCCGTAGGTGCATGGACTGCGGAATCCCGTTCTGCCACTCGGGAACTGCCGGCTGCCCACTGGGCAACCTCATCCCCGAGTGGAACGACCTGGTTCGCCGCGGTCGGTGGGATGCCGCCAGCGACCGGCTGCATGCCACCAACAACTTTCCCGAGTTCACCGGCCGTCTGTGCCCGGCCCCGTGCGAGGCCGCCTGCGTGCTGTCCATCGGTGACGAGAAGACCGGCGGCAGCGTCACCATCAAACGCATCGAACAGACCATCGCCGACCACGCGTGGATGGACGGCATCGTCGAGCCTGCGCCCGCCGCCATCTCGACGGGTAAGAGCGTCGCCGTGGTCGGTTCAGGTCCCGCGGGACTGGCCGCCGCCCAACAGCTGACCCGAGCCGGACATCACGTGACGGTGTACGAGCGCGACGACCGGTTGGGCGGCCTGATGCGCTATGGGATCCCCGAGTACAAACTCGAGAAGGCGATGCTCAACCAGCGGTTGGCCCAAATGCGCGCCGAGGGAACACGTTTCGTCACCGAATGCGAAGTGGGCGTCGACCTGTCGGTCGAGCAGCTGCGTGAGCGGCACGACGGGGTGGTGTTGGCGGTCGGCGCGCTGCGCGGCCGGGACAACGATGTCGAGGGGCGGCACCTCGACGGTGTGCACCTCGCGATGGAACATCTGGTACCCGCCAACAGGGAGTGCGAGGGCGATGGCCCGTCGCCGCTGTCGGCCAAGGGCAGGCACGTTGTCATCATCGGCGGCGGCGATACCGGCGCGGACTGCCTTGGCACCGCGCACCGCCAGGGTGCGGCGTCGGTTACCCAGCTCGACTACAACCCGGAGCCGCCGGAGTACCGCGACGAGTCCCGCTCGCCATGGCCGATGTGGCCGCTGGTGCTGCGTACGTCGCCCGCGCATGCCGAAGGCGGTGCGCGGCGTTACGAGGTCGCTGTGCAGCGGTTCGTCGGCGACGACAACGGCCACGTCCGCGCGATGGAGATCGCCGAGGTGCGAGTCACCCGCGACGCCGACGGCCGTCGGCGGATCACCCCGGTCGGCGAAACCCTGGAGATTCCCTGTGACCTCGCCCTGCTGGCGATCGGGTTCGACGGCGTCGAACACATGGCGCTGCTGGACGGCCTCGGGCTGGCACTGAACCGGCGCGGGGCGTTGTCGTGCGGTTCGGATTGGCAGACGGCCGCCCCAGGGGTGTTCGTCTGCGGGGACGCCCATCGCGGGGCGTCGCTGATCGTCTGGGCGATCGCCGAAGGGCGCAGCGCTGCGCATGCCGTGGACTCCTACTTGATGGGTGAGTCCGACCTGCCTGCACCGGTGTTGCCCGGCGCATTGCCGCTCGCCGTCGGGTGACGGACACCGATCCGGACTATGCTCAGAAGTCGTGACTAGACGCGGAAAGATCGTCTGCACCCTCGGCCCGGCGACCAGTGAAGACCATGTTGTCCGGGCGCTGGTCGAGGCCGGACTGGATGTCGCTCGACTCAACTTCAGCCATGGCGAGTACGCAGACCACGAGGCCCACTACAAGCGGGTACGGGCGGCATCGGATGTGACAGGCCGTGCGGTGGGCATCCTTGCCGACCTGCAGGGCCCCAAGATCCGCCTGGGTCGGTTCGCCGGCGGGCCCACCTACTGGGCGAACGGCGAAACCGTTCGCATCACCGTCGACGACTGCGAGGGCACCCACGACCGGGTGTCCACCACGTATAAAAACCTTGCCAAGGACGCGGCACCCGGCGATCGGCTGCTGGTGGACGACGGCAACGTCGGTCTGGTCGTCGAGCACGTCGACGGCAACGACGTGGTGTGCACGGTGACCGAAGGCGGGCCGATCAGCAACAACAAGGGGCTTTCGCTGCCCGGCATGAATGTGTCGGTGCCCGCCATGTCGGAGAAGGACATCGACGACCTGGAGTTCGCTCTTCGGCTCGGCGTCGACCTCGTCGCGCTGTCGTTCGTACGATCGCCCGCCGACGTCGAACTCGTGCATGAGGTGATGGATCGCGTCGGCCGCCGGGTACCGGTGATCGCCAAGCTGGAGAAGCCGGAAGCCGTCGACAACCTCGAAGCCATCGTGCTGGCTTTCGACGCGGTCATGGTTGCGCGCGGTGACCTCGGCGTCGAGCTGCCGTTGGAAGAGGTGCCGCTCGTGCAGAAGCGCGCCATCCAAATGGCAAGGGAAAACGCGAAACCCGTGATCGTCGCCACCCAGATGTTGGAGTCGATGATCGAGCACTCCCGGCCGACCCGAGCGGAGGCATCCGACGTCGCCAACGCGGTGCTGGACGGCGCGGATGCGGTGATGCTGTCCGGCGAAACGTCGGTCGGCAAGTATCCGCTGGAAGCGGTCAGGACCATGGCCCGCATCATCTCGGCGGTCGAGCAGAATTCGGTGGTGGTGCCGCCCCTGACACACGTGCCGAGGACCAAGCGCGGTGTCATCTCCTATGCGGCCCGCGACATCGGCGAGCGGCTGGATGCCAAGGCGCTGGTCGCCTACACCCAGTCCGGCGACACCGTCCGCAGGCTGGCACGGCTGCACACCCCGCTACCGCTGCTGGCGTTCACGTCATTGCCTGAGGTGCGAAGCCAGCTGGCATTGAGCTGGGGCACCGAAACGTTCATCGTGCCGCACATCCAGACCACCGACGGGATGATCCGCCAGGTCGACAAATCCCTGCTTGAACTCGGCCGCTACAAGCGCGGTGACCTGGTCGTCATCATCGCTGGCGCGCCACCGGGCACAGTAGGCTCGACCAACCTGATCCACGTGCACCGGATCGGGGAGGACGACGTATAGATAGGAGGCGCAGTGCCGCAGAGCGACTTCGAGGAGCTGCTGGCGGTACTGAACCTCAACCGCACTGACGACGACACGTTCGTCGGATCGCACCCGAGCAAGAACCCGCCCCGCACGTTCGGCGGTCAGATGATGGCGCAGGCGTTCGTGGCGGCCAGCCGGACTCTGACCCGCGACCTGCCGCCGGGGGCGATCTCCGCGCACTTCATCGCCGGCGGCGACCCCGCCAAGGATCTCGAGTTCCACGTGTTTCGGCTGCGCGACGAGCGTCGCTTCGCCAACCGCCGTGTTGACGTCATGCAAGGGGATGAACTGCTGACCACGGCGATGGTCTCGTTCGTCGACGGCGGCCGCGGGCTCGAACACGGCATCGAGCCGCCCCAAGTGCCAGAACCGTTGTCGCTGCCCAAGATCGACGATCTACTCGTCGGCTACGAAGAAACGGTGCCACAGTTCGTGGAGGCGCTGAGGCCGATCGAATGGCGGTACACCAACGACCCGGCGTGGGTGATGCGCAGCAAGGGTGAACGGCTCGAACACAACCGTGTGTGGCTCAAGGCCGACGGGCCGATGCCGGATGACCCGGTGCTGCACGCCGCCGCTCTGGCGTACGCCTCGGACACCACGGTGCTCGACTCGATAATCACCACTCACGGCTTGTCCTGGGGCTACGACCGCATCTTCGCCGCCACTGTCAATCACTCGGTGTGGTTCCACCGTCCGATCCGGTTCGACGAATGGGTGCTGTACTCGACGACCTCGCCGGTGGCGGCCGACTCACGCGGCCTGGGAACCGGCCATTTCTTCGACCAATCCGGGCAAATGGTGGCTACCGTGGTCCAGGAAGGAATCATCAAGTACTTCCCGGGTGCAAAGTGATGAAGGTAGCAACGGGGCTTCGGGCCCGCGAGCGAGTCGTCGTTCACGTCGACTCGACGGCCGCTCGCTGGATCGGCGCGCTCGCGGTGCTCAGCCTGTCTGGCTGGCTGCTCTTCCTGCATAAAGATCTGGCCTGGTCAATGACCATCCTGAGCGCCGTCGTACTGATAGCGCGCGGCATCTTCCTCGGCAGGCCGGTGACCGCGGGGCATGCCACCGCGGCGATGGTGGTGTGCATCGCAGGCAGCGCAGCGGTATTCCTGGCGTTTGATTTGCTCGGCAACCTGCTGTTGGTCGCATCCGCCGTGCTGCTGATGTGGCCGACGTCGGCACGTCCGAACCCGGCCGATCGGCCGCGGATCTTCGCGTTGGTGCACGCGACGACGGGTGACCCGCTGGCGCCGTTCGCGATGCAGTCGTCGAAGTGCTACCACTTCAGCGGTGACGGCACCGCCGCGATCGCCTACCGCACCCGACTGGGGTTCGCCGTGGTCAGTGGCGACCCGATCGGTGACGATGCCCGGTTCACCACTCTGGTCGCGGATTTCGCCGCAATGTGCCACACCCGCGGCTGGCGCATCGCCGTCCTTGGCTGCAGTGAACGGCGCTTGAAGCTGTGGTCGAACGCGGCAGTGCTCGGCCGGAAGCTCACCCCCGTGCCCATCGGGCGCGATGTGATCATCGACGTCGCGGCGTTCGACATGGTCGGGCGGCGGTACCGCAATCTCCGTCAGGCGGTGCAGCGCACCAAGAACTTCGGCGTCACCACCGAAGTCGTTGACGAACAACACCTCAACGACGTTCTGCTCACCGAACTGACCGACGTCATTCTCGCGTCACCGAGCGGTTCTCGTACCGAGCGCGGCTTCTCGATGTCGCTGGACGGCACGCTGGAAGGCAGGTATCCGGGTGTCGCGTTGATCATCGCGCGCGACAAGGCCGGCCGTGTCCAGGGATTCCACCGCTACGCCACCGCCGGCGACGGTACCGAGGTGACCCTCGATGTGCCGTGGCGTCGCCGGGGTGCACCGAACGGTATCGACGAGCGGCTGTCCGTCGACATGATTGCCAAGGCCAGAGAGCAAGGGGCACAACGGTTGTCGCTCGCCTTTGCGGCATTCCCGGAGATCTTCACCGACAAGCACCGCAACCTGCCCCGAAGCCTCGTCTTCACGATGGTCCACCTGGGCGACCCGCTCATCGCGCTCGAGTCCCTGTACCGCTACCTGCGGAAATTCAATGCGCTGGGCGACCAGCGATACGCGATGGCGACCCTCACACAGGTGGTGCCGCTGCTGATCGTGCTGTTGTCACTCGAATTCGTGCCGCGGCGACGGCATCTGACTACGGCGTCGGTGGTGCAGGCGTCGTGATCGTGACGCTGAACTGATCCTCGACACGTTCCTGGAACTGATCCGCACACCGCTGAACGGCTTCCTGGTCCGAGCCGGCCCTGGACAGGCAATCCACGTAGTCGGTGCCGCCCACTTCGTTGAACACCCACACTGACAGCGCGATGACGACGAGTGCCTCGATGATGCTGAGAATTCCGAGAACGATGCCTGCAATCGCGATGCCGCCGTTGGTGGCTTCGCCGCGCCTGGCCTTCTGCCAGCCGAGGAAGCCGAGTATGACGGCGACGATGCCGAGCACGACGCCACCGACAACCGAGATCAGCGCGATGATCGCGACCACCAGCGCGGCGATGCCCAACCCGTTCTTCGGCGCGACGGGCGGCGGGGTGTACCCCGAATAGGGCTGGGGCGGTGGTGGCGGATAGCCGCCCGGATACGCGCCGCCGGGGCCCTGCGGGGGAGGGTACTGCGGGTATTGCGGGTATTGCGGATACTGCGGTGGTTGCGGTTCGGTCATGATGCCGGGGAATCAGCGGGCGCCGGCGGTTCCGCGGGTGTCGCAGGTGCAGGTGCCGCCTTGGCGGCCTTGCGGATGCCGAACGCCGTCACGACCTCGAACACCCCGATGACGATCAGCCAGACGCCGACGACGATGGCCAGGGTGAGGATCGACTCGAACGGCGAGGCGATCACCACAACCCCGGCGATCAGGCTGATCACGCCGACGAAGATGTTCCAGCCTCGGGCGGGCAGGGTGGGATCGCTGACGGCCGCAACTGTCGTCGCGACCCCGCGGAAGACGAACCCGACGCCGATCCAGATGGCCAGCAGCAAAACCGCGTAGCCCTCACCGAAATGGCGGAATGCGAGAACTGCGAGGATCAGCGCCGCGGCACCGCTGATGAACAGCAGGACCCTGCCCCCTGCGGTCACATGGAGGCTGAACGCCATGAAGACCTGCGCGATGCCGGTCACCAGCAGATATGCACCGAACACGATGGCGGCGACCAGGATCGAGATCCCCGGCCACGCGAGCACGATGATGCCGGCTATCACCGCCAGCAGTCCGGAAATCAACTCCGACTTCCAGAGGTGTGGCAACAGTGTCGGGGGAGCTTCGGTAGTCATGATCAAAGTGTTTCACAGCGCTAACCGCGCAGATAAGTGTTTGCGAGCAACGCGGGGGAAATTGAGTAGGACAGCACAATAAGCGGAAGCGCGGCGCAACGCCGTCGTCACCGTTAACCTTCCGTACGTTAACTGCCCAAAGCAGAAAGTAGAGGCAACCGTGTTAGGTGGATGGGAAATCCGTCGAGGGAACATGTGGCGCATCGCAGCGGTATCTTGCTGCAGCAGCCACCCTCGCCGTTTCAGGCTGTTCGGCTGGCAGCGATTCCGGGTCGAGCGAGCCGACGGGCGCGACCTCGGGGGCGTCGGCAGAGAAAGTCGACGAGATCGCGAACACTGTGCCAGAGGACATCAAGTCCTCCGGCAAGCTGATCGTCGGCGTCAACATTCCGTACAAGCCCAACGAGTTCAAGGACGAGAGCGGCAAGATCGTCGGCTTCGACGTCGACCTGATGAACGCGATCGCTGCCACCCTCGGCCTGACGCCGGAGTACCGCGAATCGGACTTCGCCAAGATCATCCCGTCGATCCAGGGTGGCACCTTCAACGTTGGGATGTCGTCGTTCACCGACACCAAGGAGCGCGAGCAGACGGTCGACTTCGTGACCTACTTCTCCGCGGGCACCAGCTGGGCTCAGAAAACCGGGGCGGGTATCGATCCGAACAACGCCTGCGGCAAGAAGGTCGCGGTGCAGGCCACCACCACCCAGGAGACCGACGAGTTACCCGCCAAGAGCAAGACATGCACCGACGCCGGCAAGCCGCCAATTCAGATCGTGCCGTTCGACGGGCAGGATGCGGCCACCAATGCCGTGGTGCTCGGCCAGGCCGACGCCATGTCGGCGGACTCGCCGGTCACGCTGTACGCAATCAAGGAGACCAACGGCAAGCTGGAGGCCGCGGGCGAGGTGTTCGATTCAGCGCCCTACGGTTGGCCGGTCAAGAAGGACTCGGCGCTTGCGCAGTCACTTCAGAAGGCACTCGAGCACTTGATCGAGAGCGGGAAATACAAAGAGATCGCAACCAACTGGGGTGTCGAGGCAGGACTGATCGACAAGCCAGTGATCAACGGCGCCATCAACTAGGCACGGGATTGTAAATGACTGATGTCGACACGCCGCCAGCCACCAGCCCAGCCGCCATCGATGCCGTTCCGCTGCGTCATCCGTGGCGGTGGGTGGCGGCGGTCGTCATCGTCATCCTGGTTGCCCTGTTCGTCTACGGCGCTGCCACCAACGATGCCTACAGATGGCAAGTCTTCGGGCAGTACCTCTTCAACGAGCGAGTGCTCAAGGTTGGACTGCTGAACACTTTGCAACTGACCGTCTACTCCATGGTGCTCGCGATCGCGCTCGGCGTGCTTCTGGCCGTGATGCGGTTGTCGCCGAACCCGGTCTTCAAGTCGGTGTCGTGGGTGTACCTGTGGATCTTCCGCGGCACCCCGGTGTACGTGCAGCTGGTGTTCTGGGGGCTGATCCCGACGATCTATGCGAACATCCAGCTCGGTGTGCCGTTCGGGCCGACGTTCTTCAATCTCAACCTGCAGGCGCTGTCCATCCCGTTCCTGCTGGCGATCCTCGGACTGGCGCTCAACGAAGCCGCGTACATGGCCGAAATCATCCGCGCAGGAATCAGTTCCGTGCCGGAAGGCCAGCTCGAGGCATCGACGGCACTGGGCATGTGATGGGGGATGGCGATGCGCCGCACCGTGCTCCCGCAGGCGATGCGGGTGATCATCCCGCCGACCGGCAACGAGGTCATCAGCATGCTGAAGACCACATCGCTGGTCACCGCCGTGCCGTTCACCCTGGACCTGTACGGCATCACCTCGCGCGAGATCGCCGCCCGCGAGTTCGAGCCGGTTCCTCTGCTGCTGGTGGCGGCGTTCTGGTACCTGGTGGTCACCAGCATCCTCATGGTCGGCCAGTTCTACCTGGAGAGGTACTACTCCCGTGGAGCATCGCGCAAGCTGACGAATAAGCAACTCGAGGTGCTGGCCAAGGCGCAGGGAACCGGAGCGCCAGGAGGAGGAGGTGAGGGCGCATGACACCGATGGTGAAGGCCGAACAGGTCTGCAAGAGCTTCGGCGCCCTGGACGTCCTGAAGGGCATCACACTGGAGGTCGGCAGGGGCGAGGTGCTTGTTATGGTCGGCCCGTCCGGCTCCGGGCAAGTCGACGTTCCTGCGCTGTATCAACCATCTGGAGCAGGTCAATGCGGGCCGGCTTCATGTCGACGGTGACTTGATCGGCTATCGCGATGCGGGGGACCAAGCTGCTACGAGATGTCGCCCCGTGACGCCGCAAAGCAGCGCCGCAATATCGGCATGGTGTTCCAGCACTTCAACCTCTTCCCGCATCGCACGGCGCTGGGAAACATCATCGAGGCTCCGATCCAGGTCAAGGGCGTCAAGAAGGCCGAAGCTATGGCGCGGGGCCGAGGATCTGCTCGAACAGGTGGTATGGCGGAGAAGGCCGAGGCGTATCCCGCACAGCTGTCCGGCGGCCAGCAGCAGCGCGTGGCGATCGCCAGGGCGCTGGCGATGAACCCCAAGCTGATGCTGTTCGACGAGCCCACCTCGGCGCTCGACCCAGAGCTCGTCGGCGAGGTGCTCGCGGTGATGAAAAAGCTTGCCTCCGAGGGCATGACGATGGTGGTGGTCACCCACGAGATGGGCTTCGCCCGCGAGGTGGCCAATCAGCTCGTGTTCATGGACGCCGGGGTGGTCGTGGAAAGCGGACCGCCACGCGACGTGCTCGCCAACCCGCAACACGAACGCACGAAGGCGTTTCTGTCCAAGGTGCTGTAGTTCTGATGCCGGCAAGCGCACCGGATCCGGTCACCCCGCTGTGGCGGGCGGCGCAGGTGTTCCGGTTGCTCAGTTGCATATACGCGTTCGGCTTTCAGATCGCGATCAACGACGACCTCGATCGGCCCGCGATCGGATGGCTGCTGTTCGCGGTGCTGATCGGGTGGAGTGTCGCCTGCGCGGTCGCGTACCTGAACGGGTTCGGCCGTCGGCCCGCCTGGGTGCTGGCCGAACTCGCGATCGTGGTCGCGCTGATGCTGTCCACCGAGTTCGTCGCATCCGACCAGTGGGCGCTGAACAACCAGTCCTGGCCGACCACTCTCTGGGCCACCAACGCGACGATCTCGGCGGCCATCCTGTTCGGCCCGATCTACGGAATGCTCAGTGGGGTAGTGATTGTCGCGGCCAGCACGTTGGCGAAAGGTGTGCTGAACTACGATCTCGGCCGCAACGCGACGGTGGTCATCGAGCTCGCGGTGGGACTCGGTGTCGGCATGGCCGCGCAGACGGCGCGCCGCGCCCACACCGACCTGGAACGGGCGGCGCGGCTGGCGGCGAGGACCGAGGAAAGAGAACGGCTGTCCCGGCAGGTACATGACGGCGCCATCCAGGTTCTTGCGCTCGTCTCCCGCCGTGGTCGCGAGATCGGTGGTGAGACAGCGGAACTGGCGGAGCTGGCGGGGGAGCAGGAGCGCGCGTTGCGCCGCCTGGTCAGCTCCGTGGACGCCGAGCCGCGGATCGGTGAGCTGACCGATGTCGGCGCACTCCTGCGTCAACGCGCATCGGATCGGGTGTCGGTGAGCGTGCCCGCCGATCCGGTATTGCTGGAGGCCACCGCCGCCGAGGAACTCTCTGCGGCTGCGGGCAACGCGCTCGACAACGCCGCCGCCCATGCCGGACCCGACGCCAGGGCCTACGTGCTGTTGGAGGATCTGGGCGATACCGTCACGGTGAGTATCCGCGACGACGGAGTCGGGATCGCGGATGGTCGGCTCGAGGAAGCCGTCGGCGAGGGCCGGTTTGGGATCGCCAAATCGATTGTGGGGCGGATGAATTGGTTGGGTGGCAGCGCGAAGCTGAACACCGGGCCGGGATGCGGGACGGAATGGGAACTGACGATACCCCGACGGTGATGGTGGTCGACGACCATCCGATCTGGCGCGACGCAGTTGCTCGCGATCTCGCCGAGGACGGTTTCAACGTGGTGGCCACCGCCGACGGTGTGGGGTCGGCGCGCAGGAGGGCCGCGGCCGTGCAGCCGAACGTCGTGGTGATGGACATGCGGCTGGCCGACGGCGACGGGGCACAGGCGACCGCTGAGGTGCTGACCGTGTCGCCGTCGTCGAAGATCCTGGTGCTCTCCGCCTCCGATGAGCGCGAGGACGTGCTGGAGGCCGTGAAGGCAGGCGCAACCGGGTATCTGGTGAAGAGCGCTTCGAAGACCGAACTCGGTGCCGCCGTGCGGGCGACGGCGGAGGGCCGCGCGGTGTTCACCCCGGGCCTTGCCGGCTTGGTGCTTGGGGAGTATCGACGAATCGCGCAGGGACCGGACTCGAGTTCGGCGCCGAGTCTGACCGAGCGCGAAACCGAGATCCTCCGCCACGTCGCCAAGGGCTTGACCGCCAAACAGATCGCCGCCCGGCTGTCGCTGAGCCACCGCACGGTCGAGAACCACGTTCAGGCGACATTTCGCAAGCTACAGGTCGCCAACCGGGTCGAGTTGGCGCGCTACGCCATCGAACACGGCCTGGACGAATGAGCGGATTTGGGTAGTCCTACTCATCCGCCGGGCACCCGTCCGTTGCGACGATGACGCAATGACCGCACCGCATGACGCCGTCGTTTCCCGGCTCTCGGCGAATTTCGCCGCAATGTCGCTGCAGTTCGCCAAGGTTTCGGCCGACCTGACCGAACTGGACCGCCTTCTGGGCCAGCGCCCATTCGTGCCGCATCCCGCACCGCAACCGGTGCCACCCCCCATGCACATTCCGCAGCCGTACATGCCACCCGCCGTGGTGTACGCGCCGCCACCCCCACCACCTCCTCCACCACCGATGGCCCCGCCGCGGATGAGCCCTCCGCCGTCGCCGCCGAAAGCACCCAGGCCGCCGCGCGACTCGAATTGGATCGGCAAGGTGCTCGCCGTCGCCGGCGTCGCGGTCACGCTCATCGGCGTCGTGCTGCTGCTCGTGCTCGCCGCCCAGGCCGGCATCCTGCGCCCCGAAATCCGCGTCGGCGCAGGCGCATTGCTTGCCGGGGCGCTCGTCGCCGTCGCGACTCGATTGAACTCGCGCCCGGGCGGACGCGTCGGTGCCATCGCCCTGGCCGCTACCGGCGTCGCCGCGGCGTACATGGACGTCATCGCGATCACGACGATCTACCACTGGGTGTCCGCACCCGTCGCGCTGGTGATCGCCGCAGTGATGGGTGGCGGTGGCCTCACCCTGGCCCGGCGCTGGGACTCGCAGCACCTCGGCCTGCTCGTGCTGGTGCCGCTGATTGTGCTTGCGCCGATCGTGTCCGACGGCATCACGATGCTGTTGATCGCGTTCATGCTCGCCATCTCGGCCGCATCGCTTCTCGTACAGCTCGGCAAGGACTGGATCTGGCTGCATGCGGCGAGAGTCACGGCACCGACGTTTCCGCTCTTGATCGCTTTGGTCGCGGCCCGTGTCGGCGACAGCAACGGCGCCTGGCTGGCCGGTGGCTGTGCAATCGCCGCCGCGCTCGCCATGGTGGGCGCGCTGGTGCTGCTGCCGTCGACCGGAAACCGGGTCGCGATGGCGCTGCTGACCATCGCAGGCGTGTTCCCGGTGCTGTGTGCGTCGGTGGCGCTGCCGTCGACGGTCGCCGCCCTGATGGCCGCCGGACTGGCCGCGGCGCTCCTTGCGATCGTGCTCGTCGGGGACCGCTTGCCCGGCGTCTCGAGGAGTGTCCGCCAGATCTGGTCGGCGACGTCGGCGGTGTCTGCGCTGATCGCAGTGACGGTCGCCTTCGACGGCGAGGTCGCCATGCCGGTGCTGTTGGCGATGGCGGTGGTGATCGCCGTCGCGGGGCGTCGAGACGACATCGCGCGTCTTGTGGCCGTCGGGTTCGGCGTCATCGGCGGACTTCTCTACCTCAGCTATGCACCGCCCACCTTGCTGGCGCGGGCCACGCAGCTGTCGACGCCGGACGCGGTCGCGATATTGGTCTCCAGCATCCTGCTGGTGACCGCCGTCGTCGCGATCGTCTGGTCGTGGATCGGGCGCGGAGTGCTGGATAGCGACGCGGTCCGAGTCCTGCTGGCCGGGCTGGCGGTCGTGGTGGTGTATTCGATCACCACCTTCACCGTCACGGCAGGGGTGCTGGCCGGCGGCTTGAGCGGCGGGTTCTTCGCGGGTCATATGGCCGCGACCATCTGCTGGATCGCCATGGCCGCCGCCCTGTTCATGTATGCGGCGCGGAGGCGACGGGACGACCGGTCGCTGCCGATCGCCGGCGGGCTGGCTCTGGTCGCCGGGTCGATGGCGAAGCTGTTCCTGTTCGACCTCGGCACGCTGGACGGCATGTTCCGGGTCGCGGTGTTCATCGTCGTCGGGCTGGTCCTGCTGGGCATGGGCGCCGGATATGCCCGGCTGCTGGCCCAGCAGGATCAGCAGGGAGGTGTGACACCACTCATACGGTAATCTGGAGTCATTCCAATCTAGGAGGCGTTGATTTAGTCATGAGCACACGTCGAACCGAAGCAGAAATCCAGAACTTCCAAGCATCCACCCAGCTCAGCGGCAACTTGCAGCGCGTCCTGGTGGATCTGATCGAGCTTCACCTGCAGGGCAAGCAGGCGCACTGGAACGTGGTCGGCACCAACTTCCGCGACCTCCATCTGCAGCTCGACGAACTCGTGGACTTCGCGCGTGAGGCCAGCGACACGATCGCCGAGCGGATGCGTGCACTGGACGTGATCCCCGACGGTCGCTCTGACACCGTCGCGGCGGCCACGTCACTTCCGCAATTTCCGGCCTACGAGCACGGCACCGCCGAGGTCGTCGACCTGATCACCGCGCGGACGTACGCCGCGGTCGACACCTTGCGCGCGGTGCACGACGAGGTCGATGCCGAAGATCCGAGCACGGCCGACATCCTGCACCAGCTCATCGACGGGCTGGAGAAGCTCGCCTGGCTGATCAAGTCGGAGAACCGCAAGGTCTGACCAGAGTTAGTTGAGGGCGCCCTGCGCGACGGCATCCGCGTCGCGTGGGGCGCCGTCGCTTGCGCCGGCCGACCAGATACCAGGTGTGCATCAGGCCCTTGCCCTTGACGTCGACGTCGCCGCGCTCCTCGAGCACGTAGTCGTCCTTCAGCCGCTCGTACATCGATTGCGGCACCTGAATTCGACCCTCGACGTCGGTGGACTCCATGCGCGATGCGACGTTGACCGCGTCGCCCCAGACGTCGTAGAAGAACTTGCGCGCCCCGACGACACCGGCCACCACCGGGCCGGACGCCAACCCGATGCGCAGCGGCACCGCCCGGCCCTGCGGATCCTTCAGGTCCGCAACCGCTTCGGCCATGTCGAGAGCGAGGCAGGCGAGTGCCTGGACGTGATCTTCCCGGGGCTGCGGCACGCCGCTGACCACCATGTAGGAGTCGCCGCTGGTCTTGATCTTCTCCAGACCGTGCCTGTCGACGAGGGCGTCGAGATCGGTGTAGAGGGTGTCCAGGAACCGGACCAGCTCGGTGGGTGTGGTGTCGCTGGCCCGCTTGGTGTAACCGGCGATGTCGGCGAACAGGATCGAGGCGTCGTCGTACTTGTCGGCGATGATGTTGCGCGCCGGATCCTTGAGCCGGCTGGCGATGGACGCGGGCAGGATGTTCGCGAGCAGGGACTCGGATCGCTGGTACTCGGCCTCCATCGCCTTTTCGGCGCGGTCGATTTCGCGCATCGCGTACCAGACCGTTGCCACCACCATCACCGCCGAGCCGATGACGGAACTGATGAAGCCGACGGTGAGCATCCACGGCGGGCCGAGATGCCCTGTCGTCGGGAACAAGGAGCTCGAGGGCGATCGATCCGGCCACACCGAAGGCCACGATCGTCGACGCCAGAACGATGCGCTCGATTCCGAACACGAGGAGCACGAGCGTTGCCGACGACCAGGAAATAGAACTGCAGGCCCGAGTCCGGTCCCGATGGTGTAGCAGATGAAGCCAACAGACAGGTACGCGAATACGAAGAACGTCAGCGGCGCGATCAGCTCGCCGAACCGGTACAGCAGCGGAACCGCCACGAACACCGCAGCGAACAGCGAGGTTGAGCAGGCCGATCCACCAGAGCGGGCCACCGAGCGTCAGCTGGAAGATCCCGAACGCCACACTGAGTGACGGCGCCGATCCACGCCGCGATCTTGAGGACCCGCAAACGGCTGGCGACGCTGTCGGCGTAGTGCTGAGTCCGGGCCGGCACCGCGTTCTTCAGTCGCCAGCTCGGGCATACAGACCGATCGCGCCCTGCGCGTCCATGGCAAGAGCCTACTTCGCTGGGTCCGCCGAAAGCCTGGCGATCTCGCGAGCGCGAAGCGCGAGCCACAGCTCGTGACGGTCCTGCGCCGAATCCATTCGCCTGCCGGTCAGCCGCTCGACGGCCTCGACTCGGTTGCGCATGGTGTGCCTGTGCACCCGCAGCGCGTTGGCTGCCGCCGCCCAATGGCCATTGTGCTCGAGAAACGCGGTGAGTCCGCGCAGCAGCTCGGTGGCCCGGTCGTTGGCGTCGAGCGGCCCGAGCACCGCATCGGTGTAGGCCTGAAGGGATTCTGGCGCCAACGGCACTCAGCAACATCCGGCTGCTGGCGATCTCTTCTGCATGCAGATGTCGACCCTGTACCCGGCTGGCGGGCAAAGCCGAACGGGCTTGCCGCAGCGACACCGCAACGGCGCCCGGCCGCACCCCGATGCCGATCCCGGCTGCCCTGTCCGGGGCCAGCGTGGCCAGCGCGGCTGGCAGGTCGGTCGCCAGCGGAACCGTGAGTTCGACGACGTTGCCGACCACGCGGACCAACGCGTCCCGCAGGGTGGTCAGCAGATCCGCGGCGAGATCCTCGGCGTCGTCGGGTGCGGCGATGGCGGCGGCCCGCTGATCGGTGTCCTTCAGGCCGAGCGATGCCAGCCAGCGAGCCGCAACCGCGTCGTCCACCGTGCCCCTGGCCAACCGGTCGAGCACCTGCGCCCGTTCGCGTCGTTGTGCGCTGTTGAGCCCGTGCCGACGCTCCAACTCCAGAGACAACAGCGAGACCAAGTCGCCGGTGATCTGTTCGGCGGCAGGCACTTCCGCCGGACCGTCCACCAGCAACCACGCCCGCAGCCGCTGGGCACCGAGTGCGTGCAGCTCGCGCCGCCGGCCCCCGCTGATGTCGGCGGCCGCAGCCGTCAGCCCGTGGTCTCGAACCGACGCGAGCGGGCCCGACATCTGTTCGACCAGGCGACCGCCGTCGGGATCGGTTTGTGCCAGCACCCGGCCCAGCTGATCGACGATGACGCCCGAGCGGCCGGTTGCGTCGCGATGTGCGTTGAGGATTCCCAGCAGGCCACCCGGGCTGACCGCGGCGGCGGTGAGCGCCCGCTGGGTCTGCAGCGTTCGTTCCAGACTTGGCGCTCGGCGCGCGCCCGAAACGCGAAAACCGCCTTGGTGACCGCGATGAACGGCACCCCGTCGGGCACGGTCAGCAGCGGCATTCCGTGCGCGTCGGCGGCGGCGGCGAGCCGGTCCGGCGCCCGCTGGTGGGGCAGTTCGGCGCCGAGTCCCAGCCCGACCGCCCGGACACCGGCGTCGTGAAGCTCGCTGATGTACGCCCGGCAGCCGTCGATGCTGTCGGGCAACAGCAGGCCGATCGTCAGCAACAGCTCGCCGCCCTGCAGCCACGGGCCGGGATGAGACAGCTCGGATACCGCCGCGGCCTCGATCTCGCGGTCGGCGGCGCGGTGTCCCGCCACCAGCTCGAGGCCGAGCGATGCGTCGTCCAGCAGCTCCGTCACGGTGAGCATGGACATATCGTCCAACTCGAGGATCAGCTGATTTCTACAATTTGTCGATATCGGTGTGACCGGCATCTCAGGAAGCCTCTTGGGCATGACGTCGTCACAACAGCCGATCGGTCCCGTCGATGCCACCAAGGTGCCGCGGTACGCCGGTCCGCCCACCTTCGCGCGCCTGCCCCGTACCGACCAGGTGACCCACACCGATGTCGCGGTCGTCGGCATCCCGTTCGACTCCGGCGTCTCCTACCGGCCGGGTGCCCGCTTCGGGCCTCAGCACATCCGCGCGGCGTCCAAGCTGCTGCGGACCTACCACCCGCGCCTCGACGTCGAGCCCTTCGCGGTGCACCAGGTCGCCGACGCCGGTGACATCGCCGTGAACCCGTTCGATATCGCGGAAGCCATCACCACCATCGAGCGGGCCTCCGATGAACTGCGCGACGGCGGCACCAAGCTGATCACTCTCGGCGGCGACCACACCATCGCGCTGCCGCTGCTGCGTTCGCTGCATCGCGATCACGGCCCGATTTCGGTGCTGCACTTCGATGCTCACCTTGACACCTGGGATACCTACTTCGGCGCGCCGTTCACCCACGGCACCCCGTTCCGCCGGGCGAGCGAAGAAGGACTGCTCGACCCCGAACACTGCCTGCACGTCGGCATCCGCGGGCCGTTGTACGCGCCCACCGACCTCTCCGACGACCGTGTGCTCGGCTTTCAGGTGATCGGCTCCGACGACTTCCAGATCGACGGGCTTGCCACGGTCATCGAGCGTATGCGCGCCCGGCTCGGTGAGGCGCCGGTATACATCTCGATCGACATCGACGTACTCGATCCGGCGCACGCGCCGGGTACCGGGACCCCGGAGGCCGGCGGCATGACCAGCCGCGAGTTGCTGCATTGTCTGCGAAACCTAGTGGGCGTCAACGTGGTTGGGGCGGACATCGTGGAGGTCGCGCCGGCCTACGACCACGCCGAGATCACCGGAATCGCGGCCGCACACGTCGCCTACGAACTTCTTTCCGTGCTGGCGGTGGGCTCATGACCGACCACCGCAACGGCGGGGCGGCCGTCGTCGAAACCCTTGCCGCACACGGTGTCGACACCATCTTCGGCATCCCCGGCACGCACAACCTGGAGCTGTACCGGCACTTCGGCGAGAACGGTGTCCGCGCCATCACGCCCCGCCACGAGCAGGGTGCCGGTTATGCGGCCGAGGCATACGCGCGGGTCAGCGGACGGCCAGGCGTCGTGGTCACGACCAGCGGGCCTGGCCTGACCAATGCGATGACGGCCGCCGCCACCGCATACGCCGAGTCCCAGCCGGTGCTGCTGCTGTCCTCCGGTATGCCGACGGGTACCGAGGGCCGCGACCTGGGCCAGCTGCACGAGGCCAAGAACGTCAGCGGCGCAATGGATCAGCTGGTGTCATGGAGCCGTCGGGTGCGCAGCGCCGACGAGGCGGCATCGGCGGTGACCGAGGCGTTCAGCGGGTTCACCGGGCGACGTCCCCGACCTGTCCACATCGAGATTCCGGTCGACGTGCTCGAGCAGGCCTGGGCCGGCGAGCCGCGGATCGACGCGGCGGTCGCGCCGCCTGCGCCCGACCGCGACGCAGTCCGGCGCGCCGCTGAACTCCTCGGCTCAGCCGAGGCGCCGCTCATCATCGCCGGCGGCGGCGCCGTCGACGCACAGACCGAGCTGACGGCCCTCGCCGAGGCGCTTGGCGCGCCGGTCGCCACCACCGTCAACGGCAAGGGCACGCGTCGACGAGGCACACCCGTTGTCGGTCGGCGCATCGGTACGGCTTCGTGCGCTGCAGAAGGCCGCAGCCGACAGCGACGCGCTTCTGGTGGTCGGCACCGAGCTCGGCGACTCCGATCTGTGGGAGGGGCAGATCCGCGGCCGGGTCGTCATCCGATGCGATATCGACCCGGCCCAACTGGACAAGAACTGCCCCGCAGACCACGCGCTGCTCGGCGACGCCGCAACCACACTGAGCGCGTTGCTCGAGGCGCTGCCGGCGAAACCCGCTGGGGGAGAACAGCGTGCGGCGGCGTTGCGAACCGCCTGCCGGGACGAGGCGGCCGTCGATGCGGGCCTCTACGCCGAGATCAACGCCGCGGTCCGCGCCGCACTGCCCGCCGACGCCGCACTGGCCGGCGACAGCTCACAGGTCACCTACTTCGGTTCCGTGCACTACTTCGACGTGCCCGCGCCGCGGCGGTTCTGCTACTCGCCCAGGCTTCGCCACCCTCGGCTACGGACTGCCTGCCGGGCTGGGCGCAGCGATCGGTCGGCCCGGCGCACCGGTCGCCGTCCTGCTCGGCGACGGGGCACTGATGTTCTCGGTGCAGGAGTTGACAACGCTTGTGGAACAGGGGCTTTCGGTGCCGGTCATCGTCGTGGACAGTGGCGGCTACCGGGAGATCCAGGATCAAGAGGCGGCCCGCGGCATCCCGCCGATCGGGGTCAAGCTGCGCACTCCGGACCTGGCTGCCCTCGCCGTCGCGATGGGCGCCAACGGCGTCCGCACCACCTCGACCGCCGACCTGTCCGAACTCGTCGGCGCCGCCCTCGGCGCCGACGGCCCGACCCTCATTCATTTCGACATCCGCTGAAAGGATCTCCATCATGGATATCGCCGTCGTCGTCATCTATCTCGTCGGCATGATCGCGTTCGGATTCTGGGGTAAACGCAGAGCCACCACACAATCCGACTTCCTGGTGGCCGGCCGGCGGCTCGGTCCGATGCTCTACTCCGGCACGATGGCCGCCATCGTGCTCGGCGGCGCATCCACCATCGGCGGCGTCGGTCTGGGCTACGAGTACGGCATCTCCGGCATGTGGCTGGTGTTCGCGATCGGCACGGGCATTCTCTTGCTGAGCCTGCTGTTCGCAGGTCGGATCCAGCGACTGCGTGTGTACACCGTCAGCCAGATGCTCGAACTTCGTTACGGCCCAGGCTCTTCGGTGTTGTCCGGCGCGGTCATGTTCGGCTACACGTTGATGCTGTCGGTCACCTCGACCATCGCGTACGCGACGATCTTCGGTGCGCTGTTCGACATCGGCAGGGTGCTTCGCCATCATCCTCGGCGGGAGCGTGGTGGTCATCTACTCGGTGCTCGGCGGAATGTGGTCGATCACGCTGACCGACTTCGTCCAGTTCGTGATCAAGACGATCGGCATCTTCTTCATCCTGCTGCCGGTCGCGCTGTACAAGACCGGCGGTATCAGCGGACTGGCCGACAAGCTGCCCGCCGACGCGACCTCGTTCACCGCGATCGGCGGCCAAACCATCCTGACGTATTTCGTCGTCTACACCTTCGGACTCCTTATCGGCCAAGACATCTGGCAGCGGGTGTTCACCGCGCGCAGCCCCGGCGTGGCCCGCTGGGCGGGCGCCGCATCCGGCGTGTACTGCCTGCTGTACGCGGTGGCAGGCGCGGTGATCGGGATGGCGGCCAAGGTGCTGCTGCCCGCGTTGGAGGCACGCGACGACGCGTTCGCGGAGTTCGTCGAGATGCAGTTGCCGCCGGTCCTGGCCGGTTTGGTGCTGGCTGCCGCGCTGGCCGCGGTGATGTCCACCTCGAGCGGGGCGCTGATCGCCACCGCGACCGTCTTCAGCCAGGACATCGTCGCCCGGCTACGGAAGCGCGACATCGAGGCGGGAAGCGAGCACGACCACGTGCGTAACAACCGGATCTATGTGGCCGCCTTCGGGATTCTGATGATCGTCATCGCATGCCTGCTGCAAGACGTCGTCGCGGCGCTGACCGTGGCCTACGACATCCTGGTCGGCGGACTGCTGGTGCCGATCCTCGGCGGCTGATCTGGCGACGCGGCACCAACGTCGGCGCGATCGCGGCGATGGCGGTCGGCACGGTTGCGACGCTGGCCACCATGATCGCCGTCGGCGACATCTTCGCCAACGAACCGATCTACGTCGGGCTGGCATCCGGCCTGGTGGTGTTCGTGGTCGGCAGTTTGCTCAGCAAGCCGACCGCAAGCGACGTGATGGCGGAATGGGAGCGTCGGAGCCGAGGGGAGGCACCGCCCCGAGCCGTGACGGAGGCGACAATTTAGTGTGACGTTGTGACGGATGCGACAATTTAGTGCGACGTTGTAAGGTCGAGGCCTGCCGTTCGCTGATGCTGATGCTGGGGGGCGAGGCTTGGACAGGTGGTGGGTTCGTAACGCGGCAATCGGCTGTGCGTTTGCTTCGTGCGCAATGGTTGCCGGGCCGGGTTTCGTGGGTGCGGCGCAGGCTCATGCGATTCTCGGGATCGGCCCGGACTGGTTCGACATTTTCGGTGATAACGACAAATCCGATCTGCACCATCCGCGGCCAGATGCCGAAGCCAGTACACAGTCGTCTCGAACGCAGGCCGGCGTCGCGACCGCGGAGCCGCCGACGGCCAAGGTCGGCAGCCTTCCCGAGAACGTGGGTGCCCGCGAGTTCACCGCTGCTGAGAACGTCGGCATTTCGCAAGGCAACGTCGGCATTTCGCAAGGCAACGTCGGCATTTCGCAAAGCGTCGGCGGGGGCGGTGGCGGTGGGCTACCCCCCACGAGCAGCGCTGCTCGGGCCGGAAACCTGCCGCGCGTGTCGTCCGCGCCGGTGACGCGCAGCATCGTGATCCGTGGGGTCCCGCGAGCGGCCAATCCGGCCGCCGCAGTGCCTGCCTTCGTGCCGCCTGCACTGCCTCAGACGCCCGCCATCGTCCCGTTGGCTGTGCCGCCCCCGGTTGCACCAGAGCCAGAGGGCAGGCCTGCGCCTGCCGCGCCGCCGGCACCCTCACCATCGTCGCCAAGGGCGAAAGACCCACTGGCACACAGTGATTCGGGCACCGCGCGCATCCCTGACTCCTACCGGGTGGGCTACGCGGAGTACCTCAGGGCGGCGACGACCAGCGACCTTTTCGCGGCGGCGCTCCCCGGCGTAGTTGGTATCACGGGGTTCACCCTCGTCGGTGCTTACGCGGGGTACCGGCAGGCGAAAGCCGTACAGCGGGCGCTGCTGCCTCCGGCGCCCACGAGCATCCTGCTATGAGTGCCTGGTTTGGATCCGCGCCGGGTGGGTATGTCTGTTCGGAATTTTCGGTGTGTCTCTTGGGTGGAGAGCAGCATGAATGGTCCGCTGACGCGAAGCGCGATCGGATGCGCGATCGCGTGCAGTGCATTGGTTGTCGGGCCGTCGCTTGTCGGTACCGCGGTCGCGAAGGCGGACCTGGCCGGTATCGGCGGCGGTGTGGGCGGAGTCGACGTGCTCGGCGTTGACCTGCTCGGCGGCGGCGGGAAGGCCCAGAAGTCGAATGGCGCAGGCGAACGAGCCCGCGCTGTCTCGACCGCGCCGAGCACGCGCAGTGTCGTGATCCGGGCGAAGGAGGCTGCTGCACAGCCCGTTGCGGAAACGGTGCCCGCGCCTGCCATCGTTCCAGCGGTATATGCACCGGCGACGATGATGGGCTCTCCGCTGGTCGAGGCGATTCCCGCGGCGCCCGCGCCGGCCGGGACGCCGCCGCCGGCCGCCGCTCCGTTGGCCGGACTGCCACCGCTACCGACCGCGCCGGTCATCAGCCCGCCTGCGCCGCAAGCCCTGCCGGTGATCCCGTCGACCAGTGCGCCGGGACCGGGCCGCCCGCTCGCACCGGCTGATTCCCATCGGCCGCCGACAAAGATTCCCGACACCTTCAGGGTCGGGTACGCGGAGTACCTCAGGACCGCGACCAACATGGACATCCTGGCGGCGGCGCTGCCTGGCGCGGCGGGTATCGCGGGGTTCACTCTTATCGGTGCGTTTGCCGGCTACCGCCAGGCCAAGGCCATACAGAAGGCGCTGGTGGCACCAGTGCCGACGAGCTTCCTGCTGTAGCTGTCACAGCGGTGCCCTCGGTGAGATTCGAACTCACACTGTACGGGTTTTGAATCCGTTTCCTCTGCCAGTTGGGATACGAGGGCGCGGCCTACCACCATAGAGGATCCCCCGAGGTCGCTGACTGAGGCCGCGACCGCCACAATGGCAGCCATGACCGGCTCAACAACAGACGATGCCAAGCCGCATCGCGTCCTCATCGCAGAGGACGAAGCACTCATCCGGCTCGACTTGGCCGAGATGCTGCGCGAGGAGGGCTATGAGGTCGTCGGCGAGGCCGGTGACGGGCAGGAAGCCGTCGAGTTGGCCGAAAGCCTCAAACCCGACCTGGTCATCATGGACGTCAAGATGCCGCGTCGCGACGGCATCGACGCGGCCTCCGAGATCGCCAGCAAGCGGATTGCCCCGATCGTCGTGCTCACCGCCTTCAGCCAACGTGACTTGGTCGAGAGGGCTCGTGATGCGGGCGCAATGGCATACCTCGTCAAGCCGTTCTCCATCACCGACCTGATACCAGCGATCGAGGTGGCGGTCAGCCGGTTCAGCGAGATCTCCGCGCTGGAACAGGAAGTCGCGACGCTGTCGGACCGGCTGGAGACGCGCAAGCTCGTTGAGCGGGCGAAGGGTTTGCTCCAGACCAAGCATCAGATGACCGAACCCGAGGCCTTCAAGTGGATTCAGCGGGCCGCGATGGATCGCCGCACGACCATGAGGCGGGTTGCCGAGGTTGTGCTGGAGACGCTCGACGAGCCGGAGGACGCCGCGCCGTCGGGCTAGCAATACACCGAAAACGCGCACCACGGCCATGCGTTGGCTATGTTCTACCCCGAAGCGTCAGCGCCCTGGCCTATCGAAAGCCGGATCGTCGATGCCGATGAAACATCGAGTCGGAGGTGAAACGTGCGCGGTCGCGTGGCACGGAGCGCAGTAGCGCTCGGTAGCGCAGGACTGGTGGTCCTCAGCATGGCTGCCTGTCAGCAGTCCCAGCCGGAAGAGGAGACATCGCAGACAGACCTGAAGATTGTCGAACAGGTACAGATCGACGAGAACGGTGCGGAGGTCAAGGCGGCTGAAGGCGCGGCGCCCGCCGATCCCGCCGGGGACGGCAAGGCCAACTGTCCGCCGGTGTCGATCGCCATGGCAGGCGCGCTCAACGGCCCCGACGCCGCACTCGGCATCAACATCAAGAACGGCATTCAACTGGCCATCGACAAGCACAACGCCGCCAACCCGGGGTGCCAGGTGCAGCTGAAGCCGTTCGATACCGAGGGCGACCCGCAGAAGGCGACGGCGATCGCGCCGCAGATCGTTGACGATCAGTACACGATCGGCCTGGTCGGCCCGGCGTTCTCCGGCGAGACCAAGGCCACCGGCGGTGTCTTCAACCAGGCCGGCCTGGTCGCCACCACGGCCTCGGCGACCAATCCCACGCTCAGCGAAAACGGCTGGCGGACGTTCTTCCGTGGCCTGGCCAATGACGCGGTGCAGGGCCCGGCAGTCGCGAATTACATGAAGAACACGCTGGCCTACCAGAAGGTCTGTGTGGTCGACGACAGCACCGACTACGGCCTCGGCCTGGCCACGGCGGTGCGCGACACGCTGGGTCCGGTCGCCGATTCGGGTTGCAACATCTCGGTGAAGAAGGGCGATAAGGACTTCTCCGCTGCGGTGACCCAGGTGAAGGGCGTCGGCCCGGACGCCGTGTTCTACGGCGGCTACTACTCGGAGGCTGCTCCGCTGGTCCAGCAGCTCAAGGATGGCGGCGTCGAAGGCACGTTCGTCAGCGCCGACGGAACCAAGGACCCACAGTTCGTCAGCCAGGCCGGTGAAGCGGCCAAGGATGCGATTCTGTCGTGCCCGTGCGGCCCGGCCACCGGAGCGTTCGCCGACGAGTACAGGGCGAAGTTCAACACCGAAGCGGGCACGTACAGCGCCGAGGGCTATGACCTGGGCACCATCCTCGTCAAGGGCATCGACTCGGGTGCCATCACCCGGCCCGCGTTGCTCGACTTCGTGAAGAACTACAACGGTCAGGGCGTGGCACGCAAGTACCAGTGGACGCCCGCCGGCGAGCTCACGACCAATTTGATCTGGATCTTCAAGGTTCAGTGACCCTGCGGCGAAGCGCGTCCGAGACTTGAAGGCTCGGACGCGTTTTCGCTTCAGACAACCCTGTGTGAGGAGCCCGCCACCGGATGAGCTTGATCCCCACTGAGTGCGTCGACCAGTACGCCTGCCTGGCCGCCAACATCAACTTCAACCTGGAGAACCTGCGAAGCGGCTTCTGGCAGTTGACGATCGACGGTTTGTCGTGGGGGGCGATCTACGCGCTGGTCGCGGTCGGCTACACACTTGTTTTCGGTGTGCTGCGGCTGATCAACTTCGCTCATTCCGAGATCTTCATGCTCGGCATGTTCGGGGCCTACTTCGCGCTCGACATCATCCTGGGCTTCACACCAAGCGGCAACGCGTACAACAGGGGCATCGCGCTGACGATTTTGTATCTCGCGATTGCCATGTTGTTCGCCATGCTGGTCTCGGGTTCGGCCGCGGTCGGACTGGAGTTCATCGCCTACCGGCCGCTACGAAAACGAAACGCGAGGTCGCTGACGTTCCTGATCACCGCGATCGGCATGTCGTTCGTCTTGCAGGAGTTCGTGCACTTCGTACTTCCCAAGCTGCTCAAGGGTTATGGCGGCAGCAACGCGCAGCAGCCGATCATTCTTGTTCAGCCCAAGACGCAGTTCACGATCTTCGGGGCGTCAGTATCCAACGTCACCTTGGTCATCATCGGTGCGGCGTTGGCCTTCGCGCTGCTGACCGACCTCGCGATCAACCGGACGAAGTTCGGCCGCGGCATTCGCGCCGTCGCACAGGACCCGACCACCGCCACGTTGATGGGTGTCTCGCGCGAACGCATCATCATGACGACCTTCTTGATCGGCGGCCTGTTGGCCGGCGCCGCGGCGTTGTTGTACACGTTGAAGGTCCCGCAGGGCATCATCTACTCCGGCGGGTTCCTGTTGGGCATCAAGGCGTTCTCGGCCGCGGTGCTCGGCGGCATCGGCAATCTGCGCGGTGCGCTGCTCGGCGGCCTGCTGCTCGGCATCATGGAGAACTACGGGCAGGCCCTCTTCGGCACCCAATGGCGCGACGTGATCGCCTTCGTGCTGCTCGTTCTCGTGCTGCTGTTCCGGCCGACGGGGATACTCGGTGAGAGCCTCGGGAAGGCACGAGCATGAGCTCAAGCGAGACGCGGGCAAAACGACTACTGGCGCCGGGCGATGGCCTGCGGCAGTGGTGGGACGGCCTATCCCGCATCCAGAAATGGGTCTTCGGCGTGCTGCTGTTCGGCGCCGTCGCCCTGTTGCCGCTGTACACCCCACCGTTCCTGGACACGCCGGGGATCAGCTTCGGCGGCACGATGGCGCAGTTCGCCATGGTCGCGATCATCGCCATCGGCCTCAACGTCGTGGTGGGCCAGGCCGGGCTACTGGACCTCGGCTACGTCGGCTTCTATGCCGTCGGCGCCTATACCGTCGCGCTACTCACCAGCCCGGACAGCCCGTGGAACAAGGTCGGGCCGAACGGCTTCTTCAGCGCTCCGTGGGCCTGGTTGTCCTGCGTGCCGCTGGCGATGGCCTTCACCGCACTCGCAGGCCTCATCCTCGGTACCCCGACGTTGCGCCTGCGAGGCGACTACCTGGCGATCGTGACGTTGGGATTCGGCGAGATCATCCGGCTGATGGCGGACAACCTGTCCGACATCACCAACGGCCCGCGCGGCCTCAACGAGGTGGCGTTCCCGCGGGTGGGGCAGAGTGAGAAGCTCCCGGAGGGCGTGTTCTCCAGCGCGAACTCGACTGGCGACGCGAACTACGGCACCTGGTGGTTCTGGCTCGGCCTCATCCTCATCGTCGGCATCCTGATGCTCGTCGGCAACCTGGAGCGCAGCCGGGTCGGCCGCGCCTGGATCGCCATCCGCGAGGACGAGGATGCCGCAGAAGTCATGGGGGTCAACACCTTCCGGTTCAAGCTGTGGGCCTTCGTGATGGGCGCGGCGATCGGCGGGCTGTCCGGAGCCCTGTATGCAGGCCAGGTGCAGTACGTCGCACCGCCGACGTTCAACATCATCAACTCGATGCTGTTCCTGTGCGCCGTGGTGCTCGGCGGACAGGGCAACAAGCTTGGCGTGATCTTCGGCGCGTTCATCATCGTGTACCTGCCCAATCGCCTGCTTGGCGTCCAGTTCCTGGGCATCAACCTCGGCGACTTGAAGTACCTGTTCTTCGGTCTCGCGCTGGTGGTGCTGATGATCTTCCGGCCCGAGGGTCTGTTCCCGGCCCGCCAGCAGTTGCTGACGTACGGCAGGGCGGCGCGCGATCTATTGCGTGCGGCGCCAGCAGAGAAGGGGCCGGCGGCATGACCACACCGTTGCCCGGCGCAGAGGAAACCGTCGAGGAACTGGCCGGGGTCCATCGTGAGATCCATGCCGCCGAAGGCGAAACTCTGCTGCAGACAAAGGATCTGACGGTCAAGTTCGGCGGCCTGACCGCACTGGATTCGGTCACCTTCGACATCCGCCGCGGCGAGATCCTCGGCATGATCGGCCCCAACGGTGCCGGCAAGACCACCTGCTTCAATGCGATCACCGGCGTCTACCGGCCAACCTCCGGATCAGTGATCTTCGACGGGGCGCCGCTCGGACGCATCAAGCGTCACCAGATCACCCGCAAGGGAATCGCTCGGACATTCCAGAACATCCGGTTGTTCGGTGATATGACCGCGCTGGAGAACGTCATGGTCGGCACGGACGCGCGACACCACACATCGGTGCCCGGCGCGCTCGTGCGCACACCGCGGCACAGGCGCGAGGAACATTCGGCGATCGAGCGCTCCGCGGCGCTGCTGCACTTCGTCGGCATCGCCCACCGCGGTGAGGAGAAGGCGAAGAACCTGCCCTACGGCGACCAGCGACGCCTGGAGATCGCGCGTGCGCTGGCGACCGAGCCCAAGCTGTTGTGCCTCGACGAACCGGCCGCGGGCTTCAACCCCAGCGAGAAGGCCGCGTTGATCGATCTGATCCGCAAGATCCGCGACGATGGCTACACGGTGCTGCTCATCGAGCACGATATGCGGTTGGTGATGGGGGTGACCGACCGCATCGTCGTGCTGGAGTTCGGCCGAAAGATCGCCGATGGGCTGCCCGCCGAGATCCGTGATGACCCGAAGGTCATTGCCGCCTATCTGGGGGTGCCCGATGACGAACTCTCCTGACGCAGACAATCGGCCGGTCCTTCTGGAGGTGCGTGACGTCGTCGTGCACTACGGCCGCATCAAGGCCCTGCACGGGGTCTCGCTGGTGGTCCACCAGGGCGAGTTGGTCACCCTGCTGGGCTCCAACGGTGCGGGCAAGACCACGATCATGCGCGCGATCTCCGGGCTACGGCCGCTGACTTCGGGTTCGGTGTGGTTCGAGGGCAATGACATCTCCCGGGTCAAGGCGCATCGTCGGGTGACCGATGGCCTGATCCAGGCGCCCGAGGGTCGCGGTGTGTTTCCCGGGATGACCGTCGTTGAAAATCTGGAAATGGGTTGTTACGGACGTAAATTCCCGTCGAAGGCGGAGCACAAGGAACGCCTCGAGTGGGTGTTGGAGACCTTCCCCCGGCTGGCCGAGCGCAGGAGCCAGGTCGGTGGCACGCTGTCCGGTGGTGAGCAGCAGATGCTGGCGATCGGCCGGGCGCTGATGGCGCGGCCGCGGGTGCTCCTGCTCGACGAGCCGTCAATGGGATTGGCGCCCATGGTGATATCTCAGATCTTCAAGATCATCGCCGACATCAACTCGCAGGGCACCACGGTTCTGCTCGTCGAGCAGAACGCGCAACAGGCGCTCACCCGATCCGACCGTGCCTACATCCTGGAAACGGGCGAGATCACCCGTGAGGGTAAAGCCCGAGAGCTGCTGGAAGACGACAGCATTCGCGCGGCGTACCTCGGCGTCGCCTAGCCCCGCGAGGGTGCGTGTCTGCAGCCGACACGCCGCCGATTTCCGGCATTTTGCGCACGCTCGGCGCTCCTCAGCGTGCGACGATCACCGACGAGCCATGCCCGAACAATCCCTGGTTCGCCGTGACGCCGACCTTGGCGCCCTCGACCTGGCGGCCGGTGGCCTGGCCCTTGAGCTGCCAGTTCAGCTCGCAGACCTGCGCGATGGCCTGCGCCGGGATCGCCTCGCCGAAGCATGCCAGTCCGCCGGACGGATTCACCGGGATTTTCCCGCCGATCGTCGTTGCACCGCTGCGCAGCAGCCCCTCGGCTTCACCCTTGGCGCACAGGCCGAGGTGCTCGTACCAGTCGAGTTCCAGCGCCGTGGACAGGTCGTATACCTCGGCCATGCTGAGATCCTCGGGGCCGATACCGGCCTCGGCGTAGGCGGCATCGAGGATCTGGTCCTTGAACACCCGCTCGGGCGCGGCCACTGCTGCGGTGGAATCGGTTGCGATGTCGGGTAATTCGGGCAGATGCTGAGGATACTGCGGGGTTTGAAGACTGACGGCACGCACCGACGGCACACCCTCGACGGAACCCAGTTGCTTTTCGGCGAACTCCTTGCTCGCCACGATCAGGGCCGCCGCGCCGTCGGACGTCGCGCAAATATCAAGCAGCCGAAGCGGATCCGACACCACCGGGCTGGCGAGCACATCCTCGACGGAGCTCTCCTTGCGGTAGCGGGCGTTCGGGTTGTCCAGGCCGTGCCGTGCGTTCTTGACCTTCACCGCAGCGAAATCCTCGAGCGTGGCGCCGTAGAGGTCCATGCGGCGGCGCGCGAGCAGCGCGAAGTACACCGTGTTCGTCGCGCCGATCAGGTGAAAGCGTTGCCAGTCCGGGTCGGTCCTGCGTTCCCCACCTACCGGCGCGAAGAAGCCCTTGGGTGTGGTGTCCGCACCGATCACCAGGGCGACGTCGCAGAATCCCGCCAGGATCTGAGCCCGCGCGCTCTGCAGGGCCTGCGAGCCGCTGGCGCACGCCGCATAGCTCGAGGTGACGGGAACGCCGTTCCAGCCGAGCTTCTGGGCGAAAGTCGCACCCGCGACGAAGCCGGGGTATCCGTTGCGGATCGTGTCGGCGCCTGCGACCAGTTGGATCTGGCGCCAGTCCAGTCCGGCCTCGGCGAGCGCAGCGCGCGCGGCGACGACACCGTACTCGGTGAAGTCGCGTCCCCACTTGCCCCACGGGTGCATACCCGCGCCGAGGATGTAGACGGGTTCGGGGCTCATGCGATCCTCCAGGCGTGGACGACGCGCTCGACCCCGTCGTCGTCAGTGAACAGCGGCATGGTCGTCAACTCCATCTCCATGCCGACCTTGAGATCCTCGGCCAGTGTGCCGTCGACGACCTTGCCCAACACGATCAGCCCTTCCTCGGCGAGCTGTACCGCGGCAACGGCGAACGGCTCGAAGGGATCCGGCGCGGGATACGGAGGCGGGGGCGCGTATCTGTTCTCGGTGTAACTCCACAGCGTGCCCCGCCGCGACAGCGGCACCTGTGCCAGCTCGTCGCCGTCACAGGCGGGGTTGGGGCAGTTGTTCGCGCGCGGCGGGAACACGTAGGTGCCGCAGTGATGGCACTTGCCGCCGATCAGATACGGCTCGCCTGAGCCGTCGGTGGCGAACCAGCCGTCGATCGCAGGTTGGATAGAAGCTGACACGCGGTCAGCGTACCGACTCCGGCGCCGAAACTGAAACGTGTTCCAGTTTCGCCGGGGTGGTGAAACTTTGTGATCGGTAGCGAACGGACCCGGGTGCAATTGTGCGGGAGTAGCGTCCCGGCCACCAGGTCTGGGAACCCGCAGAACGGAGATCGCGATGGGACTCTTCAACAAGGCCAAGCAAGCCGCCCAGCAGGCACAACAGGGAATGGTGCACGTCAAGGGCGCGGGCCTGATCGACCCGGCGATCATGGGCGGGCCATCGACCCGCTCGGTGGCGGCGGACGACCCGATCTGGCAGCCCATCAACGGCATCTCGCTGCAGGAGTACGCGGAGCTCGCCCGTGACGCGCAGGCTCGCGGCATCAACGACGAGGCAGGCATGATCACGCTCGCCAAGGAGCGCGGCTGGAACCCTGCCGACACGAAGGCCGCGCTCGACGGCTGGGTGCAGCGGATGGGTCAGTCGATGGCCGTCGGGCAGCAGTTCCGCAAGTTCCTCGGCTACTGAGCGGAGCTGATCGCCATATCGGGCTCGTCGGCTACTGCGTGTCAGCGCCCGTGCATAGAGTAGGGCCGTGACCGCAAGCGCAACGGCCGAGAAAGCGACCGAAAAGCCGATATTGATGCTGCTGGACGGCAATTCGCTGGCGTTCCGGGCGTTTTACGCGCTGCCTGCCGAGAACTTCAAGACCCAGGGCGGTTTGACCACGAACGCGGTGTACGGGTTCACCGCGATGCTGATCAACCTGCTGCGTGACGAGCAGCCCAGCCACATCGCCGCCGCGTTCGACGTATCCCGCCAGACGTTCCGGTTGGATAAGTACCCCGAGTACAAGGCGGGCCGCTCGGCCACCCCCGACGAGTTCCGCGGTCAGATCGACATCACCAAAGAGGTATTGGGCGCGTTGGGCATCACGGTGTTGGCCGAGCCCGGGTTCGAGGCCGACGACGTACTCGCCACGCTGGCCACGCAGGCCGAGGACGCGGGCTACCAGGTGCTGGTGGTCACCGGAGACCGCGACTCGCTGCAGCTCGTCAGCGACGACGTCACGGTGCTGTACCCGCGCAAGGGCGTCAGCGAGCTGACCAGGTTCACGCCGGAGGCGGTGCTCGAGAAGTACGGGCTGACCCCGCAGCAGTATCCGGACTTCGCCGCGCTGCGCGGCGATCCGAGCGACAACCTTCCCGGCATTCCGGGCGTGGGGGAGAAGACCGCGACGAAGTGGATCGCCGAGTACGGCTCGCTGCAGGCCCTCGTCGACCAGGTCGACACCGTGAAGGGCAAGGTCGGCGACGCGCTGCGCGCCAACCTGTCGCACGTCGTGCTCAACCGAGAGCTCACCGATCTCGTCAAGGACGTGCCGCTGGCGCAGACGCCCGACACGCTGCGCATGCAGCCGTGGGATCGCGACCAGATCCACCGGCTGTTCGACGACCTCGAATTCCGCGTGCTGCGCGAGCGGTTGTTCGAGACGCTGGCGTCGGCGGACCCCGAGGTCGACCAGGGTTTCGACGTGCGCGGCGGCGCACTGGAGGCCGGCGAACTGGCCCCATGGCTTACCGGGCACAGCGCCGGTAGCCGGTTCGGCATGGCCGTCGTCGGCACACACCTCGCCTTCGATGCGGACGCGACAGCGATGGCGATCGTGGCTGCCGACGGAGACGGTCGCTATCTCGACACCGCCAACCTGCATGCCGATGACGAGGCCGCGCTCGCGTCGTGGCTTGCCGATGCCGGGATACCGAAGGCGCTACACGAGGCGAAGCTCGCGATGCACGACCTGGAAGGCCGCGGCTGGACGCTTCGCGGTGTCACGTCGGACACCGCGCTCGCCGCCTATCTCGTTCGGCCCGGCCAGCGAAGTTTCGCCCTCGACGACCTGTCATTGCGGTACTTGAAGCGCGAACTGCGTGCGGATAATCCTGAGCAGCAACAGCTTTCGTTGCTCGATGACAACGACGGAGTTGACGAGCAGGCGGTCCAGACGTCGATCCTGCGGGCCAGCGCGGTGATGGATCTCGCCGATGCACTCGACGAGGAGTTGGCCCGCATCGAATCGTCCTCGCTACTGGGCGATATGGAGCTGCCGGTCCAGCGGGTGCTTGCCGAGATGGAGACCGCGGGCATCGCCGTTGACCTCGGCCAGCTCTCGGAGCTGCAGAGCGAGTTCGCCGACCAGATCCGCGACGCCGCCGAGGCGGCATACGGAGTGATCGGCAAGCAGATCAACCTCGGCTCGCCCAAGCAGCTGCAGGTGGTGCTGTTCGACGAGCTGGAGATGCCGAAGACCAAGCGCACCAAGACCGGCTACACCACCGACGCCGACGCACTGCAGTCGCTGTTCGACAAGACCGGCCACCCGTTCCTTCAGCATCTGCTGGCGCACCGCGATGTCACCCGGCTCAAGGTCACGGTCGACGGGCTGCTGAACGCGGTCGGGTCTGACGGCCGGATCCACACCACGTTCAACCAGACCATCGCGGCGACGGGCCGGCTTTCGTCGACCGAGCCGAACCTGCAGAACATTCCGATCCGCACCGATGCGGGCCGCCGGATCCGCGATGCGTTCGTCGTCGGCAACGGCTTCGAGGAGCTGATGACGGCCGACTACAGCCAGATCGAGATGCGGATCATGGCCCATCTGTCGAAGGACGAGGGCCTCATCGAGGCGTTCCGCACCGGTGAGGATCTGCACTCGTTCGTCGCGTCGCGGGCGTTCTCCGTTCCGATCGACGAGGTCACCGCCGAGCTCAGGCGCCGCGTCAAGGCCATGTCCTACGGGCTGGCGTACGGCTTGAGCGCGTACGGCCTTGCGGCGCAACTCAAGATCTCCACCGAAGAAGCCAAGGTGCAGATGGAGCAGTACTTCGACCGGTTCGGCGGGGTGCGCGACTACCTGCGCGATGTCGTCGACCAGGCCCGCAAGGACGGCTACACCTCGACGGTGTTCGGCAGGCGCCGATACCTGCCGGAGCTGGACAGCAGCAACCGCAATGTCCGCGAGGCGGCCGAGCGGGCCGCGTTGAACGCCCCGATCCAGGGCAGCGCCGCCGACATCATCAAGGTGGCGATGATCGAGGTCGACAAGGCGCTCAAGGACGCTGGGCTGACGTCACGAATGCTGCTGCAGGTGCACGACGAATTGCTCATCGAGGTCGCGAAGGGCGAACGCGACGACGTCGAGAAGCTGGTGCGCGACAAGATGGGCGGCGCCTACCCGCTGGACGTGCCGCTCGAGGTGTCGGTCGGCTACGGCAGAAGCTGGGACGCCGCCGCGCACTAAGGACATTTCTGCAGTTTCGCGTTCACAGCGACTTCACAGCGCTACCTTTCGGCGCATGTACACAGGCGAACACGCCCGGACCAAAAGTGATCAACCGGCGTTCATCATGGCGGATACCGGCCTGGCGGTGACCTACGCCGAACTGGAAGACCGGTCGAATCGGCTCGCCCACTTCTTGCGCAGCGTCGGGCTCAACCGCCTCGACCACTATTCGATCTTCATGGAGAACAACGCCCGCTACGTCGAATGCTGCGCGGCGGGTGAGCGGGCGGGTCTCTTTCACACCCCAATCAATTCGTTTCTCACGGCGGACGAGCTGGTCTACATCGTCAACAACAGCGAATCGAAAGTTCTGATCTTCTCGGAAGAGAAGCGCACCGTGGCGACCGAAGCGCTGAAGCAGTGCCCGGACATCAAGGTCGCGCTCGTCGCCGACGGTCCTGGTGGCGGCGAGTTGTCAATTCTCAACCTGGACGACGCGGTAAAGGCCTGTCCGACAACGCCGCTCGATGACGAGTCACTCGGCATGCCGATGTTCTATTCTTCGGGCACCACCGGCAGGCCAAAGGGAATCATGCGGGAGCTGCCGGATCAGCCGCCGGCGCAGGCGCTGCCGGTCTACGAGTACCTGGCCGACCTGTGGCGATTCAGGCCGGGTATGACTTACCTGTCGCCTGCACCGCTGTATCACTCTGCGCCAAATGTATCGGTGGACCTGACCCTCAGGGAAGGCGGCACCGCGATCATCATGGAGCGGTTCGACCCGGAGCATTATCTCCAGCTGGTCGAGAAGTACCGACCGACCCACAGCCAGCTCGTCCCAACCATGTTCTGGCGCATGCTCAAACTGCCCGACGACGTACGAAACTCCTACGATGTTTCGTCGCTGGAGATTGCGCTCCACACCGCGGCGCCATGCCCCCCGCAAGTCAAAGAGCAGATGATCGACTGGTGGGGCTCGATTCTCTTCGAGTACTACACCGCAACCGAGGCGCTCGGCATCGCGGCGTGCGATACGCCGCACTGGCTGGCGCACCGCGGCACGGTTGGCGAAGTGGTGAAGGGCGAACTCCATGTGCTTGACGAGAACATGCAGCAGAGTCCGAAAGGCGAACCGGGCACGCTGTGGTTCAAGACGGCCTTCGAGTTCGAATACTTCAACGATCCGGTGAAGACCGCGGAATCTCGGTCACCAGACGGCACCATGACCACGGTCGGTGACGTGGGGTATGTAGACGACGACGGTTACCTGTACCTGACGGATCGTTCGACGTTCATGATCATCTCCGGTGGGGTGAACATCTATCCGCAGGAGTGCGAGAACCTCTTGATCACACATCCAAAGGTCGCCGACGCCGCGGTGTTCGGCGTGCCGAACGAGGACCTCGGCGAAGAGGTGAAGGCCGTCGTGCAGCCGATGCCCGGCGTAGCCGGCGAGCAGGAGCTGGCCGACGAATTGCTGGCGTTCTGCGGCGAGCACCTGTCGAGGCAGAAGGTGCCGCGGTCAATCGACTTCGAGGCGCAGTTGCCACGCCTGCCGACCGGAAAGCTCTACAAACGTCTGCTGCGAGACCGTTACTGGGGCGAACACGCCACGCGCATTGTGTGACGCGCTCTAGGCGACCGCGCGGTATCCGGCCATCGCCTGCAGCGCAGGCGCGCCGGCCCGCGCTCCGTAGACCGCGTAGGTCTCGTCGTTCAACAGCGCGTTCACCCGCTCGTCGCCGAAGCCCCTGTCGATGCGGTCGCGGACGAAGGCAAGCTCCACCACCTGATGGGCGAAACTCTTGACCGACTTCGCGGCTGACTTTCCGCCGGCCCGGCTCGCCTGCCCGATCGCCGCCTTGCGGTGCCGGATCGAACCCAGCCAGGTCGCCTCGTTGGGTGTCACCAGGCCCGCCGCCACCATGCCGGGCAGTTTCTCGGCGGTGATCCGCTGCTCCTTGCGGCGGCTGGCCACGCCGAGCCAGATCATCAGACCGAAGATCGGCACCATCCACAGCAGGTACACGCCGAAGTACGCACCGATACCGAGCAGCGACGAGCCGTTCCACAGGCCGTGCATGATCACCGCGCCGAGGTAGCCGAGCAGGATGTAGCCGATCTTGGCGAGGGTGCTTCGGTGTTGCAGCGCGAACCACACGCCGATGCCGAAGAACGTGGTGAACAGCGAATGCGCGAACGGCGCCATGATCAGCCGCATCGCCGCGGTCAACAGCGAGTCGCCGACCGTTTCTCCGCCTCCGATATAGAGGATGTCCTCCAGCCAAGCGAAGCCTGCGCCCACCAGCCCGGCGTACACCAGGCAGTCCGTCAGCGAGTTGAGTTCATTGCGGCGCCGCCCGGTCATCATGAGCAGCAGGAACAGCCCCTTCGCCGCCTCTTCGGTCAGCGGCGCGCCGAGCACGATCGTCACGGGGCTGACCGACTCCGACGCCCCGGGATTGATCGCGGCCTCTGCGACGAGCTGAAGTATCGACGCAATGATCACGGCGACCGATGCGCCCCACAGAAATGCCAGCACCAGCAGCCGGGGCGGCTCCGGCTCCCACCGGTCCAACCACAGGTAGGCCAGCACGACGACCGTCATCGCGATGCTGGACAGTGCGAATCCGATCGCCGTTCCGACAGGGTTGAACGCGGTCAGCCCGATCACGATCAGCCCCGCGATGGTGCCGAGCAGGATCAGCACACCAAGAGGTGCCCCGACCTTGCGGACTTTCTTCTGACCCGGCGGATACCGCGGGATGAATTGAAGTGGCTGCTGCGGCGGACCGGCATAACTCACCAGCGCAGGGTAGCTGGCTGGACCTCGACCGAGGGACCGGGTTTGTCCAGCGTGTGCACAGTCGAGTAACCTCAACGGGTACCCGTCTGTGGTTTTGCGATCTCTGCTGCGGGTCACACCAATAACAACTGTCCCTACGACCCAACCTGTCCGGAGCAACCCACCACATGCCAAGTCCCTCCGTCACCTCGCCGCAAGTAGCCGTCAACGACATCGGCTCGGCCGAGGACTTTCTCGCCGCCATCGACAAAACCATCAAATACTTCAACGATGGCGACATCGTCGAGGGAACCATCGTCAAGGTTGACCGTGACGAGGTCCTGCTCGACATCGGTTACAAGACCGAAGGCGTCATCCCTTCCCGAGAGCTCTCCATCAAGCACGACGTCGACCCCTCTGAGGTTGTGTCCGTCGGCGATGAGGTCGAAGCCCTGGTCCTCACCAAGGAGGACAAGGAAGGCCGGCTGATCCTGTCCAAGAAGCGTGCGCAGTACGAGCGCGCCTGGGGCACCATCGAAGAGCTCAAGGAAAAGGACGAGGCCGTCAAGGGCACCGTCATCGAGGTCGTCAAGGGCGGCCTGATCCTCGACA
Source organism: uncultured Actinomycetota bacterium (assembly GCA_963716505.1). Lineage (GTDB taxonomy): Bacteria > Actinomycetota > Actinomycetes > Mycobacteriales > Mycobacteriaceae > Mycobacterium. Next base: position 161,637 of record CAVQTL010000008.1, read on the forward strand.
TCGGCCTGCGCGGCTTCCTGCCTGCGTCGCTGGTCGAGATGCGCCGCGTCCGCGATCTGCAGCCGTACATCGGCAAGGAGATCGAGGCCAAGATCATCGAGCTGGACAAGAACCGCAACAACGTGGTGCTGTCCCGCCGCGCCTGGCTGGAGCAGACCCAGTCCGAGGTGCGCAGCGAGTTCCTCAACCAGCTGCAGAAGGGCGCCATCCGCAAGGGTGTCGTTTCGTCCATCGTCAACTTCGGCGCGTTCGTCGATCTCGGCGGCGTCGACGGCCTGGTGCACGTCTCCGAGCTGTCCTGGAAGCACATCGACCATCCGTCCGAGGTGGTTCAGGTCGGCGACGAGGTCACCGTCGAGGTGCTCGACGTCGACATGGATCGCGAGCGGGTGTCGTTGTCGCTCAAGGCGACTCAGGAAGACCCGTGGCGGCACTTCGCCCGCACCCACGCGATCGGTCAGATCGTGCCAGGCAAGGTCACCAAGCTGGTGCCGTTCGGTGCGTTCGTCCGCGTCGAGGAGGGCATCGAGGGTCTGGTGCACATCTCCGAGCTGGCCGAGCGCCACGTGGAGGTGCCCGACCAGGTGGTCGCCGTCGGCGACGACGCCATGGTCAAGGTCATCGACATCGACCTGGAGCGTCGCCGCATCTCGCTTTCGCTCAAGCAGGCCAACGAGGACTACACCGAGGAGTTCGACCCCAGCAAGTACGGCATGGCCGACAGCTACGACGAGCAGGGCAACTACATCTTCCCCGAGGGCTTCGACTCCGAGACCAACGAATGGCTCGAGGGCTTCGAGAAGCAGCGCGACGAGTGGGAGGCCCGCTACGCCGAGGCCGAGCGCAGGCACAAGATGCACACCACGCAGATGGAGAAGTTCGCAGCGGCTGAAGCAGCAGACGTCGCGGCGTCCGCATCGAAGGCCAACGGTGCACCGCGGGACGAAGAGCAGTCGGCAGGCGGGTCGCTGGCCAGCGACGCTCAGCTGGCGGCGCTCCGGGAGAAGCTCGCGGGCAGCGCCTAATCGGCGTTTGACCGGATGCTGCGCATCGGTCTGACCGGCGGGATCGGCGCCGGCAAGTCGACGGTGTCCGCCGCCTTCAACGAGTGCGGCGGCATCATCGTCGACGGTGACGTCATCGCCAGGGAAGTCGTCGAACCGGGGACGGAGGGGCTGTCCGCGCTCGTCGACGCGTTCGGCGACGACATCCTGCTGCCCGGCGGCGCACTCAACCGGCCTGCCCTGGCGGCCAAGGCGTTCGTCGACGACGAACAGCGCGCCAAGCTGAACGGCATCGTGCACCCGCTGGTGGGCAGGCGGCGCGAGGAGATCATCGCCGCCGTGTCCGACGACGCGGTGGTGGTCGAGGACATCCCGCTGCTCGTCGAGACCGGGATGGCCCCCATGTTCCCGCTCGTGGTCGTCGTCCATGCGGATGAGGAGACCAGGGTGACGCGGCTCATCAAGCGCGGGATGGACGAGGCCGACGCCCGCGCGCGGATCGCCGCTCAGGCGCCGCAGGAGCAGCGCCGCGCGATTGCCGATGTGCTGCTTGACAACTCGGGCTCGCAGGGGGCGCTGGTCGAACGCGCGCGCGACATCTGGTATCAGCGGGTGCTGCCGCTCGCGCACAACATCCGCACCCGCGAAACCGTGCACATCCCGCCGAAGCTGGTGCCGTACGACCCGGCGTGGGCAGACGATGCCCGTCGGATCATCAACCGGCTCAAGATGGCCTGTGGCCCAAAAGCGTTGCGAGTGGACCACATCGGCTCAACCGCAGTCCCGGGGATGGACGCCAAGGACGTCATCGATGTCCAGGTGACCGTCGAATCACTCGACATCGCCGACGAACTCGCCGACGTGTTACTGAATGCCGGCTACCCCCGGATCGAGAACATCACCAGCGACGTTCCGCACGACGGCGATCCGACGCTGTGGCACAAGCGTATTCACGGAGCCGCAGATCCGGGGCGTCCCGCGAATGTTCACGTCCGGGTGGACGGCTGGCCCAACCAGCAATTCGCGCTGCTGTTCGTGGACTGGTTGACCGCCAACCCCGCGGTACGCGAGGACTATCTGGCGGCCAAGCGGAACGCGCTCGGCTCCCCGGATTACGCCGAGGCCAAGGAACCGTGGTTCCTCGACGCCTATTGGCGCGCCAGGGCATGGGCCGACGCGACCGGGTGGACGCCGTAACCGTCGGCTAGCAAGTTCGTTAGAACGTAACGACTGCCATCACCGCACGATGGTCCGACGGCCATGGCGTGACAACCAAGTCGGCCTCCGGCGCTTTCTCGCCGACAACGCCTGCTGACGTCACCTTCATATTCTTCGATTCTGCAAGAATGAAGTCAATTCGATCGTGATGATCGTCGGGGTCGGTGGGCTCACTCGTTGGCGTCCAAGTAAAACCGGGTTTGGCAACCTCGTCAGGGAAGGCCGCGCGGAAGGTGTCTATGAAGCCTTCGGCTTCCACTGCCTTGACGGTGGGGTACTCGACGACCAGCGGTTGAAGGCCGGCCTCGACGGCCCGTGCCGACCAGTCCCGGTGACTCGGCTCGTTGAAATCGCCCATGACGAATTGCGCGTCGGCGTCGGATTCCGATTTGATGTCGGCAATGAGTAGCTCGAGCGCCCGGCCTCGCGTTGCCTTGGCAGACTCGATTGCCTCTTCGGCAGTTTTCAAGTTCGGTTGGTCGCCATATTCGATGCTGAGCAGCTGGTAAGGCTGATAAGGCGCATCATCAAGATTCATACTGTAAGCGACGACCTTGCGCCCATCGACGTCGATTTCGACGCCAACCCCATTAGGCGTTTCCGATCCAATGGGATACCTGCTGAAGACCACGTCTGCCCAGTGGTTGTCCGTGTTGTGCTTGAACTCGTGGAAGTTGTAACCAAGTGCCGCCGCAACGTCTTTGGCGCGGCTGTTATCTTCCGCCGCGCACACATCGGCAGTGCAGATCTCAGGTTCGGGAACGGTCTCCTGTGCGCCAATAATGTCGGCACCGCTGGCTTTGATCACGGCCACGGTTTCGTCAATGGACTTCTGCGCGTTAGCGCCTGCGCCCCACATATTGAAACTGAGCAGCGTCAGTTCTTTGTCCTCCGACGCGCACGCCGCTACGGACGTCACCGCAAGAAATGTCAGTGCAAGCAGCATCCGACGAAATTTCATGGTGGGTCCCCACTGTATTGAAGAAGTTTGCGCGCGTCTCGGCCCGAAACCGCCGCTGAGAATACTAGATCACACAGATTCACGCCAACGCCTGGGCGACGGAGTGTTTAACAGTGAGTGGCGACGCTAGGTGGCGGGCGGGACGGTTCCGTCGGCGCCGTCCACGGCTGCGGGATCTGCGGGATCTACGGCTGCGGGATCTGCGGGCGGGACCTCGCCTTCGGGCACGATCGGGTTCGGTATGCCGCTCACCGGCGCCTCACACGTCAACGCGCCGTAGTCGGGATCGTCCTTCACGGGCAGCACGCGCGGTGCGATGAAGTCCTCGGCCTTGGCGACGATCGCGTCGTCCACCAGGATTTCGCAGGTCAGATTCGCCGAGTACGGCCATTCGATGGAGATCCGCATATTCGCGGTACCCGACTCGGGCAACACAGTGTTCACCTCGAACGTGCGGCCGGGGACCATCGTCGGATTGGCCGTCTGGGTCTGATCGCCCTCCGCGGCGTAGCTGATCGTCGCCCCACGGGAGACGCCGTCGACACGGGCGCGGTAGATGATGTTGTGCAGCACCCCCGTATCGCTGTGGGCGGCCGGGTCCGGCTGCGGCGGGCCCTCGGGATCGGCCAGCGCAGTCGCAGGAATTAACTGGGAGCCGACGATGAGGGTCGCCAGTGCAGCGGCGGTGATCCATCCGCGCTCGGTGAGACTCATGGCAGCGACATTACGCCCCGCGCCAGGTGAGGTCCAAGCCGTTGCCAGAGAGCCAACGGTGTAGGTCGTAGTTGTTGCGGGACAGGCCTTGTACGGCATCGAGGGCGCTCCTCACCGCCTCCTCGCCGACGTCGGGCGTCAGCAGTCCGTGCCGCACGGCGGTCAGGAGTTCGTCGACATCGTCCAAGTCGACGCTCTCGCCGGTGCGCACCACCAGGTCGAGATAGTGGTCCTCGGAATGCCAGACGTTCGGGCCCGGCACGTAGCGGCCGACGTCGAGGTAGTAGTCCTGATCGAGTTCGTAGCCGGGATTGAAGTGGAAGATCGACGCGCGCAGTCCCAGTGACGGCAGCAGCCACGACTCCAGATAGTGGAACTGGGCGCGGCCCGGCGTCGGGCGGGCCATATACAGCCCCCACGGCTGCACCGTGTATTCGTCCACCGCCCGCACGATCCCCTTCGGATCGGTATTGGTGCGTGCGACCAGGTCGAATTTCTCGTGCTTCGGAGCGTGGATACGCCAAGCATAGGCTCGGGAAACAGGTCCGGCGGGCTGGAGCGAAGCGACCCGGGGAATGACGCGGTGTCGGTGTGTGGTTCTACCCTGTGAACATGGCTTTCGCTACCGAACATCCCGTACTGGCGCACTCCGAGTACCGCCCTGTAGAGGCGATGGTGCGCGCCGGCGGCAGGTTCGAGGTGGTCAGTGACTACGACCCCGCCGGTGACCAGCCGGCCGCGATCGACGATCTGGAGCGCCGCATCAACTCGGGGGAGCGCGACGTGGTGTTGCTGGGCGCCACCGGCACCGGCAAGTCTGCGACGACCGCCTGGCTGATAGAGCGGCTGCAGCGGCCCACCCTGGTGATGGCGCCGAACAAGACGCTCGCCGCACAGCTGGCAAACGAACTACGGGAGATGTTGCCGCACAACGCTGTTGAATACTTCGTCTCGTACTACGACTACTACCAGCCCGAGGCGTACATCGCGCAGACCGACACCTACATCGAGAAGGACAGCTCGATCAACGACGACGTGGAGCGGCTGCGGCACTCCGCCACCTCGAGCCTGCTGTCCCGGCGCGACGTAGTGGTGGTCGCCTCCGTGTCGTGCATCTACGGCCTTGGCACGCCGCAGTCCTACATGGACCGGTCGGTCGAGGTGAAGGTCGGTGAGGAGATACCCCGCGACGCGCTGCTGCGGCTGCTGGTCGACGTCCAGTACACCCGCAACGACATGGCGTTCACCCGGGGCTCGTTCCGGGTTCGTGGCGACACCGTCGAGATCATCCCGTCCTACGAAGAGCTCGCGGTGCGCATCGAGTTCTTCGGTGACGAGGTCGAGGGGCTCTATTACCTGCACCCCCTGACCGGTGACGTGATCCGCAAGGTCGACTCGTTGCGGATCTTCCCGGCCACCCACTACGTCGCAGGCCCGGAGCGGATGGCGCACGCGATCTCGACGATCGAGCAAGAGCTCGAGGAGCGGCTCGCCGAGCTGGAGAAGCAGGGCAAGCTGCTGGAGGCGCAACGACTACGGATGCGGACCAACTACGACGTCGAGATGATGCGGCAGGTCGGCTTCTGCTCGGGTATCGAGAACTACTCGCGGCACATCGACGCGCGACCGGCCGGCTCTGCGCCCGCCACGCTGTTGGACTACTTCCCCGAAGACTTCCTGCTGGTCATCGACGAGTCGCACGTGACGGTGCCGCAGATCGGCGGCATGTACGAGGGCGACATCTCCCGTAAGCGCAACCTCGTCGATTTCGGCTTCCGGCTGCCGTCGGCGATCGACAACCGGCCGCTGACCTGGGAGGAGTTCGCCGACCGGATCGGACAGACGGTGTATCTGTCGGCCACCCCCGGTCCGTACGAGCTCAGCCAGACCGGTGGAGAGTTCGTCGAGCAGGTCATCCGGCCGACCGGGCTCGTCGACCCACAAGTGGTGGTCAAGCCGACGAAGGGTCAGATCGACGACCTGATCGGGGAGATCCGCAAGCGCACCGAGGCCGACGAGCGCGTCCTGGTGACCACGTTGACCAAGAAGATGTCCGAAGACCTGACCGACTACCTGCTGGAGACGGGGATCCGGACGCGTTATCTGCACTCCGAGGTCGACACGTTGCGTCGCGTCGAACTGCTGCGCCAGCTGCGGCTCGGCGAGTACGACGTTCTAGTCGGTATCAACCTGCTGCGGGAGGGTCTCGACCTGCCCGAGGTGTCGCTGGTGGCGATCCTGGACGCGGACAAGGAGGGCTTCCTGCGGTCGCCGCGAAGCCTGATTCAGACGATTGGCCGCGCGGCGCGAAACGTGTCCGGCGAGGTGCACATGTACGCCGACACCATGACCGATTCGATGAAGCAGGCGATCGACGAGACCGAGCGGAGGCGGTCCAAACAGATCGCGTACAACGAGGAGCGCGGCATCGACCCGCAGCCGCTGCGCAAGAAGATCGCCGACATCCTCGATCAGGTGTACCGGGAGGCCGACGACACCGAAGCCGTCGAGGTGGGTGGGTCCGGGCGTAACGCGTCGCGGGGCCGCCGGGCACAGGGCGAGCCGGGCCGCGCGGTCAGCGCCGGAATCATCGAAGGTCGCGATACCACCAGCATGCCGAGGGCCGAGCTCGCCGATCTCATCAAGGATCTGACCGCGCAGATGATGGCCGCCGCGCGTGATCTCCAGTTCGAATTGGCAGCCCGAATCCGGGACGAAATCGCGGATTTGAAGAAGGAGCTGCGGGGCATGGATGCGGCCGGCCTGAAATAAGGTTGATCTCAACTGTGGTTGAGGTCATACGGTGACCGATATGACCGAGACCGCGACGATCAAGCCAGGCAGCTGGCGAGACCTGTTGGGCCGTGAGCGGCTCGGCACCACGGCACTGCTCGCAGGCGGCGTCGGGTTGTACGCCACCAACGAGTTTCTCACCATCAGCCTGTTACCCAGCACGGTCGCCGACATCGGTGGCCAGCGGTTCTACGCATGGGTGATCGCGGTGTACCTCGTTGGCTCCGTCGTCGCGGCGGCCGCGGTCAACCCACTTCTCGTCAGGTTCGGCCCGAGGGCGTCGTATCTGCTGACGCTGGCCATCTTCGGCATCGGCACGTTGGGTTGTGCCCTCGCCCCGAATATGGAGCTGCTGCTGGTCGGCCGCACCGTCCAGGGCGCAGCGGGTGGCATGCTCGCGGGCCTCGGGTACGCGGTGATCAGCTCCGCGCTGCCGAACTGGTTGTGGACAAGGGCGTCTGCGTTGGTGTCGGCGATGTGGGGCGTCAGCGTGATCATCGGTCCTGCGATGGGCGGGATTTTCGCCCAATTCGGTATCTGGCGTTGGGCTTTCGGGTCGTTGGTGATCTTGACGATCGGCATGGCGGCACTCGTGCCTGGCGCATTGCCTGCCCGTCAACAGAGTGATCAGGAGCGTTCGGCGAACCCGCGGATCCCGGTGTGGTCGCTGCTTCTGCTCGGCGCCGCTGCGCTGGCGATCAGCGTCGCCGGCGTGCAAACAGCCGCGCCGGCCACATTCGGCGTCCTCGCTCTCGGCGCGGTGGTGGTCGGGCTGTTCCTGGTCGTCGATCGTCGTGCCCGGGCGACGGTGCTGCCGCGGGCGGCGTTCGGACCCGGACCGCTGAAGTGGATGTATGTCACGATCGGGCTGCTGATGGCGGCGACGATGGTCGATATGTACGTGCCACTGTTCGCCCAGCATCTGGCAGGTATGGCGCCTGCGGCGGCCGGATTCTTCGGCGCGGTGTTGGCGGTCGGCTGGACGCTGTCGGAGATCGTCAGCGCATCGGCGAGCCGGACTCGCACCGTCGTCCGTCTGGTTGCCGTTGCTCCCGTGGTGATCGCGATCGGGTTGGCCCTCGGCGCCCTGGTTCTCGGCGACGACTTGAGGTGGCCGTTGGTGACGGCGTGGGCAGTCGGGTTGTTCATCGCCGGCTGCGGTGTCGGCATCGCGTGGCCCCATCTCTCCGCCTGGATCATGGGGGCGGTCGACGATCCGGTGGAAGCAGGCACGGCCGCGGCCGCGATCAACACCGTGCAGCTGATCTCCGGCGCGTTCGGCGCGGGCCTGGCCGGCGTCGTCGTCAACCTCACCGACGGCGGGGACGCCGTGGCGGCGCGGTGGTTGTTCACCGTCTTCGGAGTGCTGGCCGCTGTTGGGTTGGCGGCCTCGTATCGCGCGTCGCGCCAACGCTAGTGTCCGCCGGCGTGTTTCCGACCGACGCGTTCGGCCCGCGGTACGGGCAACACCGGCTAGTCGGGATCCTCGTCGAGTTGACGGATCGCTGTCACACCGTCGATGCCGCCCAGAACGCTCGGCGCACTCAGGATGCCGTTACCCGCGAGGGTCAGCATGACGCCCGATTGCCCCGGAGCCGCGCCGAGGGGTTCGCCATGCGGATCGGCGGTCAATTCGGTGAGCTGCCACTGGCGACGGTCACAGGCCTGTAGGAGTCGGCTCATCACGCCTTGCCCCTCGGTGTAGGTGACGTGCAGGCGGATCGCCCCGCTCAACCGGGAGCTGAGACGCCGCGCCAAGGGCATGAAACCGACGACGACGAGGAAGTGCATCGCGGTCACCGTGAACGCCAGCAGCAGCAGCCCTGCGCCCGCGGCCATTCCGATCGCCGCGGACTCCCAAATCGACGCGGCAGTGGTCAACCCGTGCACCGAGCCGCGGCGGAAGATGATGATGCCCGCACCGAGAAACCCGATGCCCGAGACGATCTGGGCCGCAACGCGCGACGGGTCCACCTCGACGGTGCCTGCTGCGAGAACATCGTTGAACCCGTACTTGCTCACCAACAGAATCAGGGCCGCCGCGGTGCCGACGATCGTCTGTGTGCGGATTCCGGCGCTCTTGCCCTGAAGTTCGCGTTCCAGCCCGATGAGCGCGGTCAACCCGAACGCGACGAACAACTCGACGATCTGCCGGACGCCCTGCCCCGGGCCGCCGAAGAACGGCGGGTCGGCGGCCAGCCAGACATCCATGCGAACAAGCTAGCGCCGGTGTCAGCGTCGAGACTCCCGGCACGCCGAGCAAAACCCCGGTGAATGGCGGCGCCTAGTGATCACGCCGATCCGAAAGCTGGCCGCCGCACTTTGGCGATGGCATGGTGATGCTCCATGCGGGTGTGGCTGAGCGGCTAGGCAGCGGCCTGCAAAGCCGTCCACACGGGTTCGAATCCCGTCACTCGCTCAACGTGTTTGCAGTCCGGCCACGGGCAGCCGAAGTACCTCACCGCGGTGCTGGGTCAATCGAAAGTCGTTGCTCAGCAGTGACTTCGCGGCTGTAGCACCAAGCGACCACCTCGCTTGGATGCCCATCCTGTTGCCGCTGTCACGTGTGCCGCGGCGACGTGATCTTCACAGCGCAAAGAAGGCGAAGGCCCAGGAAAATGCTGCTCACGCAGATGAATTACTCCCATGTTCGCCCGACAACGGGTTAGGGTCATGCGTTGGCGGTGCAAACGACACTGGGAGGGCATGGATGAGCGGCTATCGGACCGTGGTGGTTGGCACGGACGGGTCGGATTCGTCGTTGAGGGCGGTGGACAAGGCCGGTCAGATTGCCGCGGGTTCGGGCGCGAAGGTGATCGTGGCCACCGCGTACTTCCCGCAGAGCGACGACCAGCGCGCCGCCGACGTCCTGAAGGACGAGGGCTACAAGATGGCGGGCAATGCGCCGATCTACGCGATCCTGCGGGAGGCCAAGGACCGCGCCAAGGCCGCAGGGGCGAACGATATCGAGGAGAAGGCGGTCGTCGGCGCGCCGGTGGACGCTCTCGTCGACCTCGCCGAGGAAGTCCAGGCCGACCTACTCGTCGTCGGCAACGTCGGCCTCAGCACCATCGCGGGCCGGCTGCTCGGCTCGGTGCCCGCCAACGTCGCGCGGCGGTCGAAGACCGACGTGCTGATCGTTCACACCACGCCGTAACTTCCCGCTGAGCCTAGGTCGCCGACGCCTTGGCGATCTCGGCGATCGCCGCGTCCAGCGTCGCGTTGAACTCTTCGTCGCTCTGCTGCGCAGTCAACCCCTCGGTCAGAGCTCGGGAGAAGCTGGCGATGACGCCGTTGTTGCGGGACAGCTTCTCGCACGCCTCGTCGCGGCCGTAGCCACCGGACAGCGCCACCATCCGAACCACGTTGGGATGCTCGACGAGTTCGCGATACAGGTTGTCGGTATTCGGCAGCGTCAGCTTGAGCATCACCTTCTGGTCGTCACCGAGGTGATTCACGCCGTCGAGAAGGCTTGCCTTGAGCTGGTCCTCGGCCTCGGCCTTCTTGGGGCTGTTGATGTCGACCTCCGGCTCGATGATCGGCACCAGATCCTTCGCGAGAACCTGCGCAGCGACCTCGAACTGCTGCGCCACCACCGCGTCGAGGCCCGCGCCTGGCAGTTTGATGACGGACCTCTCCTTGGTGCCGAAGACACCGTTGGCCACCGCGCGGTCCAGCAGGTCATCCAGGCCGGGGATCGGCTTCATCGTCGCAGCGCCGTCCTCTTCGTCGGCCAGACCCTTGTCGATCTTCAGGAACGGCACGATGCCCTTGACGTTCCACAGGTAGTCGGCGGTCGGCCTGCCCTCGATCTGGCGGTCCATCGTCTGTTCGAAGAGGATCGCGCCCATGATTCGGTCGGCGTCGAACGCCGGGCTGGTGATGATCCGGGTCCGCATCTCGTGGACGAGGTCAAACATCTGCGCGTCGCCCGAGTAGGAGTCCTCGGCTATGCCGTAGAGCTTCAGCGCCTTCGGGGTGCTGCCGCCACTCTGGTCGAGCGCCGCGATGAAGCCGGCGCCACTGCGCGCCTTCTTGAACTGGTCGTTGTTCACGTCTGCCCTTTCGTCGTCACCAGGCAATCTAGCGCTGCCCGCATCGCCATCCGCACGAAGGCTGGCTCAAATTCCGATCGTTACCGGGCCGGGGTGCGACACTCAAATTGCCGATAGGGGCAAATTATGACGACAACGACACATCGGAAAGGTATCGCGCGCCGTGAAAACGGCGTTCCTCCGCCCGACGTACCGCTCGGCGACATCGACCTCGGGTCGCTCGAGTTCTGGGAGCGCGTTGACGACCTGCGCGATGGAGCGTTCGCGACGCTGCGACGCGAGTCACCGATCACCTTCTTTGAAGCTGCGGATTTCCCTGGTTTCCCCGCGGGCGCCGGCCACTGGGCGCTGACCAGGTTTGACGACATCCACCACGCCAGCCGCCATCCCGAGATCTTCAGCTCCATTCCGACAAGCACTTCCCTCAACGAAGTGCCGCCCGAGATCGCGGAGTTCGCAGGGTCGATGATCAGCCTCGACGACCCCCGTCACCTGCGGCTCCGCACAATCGTCAACCGAGCGTTCACGCCGAAGGTGGTGGCCCGAATCGAGGACAGCGTGCGAGACCGGGCACGCACAATCGTGACCAACATGATCACCACGCATCGCGACGGCGAAGCCGACTTCGTCGCCGAGGCCTCCGGGTTGCTGCCGCTGCAGGTCATCTGCGACATGATGGGCATTCCAGAAGCAGACGAGGCGAAAGTCTTTCACTGGACGAACGTGATTTTGGGAGTCGGCGACGACGAAGTGTCCGGCGACTTCGCCGACGTCGTGGCGGTGTTTACCGAAATGGCCGACTACGCCGTGCGCCTCGCCGAGGAACGGCGAGCAAGTCCCAGCGAGGACCTCACAACCAGCCTTGTGCAGGCCGAGGTCGACGGTGAGCGCCTGACGTCGGTCGAGATCGCATCGTTCTTCATTCTGTTGTCGGCCGCGGGCAACGAAACAACGCGCAACGCCATCAGTCACGGCATGGTGGCACTCACCCGCTATCCCGAGGAACGAGAGAAGTGGTGGTCGGATTTCGACGGGGTGGCCGGCACCGCCGTCGAGGAGATCGTCCGATGGGCAACCCCGGTTATCTTCATGCGGCGCAACTTGACTCAGAACATCGAGATGCACGGCATCGAGATGAATGCGGGGGACAAGATCTCCCTGTGGTACAACTCGGGCAACCGTGACGAGGCCAAGTTCGCCAATCCGTGGTTGTTCGATCTGACCCGGGATCCCAACCCGCACATCGGGTATGGGGGTGGCGGCGCCCACTTCTGCCTGGGGGCGAACTTGGCGCGCCGTGAGATACGGGTGCTGTTCGAAGAACTGCACCGCCAGATACCCGACATCGTCGCGGCCGAGGAGCCCTCGATGCTGTACTCGGCGTTACTCCACGGCATCAAGCGGTTACCGGTCGCCTGGACGGTGCCCGCCCAAGGCTGATACCGGCGCCGCGTTCGAGCGGCCAGGCCCGCCCGTAGTGCGCGATCATCGCGTCATCTCAAGACGCGGGTGAACTGCCTGATTGGGTGAATTCCATAAAGGTCTCGGTATGACGGGGGTTGGCGGCCGTCGTCGTCTTCGATGCCGTACTCACGCGCGAGTTCGGCTCCGATCCAGGTCTGGCCGCTTTTCTCCATGAGATCGGGATCGTTGAAGAGCGCCCAGATGAGATGCCCTGTCAGTTCGGGAGTCTCGGCGATATCGAGCATGCGACCGAACTTCTCCGGGGCGCCCGCGGCGATGTTCTTGAACCGTTCGGTGAGCAGGATGCCCATCCAGATGGACACCGACGCGATGCCGAACTCCTTGAAGTCCACCGCCATGTCGGCGGCCATCTTGTCCATACCGGCCTTGTGCACGCCATAGGACGGGCCGAAGACGTAGTGGGCAGCGCCCGGGGCCGATGTGAAGACGACCAAACCGTGGCGTTGCGGGAGCATCAGCGGTGCGGCGTGGACGGTGGCGACATAACCGCTGCGCAGCCCGACGTCGAGGGTGTCGATGACGTTGACGGGTTCCTCCCAGAACCGCGTCCGGCCCATCATCTCGTCGCGGATGATCGCCGCGTTGTTGACCAGGATGTCGAGTCGGCCCTGCTCGCGCTGCACCTGTTCGAAGAGCGCCTTCGTCTGTTCGTCGTCGGCGTGGTCGACAGCGACGGCGATGCCCTCGCCGCCTGCGGCGGTCACCAACTCGGCTGTCTCATGGATCGTGCCGCCGAGCGAAGACTGGCCTGGCTGCGTGGTCCGCCCGGTGACGTAGACGGTGCACCCGTGGCTGCCGAGCGCGCGGGCGATGCCGAGCCCGGCGCCCCGGCTGGCCCCGGTGACGACGGCGACCGTCTTGTCGGCGGCCATCACCAACCGCGCTCTTTCCACTCGGCGAGGTGAGGTCGTTCGGTGCCAAGCGTGGTGTCATCGCCGTGGCCCGGATACACGACCGTCGAGTCGCCGTAGACGTCGAACACCCGGCTGGTCACGTCGCCGAGCAGCTTCTCGAAGTCGCCTTCCTGCCACGTCTTGCCCACCCCGCCGGGGAACAGGCAGTCGCCGGTGAACAGGTGGGTGGCCCCGGTTTCCGGGTCGGCCCCGTCCAGTGCCAACGCGACCGATCCCGGGGTATGGCCCTGTAGATGGATGACGTCGAAGGACAGCTCACCGATCTCGACGGTGTCGCCGTTGGCCAGGATCCGGTCCGGCTTCACCGGAAGCGGGTCGGCATCGAGCTGATGGGCCGCGGTCGGCACACCCGTCGCCTTGGCCACCTCGGACAGGGCCAGCCAATGGTCCTGGTGCTGGTGGCTGGTCACGATCAGCGACAGCTTCGGGGCGTACCGCTCGATCAGCTCGAGCAGGATCTCGGCGTCGTTGGCGGCGTCGATGAGTAGCGTCTCGCCGGTTTGGGAACACGTGACCAGGTAGGCGTTGTTGTCCATCGGGCCAACCGAAACCTTGACGATCGACGCACCAGGAAGGTTGCGGCGAGCGGCGGTCCGGGGCTCAACATGGCCGGTGTAGTTATCGTCGACGACAGTCATGGTGCTCACGGTATCGGCCTTGGCTGGGGCTTGTCGTAGGTGGCACATAGCATGGGCACCAACTATGTCTTCGGGAGGAAAACCGGGTGGCTGACCGCCTGATCGTCAAGGGTGCGCGGGAGCACAACCTGCGAGGCATCGACCTCGACCTACCCCGCGATGCGCTGATCGTCTTCACCGGCCTGTCCGGTTCGGGCAAGTCGTCCCTGGCGTTCGACACGATCTTCGCCGAGGGCCAGCGGCGCTATGTCGAGTCGCTGTCGGCGTATGCCCGGCAGTTCCTCGGCCAGATGGACAAACCCGACGTCGACTTCATCGAGGGCCTGTCGCCCGCGGTGTCGATCGACCAGAAGTCCACCAACCGCAACCCGCGGTCGACGGTCGGCACCATCACCGAGGTCTATGACTATCTGCGACTTCTCTACGCGCGCGCCGGGACGCCGCACTGCCCGGTGTGCGGTGAGCGGATTGCGCGCCAGACCCCGCAGCAGATCGTCGACCAGGTGCTCGCGATGGACGAGGGCCTGCGCTTTCAGGTGCTCGCGCCGGTGGTGCGTACCCGCAAGGGCGAGTTCGTCGACCTGTTCGACAAGCTGAACTCGCAGGGCTACAGCAGGGTTCGGGTCGACGGTGTCGTGTATCCGCTCACTGACCCGCCCACGCTGAAGAAGCAGGAGAAGCACGACATCGAGGTCGTCGTCGACCGGTTGACGGTCAAGGCGTCCGCTAAACAGCGGCTGACCGACTCGGTGGAGACCGCGCTGAACCTGGCCGATGGCATCGTGGTGCTGGAGTTCGTCGACCGCGAGGACGACCACCCGCATCGGGAGCAGCGGTTCTCCGAGAAGCTGGCCTGCCCGAACGGACATCCGCTGGCCGTCGACGATCTCGAACCGCGGTCGTTCTCGTTCAACTCGCCGTACGGCGCCTGCCCGGAATGCTCGGGCCTCGGCATTCGCAAGGAGGTGGATCCTGACCTGGTCATTCCGGACCCGGACCTCACCCTGGCTGAAGGTGCGATAGCGCCGTGGTCGATGGGCCAGACGGCCGAGTACTTCACCCGGATGATGGCCGGCCTCGGTGATCAGCTCGGCTTCAATGTCGACACCCCGTGGAAGAAATTGCCGGCCAAGGCCCGCAAGGCGCTTCTCGAGGGCTGCGATGAGCAGGTTCACGTCCGGTACAAGAACCGCTACGGCCGAACCCGTTCGTACTACGCCGATTTCGAGGGCGTGATGGCGTTCCTTCAGCGGCGCATGGAGCAGACCGACTCCGAGCAGATGAAGGAGCGCTACGAGGGTTTCATGCGCGACGTGCCGTGCCCGGAATGCGACGGCACCCGGCTGAAGCCGGAGATCCTGGCCGTCACGCTGTCGGCGGGCAAGCACGGCAAGAAGTCCATCGCAGCGGTGGCGGAGTTGTCGATCGCCGACGCGTCGGACTTCCTCAACTCGCTGACGCTGGGGTCGCGCGAACAGGCGATCGCGGGCCAGGTGCTCAAGGAGATTCAGTCGCGGCTCGGCTTTCTGCTCGACGTCGGGCTGGAATACCTCTCTCTGTCACGTGCCGCGGCGACACTGTCCGGCGGTGAGGCGCAACGCATTCGGCTCGCAACCCAGATCGGGTCCGGTCTGGTCGGGGTCCTCTACGTGCTCGACGAGCCGTCGATCGGCCTGCATCAGCGCGACAACCGCCGGTTGATCGAGACGCTGTTGCGGCTGAAGGACCTGGGTAACACGCTGATCGTCGTCGAGCACGACCTCGACACGATCGCGCACGCCGACTGGGTGGTGGACATCGGCCCGATGGCGGGCGAGCACGGCGGACGGATCGTGCACAGCGGGCCGTACGACGAACTGCTGCGCAACCGCGAATCACTCACCGGTGCATACCTTTCCGGCCGGGAGAGCATCGAGGTGCCCGCCATCCGGCGGCCCATCGACCGCAAGCGGCAGCTGACGGTGGTGGGCGCGCGGGAACACAACCTGCACGAGATCGACGTGTCGTTCCCGCTCGGGGTGCTGACCGCGGTCACCGGTGTGTCCGGCTCGGGCAAGTCGACGCTGGTCAACGACATCCTGGCCTCCGTGCTGGCCAACAAGCTCAACGGCGCCCGGCAGGTTCCGGGTAGACACATCAGGGTCAACGGCCTCGACCACGTCGACAAACTGGTACGGGTGGACCAGTCGCCGATCGGTCGCACACCGCGGTCGAACCCGGCGACCTACACCGGCGTGTTCGACAAGATCCGTTCGCTGTTCGCGGCCACCACCGAGGCGAAGGTCCGCGGTTACCAGCCGGGCCGGTTCTCGTTCAACGTCAAGGGCGGTCGCTGCGAAGCGTGCTCGGGCGACGGCACCATCAAGATCGAGATGAACTTCCTGCCCGA
Source organism: uncultured Actinomycetota bacterium (assembly GCA_963716505.1). GTDB lineage: Bacteria > Actinomycetota > Actinomycetes > Mycobacteriales > Mycobacteriaceae > Mycobacterium. The sequence continues at coordinate 177,808 of CAVQTL010000008.1, forward strand.
TGTGTACGTGCCGTGCGAGGTGTGCAACGGCGCCCGGTACAACAGGGAAACCCTCGAGGTGCACTACAAGGGCAAGACCATCTCCGAGGTGCTCGACATGTCGATCGAGGATGCGGCCGAGTTCTTCAAGCCGATCTCCTCGATCCACCGCTATCTGCAGACGCTGGTCGACGTCGGGCTGGGCTATGTGCGGCTCGGGCAGCCGGCGCCGACGCTGTCCGGTGGTGAAGCCCAGCGGGTCAAGCTTTCCGCCGAATTGCAGAAGCGGTCGACGGGTCGCACCGTCTACATCCTCGACGAGCCGACGACCGGCCTGCATTTCGAGGACATCCGCAAGCTGCTCACCGTGCTCAACGGCCTCGTCGACAAGGGCAACACGGTCATCGTCATCGAACACAACCTGGACGTGATCAAGACGTCCGACTGGATCATCGACCTGGGTCCGGAGGGCGGCTCGGCCGGCGGCACCGTCGTTGCACAGGGATCGCCCGAGGACGTCGCTGCGGTGCCGGAGAGCTACACCGGAAAGTTCCTGTCCGAGGTGCTCGACGTGGTTCCCGCCAAGCCGACGCGGCGTCGCCGCAAGGTCAGCGCGTAAGGTATCTTCTCCTAAACTGAGAATGCCATTACCGGGCATTGACCGGCGAGGAGACCATGTCGAAAACGGTGGTGATCGGCGCATCGAGCGGGCTCGGGCGCTGCATTGGACTCGGACTTGCCGAACGCGGCGATCAGGTGGCACTGCTCGCCCGTCGTCGTGAGCGGATCGAGAATGCGGCCAAGGAGGCCGGGCAGGATGCGGTCGCGGTCGAATGCGATGTGACCGACGAGGCGTCGGTGCGTTCGGCCATCAGCGCCGCGGCAGAGGGACTCGGCGGTATCGACAACCTGGTCTACACCCCGGCGATCGGCTCGGTCATGCGGCTCGTCGACACCGATGCCGACACCTGGGCGCCGCGTGTTCGCCACCAACGTCACCGGTGCCGCCGTTGCGACGGCAGCGGCCGTTCCGTACCTGACGGAGTCGGCGGGCAAGGTGGTGTATCTGTCCTCCGACGCGGGCACCTTCGGTCCGCCGTGGCCGGGGCTCGCCGCATACGGCGTCAGCAAGGCCGCGCTCGAGAGGCTCATCGAGGCGTGGCGCGCCGAGCATCCAGACATCGGTTTCACCAACCTGATCGTCGGCGAATGCGCAGGCGGGGACGGGGACTCCGCCACCGGATTCAGCGTCGGCTGGGACCGGGAGCTCGCCGGGGAGTTTTACCCGCAGTGGATTTCGCGGGGGTGCATGCCCGGCCAGCTGATGCCGGTCGAGGACCTCGTCGACGTGGTGCACACGATCCTGCGCACCAATACGTCGACGTCCATGCCGGTCGTGGTCGCACGCGGTGCGCCGGCCCGGCCGTCACCGACCGGCGCGTGACAGCGGCGACGGGAAGCGTGGGCTGATCCGCACCCCGTCCAGCCAATCGGTCAGCTCATCGGCCTGGCGGGTCAGCATCTTGCGCGCGTCGCGGCCGACATCGTCCAGCAGCCGCAGCTCGACGCGTCCGCCGTCGTCCTGAGTCCAGGCGCCGACCACCCGGCCGTTCCACCAGACCGTCGGTCCGGCGTTGCCATTGGTGTCGAATACCTGACCGCGATGCTCACCGAGATACCAATCGCGGTCATACCAACCCATCGTGGTCACGTCCAGGCCGGGCAGAAGTGCGCCCCACGGGTCGGGTTCGGCCTCCACCTCGAGATCGTCGGGCAGCGCCACACCGGGTGTCCCGTCCAGGTCGACCTCGACCGCGTCGACGTCGCGCAGCGCATGCCGCGCCCAGGTCAGCGTGTTGCCGAACCACCACTTGATGTCGGTGACGGTCGCCGGCCCGAAGGTCCGCAGCCAGGTGCGAACCAGCTGTGCGCGAGCCGCCTCCAGCGCGGCGACACCGGGCGAGTCGGCGAACCAGTCTGTCGCTGCGGCCCACTGCGGCCGTGATGTCGTCCAGGTTCCCTCGTTGGGGCCGCGGATGATGTCGCCACGCACGGACAGCGCGGTCAGCACCCGAGGGGACAGGGGAGTGTCTCCGCCCCAACGCTTTCCGGGTGCGGGGTCGTAGCTGCCCGCCAGTTCGGGCAGGGCCGCGCGCAATTGCCTGGCGTTGGTCGGCCCGTTTTCGGCCAAGTGGCCGAGCACCGCGTCACGCGCGCGGTCGAGCCATTTGTCGCCGTCGACGGCGATACCCGCCTTCTGCACATCGGCGACCAGTTTTCGACGTTCGTTGTCGGCAACGCGGTCACTCGCCGCGGCCTGGATGTGGGGCAGGTCATCGGAGCCGACCACCCAGAGGGTGCGGCGCATCGCGAGATGCTTGACCAGGCCGCGTCGCTGGTACAGCGCGTCGTCGAGGTCGGCCACCGCGAAGCCCGGCAGCCGGGCCCACAGCGACAGGTAGGGCGTGGCGGGGTCGGTGGCGTGCAGCCCGACGAGGTCCGCGACGGCCTGGTCCATCGAGTCCACAGGCGCCGCCAGGAAATGCCGCCGCGCCAGACGTGCCCGCCGTTCGGCGTCCGTGAATGACCGCATCGCCTGCGAACCGTACCTTCGCCGCCCGACAAAGTTTGGGATCGGTAGCGGTCGGGCCCGTCTTGACTTCATCTCGACGCCGCCATCGAGGCGACGCACGAACGAAGGGAACGAGACAATGAATCGAGTTGTCGCGGGTGCGCTGGGACTTCTCGCGGGTGCCGCGCTGCTGGTGGGATGTTCGGACGACAAGAGCGCCTCGACCGCGTCTGCCGGCGACACGCAGGCCAGCACGGGCGGTAGCACCGAGGTCAAGGTCGACGGTAAGGATCTGGCTGGCCTGGATCTCAACTCCGTGACGTGCGTCAAGCAGGGCGGCAAGATCACCGTCGCCAGCGGGGCAGTCGGTGGCCAGCAGGGCCTGGGCATCCTGATGACCGACGCCGCCGCGCCGTCGGTGGAATCGCTGGCCATGGTGGTCGACGGAAGCGCCCTCGCGGTCAGCAACGTGGGCGGCGTGAAGAGCGGTTCGGCCGACGTCAAGGTCGACGGCAGCACCTACACCATCACGGGTGAAGCCACCGGCGCCGACATCAAGAACCCGATGGCCGGCATGGTCACCAAGCCGTTCACCGTGACGGTGAGCTGCAAATAATCGGCGCCAGCCGGGCGGCGGGCGTGCGTTGCGCGCCCGCCGCTTCCTAAGATTGCGACATGAGCATCCCCGACGAGCTCGAGCGGGCGCGTCAACTCATCTTCGCCGCCGATGAGGTGGCGGCGAGGGACCTGCTTGTCGGCCTCGGTGAGCAGATCGAGGATGGCGAGCGGGACGATCTTCTTCTGGAGATCTTCGCCATGCTCGGCGAGATCTATCTGGTGCGCACCGCATACAACGGCACCGAGGAGTGCATCCGTCGTATCGACGACTGCCTGGCGATCTACCGGTCGATACGGGCGGGCACGAACCCTGAAGCCGCTGCGCAGGTGACGATGTCGGACGTCGAGATCGACCACATGCTGTCCAGGTACTCACGCCGGGCGCAGTTTCTACGGACGGGACTCGCGGCGGCCGCGCACGGCGACCATGAGGGCGCCGAGCTCGCCCTGTACGTCTTGTGCAGCGACGATTCTGGCTGCGGCCCATCCCGATCTCGCGGCCGAGCATCGGTTCCTGATCACCTACGCGCAGATCTTCTGCGCGGTAGCGCTGTGCGACGACGACCTTCATGTCCAGTCGGTTCCGCTGTGGGAGAAGGTGATCGAAGCCATCGACCGGCCCGGCGACGGCGGTGAGGTCGATGACCATCTGCTGGTCCAGGGGGCCACCGGTTACGGTCGCTTCTGCGTCGAGACGGGCCGGCTGTCGGAAGCCGAGCCGTGGCTGCGGCGAGCGGGCGCCCGCGCCGAAGCTCGAGGATGGGAATTGGCAAGAGCAAGAACACAACTCGAACGAGGCACAGCGGCGTGGGCGTCGGGCGACGTGTGGGAGACCCAGACGCTGGTGCACGAGGCGTATCCGGCGATCGCCGAGGGCTACCGGGCGCACGATGTTTCCCGAAGCTGGCTCTACCTCGGGTTGATCGCGATGGCGCTGGACAAGCTAGACGACGCCGACGAGCGTTTCGGGCATGCTGAGCAGCATTGGCGTGACGTGGAGAAGCCACTGCACATCCATCGCATCCTGCTGCAGCGCAGCTGGGTAGACATTCTTCGTAGCCGGTTCGATGCCGCGGCCGAGAAGGCCGCCGAGGCGCGGGAACTCCTCGATTCATGGCCGCGCCACAGCTGGCTGCAGTACGCCAGGCTCGACGACCACATGGGCAGTATCCTGCGCGCGGAGGCGCTGGCCGATCCGGCTAATGCCGCGGCAAAGCTGGAACAGGCCGCCGACCTCAAGGTGCCTGCCGCCCTCGCGGTGGACTCGGTTCGCCACGCGATCGTCGACGCCGACGCCAGAATGCGTTGGGCCACCCTGGTGTCCGCACGGATCCTGGCAGGTGCCTTCGCCGTGGCCTATGAGTGGGGGAACGCTGACCTGCTGAGCGAGCTCGTCGAGTACCACTGTGCGCGAGGCGCTTTCAGCACCGAGCCGACGGAGAGCGCAGGAGAGCAATGGATGGGCGCCGCCACCGCGGCCGTCCCCGTCGAGGCCGACGATGAGTACGCGCTGGTGGCCGCGGGGTCGCCGTCGGCCTCGGTCGCCGGGGGACTGACCCGGCTGGGTCCATTGCCACCGTTGCGCATGGATCCCGATACGCCGCCGATCATGAGCCGGTATCGCGAGTTGGCGTATCAGCGGTACGGCCGCGACATCACCGCCGACGAGGTCGCTTGGTCGACGTGGCCGTGAGCGCCCCCCAGCGGCAGACGCTGGTTCTGCGGTTCGCCGACGTCGGCGTCGCCACCTATGCCAGCCTGCGCGTCGTCGGACAGCCGTCGCGGACCGTCACCTGGGTGGTCGAGGAGCCGACCGTGGTTGCGGCACTGGAGAAACTCGCACAGGCCCTGCCGGACCCGCACGGCTCCGAGACCCAGCGCGACGCGGTGGAACGCGCGATCGCCACAGGTCCGTTCTCGTCGCCGTCCGCCGAGTTGGAGATCGCCCGCGACCTGGGCTCCGAACTGCTCGCCGCACCCGCATGGCAACTGTTGACTGACTGCGCGGCGTCGCCGCGCGCAGCACTGTTCGTCTCGCCGAGCGCACGGCTCGCCAGGGTGCCCTGGGCCGCCCTTGCGATGCCGGGTAACGACGGATTTCGGCTGATCGAGCTCGTCGACGTGTTGATGGCGGCGCCGCCGAACATCGTCAACGCATCGCGCACGGCCCTCGACTGGGACAGCAGGAAGGACGGGCCGCCGCTGCTGGTACTCGATCCGCGGGTGCCGGGGCAGCGGCCTGACTCGCCGCTCGGCTCGGTCCTCGGCAGACCGTCTCCGGAGACGCCGTTGGCGCGCCATTTCGGCGATTTGATTCAACGGCGACCCGTACTTCCCGGTGTCGCAACGGCGGTCGAGCTGTTCCGGCGCACCGATGCCGGCCGGGCATGGCTGGCCGGCCTCCTCGCGCAGTCGCCGAGCCGGCTGCTCTACGTCGGCCACGCGACGGCGGCAGACGGCGATGTCGGTCATGCGGACCGCGCGGCGCTGCACCTTGCGGACCACCGTCCGCTGACCGCGTCGGATTTGATGTCGGCCAAGGTGCCGTTTCCGCCCCGCATCGCATTGCTCGCGTGCGCATCCGGTGGCGACTATCAGTTCGACGAGGCGACGGGGCTGGTGGCCGCGATGATCCTGTGCGGCGCGCAACTGGTGACCGCGACGCTGTGGTCGCTGCCCACCGCGGCCGGCTACCGGCAGTTCGCGCCGACTTCCGTTGAGACGACCGCTGATCCGATGGTTGATGCGATCGTCGCCGTCGATCGGGCCCACGAAGACACCGATGCGGGTGCCGCGGTGAACCGCTGGCAGCGCGATCAGATGCGGCGCTGGCGTTACGGCGATGTGACCGCCAGCCCACTCTATTGGGCTGCGCTGGTCACCTTCGCCGTCGACGGTGCACGCTGAAATCAACTGGGCGGTACGGAGACGGCGACCTCAGACTCGTCGCCGGGCCGGTGGTAAGTGTCGATGACACTGCCCGGCGACACCTTCGCCATCGACGAAGCCGGTATCAGGGCGGTCTTGTGGACCGCGAACTGGCCGCCGCCGGGTCTGCTGACCATCACGTCGAGCTCGACCTCCCGGTAGTCCTCGCGGGCTTCGCCGGTGGTCCGCATCCCGGTGATGACACCGCGTGATCGCGTGCCGTGCCGAATCAGGTCAAGCTGCTCTCCGGTGACCAGGCCCTTGTCGACCAGCATCTGTTCGAAGGCGGCACGGACGGCCAACATGTCGTCGGCCAGCGAAAGGTGTTCGCGTGCAGCAGGGTCGAACGCGACCATCAACACCGCCCCGGGACGCAGCGCCGAGGCGACGGTGTCATCGCGCAGTCGGCCGGTGAACCGCACGCCCGTCACGCTCTCCACCTCCATGGTGACCACGTCGGTGATCTGCCGAACGGTGCCGATTCCTACGTCGGGTGCGACGTTCGGCTTCGCCGATGCGACGGGGCGGGTCAGCAGGAGAGCCGCCGCGATGCCGACTCCGATAACGGCCAGAACAATGAGGAACAACGCAGCAGCCATGCCATTAGGTTCTTACAGCGCACCGTCTACCGAACCCAACTTTTCCGCTAGGAGATGTTCACCACCACTCCTATCCTCTAGGGATGACCACGCGGGCCAGAGCCGCCACGGCGATCGCCGTGATGCGGCCGCGCCAAGCCGTGATCGACCGGGCGTGGCGGGCGATCGGACCCGGCGTCGAGGTGTTCAGCGGGGACGACGGCGGCCCGTTGCGCAGGACAATCAAGCGAATCATCGACCCCTTGGTGCTTCGACTCCGCTCGAACACGCAGTACTCGGCGCCGTTCGTCGATGCCGACGTCGCGTCGGCGATGCACGAACTGATCGTCGGCAACGGACCCGCGCTGCGCGCCGCCGCGGCGTGGTTCGAGGTCCTCAAGCGCGAACGTCGCAGGCTGCGCATCACCACCGGCAATGCGCAGGAACTGTATTTCCCGGTGTGTTTCGAGCTCGCCGTGGTCAAGGGGGCGCCGTCGGAACAGGATCACGACGCGGCGACGACCGTGCTGCGGGAAATTCACGACGACCGCGACCGCACCGCCATCGAGGTGCTCAACCAGTTCGTGAGCGATCAGCAGGTCATCGCGAAACTTTCCGAACAGGTCAGACACAGTTGGCGAGACGTGCGCGCGGGCACCGAGATCACCGGCCCGTTCCTCTCGGGCCTGACAACAGTTCTCGGGCCTGCCGAGAGCCACCGCGAATCGGTGGCTCGCCAGCGGGTGTGGTCGGCGCTGATCGCTGATGCGACGCCGTACAACCTCGGTGCGAAGGCGCATGACGCGGCGACGCAGATGCCGTGGTCGATCGTCAATCTCGGCTTGAGTTCGGTTGAGCCACAACAACCACCGGTGATCGTCGGGGGGACCGCAAGCGATCGGCCGCTGAATCGTTGCGTCGTCGACCGTGTTCGGGCCACCCTGCGCCGTGCGTTGGATCGAGACGAACTGCCCGACGTGCCGCTGCTGTGCGCGGAGGAGGTCGACAGGTCCTGTGCGCCGTGGGGGCTGCTGGCCGAGGACAATCAGGCCGCGTTGATAGCCGGGATCGAGATCGCGGTGGATCTCGCACCGCTGACCGACGTCGTGCCGCGCTACGAACTGGCGAGCCTGATCCAGGCGCGGCTGCGCAAAGAGGCCTACGTGATGCACGCGCGCCGCTATCTGGCCGAGGGCGGCCCGATCCACCCGCGCCAGCAGCAGGTGATCGACGACCTCTCCGCGTTCGCCCGCCCGTACCTGAGCCGGCTGTGGGCGCGCCTGCACGGCCGCGACGTCTGGCAGGAGCCGTGCGGGGACGTGGACCACGTCCGGTCGCTGCTCGAGGGCGTGGCGCGGTCGGTGAGCCTCGATCACCGCCAGCGGATCAAGTCGATGTTGCAGGTGGCGGGATGAAACTGGTCGCCGATTCCGGACTCTGGAGCACCGGCCCGCCGGTCGCGCCGAGTCCGCTCGTCGCGGTGCTGGAAGTGAGCGGCGCCGTGCTGTCGTGGGCGATCGACGACGAGCCCGGCCCGGCATCGATCGCCTTCACGGATCTGGCGCGTGCGGACTGGCTATGGCGGGTGCTCGGCGAGTCCGGTCACAGCGCACTGGCAGCGGCGGTGGACGGACGCCCGCCGGACGACGCGCAGACGATCGACGTGAACGGTGTCGGTCTACTACCCGGGTCGGTCGATCAGCTGCGACGGCTGGCGCTCGGCCATTGGATGCGACGCTGGTGGCCCGCGAGTCACCGCGATGGCATCGCCGCCCTCGACGCTGCACTGGTCGACGCCGAGATCGCGCTGCTGACGGCGGCCGCACAGGACTTCTTCGCCGACGACACCCTCGACTCGGATGTGGCTGGGCTCCTCGCACCGCATTCCTCGGCATTGAATGCCCTTGTCCAGGGCGGAGATCCGCGCGTGGTGGAGTTGGTTCGAGCCGCGAGCGAGCTGACCGACGACGCCGGGATCGTCCTTGCCGAGCCGCCCCCGGTGGCACCGCGTCGCGATGATTATGCGCTCGCCGCAGGCGCCGATCGCGGACAGCGCGCAGCAGCTGCGATCGCGAGCGGCACGAGCTCACTCGACTGGTCCGGAGTTCCGCCCGCTGTATTCGACGCGGCGGAGAACACCATCGGCTGGATCATCGAGGCGAGGCCAGAGGCGAATGCAGTTGTCGGCGTGCAATTGTCGGGTGGCGACTCGCCGAGCGGCATCCCGGTGCGGCTGCACTCGGGCGATCTCAGCGGTGCCGGCGCCCTGGACGACCGTGGACAGGCGAGGTTCGCGCTGGTCGATGCACACCGGGAGCCGGTGACGGAATCGATTGCCTGGAACCATGATTGGGAGCCGACCATGGTAACGGTGGGGGCCGACGTCGACGAGTCACCGCAAACGCGCCAGCGGGTCCGAGATTTCGCGCGGGGACGGCTGGCGGCGCCTGCGAGCGACGCGTTCCTCGCCGAGGTTCTCGCCGCTGAATCCGACTACTGAGACTCGCCTTCTTCGGTGTGCATCGATTTGCGAATCTGTTCAAGGCGTTCCGCGGCCGCGCGCTGACGCTCTTCGTACTGCTCCTCGACGGAGCGCCCCTCCGGAGTCTCGGCTGCCAGTTCGGTGGCCCCGATCGCGGTGCCGTAACGCGTCTCGATCTTCTCCCGCACCGACTCGAAGGTCGGCACGCCATCAGACGTGTACCCGGTGTCGGCGGCCTCGGCGGGCGGGGGAGTCGACGGTTGAGGCTCAATCGCTTCGGAGGTGGTCTCCCGCGGCGTTGGCGTTGGTTCGGAGTCAGCGGTGGCTTCGCCGGACATGGCCTCACAGTACTCGGCTTTGGTTGAAGCGCCGTCGGCCGTTTCCAGCGGTGAGACACTCAGTCCATGTTCGACCTGCCGCGGACGCACTATGCGAAGGGGCCTGAAGGCGACGTCGCCTTTCAGGTAATCGGTGATGGACCGAGAGACCTCATTGTCGTTCCTGGCTGGTTCTCCCATCTGGATATGCAATGGGAAAATCCGCCGTGGCGAGCTTTCGTCACAGAACTCGCTTCGTTCGCTCGGGTGGTGTTGTACGACAAACGCGGTACTGGGTTATCCGATCCGGTCGACGGCGCACCAACGCTCGAGAGTCGTGCCGATGATTTGCTCGCCGTCATCAATGCGGCGGAGAGTCGGCGACCGGCCTTGTTCGGATTCTCCGAAGGCGGTCCGATCAGTCTGTTCTTCGCCGGTACATACCCGGAACGAGTCAGCGCCTTGATTCTCTATGGGACGGGGGCGGTTCCACCGGATTCGGCAGTGCGTGGCCGCTTAGCCGAGCTTCTGATGACCTTGCGGAGATCGGTCGACGACTGGGGTGCCGGCAAGACCGTCGACTGGGCGGCGCCATCTCTGCGTGGCGATGCAACGGCGAGGAAACGGATCGGGGCGTTGGAGAGGGCTGCTATGAGCCCGAAAATGGCCCTCCTGACCTGGCAAGCGGCTACACAGCTGCCCGATTTGCGTGGCATAGCGGAGAGTATCGGCATCCCGACGCTCATAATGCATCGCCGAGGCGAGGCAATGCCCATCGAGATGGGACGCGAGCTGGCGTCTGCGATCCCAGGAGCGAAATTTGTCGAACTCGACGGTGTCGACCACCTTCCGTATGTCGGTGATGCGGCCGCGATCACCGGCGAGGTGGAGGAGTTCTTGACGGGCCAACGGCACGAAGGTGTACCCGATAGGGTCTTGGCCACAGTGCTTTTCACGGACATCGTCGACTCCACCCGACGCGCAGCCGATGTCGGTGATCAACGCTGGCGGGAACTGCTTGAGCGCCACGATGAGATGGCGCGATCCGAAATCGGGGCATACCAGGGCCGATTGGTGAAGCACACCGGTGACGGACTGCTTGCGACGTTCGACGGCCCCACCCGGGCGGTCCTGTGCGCGGCGGCGCTCGCGGAGCGTATGCCGGAAACCGGCCTCGACATCCGCACCGGCTTGCACACCGGCGAGTGTCTGCGGCGAGGCGACGACATCGGCGGAATCGCCGTGCACATCGCGGCGCGGATCGCCGCGACGGCGGGTGCGAAAGAAGTACTCGTGTCGAACACCGTCAAGGACCTCGTTTACGGTTCGGGAATTACCTTCGAAGATCGTGGCGCGCACGCCCTGAAGGGTGTGCCGGGTGAATGGCAGTTGTTCAGCCCGGTCGGTTATCACGACCCTGTCGAAAACCTGCTGTCCGCCGCCGAACAGCGATAGCGCTCCCAGTAGCGGGTCATCTGTTCCCAGTAGAACAGCGTCAGCGCCATTTGGGTGGCACAGGCCAACACCGCGGGGGTGCGCCGACGGTGTGCCGCTGCGGTGACCGCTACCGCCGCGGCCGCCGACGTGGCGGCCATGACGACCATCGCGGCGTCCTTGGGTCGGTCGGTCGCCCACAGCTCCTCGCCGAGGATCGCTCGGGTGGCCCAGGCGCGATTATGTGCGGGTTTGGGAAAGACCACCGGGTTCAGGGCAAGCCAGGCGGCGACAAGCGCGGCTTCACGTGGACGCCGAGTCCACACCGGCACCAGCACCAACGGTGCGCTGGCCCAGCGCGTCCACGCACTCCACGGATTGGAGTGCCGTTCGAACATCCACCGTCGCAGCGTTGCGGCCATGACCGATCATGGTCACCTCGCGGCGGCTTGTTCAAACGTCGGGCTTCCCGCCGCGGACGGCAACGGGGTCGGCGGCACATCCGGTGTGCCGATCTGGCCGGCCAGCCACGGCAGGGCGGCGGCGAATGCGTGCGATGCGAACGGCCAGTCGTGCTTACCCGGCTGGCTCACCACCGCACAATTGATTCCGTTCGCTGAGCCCAACGCGCACAACGAGTTCGCGGCCGCGGCCTGATCGTTCGTGGCACGCTGAATTGTCGCCGTCGAGCCGTTGACGTCGAACCACCCGGCCAATCCCGAGTACGGGCCGTGCTTGGTGATGACGGTCGTCGGGTCGAATGCCGCCCATGCGTCGGCGTTGCCGCCGAACAGCCGCGAGATGGTCTGATCTTTGTTGCCCGAGTTGGGTCCGATGTCTCCGGCGATGTCCTCGAAGGCGCTGAACATGTCCGGATGCATCACCGCAAGGTCGACCGCGCAGGTGCCACCCATCGACCAGCCGACGATGCCCCATTTTGAGCGGTCGGCGCTCACGCCGTAGTGCGAGACCATGTATGGGACAACGTCTTTCGTCAGGTGGTCGGCGGCGTTGCCGCGGCTGCCGTCGACGCATTCGGTGTCGTTGTTGAAGGCACCGCCCGGGTCGACGAAAACGACGACGGGCGCATTCCCATGATGGGCGGCGGCGAAGTCGTCGAGCATCTTCACCGCGCCGCCGGTGCGCAACCAGTCGGCTGGTGTGTTGAACTCGCCACCGATCATCATCACGGTCGGTAGTTTCGGCGGCGGATTGGTGGCGTACCAGGCCGGTGGGAGGTAGACGAGCTCGCCGCGGTGCCGGAAACCCGATGCGGTGTCGCTGATGTCGACTGGCACCACGGTGCCTGTCGGCGGGATCTTGCGCTCTTGTTGCATGGCCATCACGGCGACTGCATCGGTCTGGTCCGGCAGCGGTCCGGCCGTCAACTGGTTCCACGCCGTCTGCACGGTGGGGAAGTAGCCGACCCACAGGTTCAATGCGAGCCCAGCGCATAGCAGGGTAAGCGGCAGCGCTGCCAGCGAGACGCCGCGCCGCCACCACCGCGAGCGCCGCCAACCGGCCACCAAGACGGCTGCCGCGAAACCGGTGAGCCCGACCCAGATCCACAGCGCATGCGGCGCGGGGCTATCGGACAGTCCCTGGGACGCGACGTACCAGTAGGCCGATGTGGCGAGTGCGGCGCCGACGATCAGCGCCCACGGCAACCAGCGCACCTGCCAGCGGCCGCTGCGACGACTGACCGCGGCGATCAGTACCACGGCGGCGATAACCTGCACGGTGACCGGAAGCCAGCCGTGCATCAGCGAAAGGTGGTGGCGAAACGAGTCGGGTAACGTCACGGCAATATGGTGACGCCCCTACCTTGTAACTGGCTGTGAGGTACCTGCTAACGAGGTTTGGCCAGCGGAAATGGCAGCGTTTCGCGGATGCTGCGCCCGGTGATGAGCATCACCACCCGGTCGACTCCCATGCCCAGTCCGCCCGTCGGCGGCATCGCGTACTCCATGGCCTGAAGGAAGTCTTCGTCGAGTTCCATCGCCTCCGGATCGCCACCAGAGGCCAGCAATGACTGTTCCTGCAGCCGCCTGCGTTGTTCGACGGGATCGGTGAGTTCGCTGTAGGCGGTGCCCAGCTCGACACCCCACGCCACGAGGTCCCAGCGTTCGGCGACCCCTGGGATGCTGCGGTGCGGCCGGGTCAGCGGCGACACCGACGTCGGGAAATCTTTGTAGAACGTGGGTTCCTCGGTCCGGTCTTCGACGAGCCGCTCGTACAGTTCGAGCACCACCGCGCCGGCATCCCAATGGGTGAGGTAGGGGATGTCGGCGGCGTCGCACAGCCTGCGCAACGTCTTCAGATCCGTCTCCGGCCCGATCTGTTCGCCGAGCGCTTCGGAGACCGCGCCGTGCACGGTCTTGACCGCCCACTGGCCGGATATGTTCACCTTCTCCACAGTGCCGTCGTCGGCTGGGCGCAGGAACACGTGTTCGCCGTTGGCGGCCAGTGCCGCGTTCTGGATCAGCTCGCGGCAGCCGTCGATCCACACGTTGTAGTCGGCATGCGCCTGGTATGCCTCCAACAGCGTGAACTCCGGGTTGTGGCTGAAGTCCACGCCCTCGTTGCGGAACGCCCGTCCCAGCTCGAACACCCGCTCGACGCCGCCGACGCACAGCCGCTTGAGGTACAGCTCGGGGGCGATGCGCAGATAGAGGTCGAGGTCGTATGCGTTGATGTGGGTGAGGAACGGGCGGGCGTTGGCGCCGCCATGGATCTGCTGCAGGATCGGGGTCTCCACCTCCAAAAAGCCCTTGCCGACCAGTGTTTCGCGGATGGCATGCAGGACACCGCTGCGGGCCCGGATCAAGTCACGCGCCTCGGTGTTGATGGCGAGGTCGACGTAGCGGGCGCGCACGCGCGCCTCCTGGTCGGTCAACCCCTTCCACTTGTCGGGCAGCGGGCGCAGGCACTTGCCGATCAGCCGCCAGCTACTCACGATCAGTGAGCGGGTGCCCAACCTGCTCTTGCCCATCGTGCCGGTCACCTCGATGAGGTCGCCGAGGTCGAGGGAGCCGGTGAAGTCTGCGGTGGTGCCGGTATCCAACTGCGAATTATCAAGCAGCAGTTGAACTTCACCCGACCAGTCGCGCAACTGTGCGAACAGCACCCCGCCATAGTCGCGGATCCGCAGGATGCGGCCCGCGACCGTCACGCCCGAGCCGTCGGTGGCCTCGATCGCCTCGGTCACGGTGTGGCTGGGTGCCTGCCCGACGGGATAGGCGTCCACGCCGCTGTCCTGCAGTTCCTTGAGTTTGGCCATCCGGACCCGCACTTGCTCGGGCAGCCGCGGCTCGTCCCCGGTCTCGGGCAGATCGGCCGCAAGCCCGGACACGTCGGGGGCACTGCCGTCGTGATGCAGCAGCCCTGTTGCGATCAGATTCTCCGGCGCCGCGATGTATTGCCCCGTGTGCTGTTCGTTGCGGCGCGAAAACGGGAGGACCAGGAAACCCTCGGCGATCACCGACGCAACGCCCACCCGCGGAACAAGCCGGGCTTCTTCGTAGCAGGCGTACCGCGGCACCCACTCGGGCTTGTACTTCATGTTCGACCGGTACAGCGTCTCCAGTTGCCACCATCGGGAGAAGAAGACGAGCAGTCCACGCCACAGCCTGGCGATCGGGCCCGCGCCGAGCTGCGCGCCTTGTTCGAACGCCGACCGGAACATTGCGAAGTTCAGCGAAACACGGTTGACGCCAATGCCTTCCGACTGCTGCAGGAGTTCGGTCACCATGAATTCGATCGTGCCGTTGGGCGACTTCGGTGACCGCCGCATCAAGTCGAGCGACACTCCGTTGTTTCCCCACGGCACCAGCGAGAGCATCGCGACGACGGTCTCCTGGTTCTGCAGCGCTTCGACCAGCAGACAGTCGCCATCGGCGGGATCACCCAGCCTGCCGAGCGCCATCGAGAAGCCGCGCTCGCTTTCCGTGTCGCGCCAGGCGTCGGCCCGCTTGACCACCTCGGCCATCTCGTCGGGGGAGATGTCGCGGTGGCGCCGCATCCGCACCGTCAGTCCGGCGCGCCGCGCCCGCGTCACCGCCTGGCGGACCGCGCGCATGTCGGCACCCGACAGCCGGAAGCCGTCGGGATACAGGATTGCCTCGTCGCCGAGTTGCAACGCATTGAGTCCTGCCGCGCGAAACGCCTCCGCCGCAACCGAACTGGCGCCCATCACGCCCGGGGCCCAGCCGTACTCCTGGCACAGCCGAAGCCAGGCCTCGATCGCCGATGGCCATGACTTCGGATCGCCGACCGGGTCGCCGCTGGCCAGACACACACCCACTTCGACGCGATAGGTGATCGCCGCGCGTCCGTTGGGTGCGAACACCGCGGCCTTGTCCCGCCGGGTGGCGAAGTAGCCGAGCGAATCGTTCTTTCCGTACAGCTCGAGCAGGCCGCGGAGGGCGGATTCGTCCTCGCCGGTGAGCGCGTTCTCGGATCGCTGCGAGCGGAACAACACGATCGCGGCCACCATCAGCGCCAGCGCGCCGAACAGGCCGAGCAGGGCGTTGACGAACACGTGCGGGTGCTGCCCGTCGAACGCGTTGGAACCCACACCGGCGAACGCCGCGACCCTGTTGACCGCATAGGCCAGTCGGTAGTCGCGTTCCAGCGTGCCGGGAAAGAGTTCCAGCAATCCCCAGCCGACCAGGATTCCGACGGCCATTCCGGCGACCAGCGCCACCGCCGCCTTGAACAGGGCGCCGCGCCGCACCTTCGCCCAGAACTCCTTGCGGGCCAGCACCAGGAATGCAATGGCGGCGACGTGAAAGGCGAGACCGATCATCTCGCCGGTCTCCTCCATCCACGTCTCGTCGCCGGTGACGATGTCGCCGATGTTCCACACCATCGAGGCGACCATGTAGAGCACGAGGATCAACCAGGCGAGCCGTTTGCGGGCCGCCAGCGCAGCGGCCAGGAGCACCAGCACGAAGGCCCAGGCGAAGCTGGTGTCGGGGAAGTTGAAGATGAAATCGTTGACGAACTCCCGCGGGATCCTGATGATCACCCGCACCAGCGGCGAGACGCTCGCGATCAGCGACAGGGTCGCGATGATGCCGACGGTCCAGCCTGCGGCCGCGGGCACCCAGGAGAATTTCGAGGCGGCCCGAACCCGCGGCGGGCTAGTGAGGGTCATAGGCCGCGAGGATATTCG
This sequence comes from uncultured Actinomycetota bacterium, assembly GCA_963716505.1. GTDB lineage: Bacteria > Actinomycetota > Actinomycetes > Mycobacteriales > Mycobacteriaceae > Mycobacterium. The sequence continues at coordinate 193,892 of CAVQTL010000008.1, forward strand.
CTCATTCCCAGAAATGGGTGTGACCGCGCTACCAGACCGGGCCGGTGTATTTCTCGCCTGGGCCCTGTCCGGGTTCATCGGGGGCGGCGCTGGACTCGCGGAAGGCCAACTGCAGACTCTTCAGCCCGTCGCGGACGGGTCCTGCGTGCGGGCCGAGGTATTCCGCCGACGCGGTCACCAGGCCGGCGAGGGCGGTGATCAGCCTGCGCGCCTCGTCGAGATCACGATGCGGGCTGTCATCTGGGTTCTCCGCCGACAGACCGAGTTTCTCCGCCGCGGCGCTCATCAGCATCACCGCCGCCCGGGTGATGACCTCGATCGCGGGAATTTCGGCGAGCTCGCGGATGTCAGGAACATCGGTCATCGGATCTCCTTCGGCTGGAATCGCTGGCCTTTGGCCCGGCAAGGGGCTCGATGCGATGCGCGAACGTCGTGTGCGACGAGCTTGTCGGTGACTGCGTCTACGGTGCGGCTATGTCGCGTTTTCGGCTCTTGCCCACTCCTGAGCAGGAGGTGACTTTGTTGGCGCATTGCCGTGACGCGCGGTTTGTGTGGAATCTGGCGGTGGAGCAGCAGCTGCATTGGCAACCGGGTCGCAAGGCTCCTGGCTATGTCGAGCAATGCGCGCAGTTGACGGCGGCTCGCGCCGAGTACGGGTGGCTTCGTACTGGGAGTCAGACGGTGCAGCAGCAGGCGTTGCGGGATTTCGCGCAGGCCATGCAAAACTTCTTCAATGGGACCCATGGCCGCCCGACATGGCGCAAAGCCGGTGTGCACGTAGGGTTTCGGCAGGTCGCGCTGAAACCGCATCACGTAGTGCGACTGAACCGCCGCTTTGGTCGGGTCTGGGTGCCCAAGGTGGGCTGGCTGCGGTTTCGGCTGTCGCGGCCAGTGCCCGAGGGTGTCAAGTCCTACCGGGTTACCCGTGATCAGGCCGGCCGCTGGCATATCGCATTCGCCCACATCCCCGCTCCGATCTGCGGGCCCCGGGATGGGAGCGTGGTGGGCATCGACCGCGGTGTTGTCGTCTCGGCGGCGCTGTCGACCGGCGAACTGCTGCACGCACCCAGTCTGACCCGCGGTGAGGCCAAACGGTTGACGGTACTGCAGCAGCGACTCGCCCGGGCCAAACGTGGCTCCAACCGGCGCGGACGAACAAGACTTGCGATCGCGAAGCTGAGAGCCCGTGAGGCCGACCGGCGCAAGGACTGGGTGGAGAAAGCCACCACAGACATTGCTCGCCGCTTCGACACGATCCGAATCGAAGCACTCGACGTCCGGGCGATGACCCGCTCTGCGCAGGGCACTCTCGAGCGACCCGGCGAGGGTGTTGCGCAGAAGCGTGGCCTGAACCGGGAGATCTGCCGCAGTGGCTGGGGGCTTCTCGCCACGCGGGTGCAGCACAAAGCTTCTGGTCGGGTCGAACAGATGCCGGCCGCGTACACGTCGCAACGATGCTCGGCGTGCGGGCACATCGCTCCCGGAAACCGCAAGAGCCAAGCGGTCTTCGAGTGCCAAGCCTGCACCGCTGGCCGGTGCAACGCCGACGTCAACGCTGCACGCAACATCGCCGCCGGACGGGCGGTGACAGCACGGGGAGACCTCGTCAACAGGCGGTCTGCGAACCGTGAACCTCAACTCGTTACTCCTGCCGCCTAGTCGATGGGATCGGGTTGCAATCCCCGGGCAGTCCGGGGAGGACGTCAAGCCTGATAGACTGGCACGCGCGACCGTCCCGGCATACGCCAGGGACAGCAAGTGGAGTCCCGCTCCCACCGTTGGCCACACTGGCTCAGCGGTCCGGTCTCAGCCACTGTAGTGGCTGTCCTGGTCGGCTACGGGCCCTGCTTTATGCAGGGCCTTTGTGCTGATGGTGCGGGCTCCTCGAAGAGGACAACATAGGAGGCCCCATCAGCACTGAGACCCGCGTCAACGAGCGCATTCGAGTACCTGAAGTCCGCTTGATCGGACCGGGTGGCGAGCAGGTAGGAATCGTGCGCATCGAAGACGCCCTCCGCGTCGCCGCGGATGCCGATCTCGACCTTGTCGAAGTAGCGCCGGACGCCAAGCCGCCGGTCTGCAAGATCATGGACTACGGCAAGTTCAAGTACGAGACGGCTCAGAAGGCACGCGAGTCTCGCAAGAACCAGCAGCAGACCGTCGTCAAGGAACAGAAGCTGCGCCCCAAGATCGACCCTCACGACTACGAGACCAAGAAGGGCCACGTCGTCCGCTTCTTGCAAGCGGGGTCGAAGGTCAAGGTGACGATCATGTTCCGCGGACGCGAGCAGTCGCGGCCCGAACTGGGCTACCGGCTGTTGCAGCGCCTTGGCGCCGACGTCGCCGACTACGGCTTCGTCGAGACGTCAGCCAAGCAGGACGGGCGCAACATGACGATGGTGCTGGCACCGCATCGCGGCGCGAAGACTCGCGCCAAGGCGGCGCACGATGCAGACGCCCCGGCTGCGCAGCGCGCAAGCGCTCAGCCCAGCGAAGCACAGACCGATACATCACAGAACTGAGGACACATGCCCAAGGCGAAGACCCACAGCGGCGCTTCCAAGCGGTTCCGCAAAACCGGAACCGGAAAGATCGTCCGCGAGAAGGCCAACCGTCGGCACATGCTCGAGTGGAAGCCCAGCACTCGCACCCGTCGGCTGGCGGGCCGCACTGAGGTGTCGGCGAACGACAAGAAGCGCGTCAAGAAGCTGCTGAACGGCTAGTTTCAGCGCCTCCATTGACCTGTTAGACCGAACGAGAATAGGAACACCCCCATGGCACGCGTGAAGCGCGCAGTCAACGCCCAGAAGAAGCGGCGGACAATACTCAAGGCCTCGAAGGGATACCGCGGCCAGCGGTCCCGGCTGTATCGCAAAGCCAAAGAGCAGCAGCTGCATTCGCTGACCTATGCCTACCGTGACCGGCGTGCCCGCAAGGGCGAGTTCCGCAAGCTGTGGATCTCCCGGATCAACGCGGCTGCCCGCGCCAACGACATCACCTACAACCGACTCATCCAGGGCCTGAAGGCCGCCGGAGTCGAGGTGGATCGCAAGAACCTCGCCGAGATCGCAGTCAGCGACCCGGCCGCGTTCACCGCGTTGGTGGACGTCGCCAAGGGCGCGCTGCCCGAGGACGTCAACGCACCGTCCGGCGAGGCTGCCTGACGCTCACCGAGCGCTCTGACCGGGTGGCGGCAGCGATCAAGCTGCACCGCCACGTCGGACGGCGCCGTGCCGCACGCTTCCTCGCCGAGGGGCCCAACCTCGTCGAGGCGGCGTTGCGACGCAACCTCGTGATCGAGGTTTTCGTCACCGAAGCCGCATTGACCCGCTTCGGGTCGATGCTTGCCGACGTGCCCGCCCATGTCGTCACCGACCGCGCCGCAAAAGCACTGTCGGACACCGTGACACCGGTCGGGCTGGTCGCGGTGTGCGAAGTGCCGCCGACGAGCATCGACGACGTGCTGGCCGATCAGCCACGGCTGGTCGCGGTGGCTGCCGAGATTTCCGAGCCCGGTAATGCGGGCACGCTGATCCGAATCGCCGACGCGATGGGTGCGGACGCGGTCGTGCTGGCAGGCAACAGCGTCGACCCCTACAACGGCAAGTGTCTTCGCGCCTCCGCCGGAAGCATCTTCGCGGTACCGGTGGTGACCGAAACCGACGCCGGGGGAGCGGTTTCCGCACTCTGTAGTGCGGGTCTGCGGGTGCTGGCGACCACCGTCGACGGTGAGGTCAGCCTCGACGACGCCGATCTCTCCGGGCCGACCGCGTGGCTGTTCGGGCCCGAATCCCATGGGCTACCCGCGGAGTTGGCGGCGATGGCGGCTCACCGCATTCGGATTCCGATGTCGGGTGAGGCCGAAAGCCTCAATGTGGCGGCGGCCGCCGCGATCTGCCTGTACCAGAGCTCACGCGCGCACCGTTCCTAGCCCGAGCTGAGCCACGTAAGTAGGGGACGCGAAAGCCCCCAGTTTGGCCCGAAAATAGGGGGTTTCACGTCTGTTCGGCGGGAGTTAGTTGAGCAAGCCCCGCGCCACGTGGGTGATCTGCACCTCGTTGCTTCCCGCGTAGATCATCAGCGATTTGGCGTCGCGGGCGAGCTGCTCGACACGGTATTCGGTCATGTACCCGTTGCCGCCGAACAGTTGCACGGCATCCATCGCGACGTCGGTCGCGGCCTGCGAGCAATACCATTTGATCGCCGACGCCTCCGGCAGCGAGATCTGTGCTCCGGTCTGCGCCGCCTCGATCACCCGGAACAGCATGTTGCGCACGTTCATTCGCGCCACTTCCATGTTCGCCAACTTGAGCTGGATCAGCTGGAACTGGGCGATCTCCTGACCCCACAGTTTGCGGCCCTTGGCGTAGTCCACGCACAGCCTCAAGCACTCTTCGATGACGCCGAGCGACATCGCCGCCACTCCGATTCGCTCGGCGGAGAAGTTCGATCGCGCGCTGGCGCGGCCGTCACTGGCGGAATCGGCAGGATCTCCTTCGGTCTCACCCAGAAGCCGGTCGCGGCCCAGCCGGACATCGCTGAAGAACAACTCTCCGGTTCGCGAGCTGTGAATGCCCATCTTGCGGAACGGCTTTGACTGGACGAAGCCCTCCATACCGCGATCCAGGACGAAGGTCAACACCTTGCGATCGCGTTTGTCGGCGCCGTCGCCCTCGTCGAGCTTGGCGTACACCACGACCACGTCGGCATCGGGCCCGTTGGTGATGAATGTCTTCTGCCCATTGAGGATGTAGTCGTCACCGTCGCGCACCACGTAGGACTTCATGCCGCCGAACGCATCTGAGCCGGAGTCGGGTTCGGTGATCGCCCATGCACCCACCTTCTCGTAGGTGACAAGGCCGGGCAGCCAACGCTCCTGCTGCGCGAGCGTGCCGCGGCCGGCGATGGTCGGCACCGTCAGGCCCAGGCTGACGCCCATGCCGGTGACGACGCCCATACAGACCCGGCACAGCTCACTGACGACCACGAATCCCATGCCCGCCGAACCGCTGTCGCCGCCGAACATGCCGCCCGACGCCCCGCCGGGCTTCTCGCCGCCGTCGCGCATCCGGGCCAGCCGCTTCTCCAACGAATCCCGCGCCAGCGCGTCGATGCCGAAGGTCGCGAAAAGCTTGCGGATGATGGGGTAGGGCTCCATCTCCCCGCTTTCCAGCGCGTCGACGTTGGGGCGGACTTCTTTGTCTACGAACTCCCGCACGGCGTCGCGCACGGCGATATCGACATCAGACCATTCGAGCATGGCAAGAGCTTATGCGGACGCGAGGAGCAGGAGTGCTCAGGCGGCGGTGCTGCGGCCGCGCGCCGGGCGTAGGCCCGCGAGCGAGAACGTCGTGTGCACCAGCGAGCCCGCGCGGTCCAGCAGGCTCTTGCGCCGCGGAACGTAGTGCATCGGCATGTCCCTGCGGTCGCGCGGCGGCCCCATGAACGCGGGCGCCTCGACCAGCGGCGCATCGTCGGCAAGGTGGCCGGATGCGCGGCGATAGGCGGCAAGCGCACGCGGATGCAGCCGAATCTCGTCGGGCACGACGACGAACGCCATCTCGACCAGCTTGCCGAACAGCCGCAGCAGAACTTCGTCGCCCGCGTTCCAGCGCATGCCCGCCTTCTCCCGCACCACCGGGTCGAACAATCCCGCAGCGATCCAGCGCTGTCCGGCCACCATCGGTTTGAACAGCTGGTCCCAGATCGGGGTCGGCATCAGCACGAACCATGGTTTGGGAATCCGGATCGAGAAGATGTCGAGGGTCGCGCGGTTTACCTCCAGTTCGTCGCTGCACACCCTGTCCCAGTACTCGCAGAAGTCCTCCCACGACTTGGGCACCGGGCGCATGCTCATGCCGTACTGCGCGTACCACTGCACGTGCTCCTCGAAGAGCTGGCGCTTATCGGCCTCGGTCAGCCCGCCGCAGAAATAGTCGGCCACCTTGATCACCAACATGAAGAAGGTGGCGTGCGCCCAGTAGAAGGTCTCGGGGTTCAGCGCGTGATAGCGCCGTCCGGCGGCGTCGACACCCTTGATCGTCGTGTGGAAACCCTTGATCTGCTGACCGGTCTGCGCCGCCCGGTCCCCGTCGTAGACGACCCCCATGATCGGGTACACCGACCGTGCCACGCGCTGCAGCGGCTCGCGCAGCAGGATGGAATGCTCCTCGACGCCCGCGCCCAGTTCGGGATACATGTTCTGCAGCGCGCCGATCCACACGCCCATCATTCCGGTGCGAAGGTCGCCGAAGTATTTCCAGGTCAAAGAGTCCGGACCAAGCGGATCGGATCGTTTGGTTCGCCTCGTCGTCGAGCTGACCGTCACATATCAACGATAATAGTGACAACGCACGTTGTCCATTATTTCGGGGCGCGTCGCACGCGTGTTTGCCCGCCGAAAGAGCGGGCATCTAATCTTGCGCAATGGATGTCGAATCGTTCGATGAACGGTCCGGCACGTCATCCCGACCGATGGAGTGGCTGCGCAGTACCAACCACAGTGCCGGAGTTGTCGCGTTCATCCGGCGAGCCCGCCGTGCGCTCCCGGGTGACCCCGACTTCGGAGATCCGTTGTCGGCAGCGGGTGTTGGCGGACCGAGCGCCGCGGCACGCGCGGCCGACCGGCTGTTGCAACGCGATGCAGCGTCACGCGAGGTGAGCCTCGCCGGGTTGCAGGTGTGGCAGGCGCTCACCGAACGTGTCTCCGGTAAGCCCGCCAATCGCGAGGTCACACTGGTCTTTACGGACCTGGTCGGGTTCTCGTCCTGGGCACTGAAGGCCGGCGACGATGCCACGCTGAAGCTGCTGCGCCGGGTCGCCCAGGTCGTCGAACCGCCGCTGCTGGAAGCCGGCGGTCACATCGTCAAGAGGATGGGCGACGGCACGATGGCGGTGTTCGCCGACCCTGCCACCGCGGTCCGTGCCGTGCGGACCAGCCTCGATGCGGTGAAAGAGGTTGAGGTGGACGGACATACGCCGCGTATGCGTGCCGGCGTGCACACTGGCAGGCCACAGCGGATCGGCTCGGACTGGCTCGGTGTCGACGTCAACATCGCGGCCCGGGTGATGGAGCGTGCCGCAAGGGGTGGGCTGGTCGTGTCGCAGGCCACGATGGACCGAATCCCGGAAGCGGACTTCGATGCGCTTGGCTTGTCCGCCAAACGGATACGCAAGCAAGTGTTTTCGGCCAAGCAGGATGGCGTGCCAACCGATCTGGCCATGTATCGCGTGAAAACTCGCAGAGAGTTGCCAGGCGACGACGAGGAGGACGCGGATCTCACCGACGCATAGTGGTCGGTGAGATGTTGTTCGCCTTGCTGCGGGCGCTGGCCCGGATCCGAGTCACCGTCGCCTACGCGTTGATTCTGACCGGTGTGACCACAGTCCTGGTGGCGCTCGGGCCGCGGGTCCAGAACCGCGTCATCAGCCATGCCAGCACAAACCTGCACAACCTGAGCCACGGCCATCTCGGCACCCTCTTCGTGAGTGCGTTCGTCATCGACGCGGGGCCCATCTATGTCTGGTTGCCCGGCTTGATGTGCCTGCTGGCGCTCGCCGAACTGATGTGGCGCAGCGGTCGTCTGGTGGTGGCGTTCGCGGTGGGCCACATCGGCGCCACGCTATTGGTCGCAGTCGGTCTCACCGCGGCGGTCGAACTCGGCTGGCTGTCCACGGACGTCACGCGGGCCACCGACGTCGGGATGAGCTACGGCGCCTCGGCCGCCCTTGGGGCCCTCAGTGCAGCGATTCCGCGGCGGTGGCGGCCCGCATGGACGGGCTGGTGGGTCGCGGTTGCCACCGCGGTGGTGGCCGTGAACAGGGACTTCACCGATGTCGGACATGCGGTGGCGTTGGTGCTCGGCGTCCTCGTCTCGGCCAGGTTCGGACGCGCCGCAGGCTGGACCCCGGTGCGCTGCCTGCTGCTCGTCGTCGCTGCGGCATTCGGCTTCCTGATGCTGGCCAACAACGGCCCGACGTTGATCGTGGCGTCCGGGCTCGGGGTGGTCAGTGCCGTGCTCGCCGAGGCCGTGGTGGGGCGGCGGCTGTTTCGCAGGCTGGTGTCGCGATCGGTCGGCACGGAGTGCGCTGTCCGCTTCACGTGACGCGGCTCTCACCTATCGATCACCTATGATCGCCGGGTGGCTGAACAGCCCATAGACCTGTCGGAGGAAGCGCTGGCCAAGCTGGTCAGTGCGGCCGAGCACGCCTTCGATCTGGCCGGGGACCTGGACGCCCTTGCGCGAGCCAAGACAGAGCACTTGGGCGATCGCGCGCCACTTGCGCTGGCGCGGCAGGCGCTGGGATCGCTCCCGAAGGCCGATCGGGCCGGCGCGGGCAAGCGGGTGAACGTCGTCCGTGCCGAGGCGCAGCACAGCTACGACGCGCGACTCGACGTGCTGCGCGCCGAGCGCGACGCCGCGGTCCTAGTCGCCGAGAGCATCGACGTGACGCTGCCATCGACACGGCAGCCCATCGGCGCGCGTCACCCGATCACGATCCTCGCCGAGCACATCGCGGACACCTTCGTCGCGATGGGCTGGGAGCTGGTGGAGGGGCCGGAGGTCGAGACCGAGCAGTTCAACTTCGACGCGCTCAACTTCCCGCCCGACCATCCGGCGCGCAGCGAGCAGGACACCTTCTACGTCGCGCCGGACGGATCGCGGCAGGTGCTCCGCACCCACACGTCGCCCGTGCAGATCCGGGCGCTGCTCGAACGCGACCTGCCCGTCTACATCATCTCGATCGGCCGTACTTTCCGTACCGACGAGTTGGACGCGACGCACACCCCGGTCTTCCACCAGGTCGAGGGGCTTGCGGTGGACAAGGGGCTGACGATGGCCCACCTGCGCGGCACGCTGGACGCGTTCGCCCGCTCGGAGTTCGGACCGCAGGGCCGCACCCGGTTCCGGCCGCACTTCTTCCCGTTCACCGAGCCGTCCGCCGAAGTCGACGTGTGGTTCGAGAACAAGAAGGGCGGACCCGGCTTCGTGGAATGGGGCGGCTGCGGCATGGTCAACCCGAATGTGTTGCGCGCCTGCGGCATCGACCCCGACGTCTACTCCGGCTTCGCATTCGGCATGGGCATGGAGCGCACGCTGCAGTTCCGCAACGGCATCCCCGACATGCGCGACATGGTCGAGGGTGACGTCCGGTTCTCGCTGCCGTTCGGGGTCGGCGCCTGATGCGACTTCCGTACAGCTGGCTGCGGGACATCGTCCAGGCCGGCGCCCCCGGTTGGGACGCTCCCGTCGACGAGCTCGAGCACACGCTGATCCGCATCGGCCATGAGGTCGAGGAGATCATCCCGGTCGGCCCCGTGACCGGCCCGTTGATGGTCGGTCGCGTTCTCGAGATCGAGGAGCTCGCCGACTTCAAGAAGCCGATCCGTGCCGTGAAGGTCGTCGTTGGTGAAGCCGAGCCCCGAGACATCGTCTGCGGTGCAACGAACTTCGCCGTCGGGGATCTGGTTGTGGTGGCGCTGCCGGGAACCACGTTGCCGGGCGACTTCACCATCACCGCGCGAAAGACGTACGGCCGCACGTCCGATGGGATGATCTGTTCGACGGCGGAGCTGAACCTCGGCACCGACCACTCCGGAATCCTCGTGTTGCCGCCGGGCACCGCCGAGCCGGGTGCGCCCGCCGCCGACGTGCTCGGACTCGACGACACCGTGTTCCATCTCGCCATCACCCCGGACCGCGGCTACTGCCTTTCGGTGCGCGGCGTGGCCCGCGAGATCGCCAACGCCTACGACCTCGACTACGTCGACCCCGCCGACGTCGCTCCGTTACCGGTCCACGCCGAAGCACTGCCGGTGGCGATCGAGCCAGGCACCGGCGTCCTGAGGTTCGGGCTGCGGCCGGTGACCGGCATCGATCCGGCGGCGGTGTCGCCATGGTGGCTGCAGAGGCGGCTGTTGCTCAGCGGCATCCGGGCGATCTCGCCCGCCGTCGACGTGACGAACTACGTGATGCTCGAGCTCGGTCATCCGATGCACGCCCACGACCGCAGCCTGATCACCGGTGGCTTCCGGGTTCGGTTCGCCGAGCCGGGGGAGACGGTGGTCACCCTCGACGACATCGAGCGCAAGTTGGATCCGGGTGACGTTCTGATCGTCGACGACGTCGCAACCGCGGCGATCGGCGGGGTGATGGGCGCGGGCACCACCGAGGTGCGCGACAGCACCACCGACGTGCTGCTCGAGGCGGCGGTGTGGGATCCCGCGGCGGTGTCGCGGACTCAACGTCGGCTGCACCTCAACAGCGAGGCGGGCCGCCGCTACGAACGCGCCGTCGACCCAGCCGTCTCGGTCGCCGCACTGGACCGATGTGCCGCACTGCTCGCTGAAATCGCCGGGGGCACAGCCGAACCCACGTTGACCGACTGGCGCGGCGACCCGCCGCGTGCGAACTGGTCACCGCCTCCGGTCAGCATGGCGACTGACCTGCCGGACCGTACGGCGGGCGTGGACTACGCCGAGGGCACCACACATCGCAGGCTGACGCAGATCGGCGCCGACGTGGTCGTCGACGACGGGCTGATAACCGCGACGCCACCGAGCTGGCGGCCAGACATCCGGCAGCCGGCCGACCTCGTCGAGGAGGTGCTTCGGCTGGAGGGTCTGGAGATCATTCCATCGGTGCTACCGCAGGCGCCCGCCGGGCGCGGCCTCACCCCGGCGCAGAAGCGCCGCCGTGCGATCGGAAAGTCTCTGGCGCTCAACGGATATGTCGAGGTCCTGCCGAGCCCGTTCCTGCCCGCAGGGGTGTTCGACCAGTGGGGCCTGCCGCCGGACGATCCGCGCCGCACCACCACGCACGTGCTCAACCCGCTCGAGTCCGACCGTCCGGAACTGGCCACCACCCTGTTGCCGGGGCTGTTGGAATCGCTGGTCCGCAACGTATCCCGCGGTGCCGTCGACACCGCGTTGTTCGCGATCGAGCAGGTGGTCGAGCCGACGTCGGAAACACGTGCCGTCGAGCTGATTCCGACCGATCGCAGGCCGAGCGACGACGAGATCGCGATGCTCGACGCGTCGTTGCCGAATCAGCCGCAGCACGTCGGTGTGGTGCTGACGGGCCTGCGCGAGCCCGCGGGTCCGTGGGGATCGGGGCGTCCGGTCCATGCCACCGACGCGTTCGAGGCCGTCCGCATCGTCGGCCGTGCGGCAGGCGTCGAGGTGACCCTGCGCCCGGCGCAGTATCTGCCGTGGCACCCCGGCCGATGCGCGGAGGTGCTCGTCGGCGACACCGTCGTCGGCCATGCGGGCCAACTGCATCCCGCGGTCATCGAGCGGTCGGGTCTGCCGAAGGACACCTGCGCTGTCGAGTTGAACCTCGACGCCGTCCCGATCACCGAGACGCTGCCCGCTCCTGCGGTGTCGCCGTTCCCCGCCGTGTTCCAGGACGTCGCACTGATCGTCGACGCACGAGGTCGCCGCGCAAAGCGTTGTCGACGCGGTGCGCGAGGGCGCGGGGGAGTTGCTCGAGGACGTCCGGTTGTTCGACGTGTACACCGGGCCGCAGATCGGCCAGGGTCGCAAGTCGATTGCGCTGGCGCTGCGATTTCGCGCCGCGGACCGCACCCTGACCGAGGACGAGGCCAGCGCCGCCCGCGACGCTGCAGTCGCGAACGCCGCGCAGCGAGTCGGGGCCGAGCAGCGGCGCTGAGATCCGGTGCTAGCCCACCGGATTGGTGAGCGAAGCCAGCCCGTCGCCGAGTTCGCACCGAACGACGTCGCCCGCCACGATCGGCACGGCTCCCGGCGTGCCCGTGGACAGAATGTCACCGGGGTAGAACGGCATCACCTGGCTGTGGAAGCTGAGTAGTTCAGCGGGCGAGAACGTCATGCCTGCGACGGTGTCCTCGCGGTGCACCGCGCCGTTGTGCACGGTCGCAACCCGCAGATCCGACAGCGGACCATGCGCGAGCACCTCGTCGAGTGTGATCAGGTCGGGTCCGAACGAGAAGAACGTGGGGTAGTTCTTCACCCGCGTGAGGTATCGCGGGTTCTCCATCAAGATCTCCTCCGCGGTCTGGTCGAGGACCGGCAGCACTCCCGCCACGTAGGACATCGCTTCGTCCGCCCCGACGCGGTAGCAGGTGCGCCCGATGACAAGACCGAGTTCGGCTTCCGCGGTAACGCGCCCGATCCCGTGCGGCACCACGATCGGCTCTCCGGGTCCGACGATGGTGTGGTCGCCCTTGATGAACGATGCGGGCGATGTGCGGGGAGCCTGTTCGCCGAGGTCGCCTGCGTGCGCGCCGTAGTTCAGCCCGATGCCGAGGATCTTGCGCGGCCTGGTCCACGGCGCGGCGACCGGTGACTGCGGGTCCACACAGGCAGCGTCGTCGACACCACCCGCGATGGCATCGGCGAGCGGATCCAGAGCCCCGGCCTCCAACAGCGAGAGCAGATCGGACGGCGCGCCGTCGAGGATGCGGTCGACACGGGCGAGCCGGCCGTCCGGCAGCGCGACGCCTGCCGCGCCGTCTGCCCGCAAAGTCCGCAGCCGCATACCGTTAAAGGACGCTCTTGAGCTGTCCGCCGTCGACGCGGATGACGGAGCCGGTCACATACGAGGCCCGCTCGCTACACAGGAATGCCGCGACGTCGGCGTATTCGTCGGGCCGGCCGTAGCGGCCGAGCGCCATCGTCGCCTCGCTGGCGGCCATCACGTCGTCGGCGGGCCGGCCCTCGCGTTCCGCCTTGCGTTCGTCGAGGAATCTCGTGCGGGCAGTCTCGATTCGGCCGGGCACGATGACGTTGGACGTCACGCCGTCGCGGCCCACCTCATCGGAGAGCGTCTTGGACCAGGTGTGCAGGCTGGCGCGCAGCGTATTGGATATCGCGAGGTTGGGGATCGGGCTGAGGGCTCCGCTAGACGTCGACGTGAGGATGCGGCCCCAGCCCCGCTCGCGCATGCCCGGCAGCACCCTGTCGGTGATGACGATGACCGCGAGGACCATCTGTTCGAAGCTCGTGCGCCAGGTCCCGGGGTCCTGACCGGCTGCGGGCGTGGGCGGCGGACCTCCGGTGTTGTTCACGAGGATGTCCACCGGCCCGAGGGCGTTCTCGATCTCGGTGACGTGGCTGTCGACGGAATCCAGATCGCCCAGATCCCAGGTGACCGGCAGTGCCTTCACGCCTGCGGCGTCGATCCGCTTCACGGTGTCGGCGAGCTTGTCTGCGGAGCGCCCGGCGGCCGCGACGTTGGCGCCCTCTTCGGCGAGGCGCACCGCGATGGCGCTGCCGAGGCCGCCGCTGGCGCCGAGGACAAGTGCGGTACGTCCGGTGATGCCGAGATCCATGATGGGCTCCTTAGCGGGTCGCGGTGGTGGTGGGCAGGGTGGCCAAGTGCTTTTCCAGCAACGGAATCAACGAATCCGGCAGCGTCAGCGCGGGCGGTCGCACCCGGCCGGAGGCGATCACGCCGCGTCGCCGCAGCAGTTCCTTACGGATCGAAAGACCTACCCGCAGCTGTCCTTCGAAGTTGGCGAGCGGAAGCCACGGCGCCCAGGCATCGCGGGCGGCGTCGAAGCCACCGTCCCGGTGGGCGCGCAGCACGGCGGCCAGGGCAGCAGGATGGCTGAATCCGGTCATCGCGCCAGCCGAGCCTGCGGCCAGCTCATCGAGAAGTCCGACGCCGCCGAGGCCGCCGAACACCGGGACGTCGAGCTTCGAAACCAGGTGGGCCACCGCGACAGACGTCGGCGGCGTCTCCGACTTGACGCCGACCGTGAAGGGGCAGGCCGACGCGATCTCGACGACCTGTTCGTCGGTGACGCTGACTCCCGAGACAACCGGATAGTCCTGAATGAGGATGCCGACTCCGGTCGCGTCGTGCAGGCGGTGCATCGCGGCGGTGGCGGCGGCCGGATCGGCGTCGCCGATCTGCGCCATCAAGGCGACCGGCGGACGGGGTGCCGCGTCGAGCAGCCGACGGGCCTGTTCGACAACCGCGGCGGGGTCGCGTTCGGAGAGCCCGAGCACGAACGGCAGGTCGGTCGACGATGCGACGGTGTGCGCCACGCTGTTCGCCTCGTCGGGGTTCAGCGACGCCGCCTCCCCGAAGACTCCGAGGGCCACCAGGCCTCCCGCTCCGTCGGCGGCGAACGACGCCACCTCGCTGCGCAACGAGTCGAGGTCGACATCGAGGCCGTCGTCGAAGGGCGTCGCGAGGACACCCCAAAGACCTTGGGACAGGGGTTGGGTCACCGGGTCACCTTCCGTTTTCGATTGTCGTCACGATGTGCTCGGCGATGGCGAGCGAAGACGTCGCTGCGGGCGAGGGTGCGTTGCGGAGCAGGACGACGCGCTCGCGGACGCTGATCCGGAAATCGTCCACCAGGCCGCCGTCGGAATCGAGTGCCTGCGCGCGGATGCCTGCCACTCCGGGAACGACGTCGTCGTCACCCAGTTCGGGCACATAGGCGCGGGCCGCGGCGACGAACCGCCGCTTGCTCAGCGACCCGCCCATCTCCCTGATACCGGTCCGCCAATGGCGGCGGGCGAAGCGCCAAAACGCCGGTGTGCGTGCCACTTCCACCACATCGGGGACCGAGATCTTCCCCCAGGTGTAGCCCTCGCGGGCCAGCGCCAGCACCGCGTTCGGGCCGATGAGAACCTCGCCGTCGACACGGGGAGTGACATGCACGCCGAGGAACGGGTAGCGCGGGTCGGGCACCGGATAGACCAGCCCGTTCACCAGGTTGCACCGTTCGGGTTTGAGCGCGTAGTACTCGCCGCGGAACGGCATGATCACCGGGTCGGGGTCGTCGCCTGCCAATTCGGCCAGCCGGTCGCTTTGCAGGCCGCCGCATACCACGATCCGGTCGAACACCGCCTCAGTGGAACCGCCTGCGCTGTCGGCCGTTACGACCACCTCGGTGCTCGACGGCCGTAGACCGACGACCTCGTGACCGAGCAGTATCTTCGCGCCGTCGGCGACCGCGTCTTCGGCAAGCGCCTGCGTCACCTCGGCGAAGTTCACGATCGACGTCGACGGCGAGTGCAGGGCGCCGACACCACGCACGTGTGGCTCCAGCTCACGCAGTTCGTCGGGGCCGATGATGCGCACTCCGGGTACGCCGTTGGCCTGTGCCCGCTCCTTGATGTTGTCCAGCCGTGCGCGTTCGGCGTCGTCGAGTGCGACGAGCACCTTCCCGCAGGCGATCCGTCGAATGCCGTGTTGTTCGCAGAACTCTTCGAGCAGGACGACGCCGCGGCGGCAGAGCACCGCCTTGTTGGAGCCGGGCTCGTAGTAGAGGCCGGCGTGCACGACACCGCTGTTCCGTCCGGTCTGATGCGACGCGAGGCGGTTCTCTTTCTCGAACAGCGTCACGTCCGCGTCGGGGTGACGCTTGAGGATCTCGCGGGCAACCGCGACGCCGAGGATGCCACCGCCGACGACACCGACTCGGTCGGTCACCGGCGAACGCGAGTCAGGCACGTTGAGTTTCTGGGCGTGGGATAGGGCAGGGTTGTCACCGTTCTCGCGAGCTGGGCGTGCAGTTCAGAGATTGAATATATGTTATAACGCCCGCCTATTAATTGATTTGCATCTGCTTGTATAAGAATGCAGAATCGACTGCATGACTTCTGTGGCCGTTGCCGGTGCCAGCGGTTATGCCGGCGGTGAGATCCTGCGGTTGCTGCTCGGTCACCCGGCCTATACCGACGGCCGGCTGACGATCGGCGCACTCACGGCGGCCGCGAGCGCGGGCACCACGCTGGCCGAACACCACCCGCACCTGTTGCCGCTCGGTGGCCGCGTGCTGGAAACCACCGACATCAAGGTCATCGAGGGCCACGACGTGGTGTTCCTGGCACTGCCGCACGGCCACTCCGCGGACCTGGCCGAACAGCTGAGCACCGACACGGTGATCGTCGACTGCGGTGCCGATTTCCGGCTCACCGACCAGGCGGCCTGGGAGCGGTTCTACGGTTCGACGCACGCGGGGAGTTGGCCGTACGGGCTGCCCGAACTACCGGGAGCACGAGACCGGCTTCGCGGTGCCACCCGGATCGCCGTTCCCGGCTGCTATCCGACCGCGGCGCTGTTGGCGATGTTTCCCGCTGTCGCCGAGGATCTCGTGGAGCCTGCGGTGACCGTCGTCGCTGTCAGCGGCGCCTCCGGTGCCGGGCGCGCCGCGAAGACGGATCTCCTCGGCTCCGAGGTCATCGGGTCCGCCCGCGCCTACAACATCGGCGGCAAGCACCGGCACACGCCGGAGATCGCCCAGGGGCTGCGCGCCGTCACCGACAAGGACGTCACCGTCTCGTTCACCCCGGTGCTGATACCGACGTCGCGGGGCATCCTCGCGACGTGCACCGCCCGTACCGAAGCGCCGTTGTCCCAACTGCGCGCCGCATACGAGAAGGCCTATGACGCCGAACCATTCGTGCACCTACTGCCGGAGGGCCAACTACCCAAAACCGGTGCGGTGATCGGCAGCAACGCCGCACAGCTCGCGGTCGCCCTTGACGAGGACGCCGGCGTGTTCATCGCGATCGCCGCGATCGACAACCTGGTCAAGGGCACCGGCGGCGCGGCTGTGCAGTCGATGAACCTCGCGCTCGGGTGGC
Source organism: uncultured Actinomycetota bacterium (assembly GCA_963716505.1). Taxonomy (GTDB): domain Bacteria; phylum Actinomycetota; class Actinomycetes; order Mycobacteriales; family Mycobacteriaceae; genus Mycobacterium. The sequence continues at coordinate 210,483 of CAVQTL010000008.1, forward strand.
CCGAAACCGAAGGGCTCTCGATCGTGGGGGTGGCGCCGTGACCGATACTTCTGCGAGCACCACGAGGCTGGTGCGCACCCAAGGCGTAACGGCACCCGAGGGATTTCGTGCCACCGGAATCGCCGCGGGCATCAAGGCTTCCGGCGCGCTGGACATGGCACTGGTGTTCAATGAGGGGCCCGACTACGGCGCCGCAGGCGTGTTCACCCGCAACCAGGTCAAGGCCGCGCCGGTGCTGTGGACCCAACAGGTGCTGACGACTGGGCGGCTGCGTGCGGTGATCCTCAACTCCGGCGGTGCGAACGCCTGCACGGGCCCGGGCGGGTTCCAGGACAGCCACGCCACCGCCGAGGCCGTCGCCGCCGCCCTTTCGGACTGGGGCACCGACACCGGTGCCATCGAAATCGCCGTGTGCTCAACGGGTTTGATCGGCGATCGGCTGCCCATGGACAAGGTGTTGTCCGGTGTCACCGAGATCGTGCACGAGATGGCCGGCGGGCTCACTGGCGGCGAGGAGGCCGCAAAGGCCATCATGACCACCGACAAGGTGCCCAAACAGGTTGCGCTGCATCACTCCGGCAACTGGACCGTCGGCGGGATGGCGAAGGGAGCCGGCATGCTCGCCCCGTCACTGGCGACCATGCTGTGCGTGATCACCACCGACGCGGTGGCCGACGCGACCGCGCTGGATCACGCCTTGCGCAGGGCCAGCGCGTGGACGTTCGACCGGCTCGACGTGGACGGCAGCTGCTCGACGAACGACACCATCCTGGTATTGGCCTCGGGGGCAAGCGCAATCGCGCCGAGCCAGGATGAGCTCGACGACGCCGTGCTGCGGGTCTGCGACGACTTGTGTGCGCAGCTGCAGGCCGACGCGGAAGGGGTGACCAAGCGGGTCGTCGTCACGGTCACCGGCGCGGCAGACGAGGCCGACGCGCTCACGGCGGCCCGGGTCGTCGCCCGCGACAGCCTCGTCAAGACCGCCTTGTTCGGCTCCGACGCCAACTGGGGCCGCGTGCTTGCCGCGGTCGGCATGGCCCCGGTCCGGCTCGACCCGAACCGGATCAGCGTGTCGTTCAACGGGTCCCCGGTCTGCGTCGACGGTGTCGGGGCGCCCGGCGCGAGGGAGGTCGACCTGTCAGGTGTCGAGATCGAGGTGACGATCGACCTCGGCGTCGGCACTGACGGCGCCTCGATCCGAACCACCGATCTGTCACATGCGTACGTCGAAGAGAACTCGGCATACAGCTCATGACTTCTGCTGATGTCGCAGGCCAGGCGGCTGCACCGACCATTCAGACCAAGGCGGACGTGCTCGCGGCGGCGCTGCCGTGGCTCAAACAGCTGCACGGCAAGATCGTCGTGGTCAAGTACGGCGGGAACGCGATGACCGACGACTCGCTGCGGAGCGCCTTCGCCGCCGACATGGTCTTCCTGCGCAACTGCGGCATCCACCCCGTCGTCGTGCACGGCGGTGGCCCGCAGATCAGTGCGATGCTGAAACGCCTCGGCATCGCAGGCGATTTCAAGGGCGGCTTCCGCGTGACGACGCCCGAGGTCCTCGATGTCGCGCGGATGGTGCTGTTCGGTCAGGTGGGCCGTGAGCTGGTGAACCTGATCAACATGCACGGGCCCTACGCCGTCGGCATCACCGGCGAGGATGCACACCTGTTCACCGCGGTGCGGCGGAGCGTCACCGTCGACGGTATCGCCACCGACATCGGCCTCGTCGGCGATGTCGAGCGCGTGAACACCGAGGCGGTGCTCGATCTGATTGCCGCCGGGCGTATTCCGGTGGTGTCGACCATCGCGCCCGACACGGACGGCGTTGTACACAACATCAACGCGGACACCGCCGCAGCGGCGCTGGCCGAGGCGCTCGCCGCCGAAAAACTGTTGATGCTCACCGACGTCGAGGGTCTCTACACCAGCTGGCCCGACCGCGACTCCCTGGTCAGCGAGATCGATGTCGCCGCGCTGACGCAACTGCTGCCGACACTGGAGGCCGGCATGGTGCCGAAGATCGAGGCCTGCATGCGGGCCGTCGGAGGCGGTGTGCCCAGCGCACACGTCATCGACGGGCGCGTCGAGCACTGCGTGCTGGTCGAGCTGTTCACCGATGAAGGAACCGGCACCAAGGTGGTGAACGCGTGACACTCCAGGAGCGCTGGGAAAGCGTGATGATGAACAACTACGGCACCCCGGCCATCGCGCTGGCAAGCGGGGACGGCGCCGTGGTCACCGATGTCGACGGCAAGTCCTACATCGACCTGCTCGGCGGCATCGCGGTCAACGTTCTCGGCCACCGCCACCCCGCCGTCATCGAAGCCGTCACCACCCAGATGAACACGCTCGGCCACACGTCGAACTTCTATGCGACCGAACCGGGGATCGCACTGGCCGAGGCACTGGTCGGCCTGCTGGGCGCTGACGCACGGGTGTTCCTGTGCAACTCGGGTACCGAGGCCAACGAAGTCGCCTTCAAGATCACTCGGCTGACGGGTCGCACGAAAATCGTTGCTGCCCAGGGCGCTTTCCACGGACGGACGATGGGGTCGCTGGCTTTGACAGGGCAGCCCGCCAAGCAGGAGCCGTTCGCCCCGCTGCCTGGCGACGTCGTGCATGTCCCGTACGGCGATGTCGCCGCGTTGGCCGAAGCCATCGACGACTCGACCGCCGCGGTCTTCCTGGAGCCGATCATGGGGGAGGCCGGCGTCGTCGTGCCACCCGACGGCTATCTGGTGGCCGCCCGCGAGCTTTCGACAACGCGCGGTGCGCTGCTGGTCCTCGACGAGGTGCAGACCGGAATGGGCCGCACCGGAACGTTCTTCGCCCACCAGCACGACGGCATCACTCCCGACATCGTCACCCTCGCCAAGGGCCTCGGCGGTGGACTGCCGATCGGCGCCTGCATTGCCGTCGGGCCGGTCGGCGACCTGCTGACCCCAGGGCTTCACGGCAGCACGTTCGGCGGTAACCCGGTCTGTGCCGCCGCCGCGTTGGCGGTGTTGCGGGTGCTGGCCGACGACGACCTGGTCTCCCGCGCCGATGTGCTGGGCAAGACCCTGCACCACGGCATCGAGTCGCTGCGCCACCCGCTCGTCGACCACGTCCGCGGCCGCGGTCTGCTGCGCGGAATCGCGCTGAGCGCGCCCGAGGGCAAAACCGTCGAGGCCGCCGCCCGCGACGCCGGGTTCCTCGTCAACTCCGCTGCGCCCGACCTGATCCGGCTGGCCCCGCCGCTTGTCATCACCGAGGCGCAGATCGACGAATTCCTCACCGCGCTGCCTGGTGTGCTCGACAAGGCGGTGTCGTGATGACCCGCCATTTCCTGCGTGACGACGACCTGTCGCCCCGACGAGCAGGCCGAGGTGCTGGCACTGGCCGCGGAGCTGAAATCCGACCCGTTCTCGCGCCGGCCGCTCGACGGTCCACGCGGCGTCGCGGTCATCTTCGACAAGAACTCGACCCGCACCCGGTTCTCGTTCGAGGTCGGCATCGCACAGCTCGGCGGCCACGCTGTCGTCGTCGACGGCCGCAACACGCAGCTCGGCCGCGACGAGACACTCGAAGACACCGGAAAGGTGTTGTCCCGCTACGTCGAGGCGATCGTCTGGCGCACCTTCGGTCAGGAGCGGCTCACTGTCGATGGCCTCCGGAGCGAGCGTGCCGATCGTCAACGCGCTCTCCGACGAGTTCCATCCCTGCCAGGTGCTGGCCGACCTGCAGACGCTCGCCGAACGCAAGGGCGGACTGAAGGGTCTGCGGCTGACGTACTTCGGCGACGGGGCCAACAACATGGCCCATTCGCTGATGCTGGGCGGCGTGACGGCGGGTATCGACGTCACCATCGCCGCTCCGCCCGGCTTCGAACCGGACAAGGAGTTCGTGGGCGCCGCCGAGAAGCGTGGGCAGTTGACCGGTGCCTCGGTGACGATCGACCGCCGATGCCGCCAAGGCTGCGGCGCGGCGCCGACGTGCTGGTCACCGACACCTGGACGTCGATGGGGCAGGAGAGACGACGGACTGGACCGGATCGCGCCGTTCAAGCCGTTTCAGGTCAACGCCGAGCTGCTGAACCTCGCCGACCCGGAATGCGGTTGTGCTGCACTGCCTTCCCGCGCATCGTGGTCACGAGATCACCGACGAGGTCATCGACGGTCCGCACAGCGCGGTGTGGGACGAGGCGGAGAACCGGTTGCACGCGCAGAAGGCGCTGCTGGTCTGGCTGCTGGAGCGATCATGACCGCAGGCAAGGCTGCTGAACCTGATGTCGCCGGCCGAGCGGCTCCGGAAATCAGCGGCACCAGGGCGGGCAGGCAGGCGCGGATCGTCACGATTCTGTCGTCGAGTTCGGTGCGCAGCCAAACCGAACTGGCTGCGATGCTGGCGTCCGAAGGTATCGAGGTCACCCAGGCGACGCTGTCGCGTGACCTCGAAGAGTTGGGCGCGGTCAAGCTGCGTGCCGCCGACGGCGGGGTCGGCGTCTATGTCGTGCCCGAGGACGGCAGCCCGGTGCGCGGCGTCTCCGGCGGCACGGACCGGCTGTCGCGGATGCTGAGTGACCTGTTGACGTCGACCGACGCCAGCGGCAACCTCGCCGTGCTCCGCACGCCACCAGGTGCGGCCCAGTATCTGGCCAGCGCGATCGACCGCGCGGCCCTCCCGCACGTCGTCGGCACGATCGCCGGCGACGACACCATCTTCGTGGTGGCCCGTGAGCCGATGACCGGCGCTGAACTGGCCGCCAGCATAGAAAACCTTCAATAAAGCAGTTATCAAAGGAGATTGGTTACATGTCCGAGCGCGTCATCCTGGCGTATTCCGGCGGTCTGGACACCTCAGTTGCGATCAGCTGGATCGGCAAGGAAACCGGTAGCGAGGTCGTCGCCGTCGCGATCGACCTCGGCCAGGGCGGCGAGGACATGGAGGCAATCCGGCAGCGCGCGCTGGATTGCGGTGCCGTCGAGGCCGTCGTGATCGACGCGCGCGATGAGTTCGCCAACGAGTACTGCCTGCCCGCCATCAAGTCCAACGCGCTCTACATGGACCGCTACCCGCTGGTTTCGGCCCTCAGTCGTCCGCTGATCGTCAAACACCTGGTGTCTGCGGCGCGGCAGTACGGCGGCGGCATCGTCGCCCACGGCTGCACCGGCAAGGGCAACGACCAAGTGCGGTTCGAGGTCGGATTCGGTTCGCTGGCACCGGATCTGGAAGTGCTTGCACCGGTCCGCGATTACGCATGGACGCGGGAGAAGGCCATCGCGTTCGCCGAGGAGAACGCGATCCCGATCAACGTCACCAAGCGCTCGCCGTTCTCCATCGACCAGAACGTATGGGGTCGGGCCGTGGAGACCGGGTTCCTCGAGCACCTGTGGAATGCGCCGACCAAGGACGTCTACGACTACACCGAGGATCCGACCGTCAACTGGAGCTCACCGGACGAGGTGATCGTCGGATACGAACGGGGCGTGCCGGTTTCGATCGACGGCAGGCGGGTGACCGTGCTGCAGGCCATCGAGGAGCTCAACCGTCGCGCGGGCGAGCAGGGCGTCGGTCGGCTCGATGTGGTGGAGGACCGGCTGGTCGGCATCAAGAGCCGCGAGATCTACGAAGCGCCGGGGGCGATGGTGTTGATCACCGCACACACCGAGCTCGAACACGTCACGCTGGAGCGCGAAGTCGGCCGCTTCAAGCGGCAGACCGACCAGCGGTGGGGCGAGCTGGTTTACGACGGCCTGTGGTTCTCGCCGCTGAAGAGGGCGCTGGAGGCCTTCGTCGCCGACACCCAGGAGCACGTGTCCGGCGAGATCCGGATGGTGTTGCACGGCGGGCACATCGACGTCAACGGGCGACGCAGCTCCGAGTCGCTCTACGACTTCAACCTCGCCACCTATGACGAGGGCGACACCTTCGACCAGTCCGCGGCGAAGGGCTTCGTGCACGTGCACGGCCTGTCCTCCAAGATCGCCGCGCGAAGGGACCAGAAGTGAGCGCCATCATTTGCACCGCGAGCGGCCGTGTCTGTACAGCGACACGCCGCAATTCGCGTGCAAAAGTGGCCGCTCGCGCAGCATCGAGTGGACCATCGTGAGCACAAACGACGGGTCGCTTTGGGGCGGCCGGTTCTCGGACGGCCCGTCGGACGCGCTCGCCGCGCTGAGCAAGTCCACCCATTTCGACTGGGTGCTCGCGCCCTACGACGTCACCGCGTCGAAGGCGCACGCCCGGGTGCTGTTCCGGGCGGGGCTGCTGACCGAGGAGCAGCGCGACGGACTGCTGGCCGGCCTGGACAGCCTCGGCGCGGACGTGGCCGACGGTAGTTTCCTGCCGCTCGTCACCGACGAGGACGTGCACGGGGCGCTGGAACGCGGGCTGATCGACCGGGTCGGCGACGACCTCGGTGGCAGGCTGCGGGCCGGTCGGTCGCGAAACGACCAGGTGGCCACGCTGTTTCGGCTCTGGCTGCGCGACGCGGTGCGGCGGGTCGCCGACGGTGCGCTCGAGGTGGTGTCCGCGCTGGCCACCCAGGCCGCCGCGCATCCGACGGCGATCATGCCCGGCAAGACACATCTGCAGTCGGCCCAACCGATCCTGCTCGCCCACCACCTGCTGGCCCATGCGCATCCGCTGCTGCGCGATGTCGACCGCTTGATCGACTTCGATGTGCGCGCCGCGGTGTCGCCCTACGGCGCCGGGGCGCTGGCAGGCTCGTCGCTGAGCCTCGACCCGGATGCCATCGCCGAGGAACTCGGATTCACCGCCGCCGCAGACAATTCGATTGATGCCACGGCGGCCCGTGACTTCGCCGCCGAGGCCGCGTTCGTGTTCACGATGATCGGCGTCGACCTGTCGCGGCTGGCCGAGGACATCATCCTGTGGAGCACAACCGAATTCGGCTACGTCACTCTGCACGACTCGTGGTCGACGGGCAGCTCGATCATGCCGCAGAAGAAGAACCCCGATATTGCGGAGCTGGCCCGCGGGAAATCGGGCCGGCTGATCGGCAACCTGACCGGGTTGTTGGCGACGTTGAAGGCGCAGCCGCTGGCCTACAACCGCGATCTGCAGGAGGACAAGGAGCCGGTGTTCGACTCGGTGGCGCAGCTGGAGCTGTTGCTGCCCGCGATGGCCGGCCTGGTCGCGACGCTGCGCTTCGACGTCGACCGGATGGCCGAACTCGCGCCGCTCGGCTACACGTTGGCGACCGATATCGCCGAGTGGCTGGTGCGCAGGGGAGTGCCGTTCCGCGTCGCGCATGAGTCCGCGGGGGCGGCCGTACGCGCGGCCGAGGCGCGCGGAGTCGGTCTCGAGGACCTCGAAGACGCGGAACTCGCAGACATCCATCCCGAGCTGACGCCCGAGGTCCGGGAGGTGCTCACCATCGACGGCTCGGTCAACTCTCGTGACGCCCGTGGCGGGACGGCACCGATCCAGGTGGCCAAACAGCTCGGTGTGGTTCGCGACACCGCCGATACTCTGCAGGCCCGGCTGCGGCACTAGCCACTAGCATTCAGCAACATGGAGGGCCAACCCCCCGTCGCTGTCGAGCGGGCCAATCGATGGAGCCACTGGTTCGCGCGCCTGACATCTGGACAGACGCGACGGGTGGCGCTTCTCCTTATACTCGTCGCCACCGCGGCGTTCGGTGGCCTCGCCACCGTCGACAAGCAAGTCACCCCGTTCAAACCCGGCGAAGAGTTCAGCGACGGCCAATTCACGGTCACGATCGAGCGCGCGAGGCTGGTCGACGAGCTGAAGGGGACCTACGGCTCGGCGAAACCGGGGAAGGTGTACCTCGGTGTGGTCACCACTCTGCGCAACGACGGCACCGTGCCCGGACGACTTCGCAATCAGCTGGATTTGCGGGATGTATCCGGACAAGAGTTCTTCGGCGTCTTCCGGTTGCGCGACAGTTCGCCGATCCAGACGCTCGGACCCGGTCTCACCGAGCAGTTGGTGTTCGCCTGGCTACTCCCGGAGTCGGTGGTCCAGTCCCTGGAGGCGGCGACGATCCGGGTGTGGAAGAAGAAGTACACGCAGTTGATGGTCACCTACGGCGGCAAGGAGTGGATCGACACGCGACAACTATGGGCAGATCGTCGTGCCGGTGGAGGCGTCGGTGTGAAGCCGGGGATGGCGCGCTCGCGACGGGTGCTGACCGCCGTCGGCGTTGTCGTCACCGTCGCCGCGGCCGCCGTCGTGTGGCAGAACCTGCCGACACCGACCGATGTGCTCGGACCTTTCGACGTTCGTGCCGCAGCGGGAACGCCCGCGACCGGCCGCGCCGTCTCCGCCACCGTGACCAGCGTTCGCATCACCCCAGAGGTGAACTCCGTCAAGCCTGCCGGGATCTGGGTGGTGGTCAACGCAGCGCTGGAAGGCACACGCAGCACCGAACTGCCACACAGCGAGCTGATCGTCGGACCCAACACCTATAAGCCCACTGACGTCTTCTTCACCGACACGCTGATGGCCGAGATCAGTCCAGGACTTACCTGGCGCGGGTCGTGGATGTTCGACGTCGCGCCTGCGCTCGTCGCGCCTGGCTCGTCCGACCCGTTGACCCTGCACGTCTGGGTCGGTGATGGCCGGCTGGACTCCCGGCTGGCCATCCGAATAGCGACCAACGGTTCGCGGTTCAGCAGGGTCGACACCGTCACCCTGAAGAAACCAGAGCAGAGCGCCTCATGAGGGAGCGGCTGTCCGCGCTGTGGGTGCGAAACCTCATCGGGGCCGTCGTCGTGGCGGTCGCCATCGGCGTAATCGTCGCGACCATTCTGGGTGATCAGTGGACCACGTACCGCCACACCGTCGTTCCGGAAACCGTTGTGCCCAAGGGGCAAACCGGTTCCGCCGGTGAGTACACCTGGAAGGTGGGCTCCGTCAAGCACTTGAACCGCACCCCGCGCAGTTTCGGACCGGAACTGCCGGCTGGCGCTGTGCTGACCGTAGTCACCGTCGACCGCTCCGGCCCGCTGAAAGAAGAAGTCTGCTACGGAGTCATCACCAACGGTGAACGCCGTTGGAAGGCCCAGAGTATCGGCGGATTTCAGCTGCCCGCGGCCGACGGAGTCACCAGCCTGTGCAGCCAACCGGGGCTACTTCAATTCGCGTTCCTGCTGCCCCAGGACGCGGTTCCCACTGCAATGGACATCACGGGGTTCGACGGTTCCATCACGGTGCGGTTGCAGCTGTAACCTCATCCCTTCGCACCTGTTCGAGACAGTAAGCGACGGTTGACGCGATCAAGCACACCCGCAACGGTTCGATGATCAGATGCGAGACCAGCGCGATCGTGTCCGCGAAGCCATTCCAGAAGGTCAGGGGTTGCGGGCCGAAAAGCCATGCGATGAAACGGAAAAGGTACCCGATGCTGACCTCCGGGCGGTAGAACGCGCCCGCCATGTCCAGCCATGCCAGCCCGAGATAGCCGAAGATGTACAGCGCCAGTCCGAGCACGCCGCCGTGCAGGATGAGCCGCGCCGAATCCACGATCGTCTTGTAGTTGCCCAGCTTTTCAGCGACCCAGTCGCGCACCTTCTCGCCGACGGTCTGAGGGACCCGCCAGCCCCGCTCGGTGAACCTCTTCCTGCCTGCGGCCGCCCGTTCGAAAACCCGGTCGGCGCGGCCGCCTACCACTCGGCGGGCCGCACCGCGCCAGTCCGGCATGGATACGCCGTAGATGATCCCGGCAACGGCAAGCCACAACAGCGGAATCGTTGCGCCGCCGAACACCGTGCGCAACACCAGCATCGCAGCGTCCCAGAGATGTTCCAGCGGCGCGAAGTGTGAGAACAGCTCGGCGCGAGTATCGTTGAACCACACTACGATTCGGCGCTGGGCGAGCCAACCGGCGGGGTTCAGAAGGAAGCTGACCCCCTGGCTGGCCGCGAAACTCAAAGTGAGAAAGACCCAGAGGGCATCGACGTAGACGCGAACCGCGATCATCCAGCGGGGCAGGCTCTCCTTGAACTTGCCAAGCACATAACGCAGGACGAGTGCGGAGGCGATGATGACCCATGTGACGCCGCTGACCGGCAGCTGGTCTGGATGGAGACCGCTGGACTCGCCGGTCTCCAAGGCCCTTGTCATCGAGTCACCGACCCGATAAGTCAACGCGGCCGTCTCGAAATCGAGCCAGTCCTCTGCGAACAGGCGCCACGCCAGATAGATGGCGAAGAACGGCACAATGATGCTGGCGAACACGTCGACGCTTCGCGCCGAACGTCGAGGCAGCGCCGCCAGCACGGGAATCGCCGAGCGCAGCACCAGGAACATGGCCACGTACGAGCCGAGCCGGGCCAATCCGGCGAACGGCATGATCAGCGACGCCCAGACGTCGTTGTCCCAGCCGACATACGCGGCCAGTTCGATGGCGCCCTTGCGGCCGAGCCAGCCCAGCAGGTAGAGCGCGGCGAGTTGGGGGAAGTGGCGCCACCAGAGATCGAATGGCCGGAGCAGGTAGCGCACCGCCATATCGTATGCAGCGAGCTACTCGTCGGCGGCCGCGAGCCACGCCTCCTCGAGCGATTCCTTGCGCGCATGCAGCTCGTCGAGCTCGGCATTGAGCTCGCCAACACGGACGTGATCTGCGGCAGCTTCCGCCATCGCCTCATGCATCGCGGCGATGCGTTCGTCCACCTTGGCGAGTTGCCCTTCGATGCGGGCCATCTCCTTGCCGGTACGTCGCTGGCGTGCCGCTGCCGATTCGGTGCGCTGCGGCTCCTGCCGGCTCGGCGCGGGTTCGGCCGCCTCGCGGCCGGCGAGATACTGCTCGATGCCGCCGGGCAGCAGGTCGCAGCGCCCTCCGCCGGTCAGCGCATACGTGACGTCGGTGACGCGTTCGAGAAAGTACCGGTCGTGAGTGACGACGATCAACGTGCCCGGCCAGTCGTCCAAGTAGTCCTCGATGACGGTCAGCGTGTCGATGTCGAGGTCGTTGGTCGGCTCGTCGAGCAGCAGCACATTCGGCTCGTCGAGCAAGATGCGCAGGAACTGCAAGCGACGTCGCTCGCCGCCGGACAGGTCGGCGATCCTCGCGATGAGCTTGTCACCGGTGAAGCCGAAGTCCTTCAACAGAGTGTCGGCGCTGATTTCCCGCCCGCCCGCCAATTGGCTGATGCGCCTGCGATTTTCGACGGCGTCGATCACCCGGTCGGCATCCGTCATCTCGGCCAGCGCCTGGCTGAGATAGCCGATATGCAGTGTGGTGCCGCGCTTGATCGTGCCTGCCGCGGGCTGCAGTTCCCCGCAGAGCAGCCGCAGCACCGACGTCTTACCGGTGCCGTTCACACCGACCAACCCGATCCGCACACCCGGTCCGATGGACCAGTCGATCTTGTCGAGGATGACGCGATCGCCGACCTCCAGCCGCAGCCGGTGCAGATCGAACACGTCCTTGCCCAGCCGCGTCGTCGCGAACCGCTGCAGCACAAGCGAATCACGCGGCGGCGGCTCGTTCGCGATGAGTTCGTTCGCCGCCTGAATGCGAAACTTCGGTTTCGACGTCCGCGCAGGCGGACCGCGACGCAGCCACGCCAACTCCTTGCGCATCAGGTTCCTGCGCCGAGCCTCCGTCCCGGCCGCCAGTCGCATCCGCTCCGCGCGGGCCAGCACGTAGGCGGCGTACCCGCCGTCATAGGCGTCGACGGTGCCGTTGTGCACCTCCCATGTGTTCGTGGTGACCGCGTCGAGGAACCAGCGGTCGTGACTGACCACCACAAGCGCCTGCGACCGCAGCCCGGAAAGGTGCTCGGCGAGCCAGCCGATCACTTCGACATCGAGATGGTTGGTGGGCTCGTCGAGCACCAGCACGTCGTGTCCGGCGATCAGCACGGCGGCCAGCGCAACCCTGCGCCGCTCGCCGCCGGACAGGTCTGCGACGTCACTGTCGAGGTCGACTTCGGCGAGTAGGTGCTCGACGACCGCACGCGTATCGGGTTCGGCGGCCCAGATGTGGTCGGCCCTGCCGCCGACGATGACCTCACGGACGCCTGCCCCGGCGGCGAAATCGTCGCTTTGACGCAGATAGCCCACCGATAAGCCCGATGTGTGAGTGACCCGGCCGGAGTCGGGCACGCGGGTTTCGGTCAGCACCTCGAGCAGCGTGGACTTGCCGTCGCCGTTGCGCCCGACCACGCCGATCGCATCGCCTTCGTCGACGCCGAGGCTGACGGCGTCCAGCAGGGTGCGGGTGCCGTAGCCGACCGTCGCTCGTTCGACGTTGATCAAGTTCGCCATCAGCCGCCGATGATAGGTGGGCGCTGTGCCATGATGACCTCGGCAATCGGGGGACAGGTGTGACTAAAGGGGAACCGCCGGTGGTGGACCTTTCGGCAATAACGGGGCCAGTGGGTCGACTGGTGGCCACGGCGCAGAACGGTCTGGAAGTGCTGCGCTACGGCGGCCTGGAGACCGGCGCAGTACCGTCGCCGTTCCAGATCATCGAGAGCGTCCCGATGTACCGGCTGCGCCGGTACTTCCCGCCCGACACCCGGCCCGGTTCGAAACCACCTGGACCGCCGGTTCTCATGGTGCACCCGATGATGATGTCGGCCGACATGTGGGACGTCACCCGCGACGAGGGCGCCGTCGGCATTCTGCACAGTGCGGGCATCGATCCGTGGGTCATCGACTTCGGCGAGCCCGACAAGGTCGAGGGCGGTATGCAACGCAACCTGGCCGACCACGTCGTCGCGCTGAGCGAGGCCATCGACACCGTCAAGGAGACCACCGGTCGCGACGTCCACCTGGCCGGCTACTCGCAGGGCGGCATGTTCTGCTATCAGACCGCGGCGTTTCGCCGGTCAAAGGACCTGGCCAGCATCGTCGCCTTCGGCGCACCCGTCGACACGCTGGCAGCACTGCCGATGAACCTGCCTGCCGGGTTCGCCGCCGGTGCCGCGGACTTCATGGCCGACCACGTCTTCAGCCGCATCGACATCCCGAGCTGGCTCGCACGCACCGGGTTCCAGATGCTCGACCCCATCAAGACCGCCCAGTCCCGTCTCGCCTTCCTTCGGCAGCTGCACGACCGCGAGGCGCTGCTGCCCCGCGAGCAGCAGCGTCGGTTCCTGGCGTCCGAGGGTTGGATCGCCTGGTCTGGGCCCGCTATCGCCGAACTGCTCAAGCAGTTCATCGCCCACAACCGGATGATGACCGGCGGCTTCGCCATCCACGGCGATCTGGTGACGCTGAACGACATCAACTGCCCGGTGCTGGCAGTCGTCGGCGAGGTCGACGACATCGGCCAGCCGGCTTCGGTGCGCGGCATCAAGCGCGCCGCCCCCCAGGCCGACGTGTACGAATACCTCATCCGCGCAGGCCATTTCGGGTTGGTCGTTGGATCGAAGGCGGCCACCCAGACGTGGCCGACGGTGGCCCAGTGGGTCAAGTCGATCGACGGCGACGCGGATCTGCCGGAAGGCGTCGCGCCGATGGCCCTGCAACCGGCAGAGACACAGCGAAAGTGGCGTCCAGTTCGCATCCCGGCTGGCGCACGGCGCCACTGCGGCCGGTGAGATGGCTTTCACCCTGGCCCGGATCGGCCGCCGACGCGCTGGTCGCCGCCAACAAGTCGGCGCGAGCGCTGGCCGTCGAGACGTATCGCACCTTGCCGAGGCTGGCGCGGCTCGGTCAGATCAACGACCACACCCGGATCTCGCTCGGCCGCATCATGTCCGAGCAGGCACGCGACCTGCCGAATGGTGAGTGCCTGCTGTTCGACGGACGCGTGCACACCTTTGAGGCTGTCGATCGCCGTATCAACAATGTGGTGAAGCGGCCTCATCGAGGTCGGAGTACGGCAGGGCGCCCACGTCGGCGTGTTGATGGAGACCCGGCCCAGCGCGTTGGTGGCGATCGCCGCGCTGTCACGGCTCGGCGCGGTGGCAGTGTTGATGCCACCCGACGTCGACCTGGCGACCGCCGCCCGCCTCGGCGCGGTGTCGGAGATCATCGCCGACCCGAGCAACCTCGAAGCCGCCCGCGGGTTGTCGATGCGGGTGCTGGTGCTCGGCGGCGGCGAGTCGCGCGACCTGCATCTGCCCGACGACGCCGACGTCGTCGACATGGAGAAGATCGACCCCGACGAGGTGGACCTGCCCGGGTGGTACCGGCCCAACCCCGGGTTGGCCCGCGATCTGGCGTTCGTCGCGTTCAGCACGGTCGGCGGTCAACTTCTGCCCCGGCAGATCACCAACTTCCGCTGGGCGCTGTCCGCGTTCGGCACCGCGTCGGCGGCCAACCTCGGCCGCAACGACACCGTCTACTGCCTCACCCCGCTGCATCACCAGTCCGGTCTGTTGGTGAGCCTGGGCGGCGCGGTGGTCGGCGGGGCCCGGATCGCGCTGTCGCGGGGCCTGGTGTCCGACCGGTTCGTGCAGGAGATCCGCCAGTACGGCGTGACCGTGGTGTCCTACACCTGGGCGATGCTGCGCGAGGTGATCGACGATCCGTCCTTCGCGCTGAGCGGCAACCACCCGGTACGGCTGTTCATCGGCTCGGGCATGCCGACCGGAATCTGGAAACGCGTGGTCGACATCTTCGGGCCCGCTCACGTCGTCGAGTTCTTCACCACCACCGACGGTCAGGCCGTGTTGGCCAATGTGTCCGGAGCAAAGATCGGCAGCAAGGGCAGGGCGCTGCCCGGCGGCGGTGACGTCGAACTCGCGGCGTACGACGCCGACGACGACTTGATCCTCGAGGACGACCGCGGCTTCGTGCGCACGGCCGACACGAACGAAGTGGGCGTCATGCTGGCCCATCCGCGCGGGCCGATCGACCCGACGGCATCGGTCAAGCGCGGTGTGTTCGCGCCCGGCCGACACCTGGGTTTCCACCGAGTACCTGTTCCGGCGCGATCAGGACGGCGACTACTGGTTGGTGGACAACCGCAGCCTGGTCATCCGCGGCGAGCGCGGGCCGGTGTACGCCTCGACGGTCAACGACGCGGTCGGCGGGATCGATGCGGTGGACATGTCGGTGACCTACGCCGTCGAATCCGGCGGGCAGCGGGTCGCGGTGACCGCCCTAGAGCTGCGCCCCGGCGGCAGCGTCGCGGCGGGCGACCTGTCCGAAGCGCTGGCAGATCTGCCGGTCGGAGCGGCCCCCGACATCGTGCATGTGGCCACCGAAATGGCGCTCAGCGCGTCGTATCGACCGCTGATCAGCCCATTGCGCGCGATGGGTATTCCAAAGCCCTCGCGTAACGCCTGGTACCTGGATACAGATACCAATAAATACAAACGACTGACGGCCGCGGTACGCGCCGAGATCGTCGGCGCCGAACATTGAGGTCGTGCTGGGTGTCCGACACACTGTTAGGCTCGCAGCGCACGTGAGGAGCACGATCACCTTGAGCCAACGCACTGGAGGATCGATGACATCGCAGAACGGTCGGCACCGCTTGGTCGCTGCCCTCGCCGGCAGCGTGGTCGCGGGCGCTCTTTTCGCAGGTATCGGCGCGCCGACGGCCCTTGCCGCACCCGGGGATGACGCGACGACGGATACCGAGGCCCCCGCGGCGCCCACAATGACCGGCGAACAGGCACTGGCCATCATTCAGCAGGACTACGACTTGGGCGCAGGTGGCGGCCAACTCTCCAACTTCGTCCACGAGGTGCTGGTCCTGCGCAATCTCGGCTTCAGACCGTCGAAGGCGAACCAAACCGCGATCGTGGAGGCGTTGGAAAAGCGGCCGAACCAGGCGCCGCTGGTGGAGGCGCTGAAGGAGACAGTCGCCTACCAGCGCCGGATCCAGGCGCAGGCCCAAGCGCAACAGGCTCAAGATGGCAACCCCGGCTTCTCCATCGGTGGGGCTCCGGCGCCCTTCGATCAGGGCGGCACGATCATGCCCCACCCCGGCTGATCGCGTCGTGCTAGACGACAAACTGCTGAGCATCCTGGTCTGCCCCGAGGACCGAGGGCCCTTGCTGTTGATCAACGATGACGAGTTGCTCTACAACCCCAGGCTGCGCCGCGCGTACCGCATACAGGACGGCATCCCGGTGCTGCTGGTCGACGAAGCGGCCGCGGTGACCGACGACGCAGAGCACGAGCAGCTGTTGAGCCGCGCGAAGTCCTGACGCTTTATGCAAGCCCCGGCAGATCGCCGGTGAGGTAGCGCTGCAGGTTTGGTGCGATGGTCTCGGCGATCTGTTCGACCGGCAGCGACTTGAACGGGTCGAGCTCGAGGATGTAGCGCGCCATCACCACGCCGACGAGTTGGGACGCGACGAACTGGACGCGAATTCGCCCGCTGCCGGGCGGATTGTCGACCCGCGAGCCGACCTCGACGGCGATGACCTCCTGAAGAAACGACCGGATAAGCGAAACGTCGCTGCCTGCCAGGATCGAGCGGAGTGTCGCAATGAAACCCTTGCCCAACTCGGAATCCCAGAGCGGCAACAGGATCGACGGCAGCACATATCCGATCCGTTCGACAGGGACTTCCCGTAGAGGGCCGATCACCGCCATCGGGTCGATCGGGATATGGATTGCGGCGGCGAACAATTGCGTCTTGGTACCGAAATAGTGGTGCACCAGCGCGGGGTCGACGCCGGCATCGGCCGCGATGGCTCGAATCGATGTCTTGTCGATCCCGTTGCGCGCGAACAATTCTCGAGCGCTGGTGAGGATGCGTTCGCGAGTGTCAGACGTCCCAGGCGGTCGCCCGGGACGTTTGCGCTCGGTGTTGGTCGTCAAAGCTCTACGGTGTCCTTCGTCGTAGCGTCGCAGCTGCGAGGCACAGGGCGATGACCGCAAAGCCGATCACCACGCCGATGTCCCGCAACGCGATTGCCGTCAGGTCCGGGTATGCGCCGACCTGCTGCAGCGCCTCCAGAGCGTAACTGGCCGGCTGCACGTTGCTGATCCATTGCAGCCAGTCGGGCAACACATCGCGCGGCACGATGATGCCGCACAGCAGCAATTGGGGCGCGATGACCACGGGCATGAACTGCACGGCCTGGAACTCGGTCCGGGCGAAGGCGCTGCACAGCAGGCCAAGCCCGACACCGAGGATCGCGTTGATGATCGCGATGACGAACACCAGGAGCGGGCTGCCCTTGGTGTCGAGGCCAAGGAACCAGAACGACACGATGCACGCAAGCGTGGCTTGCGCCGCCGCCGCGATCGAGAACGCGGTGCCGTAGGCGGCCAGCAGGTCGAGTCGACGCAGGGGCGTGGTCAGGATCCGCTCCAGCGTCCCCGAAACACGTTCCCGCTGCATGGTTATCGACGTGATCAGGAACATGATGATCAGTGGGAACACACCCAGCATGATCAGGCAGGCGTTGTTGAACGGGGATAGGGCGCCAGGCCGATGCGGGGCGTTCTGGAACATGAAATACATCAGCGTGATGATGAGGCTGGGCACGACGAGGATCATCGCGACGCTGCGGTGGTCCGCGGCGAGCTGGCGCAGGATTCGCCCGGTGGTGGCGAGATAGCTCTGCGGGCTCAGCCTGCTGCGGCTGCGGTGCTGTGCCGGATGACGGACAGAAACGCTTCCTCCAGTGATTGACATCCCGTGTCCTCTCGTAGCTTCTGCGGTGTGGTGTGGGCGAGTAGGTGGCCGTCCCGCATGAGTAGGAGGTCGCCGCAGTGATCCGCCTCGTCCATGACGTGGCTCGAGACGATCAAAGTGGTTCCGCGCCGGGCGAGTTGGTCGAACTGCTGCCACAGGTCCACGCGCAGCACGGGATCCAGGCCGACGGTGGGTTCGTCCAGCACAAGCAGATCCGGAGCGGCCACCAGCGCGCAGGCCAGTGATGCGCGAGTACGTTGGCCGCCGGACAAGTTGCCACACAACGCCGTTCGATGATCATCGAGTCCAACGGTCGTGATTGCTTCGTCGGCGGATTTGGAGTCCATGCCGTACAGCGAGCCGAAGTAGCGCACGTTGTCGACGATGCGCAGATCGTCGTAGATGGTCGCCGCCTGCGGCATGTAGCCGACGCGCTTGCGCAGGGGAGCGGAGCCGGCCGGCTGACCGAGGACCGTGACGTTGCCGGCGGTGATGATCTGCGTTCCCACGATGCTGCGCATCAGCGTCGTCTTACCGCAGCCCGACGGCCCGAGCAGGCCGGTGATCGTGCCGCGGGCGATCTGCACGGACAGGTCGTGGATCGCGGGCCGCTTACCGCGGACAACCCGCAGGTGGTCGATGACGACGACCGGCTCCACGCCCTGTCTCAACAATTCATCACTCGATGAAGTCATCATGCGATG
Organism: uncultured Actinomycetota bacterium; assembly: GCA_963716505.1. Classification (GTDB taxonomy): domain Bacteria; phylum Actinomycetota; class Actinomycetes; order Mycobacteriales; family Mycobacteriaceae; genus Mycobacterium. Next base: position 228,717 of record CAVQTL010000008.1, read on the forward strand.
AATAATGCTCCCCGGGGTTGGGTGCGTCAAGAGACGCAGGCAGAATCGCCTCGGTGACCGCGAAACCGCTGCCCGTCGACCCGGTTGAGGCGGCCCGTCGACTCCTGGGAGCGGCACTGATCGGCCGCGGGGTGAGCGCGATGGTCGTCGAGGTCGAGGCGTACGGCGGCCCACCCGACGGCCCATGGCCAGACGCCGCTTCACACTCCTTCCGCGGACGACGCGGCCGCAACACCGTCATGTTCGGACCGGCGGGTCGGCTGTACACCTACCGCAGCCATGGCATTCACGTCTGCGCCAATGTCGTCTGCGGCTACGACGGTGTCGCCGGCGCGGTGCTGCTGCGGGCCGCCGCGGTCGAGTCCGGACTCGAGATCGCGGGAGATCGCCGCGGCGACGTCGGTGCGCCCGGCGGCCCTGGCCCGTGGCCCGGGCAACCTGTGCTCGGCGCTGGGAATCACGATGGACGACAACGGAATCGACCTCTTCGATCCCCACAGCCCGGTGCAGCTCAGCCTGTCGGCGGAGCACCCCGCGGCCGACGGGCCGCGCGTTGGCGTCAGCCAGGCCGCCGACCGGCCATGGCGGTTTTGGCTGGCGGGACGCTCGGAAGTATCGCTGTACCGCCGCAGTCCGCGGGCACCGGCGCCCGGCCAAAGCGACTGATACGGGAGGATCGAGTCCATGGGAACGTCGAACATCCTCGACGAGTTGGAGTGGCGAGGGCTGATTGCGCAGTCCACTGACCGGGATGCGCTGGGAGACCAGCTGTCCGCGGGACCTGTCACCGTCTATTCGGGATTCGACCCGACCGCGCCGAGTCTGCACGCCGGCCATCTCATTCCGTTGCTGACGCTGCGTCGGTTCCAGCAGGCCGGCCACCGCCCGATCGTGCTGGCCGGGGGAGCAACCGGAATGATCGGCGATCCCAGGGAGACCGGGGAGCGCACCCTGCACAACGCGGCCACCGTCGCCGACTGGTCCGACCGCATCCGCGGTCAGCTCGAACGCTTCGTCGACTTCGACGACTCGCCGTCCGGCGCCGTCGTCGAGAACAACCTGACCTGGACCGGCGACATGGGTGCGATCGAGTTTCTGCGCGACGTCGGAAAGCATTTCTCGGTCAACGTGATGCTCGACCGCGACACGGTGCGGCGACGCCTCGAGGGTGAGGGCATCTCCTACACCGAATTCAGCTACATGCTGTTGCAGGCCAACGACTACGTCGAACTGAATCAGCGGTATGGCTGCACTCTGCAGATCGGCGGTTCGGATCAGTGGGGAAACATCATCGCCGGCGTGCGGCTGGTGCGTCAGAAGCAGGGCGCGACGGTTCATGCGCTGACCACGCCGTTGGTGACCGATTCGGAGGGCAACAAGTTCGGAAAGTCGACGGGCGGCGGCAGCCTGTGGTTGGACCCGGACATGACAAGCCCGTACGCGTGGTACCAGTACTTCTTCAATACGGCCGACGCCGATGCGCTCCCGTACTTGAACTGGTTCACGTTCCTGTCGCGTGACGACCTGGCAGAACTCGAGCAGGCCACGACGGAACGCCCACATGAGCGGGCGGCCCAGCGCAGGCTCGCGCAGGAACTCACCACACTGGTGCACGGGGAGGCGCAGTGCGCCGCTGTTGAGACCGCCAGCCAGGCTCTGTTCGGGCGGGCTGAGCTCGCTCAACTCGACGAGCCGACGCTGGCGGCCGCGCTGCGCGAGGCCAGCAACAACCATGTGGCGGAGCTGGCGCCCGGCGGGCCGGACGGCATCACAGACCTGCTCGTGGCCAGCGGGTTGGTCGACAGCAAGGGTGCGGCTCGGCGCGCGGTCGCCGAGGGCGGCGCGTACGTCAACAACGTTCGCGTGGAGAGCGACGACTGGACACCGCAGCCGTCGGATTTCCTCCATGACCGGTGGTTGGTGCTTCGCCGCGGCAAGCGGAATATTGCGGGGGTTGTCCGCGTTGGATGATCGGTCGGAGCTGACGCACGACCATGCACGCGATGAGCGAAGTGGACAGTGCGCACGACCGGCGGAATCGTTGAGACACACCGCCGATCAGCCCATTTGACTCCGACTTTTCCCTCACGTAACTTGTTGAAGTCGTCGCGACGCGGTCCAGCCGCTGAGCGCGACGGCGTCCCAGAGGGAAGCTCCACTTCGGTGGGTTCCCGAACGTCCGCACTACTAGCACGCGGCTCTTGCCGCGGGTTGGTCGCGCGGGCGGAACGGGTGTGTTGTTTGAGAACTCAATAGTGTGTTTGGTGGTTTTTATAGTTTGTTGTTTTTTGTTTTTGCCGCACCTTCCTTTTCCCGTTTGGGGGTGTGGTTGTTTTTTGCCAGTTTTGACTGGTTGTTTGGATCAGATTTTTCTGAACGTTGGTTTTTGTTTGGAGAGTTTGATTCTGGCTCAGGACGAACGCTGGCGGCGTGCTTAACACATGCAAGTCGAACGGTAAGGCCCTTTCGGGGGTACACGAGTGGCGAACGGGTGAGTAACACGTGGGTGATCTGCCCTGCACTTTGGGATAAGCCTGGGAAACTGGGTCTAATACCGAATATTCCTTGCTGGTCGCATGGCCTGGTGGGGGAAAGCTTTTGCGGTGTGGGATGGGCCCGCGGCCTATCAGCTTGTTGGTGGGGTGATGGCCTACCAAGGCGACGACGGGTAGCCGGCCTGAGAGGGTGTCCGGCCACACTGGGACTGAGATACGGCCCAGACTCCTACGGGAGGCAGCAGTGGGGAATATTGCACAATGGGCGCAAGCCTGATGCAGCGACGCCGCGTGAGGGATGACGGCCTTCGGGTTGTAAACCTCTTTCAGTACAGACGAAGCGTAAGTGACGGTATGTACAGAAGAAGCACCGGCCAACTACGTGCCAGCAGCCGCGGTAATACGTAGGGTGCGAGCGTTGTCCGGAATTACTGGGCGTAAAGAGCTCGTAGGTGGTTTGTCGCGTTGTTCGTGAAAACCGGAGGCTCAACCTCTGGCGTGCGGGCGATACGGGCAGACTTGAGTACTGCAGGGGAGACTGGAATTCCTGGTGTAGCGGTGGAATGCGCAGATATCAGGAGGAACACCGGTGGCGAAGGCGGGTCTCTGGGCAGTAACTGACGCTGAGGAGCGAAAGCGTGGGGAGCGAACAGGATTAGATACCCTGGTAGTCCACGCCGTAAACGGTGGGTACTAGGTGTGGGTTTCCTTCCTTGGGATCCGTGCCGTAGCTAACGCATTAAGTACCCCGCCTGGGGAGTACGGCCGCAAGGCTAAAACTCAAAGAAATTGACGGGGGCCCGCACAAGCGGCGGAGCATGTGGATTAATTCGATGCAACGCGAAGAACCTTACCTGGGTTTGACATGCACAGGACGACTGCAGAGATGTGGTTTCCCTTGTGGCCTGTGTGCAGGTGGTGCATGGCTGTCGTCAGCTCGTGTCGTGAGATGTTGGGTTAAGTCCCGCAACGAGCGCAACCCTTGTCTCATGTTGCCAGCACGTAATGGTGGGGACTCGTGAGAGACTGCCGGGGTCAACTCGGAGGAAGGTGGGGATGACGTCAAGTCATCATGCCCCTTATGTCCAGGGCTTCACACATGCTACAATGGCCGGTACAAAGGGCTGCGATGCCGTGAGGTGGAGCGAATCCTTGTTAAAGCCGGTCTCAGTTCGGATCGGGGTCTGCAACTCGACCCCGTGAAGTCGGAGTCGCTAGTAATCGCAGATCAGCAACGCTGCGGTGAATACGTTCCCGGGCCTTGTACACACCGCCCGTCACGTCATGAAAGTCGGTAACACCCGAAGCCGGTGGCCTAACCCCTTGTGGGAGGGAGCCGTCGAAGGTGGGATCGGCGATTGGGACGAAGTCGTAACAAGGTAGCCGTACCGGAAGGTGCGGCTGGATCACCTCCTTTCTAAGGAGCACCACGAGACCCATGGCCCGCCCACATCGTGTGGGGGTTCGGTGACCTGGGCGATTCGTGACGATGGGCCACACCTGTAGTGGGTGTGGTTCGGGTGCAACAACAAACGTGTTCGGTCTTAACGGGATGGTGGGCCGACGATTGAATTGCCAGACACACTATTGGGCTTTGAGACAACAGGCCCGCTATCTCTTCGTCCCGAGTAGTGGGAAACCGGGGATAGGACTTGGTTGTCGCCCCGTCTTTGGTGGTGGGGTGTGGTGTTTGATTTGTGGATAGTGGTTGCGAGCATCTAACACGCAGGTGGGTCTGCTCCTTTGGGGGTGGCCGCTTTTTGTGTGTTGATGTGCAATTTCAGAGTTTTTTAACTCAAAAGAGTTCTTTAGTGAACTCTTCTTTTGGTTTTTTGTGTTGTAAGTGTTTAAGGGCGCATGGTGGATGCCTTGGCACTGAGAGCCGATGAAGGACGTGGGAGGCTGCGTTATGCCTCGGGGAGCTGTCAACCGAGCGTGGATCCGAGGATGTCCGAATGGGGAAACCCGGCGCGAGTGATGTCGTGTCACCCGGCACTGAATATATAGGTGTCGGGGGGTAACGCGGGGAAGTGAAACATCTCAGTACCCGTAGGAAGAGAAAACAATTGTGATTCCGTGAGTAGTGGCGAGCGAAAGCGGAGGATGGCTAAACCGGATGCATGTGATACCCGGCGGGGGTTGTGTGTTCGGTGTTGTGGGGTCTGCGTTCTCTAGCCCGCCGGCTAGGGCAGTAGTGATAAAGCGGTGTGTTAGGTGAAGTGGCCTGGGATGGTCTGTCCGTAGCGGGTGAGAGCCCCGTAACCGAAAACATGCTCGCCTGCTGTCGCAGTGTCCCCGAGTAGCAGCGGGCCCGTGGAATCTGCTGTGAATCTGCCGGGACCACCCGGTAAGCCTGAATACTTCTCAGTGACCGATAGCGGATTAGTACCGTGAGGGAATGGTGAAAAGTACCCCGGGAGGGGAGTGAAAGAGTACCTGAAACCGTGTGCCTACAATCCGTCAGAGCCCTCGACTTGTGGTGGGGTGATGGCGTGCCTTTTGAAGAATGAGCCTGCGAGTCAGGGACATGTCGCGAGGTTAACCCGGTGAGGGGTAGCCGCAGCGAAAGCGAGTCTGAATAGGGCGTATCCCCCGTGAGGGGGTGTAGTGGTGTGTTCTGGACCCGAAGCGGAGTGATCTACCCATGGCCAGGGTGAAGCGACGGTAAGACGTCGTGGAGGCCCGAACCCACTTAGGTTGAAGACTGAGGGGATGAGCTGTGGGTAGGGGTGAAAGGCCAATCAAACTCCGTGATAGCTGGTTCTCCCCGAAATGCATTTAGGTGCAGCGTTGCGTGTTTCTTGCTGGAGGTAGAGCTACTGGATGGCCGATGGGCCCTACTAGGTTACTGACGTCAGCCAAACTCCGAATGCCGGCAAGGCAAAAGCGTGGCAGTGAGACGGCGGGGGATAAGCTCCGTGCGTCGAGAGGGAAACAGCCCAGATCGCCGGCTAAGGCCCCTAAGCGTGTGCTAAGTGGAAAAGGATGTGCAGTCGCGAAGACAACCAGGAGGTTGGCTTAGAAGCAGCCACCCTTGAAAGAGTGCGTAATAGCTCACTGGTCAAGTGATTGTGCGCCGATAATGTAGCGGGGCTCAAGCACACCGCCGAAGCCGCGGCAACAACCTTGTGTTGTTGGGTAGGGGAGCGTCCTGCGTCCGGTGAAGCCGCCGAGTGATGGAGTGGTGGAGGGTGTGGGAGTGAGAATGCAGGCATGAGTAGCGATAAGGCAAGTGAGAACCTTGCCCGCCGAAAGACCAAGGGTTCCTGGGCCAGGCCAGTCCGCCCAGGGTGAGTCGGGACCTAAGGCGAGGCCGACAGGCGTAGTCGATGGACAACGGGTTGATATTCCCGTACCCGTGTGTGCGCGTCCCTGATGAATCAGTTCTGCTAACCACCCAAAAGGTGGACCACCGGCGGCCTTCGGGTCAATGGGGTTCACCGGCTGCGTGGGACCCGGATTGGTAGTAGTCAAGCGATGGGGTGACGCAGGAAGGTAGCCGTACCAGTCAGTGGTAATACTGGGGTAAACCTGTAGGGGGACATCTAGGCAAATCCGGATGTCGTATGCCCTGAGAGGTGATGCATAGCCGAGTGAGGTGAATTCGGTGATCCTATGCTGCCAAGAAAAGCCTCTAGTGAGTACACACACGGCCCGTACCCCAAACCGACACAGGTGGTCAGGTAGAGAATACCGAGGCGTACGAGTGAACTATGGTTAAGGAACTCGGCAAAATGCCCCCGTAACTTCGGGAGAAGGGGGACCCGCCACCGTCAACACCCTCGCGGTGGGCAGCGGTGGGGGGTGGCACAAACCAGTGAGAAGCGACTGTTTACTAAAAACACAGGTCCGTGCGAAGTCGCAAGACGATGTATACGGACTGACGCCTGCCCGGTGCTGGAAGGTTAAGAGGACCCGTTAACCCCTTAAGGGGTGAAGCGGAGAATTTAAGCCCCAGTAAACGGCGGTGGTAACTATAACCATCCTAAGGTAGCGAAATTCCTTGTCGGGTAAGTTCCGACCTGCACGAATGGCGTAACGACTTCTCAGCTGTCTCAACCATAGACTCGGCGAAATTGCACTACGAGTAAAGATGCTCGTTACGCGCGGCAGGACGAAAAGACCCCGGGACCTTCACTACAACTTGGTATTGGTGCTCGATACGGTTTGTGTAGGATAGGTGGGAGACTGCGAAGCGGTCACGCCAGTGATCGTGGAGTCATTGTTGAAATACCACTCTGACCGTATTGGGCCTCTAACCTCGAACCGTATATCCGGTTCAGGGACAGTGCCTGGTGGGTAGTTTAACTGGGGCGGTTGCCTCCTAAAATGTAACGGAGGCGCCCAAAGGTTCCCTCAACCTGGACGGCAATCAGGTGTTGAGTGTAAGTGCACAAGGGAGCTTGACTGCGAGACAGACACGTCAAGCAGGGACGAAAGTCGGGACTAGTGATCCGGCACCCCCGAGTGGAAGGGGTGTCGCTCAACGGATAAAAGGTACCCCGGGGATAACAGGCTGATCTTCCCCAAGAGTCCATATCGACGGGATGGTTTGGCACCTCGATGTCGGCTCGTCGCATCCTGGGGCTGGAGCAGGTCCCAAGGGTTGGGCTGTTCGCCCATTAAAGCGGCACGCGAGCTGGGTTTAGAACGTCGTGAGACAGTTCGGTCTCTATCCGCCGCGCGCGTCAGAAGCTTGAGGAAACCTGTCCCTAGTACGAGAGGACCGGGACGGACGAACCTCTGGTCTACCAGTTGTCCCACCAGGGGCACCGCTGGATCGCCACGTTCGGACAGGATAACCGCTGAAAGCATCTAAGCGGGAAACCCCCTCCAAGACCAGGCTTCTCACCCATCAAGTGGGATAAGGCCCCCCGCAGACCACGGGATCAATAGACCAGACCTGCACACCCAGCAATGGGACAGGGAACTGGCACTAACCGGCCGAAAACTTACACACAACCACAACCCCGCAACCACACCAATCCACACAGTCAAACAACGACTGCACCCCACCACCAAACACAACACCACTACAAAACAAGTGAATAAAGTTACGGCGGAAATAGCGACAGGGAAACGCCCGGACCCATCCCGAACCCGGAAGCTAAGCCTGCCAGCGCCGATGATACTACCCAACCCGGGTGGAAAAGTAGGACACCGCCGAACACAACCCAGAATCACCCCCCACCCAAAGTGGGGGGTGATTCCTTTTACAGAGACGAATTGTCTATGGAATGCTCTTGGGAATAGCCAATTTTCGTCCCGAATCGAGACAGGGTAGAAAGACATACGTGGCGAACGACAGACAAAGCGGCAACGGCGAACGGCGACAGCCCCGTCGGCCGACGGCGCCGCGCTCATCGGGTCCCAACCGCGCGCGCCGCACCCAACCCGAGCACAAGCCCAACCCGGCGCCCGAGCGAAGGGGGCCGGCGCTGTCACCGGACATCGAAGCCCGCCAGCTTTCCCCTGAGGTCCGTCGGGAACTGACCACGCTCGATCGCAGCACTGCAGACTTTGTCGCGCGTCATCTGGTGGCGGCCGGCGATCTGCTCGATGACGACCCCCAGGCCGCGTTGGAGCATGCCCGCGCCGCCAGAGAGAGGTCGGGCAGAATTGCCGCTGTCCGCGAGGCCGTCGGCATTGCCGCCTACCACTGCGGCGACTGGGCGCAGGCGCTCGCCGAACTCCGGGCCGCCCGCCGGCTGGGGAGCAAGTCCCCGCTGTTGCCGCTGATCGCCGACTGCGAACGCGGTCTCGGCCGTCCCGAGCGGGCAATCGAATTGGCCCGCAGTTCCGATGCCACCCAACTGGCCGGTGACGACGCCGACGAGCTGCGCATCGTCGTGGCCGGCGCACGCTCGGACCTTGGACAGCTCGATCAGGCCCTGGCGATTCTGTCGACGCCGCAACTCGACTCCACGCGAACCGGGCAGACCGCCGCGCGCCTGTTCTATGCCTACGCCGAAACGATGCTCGCACTCGAAAAAGGGGATGAAGCCCTGCAGTGGTTCATCAATGCCGCGGCCGCCGACGTCGAGGGCGTTACCGATGCCGAAGAGCGGATCACGGAGCTCGGCTGACGTGACAACCCTTGCGCAAGAACATGATTGCTTACTTCTCGACCTCGACGGCACGGTGTTCCGGGGCCACGAACCGACCCCGGGCGCGGTCGACACGCTCGCGGCGGTCACCTCGCGCACGCTCTACGTGACCAACAACGCCTCACGCAGTTCCAGATGAGGTCGCCCAGCATCTTCGCGCGATGGGGTTCGCCGCCGCGCCCGACGATGTCGTCACCAGTGCCCAGAGTGCCGCCCACCTGCTCGCCGATCGGTTACCCGCGGGGGCCGCTGTACTCGTCGTCGGCACCGAATCGCTGGCCGCCGAGATCGAAAACGTCGGCCTCAAGCCCGTGCGGAAGTGGTCGGATGACCCCGTCGCCGTGGTTCAGGGTCATTCGCCCGAGACCGCATGGCCCGACCTGGCCGAGGCCGCCCTGGCGATCAGGGGCAACGCACTGTGGGTGGCGGCCAACGTCGACCGGACGCTGCCCTCGGAACGGGGACTGTTGCCCGGAAACGGCTCGATGGTCGCGGCGTTGCAGGCGGCGACCGATCGCGAGCCGACGGTCGCAGGAAAACCGCAGCCGACACTGTTGACAGATGCGTTGTCCCGCGGCAACTTTCGCAACCCGCTAGTCGTGGGTGATCGTCTCGACACCGACATTGCCGGCGCCAACGCTGCAGGCCTGCCCAGCCTGCTGGTGCTCAGCGGTGTCAGCACCGCTTCCGAGGCTGTGCGCGCAGTCATCGGCGAGCGGCCCAACTACATCGCCGCCGATCTGCGGGCGTTGTACGACCGCGCCGACGCCCTGCGGGTGGGGCCGCATTCGGCGTGGCGCGTCGAGGTCGGCGACGCGGCGATCACCGTTCACAACACCGGTAGTGAGCCAAGGGATTCGCTGACGGTGGTGCGGGCCACTGCGAACGCGGTGTGGAACTCCGGGTTCAGCGGCCAGCCGTTCGCGATCGTCGCGGGCGACTACATCGCGCGAAGGGCGCTGGAGCGGTGGTCCCTGCTGACGTCGCCCGATCGACTAGCGTGAACGCCGTATGAGTACCGAACCTGACGAGATCCGGGCCCGGATCGCGGCGCTGCTGGTCGAGCTTCCCGACATCGAGGGACCCGGTTCTGCCGAGGTCGACATCGACAGCGTCGCCGCCCGGCTGGAGGAGGCGCACGACCTCTTGGTTCAGGCGCTGGAGTCGGTCGAGAAGGGGCCGGCGCCGACGGAAACACCGGACGGGTGAGGCCCCGTGGCGCGGCGTGCTCGTGTTGACGCCGAGCTGGTGCGGCGCGGGTTGGCGCGCTCGCGGCAGCAGGCCGCCGAACTGATCGGCGCCGGTCTGGTCAGTATCAACGGGTTGCCTGCTGCCAAGCCGGCGACGGCCATCTCGGTCGACGCGTCGCTCACGGTCGACGTTGCCGACGAACGGTCATGGGTATCTCGTGGAGCGCACAAGCTGATCGGCGCGCTGGACGGCTTCGGTATCTCGGTGGCGGATATGCGCTGCCTGGACGCGGGGGCGTCGACCGGCGGGTTCACCGAGGTGCTGCTGGATCGCGGTGCCCGCGAAGTGGTTGCCGTCGACGTCGGTTACGGGCAGCTCGCATGGCCGCTGCGGTCCGACGATCGGGTGACGGTGCTGGAACGCACGAATGTGCGCGAGCTGACAGCGGATGCCATCGGTGGTCCCGTCGAGCGCATAGTGGCCGACTTGTCCTTCATCTCGCTGTCGACGGTGCTGCCCGCGCTGGTTTCGTGCGCGTCGGCGGACGCCGATATCGTTCCCATGGTGAAACCACAGTTCGAGGTCGGCAAGAACCGTGTCGGCGCAGGCGGGGTGGTGTCGGATCCGCAGCTGCGGATAGGTGCGGTGCTCGCGGTCGCGCGCCGGGCCGCGGAACTGACTTGGCACACCGTCGGCGTGACGGCCAGCCCGCTTCCCGGGCCGTCGGGCAACGTGGAATATTTCCTGCATCTGCGCTCCAGGGCCGAGCATCCGCTGATGGGTGACGAACTCGAGCAGGCTGTGCAACGCGCCGTCGTCGAAGGGCCGCAATGAGAACCGATCGAACCATCCTGCTGGTGGTACACACCGGCCGTGATCAAGTCGCCGAAACCGCGCGCAGGGTGGAAAAGGTTCTCAGCGACAACGGCATTGGCATGCGCTTGCTGTCCGCGGAGGCCGTCGACCGCGGGAAGGTGCACTTTTCGTCTGAAGACATGCGCGCACTCGAGGTCGAGGTCGTAGACGCCGACGAGCGAGCGGCTGAAGGGTGCGAACTGGTCCTCGTGCTCGGCGGTGACGGCACGTTTCTGCGCGCCGCCGAGCTTGCCCGCAACGTCGAGATCCCGGTGCTTGGCGTCAATCTCGGCCGGATCGGTTTCCTCGCCGAGGCCGAGGTGGATTCCATCGACACCGTGCTCGAGCACGTCGTCAAGCGCGACTACCGCGTCGAGGAGCGCATGACACTCGACGTCGTGGTGCGTGTCGAGGGCCGAATCATCAGTCGGGGCTGGGCACTCAACGAAGCCAGCCTGGAGAAGGGGCCGCGCCTTGGTGTGCTGGGCGCCGTAGTCGAAGTCGACGGGCGTCCGGTATCGGCATTCGGATGCGACGGTGTGCTCGTGGCGACCCCGACGGGCTCCACGGCGTGGGCATTCTCTGCAGGCGGGCCGATCTTGTGGCCGAATCTCGAAGCGATACTGGTGGTGCCCAACAACGCTCACGCATTGTTCGCACGGCCGATGGTGACCAGTCCCGAGGCCGCCATCGCAATCGAGGTCGAGGCGACCGGTCACGACGCGCTGGTGTTCTGCGATGGGCGCCGCGAGATGGTCGTGCCCGCAGGCGGCCGGCTCGAGGTGACGCGTTGCGGCACACCGCTGAAGTGGGTGCGCCTGGACAGCGCGCCGTTCACCGACCGCCTGGTGCGCAAGTTCCGGCTGCCGGTCAAGGGCTGGCGCGGACAGTAGTGCTCTCCGAAATCCGCATCGAGTCGCTGGGCGCCATCCGCACGGCGACCGCCGAGTTCGACCGTGGACTGACCGTGCTGACCGGCGAGACGGGCACGGGTAAGACGATGGTCGTGACCGGCCTGCATCTGCTCGGCGGTGCGCGGGCCGATGCCACCCGAATTCGGTCGGGTGCCGATCGCGCTGTTGTCGAAGGTCGGTTCAGCACCGGCGAACTCGGTGACGGGGTGGCCGCCCAGGTCGACGAGATTCTCGACGCGTCCGGCGCGGATCGCGACGAAGACGGCAGCGTCATCGCGGCCCGGTCGGTGAGCCGGGCCGGTCCGTCACGGGCATACCTGGGCGGCCGCAGCGTTCCCGCGAAGTCGTTGAGCACCTTCACCACTGAGTTGCTCACCTTGCATGGACAGAATGACCAGTTGCGCCTGATGCGCGGCGACGAACAGCGTGCCGCCTTGGACCGCTTCGCCGAGGTCGGGGTGCGCTTGCAGCGCTATCGCACGGTGCGTGAATCGTGGCAGGCCGCGCGCCGCGACCTGACCGAAAGGACCCAGCGGGCAAGGGAAATGGCGCAGGAGGCCGACCGGCTGAAGTTCGGTCTCGGCGAAATCGACGCTGTCGACCCGCAGCCGGGCGAGGACGACGCACTCGTCGACGCCATCAGGCGGCTGTCCGAACTCGACGCGTTACGGGAAGCCGCCCAATCCGCTCGCACCGCGCTTTCAGGGACGCTCGACGATGCCGCTTATGCCGACACCGCATCGGCTGCCCACGAAGTCGCACATGCCAAGTCGGCCCTGGAAGCCACCGACGACAACGCGTTGCGCGCATTGGGGGAGCGTCTCGCAGAGGCGCTGGCAGTGATCGGTGACGTATCCACCGAGCTCGGCGACTACCTCGCTGAGCTACCAAGCGATGCAAGCACTTTGGAGACCAAGCTGGCCAGGCAGAGCGAGTTGCGGGTGCTGACCCGCAAGTACGCTGCCGATATCGATGCCGTGCTGGCGTGGGCTCGCGAGTCGAGGGAACGGCTCGCTGCGCTGGATGTCTCCGAGGAGACTCTGGCCGGGCTGGAGCGCCAGGTGGCGGAGCTGGAAGCCGACCTCGTCACCGCTGCAACCGAACTCAGCAAGGTACGCACCAAGGCGGCGAAGGGCCTCGCCAAAGCCGTGACCGCCGAGCTGTCCGGGTTGGCGATGGCTGACGCGGAGTTCACCGTCGCAGTGTCGCCACTGACCGCCCGAAGCGATGATTCGGCGCCGATCACGTTGCCATCGGGTGCGACGGTGCACGCGGGTTCCGATGGCGCCGACGCCGTCGAATTCGGTTTCGCGGCCCATCGGGGGACCGATGTGCTGCCCCTGAGCAAGAGCGCGTCCGGCGGTGAGCTGTCCCGCGTCATGCTGGCGCTCGAGGTCGTCCTCGCCGCGTCGGTCGAAGGCACCACGATGGTGTTCGACGAGGTCGACGCAGGGGTGGGCGGTCGCGCCGCGGTACAGATCGGCCGGCGGTTGGCGCGGCTGGCACGCACCCACCAGGTCATCGTCGTCACGCATCTGCCTCAGGTCGCCGCCTACGCCGACATTCATCTCGCCGTCGACAGCGCAGGACGCAACAACGCCAGCGGTGTCCGCAGGCTCGACGACGAGGACCGGGTCGCCGAGCTCGCGCGCATGCTCGCCGGGCTCGGCGACTCCGACAGCGGCAGGGCCCATGCCCGCGAGCTGCTCAGCGCGGCGCAAGAGGACCGCCAACAGGTCTCCTAGCCTGTGACGTGATGTGACAAAAGCTAACTTCTGAGGCTGGTGTTACGGCGCGCCTCCACCTCAACTTGAGGGTTCCCCGACAGAATCCCCGATATGAAGATGTCAGCGCTGCTATCCCGTACTGCCAGCCCGCGCCCGGGCATCACCGGCACCGCCAGGGTGGACCGCGACATCGATCGGCTGCTGCGACGCGTCGGACCCGGCGACATCGTGGTGATCGACGCGCTGGACCTCGACCGCATCACCGCGGACGCACTGGTGGAGGCCAATATCGCAGCCGTTGTCAACGCATCGCCGTCGATCTCCGGCCGCTATCCCAACCTCGGGCCCGAGGTGTTGGTCAACAACGGCGTCACGCTGATCGACGAGACCGGCCCCGAGGTCTTCAAACGCGTCAAGGACGGCGCCCGGGTCCGGTTGTACGACGGCGGTGTGTACGCCGGCGACCGCAGGCTCGCCATCGGTACCGAGCGAACCGACCACGAGATCCACGAACTGATGCACGAGGCCAAGAGCGGTCTGGTCGCTCACCTCGAGGCGTTCGCCGGTAACACCATCGAGTTCATCCGCAGTGAGAGCCCGCTGCTGATCGACGGCATCGGCATTCCGGATATCGACGTCGATCTCCATCGCCGCCATGTGGTGATCGTGGCAGAGGAACCGAACGCGGCATCTGAGCTCAAGGCGCTCAAACCGTTCATCAAGGAGTACCAGCCGGTGCTCATCGGTGTCGGCACAGGCGCGGACGTGCTGCGAAAAGGCGGCTACCGCCCGCAGCTGATCGTCGGCGATCCAGAACGCATCAGCGCAGAGGTGCTGCGCAGCGGTGCACAGGTGGTGCTGCCCGCCGACGCAGACGGGCACGCGGCGGGACTCGAGCGCATCCAGGACCTCGGCGTCGGGGCGATGACCTTCCCCGCCGCGGGATCGGCCGCCGACCTTGCGCTGCTGCTGGCCGACCACCACGGCGCCGCGCTGATCGTCACGGCCGGTCACACCGCGAGCATCGAGGAGTTCTTCGACCGGTCCCGCCAGCACAGCAACCCGTCGACCTTCCTGACCCGACTCAAGGTGGGCGAGAAGTTAGTGGATGCCAAAGCCGTTGCGACCCTGTACCGAAGCCGAATCTCCGGCGGAGCGATTGCGATGCTGGTGCTGGCGATGCTGGTCGCCGTCATCGTCGCGCTCTGGGTGTCGCGCGCAGACGGCGCGGTGATCGACTGGGTCGTCGACTACTGGAATCGATTCTCACTGTGGGTTCAGGGCTTAGTCACCTAGGGGCGGCCGGTGATATCTCTACGCACACACGCGATTTCGCTTGCTGCAGTCTTCCTGGCCTTGGCCATCGGTGTTGCGCTGGGCTCCGGTCTGCTGTCCAACACGGTGCTGGCCGGGCTGCGTGACGACAAGCAGGAACTGCAGAACCAGATCAACGGACTCACCGACCAGAAGAACGCACTCAACGAGAAGCTCGGCGCCGCAGGCGAATTCGACGCGCAAATGTCCCCACGAATCCTGCGCGACACGATGGGCGGGCAAGTCGGTCGTGATGTTCCGCACGCCCGACGCATCAGATGACGACGTCGACTCTCTGACCCGGATGGTCGAGCAGGCAGGCGGCACGGTGTCCGGCACTCTCTCGCTGACCGAAGAGTTCGTCGACGCCAATTCCGCGGAGAAACTTCTTTCGGTGGTGAATTCGCCGATCGTGCCTGCCGGGGCGCAGTTGAGCACCAAATCGGTGGATCAGGGTTCGCAGGCGGGTGACCTGCTGGGCATCGCACTGCTGATCAACAGGGATCCCAAGGTGCCCGCCGTCGACGACCAACAGCGCGACACCGTTCTCACCGCGCTGCGTGACACCGGGTTCATCACGTATGGCGCCGATCGCGTCGGCGCGGCCAACACGGCTTTGATCGTCACCGGCGGCGAACTCGGCGACGATGCGGGGAACAAGGGTGCCACGGTCGCCCGCTTCGCTGCCGGCCTGGCCCCACACGGGTCCGGCACCGTGATCGCGGGTCGCGACGGCACCGCCTCCGGGACCGCCGCGGTGGCCGTCACTCGGTCCGACGCTGCGCTGATGTCGGCGGTCAGCACGGTGGACGACGTCGACGCCGCATCGGGGCGGATCACGACGGTGCTGGCCCTGCAGGAGCTGATCAGCGGCGGGCGGCCCGGGCAGTACGGCGTCGGGCAGGGCGCGACATCGGTAACTATCCCGCAATAGGCAGACCGTCGGCGCGTCAGCGACGGGTTGTCGGGGTGGGTGTTAATGTGGAGTTCCGTGGGTCGGCAGGCCCCAAGCAAGGAACTTGCCTAAAGAATCAAGCCCTGCCCGTCGTCACGGAGGTTGCTCTTGCCCGCGTTACGCAAGCACCCGCAAACCGCCACCAAGCACCTCTTCGTCACCGGCGGTGTGGTTTCTTCGCTCGGTAAGGGTCTCACCGCGTCGAGTCTCGGGCAGTTGCTGACCGCCCGTGGCCTGCAGGTCACCATGCAGAAGCTCGACCCTTACCTCAACGTCGACCCGGGCACGATGAACCCGTTCCAGCACGGTGAGGTGTTCGTCACCGAGGACGGCGCCGAGACAGATCTCGACGTCGGGCATTACGAGCGGTTCCTCGACCGCAACCTGCCCGGCTGGGCGAATGTGACTACCGGACAAGTGTATTCGACGGTGATCGCGAAGGAGCGTCGCGGCGAGTACCTCGGCGATACCGTTCAGGTCATCCCGCACATCACCGACGAGATCAAGAGTCGTGTGCTGGCGATGGCGCAACCCGACGCCGACGGTAACCGGGCTGACGTGGTGATCACCGAGATCGGCGGCACGGTCGGCGATATCGAGTCGCTTCCGTTCCTCGAGGCCGCGCGCCAGGTGCGCCATGAAGTCGGCCGGGAGAACTGCTTCTTTCTGCACTGCTCGCTGGTGCCGTTCATGGCGCCGTCGGGCGAGCTCAAGACCAAACCGACTCAGCACTCGGTCGCCGCGCTTCGCAGCATCGGTATCACCCCCGACGCGTTGATCCTGCGCTGCGACCGCGACGTGCCCGAACCGCTGAAGAACAAGATCGCGCTGATGTGCGACGTCGACATCGACGGCGTGATCTCGACCCCGGATGCGCCGTCGATCTACGACATCCCCAAGGTGCTGCACCGTGAGGAGCTCGACGCCTACGTGGTGAGACGGCTGAACCTGCCGTTCCGCGACGTCGACTGGACACAGTGGAATGACCTCCTGCAGCGGGTGCACGAACCTCATGAGACCGTGCGAATCGCCCTGGTGGGCAAGTACATCGACCTCTCCGACGCGTACCTGTCAGTCGCTGAGGCCCTGCGTGCCGGCGGCTTCAAGCATCGCGCCAAGGTGGAATTGCGGTGGGTCGCCTCCGACGACTGTGAAACCGAGAGCAGTGCCGCGGCGGTGCTCGACGACGTGCATGCCGTGCTGATTCCCGGCGGCTTCGGCATTCGAGGGATCGAAGGCAAGATCGGCGCGATCCGCTATGCCCGCAAACGCGGCCTGCCCGTGCTGGGACTGTGCCTGGGCCTGCAGTGCATCGTCATCGAGGCGGCCCGATCGGCCGGGATCACCGGGGCGAACTCCGCGGAGTTCGATCCAAGCACTCCCGATCCGGTCATCTCCACGATGGCCGATCAGCGCGACGCCGTCGCGGGGGAGGCCGACCTGGGCGGCACCATGCGGCTGGGTGCCTATCCTGCCGTGCTCGAGCCGGGTTCCATTGTGGCGCAGGCCTATGGAACCACCCAGGTGTCAGAGCGGCACCGGCACCGTTACGAGGTCAACAACGCCTACCGCGAGCAGATCGCCGAAAGCGGGCTGAGGTTTTCCGGGACGTCGCCCGACGGGCACCTGGTGGAGTTCGTCGAGTACGCCTCCGACGTGCACCCGTTCATGGTCGGGACGCAGGCTCATCCGGAGTTGAAGAGCCGTCCCACGCGACCGCATCCGCTGTTCGCGGCGTTCATCGGTGCGGCGCTGGACTACAAGGCCGCCGAGCGACTGCCGGTGGAGATCCCCGAGCAGCGAGCGAACGGAGCCGAGCACCCGGACGGCGCCGAGCAACTGCTCCAGGATGACTCCAGGGAAAAATCCAAAGTCCGTGGCTGAACACGATTTCGCGACCGTCGAATCCGAAACCCTCTACGTCGGAAAGATTTTCGCCTTACGCGCCGATGAGGTGCGGATGCCCGGCGGTAACACCGCCCGACGCGAAGTCGTCGAGCATTACGGTGCCGTCGCCGTACTCGCCATCGACGATGAGGCCAACATCGTCATGGTCTATCAATATCGCCATCCGGTGGGCAGGCGGCTGTGGGAGCTGCCCGCGGGACTGCTGGACATGGGCGGCGAGCCGGCACACATCACCGCGGCGCGCGAACTGAAGGAAGAGGCCGGACTGTCCGCGCAGAACTGGCGGGTCCTGGTCGACCTCGTCAGCGCACCGGGCTTCAGCGACGAGAGCGTGCGGGTGTACCTCGCCACCGGCCTGTCCGATGTCGGCAGACCGGATGCCCACGACGAAGAGGCCGATCTGGTGGTGCGCTGGTTCTCCCTCGACGAGGCGGTGCGGATGGCGTTGAGTGGCGAGATCACCAACGCGATCACGGTGAGCGGCATTCTCGCCGCCCACGCCGCCGGGGGCGATTTCGGCTCGTTGCGGACGGTCGACGCCGCGTGGGTCGACAAACCGACAGCATTCACCCGGCGGAGGGAACCGTCATGACGACATTCCGGCCCGTCCTCGATGACCAGCTTCAGGGATACCTGGACCATCTGACGATCGAGCGTGGCGTCGCCACCAACACGTTGAGCTCCTACCGGAGAGACCTGCGACGGTACGCAGAGCACCTCACCCTGCGCGGCATCGACGAACTGGGCAAGGTCACCGAGACAGACGTGAGCGACTTCCTTGCGGCACTGCGCCGCGGCGACACAGATACCGGGGTGGTGCCGCTGTCGGCGGTGTCGGCGGCGCGCGCGCTGATCGCCGTGCGCGGTTTGCACCGCTTCGCCGCAGCTGAAGGCGTCACCGAACTCGACGTGGCCCGCGCCGTCAAGCCGCCGACCCCGAGCAGGCGGCTGCCCAAGAGCCTGACCATCGACGAGGTGCTGGCCCTGCTGGAGGGCGCAGGCGGCGACAGCGAAGCCGACGGTCCGCTGTCCCTGCGCAACCGGGCACTGCTCGAGCTGCTCTACTCCACCGGCGCGCGAATCTCCGAAGCGGTCGGGCTGGACATCGACGACATCGACACCCACGCCCGTTCGGTGCTGTTGCGGGGCAAGGGCGGAAAGCAGCGGCTGGTGCCGGTCGGTCGTCCCGCGGTCACCGCACTGGACGTCTACTTCGTGCGGGGCCGTCCCGACCTGGCGCGACGCGGCAAGGGGACGCCCGCGATCTTCCTCAACGCCCGCGGGGGACGGCTCTCGCGGCAAAGCGCGTGGCAGGTGCTGCAGGACGCCGCCGAACGGGCAGGCATCACCGCCGCGGTGTCGCCGCACACCCTTCGGCATTCCTTCGCCACTCACCTGCTCGACGGCGGCGCGGACGTCCGCGTGGTGCAGGAGTTACTCGGCCACGCATCGGTCACCACGACGCAGATCTACACCATGGTCACCGTGCACGCGCTGCGGGAGGTGTGGGCCGGGGCCCACCCACGGGCACGCTAGGGCGTCAATCGCCTAGATACTCCGACTCCAGCACCAGGTCGGGGATCAGCGTCTGGTACTCCACATGGGTCTTGTGCTCGACGGTGTTCCACAGCTTGCCCTGCTGCTCACGCATGTACCCGCGATACTTCGGGGCGCCGGGAAAGCCGCACGTTGTCGGCGACGGCGACGGCTCCCTTGTGCAGCCAGCCGCGATCCAGAATGGTCTGCAGATCGGATAGGTACACGCTCTTTTCGTGGTCGATGAACAGCAGGTCGACCGATCCGGCGCCGAAGCCGTGCCCATTGGACAGCGCATCGAGCGTCTGACCGCCGTCGCCGAGGGTCCCGACCACGCAGGTGATCCTGTCGTCGACCCCGGCGTGTGCCCAAATACGCTGGGCCACTTCGGCATTACCTGACGAGAGCTCGACCGAGAACACCTCGGCGTCTGGTGCTGCCCTGGCGATGCGCAGTGCGCTGTAGCCGCAGTAGGTGCCGAGCTCGAGCACGCGCTTCGGGTTGGCGCGGCGGACTGCGGCATCGAGCAGCTCACCCTTCTCGTCGCCGACGTTCACCAGCATGGACTTCTCCGTGGCGAACGTGTCGATGGTGGCCAGCACGTCGTCGACGTCGCCCCGGCGCGCGTTGGCTTCGACGTAGGCCGCGCAGGCCTCCTCCCGGCCGTCGCCGATCTGGCCGGTCCTGGCGAAGCGGGGCAGACCCATCGCGAGCCGCCAGAACGAAGAACGAAGGAACGGCAGCCGCCGCTTCAAGCTCATGGCCGCCAGCGTATGCGGATGGCCCAGCGCAATGGGCTCCATGTTGCCCGCGGGTCTGCCCGTGCCAGATCATCCACACCGTTAAACTTGCCCGGATGTTCGCCATGGCCGTGCCAAGTCTGACCACCGCGGGTGGGGCATGACGCCCCGAAGGCGCGCGCGAGTGAGGATCGCAGCGCAGCGAGGACCGGAGCGAGCGGGAGCCCAGGCATGAGTGAAGACGGCAGCGGCGCCGACCCGCCCGCACAGGTAGGCCTGACCGGGCGTGCGCCCCGGAAGATTCCCGACCCGATGCCCAAGAGCGTGCACGGCCCGGCGAAGGTCATCGCGATGTGCAACCAGAAGGGCGGCGTCGGCAAGACCACCTCGACCATCAACCTGGGCGCCAGCCTGGCCAGTTACGGCCGTCGGGTGTTGCTGGTGGACCTGGACCCGCAGGGCGCCTTGTCGGCGGGGCTCGGCGTGCCCCACTACGAGCTCGACCACACGGTCCACAACCTGCTCGTCGAGCCGAGGGTGTCCATCGACGACGTCCTGATCCACACCCGGGTCAAGAACATGGACCTGGTGCCCAGCAACATCGACCTGTCCGCCGCGGAGATCCAGCTGGTCAACGAGGTCGGCCGGGAGCAGTCGCTGGGCCGCTCGCTGCACCCGGTGCTGGACCGCTACGACTACGTGCTGATCGACTGCCAGCCGTCGCTGGGCCTACTGACCGTGAACGGGCTGGCCTGCTCGGACGGTGTGATCATCCCGACCGAATGCGAGTACTTCTCGCTGCGCGGCCTGGCGTTGCTGACAGACACCGTCGACAAGGTGCATGACCGGCTGAACCCCAAGCTCAGCATCAGTGGCATCCTGATCACTCGTTATGACCCGCGCACCGTCAATGCCCGCGAGGTCATGGCCCGCGTCATGGAGAGGTTCGGTGATCTGGTGTTCGACACCGTGGTCACCCGTACGGTGCGCTTCCCGGAGACCAGCGTCGCCGGCGAGCCCATCACCACATGGGCACCGAAATCCGGTGGCGCCCTGGCATATCGCTCGTTGGCCCGCGAGGTCATCGACCGGTTCGGTTCGTGAACACCGAGACACAGCCGGCGGAGTCGCAGCAGACAGGCTTCCAGGTTCGGCTGAGCAATTTCGAGGGTCCCGTTCGACCTGCTGCTGCAGCTGATCTTCGCGCACCGGCTCGACGTCACCGAGGTGGCGTTGCACCAGGTGACAGACGACTTCATCGCCTACACCAAGGCGATCGGTCCGCAGCTCGGGCTGGATGAGACCACCGCGTTCCTGGTGATCGCGGCGACCCTGCTGGACCTGAAGGCCGCGCGCTTGCTGCCGGCCGGAGAGATCCACGACGAGGAAGACCTTGCCCTGCTCGAGGTGCGCGACCTGCTGTTTGCGCGCCTGCTTCAGTACCGGGCGTTCAAGCATGTCGCCGAGATGTTCGCCGAGCTCGAGGCCGCCGCCCTGCGCAGCTATCCGCGCGCGGTGTCGCTGGAGGACCGCTACGAAGACCTGCTTCCCGAGGTGATGCTGGGCGTCGACGCGCAGCTCTTCGCTGAGATCGCGGCGACCGCGTTCACCCCGCGTCCGGTGCCGACGGTGGCCACCGAGCATCTGCACGAGCTGATGGTGTCGGTGCCCGAACAGGCCGAACAGCTGCTGGCCGACCTGCAGCGCCGCGGGCCGGGGCAGTGGGCCACGTTCTCCGAGCTGGTCGCCGACTGCCGGGAGCCGATCTTGATCGTGGGCCGCTTCCTGGCACTGCTCGAACTGTATCGAGCGCGGGCGGTAGCATTTGACCAATCAGAACCGCTTGGTGTGCTGCAGATTTCGTGGACCGGAGATCGGCCATCCAGCGAAGAAATCGAAGCCACTGAGACGGTGGAAGAGCCAAACGATGACTGACGAATTCTCCCATCCGGTCGACGACGACCGCCCCGAGCCGGTGAACGGCGAAGACCGCTCCGATCGCGTGGACGGCGATGTCCGCGAGCCGCTCAACGGCGGCATGCCCGAAGGCGTCAACGGCGACATCCCGGATCTCGACCTGGGCATCGACGTCGCAGAGCCGCCACAGCTGGAAGACGACGAGCTCGGAGCCGTGCTGGAGGCGCTGCTGCTGGTGGTGGACACCCCGGTCACCGTCGACGCGCTCGCCGCGGCGATCCAGCAGCCGGCCTACCGGGTTTCGGCCAAGCTGGCACTGATGGCCGAGGAGCTCTCGGCCCGCGAGAGCGGCATCGATCTGCGCGATACCGGTGGCGGGTGGCGCATGTACACCAGGTCGCAGTACGCGCCCTACGTAGAGCGGCTGCTGCTCGACGGCTCGCGCACGAAGCTGACCCGCGCGGCACTGGAGACGCTGGCGGTGGTGGCCTACCGCCAGCCGGTGACGCGGGCCCGCGTCAGCGCGGTGCGCGGCGTCAACGTCGACGCGGTGATGCGCACCCTGCTGGCCCGCGGACTGATCACCGAGGCCGGCGCCGATTCGGACACCGGCGCCATCACCTTCGCGACGACCGAGTTGTTCCTGGAGCGGCTCGGGTTGTCCTCGCTGACCGACCTTCCCGACATCGCCCCGCTGCTGCCCGACGTCGACGTCATCGACGATCTGAGCCGAAACGCTCAGCGACGAACCGCGTTTCGTGAAGCTCGGTCTACCGCCCGCGAGTGACCAGCAGCCGCTGTCCTTCGACGTGGACAAAGACTGACATGGCCGAAGCGGAAGGCGTGCGACTGCAGAAAGTGTTGTCGCAAGCCGGAATCGCGTCGCGGCGCGTCGCGGAGAGAATGATCGTCGATGGGCGCGTCGATGTGGACGGGCGGGTGGTGACGGAGCTCGGCACCAGGGTCGACCCCGAGGTGTCGGTGATCCGGGTCGACGGGGCGCGGGTGATGCTCGACGACACGCTGGTCCATCTGGCGCTGAACAAGCCGCGCGGGATGCACTCGACGATGTCCGACGACCGCGGCAGACCGTGCATCGGCGATCTGGTGGAACACCGAGTCCGCGGTAATAAGAAGCTCTTTCACGTCGGACGCCTCGACGCCGACACCGAAGGTCTGATGTTGCTCACAAACGACGGCGAGTTGGCGCATCGCCTCATGCATCCGTCTTTCGAGGTGCCAAAGACGTATCTGGCGACGGTCGTGGGCACGGTGCCACGCGGTATCGGCCGCAAGCTGCGCGAAGGAATCGAGTTGGATGACGGACCGGCGCGCGTGGACGACTTCGGGGTGGTGGACGCGGTACCCGGCAAGACGATGGTGCGCGTGACGCTGCACGAGGGCCGCAAGCGGATCGTCCGACGGATGCTCGCAGAGGTCGGTTTCCCGGTTCAGGAGCTTGTGCGCACCGACATCGGTGCGGTGTCGCTGGGAGACCAGCGACCCGGAAGCATCCGCGTACTGAGCCGCAAAGAGGTCGGCGCGCTCTATCTGGCGGTGGGCCTGTGAGCCAGGTGGTGATCGCGGTCGACGGTCCCGCGGGAACTGGAAAGTCCTCGGTGTCAAGAGGTTTGGCACGTACCCTGGGTGCGCGATACCTCGATACCGGGGCGATGTACCGGATCGTGACGCTGGCCGTGCTGCGGGCAGGCACTGACCTCGGCGACACCCCGGGCATCGAATCGGCCGCAACCGACGTTCCGCTCTCGGTCGGCTACGACCCCGATGAAGATCGCGCTTACCTTGACGCCGAAGATGTTTCGACCGAGATTCGCGGCGACGCGGTGACTAAGGCGGTTTCTGCGGTGTCGGCGGTGCCTGCAGTGCGGGCTCGCTTGGTGGGACTGCAGCGCGAACTGGCCGCAGGCCCTGGCAGCGTGGTGGTTGAGGGGCGCGACATCGGCACAGTCGTGCTGCCGGGTGCGGATGTGAAGATCTTTCTGACGGCGTCGGCGGAGGAACGCGCGCGACGGCGCAACGAGCAGAACGTCGCCAGCGGCCTTGCCGATGACTACGAAGCGGTGCTGGCGGATGTGAAACGCCGCGACCACCTCGATTCCACCCGTGCGGTGTCGCCGCTGCGCGCGGCCGACGATGCGCTTTGGGTCGACACCAGCGACATGTCGGAGTCCGACGTGATCGCCCACCTCGTTGACCTCGTCAAGCAACGGGCGGGTGCGCCGCGATGACCGACACCGACGGCACCTGGGCCGATGAAAGCGACTGGGAGCTGGATGATTCGGAGTCGGGTACGGATGTCGACGGCGCCGCCGATGCCTCCGGGCCGCCGCCGGTGGTCGCCGTCGTCGGGCGCCCGAACGTCGGCAAATCCACGCTGGTGAACCGCATCCTGGGCCGCCGCGAGGCGGTGGTGCAGGACGTTCCCGGCGTCACCAGGGATCGCGTCTCCTACGACGCGAACTGGGTGGGGCGCCGGTTTCTCGTCCAGGACACCGGGGGCTGGGAACCCGATGCGAAGGGTCTGCAACAGCTGGTCGCCGAGCAGGCGTCGGTGGCGATGCGCACCGCCGACGCGATCATCCTGGTCGTCGACGCCGTGGTGGGCGCGACAGCAGGCGACGAGGCGGCTGCGCGAATCCTGAAACGGTCGGGTAAGCCTGTCTTCCTGGCCGCCAACAAGGTGGACACCGAGCGCGGCGAGGCCGATGCCGCTGCGCTGTGGTCACTGGGGCTGGGGGAGCCGCACCCGATCAGCGCCATGCACGGCCGCGGCGTGGCCGACCTGCTCGACCAGGTCGTCGAGGCGTTGCCCGTGGTGTCGGAAGTCGGTCCCAGCGGTGGCGGCCCGCGGCGGGTGGCACTCGTCGGCAAGCCGAACGTCGGCAAGAGCTCGCTGCTGAACCAGCTTGCAGGCGATGAGCGGGCCGTGGTGCACGACCAAGCGGGTACCACCGTCGATCCGGTGGACTCGCTGATCGAATTGGGCGGCAAGACTTGGCGTTTCGTCGATACGGCAGGGCTGCGCCGAAAGGTCGGCCAGGCGAGCGGACACGAGTTCTATGCATCCGTGCGCACCCGAGGGGCGATCGACGCCGCTGAGGTGGTCATCGTGCTGATCGATGGGTCGCAGCCGCTGACCGAGCAGGACCAGCGGGTGCTGTCGATGGTGATCGAAGCGGGCCGGGCGCTCGTGCTGGCGTTCAACAAATGGGACCTCGTCGACGAGGATCGGCGCTACGACCTCGGCCGCGAGATCGAACGCGAACTGGCGCAGGTGCAGTGGGCGCCGCGCGTCAACATCTCCGCGAAGACCGGGCGGGCCGTGCAGAAGCTGGTGCCCGCACTGGAGACGGCGTTGGCGTCCTGGGACAGTCGGATCTCAACCGGCAGGCTGAACACGTTCCTCAAGGACGTCGTCGCGGCGACGCCGCCGCCGGTGCGCGGGGGCAAGCAGCCCAGGATCCTGTTCGCCACCCAGGCCACCACGCGGCCCCCGACGTTCGTGTTGTTCACCTCGGGTTTTCTGGAGGCCGGGTATCGCCGGTTCCTGGAACGGCGGCTGCGCGAGACATTCGATTTCGAGGGCAGCCCGGTCCGCATCAACGTACGGGTGCGCGAAAAGCGGGGTGCGCGGGCTCGATAGGTTTGTTTGGTGCCCGTCATCGACATGATCCTGATCGCGTTGGCGGGCGTCGCGGCAGGAGCCATGAACAGCCTCGTCGGGTCGGGCACGCTCGTCACGTTCCCGACGCTGGTGGCGCTGGGTTATCCGCCGGTGGTCTCCACGATGTCGAACGCGATCGGATTGGTCGCCGGGGGCATTTCGGGCACCTGGGGATACCGGCGGGAGTTACGCGGCCAGTGGCACCGGCTGCGTTGGCAGATACCGGCATCCTTCGTCGGCGCCCTGGCTGGGCGCGTGGCTGCTTCTGCACCTGCCAGAGACGGTCTTCACCGAAGTCGTGCCGGTGCTGTTGATCGGTGCGCTGATCCTCGTTCTGATCGGGCCGAGGATCCAGAACTGGGCGAGCAGGCGGGCCGAGGCCGCCGGCCAATCGGCTGATCACGTGTCGCGAGGCCGCATGGTGGCGTTGGTGATCGGCACCTTCGCCGTCGGGATCTACGGCGGCTACTTCACCGCAGCACAGGGCATCCTGCTGATGGGCGTGATGGGTGCGCTGCTGCCCGAGGACATGCAGCGGATGAACGCCGCGAAGAACCTGCTCTCCCTGATCGTGAACGTCGTTGCGGCAGTGACATACATCCTCGTCGCGTTCGACCGGATCAGCTGGTTGGCGGCGGGATTGATCGCGCTCGGCTCCTTGGTGGGCGGGTACCTCGGCGCGCACTACGGCCGCGAGCTGTCTCCGAATGCGCTGCGCGCGTTCATCATTGTCGTCGGTCTGATCGGCCTGTACCGGCTGGTCACCATCTAGTCAGAACCTGCGGCGCGGCTTGCGATAGAAGTCCTTCATGCGGAAGCGGTTGCGATCGCCCGCCCACACTCGGCGAAGTCCCTACGGGGAAGCGCGAAGGCGGCCTCGACAAGCAGCGCCTCGCGGTCGGATTGTTCGGCGCCATAGGTTGCCGGTCCCGCTGGTCGGCGAAGAGCCACAGCGGGGTGTCATCACGGGAGTTCGCGATGCGGATGTACCCCCTGCCGGCGGTTGGGATTGTGACGTCGCGCTGCGGTAGGCTCACGTGCTGCTGCCGGTCCAATTCGGCGGCTCCGGGCTGTGGCGCAGTTTGGTAGCGCACTTGACTGGGGGTCAAGTGGTCGCAGGTTCAAATCCTGTCAGCCCGACAACAAACGCGCAGCTAGATATCCATATCTAGCCCATCTGATAGTTGAAAGCGCACAAGCAAACGGCCTCACCCCAGCGTCACCCCAGCGAGCGCGCGCCGGACCCACGGATGGCGGCGTTTGCTGGCCTGACGGCCCGCTCAGCTGGGTCGTCGTTAGTCCGGCGGTCTGGGTGCCCCGCAGCGCCGGTTACGCAGTGGCCGGGTCAAGCAAGCCGCGCTGGCTCTGGTTGTAGGGCGTACGGCGGTTCTGGCGGAGCTTGATTCATCAAACGTGAGTTAGACGGACTGTAAATCCGTCGGCTAACGGCGGATTCATACGGTCAGTGCAACATCCGATGATTTGGGAGGTTGCTGTGACGTCTGGGGTTCGGGTTTCGCCGGCGGTTAGGCGGGTGTTCTTCGATCTTGTCTGCCTGGGGATGGCCACGACGGAAGCGTCGGTGAAGGTCGGCGTGTCGCGCCGCACCGGGTGGCACTGGTGGCACGACGCTGGCGGCATGAAACTACGTAAGGGCAAAAACGGGCTGGGCGGGTTGGCCAGCCCGGGCGACCTGAGTGGGCCGGCAGGTAAGGGCCATCGGGTCAGTTTCGCAGAGCGGGTGGAGATCATGCGCGGCCGCGACGCGGGCCTGAGCTTCGCCGAAATCGCCGACACGATCGGGCGCGACCGCTCCGTGGTCTGGCGCGAATACCACCGCAACTGTCTTCCCAATGGCGACTATCACGCCCTGATGGCCAACGCCTTTGCGACCGCGAAAGCCCGCCGGCCCAAGGCCTTCAAGCTGGGCAACCCTGTTGTGTCGGTCGATCGAGAACTGGATGGACGACGGCTGGAGCCCCAAGCTGATCGCTGAGGTGTTGGCCCGCGATCACCGCGGTGACAAGCTGATGACAGTGAGCCACGAAACCATCTACCAGAGCCTGTATGTGCAGACCCGTGGCAGCCTGCGCGCCGATCTGCACAAATGCCTATCGACGAAACGGTCCGCACGCAAACCTCGCGGCACCGGGCGCACCGGCGTCTACGGCGCCGAAGTGTTCACCATCAGCGACCGGCCCCCCGCGGTCGCCGATCGTGCGGTACCCGGTCATTGGGAAGGCGATCTGATCCTGGGCGCCGGCAACCAGAGTGCGATCGGCACCTTGGTGGAACGCAGCACCCGGTTCACCATCTTGTTGCACCTGCCCGGCGATCACACCGCCGAGACCGTCGCGGCGGCGATGATCGAGGCGATGAGCGAGCTGCCCGAGCATCTGCGCCGGTCGATCACCTGGGACCGCGGTAGCGAAATGGCCAACTGGAAAGACATCCAGCTGCAGCTCAAATCGCCGGTGTTCTTCTGCAACCCGCACTCGCCGTGGCAGCGCGGCACCAACGAAAACACCAACCGGCTGCTGCGGTTCTGGTTTGAGAAAGGCACCGACCTAGCCGGCTACACCAAGGCCGACCTCAAACGCGTCGCCGACAAGCTCAACACCCGGCCCCGACCCACACTGGACCTCGACACACCCGCTCAACGCCTCGCCGCCCTGATTAGCCAAGCCGCCTAAATGTTGCACTAACCGCTTGACATTGCCAACGCCTACGCAGGTTCGAATCCTGCACCTGCCACCGCAGCTCAAGAATGGTAGATAGTCCTGCTAGCGCTTGATTATTCAAGAGCAAACATGTTTCGTCCCAGCGTGGTCCCAGCACCCTGCACAAGCATGCGCGTGGGCGGCGTTTGCTGGATCATCGGAATGGGCGGCTGAAGCTTCCGCGGACGGTCTAACACCATTCCGTTTGCTCTAGCGCAAGTTTCCCTGCCGCGTGGAAGCTCTTCGCAACTTCGGCCACTCGTCGGCCGCCCAGCAAACACGATTTGTGCTACAAACCCCGTTTTGAACTGCGGTGATGGTGTGTGCGCCGTCAGAGTTTCGAACCCGGACCTGCTGATTAAGAGAACGCGGCCCAGTTAACCGCTGACCTGCGGCGTCGCCTGTCAGGCGACATAGATTTTTGTCTCTACCCGCGGTTATAGGCGACACCCGATGACTTGCGGTTGACCTCCGAAGGGTTTCAGTTATCTGTAACCGCCCCGAGCGTGGAGGGTTCGTGGAGGGTTCACGCTGTTTGCTAGCTCAGCCCAACTGTTCACCACGTGTGCATGCTGGCGGGTCTCGTCGCTGTATCTGCAGGTCTACTTACGTCGATCGAGCGAACCGATGAATAGCTCGCCACCTGGGGTTATCTGTCTACAAGTGACTACAGTTGTCTGGCGATGTTCGAGCAATGATCAGAACCTGTGGATGGTTCTCGGCGGGGTGACGTGAAAGGGCGCACCTTCCCGAGGATGATCTGAAAGTCCATCAGCTCTGATCAGGACCGGCGTTGACGCGCTGGTTCGGGAAGGTACGCCCATGCTCACGGTAGTTCACGATCAGGAATCATCCAACGAGGAGAACGACGGTGTCGGCCGGTCGTTGCTCGATGAGATCGTTCGCGACGGTGCTCGGCAGATGTTGGCGGCGGCGTTGCGGGCCGAGGTGGCCGCTTACATCGACGCCCATGCCGGCGAGGTCGACGAGAGCGGGCACCGGCTGGTGGTCCGCAACGGCTACCACCACGAGCGCGGCGTGCTGACTGCGGCGGGGGCGGTGACGGTGACAGCGCCGCGGGTCAACGACAAACGGGTGGACGCCGATACCGGTACGCGGCAACGGTTCTCCTCGGCGATCCTGCCGGCGTGGTCACGCAAGTCCCCGCAGATGACCGAGGTGCTGCCACTGCTCTACCTACACGGCCTGTCGACCGGCGACTTCGGTGCGGCGTTGGAGCAGTTCCTGGGCTCGGGCGCGGGCCTGTCGGCGACCTCGATCACCCGCCTCACCACGCAGTGGCAAGACGAGGCCAAGGCCTTCGGCGACCGGGATCTCTCGGGCACCGACTACGTCTACCTCTGGGTCGACGGCATCCACCTCAAAGTGCGGCTCGAGCAGGAGAAACTCTGCTTGCTGGTGATGATCGGGGTCCGCGCGGACGGCCGCAAAGAGCTGGTCGCGCTCACCGACGGGTTCCGTGAGTCAACCGAGTCATGGGCCGATCTGCTGCGCTCCTGCCGGCGCCGCGGGATGACCGCGCCGGTGCTGGCGATCGGCGATGGGGCGCTGGGGTTCTGGAAGGCGCTGCGCGAGGTGTTCCCGGCCACCCGGGAGCAGCGCTGCTGGTTCCACGTGCAGGCCAATGTGCTTGCTGCTCTGCCGAAATCGGCGCATCCGGGTGCGCTAGCCGCGCTCAGGGAGATCTACAACGCCGAAGATATCGACAAGGCCCAGGTCGCGATCAAGGCCTTCGAGATCGACTTCGGCGCAAAGTACCCCAAAGCGGTCGCCAAGATCGTCGACAACGCCGACGTACTCCTGGAGTTCTACAAGTACCCCGCCGAGCACTGGGTCCACCTCAGAACCACCAACCCGATTGAATCGACCTTCGCCACCGTACGTTTACGGACCAAGGTCACCAAAGGTCCCGGGTCACGCGCAGCGGGAATTGCCATGGCCTACAAGCTGATCGACGCCGCACAAGCCCGCTGGCGTGCCGTCAACGCACCGCACCTGGTCGCCCTCGTCCGTGCCGGCGCGACGTTCCACAAAGGCAAACTGCTCGAACGACCCATCGACATCACACCCGGCGAGCCCGCCGAATCAACCGAAACGGAGGTCGCCTGAAACAACCTCATCCACAGGTCTTGACAATATCTCGCGATGTTCATGGCGTATCGCGTGAGAGTTTCACCAGACATGTGACACCCTCGTGACACTCAGTGGCCTAGCCGCCAGGCACGAACGTGCGCATCGGCCGTCAGTACTGAGTCCATGTTGGGTCCGGCGCCGCAACCGCAGCCGATTCGTGGGAGGGGTTATCCGGGCGGCGAACCGAACGACGAGTTCATATTCGGATCACGGACGTGTCGCTGTGCGACTAGCCGTCGAGAAGCTCAACCACCTTGCGGCTGTTGGTCAGAATGTGGTCACTGAGCGGCAGGGCAGGTGCCCCTTGACTAAGCAGGTACAGCTGGAGGGACGCCAGACCGTATTTGGAAGCCCCGATGCGCCATTTCTTGATCAAGTCCATCATGTCGGGATTTTTGCCGAGGAATTTGGGAATCCTCAGCGCCTGGTCGGCCATGCCTTCAAGTAGCTGAATGTCCGACAGGGGGACGATGCCAGGCGCGTACACCTGCGGCTGAAGTGCTTGAACGCCTTGTGGCCTCGCAGATTGATGTCGAACTGAGTCAGCAGCCCATTGACCACCCCTGCGTCGGGCACGACGACGAGCGGAACGAACATCGTCTTCGAGTCGACGGTCTGGTCGCCCCAGCCGCCGTGCTTCTTGACAAGGTCGATGGTCGACAGCAGCTGCCCGAATTTCCCTTCAGTGAAGATCAACTCGACGTCAGCGCTGTACTGATCCCAGGTCGCCAACCCCTGTGCCGCAGCCTCTTTTACTGAATGATTGGTGGCATCGATCACGATGCAGTGGCCCTTACCGAAGAGCATCCAGTCGCACACGGACGGCTTCTGTCCCTACTGCTCCGTCCAGGCGGCCTGCATCCCGTCTTCGTCGACGATCGCGCGCAGGTGTGGACTCTTGTCGAAGATGCGGTGCAGAATCCCGCCGACGAATTGTTCGAACGCGTCGCTCATCGCGGTCTTGAACCGATCCCTGAGCGCTCTTGAGCTGAGGTTGAACCACGCTTCGAAGTAGAGCTGTCCGCCGCACAACCGGTCGAGCGCCCATTGATGCCGGATCATGACGAACGTGTTGTCGTCGATCTTCAGGAAGGGGTACTGCGTGAGGGTGTACCGCTGATGCCCGATCGCCCCGGCGTTCCGGTTCTCCTGCAACTTGGCCCTGTAGTCGTCCAGCGGCAGCGCCATGTTGGCGAACAGGTGGCCTGTCTGCGCAGGTGAGAACCGTATTCACACCAGTTGCAGGGCACACTTTGGACACACTTCGAACCCAGAGTTGAAGCGACCGCATCGAGATCGGTGTCGAACAAGTTCGCGTAGGCGTCCAAGGTGACCTTCTCTGACGTGTGCCCCAGCATCGCGACCTTGGTCAGCAATCGACCCCACCAGTTCGAACCCCCACCAGTTCCAACACTGAGGACCCGTCCGGGTTGCTGGCTTGCTGACCAACCTGACCCTGGTTGCTTACCGCGCGGATAGGAAACCCTTCCTGTCCGCAGAGTGGAATCTAGCTTTCCAACGATTACGGAACCACTAATTGATCGTCACCATTTTCCTCATGACTACTCGCTTATCCAGCGATGACCTCGACGCCGTGCGTGCGGCCGTTCGTGACCTGGCCACGCAACACAGTGCGCCCGCCGACCACGGTTGGCCGATGAACGCGAAACCCAGAATCGGCAGCTTCAGCGCTGGCCTGGTTCGGCTGGAGGGGCCGACGGACCTCGCCGCGGTGTGCTTCGACGCCGAGCCCCTGCTGGTGCAGGAGTACTGCGCAGACGCTCGGGCAATGCACACCGACAGGAGACAAATCAGTGATTCTGGGCTCGCGCCGCAAACCGGCGGTGAGTACTAGATGAAGAACATCGTTCTCGTGGGCGGCCATGATGAAACGTTCACGCATTTCGCGGGATTGGGTTTCGACTTCAGCGTCTTACAGCCCACGCTACTAATCGGCGAGAACCTTCGCACGCTCACCGATGACATCCACCCCATTCCCGATTTCGAGCCGGCCACCGTCGCCGCCGCGATAGAAGGAATCACACAGTCGAAGCGAGTGGACTACATTTTTTCATTCACCGAGTCCGGTTTGCTCCCCGCAGCGCTTGCCAGTCACCGCTTCACCATCCCTGGAATGAGCCTGGCCGCATGCGAGCTGTGCATCGACAAACAATTGATGCGCGACTTTCTCGCCGGTTCGGAGTTCGCCGTCGCGAGCGCGGTATGCCGTACACCTGCCGCCGTCGAAGCATTTTTAGACCAGCATCCTCGCGGAATAGTTCTCAAGGATCCGACGGGATCCGGGAGTGAAGCCGTGTTCATCATTCGTGACGAGCATGAATTGGCAACTGCGCTAACCCACTTGGGCCGAGAAGACTTCGTCATGTTGGCCGAGGAGTATCTATCAGGACGCGAAGTCAGTGTCGAGACCTTGACCATCGACGGCAAGCACCGGATTCTCGCGGTGACCAATAAGAAACTGCACAGGAACACGCTCGCAGAGGAACAGCACATTATTTCTCCCGACGTCGTCGACGCCGAACAGTTCCACGAGATCAGCGACTACTGTCGACGATTGCTCACGCGAATAAACTATCAACACGGGCCGTGCCATATCGAACTAAAAATCGCGGACGACAGAATCCACCTGATCGAGATCAACAATCGGGTCGGTGGCGGCTACATCGGACTTCTGGTCGAACTCACGACCGGCATCAGTCAATTCAGGGAAACACTCCGCTGGCGTAGCGATGCGATCCAGTCCAATTGCGACAGCGAGAACCGGGCGCTTTACACACACGCCGCATCGCATCAATTTTACGAACTCACCGAGCCCGAGCTGCTTCGGGAAGCTTTACGCGGTGTCGACATCGTCAGGCTTCATATCGAGCCCGCGAAATTGTCGCCGGGCCGGCCCCGGACAAATCAAGACAGGGTTGGCTGGATCGTCATTGCAAGCAATGAGCGTGAAGCCTTCCATCGTGCCATCGACTATCTCGACAGGTACTGCTCGTGAAACCCCATCGCGATCCCCAAGGTCGCCCACCCTCATATGAAAGGTTAGCAATGCAAATCATCGCCAGAAATGACCTCGCTTCGATCAATGAAGCGATTGTCGACGGCCAGGTCCACGAGTTGGGTGTCGTGAAAATCTTTGCCCAGCACCCTGAAGTGGCGCAATTCATTCCCCCCTCGAGTAATTTGGCCGTCAGCTGGGTCAGATTGGAAGGTGGACAGGTGCTGCCTGTGCACAAACACCCGGAGCCGAGTCTGATCCTGATCTGCGAGGGATCAGGACGAACAATGGGGAGCAGAGACCGGGATGTCGCGGCGGGTGACATTGTTCTGGTACCGAGCGATACGTGGCACGGCTTCGAAGGAACTCACGATGGGTTCTGGGCGCTGTCGATCCAATTCAACGGTCAGGCGTTGTACGAGAATGCGGACGAGCCGAACGTCGTGTTTACACCTGCTGAACCCAGTCCGGCTGACCAACTTCTGGAGGACAACAAGAAGTACTTGGAAGAATTCAGGAACAGCAATCTGCTGCGGTTGATCGACGAGCCTTCGCTGGCCGATCACGATGTCCGCGAAAGACTGCTGGATTGCCTGCAAACCTGGTCGGATGTGTTTCAAGACCTCTTGCACCTGCGCGTCGCGCTGACGACGGATCCAGAACACAAACACATCGCGCTGGACCATTTGGTCGAAGAACTGGGACACAACAACAACCTCCGAAATCAACGGCAATCGGCGGCACAGCCCGGTCACGGACCCGACGTTTCTGTCGACCATGGACTGGTTCAGGGAACAGATGCTCTACCGAAGCGATATGGTGCGAACCCTTCTGATGCATGTTGTGCTGGAAGGCAGCGGCGAAATCTGGCACCGGGAAGCGGCACGCGCGTTCCCGGACATGCCACACTTCCAAGAGCACGGCGAGGACGACGGCGACCACGTGACAATGGGATTGGATCTGCTCGATCGAGCATCGCGAACCGAGATCGAAGAATTGAGGGAAGCACTCGGCGACGGGTGGAAGATGATCACCCAATTGTGCGACAGGATCGCTTTCATCGCATTGGCCGAAAATGCGACACCTGAGCTATCAAGATGCTGAAGAGAATCGTCTGGTTTTCCCTTCCCAAAGCCGGCTATCAGTTCGGGCGCCCCGCGGATGTCTGCCACCTTTCGAGGTGGCAGCGCTGGTGCGACTCGGCCCACGCTGACGACGCGCGGGCGAACGACGAACAACGCCTGCACAGATCCGTGTTCAAAGCGCTTCGTAGAGATGTTTGCCTGGCGCTCTTGGCAATCACCGTCAACGCTGGTTGCAGCTTCGGAGCGGCCATCACACTGAAATCGCTTATCCAGCATCTCATCCAGCCCGGTACGTCCCTCGTTGTGAACCTGGCGCTGGGAATCACATGCGTGCTGCTGACGCTATCGGCATGGGTGGCCCTCAACCACTCCTTCATGCTCGGCGAACTTGCAGGAATAGGAGGCCGGACATACGTCGAGCAGAGGTTGCTGCGAAAGAAGAATTTCGATTACCGTTCGAATCAGCCGATCGGCTTCACCACACTGTTCGACCGTGAGGCGGCGCGCGTCGAAGACGCGTGGTCGGGCGTTGTGTTCATGGCTCTCGCACTCGCAACGATCGCTTTCACCACCGTATTCTTCTTTATTGCGTTAGGGCCGAGTGCGTTGTCAGCCCTGGCAGTAATCTTCGTCGGTTCGATTGTCATCTTCTGGATCACCAAGCAATTGAACGACGTCCACGCCGAACAATCGGCGCGCTCGGCGGATCGCATCGAAGTCGCCTCGTTTTCGTTGAACAATAGGCTGCTCGCGTGGCTGAAGAACTGGAGCGACGAATTAGTTCGCCGCTATGCCCACGAACGTCGTGACGAGGAGCAAGCGCTGAAGAAAGCAGCGCGCCTGGTCGCTTCGATCAATCTCATTTCTACTCTCACACCGATTATCGCGATGCTTGCCGCCGCGGTCACCCAGCTGGCCGTCGTTGGGCACGTGGACCCGGCCGGTGTGTTGTCGGCAATGGCGCTGATCGGTGGCTTGAGATCAGTCGCCAACAACGTTCCGGAAATTGTGAAGCGCATTTCCCAGGGCGTGGTCGGGCATGCGAATTTATCGAAGTATCTGTCCGACACAGGGCCGTCGAGCGCGGACTTGAGAACGGCACGGCTACCAACGACATCAGCGAAGCACATTGCAGTCGTCGGTGCCGCGGGTAGCGGGAAAACATCGGTATTGAGAGCTGCCGCTCGCATGAGTAGCGGCGACCAACGTATGACCGTGTTCGTTCCTGACGAACCATGGGTATTCCCGGGCGGGCTGCGTGAAAATCTGTGCCTTTACCGTGCCGACTTTTCCGATGACGACGCACGAGAAGCCATGAGGCTGTCCAGGCTGCCCGAGACGTTTTATGCCGAGTACCTCGAGAGCGATTCTCGGAACGGGAATGCCGGCTGGGATATCTCCCGCGGGCAGGGCAAGCGTCTTGAAATCGCTCGCGCGATGCTGGCGGAGCCGTCGTCCATATTCATCGACCAGCCGACGTCGGGGCTGAACGACGACCTTGCACATGGATTGCTGAGTTCGCTGCTCAGGGAGCGGTGGCAGGACACCACAGTTGTCTTTGTCACGGACAAGCAGGACGAGATTGATGCTGCGCAGGAGATCTGGGTGGTGGCGGGCGGCGCCATTGTGGAAGTCAAACGGAACCTGACAGCGCCGCGCCCGGATCCTTTTCAGGCAGCGACAACGCCGAGCGACACTGCCGAGGAACGCACACCTCGTCGTCAGAGTACCGACGGCGCGGGCCCGTCCGAATCTCGGAGATCATTGCGTCGGAGTGTGATCAATATGGGGTTGGCCAAGGTCGTACTCGTTGCGCTTGCTCTGTTTGTGTGCCGGGAAGTTCTGACGATCGTCGGCGACTACATCACTGCGAGTGGACTTTCGACCTCGAATGCGTGGGCATCGATGATGACGCTGGTTTGCATACTTTCGGTCAGCGCTGTCCTGTCGATTTCCGGCACCCTATTGGTCGTACAAAGCAGTATCAGGGCGGCGACTCGACAGTGCATCAGCTACTTCACGAACATTATGAGTCCGACGCTCGATCGATCGATATCTGCGGAGGTCAACCAGGACAGCCAGAGCAAACTCACGTGGGATCAACGGCGTGTCGACGAAGTCTTCCCTGTACTCTTGCTCCAATCGCTGTCCGCGGCCACGTTGCTCGCCACGACCGTCGGTTTCGTTCTGAGCAAGAACGTTCTCATAATGTTGCCCTTCGCCGGAATGTGCTTCGCCTACTGGCACAGTTCGAGGCGATCACGCGGTCGACTGCAATACTTCAACGACCGGGAGATCAGCACGACTTCAGTATTGTTCGCGCAGGTTGAGGCGTTCACGTGGAGGTCGAGCAGATTCGATTTCGCGAAGGACAACTCGGTCTTGTTGAGTTGGCTGAATAAAAGTCTGATGAATCGCACGTTCGCCTCGATGGATAATGCGAGGGCGCGCCGATGGTTTGTTTACAAACTTGACGTGATCGGCTTGGCCTTCCTTTCGGTCATTGTGGGTTCAACGGTACTTATGCACGCATACGGTGGCGTTGGCTTGGCCAATGTCCTTGCACTGAGCCTCTGCTACAGCCTGATTGCAGTCTTCGCACGTGTCGGGACATGCCTTGTGCACCTCAGGCAGGTACTGGACAGCGCGGATCGCCTGCTCACCCGTCCCGTCAACGCCGAACCTGACCGTGCTTGCGCAACGTTGAATGGCGACGGTGCGCGTGTGTCGTTTTCGGACGTCACTATCGTTGCCCCGCGGTCAAATGCGTTGCTGCTCGAGAGTTTCACGGAGTCGTTCCATCGGGGTGACGTCGTGGTGATCACGGGTGCGAGTGGGGTGGGCAAGTCGACGCTCGCGAAACTCGTTGTTGGCAGTGTGCCGCCGACGAAAGGCGTCGTGTCCACTTTGGGCTGCACGACGGGGTATGTGTCGAAGATGCACAAGCAAGACGTACTTCTGCTGACGTCGAGTCCGGTCTTCAAGCCGGGGAAACTGTCCGAACATTTCAATGATGCGGAGTACGCGAAATTGGCTCGGATGGCGGGTTTCCTCGAATTGGACGACGTCCTTGCGCAAATACCCGGGGGGTTCGATGAATTGGTACCTTCGACCGGCCTGCTTAACCTGAGCAAGTCTGAGTTGCAACGGCTGGCACTCTTGGATGTGCTGGTCAATCCACCCGCGATCGCCATTCTGGACGAAGCGATGTCGTCATTGAATTCGGATGCCGAGCGGTCCATATTGGCGTCAGTGACGTCCGCATTGCCCGACACTCTCTTCTTCATCATCACTCACAACCCCAGCCTGCGTGAACTGGGCGACCGGGTATTTCACTTTGCCGATGACCGGCGCCTCGTCGAGATTCCTGACGAAGTCGCCTGCAGCAGTCATTGATCGGGATCGAAGGATGGAAAGGGATTCGATGGACTGGCAGCCCCAACGCGATGCGTTTTGCGCGAGCTACAGCGTTCCGGAGCCACGGCTCCCGCTGAAGGAGATCGCCCACTGGGACGCCGTGCTCCAGCGGCGAAACGTCAGGAATGACGCGCTGCATCAAGAGGCAGCGTATGTCGCCCCAGGGTACTTCTATATGCCGGAGTCGGACCAGCCCGACGGGCCGAAGCTGGCGGAGTTGTTGGCTTCGGCAGCCGGTTCGGACTGGTTGTTGATTCCATCGCTTCCCAAAACGCAGTGCAACGACGCTTTGCACGCCGCCGAGGCTATTGCAGTTCCGTTCATGCAGGTGGCGTACTTCCGTACATCGGGGTGTATGGATTCCGCCTTGCGAACAGCGGTCGGGGACAGGCAGTACAAGTCGATTAGGAGGATCACTGCGAAGGCCGAGGACGCATGCCGGAATGAGGTTTACCGGCTGTCTGATATATCGGATGGCCATCGAGCCCTGGACGATTTCGCCGTTCTGCAAGCCCTGAATGTAGCGAAATACCGGCATTCGAGGAATATCTATACCCGCGAGGTTCTCGGTATGTTGGCACGTTCAATGGATGCAGCGAAATACTATCTGAGGCTCGACTACGAGAAAAACTCAGGTATTCCGCTGTACGGATCGCTGAATTATGCAGACGAGGAGCGAGCCGTGTTTTTGAATCTGGTTGGGGGTCAAGACCGCGACCGTGTTCCGGATGGACTCAATTTGTACATCGCTGATTATTATCAGGTGTATCGGCTTGCCAGTGAGTTGGGGTTCGATAACATTTGCCTGGGCCGGGGAGCCATCGAGGGGAAGGTGCGAGTGGGCGCGAATCATATCGTCGACCTAGTAAACTGGGTGATTCCGGTAAACACACGCCGCACGCGCGCGATGAACGAATTCGCGAATATGGGAATTACAGACGAAGCCGCAGCACCTCGAAGGGAACCCGAATGATCAGCGACATTGCCTGGTGCGATGGTAGGTTCGTCAGAAGCCACGAGGCGAGATTGTCGCCTGCCGTTCATTCGTTGTCGTACGCGTCGTGTGTTTTCGAGGGTATCCGCAGCTACGGCGGAAGAATACTCAAGTGTGAAGACCACTTGGACAGGCTGCGTCGGTCCGCCGATGTATTCGGGCACACTGTGCGGTATTCGACTCTGGAGCTGACCGATGCCTGCTACGAGTTATTGCGGGTCAATCAGTTGACAGATGCATATATCAAGCCGCTAGTTTATTACGACGATGCGGATATCAGCTTCATGGGCCGGGGTTGCTCGAGCAAGGTTGTCATACTTGTCCTTCCTTTTCCGTCGGTTTCGACAGCCCAGCCGTATCGGCTTACGACGGCACCGTGGCGACGACCACCCGCATCGTGCCATCCGTATCAGGCAAAAGCGTCGTCGACTTACGCGTTGAGTTACCTGAGCTACCGCGAAAAGCCTGACGCCTGTGACGACATCCTCTTTCTTTCCACGACGGAGACGGTATGTGAATCGAGCGGCTCAAACATCTTTTTTAGCCGGGGCGACACGCTATTCACGCCTACGACCGAATTAGCTCTGGCGGGAATTACGAGGAAGTTGATCATCGAGGAATTGTGTCCGGAATTGAACATCTCTGTGGTCGAACGGGACATTTCATACGTCGAGCTTGAAGCCTTCGACGGCGCATTCTTGTGTGGGACTGCGATGGAAGTCAAGGCAGTTTCCAGCATCGACGATGTCCACTTTGTTGGATCTGCCTTAGTCGATAGGATCGCTACCGAGTACCGCCGGTTTACGACCGCGATTGCGCGTGACGTCAAGCCCACCGCATAGTCTCGATCCACGTGTGTTGCACACTGCGAGAGCGGGGCAAACATGTCCCGGGTGCACACCGTTTCTGGGGTTAGGTCATCGCCACCCGATCTCTTCCTAGCCCTCATCTGCCGGGATAACATCACCAGGAAAGCGGACGCGCTGCACGAGTTGCTAGGCAGCGCGGACGGATCGTAACGGCGCCCGCAGAAAGCCAGCTTCCATGCTCCCCAAGCTCTCCGACAGAGACGCGCTCCGTCTCGCCGCCCATGGGTACTACTTCTCGTGTGCGATCTACGCCGCCGTCAACCTCCTGACTTCGGACATTTGGCCTAGTACCCCGGTTTGATGCCGAGGTCGGTGAGGATTCTGCGTTGAGCTTCGGGAATGGCTGGCGGGAATGTCTGGGTCGATCCGTTGATGTTGATGGTGGCGCTGCGTAGTGGTCGTAGTTGCTTGACGACCTTGGCGATCGACAGTCCGGTGCGCGACTGGATGGCATGGGCCACGGACAGAGCGGTGAACACGATCGTCAGGTGCGCCTCGATTGCCGCGCGGGTGTAGTGGAACATCGGCCTGCCACGAAGATCGCTCTTGGACATGCGAAACGACTTCTCGACGCGCCACAAATCGTGGTACTTCGCCATGACTTCGGCGGCGGGCATGACCGTTACCGGCACGTTGGTCACGTAGCCCTTCAGGCCAACCAGGGATTGGGCGCGGGCCAGGTTGGCCTCGTCGACTGCGCGGTCATCACCGCGGACCTTTACAAACCTCGCCGACTTGACCTTCCTGTCGCCGGCGACGATCGCCCGGGCCCGGGCTTCCTGGGCAGCCAATGTCTTCTGGTCCCGCCGTGCGCGGTTGGCTGAATACGACCAGATCGCCCGCCACGCCCCCGGAAGACGTTCAGGGTCCCAGACGGGTTCGGCGCGCAGGGCGGTGTTGTTGACCTTGGTATTGCCGTGCCGCGGAGTAACGGTGTCGATCACCTGGCCATCGGTGAAAACATCGCCGTTCCAATGGAAATGGGATTCCAGATCCCCGGGCGCCGTGGTGCCCCGGGAGCCGACGATGAATGACAATTCCAACTCGTCGAGAGCTTTGAGATTGGCCCCGGACAGCATCGCGGCATCAGCGGCTACCACCATCGGCGTGCCGTGGAGTTTGTGGCGTTCCAGAAAGCTGGTGATGATCGCAACGATGGTGGTCGTCTCGGCGGTATCGCCGTCCAAGCAGCCGACTTCCAGCGGGAAGCCCGTCCGGTCGACCAGCAGTCCGACCACAATTTGAGGGTCGACGCGGCGCTCCTTGCTGAACCCTACTTTGCGTAGCTCATCCTCGGCTTCGGCCTCGAAATACAACGTCGTCACGTCGTAAAGCAAAAGGCTCAGGCCGCCGCAGTCACTGCCGTAGTCAAAGCATTTGGCCGCGATCGCGTCTCGGTACTTGCCGGACCCGACCTGATCGAGGTGACGGGCAATCGTACGGTAGGACACTGTCTTCGCGCCCAGATCCGCCAACACCCGTTCCGCGTCGGCTTTGCTTGTGGGCTCGGCGATCCGGGCGATCACCCAATCCCGAAACACCGGGTCAGCGACCACGTCGAACCCGAGCCAGTCATAGACGCCTCCGAGCACGTCGTAGAGCAGCCGCGAGCTGGCGCCCATCGTGCGCCCCGGCGGCACCACCGTGGCCACCGCGGGTGCGGCCGACGCCGCGATCAGCGTCTGCTCCCGGAAATCGGGCACATCGACCATCGACTGAGCGCGCGCTGCCACCTCGAAATCGAGCGCAGCTTGGCCGCCGACCACCATCTCCCGGGCCTGTTCGAGCAGAATGCCCACCTCGGCATCGGTATGCGCCGAACCCAAATGTGCCAGGATCACCACCCGACCATGGTCTTTGCGCGCGACCTGTACCGCCACCGCGCCCGAGGTCGTGCGCACTTTCCGCACGTACGCCACCGCACGAACCTACCCGCCTAGTACCCCAAACGGCACGCTCCAGCAGACAAACCCACAGGTCACAGCCCTAACGGATCGAAAACTGGAAGACCATGTCCGAAGTCAGGTCCTAGCCCTCATCTACCGGGATAACATCACCAGGGAAGCGGAC
This sequence comes from uncultured Actinomycetota bacterium, assembly GCA_963716505.1. Lineage (GTDB taxonomy): Bacteria > Actinomycetota > Actinomycetes > Mycobacteriales > Mycobacteriaceae > Mycobacterium. Next base: position 270,386 of record CAVQTL010000008.1, read on the forward strand.
GCGCTGCAGGAGTTGCTAGGCAGCGCGGACGGATCGTAACGGCGCCCGCAGAAAGCCAACTTCCATGCTCCCCAAGCTCTCCGACAGAGACGCGCTCCGTCTCGCCGCCCATGGGTACTACTTCTCGTGTGCGATCTACGCCGCCGTCAACCTCGGCATCGCCGACGCGCTGGCCGGAGGTCCGCGGACGGCGGCGGAGCTCGCCGAGGAGCTCGGCATCGACGCCGACGCGACCGAGCGCGTTCTTCGGCTGCTCGTGTCCGTCGACCTCTTCGAGCGCGACGTGGACAGCCGAGTTTCCCTGACGCCCGTTGTTCTCCGGCGGCGAGTTCTACCAGACGTGGGGTGACCTCCTCGAGTCTGTCCGGACCGGGCGTTGTGCCTTCGAGCGACGACGGGGCAAACCACTCTTCGAATGGCTTTCGGAGCAGCCGGCGACCGCAGATCTCTTCCACCAGGGCTGGCATGAGATCACGACTCGAGTGGCGCGTGAGACGGCGGAGGTGTACGACTTCACGGGCGTCTCGACGATCACGGACGTGGGCGGCGGGTACGGCATCCTCCTCGCGACGGATGCTCGCCTCTACGAGTCCTCCGGCCTCGAGCTGACCCGCTGCGTGCCTCTCGCGTCGGGCTTCGACATCATCGAGGGCCCGCGCGTTTGAGTTTCGGCCAGGGCATCGTGGCGCGCGGCGGACTCGGAGAATCCAGAGGAAATGGCGTCGCTACTCACCTACAACACGCGGGGAAAGCAAGGCAGGACGAGCGGCGCTCCCTGGGCTGGGGCACAGTCGGCGAAGAAGTCTTGCGTGCTGCCATTGAAGGCCACACCATCAGGCATGTACTGAATGGTGTAGGCGCGGCGCGTTTCGGGCGTGTTGTTCGCGCCCGCCAGGTGAATGGTGTGGACGTTGTGGAACACGACATCGCCCGCCCGTGTCGGCAGGCTGCGTAGGAGTCGCGCGTTCAGCGATGGATCGTGCGCGCTGATGCTGCCATCCGGGTCGCGGCTCTTGTCCGTGAGCCGGCGGCGGTGGGAGCCAACGTAGTAAGAGAGCGCGCCGTTCTCGGCAGTCGTGTCTGTCAGGGCAATCCAACACGCTAGCGAGCGAGGGTCCTCGAAACTGAGGAAGGGCGCGTCGACGTGGGCCTTGGTGGGACTCGCGCCTGCCTGCTTGTAGAGGATGCGGTCCAAGAACACGCGAATGCGCGGCATTTCGCTGAGCACGCCAGCGATTAGGGCAAGCCGTGGGTCCACCGTGAGCTCGCGCAGGGTGTCGTCTTTCGAGGCGGGAAGCTTCACCTGCGAGAAAACCGCATCGTATGCGTACTTGACTCCGCCGTGCGCTTCTTTGGCCAGGAGTGCATCGGCGGCCTGCACGAAGCGTGAGATCTCGCTGGTCGACAACAGGCCTGGCACGTGCACGAAGCCATCTTCGTCATAGGCACGCTTCAGCGCAGCGAGTGGCGGCAAGTCTGCGAGCGGAGGTTCAGGCGGGGAATCTGGGCTGTCTGTGTTGTCTTGCATCATTCGCACCTTTCTTATGGGCTTGACCCCGTTAAGGACGTGCATGTCGTAATCCTTGGCGCTGCCGCCTATTTCAAACCGGGGGGCAGCGGAATCGTCAAACGCGGGCAAAGACATCAGTGGTCTCCTTGTTCTGGCAGGGTGGTTGAATCAGATTGTGAGTCAGCAACTCTCGGCGACTAGCTCAAGGATTTCATTGCCCGAAGACGCCAGCCTGCGTAACCGATTAGTCATGAGGACAATGATGATGATCAAGAAGTACCTTCGTAATCGCTGGGAAGCCAGGTTTCACTGCTGAATGGGAAGGGTTTCCTATCCATCTGGTAAGCAACCCCGAGTCCACTCGGTCATTAGGCCAACGACCCGAATGGGTTCCCCAGCGTCGGCAGGGGTGCGGTCTGTTGCCAAGCTGCGTGAGTCCGATGCAGCACCGTGCGGCGCGCGACCGCCGAGCGGGCCCTAGCCCTTGCCGGACGGACAGGAAAACCTTCCCTTTCAACGAGTGAAAACTGGCGTCGCAACGATTACGGAAACACTCCTTGATAGGGACTATTTCCCGCATGGCTATGTACACCGACGACCAGCAAGCGATCTGGTACAGGTCCGACATCACAAGCAGCCGGAACAACGTCCGGCAAGCCGTTGGAAAGGAAAGGGTCCGCCCGCAATTGGCCAGGACGCGCGCAGCGACCCCTGGCCCGCCACAACCCGACACAAGCTGCGACATCGCTGCGCTGAGTGGGAGGTGACATGAAGAGCAGGGAGGTGGGCATGCCAGGCCGGCTGGTGCGAGGGACCGGGATCCGGACGCTCTTTCGGGTACCGACGGTTCCGTCGGGAGGAGAGGTGTCACGCACAGATCGGCTGCTGTTCCGCCCACGCCGGGCGGTGCTCCGCAAGGAGCCCGGGCTCCTGCATGTCCGCTACGGAGGCAAGGTCGTGACTTTCGAGGGGCCCTCGCTCTCGGTCGGACAACGGCTCCTGCGTCAGGACGAGTTCGTGGCGGAGCAGGCGCGTACCTGGTCCGATGGGGAAGCGCACTCCTGGGAGGAGGTGCGTTCGCTGCTCGAGCTGCTGTTGAGGGAGGGTGTCCTCGAGCGAGTCGGCGTGCAGTGTCCCTCCGGAGAGAGCCCCCTGCGAGAGCTCGCCCCGGACGCGCCCATGCCGCCGCTGCGGTGGAGGACGCTCCAGGAGGGTTGCCAGTTTGTGGGTGAGGTCCACGGGATCCGCCTCGAGGCGGGGCAGCTCGAGACGGCACTGGGCGCCTCGCAGATGAGTAACTTCGCGCGCGACGAGAGCGGCCGGCAGATCGGCGAGAACACGGTGGCCCTCCGAGATCCGGCGCTGGCCGAGCTAGTGCCGACCGAGTGGCGGCGCTGCCCCTTCCCGGGGAGCCGGTTCGACGATCCCCGCCCCATGAACGTGACGGGGCTTAGGCAGATGGCGTCAGACCTCGAGAAGACATTGGGGGCGATGGAGGCGCTGCGCAGGAGGGTTTTGGTCCGGCTGGGAACCCAGAAGCCCACACTCGGGCAGCTCTTTTTGTTGGCCCGGGTCGCCGCCGCACTGCCGGCCTGGTTGCTGTGCCGTCCGGGCGCTCCGGTGGTCAATGGCGCTATCCCTGTCTGGGTGGCCTCTCTGCAGAAGCTCGTGGGCGGCGTCAATATGCCGATCACGTGTCTATTGCTGGATCTGGGTGAGCCTTTCGGGGCGAAGACCACTCCCGAGCAGCTGTGGCGCGTGACTGAGGAGCTGGGGTTGTTCATGACCGAGGCGGGCGTCTGTTCGGGGACTCCCAAGATGGTGGAGCGCTCGCTGCAGGCGTTTGTGTATGGGGCCGAGCACGCCGAGGATGAGCTGCTCGTCGGGGCACTGGGCGATGTAGACGCAGCCATCGACTACGCGCTGCATGCGAGCCTGGCGGATCTGTGCCGGTCGGCCTGCCGCGTGCGGATGCGCATGGTGACGGCCAAGGCGCTGGCCACCGGAGCGGGGGCGGGTCGCGAGGAGGTAGAACAGCTGCGGGAGTGCTGCGCCCGTGCGAGCGAGGACTGCGATCCTGAGCGCGAACTGCAGTTCATCGAGGAGCAGCGGCAAGCAATCGCGAAGATGGGACCGGGGCTGTCCCGCCCGGTGGACCCGGGCGAGCCTCCGGGGCTGTGGGACGGAGAGGAGGCGCTCTCAGGCGCGCTGCGACAGGTGTTGTGGCTCGAGGAGAAGGGACTGTGGTTCTTGGAGGGGCACCAGGACGATCTGAACAGGCTGCTGGGCCGAGAACCACACACACGACTGACGCGGTCGCAGCTGGTGTTGGGGGAGAGGAGGCAGGAAGTGCCGCTGTGGAGTGTGGCGCTGGCGAAGATCGTGGGAGTGGCACTCTAAGCCTCTAGAGCGGTTTTCGAGCAGGTGGAGGGGAGCACCAACGAGGCCAGGCCCAGCGCCGCATCGGCGGCGCAGGATTGCAAGAGTGCTTGCCGGAAACCAGGTTTAGCGAAGACGGACAGCCGGTGGTTCAGCGTCGGGTACGACACTGCCGCCACGCCGGTCTCCCGATCACGCGCAGCGAATCAGCCTTGCTGGTCGGCTCGATGATCCGCGCCAACACCAGCTGGTGAAACAACTCATCGGCGCCGGCAGTCTTATCGAACCCGGGCACCTCACAAGCGCGGCACAGCGCCTCCCACAGATGCGCCGCCCGCGAGGAGGTGATCGGCAAGGCTCCCCGCTGATAGGCGTCTGAGAAATCTGGGCTAGGCCACCCGGAAGGTCACCTGCTGGAACGCCCGCTCCGCGTTCTGCCGCGCCTCTGCGAGGTTGGACCCCGTCGCGATCACATAGCCCTGCCGTGAGTCGGACGAGAGCAGAGGCCCGAGCGCTTGCCCCGGCTGCACGTCACAGTCGATCCGCACCACACCGGGCAGCGCCCGGGCAGCGTCTAGCCCGTCGACGCCGAGCACCGTACAGTTGGCGTGGGCAAAGAAGCGGATCGCCGCTGCCCCCTTGTCCTCGCGCCGCCGTGGGATCGGTCCGCCCGCCAGGAAGTCCAGTGTCTCGAGGCTCAGATCGACGCCCATGGCGAGCAGCACCAGCTCGGGAATGAAGTCGCCGCCCGTGCGGATGTTGCACTCGATGATCCTCGGACCTTCGGAGGTCAGGCGGATCTCCGTATGCGCTGGACCGAGCTGGTGGCCCACCAAATCGAGAAACCCCAGCACCGTCGCCTCGATGGCTTTGAGCTCCGCGTCAGACAGCGCGGCGGGCAGCTGATGACCCACTTCCACAAAGCTAGGTTTGTCGGTGGTCAGCTTCTCGGTCACCGCGACGAGCTCGTGCACTCCGTTGCGGCTCTGAGTCTCCACACTGAACTCGGGCCCTTCGAGATACTCCTCGGCCATCAGAGGAAAGAGCCCTGCTGCGCTGGCTCGCTGCCAGGCGCCTTGAAGCCCTTCGAAAGAGTCGATAGATGAAATCCCTTCGCTGCCTGAGCCCTTGACCGGCTTGAGGATCAGGGGACGCCGCAGCTGCTCGTAGAAGCTTCTGAGCTCCTCGAAGCTCTGGCATTCCTGATAGCGCGCCGAGGGGAACCCGCGCTCGGCCATGAGGCGGCGCATCTTGAGCTTGTCACGCGTCAGCTCCACCGGCCTCGGAGGATTGCCCACGATGCCAAGGGCATGCTGGATGAGCGCTGCGGGCTCCTGGCCATATTCGGTGAACGAGACGATCGCATCGAGCCGGTGCCGCGCATGAAGCTCTCGGGCCAACGCCAGTGACTCCTCCGCATCCGCGTAGTCAAAGACGTAGGTCCGTTTCATGAGTGCTGCTTGCACCGGGGAGAAAAGCTCGGCCTTCTGGAACATCGTGAGCTCCAGCGACGGGCTCAGCGACGATGCCGAGGTGACGGTCGGGCCGAGCCCTCCGATGATCAGGATATGTGTCACGCCTGCACCCCTTGTCGGGAAGATCTCCGGCATTACGTTTTTAGAACCGGGTCACAGCTCGAATGCGGTCCTCTCGTCGTAGTAGCCGCCTTTGAGGAGCTGCATGTCATCGAACTCCGGAGGCTCCTGGCCACTCTCGTCGAAGTGGCGGACGTACGCCTCGTACACATCCAGCGGCAGCAGGCGGAAGTCGATGCTCACCCGGGTGCCGTTCTCGATGTTCTCGGCCGTGCTGTGGATGATCCTAGGATCGAACATCACGACCTCGCCGTAGTTAGTCTCGAGGGGGCTGCAGCTTTGCAGCACTCGCTCTTGCAGCGCCTCGTCCGCAAGCAGCTTCTCGAAGAAGCGCTGCCGGCTCGTCGCGTAGGCCTCCGCGTCGAAGCCGAGCCCGGCGGCGAAGTCGCTAAGGACTTCGACGCTCGTGCCGAGCGGGGCGCACTGCAGCGAGTTGGTCCCGTAGCAGTTCGACAGCGGCAGCCAGCAGTTGATCTGCTCGAAGTAGTCGCCGAGCATCGTGTCACTGTGGTGCGCCAGGATCGCTCCCTTTGCAGAGCGGTAGCGCTCGGGCAGCCGCACGGGGAAGTGAAAGCGCAGAAACGGGTTCTTCTCGAACACCACATCAAATCCCAGGACCTCCCGCGCCAAGTACCGGATCAGACCCCGGTACGTACGACCCAACGACGGCACCGTGTCGTTGACGTTCGTGCTTACGGCGCCCAGAGGGCCTTCCTCGGTAAGCTGCGCTTCCTTGGGCACGCGCAGATGCAGGTTATCGAGCGGCAGAGGGGTCTCGGTATAGCCGCGCGTGGCGACATGCTCGGCCGCAGCCCCGCGCAGGTCAAAACGGTCCGTAGGGTATGCAACCCGGTGGAACCCGCCGGGGAAGGAGGACGGCCGCTGCAGCGCCTGGCGAAGGTCCACGCCTTTTTCGAGCTTCAAGGTATTCATGATATTTCTCTCTCCTTTAGATCCTTATAGCCATATCCCGTATCGCCCTATCATCCAAATGTGGGGCATGGGATAGGCTCTCCAGTTGGGATGACTTGCACGGTCGTCAAAATTTCGCGGATCAGTGATTCAACTTCAGAGCTCGAGCTTCCTGCTACTATGCCGCAGACCGGTAGCTCAAAATCGAAATAGCTCACCTTCTTTGGAAGGGAAGTATCTGGTTCCAGCTCTTTCCATTTGAGCACATCTGGATGACCTCGAAATTTTTCACTCCCCTTAATCGCGCAGTGCCGCGATTGAAGCCGGTGACCGGGGAACATGAAATCTCCATATGTCCTGCTACCCGCCTTTGTTTCGAACCACTGTTTCAGCGGATTAACATCGAGAGGTGACGAATCGAGGCTTATGGCCAAACCAGCTGTAGCCAGGTCAATGCCCGTGGCAAGCCGGAATGTCTCCACGATCCCACCGCCTCCAGGGCGGGCTGCGACCTCGAGGAAAACCATTCCGTCAATGGCCTCGATCATTTCAAGATGAAATGGGCCATTGCGGATGCCGACGGCCCGAAGATAGTCAAGTGCTACCCGGCAACGCCCACCATCGTCGTCGAGTTGAATCGACCCCTGTGGAACACCTTGGGCGAACTCGAGGCAGGTGCCTAGATACTTGTTGGCGACGATCGCGACCGGGTCCCCGGCAAGCATCAGGCCATCAAAGTGGAAGATCGGCCCCTCCACGTACTCCTCAAGTTGGAACCGCTCCGGATCCCAGCCTTCCAGACCTGTGGAGTGATTGGCGATCGCGGTGATGGCGTCAGCGTAGGTGGAAAAAACGAGGACGTCCTTGCTGGCGGTTCCATCGACGGGTTTAAGGACCGTCTTGCCAGCCCAAGGAGCGGCATCCGCAGATGAATATGTGAGCGCCTCGGAGCACCGCGCAAACCTGGGTACGCGAAGTCCCTCTGCTGCGACCGCGGCTTTCATCGCCACCTTGTCGTTCACAATATGGACCTGCTCGGGCATTTCCCCTACCACCCCGAGGCCTCGCCGGATCTGTGCTGCTTCCATCGCCTCGTATTGGGAGACGCTGATGACCCTATCGATGTGATCGTCGGGAGAAAACAAGGTGAGAACTTCTTCGACCAGACCTGCTTTACCCGGCCTTTCTACCCTCTTGCAGGGAAGGTCGGAAGGGAGAGTCGCAAGCTGCGCGCTCGTGCCCACGTAGACCACATCGTGGAGCCCGTGATCGATCACACGATGGTATTCGATGAAGGAATAGGGAACGCGATGCAGAATGAGGAGTTTCATTTAAACGACTCCACTAGGATGAAATTGCTGCTGCTCGGCGCCATGGTACGGCACTGGTCTGCATAACCGATTAGTCATGAGGACAATGATGATGATCAAGAAGTGCCTTCGTAATCGCTGGGAAGCCAGGTTTCACTGCTGAATGGGAAGGGTTTCCTATCCATCTGGTAAGCAACCCGAGTTCACTCGGTCATAGGCCAACGACCCGAATGGGTTCCTCAGCGTTGGTCGAGGTGCTGATGATTTTGTGCGCACCTGTACGGCCTCCGGTCGGCGCGCAACCGGGCGACCACAGCGGTCGGCCGTGCGCAACGCGATGTCAGGCTGGCAGCGTTTGTCGGTGCTCGTGGCGAAGATGACTGTCTTGGGTAACCAGGACGCTGTGCTGCACCCGCGCCGGCGGCTGCGGCGCCTCAGAAGACCGTCCATCAGCGTCGGCCTGGTCGGCGCCGGCTGTTGCTAGGCGGTTGGCTGAGCTGGGCACACTGTGGCGTTGGTCGGCATCACCACCGCGCGGCGGCGACGGCCGAGCGGACCCTCGCCCTTACCCGGCGGATAGGGAATTCTTCCGTTTTCACAAGTGGAAGCTAGCTCCGCAACGATTACGGAAATAGTCCTTAATAAGGACTATTTCCCTCATGTCTACGTACACCTTCCCTCATGTCTACGTACACGGAAGACCAGCAAGCGATCCGGCCGCCTCGACGCTGTGTCGCCGACGTCGTATTCCGCTACTACACCTGATGCAACCGGTTAGGTGTCATCACAGCGTCTGTGTGGCGATGGGCCTGAGCAGCCCAACTCCGATGACCAATTCGTTGGCGGGTTGCGCCGCGATCGCCCCGAGTCGAACAGACAGGTTCGGCGATCAAACGGACGACCGGATTGTTGAGGTGGCATAGGTGATGTTTGTGTGTCTGTGTACTGGTGTTACCAGTGAAATCGTCGCCGAAGTTGTGGCAAAGGGCGCCATGACGTCGAATCAGGTGGCCGCGGCGTGCGGTGCGGGTACCGATTGCGGGCGCTGCCGCCACACCGTGCGTGCCATCATCGCCGCGGGCCGTCCATCTGATGGCCAAAGCGTCGCACCGCTAGGTGATCTGCCTCGGATCTGTCGACAACGTCAAACCCGTCACTGCACTTCTGATCGTCCTGACGGCTCGGGATCCGCACTAGTGCAGCCTCATTCGGTCGTGTCAGTGTGATTCCGAATCGAAGAGATCGTCAACCGGCACATCGGTTGCGGCCAGCGCGTTGGCGCAAGCCCAAGTAGTCGCGCGTCGCGCCAGCAGGGCCGACTCCGCCGTGGGCGCGACTAGGGTTAGTTGGTGTGGCGGGGTAGGGCGCTGGGTGGGTTTCCGAAGGCGGCGGTGAAGGAGGAGCGGGTGAAGTGGCTTTCGTCGGAGAAGCCCCATCGGTGGGCGATGTCGGATAGTGCGGCGCTGCTTTTGAGGACGTCATCTTTGGCGCGTTCTAACCGTCGGCGTCGGACGTAGTTGTAGTCGTGTTTCCAGTCGCTGATGGCCACTCGGGCGTGTGCCACTGACCAGAAGCTGTTGATGTTGAGGCATTCGTCGCCGATGCGGGAGTTGAACGATTGTGTCCGCGTCGTCTGAAAACTGACCCCGTGTCGACGCCCGAATTTTGACCCCCTTCGTCTGAGTCTCGGCTTACGAGCCGAGAGGAGAAGGGAGTTGTTGGCTGTGGAGGACTGGGCTGAGATCCGCAGGTTGCATCGAGCGGAGGGGTTGCCGATCAAGTTGATCGCTAGGACGTTGAAGATCTCGCGGAACACGGTGCGCTCGGCGTTGGCCAGTGATGAGCCGCCGAAGTATGTGCGCAGGCCTGCTGGGTCGGCGGTGGATGGGTTCGAGGAGGCGATCCGCGCCCAGCTCACTGCGGTGCCGACGATGCCGGCCACCGTGATCGCTGAGCGGGTCGGCTGGACCCGTGGGATGACGGTGTTCAACGAGCGGGTCCGCGAGTTGCGCCCGGCGTATCTGCCGCCGGACCCGGCCGGGCGCACCAGTATGACGCCGGTGATGTGGCCCAGTGCGATCTGTGGTTCCCGCCGACGGAGGTGCCGGTGGGCTATGGGCAGACCCGCACCCCGATGCAGCTGCCAGTGTTGACGATGGTGCTGGGGTATTCGCGGTGGCTGGCGGCGATTCTGTTGCCGTCCCGACGGGCCGAGGATCTGTTCGCCGGATGGTGGCAGCTGATCAACGCGTTGGGTGCGGTGCCGCGCACCTTGGTCTGGGACGGTGAGGGTGCGATCGGGCGGTGGCGTTCGGGCCGGACCGAACTGACCCGCGACTGTCAGGCGTTTCGCGGGGTGCTGGGCACCAAGGTGGTGGTCCTCAAACCGCGCGAGCCCGAACACAAGGGCATCATCGAACGGGCCCACGATTACTTCGAGCGGTCGTTTCTGCCCGGCCGAACCTTCAGCGGCCCTGGGGATTTCAACTACCAGTTCGGCAAGTGGCTACAGATCGTCAACGCTCGACGGCGCCGGATACTGGGGTGCGCCCCAACCGATCGCATCGGCGCCGACCGCCAGGCGATGCTGGCGCTGCCGCCGGTGGCACCGCAGGTCGGGTGGCGCAACTCCACCCGGTTGGCGCGGGATCACTTCATTCGGTTGGACTCCAACGATTACTCGGTGCACCCGGCGGTGATCGGTCGGCGCATCGAGGTCCTCGCGGATCTGGACCGGGTCAAGGTGTTCTGTGACGGCAAGACCGTCGCCGATCACGAGCGGGTGTGGGCCTGGCATCAGACCATCACTGATCCCGAGCACCGTGAGGCAGCGAACATACTGCGCCACAACCGAATCGGCGCGCTGCGACCAGTGCGTGAACACCCCGACCAGGTGAGTGTCGAGCAGCGCTGCCTGACTGACTACGACACTGCGTTGGGCATCGACCTGGGCGAGGGCGGGCTGGTGTCATGACCACCAAAACCACCCCGGCCAAGACCGCCGCGGCCTCGCCGAGCAACCGCGACCTGATCGCCGAGATCACCTTCTTGACCCGGGCGCTGAAAGCACCCACGATGCGCGATGCGGTGGCCCGGCTGGCCGAGCGAGCACGGGCCGAGTCCTGGACCCACGAGGAATTCCTGGTGGCGTGTCTGCAACGGGAGGTCTCGGCCCGGGAGTCCCATGGTGGGGAGGGCCGCATCCGCGCGGCCCGCTTTCCCTCACGAAAGTCATTGGAGGAGTTCGACTTCGACCACGCCCGTGGACTCAAACGCGATCTGATCGCTCACCTCGGGACGCTGGACTTCGTCGTCGCCAAGGATAACGTGGTCTTCCTCGGACCACCGGGGGCTGGTTAACATTGCGCATTTCTCCTATCAGCTGTGTCGAACAGTCCAGGCTGGTCGGGTTTGACCTGGATACGCAGGCCTTTGCGTCGTCCGCGGTTGACGTGGACGGCTTGCAGTTCGCCGCGTTGGACCTTGTGTAACACGGTTTGTCGGGCGACGCCGAGGGCTTTGGAGGCCTCGTCGAGTGCGAGCCAGCCCTCGGGTGCCTCGGGTTGGATCTTTTCGCGGAGGTCCTGGTCGATGCGGATGCGCCACGGCGCTCCGGGGGTGATTTGGTCGGCGGTGATGAAGCCCTCACGGATCCACCGGTAGAGCGTGCCCCTGCTGACCCTAAGCAGCTTTTCTGCGTCGGTGATGGTGACCACGACGACATCGTCGTCTGTCGGTCCGACATCGCGCTGGGCGGGCGGCTGATAGACGGGGATGTCGTGGTGGGCGCAGCGTGGCCACCCGGGCCCGGGTGAAGGTCAGCCCGGTGGCAGTGCGGCGCTTTTGTTTGGCCAGGATCGCCGCCGCGATCGCCTGATCGTTGTAGTGCTCGGCGAGTCTTTGCACCAGGGCGATGGTGTCTTCGCCGGTGACGCGCAGGTGCCCTCCGGGCTTGTTCATCGGCATCGAAACCTCGGTGATGGCGCCGCCTTGCCAGACGATGCGCAGGTCGGCGACGCGCCGCTGGCGGTGCACGGTGACGCCGATCTCGGTGATCACGGCGCGGATGAGTTGTTTGCGTTCGCGCACCGTGGTGGTGGGTGCGTCGAAGATGGCGCGGATGTCGGCGCCGGCGGTGGTGATCCAGGCCAGTTCTTGTTCGGTCAGCGCGACCGGGCGGCGGGCGCGTTGGGCGGCGAGATCGTTTTCGGCGGCGCGGACCGCAGCCAGTTTGGCTTCCAGATTTGCTTCTAAAGTTCTTGCTACCAACCGGTTCTCGGGTTCGACGTTGTCGAACTGGCGGTGCGCCCGGTCGGCCTCGTAGCGGGCGCGTTCGACTGCCAGCTCGAACACCGCCAGGTCTCGCTGGTAGTTGGCGTCGGCCTCGGCCAGGGCTTGGGCGGTGGCGGTCAGCGCGGCCGGGGCCAGCACGTCAAACATCTCGTCGAGGACCCGGTTTTCCAGCCGGATGCCGCCGATGCTCTGGCAGACGTGCTCCCCGGCATACAGCTGTTTGGCGCGGGCGCACACATAGCCGTCTGAAGGCTGAAGCAGCTCCTCGCGCCGTGCTTGGTCACTCTCGGGGTAGAAATGCGCGGCCCACAGGCCGTCCTTCAGCACCCGCTCATAGGCGCCTTCCAGCCGGTGGCCTTAAACCACTGGGCACCGTCGGCACGGGTCCACATGTCGCGCCCGGGCCGGGTTCCCAGGTCAGCCTGAACTCGTACGGAGTCTAGACAGCTCCCATCGTTCACCTCCTCGCTTTACAGCCCGAGCCGGCGCCGAGGGCATCGGGTCAGGTCGCATCGCGCGCGATCGAGACAGCCAATGGCCTGGGATACAGACTGCGGCAACCACCCCCGCAATGCGTTTCCGAGGGCTACCGTGCGATCCATCGGCACTGGATGGAGCCTGGTCCAGGCCCCAACGCGTGGTGAGGTGATGTCGACTGCACAGCGGTGAGCTGGCGCACCAGCGGACGCACACACTCGACGAGTCCCTGCTCGTCGATGAGGAGGAATCAGACCGGCCGGTCGTCGACTTTCTCAGAGCCACGCCGGGCCGGATGGCGTTGGTGGCCGTCGTTCTGGTCGCGGCGCTGCTCGCCGTCGGTGCGACCGCGTCGAAGACGGTTTCCGACCGGCAAGGCCAGCTGGAGACCCTGCGATCGCACACCGAACCGCTGGCCGATGCAGCACAACGGATCTACGGCGCTCTCTCGTTTGCCAACACGACCGCGGCCACCGCGTTCCTGTCCGGCGGCGTCGAACCGCACGACGTCCGCGATCGCTACGACGCCGCCATCGGACAGGCGTCAGCCGGCTTGGTCACCGCCTCGAACGGCGTGTCGCCCAACGATATTCACTCGCTGACGCTGCTCACCGACATCTCCAACCAGCTGGGGGTGTACACGGGGTTGATTGCCACTGCTCGTGCGAACAACCGCGCCGGTCGCCCGATCGGCGTCGCCTACCTCAGCGAATCGTCCGCGCTGATGCAGCAGGACATCATGCCGGCCGCCGAACGGTTGTACGCGAGTCAGTCCGGTGCCGTCATCGCGTCGGAACGCTCCGTCGGTCCGTCTCGTGTCGTGATAGCGGCGGCCGTCCTCGTGCTGGTGTTGCTGGTGCTCTCGCAGGTGGCGCTGGCTCGGCGCAGCCGTCGTCGGCTCAACCCCGGCCTGCTGCTGGCGTCGATGCTGATGGCGGTGCTCGTGGTGTGGTTGACGGTGGCCGGGCTGGTGTCCACGCAGGCCGCCACCAGTGCGCGGACGCACGGCGGTGAGCCGCTGGACACCGCGGTGAGCGCGCGGATCCTCGCACAGCAGGCCCGGGCGGAGGAAATCCTCGGGCTGCTCAAACGGGGCTCCGACACCCTGTCCGACATCAGATTCGATGGGCGGACCGCACAGATAGGGTGGCTGCTGGACGAGCACCAGGTTAACGGGGCGGCGGACGCGTTGCGCGGCTGGACGCGGTCTCATGATGAGATCCGGCGCAAGCTCGCCGGTGGCGACTATGACGGCGCCGTGGCGATCGCGCGAGACGACGCGCCGCAGCACTCGACGGCGCAGTTCACCAAGTTGGACAACGCATTACGGGACGACATCGCTGTACTGCGCGATCGGCAGCGCGACGGGATCACGGATGCCTACACCGCGCTGAACCTCCTTCCGGCTGGCGCGGCGGCCATCAGTGTGCTGGCGGCGCTGGCGGTGGCTGCCGGTATCGCGCCACGACTAAGCGAATACCACTGATGCGCACGATCGGAACGGCTCTCGGGCTTGCGGTCATCCTGCTTGCCGGATGTTCCACGGTGCAGCCGCTGGCCGAGGTGTCGGCCACGCGTACCACGGTGCCGATGCCCAGCGGCGCCACCACGGTGCCGTACGCGTCCGGCGCGGCCGTCGAAAGCTGCGACGCCACAGCCAGTCTGCGCCCGTCCACGGCGGGCGGCCCCGCCGTGGAGGCGATACAGCGCCGCGGCCGGTTGATCGTCGGTGTGGACCAGAGCACCAATCTGTTCAGCTTCCGCGATCCGGTGTCCGGCGAACTGCAGGGCTTCGACATCGATATCGCCCGAGAGGTAGCCCGCGACCTCCTCGGCGATCCCGACAAAGTGGAGTTCCGGCTGCTGACATCGCCGGAGCGCATCAGCGCATTGCAAGATGGGACCGTCGACATCGTCGCTAAGGCGTTGACGATCACCTGTGCGCGAGCGGAGCAGATAGCGTTCTCTACCGTGTACTTCGAGGCGAGCCAGCGGCTGCTGGTACCGAAAGATTCACAGGTGCAGGGACCGGCCGACCTGGCCGGCAAGCGGGTCTGCTCGCAGGTGGACACCACATCGCTGGCCACCGTCTCCCGGGTCGCGCCAACGGCAACCCTGCTCGCCGTTCAGAATTGGGACGACTGCCTGGTCGCGCTTCAGCAGGGTCAGGCGGACGCGGCCAGCACTGACGATACGATCCTGGCCGGCATGGCCGTACAGGATCCCAACCTGCACATCGTCGGGCCGAGCCTGGAGGCCGAACCGTACGGTATCGGGATCAACAAGTCTCAGGACGATTTGGTACGCGCGGTCAATGCCAGCCTGGAACGGATCCGACGCGACGCGACGTGGTTGTCGCTCTACCGGAAGTGGCTCACCGTACTCGGCCCGACGCCGAGTCCGCCAGAACCGAAGTATCGGGATTGACATGGCTCCAGACGAGGGAACACGCGCCGTCCTGGTGACCGAATCGGAGCCCGTCAAGGTCGAGGCCACCCGGCCGCGGTTGCGCACCGGAGGGCGGCGCATCGGCGACGGCCTGGTCGAGATTCCGTTTCGCCAGGACATCGAGCCCGCCAGTGCGATCCTCACTAATCCGGTTCTTCCCGAATCGAGACGGGACTGCAGCAGCTGCGGGCGGCCAGTCGGACGGAGTGATGGCGGCCGGCCTGGGCGCAGTGAAGGTGTGTGCCCGGACTGCGGCACGTTGTTCTCGTTCTCTCCACAGTTGGAGACCGGCGAGTTGGTCGCCGACCAGTACGAGGTTCAGGGCTGCATCGCCCACGGCGGCGTCGGCTGGATCTATCTGGCGATCGATCGCAACGTGAGCGATCGGTGGGTGGTACTCAAGGGTCTGCTCCAGCCGGGCGGACAGCAGGCGCAGGCGATCGCCGTCGCCGAACGCCAATTCCTCGCCATGGTGAACCATCCGGGAATCGTCAAGATCTACAACTTCGTCGAACACCCGGGTTTCGACGGTCGCCCGGTCGGCTACATCGTGATGGAGTACATCGGCGGCACCACGCTGCAGGCCATCCTGGCCAAGCGGCGAGCGGAAGCGCCGGAAGGCGAACCCAAGCCGATGATGCCCGTGGAGCAGGCGCTCGGCTATGTGCTCGACGTCATGCCAGCGCTGTCCTACCTGCACTCGCTCGGCCTGGTCTACAACGATCTAAAGCCGGAAAACATCATGCTCACCGAGGACAACGTCGAGCTGATCGACATGGGCGCGGCGTCGGGTATCGGAGACTTTGGATACATCTACGGCACCAAGGGATTTCAGGCACCCGAGATCGTACGAACCGGTCCGACGGTCGCGACCGATATCTACACCGTCGGCCGAACGCTGGCCAACCTGACCGTCGACATGCCCAACGACCGGTACGCCGAGACCTTGCCCGACCCCGACGACGTGCCCCTGTTCCAACGGTACGAATCGTTTTGCCGACTGCTGATGCGCGCGACGAATCCCCGTCCGGCGCAGCGGTTCTCGTCCGCAGAAGAGATGGCGACCCAGTGCAAGGGAGTGCTGCGCGAGGTTCTCGCCGAGCAGACAGGTGTGCCGCGTCCGGGGACGTCGGTGCTGTTCACCATGCACGGCTCGGAATTCGGGGCGGACCTGGCGCTGCAGCGCACCGACGTGTTCGTCGACGGCCGCCCGCACACCGTCCGGCTGAGCGCACGTGATGTCGCCCGCGCAATGCCGATACCGGCCCCGACCGAGGACCCGGAAAGTGATTGGCGGATGGACTGGGACGACGCGATCACCGCGCTGGACTCCGGAAACCTCCGGGCAGCACTGAAGTGTTTTGAGCGGGTGGTTGCCGCGCTACCCGGCGAAGCCGCGCCGAAGGTGGCGTCGGCCGCAACGGCCGAGCTGATGCTCGAAACGGACGACGCACCGGACGCCGAACGATTGCGGCAGTCGTGCGAGCGGTACTACCGGACGTTGTGGCGCACCGACCATTCCATGGCGAGTGCGGCGTTCGGCTTGGCTCGCCAACTCGCCGCCCGCGGCGATCGGCCCGACGCGATCGATGTGCTCGACCAGGTCCCGCTAACCTCGCGCCATTACGGCGACGCTCAGCTGACGTCGGTGTTGATGCTGCTCTACGGGCGCGCCATCGCCGAGATCACCGAGGCCGACCTGCGCGACGCGGCGCGTCGCGTCGGCCACTTGACCGAGACTGAGCCGCGCGCCCCGCAGATGCGCGCGCTCGTGCTCGGCACCGCCCTCGACTGGATACGGTCCGGCGCGACGCCCGCCGCCGATCCGATCCTCGGCCACTCGTTCGACCAGCGGGGGTTGCGCGCGGGTATCGAGGAGGCGCTTCGGGAACTGGCGCGGCACTCGCCGCGGCGGCGCCATCGCTACACCCTGGTCGACCTGGCGAATTCGATCAGACCGCCGAGCTGGAAGTGAGCCGACCCGTCGCCGTTGGGAGTCAGTCCGCCACGAACGGGCTTCAGCTCCGTCGGCGACCAGCGGTGGCCAACACCGAGATCATGGCAACTTCTCCCTGACCGGCGACAGCCTATCCGTGGCGCACGACATCGACTCAGCCGTTACCACTGACAGCACGCCGCCCGCCCGTTCGTCGGCGGCAAGATCGAACTGGCCATCGCCGATGTCGGCGGCGATCACTACGTCGACCACGAAAAGGAAGTCCTCGCCTACATAGCGCGCGACTGAGCCGATTTTAAAAGCCTGCGGTTGGACCTGAAGGCAGCCGTGACGTGCATGCGCCAATGTCCTTCAGGGACTGCAGTCTTGGGACCACATTGGGACCACACGGTGTTCGCGATGCCGAACGATCGGCGCATATGTACACCTCTAGTAACGAGCTGGCTCGATGGCAATCTTGTCGCCGACCGCGCCACGCTGATCGAGGCGATTGTCACGGTGGGCCGCGCACTCGATGTCGCGGTGCCCGGCACAGTCAAGCGCTCGGCGAAGGCCCGAAACCGGCTTATCTCAGCTGCCAACTGACGTGTGAAGCCTTCTTGCTGCCCTACGCCCAAATCGTGCAAGGCGATGTCCGGTGTCAATGCTGACCTGGTGACGTTCCACCGCCGACGGTCGTCCGTGCACTAAAGCCGTTCACGTAACTTGCACCGCGCCGGACCCTATCGCAGTTATCCTGAGCCCGCTTTTCGGCGCTTTGCCATGACCATGGGACCAGGCACCGGAACGGCAGCTTGCGCGCCATCACGCGGTGAGCAATACCCAACCCGCCGCCACGGATCCCAATGCTGCTGTGCCGTAACAACACAGAGCGATCACACGGTCGAACCGGGACAGTTGCAGCCCATGCTCGAGCGTGAACCGGAAGCGGTGCGCCCAATGGAAGAGGGCCAGCACGCAGACGCCGAATAGCACAAGTTTGGTCAGCGGATTTCCTACGACTGCCAAAAGGTGCGCCTGGTCCGGCGCGTCGAGCCACCCGAGCGGAAACGCCAGTCCGAACAGGAACAACAGGACGGGCAGAACAAGCGCGGCCGTCATGCCGCCCGCCGTGAAGAGCAGCCACAGGAACGGCTCGGATGACCTGCGAGGCGGCGTCGATGTGGTCATGACATGACCACCCACACGACGACCGCCGATACCACGAGCCATGCCGCGTAGTGTCCTGCAAGCACCGCGCGGGCAGGAACGCGGCGTCCGCGAACGTGGAGCACAATCGCGCGTGGCGCCAAATTGAACCAGGTAACAGCGTGCAGCAGAAGGAAAATCAATGCGACGACGTTGAGCGAAACCACGAGTGGATTGGCACTCCAGTCCAGGAATCGCGCGTATGAGTCCCTTCCGGCGCTAATCGCATGCACCAGCAGCAGCAGGTACACAACAAACCAGGCCACGAAGACGCAACTGATTTCGCGAAGCATGAACAGCAGGTAAGACCGCCGCTTCGCCCACCAGTACCTGGTCGACCGGCTGACGATAAGCGCGAACCGGCGTCGTCATCGCGCGCCCCTGGGGAACAGCAACTTCTTCACCGAATGCGTTGCCGCGGTGAGCTTGTAGCGCTGTATCGCGCCTGCCGGATCGACTCCCTTCGGACAAGCCGTCGAGCATTCGCCCACGAAGGTGCATGCCCAAGCGCCGTCGGCAGCAGCGAGTACGTCCCGCCGATCCGCCGCGCCTTCGTCGCGCGAGTCCAGGTTGTAACGCTGACCCAGAGCGATCGCCGCTGGACCGAGGAAGTCGGCGTCAAGCGCGTACACGGGGCATGCCGAGTAGCACAGCATGCAGTTGATGCACATGCTGAACTTCTTGTACTCGTCCAATTCGGCGGGGGTCTGCAGGTATTCGCCATCCTCGACGGATTTCTCGTCATCACGGATGATCCAGGGCTTGACACTCGGCAGTTTGGCCATGAAGTCGCTGATGTCGACGACGAGATCGCGGATCACTGGGAAGTTTCGCATCGGCTCCACTCGCACCGGCCCGGGCAGGTAATCCGCAAGGAACGTCGCGCACCCCAATTTCGGGTCGCCGTTGATCGTCATACCGCAGCTGCCGCAGATGCCCATCCGGCACGACCATCGGAAGGTCAGCGTTCCGTCGAGCTGATCCTTGATGTAGTTCAGACCGTCCAGGATCGCCCATTCACGGGTGAGGGGAACTTCGTAGGCCTGCAAGACCGGCTCGGATTCGATCTCCGGTCGATACCTTGAGACCTCCATGACGATTCGGTTCGCCATCGTCTACCTCCCATACACGCGTTCGCCCGGAGGCCAGCGCGTGATCGTGACCGGGAGGTAGTCGACTCGCGCTGTCCCGTCGGATTCTCGATGAACCAATGTGTGCGCCAGGAAATGCTCGTCGTCGCGCTTGGGGAAGTCGGTTCGCTGGTGCGCGCCACGGGATTCTTCTCGGTGCAAAGCAGATTCGATGATTGTCTGCGCAACGTCGAGCATCCCCGACAACTCGAGCAGCGCCGTCAGCTCCGTATTGAACGTGTGGCTGTGATCGTCGATGCCGACCTTCGCGAATCGTTCCTGCAAGCACCCGGATCTGCGTCGACCGCCTTGGTCAGCGTGGGCCCGTCACGATAGATTCCGGCGGCGGTCTCCAACGTGGCCTGCATCTCCGTCCGAATGTCAGCGATTCGTGTCGCCCCCCTCGGCATGGCGAGCGAGCTCTCGTTCCAGCCGCTGCTCCTCGGTGCGTGCCTGTGCCTGCACGGCAGGCGAGGCGCCGCCGACCGTCGTCGCGTACTCCGCTGCGGCGTGGCCCGCCCGGGCTCCGAACACCAGCAGCTCCGGCAGCGAGTTCGACCCCAACCGGTTGGCGCCGTTGATGCTGACGCACGCTGTTTCGCCTGCCGCGTATAGGCCGGGAAGCGTTGTGGCGCCATGGATATCGGTGTGAACGCCACCCATCATGTAGTGCACGACGGGTCGCACGGGGACCAGTTCGGTCACCGGGTCGATGTGCTGGTAGTCGCGGCACAGCTCGCGCACGAACGGCAACTTGGCGTCGATCAGGTCGGCGCCAAGGTGTCGCAGGTCGAGGTAGACGACGTGTCCGTACGGGGTCTCGACCGTCCGTCCCTTCTCCTGCTCGTGCACGAACGCCTGAGACAGCCGGTCCCGGGGCCCGAGCTCCATACTGCGCAGCTTCGGCTCGGGCGTGGGTTTGCCGAGGTCGTAGTCCTGCAGGTAGCGGTAGCCGTCCTTGTTCAGCAACCAGCCACCCTCCGCTCGCGCGGCCTCGGTGATCAGGATTCCGGTGAACGGCAGTCCGGTGGGGTGGTACTGGACGAACTCCATGTCCTTCAGCGGCGCGCCCGCCGTGAACGCGAGGGCCATTCCGTCGCCGGTCTTGATGTTCGCGTTGGTGGTGAACGGAAACACGCGCCCACATCCGCCGGTGCACATGATCACGGCGTCGGCGAGGATCGTCTCGATGCGCCCGGTCGCCAGCTCGATCGGCGACGACGCCGCGGACCCTGCCGTCGTCGACAAGCAAGGTGGTCGCGAACCACTCGTCGTAACGCACGATGTCCGGATAGGCGAGCACACGCTGAAACAGCGTGTGCAGCATGTGGAATCCGGTCTTGTCGGCGGCAAACCACGTGCGTAGCTTCTTCATTCCGCCGAATGGCGCGAACGGCGATGTGCCCGTCCGGTTTACGGCTCCACGGACAGCCCCAATGCTCTAGCTGCAACAACTCCCGCGGCGCCTCGGCCACGAACGCCTCGACCGCGTCTTGGTCGCACAGCCAGTCGCTGCCGGAGACGGTGTCGTATGCGTGCTCGTCGAGACTGTCATCCTCGCCCGCAACGGCCGCGGCGCCGCCCTCGGCCGAGACGGTGTGGCTGCGCATCGGGTACACCTTGGAGACGATCGCCACGCTCAGGTGCGGGTTAGTTTCAGCTATCGCTATTGCGGCGCGCAGGCCGGCACCGCCCCCGCCGATTATCACTATGTTGTGCGACGCCGTCATCGCTGTGGCTCACGCCTCGAAACTCTCGTGTTCGCCGCCGCGCTCGTCCCTCAGCACTTTGCCGTCATGTCGAATCGTCCGGATTCGCACGCATCCGTCGTGGTAGACGTGCCGGGTCTCGCGACAACCGCAGGTGTACTTCAGGTCGTCGAAGGCCAGCCCGTCGTCGTCACTTTCGAGATGGCGATCACCCTCGGCCATCCGCCCGCAGGGCGCCTTTTGCTTCGTGAAGTGCGTCGTGGTCGCGACCATCGTCCCGCCTCCTCAGATATAGGGCGAGTGATCTAGATCACAACAGAATATGCCTGGACAAGAGTGCGCGCGGGCGATTGACATCGTCGAGTTGTCCCTGGCGCACCGCTGCATGGGAGTCACGGCGTTTGTCGCAACCCGTGTGGAACATGTTGGGCCTCGAGGAGACAGCCTGAGACTATTCCTGCAGCTCAGCGTGATGATCGCGTCACGCTAGAACGTGTGAGAACGGATCGAGGCTGACTGGGGGGTCAAGTGGTCGCAGGTTCAAATCCTGTCAGCCCCGAGCTGTCAGCCCCGACCACGTACGTTCTGGTAGATGCCCTGACGCCGTTGCATGACTGGATCTAATCGTTCCGCTGAATCGCAAGACACCTTCATGTCACCTGGCGCGGATCGAAAACGTTGACTCTAACCACCGCCGACCATCGCGGGGAATGTAACCACATCGCGCCGGAGCGGGAGCTCGTCGCGGCGCTGCCCGGTGCGTTCAGTGGTGATGGGAATCGGCTGGAGGGTGTGGTTTCTCCTCGAGCTTGGCGATCAAGTGCGCGCCATCCTGGGCGGCACCATTGGTGCCCGCCGCTAGAGCCGACGCCAGTCTGGTCCAGTGTTTCCGCATGCAATTACCTTGTCCGCGGCTGCCGCCCAAACACCATGAGATGCAGCAACCACCGCGGGAAGTGATTGCCAACGCAATCAAAGCCGCGAGGCAAATACTGCCGTCGCTGATGAAATAAGTGTTCACAAGGCCATATGACAGGGCTGTAGTGATCTTGAGCAACAATAACTCCTCTCGGCGTGCAGTTCGCCTGCAAACGCCTGACGTCGCAAACCGAGCAGCGCCGCCGCCACGTCGATTGCCAATAGCGGTGCTGAGCGAATAGCGGCCAACCCGCTCGACGGTTAGGCGGGGAGCGCGCCTCGAGTTCCGGTCTCGCTGCAAGGCACCTTCTTTTCGTCGGCGCTTGCCTGGCGGATAGAAAACACTTCCTTTCAGGAGCCGAACTGTGGCTTCAGGGCGATTACGGACGCACCGCGGATTCCGGAGTATTTCCTCTCAACAACTCCGCACCCGCAACACCCCGAACACCACCCGAGAGGAACCACGATGACCGCATCAACGACCCGCTTCAAGTACGCAGCGACACTCCTCGGCGCCTTCGCCATTCTCGCCATCGCCCCGGCAACCGCTAGCGCCGTCGACAACGACCCGACCACCGGCGGCGGAGGCTGTACCTACATCGACAAGGACGGCTATCCGATCCCGATCGACGACGGTCAGTCCGTCATCGTCGACGGAAAGACCGTCACCTGCAGCGGCGGAACGATCACCACCACCCCCGCGCCGAAGAAGAACGTCGGCAACGTCCGTGTGCCGGTTATCAAGGGCACCCTGCCCGTGTTCTCCGTACAACCCTGACCGCCGCTCGCGGCCAGTCGGCGCGCCACCCGAGAGGGTGGCGGGCCGTACTGTCAGTTCCGCGGCGCAGGGCTCATCGAGCTGATGAAGTAGGTCTCCTGCCCCGTCGGGTATCCGCCACCGTCGGTCGCGATATGAACGTGGTCGTAATGGTTCGCGGTCTCGTTGCCGTAGTCCGCCGTCCAACTCGGGGCGCCGATGCCCGGGTAGAAACCTTGCCGCCAGATCACGTGGATGACACCCCAGCGCTTCGCGTTCGCGAGTGCCAGGCCCGCGATTTGGTTGCCGAGTGCGATGCCCTCATCGGTGTTGTGGTTCGGAATCATCACGTCTATCGCCAACCCGTTGGGATGCCATGGCAAGGCGTCTTGGCGGACCCCGCCGATGGTGGTGATCTCGGGGAACATCACGCTGATCGCACGGGCCACCCAGATGGTGTGGACCTGCAGCCCCCGCTCCGGCGCGATGCCGGCCGGTAGCGCAAACGAAGCTGTCTGATTGGCGACCGGTGCGCTCGCGGCGATCAAATCCGGTGCCGCGGGACTTCCGGGAGTAGGCGCGCTGGATGACACCGCGCCCTGGCCCGCGGAGGTTGCCTCCGAGGTCCCAGTATCCGTGGTCTGGTCGTAGATCATGGCGGCGGAAACCGCGACTGACGCCACGACGACCAGCAAGCGCCCCCCGCCGTTGGCCAACACGCCCTTACCCACGGGGGCAGCTTACGTTTTCGCCCGGTGACATTTGTTGGGATCAGCAGCGTGTCCGTCCCGGTGAACTTGCGGATGCGACGGTGTAGCACACCGTTTACCACGAGAAATGAAGGTTAGCGGTGCTATGTTGACGTCGCCGATCGCCGGCAGGCGGATAGGAGAACGAGTGAGCACCAATCCGTTCGACCTGGTGGGCGCCGGGGCCGCTGGCCCGCCTGCATGATCGTTTCGGACTCCGAGAGCGCCGAGACACGTAGTCCTACTCATCCGGCGCGGCTCGCGCTTGGGCATCCTGGGTCTATGCCGCTCACCTCGTCAGTCCCCGACGCCCGCACGGTAGCCGAAACCACCAAGCCCGACCGGGACCGCGCCGTCGACGTCGCCCGGCTCTTTGCACTGGTCGTCGTGATTTTCGGCCACTGCGCACTGCTGCTCGCCACCATCGACTCGAGCGGCCTGTGGATCGGAAACCTGCTCGGCGAGGTTCCTGCGCTGGCCCCGCTCACGTGGGTTGTGCAGGTCATGCCGCTGTTCTTCCTGGCCGGCGGTGCCGCGGGCGCATACGGATGGCACGAAGGTACTCAGTGGGGGACCTGGCTGTTCACCCGGGCTCAGCGACTGTGCCGTCCGGTGTTCTGGTACCTGGCCTTCTGGACGGTCGGCCTTCTGGTGACGTCCATGATCCTCGGTGCGGACTCCGCCGCAGGTCTCGGTGCGGAGTGCGTCGCGCTGCTCTGGTTCCTCGGTGTCTACCTCGTGACGCTGGCCTTTGTACCTGCGCTGACGCGAATGCGGACCGGGCGCGCCGTCGCGGTTGTGGTCACGTCCCTTCTCGCGGCGGCCGCCCTGGTCGACGGAGTGCGGATAGCGACCGGCACGCCCATATCGGGCGTGATCAACTTCCTGATCGTCTGGCTGATCCCCGTGGCGATCGGCGTCGCCTATGCGCGCCGGCTGATCAGCGTCCCGGCCGCACTCGCGGTGGCCGTATCCGCGTTCGCCGGGCAGGTGCTGCTGGTGGTCTTCGGTCCGTACGAGGTCTCGCTGGTCGTCACCGGGACGGAACACATGTCCAACACGTCCCCGCCGACGCTTCTGCTCGCACTGCACTGCACCTGGATGTCGTGTGCGTTCGTCGCCGCTGCGGGGCCGGTGCGGCGCTGGGCTCAGCGGCCGCGGGTCTGGCAGGTCGTCGCGGTGGGCAACGGGGGAGCAATGACTCTCTACCTCTGGCACATCCCGGCGATCGCGGTCGCAACCTTCGCTTTGCATGCGGTCGGCCTCGACGCCTACGACGTTGATGCACAGGGCTTTTGGGGCATGCTGGCGCTGCGGGCGGTCGTCTTCGCAGTCGTCATGGCGGCGACGTTCCTCCTGTTGTCGCCGCTCGAACATCGCCGGCTTCCGTGGTGGGACTCTACGGCCCGCGCAACCGGCGTCCGGTCGACCGCTGCGGGCGTGTTGACCTGCCTAGCAGGTGTCGCGCTGGTCCTGCTGGCCAAGAATGGTTTGGACGGCGTCACCGGTTACACCATGCTCGGGGCGTTTGTGGCCTGCGCGGGGGCGGCGCGCGTGAGCGCCGGTGGAGCAGGCCGACTCGCGACCGTACCTGCGCGTTGACGGTCACGTAAGCATTCCGGATTGGTATCCGCTTACTCGGTCGGGATGCCACCCAGGATCACCCGAACTATGCTGCCGTCCAGTGGCCGTTCAATGCGAGCGGCGACGTCGGTTCGACGAGGGCGGGACCCAGCGAGTGCGCACAGTATTGGGGCTGTCGAAGACGTCGACCAGTATCGGCTGGGTTCTGGTCGACGGATGTAACGTCGCCGGGGATCCACTCGACCACGACGCCTTCGACATCACCGATGCGAGCACCGCCGCGCCCGCTGCCACTGCGCGGCGAGTGCGCGATATCGCAACGGCAAGCGGCTACACCGTCGACTCAGTTCATGCCACGACCAGCGGCAATTTGTCGTCGCTGCGGGATGCGTTGACAGAGTCGGGTTTCCACAACGTAGTGGCCGTTTCCCTGACCGAGGCCGCCCGGGCGTGGGCGATGGATGTGGGCCGCGCCACCGACCAGCAAAAGACCGCAGTATGCATTCTCGGGCGAGACTCGGCTTCACTGTCGGTGATCGACACTTCCACCGGCGCAATACAAACCGCCACGACCACCGCGTCGCGTGACTGCGTAGCCCTTTCTGTCTGGTTGAACTCCGCCATCGGTGATAACGGATCGCTGCCAGAAGCGCTGTACCTCATTGGATCTCGCTCCCAGCTCGGTGCCGTCGCCGATCCGCTCGGCAAGAGCCTGCCGATTCCGGTCGTGGCGACGCATGACGCGCAACTGGCCCTTGCCCGCGGCGCGGCAACCTCGAACATGAGGCACGTCGATCACGTCGTTGCAGTCAATCGCTCCGGGTTCGCCTCGCACGCAAGGACACTCACCGTGGTGGCTGCCGTCGCGGTCGTCTCGCTGTTCACGTTGTCCGCTGCAGGCAGCCCGATCACTCTCGCAGAGAGAAGTGTCGCGCGGCCGGCTCCGCCTCCCACAGCCCAACCCGACGAAATCGCACCCAGTGCTGCGCCCGTCGCACCGCCCACGGTGTTTCCTCCACCGCCGGTCGCAGCGCTTCAGCCGATGTCCGAGGAGCTGCCGCCCGCGTCGATCCCGGCGCCGGCAGCGGTCACGGCCGATACCGTTGCGCCCGAGAGTGTCCCTGCGGCGGTACCGGAGACCATGGATGTCGCGCCGCCGGTGGAACACCTTCCCGACGTGCAGCCGGTCGAGCACATTCCCGAGGCGCAACCCGCGGTGGCGCCTGGCCCAGCCGCTCCCGCACCGGCTCCGTCGCGACTACCGCCCCCACCGCCGGATCCCCTCAGCGACGTGCTGAGTCCCCTGTTCGGCGGCCTGCCGTGAGCTAGAGGCGGCCTGCGACGAATGTGGCTGCCTCGCCGACCATTCCGTTCACCGGGTAGAGCGCGTGCGCGAAGCTTGGGCCACCGCCCGGTGTGCCGTCGCAGATCGTGTCACCCTGAGCGCACAGCTGGATCGTCTTCTCCGCATACGCGGGGCCGATGCGTGATCGGCGGCGCGCCGTACTGGTTCGTCCACGCCTCGGACGGCTTGCCGAAAAGTGCGACCGCCGCGACATGGTCGGCGACCTCGAGCGGCAGCGGCTGTGGAACGAAGGCAGCAGGGACGCCCGGCGGCACCTCTGCGGAGGTCACGAATCCCGCCACCGCGGCGCCTTGCGAGTAGCCGCCGAGCACGATCCGGGTATCGGGGCAGGCCGCCGCCGTGGACTGGACGTGAGCGCCCGCATCCCTGATTCCGTCGACGACGGTTTGAGCGAACGCCATCGTGTCGGTGAAGTTGCCGCTCGCGGCGTAATTGACCGGATACACCGATATCGACTTGCCGCCCGCCGTCGACCGCAGTGCGTCGATGAACGACTGCCCTACGCCGCCGACCCCTGGCGGTTCGCCGGTGCCGCGGGCGAAGATCACCTCGACGTCGGAACACGGCTGGGCGGATGCGATTGGCACCGGCGCGCCAAGGAGCCCCGCCCATGCGGTCGCGACCGCGACGCCGATCACCTTGCTGACTTTCATCTGTCCTCCCCGCGTTGATGCGCTGGGGATACCCAACTCGGCGTGTCTATATCCGGCTCGCGGCGAAAGCAGCGGCGTCGTTGACCATCCCGGTCTGAACATATGCGCCGTGGGCCCGCATGTCCCAACCACCCTGGAAGCAGATCGGGTCGTTCGGGACGCACATCTCGATTGTCTTGGCCGTATAGAGCGGACCGACCGAGGGCAGCGGACCGGGGGACAGGCTGTCGGCGAACGTGCTCCGCGCGCCGCCGAACTCGGCAGCAGCCGCGACGTTGTCGGCCACCTCGGGCGGCATCGACGTGGTGGCCAGATCGACCACCGCCGCACCTTGTGAATATCCGCCGAGCACCATCCTGGTGTTGGGGCAGGTCGCGGCCATCGCCTGGACGTGTGCGCTCATATCGTCACCGCCTGCGGGGGTGCTCCTCGAGAAATCGTTGCTGGCCGGGTAGTTGACCGCGTACACGCCGACCGAACGACCGCCAACCTGCGAGCGGACCGAGTCGACGAAGGCCTGTCCAATCCCGCCGACACCCGGCGGCTCGGTGGTTCCCCTGGCGAAGACGACCTCAACGTCGGGACACGGCGCAGCGCCGGCGACGGGTGCAGCGAACGCGGAAAGGGGCAGTGAACCAGCCGTCGCCGCGACCGCACCGATCATGCGGGTGGCCCGGCCTGCGCGCTTGATCTTCATGCTCGTATGTCGCCCGAGGACGCAAAGATGTGACATCTGCCGCGGTCGAGGGCCGTCGAGTTGGGTCGACGTGACGCAAAGGCACAAGAAGACCTTATGCGGTGGCGACGCCCCGGTACGCTAACCGTCGAAGCAGGTCCATCGCGGAGGGGACGAACATGAAGCTCATGGCAGCACTCGTACTGACCTGCGGAGTTACCGTCGCGCCGATGATGGCCGCAGGCACGGCCTCCGCGCTACCGGGAACGTGCGACGGCGTGGACTGCGTCCCCTACGTGGACCGCAACATCGCGCCCGCCGAGCCTTGCCAGTTCAAATCCCGGTTCCCCTTCGGCCTGGACGCGACGGGCAACACGTACGTCTGCGCCGCTACAAACGCTTGGGTGCCGGTGGCCCCGCTCCTCGGCGTGCGCACGATGCGGGCGCCGTGCGACGAGAAGGTGCCCGGCACCGCGCAGACACCCGCGGGCCAGCTGATGAACTGCGCGGGTCAGGCCTGGACCGCATATAACGACGTGCTCTATTACAGTTGACCGGCCGCGCGGCCAGCGGTGACCACTGGGAGTAGATGTCGCGGTATCAGCCGCCGTTGGTGACCGGATTCGACGACAGCGTGATGATCTGTCCGTTTTTCCACACGCACCACCGTCCGCCCCATCCGGTGGTCCAGACCACGGGCTCACCCAGCCAGAATTCGGCGGGCTTGCGCGGCGCCCAGTCCGGAACGGGATCACCCACCGCGGCCCACGGCGGATTGGGCGGCGGGGGAGGATCGGCGCTCGCGGAAGCAGCGCCGAGACCGAGGGCGCCCGCAGCGAGTCCGGCTGCGACGGCAAGCGCGGGTAGGACTCTGCGGAAGGTCATGTCCAATCCCAGACCGTCGGATCGTTCGGCGGGTAGTTCATGCAGACGTCGGTGGCGTGGGCGGCGACGCCCTTGTTGTTGAAGAACAGCTTGGCCCAGTTGCCCCAGCGAGTCGCCATGAACTCGTAGTAGACGTTGGTCGCGGTGTCCTCCGAGTACTGACGCCGTCCCGCGTAATCCAGCGAGAAGAACCAGTAGATGCGGTTGCGGGCGCCGTCCTGAACGTCGACCGGCCTGTTGTGATAGTCGATCATGTAGCGCTGGTAGTAGATCGGGTCCGTGTCGCGCGTCGCGGCCATGTACTGGTCGACCGTGCAGGTGGTCTTGAGTATCCGGTTCGGGATCGGATAGTCGTCCGTCGCGTCTGCTGATGCGACGGCTGGAATCGTCATTGCGACCATGCTCACCGCGGCCGCGACGATGCTCGCTTTACCCAACATCTCTTGCTCCCTTCGCTATTGCTCGGCTGCCAACGGTGGCCCCGCAGGCGGTGGCGGCGTATCCGCCCCCGGCGCCGGTTGCGCCATTTGGGTGAGAATCGGCACTTTTTCGGGGCAGTAAGTCCGATAGGCCGCACCGAGGAACTGATACGTCTGCTCGGTGGTGGTGTCCTTGGCCAGCTGCCGTTTGACGAACTGTGCGGACTGGTTGGCATCGTGGTCGAGGTTGTTCCACAGTCGCTTGCACGCAATCTTGCCGATCCACGCGTTGTAGTCCTTCTCACCGTAGATGCCGTAGATGTGCAGCTCGTTCTGGAAGTCGGTGTCGGGGTCTGCATGCGCGGGCGCCGCAACTGCGAGTGCGGGCATCGCCAACGCGATCGCCGCCAAGACGGTCGAAGCGAGCCGTTTCGTCTTCATCATCACCCTCACTAGCTGGGCCGTATTGGACCCGTTGGACTTTCCTCGTTTGCGCGGCGGCCGGGTGCAGCGCCGACCGCTTCGGTCTTGGGTGCCGGCCACGGCTCGGGAACCGGTCGCTGCCGGACCCGTTGCGGCCACCAGAACCATTTGCCGAGCAGCGCGGCGATCGACGGCGTCATGAACGATCGGATGATCAATGTGTCGAACAACAGGCCGAGACCGATGGTGGTGCCCACCTGACCGACCACGCGAAGGTCGCTGACCACCATCGACATCATGGTGAAGGCGAATACCAGCCCGGCCGACGTGACCACCGAACCAGTTCCGCCCATAGACCGAATTATGCCCGTGTTGATACCCGCATGGATCTCCTCTTTGAACCGGGAGACCAGAAGCAGGTTGTAGTCGGATCCCACCGCCAACAGGATGATGACCGACATCGCGATGATCATCCAGTGCAGATGCATGCCGAGGATGTACTGCCAGATCAGCACCGACAGGCCGAACGATGTGCCCAGCGACAGCAGCACCGTGCCGACGATCACCGCGGCAGCCACCACCGCACGGGTCAACAAGAGCATGATGATGAAGATCAGGCACAGCGACGCGATTCCGGCGATCAACAGGTCGAAATTCGAACCCTGCCGCCATGTCCTTGTAGGTTGACGCGGTGCCTGCCAGGTAGATCTTCGAGCCTTCCAGAGGCGTGCCCTTGATCGCTTCGAACGCCGCGTTCCTGATCTGATCGATGTGCGAAATACCTTCTGGCGAAGCGGGATCGTTTTCATGCGAGATGATGAACCGGATCGCCTTGCCGTCCGGTGAGACGAACATCTTCAGCCCGCGCTGGAAGTCGGGGTTGGCGAACACCTCGGGCGGCAGATAGAACGAATCGTCGTTCTTGGACGCGTCGAACGCCTGGCCCATCGCCGTCGAGTTCTCCTGCAGGGCCTTCATCTGATCCTGCTGACCCTTCTGGCTCTGGTACATGGTCAGCGTGATGTTCTTCATGTTCTTCATCGTCTCGATCATCGACGGCATGATCGCGACCAGTTGCGGCATCAGGGCGTCCAGGCGCTCCAGCTCGGGCACCAGTTGCTGGACGTCATCGGTCAGCACGTCGATGCCGTCGAGTGTGTCGAAGATGGCCCGTATCGAATGGCAGACCGGGATGTCGTAGCAGTGCGGTTCCCAGTAGAAGAAGCTGCGGATCGGCCGGAAGAAGTCGTCGAAATCGGCGATGTTGTCCCGCACTTCGCCGATGTCGACGGCCATCTTCTTGGTCTTCTCGACCATGGCGTGCGTGGTGTCCGCCATCTGCTGAGTCAGGCTGTGCATGCGTGTCATCGTGTCGATGGTCGTTTGCATGTCATTGGCCTGGACCAGCATGTTCGCCATGACCTTGTCCATGTAGTCCTGGTTCATCTGCTGGGTGGTGCCCTGCATGCTGATCTGGAACGGAATGGACGTGTGTTCGATCGGTGTGCCAAGCGGACGGGTGATGGTCTGCACGCGACCGATACCGGGAATGTGGAAGACGCTCTTGGCAATTCGGTCGATGACGAGCATGTCGGCTGAGTTGCGCACGTCGTGGTCGGTCTCCACGAGAAGCATCTCCGGATTCATCCGCGCCTGCGGGAAATGCCGGTCGGCGGCCTGGTATCCGAGGTTGGCCGGGATGTCGGCAGGCAGGAACTCACGGTCGTTGTAACTCGGCACGTAACCCGGGAGCGCAAGCAGGCCGACAAGCGAAAGCGCGATGGTGGACACCAGGATCGCGCCGGGCCACCGCACCACGGCGGCACCGACCTTGCGCCAACCGCGCGTCTGCATCTTCCGCTTCGGATCGAAGAGTCCGAACCGACTGCAGATGGTCAGTAGTGCCGGCGCCATGGTCAGCGCGGCGACGACCGCGACGAGCATGCCGATGGCCAACGGTATGCCCAGGGTCTGGAAATACGGCAGCCGCGTGAAGTGCAGGCAGAAGGTGGCGCCCGCGATGGTCAGGCCGGAGCCCAGGATGACGTGCGCGGTGCCGTGATACATGGTGTAGAACGCGGTTTCGCGGTCCTCACCGTTATTTCGCGCCTCGTGATATCGGCCGACGAGGAAGATCGCGTAGTCCGTCCCCGCCGCGATCGCCAGTGTCGTGAGCAGGTTGACGGCGAATGTCGACAAGCCGATGAGCTCGTAATAGCCAAGCGTCGCAACGATTCCGCGGGCGGCTGCCAGCTCGATGAACATCATGACGAGGACGAGCAGCACCGTCACGATCGAGCGGTAGACGAACAGCAGCATCACGAAGATCACGCAGATGGTGATCATGGTGATCAGCTTGATGCTCGCGTCGCCTGCCTGGTGCTGGTCGCTCGTCAGCGCGGCGGGCCCGGTGACATACGCCTTCAACCCCGGCGGCGGCGTGGAGCCGGCGACGATGTCGCGAACGGCCGCGACCGACTCGTTCGCGATGGTCTCGCCCTGGTTTCCCCTCAGGTAGAGCTGGACGTAGGCGGCCTTGTTGTCGGCGCTCTGTGACCCCGCCGCGGTCAGCGGATCACCCCAGAAGTCCTGGATGTGCTCGACGTGCTCTTTGTCCGCCTCGAGCTTGTCGATCAAGCCGTCGTAGTACTTGTGGGCTTCATCACCGAGCGGCTGGTCACTCTCCAGGACGATCATCACCGAGCTGTTGGAGTCGAACTCCTGGAAGTCCGCGCCGATCCGCTGCATCGCCTGCATCGACGGTGCGTCATTGGGCGCCAACGACACCGCGTGTGCCTCGCCGACCGCCTCCAGCTGCGGGGCAATGACGTTCACCAGCACCACGAGCGCGAGCCAGCCCAGCAGGATCGGCACCGAGAAGAGCCGGATGAACCGCGGGATCATCGGATGCGCGCCGACGTGTGTGTTGCTCATGCGGACTTCACCAAACAGAACGTCTGGGCATTGAGGCCGTCGGACCTGTTCTCGTTCTTCACCACGCCGTCCACCGTGATCCGGCAGCTGATGGTGTCGCCGTCGCCCTGCGCGACGATGTTGGGACTGGAGGCCGGGGCGGTTGTGGTCAGCGTCAGCGACCATGGCAGCGGCACGTTCTCCGCCTTCTGCGGCTGGGCGTCCAGGTCGAGGTAGTTGATGGTGGCGATCGCGCCGGGCTCTCCGTAGATCTCGTACGTCACGACTTTGGGGTTGAACGGCGCCGGGTCGTTGACCAGGCCGGCGCCGGGCCTGGTGAGCTCGGTCTTGCCGAAGACGCCGCGCAGCCGGTCGACCATGAAGAAGCCGAGCAAAACCACCGCGACGATGAGCAGCGGGACCCAGGCGCGCCTGACCACCTTCAGCACTGGAAGCCTCGTCGCCCGCCCGCTAGGGTGACGATTTCCACCCGACCCATTCAACTCCTCCCTAAGATGTCGGCCCCTGCTTAACTTAGCCCATATAACTTCTGTTGGCGCAACAGGCTAGCGCAAAGTTTTCGGGCTGCCGCCGCCGACCTGGCGAATCCGCCGAAATCTGCGGCAAACAGTCGTAATGTCCGGCTAGGGCGGGGGGCTTGCCCAAGGGGAGGCAGCGATGGCCTTCGTCGAGAATTGGTCCGGCGGCTTGCTCCGCCGGTTAACTTTTGCGGCGCTCAGCGCCGCGCTGCTGGCCGGCCTCTACGGGGCGCCGACGGCGGCCGCGTTCTCGAATGTGCCCGTCGAACAGCTCGCCGTCGCGTCGACGTCGATGGGCCGCAATATTCGCGTCGAGTTCCTCGACGGCGGTGCGGGCGCCCATGCTCTGTACCTGCTGGACAGCATGGAGGCAGGCGATGACTTCAACGGCTGGGACATCAACACCGCGGCGTTCGACTGGTACAACGGACTCGGGAATATCGGTGGTCATGCCCGTCGGCGGCAAGTCGAGTTTCTACAGCGACTGGTATGCGCCTGCGGTAGGCAACGGCGGAACGTACACCTACAAGTGGGAGACCTTCCTCACCAAGGAACTGCCTGCCTGGCTGGCGGCCAACAGGGGCGTTCCGCAGACGGGTAACGCCGTCGTGGGGTTCTCGATGGGCGGTTCCTCGGCGCTGATACTGGCCGCCTTCCACCCGCAGCAGTTCATCTACGCCGGATCCATATCGGGCTTCCTGAATCTCTCGGCAGACCCTGGCCAGGTTGGTATCGCGATGATGTGGAACGGCGGCTTCAGCCGCGAGGCGATGTGGGGCCCTCCGGGTGACCCGGCCTGGGCCCGCAATGATCCCACCGTCCAGGCCGGCAGGCTGGCGGCCAACGGCACCCGCTTGTGGATCTACTGCGGCAGCGGCACACCGACCGATCCCGCTTTGGCCAGCCCGGACGCGCCCATCGGCGGGCTCGGCTTCCTGGAGGGAATGGCGATCGACTCCAACCACGCGTTCGCCGACGCCTACATCGGCGCGGGCGGAAACAACGCCGTGTTCAACTTCCCGGATGGTATCCACGCCTGGGGTTATGCGGGCCAGCAGCTGCGGCAGATGAAGCCGGACATCCAGCGGGTGCTGGGTGCCACCCCCGCCGTTTGATCACGACAACCGCTCCCGCAGTTCGCGTTTCAGCACCTTGCCGTAGCTGTTCTTCGGCAGTTCGTCGATGTACTCGTATCGCTTGGGTCGCTTGAAGCGGGCGATTCGGTCGAGCAGGTGGGCGTCCAACTCGGCGGCCTCGACCCCGCCCACGATGAACGCGACGACGATCTCGCCCCACTCCTCGTCCTTCGCGCCGACCACCCCGGCCTCCACAACGCCCGGGTGCGATAGGAGCGCCTCTTCCACTTCGCGCGGGTAGATGTTGCTGCCGCCGCTGATCACCACGTCCTTCGACCGGTCGCGCAGCGTGAGGAAGCCGCGCTCGTCGAACGAGCCCATGTCGCCGGTGTGCAGCCAGCCGTGCTGCAGAGTGGCGGCGGTGGCCTCGGGGTTCTTCCAGTAGCCGGACATCACGACGTCGCCGCGGCAGACGATCTCGCCGATCTCACCGATGGCGGCCGGGCTTCCGTCGTCGCGCAGCACCGCGACGTCGACGCCGGAGCGGGCGTAACCGACAGACCCGAGGATGGAGTCGTCGGCACCCAGGTGGTCGCTCCGGCGCAGTCCGGTGATCGTCATCGGCGCCTCGCCCTGGCCGTAGAGCTGGACGAAGATCGGTCCGAACGCGGCCATCGCCTTCTTCAGGCTCTCGACGTACATCGGGCCGCCGCCGTAGACGACCGTGCGCAGGTTGTCGGGACACGGCCTGCCCGTCTGCACCAGCCGTTGAACCATCGTCGGGGCGAGGAAGGCGCTGCAACCCGGGTGGCGATCGCACAGATCGAGGAACTCCTCGGGCTCGAAGGCGGCCGAGGCCGGTATCACCTGCCGGGCCCCGCGCAACACGTACGGCGGGATGTAGAGACCCGACCCATGCGACATCGGTGCGCCGTGCACCAGGCTGCAGTCCTCGTCGGGCGAATCGAAATCCGCGAGATGAGCGACGGTCATCGCCATCAGGTTGCGATGCGACAGCATCGCGCCCTTGGACCGTCCGGTGGTTCCGCTGGTGTAGAAGAGCCACGCCAGCTCGGCGGGATCGGTTGACGGCGCGGTCACCGGCGCGGCGGCCAACCTCGACTCGTAGGCCTGCCCGCCGATCACCTCGAGGGGTGCACCGGTTGCGGGCGTCAGTTCGGTCGCGATCTTCGGCGAGGCGAAAACCAGTGCGGCGCCTGCATCGTCGAGAATCTGCTGCATTTCCCGCGGATGCAGTTTGTAGTTGATCGGCAGATACACACATTCCGCCGCCCACACGCCGAACATCAGCTCGATGATCTCGGGACTGTTCTCGCTGGCGACCGCGACGCGCGCCCCCGGGCCGAGGCCGCGAAGCGAACCAGCCAATCGCAACGCCCGGTCCCGCAGCTGCGCCCAGGTAAGCAGTTGGTGCTCACCGCGATACACCGCACCGCGGTCGCCGAAACGGGCGGCGGCCTGGTCGAGCAGAGCGAACAGGTTCAACGGGCCACCCAGTCCGAGTTCAGCGCGAAGTCGGAGAGGTACTTCGTCGAGCTCCAGCCGCCGTCGACGACGATCGTCTGGCCGTTGATGAAGCCGGCGCCGTCGGAGCACAGGAACGCCACCGTGCTCGCGATGTCGTTCACTTCGCCCAGCCGCGGGAACGGCGTCATCGCAGTATTGATCTTCTTGAACCGGTCGTCCTCAAGCCGCTGGGCGACCATCGGCGTCAGCGTCACGCCCGGCGCCACTGCGTTGCAGCGGATCCCCTGCGGGCCGTACTGGCAGGCGATGTGCAGGGTCAGCGATGTCAGGCCGCCCTTCGCCGCCGAATAGGCGCCGCCACGCAGTCCGCCGACGACCGCGAACGTCGATGTGATGTTGATGATCGCCGAACCCGGCTGCATATGCGGTATCACGTCGCGTGCCAGCCGGAACGGTGCACGCAACATCAAACCGAGGAAGTAGTCCAGGGAGTCGTCGTCGGTTTCGTGCAGCGGCTTGGGACTGCCGACTCCCGCGTTGTTGACGAGGAAATCGATACGGCCCCAACGCTGCACGGCAAGGTCCACGATGCGGGCAGGCGCGTCGTCGGCGGTCAGGTCGACGGCTATGGTCGCCACCCGGTCGGCGTCGCCGATCGCCTTCTCCAAGTCAGCGAGCCTGTCCTCGTCGCGGCCCGCCCCGACGACTGCCATCCCCATCTCCGCGAGTTTGGTCGCACAGGCGAAGCCGATGCCGCTGCTCGCGCCGGTCACGATCGCTACCTGTATCCCCATATCACCCATCCACTTCCGTTAAAGCCGCCCGTTATCTGATGCTTCAGTACCTTGCCCGCGTCGTTCTTGGGCAGTCTGTCCCAGATGACCACCTGCTCAGGAACTTTGAACTTCGCGACGCCGTAGTCGGCGAGGAAATCGCGCAGGCTGTCCACGTCGGGGCCGGGGGAGGCCTTGGGCACGATGACGGCGCACGCGCGCTCTCCGGTTCTGGCGTCGGGCAGTCCGACGATGGAGATCTCGACGACATCGGGATGCCCGGCAAGGATGTCCTCGATTTCCTTCGGCGCGATGTTCTCGCCGCTTCGGATGATGATGTCCTTCGCCCGGCCGGTCACGACCAGGTAGTCGTCGTCCACCCACTGCGCGAGATCGCCGGTGCGGAAATACCCTTCGTCGTCGAACGCATCGCGCTCGTCTTCGGGGTTCCGGTAGCCGACCAACATCTGAGGGCCGCGGGCGCGGATCTCACCCGACCCCGGCGGGGCGGCGTCGTTGGCGACCAGCTTGATGGCCGCGATACCGGGCCGCCCGTCGGTGTCGGCCGCATATTCCGGATCGGTGGGCGAGCCGACCGTCGTGACCGGCACCTCCGTCGAGCCGTACACCCGTGTCACCACGGCGCGATCGAAATACGCTGCCGCACGGCGAATCAGCGACGGCGACACCGATGCACCGCCGCAGATGAACACCTTGAGATCGGGCAACCGGGTGTCGGCACGTTCGGCCGCCGCGAGCAGTCCTTCGAGGAACGGCGTCGCGCCCGCCATATGGGTGCAGCGCTGCGAAGCCATGACCGTCACCGCTTCGTCGGGGTCCCAACGGTCCATCAGCACCGCGGTGGTGCCCAGGAGAAGCGGGCATTCGAATGCGTAGATCGATCCGCCGATGTGTGCGATCGGCGACGGCACCAGAAACCTGTCGCCGGGTTCGACCAGCCAGTGGTCGCGAATCTGGCAGATCAGCGCATGGATCGAGTCATGGCTGTGCAGAACACCTTTCGGACGGCCCGTGGTACCCGAGGTATAGAGGATCATCCGCACGGCGGCCGAGTCCAGCATCGGCATCTGCTTCACGTCCGGCGTCTGCTCGAGCAGCGAGCTGTACGCGGTGTGATCACCGGGCTCGCCGCGAACGACGACGACTTCGGGCGGCGAGTCCATCTCGGCCGTCACCCCGTCCACCATCGCGAGGTAGTCATGCTGCCGGAACTCGCTCGGCACGAAGATCATTCGGCTGTCGACGTCGTCGAGGATGAAGGACAGTTCACGGTCGCGGAGAGAGGGCAGAATGGGGTTGACCGCGATTCCCGCCATCGTTGACGCCAGGTAGACGACAGCGGCCTCGTGCCAGTTCGGCAACATGAACGACACCACGCTGCCCGTCGGCATCCGTGACAGCAGCGCCTGCGCCATGGCACTGGCCTGCGTGTGGAGCGATTCGCAGTCGAGGTGGATATCACCGTCGACCAGCACCACCCGCCGCGGTGTGAGCCGTGCGGCTTCGGCTAGCGAATCGGCCAGTGTGGGCATGCCATCAGCCTCTGACCCGCCGCATGGTCATCGAGTGGCGGAAGCGCGAAGCGGGGTGGGTGTTGACCGTGACCTGCGCAACCTCGCCGTCGGACGTCTTGTAGGTGCGCTGCACCTCCAATGCGGGTGATCCCGGCTCGGTCTTGAGGCCGTCGGCGAGTGCAGGCGAGATCAGCACGGCGGCGATCTCCTGATCCACCTCGACGATGCTCACGCCGAACAAGTCTTCGATCAGTGGGAAGATCGGGCCGGTATGGCGCTGCAGGAGCCTGCCGACCGCGGCGAATGCCCGGTTGATGTAGTACTCCGTTCGGCACAGGGGGAATTCGGCGCCTTCGGACTGCCTGAATCCGCGGACGGCCAACCACTCTTCACCGCTGCCGAGCCCGGTCCGCGCAGCCACGTCATCGTCGAGCCTGACCATGTTCATGGATTCGATCGCGAATCGGGCCTCGGTCGCGAAGGCCACCAGATCGTTGATCGACATGACGTCGTAGGCATCCGACGTCGACCGGGGCACGACGAGCGTGCCGGTTCGCGGTCGGGACGACACCAGGTTGTCTTCGCGTAGCCTGCGCAGCGCCTCCCGCACGGTGTAGCGGCTGACCGAGAACCGTTCACACAGTTCGTGTTCGGTCGGCAGTTGTGACCCGACCGGGTACACGCCGTCGACGATGTCTTTACGCAGCGCACGCGCCACCTGGATGTAGCGATGATCAGCGGGAGAAGTCTCGGTCATTCGCCTCAACCCGTCAGGCACTGCGACGCAGCGCCAGCACGCTGCCGTCGGCGTCGGCCGAGATGTACAGGGAGCCATCGGGACCCACCGCGATGCCTGCGAACGGACCCTGCGGCCCGGAGAACGGCGGCATTCCTTTGAGTGGCTTGGGCTCGACGCCGGGCGGGGGACCGACCGGCAGGCCCGATGCGATGGTGTTGCGCGCCTTGCTGTTCAGGTCGAACGAGATGACCTCCTTGGAGCCCGCGTCGACGATGTAAAGCTGACCGTCCCGCACCGCAATACCTTGCGGCTTCTGCAATCCGTCCACCACGACGTCGGAGCCGGAGTCGGTCAGACTCACGACGCGACCGGCGCCTGACTCGGCGACCAGCGCCCGGCCGTCCTCATCGAAGGCGACACCGACAGGATCGTGCAGCCCCGAGGCCAGCGTCTCGACATTGCCCGACTGCAGTGCATGCACCCGGCCGGTGCCGAGTTCGGCGAACACGATCTCCCCACCCGGTCCAATCGCGACGCCGTAAAGCTGATCGAAGTCGGCTGCCAGATAGTCCGTCTCGTTCGCCGCGGGCCGGTACCGAGCGACCTGGCCGCCCGAGGTGGTCACGACGAACTCGCCGACACCGGCTGGTGCCAGACCGCGCAGGAAGCCCGGATAGCCCGGCGAGAACAACATGGCCACCGTCTGCAGTGAGCCGTCGGGCGCCACCACATAGAAGTAGGTGCCGTCGGCGAC
Source organism: uncultured Actinomycetota bacterium (assembly GCA_963716505.1). Classification (GTDB taxonomy): domain Bacteria; phylum Actinomycetota; class Actinomycetes; order Mycobacteriales; family Mycobacteriaceae; genus Mycobacterium. Next base: position 309,541 of record CAVQTL010000008.1, read on the forward strand.
GTACAGCCGGCCGTCGACGCCGACCGTCAGATCCATCGGCCAGTTCAGCCCACCGGACAGCACGGTCCTGGTTTCCCCGCCGCCAAGGATCTCGGTGATCTCGCCGGTGAAATTCGAGACGAACAACCGGCCGTCGGCGATGGCAAGGTTGTCCAGGCCGGGCCTCAGCTGCGCGAGCACGGTTTGTTCGCCGCTGCGCGGGTCGATGCGAAGCACCTGGCCGCTGGCGACCTGAGTGGACACGAGGTAGCCGTCCGAGTCGAACTTCACCGCGTCGGGCACCCCGAGGTCACCGGCAACGCGTTGCGGCTCACTCCGCCCTTTTGAGTCGGGATCTACACGCCAGATCTCGTTGGCCGTCATCAACGGGTAGTACAGCAGTCCGTCGGGCCCGACCTCCATCGCGTTGGGGGACGGCAGGTTGTCCAGCAGGATCCGCTGTGCGCCACTGGCCCGGTCGAGTTCCATCAGCCGACCACCGTCGCGGCATTCGTTGATGAACAGCCGACCCTGATGCACGGTGATGCCGTTCGCGCACGGCAGGTCGTCACGAAGCACGCGAGTGCGGCCGTCGTTGCCGAGCGCGCTCACCCTGCCGTCCATCACCTCGGTGGCGTAGAGAGTGCCGTCCGGATCGAAAGCCACGTCGTCGGGCGCGATGATGTCGCCGCCCTTGGCGCTGATCGTCTCGAGTCGGCCGGTGCCGACATCCAGCGCGCTGATCTGGCTGCCGGTCACCTGCGCGATGTAGACGCGGCCGTCGGGACCGGTGCGCAGCCCGTTGGCGCCGAACAGCCGGCTGGGTGCGGTGAGCCGTTTGAACCCCCAACCGTCGGCGACATTCGGCATGGGCGCGCAGTAGCGGGCGTCGTTGTGCGACGTGCTCATGGCCTCGGACGCTATCAAGCTCGAATAGTCCAGACAATAGCCTTGAGAAGACTGCACCCAGCCCTTGACGACCGGATAAGTGCTGCGGAATAGTGTTCTTCAATATGCAGAGCACCGTATATTGTCCGGACAATTAGTCTCATGACCGATCTTCTGAAGCTCGACGGCCGCATCGTGGTGGTGTCTGGCGCCGGCGGCGGCGGTATCGGCACGACCGTGACTCGGATGGCCGCAGAAGCAGGCGCGACCGTCGTGGCTGTGAGTCGGTCCAAGGAGAACCTCGACGAGCACGTCGCGCCCCTCGGCGCACGGGGTCTTGCGGTGCTTCCGGTGGCCGCCGACGCAGCGACGGACGAGGGCATCGGCACGGTGCTTGACGCGGTGCGCCGCGCCGACGGCGACCTCTACGGTCTGGTGAACGTCGCAGGCGGCGCAGAGCCTGCGACGTGGATGCCGTCGACCCGGGTGACCCGGGACGACTGGCGCGCACTGTTCACCGCGAACCTGGAGACCGCGTTCTTCATGAGCCAGGCGGTGGCGGCAGAGATCAGACGCAACCAGAGTGCGGGTTCGATCGTGTCGATCTCGTCGATCAGCGGGATGAACACCGCACCGTTTCACATCGCCTACGGCACAGCCAAGGCCGCGATCGTCGCGATGACCCGGACGATGGCTGTCGAACTCGCACAGGACAACATCCGCGTCAACGCGGTGGCTCCCGGCGTGACAGCGACGGCGGCGTCGCTCACCTATACCGGCGAGGACCCCGACCGAGATCGTCAGGCCATCGCGATGGGACGACGCGGCACACCGGAGGAGCAGGCAGGCGCCATCTTGTTCCTGCTGTCGGACCTGTCGAGCTACATCACCGGCCAGACACTGCTGGTGGACGGCGGCCTGAACCTGAAATGGACTCACCTCGGCGCGGACAACACCTCGCTGTTTCTGAAAGACGATTCCTTCCGCGAGGAGATAAGTCGGCCATGAAGGAGGAAGTATGACCGACACCGAGAACGCGCTCGATTCGGCTGCGGTGGAAGAGCTTTCCGAGCCGATGACGATCAGCGTGGACGCATACGTCTCGGAGGACTATGCCCGCGCCGAGCGGGACAAGCTGTGGCGCAAGGTGTGGCAACAGGTCGGCCGGGTAGAAGAGATCCCGGAGGTCGGCAGCTACCTCACCTACGACATCCTCGACGACTCCATCATCGTCGTCCGCACCGGCGTAAACGAGTTCAAGGCCCACCACAACGTCTGCATGCACCGCGGGCGCCGGCTGGTCGACACTCCCGACGGCGCGAAGAACGCCCGTGGTCGCGCCAGGAAGTCCTTCGTCTGCGGATTCCACGGCTGGACATACGGTCTCGACGGCGCCTGCACCCATATCCGGGAGCAGGATGACTGGGCAGGCAAGCTCACGCCGCGCAACACCCACCTCGCGCCCGTGCAGGTCGACACCTGGGGCGGCTGGCTGTTCATCAACATGGACCCCGACTGCGAGCCGCTGGCCGACTACCTGTTCCCCGCCGCGAAGATCCTCGATTCCTTCGGGCTGGAGAACATGCGCTACAAGTGGCGCAAGTGGCTGTATTTCGACTGCAACTGGAAGGTCGCGATGGAGGCCTTCAACGAGACCTACCACGTGTTCACCACGCATCCGGAGTTCAACAAGTTCGGTGAGTTCAAGGGCTGGGCCAAGGCACAGGGCAAGCACAGCAACATCGGTTACGACGCACCAAAGGGTATGGACGAGACCAAGTCCAAGATCCGCCTCGGCACCGGTGACCCGCGCATCTCGACCGCCGAGATGCAGGTCTACACAATGGAAGAGACCAACGCGACCACCACGCAGACACTGGTGAACGCCGCCAAACGGCTCGTCGACGAACTGCCGGAGGGCACTCCCGCCGACGAGGTACTGCAGCACTGGCTGGCCTCGGCGCGCCGCGACGACGAAGCGCGTGGCGTGGTCTGGCCGACAATCCCGCCCGACATCCTCGGTCAGAGCGGGACCGCGTGGCAGATCTTCCCGAACTTCCAGGTCGGACAGGGCCTGACCAGCGCGCTGTGCTACGCGGCGCGGCCCGATCCGAGTTACCACCCGGACAAGTGCATCTTCGAGGTCGCGGTGTTCGAGCTCTACCCGAAAGGTCAAGAGCCCGAGACGGAATGGGCCTACACCCCGAAGGACTCGCCGAACTGGTTGTCGGTGCTGCCGCAGGACTTCTCCAACATGGCCGCGGTGCAGCAGGGCATGAAATCCCTCGGCTTCCGCGGCACAAAGCCCAACCCGTACCGCGAACGCAGCACCGTCAATCTGCACACGCAGCTGGCGAAGTACATGGGTACCGGCGAACCACAGGAGCTGCGATGAGCGCTCGCGCGAAGAACGAAGGAGTTCTTGATCGATGACGTTGTTTGACACCTGCGGACCAACGCAGACGCCCGATGACATCGACATCGACGCGCTACGCGAGAAGTACTCGCATGAGCGCGACAAGCGGTTACGGCCGGAGGGCTCAAAGCAGTATCTGGAACTCAAGGACGACTTCGCGGAGTTCGCAGAGGTGGATCCGCATACGCCGGTGACGCCTCGCACCCCGATCAACGAGGACGTCGAGGTTGCGGTTCTCGGCGGTGGCATCGCAGGCCTGTTGGCGGGCGCATACCTCAAGAAAGGCCGGCGTCGACGACGTGCACGTCATCGAGATGGCGGGCGACTTCGGTGGCGTCTGGTACTGGAATCGGTTCCCCGGAATTCAGTGCGACAACGATGCGTACTGCTACATCCCGATGCTCGAAGAACTTGACTTCCTACCGTCGAAGAAGTTCGCCGACGGTGCCGAGATCTTCGAGCACTGCAAGCGAATCGGCAAGCATTTCGGGCTCTACGACGGCGCGATCTTCTCCACCCAGGTGCGCACAGTGCAGTGGGACGAGGCGATCAAACGCTGGCGGTTGACCACCAACCGTGGCGACGACATCAGGGCTCGCTTCGTCGTCATGACGCAGGGCTCATACAACCGGCCCAAACTGCCCGGTATCCCCGGTATCAGGGATTTCAAGGGGCACACCTTTCACTCGGCACGTTGGGACTACGACTACACCGGCGGCGATGCGAACGGTGGACTGCACAAGTTGGCGGACAAGCGCGTTGCGCTCGTCGGAACGGGTGCGACAGGCGTGCAGCTGGTTCCGCATCTCGGTCGAGATGCCAAGCATCTGTATGTATTTCAGCGAACCCCGTCGTCGGTGGACGTGCGTGGTAACCAGCCGACCGATCCGCAGTGGGCGGCTTCATTGCAGCCTGGCTGGCAGGCGGAGCGCAAGCTCAACTTCCACCGCTGGTCACCATTCGGTGACGGGGTGATCTTCGATGCGGTCGACCAGGTCTGCGACTTCTGGACCGAGCTTGGCCGCAACCTGACCGCGCGAGTTGCCGCGGCGGAGGATCCCACATCGCTTGCCGTCGAGCAGATCATGACGATGCGCGATGAAGAGGACTTCAAGGTCATGGAGCGGCTGCGGCGCCGCGTCGAAGCCATAGTCGACGACCCACAGACCGCGGAGGCGCTCAAGCCTTACTACCGGTTCCTGTGTAAGCGCCCGTGCAGCAATGACGAATATCTGCCGACATTCAACCGCCAGAACGTGACGCTGGTCGACGTGGCCGAGTCCAAGGGAGTGGAGACGGCTCACCGAGAAGGGCATCGTCGCCAACGGCGTTGAGTACGAGGTCGACTGCGTGATCTTCGCGAGCGGATTCGAGATCTCGACCGAGATCAGCCGCCGGTATGCGATGGAGGCCATCGACGGCCGTGCCGGGCTCTCATTGTTCGACCACTGGCGGGACGGCTACAAGACACTGCACGGGATGACCAGCCGTGGGTTTCCGAACCAGTTCCATACGGGCTTCATCCAGGGTGGTGTCTCCGCCAACACGACAGCGATGTTCGAGCAGCAGGCCGAGCACATCGCCTACATCATCGCCGAGGCGGCGAAGCGAAAGGCGACGACCGTCGAGCCGAGCAAGGAAGCTCAAGAAGACTGGGGAAGCACCATCAAGGAACTCGCCATCGACACCTCGGCATTCGATCTCTCTTGCACCCCAGGCTATTACAACAACGAGGGCGACGGTTTCGGCCAAGGTGTCCGATCGTTCCTCGGTGATTACTACATGGCAGGTTTCTACGCGTTCGACGACCTGCTCAAGGCCTGGCGCGACAAGGGCGACCTCGATGGACTCGAGCTCGGAACGTGAATGCCTGAACTGAGATTCGACGATCGGGTCGCCGTCGTCACCGGTGGCGGCCGGGGGCTGGGGCGCTCGTATGCCCTGCTGCTGGCTTCGCGCGGGGCGAAGGTCGTCGTCAACGATCCCGGCGGCAGCCTGGCGGGCGATGGCACCGACGGCGGACCGGCGCGAGAGGTGGTCTCCGAGATCACCGCGTCTGGCGGCGAGGCAGTGGCCAGTACTGCGTCGGTGGCCACCCCGGACGGCGGCAAGGCGATCATCGACACGGCCGTTGACCGCTTCGGCCGCATCGACGTGCTCGTGCACAACGCAGGCATTGTTCGGCGGGGATCGCTGAAGGAGATGACCTACCAGGATTTCGACGCAGTCCTCGATGTTCATCTGCGTGGCGCGTTTCACGTCGTCCGACCCGCGTTCCCGGTGATGTGCGAGGCCGGCTACGGCCGGGTCGTCCTGACGTCGTCCATCGGGGGGCTGTACGGAAACCACGACGTGGCGAACTACGCGGCCGCCAAGGCGGGCATCATCGGCCTGTCCAATGTCGTTGCGCTCGAGGGCGAGGCGCACGATGTGAAGAGCAATGTCATCGTGCCCGGCGCGGTGACGAGAATGGCTGCGGGACTGGACACCTCGGCCTACCCGCCGATGGACCCGGAGTTGGTTGCGCCCGCGGTCGGCTGGCTCGCCCATGAGTCATGCTCGATCACCGGCGAGATCCTGGCTGCCATTGCGGGCAGGATCGCCAGGGTCGTCGTCGCCGAGACACCCGGTGTGTACCGCCCCTCGTGGACGATCGAGCAGGTGGCCGAGCACCTCGATGCAATCCGCGATGCGGCCGATCCGCTCATCTTCCCGGTCGTGCCCGACGCGCATGCACAGCACATCGGCTACAGCTTCGGGATGGCCAATCAGGCGGTGGGACATGGCTAGTTCGGGTCCGCTTGCCGGAGTGCGGGTCGTCGATCTGACTGCGATGGTGATGGGCCCCTACTGCACCCAGATCATGGCCGATATGGGCGCCGACGTGATCAAGGTCGAACCGCCCGAGGGCGACAACACCCGCTACATCTCGGTCGGACCCGCGCCGGGGATGAGCGGGGTGTACATCAACGTGAACCGCGGCAAGCGCGCCATCGTGTTGGACCTGCGCACCGACGAGGGCAGGACCGCACTTCAGGCGCTGATCCGAACCGCCGACGTGTTCATCCACTCGATGCGGTCCAAGGCGGTCGCCAAGCTCGGCTTCGGCTACGACGACGTCGCAGCGATGAACCCCTCGATCGTCTACACGAACTGCTATGGATACGGCAGGCGCGGCCCGAATCGCGACCTGCCCGCCTACGACGACACCATTCAGGCCGAATGCGGATTGCCCGCCGTGCAGGAACAGCTGACCGGCGAGGCCAACTACGTCGGCACGATCATCGCCGACAAGGTCGCGGGCCTGACCGCCCTCTACGCCACCATGATGGCGTTGTTCCACCGCGAGCGAACCGGTGAGGGCCAAGAGGTCGAGGTCAGCATGTTCGAGACGATGGCGTCGTTCATGCTCGTCGAACACGCCAACGGCGCGATGTTCGACCCTCCGCTCGGACCCGCGGTTTATCCGCGCACGGTGGCGCCGAATCGGCGACCGTATCGCACAAAGGACGGCCACATCGCGGCGCTGATCTACAACGACAAGCACTGGAATGCCTTTGTAGGCGCCGTTCGCCCGGCGTGGGCCACCGAGTTGTACGCGACCCTCGAACTGCGCGCCAACGACATCGACACGGTCTACGGTCTGGTGGCCCAGACCATACTCGAGCGCACGACCGACGAGTGGATGGCGTTGTTCCGCGAGCTGGAAATCCCGGCGGCGCCGTTGAACACACCCGACGCACTGTTCGACCATCCGCATCTGAACGCCGTCGGATTGTTCGAAACGGTGGATACGCAGTACGGACCGGTGCGGATGCCCGGTGTGCCGACCTGGTTCTCGCGGACGCCGGGCCGGATCGCAGGCCCGACTCGCGAACTGGGCGCCGACACCGCGGAGGTGCTCAAAGAGCTCGGACTGGACAGGAACACCTGTGGACTTTGAGATGGGGCCGAAGGCCGCCGAGCTTCGTCGCGAGCTGCGCGAGCTGGTGAACAGTCATGTGCCCGAGGGTTTTCTGGGCGCCTTCACCGACAACCCGGCCGACCTCGAGACGGCCCAGCAATTCTGCCGGACACTGGCCGAACGCAACCTGCTGTGCCTGTCGTGGCCGGAGGATTTCGGAGGCGGCGGGGCGTCGGTCTGGGAGCAGACCGTCGTCCGCGAGGAGATGTGGGCCCATCACGAGCCACGCGGTGCCCAGTACATGGGCGTCAACTGGGTCGGCCCGATCATCATGCGGCACGGCACGGAAGAACAACATCGCAAGCACCTACCGTCGATTGCCAGCGGTGAAGTGATCTGGTGTCAGGGCTTTTCCGAACCGGAGGCGGGCTCCGACCTCGCGTCGCTGCGCACGACGGCGCGGCCGGACGGTGACGGCTGGCTGGTCAGCGGCCAGAAGATCTGGACGTCCTACGCCACGATGGCGCAGTGGTGCTTTCTGCTTGCACGCACGCACAAAGGGGAGAAGAAGCAGCAGGGGCTGACGATTTTCCTTGTCCCGATGGACGATCCGGCGATCCAGGTCCGACCCATTCGCACCATGTTGGGTCCGCATCACCTCAACGAGGTGTTCTTCGACGACCTGCGGGTCACCCGCGCCGACGTGCTCGGAGAGGTCGACAACGGCTGGTCGATTGTTGCCGACGTGATGTCCTTCGAGCGTGTCGGCATCGCCCGGTACGCGCGGTGCGAACGACTGTTGGCGGCCGCACCGTCGGTTCTCGGCGATCGTTGGGCGGACCTGCCGGCAGAGTTGCGCGGTCGGTGGGTGCGCATGCTGACTCACTGTCGTCGCGCCCGCCTGCTCGCGTATCGCGTTGTGTCGCTGCAGAGTAGCGGGCGAATACAACCCGGGGACGCGGCCGCATACCGAATCGCGGTGACGAAACTGGATCAGGACAGCGCCGAGGTGCTGATGGAGATCGCCGCCGAGGTGTCACCGGATGACCACGGCGGCCGATGGTTCCTTGGAGAGGCCGAGGACCACTGGCGATACTCGCAGGCCTCGACCGTTTCGTCAGGCAGTATCGAGATGCAACGAATCCTGCTGTCCCGTGCCCTGCTGGCAGGCGCGAAATGAGCGAGATGATTCTCGATCTCGGCGAGGACGCCAAGGAGTACGGGCGGCAGGCGCTTCGGGCGTTCGAGGCGGCCGGCGGCGACCAGCTCGTCCAGCAGGCCGAAGCCAAGCCCGACACCCGGGATGAACTCGTCGGTCCGGTGCTGAACGAACTCGGTGCCTGGGAGCTCGATGCCCCGTCCGACGCCGACGGGCTGGAAGCCGCAGCGGCGCTGTGCCGCAGCGCCGGATACTGGGCGCTGCCGTATCCGGTCGCCGAACGGCTCTCCCGTCCGGTGCATCTCGACACCGACGGTTTGATCGTGGTCGCATCAAACCAACCGGCAGGCGCCGTCGGTGGAGTCGAAAAACGCTGGACGGCAGTGACATTGGACGGCGTGCGAAGCACGGTCGTCGGCCACGGCGTCACCGGTCCCGCGTTCGTCACCCCGCTCGAGCTGTCCGAGACCGACCGGGACGGGGCAGGCGACGTGGCGCTCGGGCTGGTGCTGCCGTGCTGGACGCTGCTCGGCATGCTCGACCGTGCCCTCGAGCTGACCATCTCACACATCAGCCTGCGCAAGCAGTTCGGGCAGCCGCTGTCGGCGTTTCAGGGCGTCCAGTTCCAGCTCACCGACGCCGAAGTGGAACGCAGCGGGCTGGAGATCCTCGCCAAGTACGCGCTGTGGAGCGTCGGTTCCGGCAAGCCGGAAGCGCTCGTCGATGCACTCGCGCTGCGGATGTCGGCCATCGAGGCGGCCGAGGTGGTCTTCCGGGTGTGCCATCAGCTGCACGGCGCGGTCGGGTTCTGCGACGAGACCACCTTGTCGTGGCTGTCCCGCTACAGTCAGCCGCTGCGCCGGCTACCGCTGGGGTTGTCCGCCACCCGCGACGAGCTGACCCGCCGGGCGGGCGAAACCGGTCTCCAGGGCTGTACGCGTGACGACCGAAGACGAGCGCGAGTGAGGATCGCAGCGAGGAACGAGCGAGGACCGGAGCGATGGAGTCGAGGCAGATCTCGACCGGTTCCGCGCCGACGTCCGTTCATGGTGTGAGGAGCACATCCCGCCGGACTGGCGGACGGCTCAAACCGGGGTGAGCGACCAGGAATTCGCCCGGTTTCAGAAGGCCTGGTTCGCCGAGCTGCACGCCGCAGGGTTCGCCGTACCGCACTGGCCACGCGAGTGGGGCGGGGGCATGCCGGTCGCCGAGCAGATCGTGCTGTACTCGGAGCTCGCCGCCCACGATGCGCCGCGGCTGGTGCTCGCGTTCGTCGGCATCCATCACGCCGCGTCGACACTGCTGGTCGCAGGCACTGACGAGCAGCGCGCCAGGCATCTGCCCGCGATCCTCGACGGTGAGATCTGGGTTCAGGGGTTCTCCGAACCGGAGGCGGGCTCCGACCTTGCGAGCCTGCGGACGACGGCACGCAAGGACGGTGACGGTTACGTCGTCAACGGCCAGAAGCTGTGGGCCAGCGGCGGCAAGCACGCGGATTGGTGCCTGCTGTTGGCGCGCACCGACCCGGAAGCGCCCAAGCGCAAAGGCATTTCGTACTTCCTGCTGGATATGACCAGTCCCGGCATCGAGGTGCGGCCGATCCGCAACGCCATCGGCGATTCGCACTTCTGCGAGATCTTCCTCAACGACGTCAGGGTTCCGGCCGCCAACCTCGTTGGCGCGGAGAACGGCGGATGGCAGGTGGCCCAGGCGACGCTTGGTGCCGAGCGCGGGATGACCATGCTGGAACTCGCCGAGCGCCTCGGTAACGCGGGCTTCCGCTGGCTCGTTCAGTCATGTCCCACTGAGGATCCGGTGGTCGCCGACCGGCTTGCGCAATTCGAAACCGAGATCACCGGCCTGCGCGGGCTGTGCCGCCAGCTGGTGGAGAACAGCGAAGCCGGCACCGCGGGGCCGGCCGACGCGTCCATCGTCAAGCTCTTCTACAGCGAGCTGCTGCAGCGCATGACGGACTTCGGCGCCGAGATCGGTGGCCTGCCTGCGCATACCGAACTCGTCAAGTCGGCATCCAGCGGCTGGGAATCCGGTTCGTGGATGCTGGATTTCATCGGCTCATGGGAGTGGACGATTCCAGGCGGATCGAGCGAGATCCAACGGACGATCATCGCCGAGCGCGGCCTTGGGCTGCCGCGAGAGCCGAGCGCGGTCTGATGGCACCCGAATTCGAAGAGTTCCACGCCGAGCTCAGGTCGGTTGCGGACGACCTGCTCGCCAAGGACCGTGCGGTCGAGTGGCAGGCACTCGTCGACGCGGGCTGGGTCGGCCTGGAGGTGCCCGACGAGTTCGGCGGGGCAGGCGCGACGTTCGCCGAGGTCGCCGTCATCTGTGAGAGAGATGGGCCGCGCCGCGAGCGCGAACAGCTATCTCGGCAGCGCGGTGCTCGCGGTGAGTACCTTGAATGCGTTGCAGCCCAGCGACACCCGCGACAGGCTTCTCGCCGATGTCGGGTCGGGTGCCGTCCGGTTGGCCGTTGCGGTCGAATCACCGGAGTTCGTGCCCGACGCCGAGGGCGCCGACCAGGTTCTGCTGATCACCGACGGCGGCGTCGCCTGCGCAGCCGTCGCCGTGACACCCCGACCGGTGCTGGATGAAACGCGCCGCCTGGCGTCGGTGTCGGCGAGCGCCGATGCGGGCGACGTCATGCGGTTCGACGGCGACCCAACGGCCGCGGTTGCGCGACTGCGTCAGCGCGCCGCTGTTGCCGTCGCGTGCGACAGCCTCGGCCTGTCCGAGGCAATGCTGTCCGCGACGGTCGGCTACGCGAAGGTCCGCCATCAGTTCGGCCGTCCGATCGGGTCGTTTCAGGCGGTGAAGCACGCGTGCGCCGACATGGCCGTCAAGATCGCGGTGGCCCGCCGACTCGTCGGCGCGGCGGTCGATGCCGTCGCGGAGAACCGACCGGATGCCGGTGTGTCCGTCGCGATGGCCAAGTCCTACGCCTGCGCCGCTGCCGTCGACATCGCCGGGAAGGCCATGCAACTGCACGGCGGCATCGGCTACACGTGGGAGAGCGGCATCCACGTCTACCTCAAGCGCGCCGCGCTCAATCGTTCGCTGTTCGGGTCGCCGGCAGCTCACCGCCAAGAACTAGCCAAACGCTACCGATAACAAGGAGTTTCGTCATGGGCGTGCCCGTATACAAACGCATTCTCGACCTTTTCGAGGCCGAGGGCGTCAACACGCTGTTCGGTATTCCGGACCCGAACTTCGTGCACATGTTCGCCGAAGCCGATGCTCGCGGCTGGTCGGTGGTGGCGCCGCATCACGAGCTGAGCGCCGGGTTCATGGCGGAGGCGGCCTCGCGGATGACCGGCAAGCCCGGCCTGTGCATCGGCACACTCGGCCCTGGCGTGGCCAACATCTCCGGCGCGATGATGTGCGCACTGGTGGAGAACTCGCCGGTGATCTTCCTCGGCGGTCAGCGGGCCCGCATCACCGAGCGCCGGGTGCGCCGCGGCCGCATCCAATTCGTGCAGCAGGAAGGCCTTTTCACGCCGTCGGTGAAGTACAGCAGCTCGATCGAGTACGCCGACCAAACCGACGAGATCGTTCGGGAGGCAATCCGTCGCGCGATGTCCGGCACGCCGGGCCCGTCCTACATCGAGTTCCCGTCGCACGTGATCCTCGAAGAGCTCGACGTGCCGGACCCGTTGCCGCCGAGCCGGTATCGGCTCGTCAATCAGGGCGCCGGTGCGCGCGAAGTGGCCGAGGCCGCGAAGTTGATCCAAGAGGCGAAGAGCCCGATCCTGCTGGTCGGTCACGGCGTGCACACATCCCGTACCGGAGCCTCGGTCAAAGAACTCGCCGATCTGATGAACTGCCCGGTCATCCAGACCTCGGGCGGCACGTCGTTCATTCCTGGGCTCGAGGGCCGCACCTTCGCCTATGGATTCTCGCCCGCCGCCGTCGAAGCGGTGGTGCAGTCCGACCTGTGTGTGGCCCTGGGCACCGAGCTCGGGGAGCCGAGCCACTACGGCAGGACCAGGCACTGGGCGGCCAACGACAGCAACCGCAAATGGGTGTATGGTGGAACAGGATCCGGTTGCCATCGGGGTGAACCGGCCGATCGACGTGCCGTTGGTGGGTGACCTTCGCGGCGTGGTGCCACAGTTGGTCGATGCACTCAAGGCGAATCCGAGACAGCCGTCGGCCGACCTCGACCGGTGGATCAAGGAGGACGCCGAAGAGCTGGCCCAGTTGGCGGAGAACGCCCCCACCGGCAGGACGCCGGTGCACCCGGCCCGCTTCGTGGTCGAGGCCACCAAGGCCTTCCCGAAGGACGGCATCATGGTGCGCGACGGCGGCGCGACGGTCATCTTTCAGTGGACCTACTCGCAGGCCAAACCCCGCGACGTGATCTGGAACCAGAACTTCGGCCACCTGGGAACCGGCCTGCCCTACGCGGTCGGCGCGTCGGTCGCCGAGGGCCGCAAGCGGCCGGTGATGTTGCTGACCAGCGACTCCGCGTTCCTGTTCCACATCGCCGAGCTCGAAACGGCGGCCAGGGAGAACCTGCCGCTGGTCTGCGTGGTGGGTGTCGACCATCAATGGGGATTGGAGGTCGGCGTCTACAAGCGCACGTTCACCCAGCCGTCGCCGCAGCCGGGCGTGCACTGGAGCAAGGACGTGCGCTTCGACAAGATCGCCGAGGGCTTCGGCTGTCACGGCGAGTACGTCGAGAAAGAGGACGAGATGGGCCCGGCCATCGAGCGGGCGTTCGCCAGCGGTAAGACCGCCGTCGTCCACGTCTGCATCGACCCGAAGGCGAACTCGGAGGAGATGCCGAAGTACGACGAATTCAGGACCTGGTATGCAGAAGGCACACAGTAAGTAAGGATGGCTCCCATGCGTGAATATCTGAAGTTCTACATCGACGGACAGTGGGTCGACCCCAGCGAGTCCAAGACGCTCGACGTCGACAACCCGACCACCGAGCAGGTGTCCGGCAAGATCGCGATCGGCACCGCGGCCGACGTCGACAAGGCGGTCAAGGCGGCCCGCAAGGCGTTCGCGACGTGGTCGGTCAGTACCCGCGAGGAGCGGCTGGACCTGCTGGGAGCGATCGCCGCGGAATACCAGAAGCGTTCGGGCGACCTCGCCGATGCGGTGCACGAAGAGATGGGTGCGCCGCCGTCGCTGGCGGCCGGCCCGCAGGTGATGTTGGGGATCGGCCAGCTGATGGGCGTCGTCGACGCGTTGAAGAACTTCTCCTTCGAGGAGCAGCGTGGGGCGACGCTGATACTGAAGGAGCCGATCGGTGTCTGCGGCCTGATCACGCCGTGGAACTGGCCGCTCAACCAGATCGCCTGCAAGGTGTTCGCGGCACTGGCCACCGGCTGCACGATGGTGCTGAAGCCGTCGGAGGTGGCTCCGTATTCGGGCCAGATCTTCACCGAGGTGATGGACGCGGCGGGGGTGCCCGCGGGCGTCTACAACATGGTCTTCGGCGACGGCCCCGGTGTCGGCGCGGCGATCTCCAGCCATCCCGACATCGACCTGGTGTCCTTCACCGGGTCGACCCGCGCGGGCGTCGACGTCGCGAAGAACGCGGCCGCCACGGTCAAGCGGGTCACCCAGGAGCTCGGCGGTAAGAGCCCGAACATCGTGATCGACGACGAGAAGTTCGCCGAAAGCGTCACCGCAGGTGTGAGCACCATGATGGTCAACTCCGGCCAGAGCTGTAATGCGCCGTCGCGCATGCTCGTTCCCCGAGAACGCATCGCGGAGGCGGCTGAGATCGCGCGCGGTGTGGCAGAAGCGGTGGCGGTGGGCGACGCCGACGACAAGAGGGCGATCGGCCCGGTGGCGTCCAAAGTCCAGTTCGAGAAGGTTCAGGGGCTTATCCAGAAGGGCATCGACGAGGGTGCGACGGTGGCGGCGGGCGGACCAGGACGGCCGGACGGGCTCGACACCGGTTACTACGTCAAGCCGACCGTGTTCTCCGATGTCACCAACGACATGACGATCGCCCGCGAAGAGATCTTCGGCCCGGTGCTGTGCATCCTGCCCTACGACGATCTCGACCAGGCTGTCGACATCGCCAACGACACGGACTACGGTCTGGCGGGTTATGTTTCGGCCGCCGACCTCGAATCAGCGCGTGCGCTGGCACGCCGGATCCGGGCCGGGCAGGTGGCCATCAACCACGCGTTCGACCTGAACACCCCCTTCGGCGGGTACAAGCGCAGTGGCAACGGCCGCGAGTGGAGCGAGTTCGGTCTCGAGGAGTACCTCGAGATCAAGGGCACGCTCGGCTACGCGCCGGAGGCGGCTGCGCAGTAGCTTCACGCGGAATGGATTCCAGTACTGGGGAATTGGCGGCTCTCCTCGACCGCGAGAAGATCCGCGACTGCATCGCGAGCCTCGCTCGCGGCGAGGGCGAATCGGGCAACGCACCATGCTCTACGACTGGTATCACGACCTCGGCCGGTCGATCGAATGGTCGCAGGGTCTGATGGGCTTGCCCTTCAGTGCCGACCATTACATTGGCAGGTCGGTCGGCGATCACAGCGAGACGCTCTTCGGCAAAGGCGCGGAATGGCCACGCTGACAGGCAAAGTCGCGGTGGTGACCGGTGCCAGCCGTGGAATCGGCAAGGGCATCGCCGTCGCGCTGGGGATGGAGGGGGCCACCGTCTATGTCACCGGCCGTACCGTGACACTGGACTCGTACGAGCTGCCGGGCACCGTCGGCGAAACCGCGCAGGAGGTGGATCGCCGTGGCGGCACAGGTGTCGCCGTCCACGTCGACCATGCCGATGACAGCCAGGTGGCGGCGCTGTTCGATCAGATCCGGCGCGAGCAGGACCGACTCGACATTCTCGTCAACAACGCGTTCGCGCTGCCCGAGGACCTGACCGAACCGGGGCCGTTCTGGGAGAAGCCGTTAAGCCATTGGGGCATGGTCGATGTCGGCGTCCGGTCCAACTATGTGGCGGCGCGGCATGCGGCGCAGGCTGATGGTGCCGCAGAAGTCGGGACTCATCGTCGCCATCTCGGGATATGCCGCGGTGACCTACACCTACGGTGTCGTCTTCGGGATGTGCAAGACGGCCGTCGACCGGATGGCGCGGGACATGGCCATCGAGCTCGAGGCGTACAACGTCGCCTCGCTTTCGCTGTGGCAAGGCCTCACCTTCACCGAGCGGGCCCGGCGCAACCTTCGACGTAGCCCGGAGATGACGAAGCAGACAGTCACCGACCCCGCGGTGGGTTGCTCGCCCGAGTTTCCCGGCCGGGTGATCGCGGCGCTGGCAGCCGATCCGGACGTGATGAAACGGTCGGGCGGCAGTTTCATCACCGCGGAAGTCGCGCGGGACTACGGCGATTACCGACGTCGACGGCAAGGCCATCCCGTCGTTACGCGGCGAACGCGGCGAGCCGATCTGGCCTCCGATCGCACAGGCCGGCCATGGACGCTGACCGCCTGGCGCGGATGGACCTCCTATTGGACCGACAGGACATCCTCGACTGCCTGACGCGCTTCAGCCGCGGCATGGACCGCTTCGACCGGGAAGTGTTTCTGTCCGCGTTCCATCCGGACGCGATCGTTGCGGCTGGTGATTTCGTCGGACGCTCGGTAGATCTGTACGACTGGGCCACGGCCATGCACGAGCAGGGACAGGTCGCGACACACCACAACCTTCTCAACCACACCTGCGAGATCGACGGCGACACCGCGCACGCCGAGACCTATTACCTGTTCGCGGCGCGCAACCGCGACGACACCAACTGGATCGCCGGCGGGCGCTACCTCGACCGGCTGCAACGGCGCGACGGAGGGTGGCGGATCGCCGTGCGGACCAACGTCATCGAATGGTCGGGCATGGTCCCGACGATGCCGTTGCCATTCGCCGAGGTTCCGGACATCGACGGCAACGGCGCATCGTCGCGCAGCAAGGCCGACCCGTCGTATCAGCGGCCCCTGGTCAACCGTCGCGAAAATCACAATCCGTCAGACGATTACTCCCGCACCGCACACGACCTAACCGGCAGGCGTTTCGGCCTGCGCGGCACGGTGTACCGCGTTGATGATGCCCTGATAGCCGGTGCACCGGCAGAAGTTGCCGGACAGGCCTTCGCGGATCTCCTCGTCGGTGGGCTGCGGATTGTCGCGCAGCAGCGCGGTGATCGACGTGACGAAACCCGGTGTGCAGAAGCCGCATTGCAGCCCGTGGCACTCGCGCAGCGCGGACTGCACCGGCGACAGCTCGCCGTCCTCGCCCGCGATGCCTTCGACGGTGGTGACCTCCTGGCCGTCCGCCTGGACCGCGAAGATCAGGCACGCCCGCACGGCCTGACCGTCCAGCAGGACCGTGCACGCGCCGCACGCGCCATGCTCACACCCGAGGTGGGTGCCGGTGAGTCCGCACTTCTCGCGCAGGAAGTCCGCAAGCGTCAGCCGGGGTTCGACGACGTGCCGGTGCGCGCGCCCGTTCACGGTCAGCCCGACCGGCAGCTCATGCATGGATCGCCTCCGATTCGGATGTCTCTGCTTCCCGGACCGCCGCGGCCCACGCACGTGCCACCATCGTGGCTCCCACGCGGGATCGGTAGTCGGCCGAACCCGCAAGATCGGCGGGAATCTCGGAGAGCCCGCTCATCGCAAGCCTGCCGACCTCCTCGGCGGTGACGGCATCGGCCGATTGGCCGACGACGGCATCCTCGGCCACCGAGCCACGAAGCGGGGTCGAACCTAGCCCCAGAAGTCCGATACCGCAGCGCGCCACCCGGTCGTCGCCGTCCAGCTGCACTGCAATCGTCGCGCCCGCGATGGCGAAATCGCCGTGGCGCCTGGCGAATTCCTCGACCGCGAAGCCGGACCGCCCGCCCCACACCGGGAACCGCACAGCGGTCAGGATCTCGTCGGCCGCCAACGATGTCTCCCACAGGCCGGTGAAGAAATCGACCGCCGGAATCTCTCGCCGGCCTCGCGACGACGTCGCCTCGATCGTCGCGTCGAGCGCGAGTGCGACCGCGGCGTACTCCGCGGCGGGATCGGCGTGCGCGATCGCGCCACCCAGCGTGCCCCTGGTCCGGATCTGGAAATGGCCGATGTAGGGCGTCGACAACGTCAAAAGCGGCACCGAATCGGCCACCTCGTCGTCCAGGCCGACGAGGGCATGCGGCGTCCCTGCCGCGACCCACAGTTCGTCGTCAAGCAACTCGATGTTCTTCAGTTCGTCGATGCGGGATATGTCGATCAGGTTCTCGAAGTACGTCAACCGCATGGCGAGCATCGGCACCAGGCTCTGCCCGCCCGCCAGGATCTTGGCGTCGTCACCGAACTCGCCGAGCATCTGGGCGGCCTCGGCCACGGTGTCGGGGCGGTGGTAGGCGAAGGCGGCGGCCTTCATGGCCGGAGCCGCTCGGCCGGCGACATCGAGGTAAGCAGCCGGGCCAGGGCGGCCTGCAGCTCGTCGGCAACGTCCGCGGCAGGATGTGCACGCTTGCGCCTGCCCAACAGGAAGCCGACCGCGAGTCCGGCGGCGACCGCAGCGATCGCAGGCGCGTAGCGCTTAGCTATCGGCACGGCAACGACTTTGAGGAGATCGACCGAGTCGCCTGCATTCGAAGCGGCTGCCGCAGCCGTCGCGGCGGCCGCCGACACAGACGCCGCATCGGACGGAGCGGACCCGCCGAGCAGTTCGGCCTCGAGGTTCCTGGCGAATTGGCCGATCAGGTTCGTTGACACGTCCGACAGCACGCCCCGACCGAACTGTGCGGCCTTGCCCGAGATGGTGAGGTCGGTGGTGATCACGACGTGCGTGGCGTCACCCTCGTCCTTGAGCTGGGCGGTGACGAGGGCGGCGGCGTTACCACTGCCCCTGGTCTCCTTGCCACTTGCCTTGATGACCACTCGCTGGGCGGCCTCGTCCTTCTCCTGGAACGACGCTTCGCCGGAGTAGGACACCGTGATCGGGCCGACCTTCACCTTCACCACGCCGGTGAAATCGTCGCCGTCGACCGAAAGGAGTTGGGCGCCAGGAATGCACGGCGCGACCCGCTCGACGTCGGTGAGTACCTGCCACGTCTTGGCCGCGGGCACAGCGACTCGGAATTCGTTGTTCAGTTCCACGTTCAGTGGTCCTTTCCAGCCGCGCCTGCATTAGCTTTCCGGCCTGCGCTGGCGTTCTCGATGAGCTCGACGATGGCGGCGGGGCTTGCGGGCAGCCTGGTGAGTGTCACGCCCAGCGGGGCCAGCGCGTCGTTGATGGCGTTGATCACCGCGGGCGTCGACCCGATGGCACCACCTTCACCGCAGCCCTTGTATCCGCCGACGCCAGGCCCGGGGATCTCGACGTGACCGTATTCGATCGCGGGCACCTCGGTGGCCGTCGGAAGCAGGTAGTCGACGAATGTCGACGAGAGCGGGTTGCCGTCGTCGTCGTAGACCATGGTCTCCAGCAGCGCCCCGCCGATGCCCTGCACGGTGCCGCCGGCGATCTGCCCCTCGACCACATTGGGGTTGATCATCGGGCCGACGTCCTCGCTGACGATGTAGCGAGTCAACGAGACATGACCGGTCTGCACGTCCACTTCGCATGTGCACGCATGAGTTGCGTTGGCCCAGTGGATCATTGTCTTCGAGGTGAATCGCGCGGTGGCCTCAAGCGTCGGCGCCATCCCCTGCGGCAGCTGTGCGGGCTCGTAGTACGAGCGGTAGGCGAGGTCGGCGAAGCTGACGCCCTTCTCGGGGTCGTCGCGGACGCCGGCCCGTGAATTGGCGAGCTCGATTGCGGACTCCTCGACCTCCAGCCGATGGGCTGCCATTGCGATGATCTGCTTGCGCAGGATCGCGCCCGCTTCGTTGACGGCGCCTGCGGTCATCGGTCCGCTGCGGCTGCCCTGCGTGCCCGCCCCGTACGGCGTAACGGCGGTGTCGCCCTGGATCGTCGACACATCCTCGATGTCGGCGCCAAGCGCGTCGGCGGTCAGCTGGACCACCGTCGTCTCGATGCTGTTTCCGGACGAGCCACCGTTGACGTAGACGTTGATCTTGCCGGTCGGCTCCATGCGAATCGTCGCGCCCTCGGTACCGAGGTGCCCGGTCGCGGCGCCGGTCGGCTCGATGTAGGCCGAGAAGCCCAAACCGATGTACCGCCCCTCCTCGAGCGCGTCCTTCTGCTCCTTGCGGAATCCCTCGTGGTCGAGGATCTTCACCGCCTGCTCGAACGTGTCCGCGGGTGCGACATGCTCATAGGGCATGCCGTTGGGATTGAAGTAGGGCATCTCGTCGCCGCGCAGGATGTTTCGGCGGCGCAGCTCGACGGGGTCCATATCCATCTTGCGGGCCGCGATGTCGAGAAGTATTTCGCGGGTGAGGGTTTCGTACTGCCACGGACCGCGGTAGGCGGCCAGGCCTGCGGTGTTCGAGAAGACCGTCTTGTAGTTGAAGCTGGCCTTGGGAACCCGGTACGGGCCGGGGAAGAACATGCCGATTGCCGCGGTGGTCAGCACCGGGTAGGGCGTCGGGTACGCCCCGATGTCCTGAACGAAGTCGATGTCGGCGGCGAGGATGTTGCCGTCCTTGTCGAAAGCCATCCGCACGTCGCCGTCGACGTGGCGGGCCTGCCCTGCCGACATCAGGTTCTCGCGGCGGTCCTCGATCCACTTCAGCGCACTCGACACCTTGCGGGCGGCCAGCATGATGCACATGTCTTCGCGCATCGGTACGACCTTTTGACCGAACCCACCGCCGGTGTCGCGCATGATGACTCGTACGTTCTGCGCCGGGATGCCGAGTAGCCGTGCGGCGAACGCCCGCAATTCGTGCGGAGTCTGCGTCGACGCCCACATCGTCAGTTCGCGCGACGAGGCTTCCCATTCGGCGACCAGGCCGCGCGTCTCGATCGGGACAGGCGCATGGATCTGCTGGTACACGTGCGCCGACGCGACGTGCGCAGCCGATGAGAAGGTCTCCTCGTCGGGCGGTGCTCCGCCCATCCCGCCCGCGACGTTGTCGGGATAGGCATCGTGCACGACAAACTCGGAGTTGACCGCCTTGGTGAAGTCGGCGACCGCGGGCAGGGGTTCGTAGTCCACGTCGACAAGCTCGGCGGCGTCTTCGGCGACGTAGCGCGACTCGGCGACCACGAGCGCGACCGGATCGCCGACGAACTTCGCCTCGCCTTCGGCCAGCGGTGGTCGCGGCGTATCGGCGATGTCCTTACCCGCGACGGCGTGCCAGGCCTCCTTCACGTCCGGGTTGAGGTCCTCGGCCACGAACACCGCCTGCACGCCGGGCAGAGCGAGCGCGGCGGCGGTGTCGATGCCGGCGATGCGCGCCTTGGCAAAGGGGCTACGGACGAAGCAGGCGTGCACCATGCCGGGTCGCGACACATCGTCGACGAAGGTGCCATGGCCGGTGAGCAGGCGGGTGTCTTCCACCCGAGGCACCCGGGTGCCCGCATATCCGATTGCGACGGCTTCGGTCATGGCAAACGCTCCAATGCGTCGTCGATGGGGCCGCTATGACAGCCTGCTAAGCAGTTGCTCAGCAAGCGTACCGGATACGAGATTCTCTCCAATGAGCATATGACATTCTCACGCGCAGGCGGTCTAGATTGTCCACCGTGGGACGGTGGATCACGAGGGTCGAACGCGAACTTTGGATGGACGTTCCCGGGCCGCCGGACGACGTTCGCGCGTTCTACACCGACCTCGACAACATCAAACTGGTGCATCCCCTCGTGGTGTCCGTGCGGACCGTCGACCGCAGCGAGACTTCCGACGGCTACGTGCAGACCTACCGGGTGGGCGACCGGATCCCGCTGGGGCCGCTACGCCTGCGAACGAGTTACGTTGCCCGGCTGTATGTTCCGCTGACCGGTGACGTGGTGTCAGAGGCCAGCCAGTTTCCTCGAGTGCGCCTGCGCGGCACTGTGGCCTTCGAACCGACAGAGACGGGCACTCGCGTCGTCGAGAGGGTCCAGATCGAAGCGCCCTGGCCGCTGGCGTCGGTAACTACCCGAAAGGCGGTCGAGGCGCACACCGAAATGCTCGCCGGAATCCGGCGACGCTTCGAGGGCGCAGCGAGCTAGGCCGGGCCTAGGTCGGCCAGAACCCGCTGCCGGTGAAGAAGCCGGGCTGCCAGCCCTGGTCGGCGAGGCACAGCAGGGGACGCCCGTCGGGCGCCTGCGCGGCCGCCTGATCTTTCGGGCACGGGCTGCCGATCTCCTGGACGCCGAAAATCTCGGGCGAGATCACCCAGAAACCGGTGTAGACGGGCGGCCATTGGTTCGGGATCCAGTGGCATTGCAGCGGTTCACCGCCGGGGCCACGCCCGAACGTGTTGATCTGGAAGTTGTCGCAGGGGGCAGACAGGCGGGCCTCATAGTTCATGAACGGCACGTCGGAGTCGTAACGACCCGGCCTGTCGAAATACAGATTGTCGTTCGGATCGCCCACCGCGACCGGTGCACTGCCGATAGCGACGCACGCCGCTGCCGCGGCGACGACTAGTCCACGAATCATTGGCCCCACCTTCCTCGCCAGAGCCTAACGGGCGAACCCTGGCCAGGTAAGAGTTTGGTCCCACACCTTCCGCCGACCTACCTTCATGCCTGGTAGAGGACCGGCGGCGACATATGAGCAAGTAATCGGCGACGACGTGAGACGGTAGAGGCCTATGGATGGCTACGAGTACGTCACCTACGAAGAATTCGGTCGGCGGTTCTACGAGATCGCCGTGACCGAAAAACGCGTCGGCGACGCGATCGGCGCGATCGCGGGTGACGAGTTCGAGATGGGCCCAATGGGTCAAGGCCCCGGCAAGATCGCCAAGGTCACCGCGAAGGTGCGAATACAGGAGCCGAGGGTCACCCGGTCCGACGGCGAGCTGATCACGTTCGCGATCCGGATCCCGCTGGAGATCGACATGGTCATCGACCTGCGCATCGACAAACCGAAATTCATGGTGTTCGGCGAGATCGCCTTGAGCGCGACCGCGCGCGCCGCCGAACCGCTCCTGCTCATCCTCGACGTTGCGAAGCCTCGACCGTCGGACATCGAGATCCATGTCACGTCGAAATCCCTGCGGGCCGAGCTGTTGCGGGTCATCGCCGGTGTCGACGCCGAGATCCGGCGGTTCATCGCGGCGCACGTGGCAGGGGAGATCGACAGCCCCCAGTCGGTCAAGGCGAAGGTAATCGACGTCGCCGACCGCCTCGACGCCGCGTGGACAGGCGTCTAGCGGCTACTTCTCCAGCGTGAACTGGACGACGTCGACCTGGCGATCGCGGAACATCTTCGCGCAGCCGGTGAGGTAGCGCATGTAGCGCTCGTAGACCTCTTCGGACTGGATCGCGATGGCCTCGTCCTTGTGTTCCTGCAGGGCCGCCGCCCACAGATCGAGCGTGCGCGCGTAGTGCGGCTGCAGTTCCTGCTTGCGGGTCAGCGTGAAACCGCCCTCCGCCGCGCGTTCCTCGACCATTGGCACGGACGGCAACCGTCCGCCCGGGAAGATCTCGGTCATGATGAACTTGATGAAGCGGGCCAGCTCGAAAGTCAACGGGATGCCGAGTTCCTTTGCACGCGCTGGAATCTCACCAACGATCGTGTGCAGCAGCATGACACCGTTGTCGGGCAGCACGCCGTGGGCCATCTTGAAGAAGTCCGGGTAACGGTCGTGGCCGAAGTGCTCGAACGCGCCGATGGACACGATTCGGTCAACCGGCTCGTCGAACTGTTCCCAACCCTGTAGCAGCACCCGCTTGGTGCGTGGGCTGTCCAGCTCGTCGAACGACTTCTGGACATGAGCGGCCTGATTCCTCGACAGCGTGAGGCCGACGACGTTGACGTCATACTTCTCGATCGCCCGCCGCATGGTGGCGCCCCAGCCGCAGCCGATGTCGAGCAGCGTCATACCTGGCTCGAGGCCGAGTTTGCCCAGCGCCAGGTCGACCTTGGCAAGCTGTGCCTCCTCGAGCGTCATGTCGTCGCGCTCGAAATACGCGCAGCTGTAGGTCCGCGACGGGTCGAGGAACAACGCGAAGAAGTCGTCGCTCAGGTCGTAGTGTGCCTGCACGTCCTCGAAATGTGGCTTCAGGTCACCGCCTGCCTCGGGTGATTTCGGCATCGTCACAGCGTAGTTGACGTGCCGGTTAGCCCCTAATCGGTTGGTCCTCTACGATGCTGCAGGTGCGCAGACTCACCGGGCCGATTCGCCTGATCACCGTGTTCGCTGGACTGACCGCGGTGGCCGCGCTGCTCTCGGCGCCGGCGCAGGCCGACCCCAGCACCGACGCGTTCCTGAATGCGGTGTCGGGAGCGGGCCTCGGGGGCACCACCGACCCGTCCAATCTGGTCGCGGTCGGCCAGTCCGTCTGCCCGATGCTGTCCGAGCCGGGCCAGAACGCCGCCGACGCCGCGGCGAAGGTCGCGGATACGACGGGTATGTCGCTGGGCGGGGCAAACATGTTCACCGGGCTTGCGATCTCGTTCCTGTGCCCTCAGGTGTTCGACTCGGTCGCCGGTGGCGAGTCGCCGATCCCGTTGGGCCTGCTCGGCTTCTAGCCGACCACACTGGCCAGCCGCGGGCGCTTCGGCTCGCGGCCGTCCCCGCTGGATATCCCGCGGGCGTGGTACCACATCCACGGAGCCAGCATGTTCTTTGTCCACAGCAGTTGCGAATGGGCGCGCGAACGCAGTGTCGACTGTGCGGCAGAAGGATTCGCTTGCGCCCAATCATGGTTGCTGCCAGGCAGATCGAGCGCTTCTGCGGCTGCGGCGGCGAACAAGGTGTGGCCCTTGGTCGACCCGTGCACCCGATCGTTGCTCCAGGTGTCCGGCTGAGTCATCGACGGCGCGCCGTAGAGGTCGACGAGCTTGAATCCGTAGTGATCAGCCGCGGTCCTGATCGCCTCGTTCGTGCGCAACATTCGCGAGGTCAGGATCCTGCCGATCGGCACGATGCGCTCGATATCGGGGAACGTGGTGGTCACGACGGTCGCACCGGACTGCGCGAGTCGTCGGTGCAGCAGATCCAGATCGGCCAGTGCGCGATCGAAGAGCAGACCCGGCCGGGTGATGTCGTTCATGCCGACGCAGACGCTGATCAGGTCCGGTCGCATTGCCAGCGCCTCGGGCAATTGGTCGTCGAGCACATCGCGGATCCGACGGCCGCGGATGGCCAGATTGGCGTACCGCAGGCCGGGATGGAGCGCGTCGAGCATCCCGGCCAGCCGGTCGGCGAACCCGACGATTCCGTCGGAATCGTCTCCGTCCCATAGCCCCTCGGTCTGGCTGTCACCAAGGGCGACGTAACGGGTGTACACGCCGTGCGCCATGCCGTGACTCTAGCGGCGCAGTGCGGATCCGACCTGCGATGCGCTGGGCGTGCCGCCTGTGCTACGACTACCCGCGGCGAACCGGGTCAAGTTCAGGGGTCGACCCACCACGCTGAGCTGGTTGATGACGTCCTCGAGGCGCGTGCGCGGGACATCGACGCGCCATTCCTGCAGGGTGCCAGACAGGCACAGCTTGTCCGGCTCAATGCTGATGTCCGTCAGCTGAAGTCCGTGCGGCAGTTCCGGCAGGTGCACGGGGTAGGCGGGCGTGCGACCCGGCAGCCGTAGTCGCTGTGCGGCGCATCACGAGACCGCGCGGTTTCAGCCACAGCGTGGATCCGTCCAGTACTGCGTCCACCTCGAGATGTCCGAGCGCGGGTCGGCGGGCGAGCCGTAGCCGGGCGATGCCGTCCTCGCCGATCTCGCCCGTCAGCCGCGGAGCCGCAAGGCGGAACAGGTCGTCGAGTGCGTCTGCGGGAAGTTCGACCGTCAGGTCGACGGGTGCCGCGACCAGGACCGGCGGCGCCGACGGACGCAGATGCACGTTGTGCAGGACAGCGGTGGCGCGGTCCAATCTGTTGTTGTCCCAGCGGATATCGCACGCCGCGAGCCGAACGTCGCTGAGCTGACCGACCGCCAGACCGCGGACGTCGAGACGCGAGTCGAACTCGGTGATGGTCAGCGTGATGTCACCTTCGTCGAGCCGGACCGACAACTCGCGTCCCACCACCAGCCGGCGAAGGGTCATGAACAGCGTTCGATATGCGGCGGCCGCACCGGTACTTACGGGCGCGACGGCGGCCGTCGACCACAACGAGGCAAGCATGTCGAGAGGCCGGAACGGATCCCATCGGCGCAGTGGTCGGTCACGACACGAAGCTGTTCAGCAGGGCGCGCATCGACTTGGCCACCGCGTGCCGCGTCTTCACCGGGTTGGCGGAGTTCGCGATCAACATCGCGCCGCGTGTCAGGGCGCCCAGGAGCAGCCGGGTCGCGGTCTCCGGGTCGTCGATCTGGATGGTCCCTGCCCTCGCGGCTTCCTTCAGTGAGTGCACGATGACCGCGTAGGCGTACTGCTCGTCCAGCTCGGTGTAGCGGGCGAGGCCGAGCACCGCCGGGCCGTCCAGCACGAGGATCCGTTGCACCTCGGGCTGCAGCACACCGTCGAGAAAGGCGTCGAAGCCCAGCGCCAGCTCATCGAGGCCGTCCTTGGCGCCCTTTGCCGCCTCCGTCGACGCCGACATCATCTCCATGTGTGCGCGCACGAATACGGCCTCGAAGAGCGCTGTCTTGGTGGGGAAGTGGTGATAGAGGGCACCGGTCGTGACCCGTGCCTCACGGGCCAGGTCCTCCACCGACGTACCGCGGAAGCCGTTCTCACCGAACAGCCTGCGCCCCGCAGCCACCAGCGCAGCGCGGGTCTGCGCAACCTGTTCGGCGCGCAGGGACGACGGCTCTGAAGACGCGGGCATTGCTCTCGCATTCCGATGTGACGGGACCAGCCTAGCCTATTGACATAGTGTTGATATGTGAAATAGTTACCCTATGACTTCAGCTCCCGTCCGCATCACCGGCCCGGCCGAAGACGCCCGTCGCGCGCACGATCAATCGAAGGACGCTCTGCGTGCCGCCGTCGACAGGACTGCAGGACTCCTGCGGCGCGTCGACAACGCAGCCTCTCCTGTGCCGGGACTGACCTGGACCGCCGCCGAGACGGCAGCGCACATGGCAGGCGAACTGCGTGACTACGCCCTTGCGCTGAACCGACACACCGGTGGCTACATGACGCACGCCAACCGGCCGATGGAGACGCCATCGCAGATGAGCGCCGTCGTGAACGCCCGCCAACTGACCGAAGTGCCGGAGCGGAACATGAGCCGGCTCGCGGTCGTGCTCGAGGAGGCTTCGCTGGCCTACCTGGCCGCCGTCGCGGCGGCAGACGAGTCCGCGGCGATCCCCACCGCCAACGGGCTCGTGCTCAGTCCCTCGACGATGACCAGCCTGCTGCTGGGTGAGCAGGTCGTGCACGGGCTGGACATCGCGCGGGCGGCGCGGACCCCATGGGATATCGAACCGCGCGATGCGCTGTTGATCATTCCCGGCGTACTGTCCGTCGCGCCCGAGTATCTACGGCGGTCCGCCACCACCGCGCGGGTGAGCTTCGAACTACGAATTCGCGGAGCGAACCACTACCGAATGGCGGTCGACCGCGGAACCGCCGTCGTCACGGCTGCGGGAGCGAAGCCGGACTGCGTGATCACCGCAGACCCCGTCGCATTCCTGCTGCTCGGCTACGGACGCATCTCTCAATGGACGCCGATCATCCGGGGCAAGCTTCGCGCGGGCGGTCGAAAGCCCTGGTTGGCAATGAAGTTCGCCACATTGTTGGCCAGCCCGTAGGTCCGGCGAGCGTGCGTGCCTGCACGCGACACGCCGCCTCGAAGTGGGACAAAGCGCACGCTCGGTTGTTCGCCAGCGTGCGCGAAGTCCCGAGATTGGTCGGCGTGTCGGCCGCAAACCGCACTGTCGCGGTGAGGTGACAGCGAGGTTCGAAGTGGTTGTCGCTCACGTCATCCCGCGACCGTGAGAGTGACGTTGTTCAGCGACACGGCGACGTCGGTGGGCAGGATGTCGACGAAGGTCGGCTGATCCCGGACCGCTTCACCGCTGCCGATGATGTGGGCGGGAAAGTTGCCTGCACACGGGAAGTTGTTGCACCGCAACCAGAAACCGGGTGGGCTCAGGTACGGATACATGCTCGGTGACTGGTCGACGCGATACCTGCCCGGCGGGATGCTGGCGGTGGCCCAGCCTTCCGGTGGCTCGGCGCCGACACCGAACACACCGTTGCTGCCGTAGGTCGACCGGGTCGGCGTCGGCCGGGGCGGCGATGACGAGGCTCGCCAGCAGCGCGCCTGCGGCCAACCCGGTCCCGACGCGGTTCACCGTCTCACCACACGCGTATGTAGTCGATGAGCATCTCCGGCGAGGCACGGGGCCGAAGTTCGGGTCACCGCCGCCAGGGCCGCCGACCGCGAGGTTGAGCATGGTGAACAGCAGGTAGCCGGGGTCGTTGAACGGCCATGCGCCGTCGATGGGGCCCGCCGGAACCGAGAAGTACGGCGGTCCGGCGAAGTCGTCCATCCAGAACGTGAAGCCCTTGTCGTCCCACTGGCACCGGTAGGTGTGCCACTCGCCGTCGACGGGCCACCGGTGCGCATTCCAGGTCTTGCCGTCGGATCGGGCGTGCACCGAGGTTCCGGGAGCCCATATACCGTTGCCGTACCACTCGACGATGTCGACTTCGCCGTCGGGCAGGGGACCACGGCCGTCCGGGGTGTCCTCGATGTTCACCAGCCAGTACGCCGGCCAGAGGCCGGGAGCCAGGGGGAGCTTTATCCGGGCTTCCCAGGTGTGGTTGATGCCGATCTTCATCTTGCTCTCGACCCGGCCGGTGAAGTAGGTGTTGCCTTCCTTCGTGGCCCGCAGGACGAGATTTCCATTGCCGTCCAGCGACACGTTCCGGCGATCGTCGCGGTACAGCCCCAGAATCGGCGGTGTGACGGGCTCGTTCCAGT
Source organism: uncultured Actinomycetota bacterium (assembly GCA_963716505.1). Taxonomy (GTDB): domain Bacteria; phylum Actinomycetota; class Actinomycetes; order Mycobacteriales; family Mycobacteriaceae; genus Mycobacterium. The sequence continues at coordinate 337,774 of CAVQTL010000008.1, forward strand.
TGACCACGGTCCACTTCGACAGGTCGGGCGCCGCGCCTGCCGGGCCGTCGAAGTCATCGGCGAAAATGATGTTCGCCGGGGCGGCGTCCGGATCCCGCGGGCACTGGCTGATCAGGCGGTTCAGGGTCGGCGGCGGCCCGAGGGAGGGCGGTCGCGGCCGCCAGTGCGGCGACCCCGGTCATAACCATCATGTTGCGGCGATTGATCTCGTGCACACGAGCACCTTAGCGTCGGGTTTGGAAGGATTTAACTAGGCTCTCGCAAATGCCGAAACTGAGCGCGGGTCTCCTGCTCTACCGCTTTAATGACGGGTCCGTCGAGGTGCTGATCGGGCATCCGGGCGGGCCGTTCTGGGCGAAGAAGGACGACGGGGCATGGTCGATTCCCAAGGGCGAGTACACCGACGGCGAAGACCCCTGGCATGCCGCCCGCCGCGAGTTCGAAGAGGAACTGGGCAAGCCACCGCCCGACGGTCCGCGCATCGACTTCCCTCCGCTGCGGCAGCCGAGCGGAAAGATCATCACCGCTTTCGCGGTGCGGGGGGATCTCGACCTGGACGGCACGGTCAGCAACACCTTCACCGTCGAGTGGCCGAAGGGGTCGGGGAACGTCAGGGAGTACCCGGAGATCGACCGGGCGGACTGGTTTTCCGTGACTGCGGCGCGGTCGAAGCTCCTGAAGGGTCAGCGCCCGCTTCTCGATCGGCTGATGGATGCGGTCGGAGACGCCGAATCGGCCGCGTCTCAATAGCATTGATCGTCAGTGCCCGGCCGTGAATACGCCAGCCCGATCGAGTGCGCAGGTATTCGTCGTCATAGCGCAGATGCCAGACCAGGTCGGTCACCTGCTCATCGGTGATGCTGAAGTGGTGTGCGACGCACGTGATTCGGCCCAGCGCATAGTCGGGGTCCGAGCCGGGGGCGTAGACCTCGCCGACGATCGCGTGCTGGGTGCGCGCGAGGCCGGACAGTGCCGCCATCGCCGTGCGCACGCCGTCGCGGCCCCGGTGTTGGCGCACAGGATCGAGGGATCGCGGCGGGTCCGGCACCCGCAATTCGGCTGTCTCGCTGAATAACTCGACGACGTCGCCGAAGCGGCGATCGTCAACCGCGGCAGCGTAGAGGTGAACGAGGTCGGCCAGCGCCAACCGGTCCGCGACGGCCAGTGTCATATCGTCATGGGTCGCTCAGTTGCCACCTTCGTTGCTGGCCCGGATGGCCTCGCGGCATTCCCTGCGGGTCTTGCCGGTCTCCTGCATGCAGACCCGCACCGGCGTTTCCTGCTCGAGCGGCAGCGGCTCGTCGGTGACGTCGGTGGTGACCGTGACCGTCGGCTGGGGGACCTCGCCCTGGCTCGTCGACCAGATGGAAGCGTCGGTGGACTCCAGCGTCGAGCAGTAGACGGTGTTGCCGTTGGCCGTGGTGGCGGTGCTGCCGACCGGCGAACAATCGGCTCCGACGACCGCGGCCGACGGAGCGGCAGACACCGAGGTGGTGACCGTCGTCGTCGAAGGTGCCTGCGGTGGCGGTGGCGACTCGGCGCGCGGCGAGGTCGCGGGTGGCGGCGACGGCGGCGGGGTGTAGTCGTCGTTGAGCAGCTTCTCGATCTCGCGAAACTGGATCAGCACGAGGGCGATCGCCACCAGCAGCAGCGCGGCCAGGATCGCCGGGACGAGGAACGCGGGGCGCAGGTATTTCCGCCGCGGGGCCTGGTGTGCTTCGTGTCTGCCCCCGCCCCCAGACCTGGCGGCGATGGGGGTCGACGCTTCGGTGCGGTCGTTGTCGGCGGCAGGCTCCACCCCGAGTCGATGGGCCAGCGCCCGCGCGAAGTCCATGCAGCTGACGTACCGGTCCTTGGGGTCCTTCGACAGCGCCTTGCCCAGAACCGGATCGAGCGCCGACAACTCGGGACGCCGATCGGAGATGGCCGGGGGTGAAGCAGTGAGGTGCTGGCTGATGACCACGGTCGGGTTGGAATGGTGGAACGGCGGCGATCCGCTCAGCAGATGAAACGCGGTCGCCGCCAACGCATACTGATCCGCGCGTCCGTCGAGGTCTTCACCCATCAGCTGTTCCGGCGCAGCGTAGAAGACCGTACCCACAGTCATGTTCGTGGCGGTGAGGTTGTTGGAATCGTCGACCCGGCGGGCAATACCGAAGTCGCCCAACAGGACTCGTTGATCACCTTCCGCGGGATCACTCAGCATGATGTTGGCCGGTTTCACGTCGCGGTGCAGCAGGCCCTGCTGATGCGCGTAGTCGAGAGCCTCTGCGACGCCGGTGATGATGTTGAGTACATCCTCCTTCGGCATCCCTTTGGGGTAGCGGTCGCGCAGCAACTCGCCCGCATCCGTGCCGTCGACGTAGTCCATCGAGATCCAGATCTGGCCGTCGACGTCGCCGCGGTCATGAACGCCGACGATGTGCGGGTGCCACAGCGTCGCGGCGATGTCGGCTTCCCGGTCGAATCGCTGCCGGTACTCGTTGTCGGCGCAGACGTCGGTGCGCAACACCTTGAGGGCATCGCGCCGGGGTAGACGCGGGTGCTCGGCCAGGTAGACGTCGCCCATGCCTCCGGAGCCCAGAAGCCGCACGATGGTGTAGTCCGCGAAGGTCTGACCAGCGGCTAGCGACATGGCCGCATAGTACAGACGGACTACAAATCGAGAGTGAGTCGCTCCCCGTTCGCGGCCCGCGAGATGCAGACCAGCATCATGCCGCTCGCGCGCTCGGGCTCGGTAAGCAACATGTCCCGATGGTCGACGGCACCGGCCACGACCCGCGTCCGGCACGTGCCGCAGAACCCCTGCTGGCATGAGTAGGACGCCGCGACGTTCGACCGCCGCAACGCCGTCAGCAGCGTCTCGTCGGCGCCGACGACGACCTCCTGTCCGGTCGAGGCGATCGACACCGTGAACTCCCGGCCGTCGACGACCGGTGGCGCGGCGAATCGTTCGAAATGCAGCTCGACGTCATCGCGCCCCACCAGCCCACTGCGAATCGCCGTCAACATCGGGGCCGGTCCGCACGCGTAAACAGTTGTGCCGTCGATGCAGTCACCGAGTAGTTCCGCCGCGGTCGGCACGCCGCTGACATCGTCGGTGCGGATCTCGATGCGATCCCCGAAGCGGCTCACCTCGTCGACGAACGGCAGGCTGTCCAGGCTGCGGCCGGCGTACACCATCGACCAGTCAACGCCGAGACGGTCGGCGAGCGCCAGCATCGGCAGAATCGGCGTGATGCCGATGCCGCCTGCGATGAACCGGAACCGCTGCGTGGGGGAGCCGTAGCCGGGGACGGTGAGCGGGAACGCGTTGCGCGGACCGTGGGTGGTCACTTCGCCCCCGACCGTCAACCCGTCGTGCACCTCGATCGATCCGCCGCCGCCGTCGACGATGCGGCGCACCGCGATCCGGTAGGTGTCGGTGTGGTCCGGGTCTCCGCACAGCGAGTACTGGCGCAACCGGCCGCTCGGCAGCGCAATGTCGAGGTGTGAACCGGGATGCCACCGCGGCAGCGGTTGGCCGTCGGCGGCGGCCAACGTCAGCGCAATCACGTCCTGGTCGTGAGCCACCACCTGACGGTCGACGACCGTCAACGCGATGACGCGGTCGGGTTCCAGTGGAGGTTTCATCTTCCTGATGGCACCGGACACCGCCCATAGCGCGGCAACCGAGGCGTCGGCGATACCCAGCACGACGTCGTGGCGCCAGCGCCCCGAGATACTCGGCGGCAACCGGCGGTAGCGGTTGGACGTCCCCATCAAATGTGTGCCGCGCGAGCCGCGGGGGAGCTGGCGAGGTAGGCCACCGCCTGCGCCGTCGAACCCATCTCGTCCGGGGTGAAGCCGGGCCGGAAGTACATCGCGGTGTTCGAACCGAACAGCTTGCGGTATCTGGGCAGCAGTCCGAGCTTCGAGTCGCGCATCCGCAGCCGGTTGAACCGCCACCAGCCGATATCGGTGTTCGGATCGGACTTGACCAGGAACCACGCCGTGCGCTGGAAGAACACGAAGATCGCCACCACCGCCATCATCATCGCGCGGATCCGGTCGACGTAGCTGTCATGGAAATAGACGGCGACGTCGTGGGCGACGCTGCGGTGCTCGACCTCCTCGCTGCCGTGCCAGCGGAACAGGTCGACCATCGTCGGGTCGGCCCCGTAGTCGTCCCATGCACAGTTCAACGCGAAGTCGCCCATCACGGCGGTGTAGTGCTCGATCGCGGCGATGAACCACAGCCGGTCACACAGATGGTTGAGCCGACGCTTCGGGTCGGTGGACGTCGTCGGCGCGAGCGTCTTGGAAAACAGAAACTCGATCTGCTCCAGCATCGGTTTTGGGTCGATGCCGTTGACGGCCATGTACTCGTGCAGCATTTGCTCGTGCACGTCGGCGTGCGTCGCTTCCTGGCCGATGAAGCCCCGCATGTCCTCGGCCAGCGCTGCATCCTTCACCAGAGGTAGGGCCTCGTTGAAAGTGTCGACGAACCAGCGCTCGGCGGCGGGCAGAACAACGTTGAGCAGGCTGATGACATTGGAGGCGACGGGATGTCCCGGGATCCAGTGCAGCGGAATGTCGGTGGCGTCGAAGTGCACTTTGCGTGCCTGGATCTGTACCGGTCCCGGATCGACTTCATGCTCGAAACGGCGTGGTCGCAACATTGCGGCTCCCTCCCCTGCAGTGTGCTGGGGTGAGTCTACGACGATTAGGTGGGAACGCAGGTATCGGATAGCTGGAGAACCTGCGAGACTCGCCGAGCCCTAGCCCGCAGGCGGCGGCGGAGGCGGCACGGGCACGGGCGACGTGGGAACGCCGACGTTCGAGCCGGGGGCGATCGGAACCTGCTCCGGCCTCAACGTGTTTCCGCCGACCGCGCCAGGCAGCGCCACCGGAACCCATGCTGCCGTTCTCGGCCATCTGCTGGGCGGCTTCCTCGGTGCAGTCGAGGTTCATCTGCATCTTGCCGCTGCCGAGCATCTTCTGGCTGGCCACCATGCACTGTGCCTGCGGCAGATCGCTTCCGACCGAGCCACCGAAAGTGGTGCTCAGACCCATCCCGTGCAGGATCTTCACGGCCTTGAAGTACGGCTCGCCGATCACGTTCATCTGGTCCGGGTTCACCGGGTCCGAACTGGCGAGTCCCGCGTTGAGCAGGCCGATCGTGCTCGCGGCGACCGCGGCGGCCCCTGCGACGATGAGCTTTTTCACGTGATCTCTCCCTAACTCGGTGCGCTGCGAACATATCGCAGCCGTGACGTTTGTGAAACCGGTGAACAACGCCGCAGCGTTACACCTGCGGGTTCACCGCCGCCCGCATTGCCTCGCAGAGGGCGGCCGCGCGTGGGTCGGTGAACACCTCCTCGAGCGGCAGACGACGCCCGTCGGGTCCGCCAAGCGGGACCCGCCAGTTGGGGTATTCGTCGGTGGTGCCGGGCTGGTTCTGGGTGCGCATCTCGCCGACGGCATCGGCCAGCGAAAGGCCCAGGAGCCGCGACGGGGTGCGACCGAGGTATCGATACAGCGCCAGCACGGTCTCGTCGACGCCGGGTTTTTCACCCAGCAGTCCGACCCGCCGCAGCTCGGCGACCCAGGCCGCCTGCTCGGCCCGGTCGTCGGCCAGTTCCTCCTCGACCGGCCGGGTCAGCAGCCCCAGTTCGTCGCGCAGCCGGACATGCTCACCGGCCAGGTAGCCGGCCGTCGGCGGCAGGTCGTGCGTGGTGACCGAGGACAGGCAGTACTCGCGCCAACGCTGCGCCTGCAGCGGTCCGCCGTCGCCGTCACGGTCCAGCTCGAACCACAGGATCGAGGTGCCGAGCAGGCCCCGGCGCGCCAGGTAGTCCCGCACCCAGGGTTCGACCGTGCCGAGGTCCTCACCGACCACCACCGCTTCGGCTCGGTGGGCCTCGAGCGCGAGGATTCCGATCATCGCCTCATGGTCGTAGCGCACATAGGTGCCCTCGGTGGGCGGTGCGCCCTTCGGGATCCACCACAGCCGGAACAGCCCGATGATGTGGTCGACACGAATGCCGCTCGCGTGCCTCAGGATCGCGTTGACCATGGTCCGAAACGGTTGGTAGCCCTGATCGACGAGCTGGTCGGGACGCCACGGCGGCTGCGACCAGTCCTGCCCCAGCTGGTTGAACTCGTCCGGCGGTGCGCCCGCGGTGACGCCGAGCGCGAGGACATCCTGCATCGCCCAGGCGTCGGCTCCATTCGGGTCGACCCCGACGGCGAGATCGTGCATGATGCCGAGCTCCATACCCGCCCGCACGGCCGTCGATTGCGCGGTCGCCAGTTGATCGTCGATCTGCCACTGCAGCCACCGGTGAAAATCGACGGTTTCGGCGTGCTTGGCGGCGAAGTCGGCGACCGCGGAGCGGGCCGGGCCTGCGAATTTCTTCGGCCAGCGATGCCAATCCGCACCATGCCGCTCGGCCAGCGCACACCAGATCGCGAAGTCATCGAGGCTGCGGCCTTCGCGTTCGCGGTATGCCTGGTACGCCAGCTGACGGCCAGCGGATCGCTTGACCCGGTACACGCTTTCAAGCACCTCGCGTTTGACATCCCACGCCGCATCCCTGTCGATCAGATCCGCGCGCCGTGCGCCCTGCTGCAGCGCAACCCGTGTCCTCCGGATACGGCCACGCTGGCGCACCTCGGCGAACTCGGGGATGGCCTCGGGGCGCAGATAAATCGGATTGACGTAGCGCCGCGACGTGGGCAGATACGGCGACGGCTCCATCGGTGCGGTCGGAGCAGCGGCGTGAAGTGGGTTGACCAGGATGTACCCGGCGCCGTACCTTGCGCCGGACCACACCGCAAGGTCGGCCAGGTCGGTCAAATCACCGACACCCCAAGATCTTTCGGACTGCACGCTGTAAAGCTGGGTGGCCAGCCCCCATGTCCGCTTGCCGCCGAGCCGCGGCGGCAGCTCGAGCTTTGAGGGGACGACGATCAGCGGTGCGCTCGATTCGGTCGAGCCGGCCTGGATGTACAGCCGGTGATAGCCGAGCGGCAGGTCACCGGGCAGCTCGAAGGTGGCCTCTCCAACCAGCCGGTGACCGAGATCGTATGGGGGAGTGAGGTTCTCCAGTTGGCGCATGCCTGCGCGGACACTGCCGTCCTCCAGCCGGATCCACAGGCCCACCGGGTCGCCGTGGGTGACGTGCACCCAGAACGACGAGTCGGTGCCGGCGCGGGCGACGATGGTCGGCGGCAGGGCGCGACTCCAGTAGTCGCGGTCATGGGTGTCCAGCGCCGCCGTCCGCTCGCCCTCGGTGGCGGCGCGCACCCCGAGTGCCGCCAGTACGGCGACCAACGTGTTTTCCGGCACCTCGACGTGCCGGCCCGTTCCAATCCTCGTACTCGGTGGCGACGCCGTAGCGGCGGGCAAGTTCGCCTAGCGACGGCGTCGTCTCGACCATGTGGTCAATCTTGCCCGCTTCGCGCCGATTTCAACCGACATCGCGGATCAACAGGTCGTCCCAGGTGTCGCGGCGAACCACCAAGCGCGCCTCGCCGTCGCGGGCGAACACCACTGGCACGCGGCGAGCGCCGTTGTACTGGTTGGACATCGTGTAGCAGTAGGCGCCGGTGACGGGCAGCGCGAGCAGGTCACCCACCGCGGGCTCACGCAATGCGATGCCGTCGACGAGTTCGTCGCCGGATTCGCAGTGCCGCCCGACGATGCTGACGGTCTCACCTCCGCCGCCGACCCGGCCGACCATCGTCGCCTCGAATCGCTGTCCGGTCAGCGACACCTCGAGGTTGTCACCCATCCCGCCGTCGACCGCGACGTGGGTGACGATCCCGCGTTTGATGGTCGTGACGCGGTACACCGTGCAGGCGTTGGTCGCGACCATGCTGCGGCCCGGCTCGATGATGATGCGGCTGCCGTCGGGCAGCAACGCACGCGCCTGCGCCACCATCGCGTCGGCATATTCGTCGACGGTGGGTGGGTGCTCGTCGTAGGTGTAGCGCACGCCGAGGCCGCCGCCGAGGTCGTAGGTGTCGAATGTGCCGAGCTTCGCGATCGGTTCCACGGCGGCGGCCAGTTGCTCGACGTTGAGCAACTGTGACCCGACGTGGGTGTGGACGCCGTCGAGCTGCAGTACCGCGCTGCGCTCGACTCGCGCGATCGCATCACGGGCGTCATCGGGCATCAGGCCGAACTTGGAACCGGCGTGCCCGGTCGCCTGAGAGGCGTGGGTGGCGGCCTCCACGCCGGGAATGACCCGGACCAGGCAGCGCTGCTTCCGGCCCTGCGGCACGATGCGTTCCAGCCGGTCGATGTCGTCGAAGTTGTCGACGACCACCAGCCCGAGACCGTGCTTGACGGCCAGCTCGAGCTCCTCGTCGGTCTTGGCATTGCCGTGCATGACCAGCCGGCCGGGATCGGCGCCCGCCTTGATCGCGGTGACGATCTCGCCGCCACCCGCGACATCGAGATGGAGGCCCTCTTCGACCATGACCCGCTGAACCGCCGTGCACGGAAACGATTTCGACGCGAACGCCAGATCGCTGCGTGGCCAGCGGCTGCGGAACGCGTTGAGGTAGTCCCGCGCGCGGTTCCGCAGCGCGTCCTCGGCGACCACGATGGCGGGGGTACCGAACTCGGCGGCCACGTCATCGAGCCGGCACCCGCCCACCACCAGGGTTCCGTCGCCATCGGTTCGGCTTCCTGGCGGAAACAGGCTGAGCAGATCTTCGGCGGTGGGCTCGGTACGCATCGCCCCAGCGTCTCACTCCACCGCGGCTGCGGTGGGCGACTCGTCGGTAACGTCGGTCCACATGGCGCTTGGACGGCTCCACGACGTCGGCGCCGCGGTGCGCAACCGGCGGGCCAGGGTGGCGGTCGCCGCCTTGTTCCTGACCAACGGCGCGCTGTTCGCCAACCTGCTGCCGCGTTACCCCGAGATCAAGGCCGACCTGGCGCTGTCCAATGCGGCCTACGGCATCGCGATCGCGGCGTTCTCCGCGGGTGCGCTGGTCGCCGGGCTCGCCGCGGCGCCGCTCATCCGCCGCTTCAGCTCCGCTGGGGTCGCGGTGGCGAGCAGCGTCGGCATCGGGGTCTTCGTCTTCATCGCCTCGCTGGCACCCTCGGCTGTTGTCCTCGCCGCAGCGCTGTTCGTCGCCGGTGCCTCTGACGCCGTCACCGACGTCGCACAGAATGCGCAGGCCCTGCGGGTACAGAGAAACTACGGGCGCTCGATCATCAATTCATCTCACGCCGTGTGGTCGGTGGGCGCCGTCCTCGGCGGCGGGATGGGTGCCGCCGCTATCGCACTGCACATCCCGCGCACAACGCATTTGGCGATCTCGGCGGCGGTGTTCAGCGCCGTGGTCATAGTGGCCTACTCGTTTCTCCTTCACGGTCCCGACGAAGACCATCACCCGTCGGCGCGCACCAAGAGCAAGGTGCGGCCGCGTTTTGGCCTCTACGCAACTCTGGGCGCGCTGGTGCTCATCGCGATCGCAGGTGCGGTTGTCGAAGACGCCGGAAGCTCTTGGGCGACACTGTATCTGCGGGACAGTATGAGCGCGCCGGCCGCGCTGGCGGCATTCGGTTACATCGCGATGGTCAGTTTCCAGTTCGTCGGCCGCCTGATGGGAGACCGGCTCGTGGACCGGTTCGGCGAGCGTGCGGTGGCCAGGGCCGGCGGATTCATCGCCGCCGCAGGCATGGGTGCGGCGCTGGCATTTCCCAGTGTCCCCGGCACCATCGCGGGTTTCGCCGCCGCCGGATTCGGGGTGGCCACGCTGGTGCCCGCGGCGATGCACGGCGCCGACCAGCTGCCGGGGCTGCGGCCGGGCACCGGGCTGACGGCGGTGGCGTGGCTGATGCGGGTCGGGTTCGTATCATCGCCACCGGTGGTCGGGCTCATCGCCGATGCGACCAGCCTGCGGGTCGGGCTGCTGGTGGTGCCGTTCGCGGGCCTCGCCGTCATGCTGCTGGCGGTGGCGCTCAGCCCGCGGCGCCTGCCATCTCGATAGTCAACACGCCCGCCACGATCAGCGCGATGCCCAACCCCATCAACCAGGTCAGCGGCTCGCGGAAGAGCACCCTGGCGGCGACCGCGACCAGTGCCACACCACATGCGGTCCAGACGCCGTACGCGATTCCGACGTGCATGCCCAGCGCCAGCGTCAGCCACAAAAGGTAGAACGACGCCAGGTATCCGGCCGTGACGGGGATGATCCAGATCCGCTTGCGGAAACCCTCCGACGCCCGCAGCGCGATCGTCCCGAGCACTTCGAATCCGATGGCGCCCGCCAGCGCGACCCACATCACGGCGCGACCTCATCGGTGTGCCGGGACCCCAGCTCGACCAGCAGCACTCCCGCGATGATCAGCCCGATGCCTGCGGCGATGGGCCAGGTGAACGGGTCACCGAAGATGGCGGCCGCCAGCACCGCGGTGCCAACGGTGCCAAGCGCACCCCAGATTCCATAGGCGACGCCGATGGACAGACCGGTGCGCAGCACCAGCGTGAGCAACACGAAAGCGCCGGTGTAGCCCGCGACGACCACGATCAGCCAAGCCGAATGGTCTTGGGAGGCACGTAAAGACAAGGTGGCCGCCACCTCGACGATGATCGCCGCGCCGAGCAGCACCCATTTCCGCACGGCTTACAAGCTAACCGACGGCGCGCACCACCATGGGCGTAAGGACCTCGTGGGCGAACGTGCGGAGCTCGGCGTCGTCGTCGAAATCGGGGTCGGTCGGCGGCATCGAGATATAGGTGAAGAACAGCCGCGCGAACACGTCGGCAACCCAGCGCACCTGCTGCGCCGGGGCGCCGGGCGCCTCACCGTGGATGTAGTTGGCGATGAACGCCGACCCCATCGTCAACAGCTCGACGGAATCGGCGATCGGGGCCGGTTCGCTCTGGGCGGCCCTGCGCAGGATCGGATGCTCGCGCGCGAACGAGACCGCGGCGATGAAGGCTTCCGCAACGCCGTCCTCCGGGTCCTCGGCGCGCTCGATGGCGTCAGCGACCGCGCCGAGAAAGCGCTGAGTCTCGCGGCGCACCAGGGCCTCAACGAGATCGTCGCGCCGTGGGTAACGCCGATACGCCGTCATCCTTGACACACCGGCCCGGCGCACCACGTCCTCGACCGTGATGCGTTGCAGCCCAACGGCAGCGGCCTCGGTCCGCGCGGCATCCAAAATGCGCTGGCTGGTGCGGTCCGCCGCCTCGTCGATCCGGCCGCCTGCGCTCGCACCGCCGACGACCTCGATGAGCTGAGCGTCGATCACGAAACGGCGACCTGCGGCCGCACCACGCCTGCCGCCCGTTGTCGGGCCAGTTGCAGATAGCGCGGTGTGCCGAAGGCCCAACGCAGCCGTTGCGCATCGAGGCGCAGCATCGGCCCCGTCAAGGCCCGCGTCGCCAGCGACGGTCGGTCGTAGCCGATGAGCTCCTGCGCCCATTTCGGCGCCCTGCTCATGCCCGCATAGATCGTGAACCTGTGCAGCTGCCGATCGATCCGCTCGGGCAGGTCGGGGAAGAACGGCGATGTCATCAGGAAATCGACGAACTCCCGGGTCTGCGCGTTGACCGAAAGCCGCGGCCGCATCGCCTCGACATAGTCGTCGAGCTCCGCCGCCGTCTCGGGCACCCACTCGGCGCCGCCCATCCGGCCGATCACCGCCTGTTCGGTGAGGTAGCGATCCTTCTCCTGTTGGGACAGCGGCCTTTTGGTCTCTTCGAACACGCGCAGGATCATCCACGGAATGCACGTGTGCACCCACGCGATCAGTTCCGGATCCAGCGCGCGGTAGGGCACGCCGTCTGGGCGGGTGCCGTTGACGAACGAGTGGACGTGCTTGACGCGCTCGATGACCGCGGTGGCGGCCTCGGTGTTGCCGAAGGTGGTGGTCAGCACGTAGCCGAGCGTGGCACGGGCCCGCTGGAACGGATCTTCACGATAGTTCGACAGGTCCTGGACACCGGCGATCACGGAGGGGTGGAGGATCTCCAGCACGATCGCGGGCAGCCCGGCCTGCGACACCGAGGCGAGATCGGCGTTGATCTCCCACGACATGCTGCCGGGCCCGATCAGCCCCTGGTCGCCCGGCGGGCCGCCGTAGACGTCCGGATCGTCGTGGCGACCCGCGCCCTTCTCGAAATCGTCGATTATCCGGCGGCGCAGCGCATTCATCGTGGTCATCCTCGTGGTATGAATGTTACAAACTCACTCTCAGATATACCATTGCGTGTCGCATTTCACCGTGTCAACCGCTACCCACCGGTAATCTGGATAGTGATGGCACGCGACAACACCCTGGTAGAGACCGTCAACGGCGCGATCCGCGGCAGTGACGACGGTGCCGTGACCGCGTGGAAGGGCATCCCATACGCCGCGCCACCCGTCGGCGACCTGCGATGGCGTGCACCCGAACCCGTCACGACCGTGGACCGAGGTCGCCGATGCCACCCGCTACGGCTTCGTCTGCCCGCAGCCGGTCGACCCGAGGATCCCGATCGACCTGGGCGCGCCACAGGGCGAGGACTGTCTCACCCTCAATGTCTGGGCGTCGTCGGACACCGCTGCCGGTGACCGCAAGCCGGTGATGGTTTGGGTGCACGGCGGGGCCTACATTCTGGGCTCGGCGAGCCAGCCGCTCTACGACGGACAGGTGATGGCCGGTGGCGGCGACGTGGTCGTCGTCACCGTGAACTATCGGCTGGGGGCGTTGGGCTTCCTCGAACTGTCGGAGTTCGACAGCCCTCGTCGCCGGTACGACTCCAATCTCGGTCTTCGTGACGTGCTCGCGGCGCTGCGCTGGGTGCGTGACAACATCGCCGCGTTCGGCGGTGATCCGGACCGCGTCACCCTGTTCGGCGAATCGGCCGGTGCGGGCATCATCACCACGCTGTTGACCAGCCCGGCGGCCGAAGGACTTTTCGCAGGCGCGATCGCCCAGAGTTCGCCGGCCACCTCGGTGTACGACATCTCCCGCGCGCAGGGAATCACGCGCCAGGTCTTGGACCGGCTGGGGCTGTCGGCATCCGAGATCGACCGCCTGCCCGGCGTTCCGGTCGACGCGATCATCGCGGCATCCACCGACGTGTTCTACGCGACGCCGGTGCGCAACCCCGGCACCCTGGCGTTCGCCCCGATCGTCGACGGCGACCTGGTGCCCGACTACCCGGTGAAACTCGCGCGGGAGGGCCGCTCACATCCGGTTCCGTTGATCATCGGCACCAACAAGCACGAGGCGGCGCTGTTCAAGTGGATGAAGTCGCCGCTGATGCCGATCACCCCAGAGGCCATCAACGCGATGTTCACCGAGCTCGCCGCCGAGCAGCCCCACCTGCAACTACCCACCGACGACCAGATCGGCTCCGCGTATGCCGGCCTGCGCGGCAAGACCCGCGGCATGGGCGTCGCCCGCGACGTGGGCTTCCGCATGCCGTCGGTGTGGTTGGCCGAGGGCCACAGCGCCGTCGCACCCGTCTACCTGTACCGCTTCGACTTCGCCACGCCGATGCTGCGGTTGTTGCGGATCGCTGCCGCGCACGCCACCGAATTGCCGTTTGTCTGGGGCAATCTCGTCACCGGCCCCAAGGACCCCACGTTCAAGCTGGGCGGGTTGAAGACCGGCCGAGTGGTGTCGGAGCGGGTCCAAACCCGCTGGGTGAACTTCGCGACCCAGGCCAAGCCGACCGGTCTGCCGGGTGAGCCGGAGTGGCCGGCCTACCAGGATCCCGACCGGCCGTGCCTGCTCATCGACAGGCAGGACACCGTCGTCAACGACATCGACACCGATATCCGCGCCACCTGGGGCGCCCAGGTGCTCAACTTCAGGTAGCCGGAACCGGTCTCGCTAGACTTTCCCCGGAGGTGTCGCTGTGGACTGGGCAAAGGCATGGGAGCACGTGCTGCCGCCGTTGATGCACGACCCCGTGACCTTCGCCGTCCCGTTCTTCCTGGTCCTTCTGGTCATCGAATGGGCGGCCGCACGCAAGCTCGCCCACACCGAGAACGAGCGCGCAGCGTCCGGGGCCTACCTGAGGCCCGACGCCTGGGCCAGCATCTGGATGGGCGTGGTGTCCGTCGGCACCAGTGCGGTCATGAACGGGATCGCGCTCTTCGGCTACGCCGCGCTCTACGTCTACGTCGCGCCGTGGCAACTGCCCGCCAACGCCTGGTACACGTGGGTGATCGCCATCGTCGGCGTGGACTTCTTGTACTACTGGTATCACCGGATGGCCCACCGCGTCCGGCTGTTCTGGGCGACGCATCAGGCGCACCACTCCAGCCAGTACTTCAACCTCGCGACCGCGCTGCGACAGAAGTGGAACATCAGCGGCGACGTCTTCCTGCGTGCGCTGCTCCCGCTGTTCGGCGTGCCGCCCTGGATGGTGTTCGCCAGCTTCTCCATCAACCTGATCTACCAGTACTGGATCCATACTGAACGCATCGGAAAGCTTTGGCGGCCAATCGAATTCGTCTTCAATACGCCGTCGCACCACCGAGTGCACCACGGCATGGACGAGATCTACCTGGACAGGAACTACGGCGGCATCCTGATCATCTGGGACCGGTTGTTCGGCAGCTTCCAGCCCGAGGAGTTCCGGCCGCACTACGGCCTGACCAAGCAGGTGGACACCTACAACATCTGGAAGCTGCAGACCCACGAATACGTCGCGATCGCGCGGGACGTCCGCGCAGCGCGCCGGTGGCGGGACCGGTTCGGCTTCGTCTTCGGCCCGCCCGGCTGGGAGCCACGACAGTCGTGCAGCCCGACATCCCTGCGCCGGTCACTGCGTCGAAGTAGCGCGCTGCGGCGAAACGCCGGTGCCCGACCCTCGATGGCGTCGGTAACCCACTGCAGCGCAGCCTGATTCGCCTCGGTTCTGGTCAATATCGGAGCCGTCGATGACGCTGATCCGCCACTCGTCGGCCGGCATGCCCGTCAGACGTGACCACCGCATCTCCGACCAGCCGTCAGTGCTCAGCACGTGCGTCATGTGCCTGGGGTCGAGGGCGCGTTGCCGCATCCAGTCCGCGAAGGCGATGTGGCGTTCGAACAACTCCTCAGGGTCGCCGCGGCGGCGGAGCCGTTCCCGCTGGGCATGCTCACGGACGTCGAGCAGGCAGATGGCGATGTCGACCAGCGGAGCGGCCAGCACCTCACCGGGCGCCACCGGATCGCCCGCCACCAGCAGGTGCCTGCCTGCTTCGTCGAGCCGTATCGCTCGAAGCACGGCCTCCTCGGCCATCCGCTGGCGCCACTCGAGCGTCGGGGGATCGGGCACCGCACCGAGGTGGCGCAGCTCGACCGCCGTCACGGCCGGTCCGAGGTCGGCGGCGATCGCCTCCCGACCGACGTCTTGCCTGCGCAGCTCGCGCCGGAGATCAGAAGCAGCACGGCATCCATCATCGCGGCGCCCGCAACCGATTTAGCGCCGCGCACCGTGCCCACCCCGTAGTGTCGCGGTGTGCAGACGGTGTTCGATTCCCACGTCGATCCAGCAGCTCGTCGAACGATCACTTGCGGCAAGCTCGTTCGACTCGGTGTGGCTGGACATTCCGCGGCCCTCGTACGACACCCTGTCGGGTTCGGTCACCGCCGACCTGCTGGTGGTGGGTGCCGGTTATACGGGTCTGTGGACGGCATTGCATGCCGCACAGCGCAATCCGGAACAGACAATCGTTCTGGTCGATGCCGAACGCGTCGGATGGGCGGCGTCGGGTCGCAACGGCGGCTTCGTCGACGCCAGCCTGACCCATGGCCTGGCGAACGGAAAATCACGCTGGCCCAACGAGATCGAGACGCTCGAGGCGATGGGGCGCGAGAATCTCGACGGCATGCAGGCCGATATTCGGCGGCTGGGTCTCGACGTCGACTGGCAGCGCACCGGAATGCTCTCGGTCGCGACGGAACCGCATCAGGTGGCCTGGCTGCAGGAGGCAGCGGACGACGGCGAGGGCCAGTTCGTCGCGCAGGACAAGGTGCGCGCCGAGGTGGCGTCGCCGACCTATCTGGCGGGTCTGTTCAGCCCCGACACCCTGGCCATCGTCCATCCCGGCAAGCTCGCGTTCGAACTCGCGCGCGCCTGCGAGCGAGGCAGGCGTCCGCATTTTCGAGCGGACGAACGTCACATCGATCGACAACTCTGGTCCGGCCATCCGGTTCGCGGCAGGCAACGGGACAGTCACCGCCGGTCGGGCGGTGCTGGCCACGAACGTGTTCCCTAGCCTGATCGTGCGCAACCGACTGCAGACGGTACCGGTGTATGACTACGTGCTGGCCACCGAGCCGCTCACCGACGCCCAACTCGATCGCATCGGATGGGCGAACCGACAGGGAATCGGCGACTGCGCCAACCAGTTTCACTACTACCGGCTCAGCGCCGACAACCGCATCGTGTGGGGCGGCTATGACGCCATCTACAAGTTCGGCCGCAAGGTCAAACCGGCCTACGAAGACCGGCCCGCCAGCTATCGCCGGCTCGCAGCGCATTTCTTCATCACCTTTCCCCAACTCGACGACGTCCGGTTCAGCCACCGCTGGGCCGGAGCGATCGACACCAGCACCCGGTTCTGTGCGCACTGGGGGCTGGCCCACGGCGGCCGGGTGGCCTACGTCAACGGCTTCACCGGGCTGGGTGTCGGTGCGGCGCGCTTCGCCGCCGATGTCTGCCTCGACCTGCTCGACGGTCGGCCGACAGCGCGCACCGAACTGGAGATGGTTCGCAAGCGGCCGTTGCCGTTTCCGCCTGAGCCGTTGGCCAGCATCGGAATCCAGGCCACGAGATGGTCGCTCGACCGCGCCGACCACTCGGCCGGGCGGCGCAATCTGTTGCTGCGAACGCTCGATGCACTCGGGCTCGGCTTCGATTCCTGACAGTGCACGAAGCGTTTGCAAGACGTTTGGATTGGACCGATCCGAACCGCCCACATGCACTACCAAGGTCAGTAAGCTCAGCCGCGTTGGGTTTGGGGAAAAGACGTCTCGGTCGATGGACGGCAGGATGTCGCCTTCAGAAAGGGGCAATCACGTGACTGACAGGCTCGCAATAGGCGAGAAGCTTGAACGTGGGCAATCGCTGACGTCGAAGAACGGGGCCTACACGCTGACCCTGCAGGACGACGGCAATCTGGTACTGGGCGCACAGGGTCAGGCCGTATGGGCGACGGGCACCAACGGCCAGGACGCCGAGCGCCTCGAGGTGCAGAAGGACGGCAATGTCGTGCTCTACACGCCGGACAAGCCGATCTGGCACACCGATACAAAAGGCGCCAAGGATGTGCGGCTGATCCTGCAGGACGATCGCAACGTGGTGGTGTACGGATTCGACGGTGTCGCATGGGCATCGGGCACCAACACCGACGAGGCGCCACCACCGCCTCCAGGCGCTGAGGAAGCGTCCCCCGAGGTTGCGCCCGCCGCGGCCGAGGAGCCGCTGCCGCCCGCCGAGGCTCCGGCCCCGCCGCCGCCACCACCACCGCCTCCGCCGCCCGCACCTCGCACGTACACGGTGGTTTCCGGAGATACGTTGTGGGCCATCTCGGAGCGCTTCTACGGCGACGGCAGCAAGTATCAGCAGATCGCCGAACGCCAGTGGGATCAGCAACCCCGACTTGATTCATCCTGGACAGGTGCTGACCATTCCGTAGCTGACGTGAACGCAGGCAGCCCGGGCGCAACCGCCCGGGCTGCCTTGCTGTGTGCCCCCGCGCCGGTAGGGTAGGAGCCCACTGACCCCAACGAATCGGAGATGACAGTGCGCCGACAATGGTTGCGCTCGCTGGCCGCAGCGGCGGCCGCGCCGATCTTTGCGCTGACCATTCCCGCGGCGCCGGCACAGGCCACTCCCGGCGTCCTGGTCTACCCGGGAATGGAAATCCACCAGGGCACGAACGTGTGCACACTCGGATTCGTCGATCCAGCGGCGCGCACCGCGTTCACCGCGGGTCACTGCCGCGGCGACGGGCCGGTCGTGGACAGGGACGGCAATCCGATCGGCTCCCTCGCGGTGTTCCGGGACAACACCCCCGACGGCGCCACCGTCGCCACCGATCACATGATCTCCGACTGGGAGGCCATCAGCCTCGCCCCGGATGTTGCGGTCAACGACATCCTGCCCGGTGGGCGCGTGCTGGTCTCCGATGCGAGCATCGTGCCGACGCCCGGTCTTGCGGTCTGCCACTTCGGCGTGATCACCGGAGAGAGCTGCGGCAACGTCGAATCCGTCAACAACGGCTGGTTCACGATGGCCAACGGTGTGGTCAGCCAGAAGGGCGATTCCGGCGGCCCGGTGTATGTCGTCACACCCGACGGCAGGGCCGCGATCGTCGGAATGTTCAACAGCACCTGGGGTAACTATCCGGCCGCGGTGTCCTGGCAGACCGCCAGCCAGCAGGCGCGCGAGGACGTCGTTCAATCCGCGTCGGGGAACCTCGGCCCTCCCTGAGGCCACTTAATAAAGCCTTGACTTATATAAGTGCTGGCTTTAATGTCGGGTCGTGCACGCTTTTGACGTGTTGGGCGACCCGGTTCGCAGGCGCATCCTCGAACTGCTTGCCGACGGCGAACTGACGGCGGGGGCGATCGGCACGACCATCCGTGCCGAGTTCGATATCAGCCAACCTGCGGTATCGCAACACTTGAAAGTGTTGCGGGACAACGGGTTCACCTCGGTGCGCCCAGAGGGTCAGCGGCGGCTGTATGCCGTCAACGGGCAGGCGCTGCGGGATGTCGACGATTGGCTCGCCGGGTTCCGCCGGTTCTGGACGCCACACCTCGATGCACTCACTACCGAAATCGCACGCGGGAAGCGTCAACGACGAAGGAGCACAACGTGATTGATGTCGACCACCAGATCAACGCCGTGCGGCGCACTGTCGGCGGCCGGACGCTGGAGGCGGGGGAGGCCCGCGTCGTCACGATCAGCCAGTCGTACGCCACCGATGCGGCCGATCTCTGGGACGCCTGTACCAACGTCGACCGGATCCCGCGGTGGTTCTTGCCGATCACAGGCGACCTGCGCGTCGGCGGCCACTACGCGCTCGACGGCAACGCCAACGGGACGATCCTGACCTGCGACCCGCCGCGCGAGTTCACCGCGACCTGGGAATGCGGCGACGACGTCAGCTGGATCGAGGTGCGGATCGCCGACGAGGGATCGAACCGATCACGCTTCGAACTGCAGCACATCTCGCACGTCGATGATCACTGGGAGCAGTTCGGTCCCGGCGCCGTCGGCATGGGCTACGACGGCGCCCTGGTCGGACTGACGATCCATCTGTCGACCGGTGAGGCAGTCGACGCAGTCGGCCGGTCAGGAGTGGATGGCGTCCGAGGACGGCCGCCGATTCATGAAGCTCTCCGGCGAGGCATGGTACGAGGCCAACCTGGCCGCCGGCGCCGATGCGAGTTGGGCGAGGGCCGCCGCGGATCGCTGCGTCGCCGCCTACCTGGGAGAAAACTAGAACACGTTCTAGCCAGGCCGCCACGGCGGGGATATCCTCTTTCTCGATGCATGCCCAGACACCTGTCCAGATCGCGTGGGTGACGACGAACCTCGCCGCCACCGAAGAGGCCCTGACCACGCTGTTGGGCGCCAAGAAGTGGATTCGCGTGCCGGACGTGCACTTCGGCCCGGACACGTGCACATACCGCGGGCGGCCTGCCGATTTCGTCGCGCACATCTCGTTCAGTTACGCCGGGGACACCCAGCTCGAGCTGATCGCCCCCGTCACGGGCGAGAGCGTCTACACCGAGTTCCTCGACCGAGTGGGCCCGGGACTGCACCACATCTGTGTGGAGGTCGACGACGTCGACGAGGCGGTCGGCACTTCCGAGGTCGTGCAGCGCGGGGTGATGCCCGGCGGCATGGAGTTCGCCTACGTCACCGCAGAGGCGGCAGGCGTGCCCTACATCGAGATCGCCCACATCCCGCCCGAGATCCGGGCGTTCTTCGATTACGTGAAGCAGGAGCAGCAGTGAGTACTGAGATCCCGGAGACCGTCGACGCCGCCGACGTGACGAGTTGGTCCGACGAGGTCGACGTCGTGGTGATCGGCTTCGGCATCTCCGGCGGATCTGCCGCAGTCAGCGCTGCGGCCGCAGGCGCGCGGGTGCTGGTGCTGGAGAAGGCGGCTGCTGCCGGTGGCACGAGCGCAATGGCCGGTGGCCACTTCTACCTCGGCGGCGGCACCGCCGTGCAGCAGGCCACGGGTCACGACGACAGCCCCGAGGAGATGTACAAATACCTGGTCGCGGTGTCTCCCGAGCCGGACCACGAGAAGATCCGGGCCTACTGCGACGGCAGTGTCGAGCACTTCAACTGGTTGGAGGACTTGGGCTTTCAGTTCGAGCGCAGCTTCTACCCGGGCAAGATCGTCGTCCCACCGGGCACCGAAGGCCTGTCGTACACCGGCAACGAGAAGGTGTGGCCGTTCACCGAGAAGGCCAAGCCCGCACCGCGCGGCCACTCGGTTCCGGTGCCCGGTGAGCTCGGTGGTGCGGCCATGGTCATCGATCTGCTGGTCAAGCGCGCCGACGAACTCGGGGTCGAGGTTCGCTACGAGACCGGGGTTACGAACCTCGTCATTGAGGGCGGCGCCGTGGTCGGTGTCGGGTGGAAGCACTTCACCGAAACCGGTGCGATCAAGGCAAAGTCGGTCATCGTCGCAGCGGGCGGGTTCGCGATGAACCCCGAGATGGTCGCCGAGCACACCCCTGCGCTGGGACAGAAGCGGCGCACGAAACACCACGGTGTCGTGGAGCCCTACATCCTGGGCAGCCCCAACGATGACGGCCTCGGCATCCGGATGGGGGTTTCCGCCGGCGGAGTCGCGAAGAACCTGGACCAGATGTTCATCACCGCTGCGGCGTACCCGCCGGAGATCCTGCTCACCGGAATCATCGTCAACAAGGACGGGAAGCGGTTCGTGACCGAGGACTCCTACCACTCGCGCACATCGGCCTTCGTGCTCGAGCAGCCCGACCAGATCGCGTACCTCATCGTCGACGAGGACCATATGCAGATGCCCGAGATGCCGCTGATCCGGTTCATCGACGGCTGGGAGACCGTCGAGGAGATGGAAGCCGCGCTGGAAATCCCGAAAGGCAACCTGGTCGAGACCCTCGACCGGTACAACGACCATGCGGCGCAAGGACAGGACCCCGACTTTCACAAACAGCCGGAATATGTTGCGCCCCAGACGAAAGGACCGTGGGCGGCGTTCGACATGTCGCTGGGGCGTGCGATGTATTCCGGTTTCACCATGGGCGGATTGGCGGTGACCATCGACGGCGAGGTGCTGGGGGAGGACGGCAGCGTGGTCCCGGGTCTGTATGCCGCGGGCGCCTGCGCCTCCAACATCGCTCAGGACGGTAAGGGGTACTCAAGCGGCACCCAGCTGGGCGAGGGTTCCTTCTTCGGCCGCCGCGCCGGCACCCACGCGGCCCGGGGCTAGATCGGCTGGAGTCGCCAGGCGCCGTCGCCGAGCAACTCGAGCCGCCGATTGTGGTGCTGCTCCAAACTGGGCCGATGGCTGACACTTACCACGATGGAGTCCGGCAGCTGCGTATGCAACGCACTGTAGAGCGCGAACTCCTGACCCTCGTCGAGTGCGGATGTCGACTCGTCGAGGAAGACGACCTTCGGCTCGGCGAGGAGGACACGTGCGAACGCGATGCGCTGCTGCTCGCCGGGTGAGAGGATCTTGCGCCCAGTCGGCCACCTCGTCGAGCCGGCTGGTCAGGTGGCCGAGCGAAACTGTGTCCAGGACAGCCCGTATCGCATCGTCGGAGTGGGTGCCCGCCTCGGCAGGATAGGAGATCGCCCCGCGCAGATCTCCCAGCGGCATATAGGGCAGCTGCGACAGGAACATGGTGTCGTCCTGCGGGCGACGCAGAGTGCCCGATGTGAACGGCCACAGCTGGGCCAGGCTGCGCAGCAAGGTGGTCTTGCCGCTTCCCGACGTGCCGGTGATCACCAACGACTCGCCAGGGTCGAGCCGCATGTCGAGCGGATCGATAAGCCGCGTCCCGGCGGGTGTGCGCACCTCGACGTCGTCGAGCTCGAGCGAACCGTCGGTGCTCGGCACCGCGGTCAAAGACGGTAGCTCCCTTGCTGTTTCGTTCGCGGTCCACCAGCCCGTCGAGGCGAATGATGGCCGCCCGGTAGCCGGCGAACGCGTCGTAGACGGAGCGGAAGAACGACAGCGAATCCTGCAGCTGGTTGAACGCGATCGCCGACTGGTGACGTCACCGAGCTGAATCTGACCGTCGAACAGCCGCGGCGCCTGGACGATCGTCGGCAGCGGGTCGACGATCTGGTTCATCGATCTGTTCCAGCCGAGGAACGCGATGCCGCGGCGGACCAACGCACGGTAGTTGGCGATGATCGCCGCGAACCTGGTCATCAGCTCACCTCGTTCGGCGTCTTCGCCGCGGTAGAGGCCGATGGCCTCGCCCGCATCGCGCAGCCGCACCAGCGCATAGCGGAACGCGGCGTTGGTGAGCTCGTTGCGGAAGGACAGCCGGATCAGCGGACGTCCGATCCAGAACGCGACGACCGTCGTGAAGAAGACGTAGACCAAGCGCCATCCAGAACAACGCCTGCGGCATCGTGAGACCGAAGAGGGTCAGCGGGCCCGACAGACTCCAGAGAATCGGGGTGAACTCGACCACCGACACGATGGCGAAGACCGTTCCGAACACCAGGGTCTGGGCGGTGTCTGACGGTCGGACGTGTTGGTTTCCGGCCCGGTGCCGGTGGTGAAGATGTCGATGTCCTGCTGGATGCGCTGGTCCGGGTTGTCGATGGGCTCGGTCGATGAACCGCGCCCGGTAGTAGGCGTCGCCGTCGAGCCAGTCAGCGGTCAGCCGGTGCGTGAGCCACACCCGCCATCTGATGATGAAGCGCTGCATCAGGTATGTGTCGAGCAGGGTGCGGCACGATCTCGGCAACGATCAACCCGACGAGGATCAGATTGAAACCCAGAAGCCACTGTATGCGCAGCGTCTTTCGCAGTCGCCCTCGCCTTCGAAGGCGACCTGCAGCGCGGAGAACTGGTCGTTGGACTGATAGGTGAACAGCACCACGAGCCGCACGTCGATCATCACCAACAGCAGCAGCACGCCAAGGAGCGCCCACACCGGGAGGCTCTCGCGGCCCTTGAAATAGTCGCCGGTGACTGCGCCAGAACTGTCTGCCCCAGGTGGTGTAGCGGGCGAGCAGACGCCAGCACTACCACCATGCCGATCGCGGCGAACGCCCAGGCCTTCGCCACCCACAGCGCGGACGCGACCAACTCGTCGCCCCAGTCAAGGGACGGCGTAAACGTTTCCATGCCGGGAAGCTACCCCGGCATCGTTACACCGGCGCGGGTTCCGTCTCCTCGTCCTGCATCCTGCCGAATCGCCACTCTCCATCGCCGAGCAACTCGAGTTCGTGCGTGTGGTGCTGCTCGACCGACTTGCGGTGGCTGACGCTGACCAGAATGGTGTTCGGCAGCTCGGTGCGAACGAGGTCGTAGACGAGGAACTCCAGGCCCACGTCGAGTGCGGACGTCGACTCGTCGAGGAACACCGCCTTGGGTTTGGTCAGGAGAACGCGGGCGAACGCGATGCGCTGTTGCTCGCCGGGGGAGAGCACCTTGGCCCAGTCCTGCACTTCGTCGAGCCGGTCGACGAGATGCGGCAGCGCCACCTTCACCAGGGTGTGCTGCAGAGTTGCGTCGTCGATGTCGCCTTCTTCGTTCGGGTAGCTCACGACGCCGCGCAGGTCACCCAGCGGCACGTAGGGCAACTGCGACAGGAACATCGTCTCGTTCGGCCCGCACGGCCGCGTCAGCGTGCCGGACGTGAAGGGCCACAACTCGGCCAGGCTGCGCAGCAGCGTGGTCTTGCCGACGCCCGATGCACCGGTGACCACCAATGTGTCGCCGACTTCCAGGCGCAGGTCGAGCGGGTTCGAGGAGCTGCTTGCCGTCGGGCGTGCGGACCTCGACATCGGTGAGCTCGAACCGTGCCGTCGACACACGGCGTCGTGGTGATCTCGGGCAGCGCCCTGCCCTCTTCGTTGGCGATGATCAGGCCGTCGAGCCGGATGATCGTGGCGCGATAGCCGGCGAACGAGTCGTAGGCGTTGCGGAAGAACGACAGGCCGTCTTCGATGTTGCCGAACGCCGACGCCGACTGGGTCATGGCGCCGAGGGTGATCTCGCCGTTGAAGAACCGAGGGAACTGGAACAGATACGGCGGCAACGACGATGATCTGGCTCATCGACAGGTTCCAGCCGTAGAAGCCCATCATTCGGTTGACGTAGCGCTTGTAGTTGGACGACGATCGGCGCGAACAGGTTGCGCAGTCCGGTGCGTTCGGCGATCTCGCCGCGATAGAACGCGACGGCCTCCGACGCGTCGCGCAGTCGCACCAGCGCGTACCGGAACGCGGCGTTGAACTTCTCGTTGTTGAAGGACAGCCAGATGATCGGCCTGCCGATCCAGAACGCGATGATCGACGCGAACAGCACATAGGTCGAACAGGATCCAGAACATGGCCTTCGGAAGCGCGATGTCCACGATCGGCAGCGTGAGCGTGCCCGACAGGTTCCACAGGATCGCGGTGAACGAGATCATCGAGGCGATGGCATTGACCGAGCCGAACAGCAGCGTGGCGGTCGAGGTGTTGTTCGGCGTGTTCGGAAGTCCGCCGACGCCGGCCGTGAAGATGTCGATGTCGTACTGGATGCGTTGGTCGGGGTTGTCGATCGTGTCGTCGATGAACCGGCCGCGGTAGTACGCCTTTCCGTCGAGCCAGTCGCCGGTGAGCCGGTCGGTCAGCCAGCATGCGCCACGCCAGCATGAACCGCTGCATCATGAACAAATCCAGCATGATCCGCGCGACGTAGATGGTGGCCAGGAGGGAGAAGACGATCATCGACAGGAAGAAGCCGTCCCAACCGGAGTTCTTGACCGCGTCGTCGCCTCGGCTGCCACGTCCCGGCCCGCTTCGACCACCTGGAAGCTGGTCATCATGTCGCTGCCCTGGAAGGTGAACAGCACCGAGAGCCGGACGCCGACCATCACGGAGAGCAGGATCACCGCGAGCCACAGCCAGACCTTGACGCTCTCCGGGCCCTGTGAAGTAGTCGCCGGTGATGCGCCAGAACTGCCTGCCCCACACGGTGTACCTGGCGAGCAGGACGCAAATCAGCAGCGTGGCGATCGCCGCGATCACCCACGCCTGGCCGACCCATATCAGCGACGCCCAGAAGCTCATTGCCCCAGTCCAGCGTCGGGGTGAACATTCCCTCTTCCATGCGGCAACGTACCCCGACAGGCTCGGGCCAGCGCTGCGGACGCCTCAACTGCGCGTGGTGAGTGGCTCCAGCCGCCACTCACCACCACCGACCAGCTCCAGCTGGCGCGCGTGGAACTGCTCCACGGTGGTGCGATGGCTCACGCTGACCAGAATCATCTCCGGCAGCTCGGCGCGAATCAGCTCGTACAGCGTCAGCTCGAGGCCCTCATCCAGTGCCGAGGTCGACTCGTCGAGAAACACCGCCCGCGGCCTGGTCAGCAGGATTCGGGCGAATGCGATCCGCTGCTGCTCGCCGACCGAGAGCACCTTTGCCCAGTCGCCGACGTCATTGAGCCGGATCGCCAATTGCGGAAGGGCGACCTTGATCAGGGCCTGTTGGATCTCCCGGTCGTCGACGGTGTCCTCCTCGTTCGGGTACGACGCGACGGCGCGCAGGTCGCCGAGCGGGAGGTACGGCAGCTGAGGCACGAACATCGCCGCCTGCCTGCCTGCCGGCAGCCGGACGCTGCCCGATACGAACGGCCACAGCCCTGCCAGGCTCTGCAGCAGAACGGTCTTACCGATTCCGGACGGTCCGCTGACCAGCAGTGTGTCGCCCGGCTCGAGGGTGAAGTCGAGTGCCCGAAGCAGGTTCGCGCCGTCGGGAGTCCGCACCTCGACACCTTCGACCGCCAAGGTGCCGTCAGCGGTGCTCGCCGTCGTCACCTGGCTGAACTTGCGGGCCCGTCTGGTTCTCCTCGACGAGCCCGTCGAGACGGATCACCGCCGCGCGGTAGCTCGCGAACTCGTCGTAGGCCTCTCGAAAGAACGACAGGGCGTTGTGGATCGTCACGAACGCGGTCGCCGACTGGATGACATCGCCGAACGAGATCTCGCCTGCGAATAGCCGTGGCGCCTGCACGACGTAGGGCAACGGGTTGATCGCCTGGCTCACCGTCAGGTTCCAGCCGGTGAACCGCACCATGCGGTTGAGCCAGTTGCCGTAGTTCGACATCACCTCCGACAGCCGCCCACCCAGCAGTCGGCGTTCGGTGTTCTCGCCGCGGTACAAACCGATGGCGGCGCTCGCATCCCTCACCCGCACCAGCGCGTAACGGAAGCCGGCGTTTCGAAGTTCGTTGAGATAGCTCAACTGGATCAGAGGTCTGCCGATGACGAAGGCGATGACGGTGGCCGCCAGCACGTAGGCGATGACGATCCAGAACAACGCGCGCGGGAGGGTGAGCCGCCCAGCGTCAAGGGCTCCCGACAACCGCCAGAGGATCGCGCCGAATGCGATCACCGACAGCACCGCCGCGACCGCACCGAACAACAAGGTGTGGCCCGACCCGTACGCCGGGTTGTTGGGCTGGCCACCGACCCCCGTGGTGAAGATGTCGATGTCCTGTTGGATGCGCTGGTCGGGGTTGTCGTTAGGACGGCGGAAGAATTGCCTGCGGTAGTAGGCGAAGTCGCCGAGCCAGTCGTCAATCAACCTGCCGCTCAACCAGATCCGCCATCGCATGATGAACCGCTGCATCAGGTACATGTCGGCCAGGTTGAGGACGACGTGCACCACCGCGAGGATGAGGAAGATGCCGATGGTCATCCAGAACCCGTGGATGCCCGAATCGGTGACATCGCCTTCGGCCCGTTGCGATCCCCTGAAGGGCGACTTGCAGCGAGGTGAAGACGTCGTTGGTGTAGTAGCTGATCAAGACGGTGATGCGGACCGCGATGATCGTCGACATCAGCAGCAGCGCCAACGTGGCCCACACCACCAGGCTCTGCCTGCCCGTGAAGTACGGCCCGGTGATGCGCCAGAACTGCCGGCCCCACTCGGTGATCCGTCCGATCAGGACGAGAACGACGATCAGGCACGGCGCGGTGATCGCGAATGCCACCAGCACCCACACGGTGGAGTTGAGGAGTTCATGGCTCCAGTCGATCGACGACCTGAAGGTGCCGGTGTTCACCCCGCGACACCTCCCTCCCGCCGGAGCCAGCCTGCGGCGAAGCTACCGCAGGTCGGGCGCCGCCGTGGTCGACACGCTTGCGCCGAATGTCGAGGACAGGTGGGCGACCAGCCGTCGGCGTCGATTCGGGATGACGGTGAAGGAGAGATAGCCGTCCGGTCGCACGACGTACACGGCGGATCCGTCGGCGGACAGCAACAACACGTGGTCACGACTACCAAGAAGCGAGAACAGCCGCACCGGACCCGTGACAGCGTCGCGGGTCAGACCGATCGCATCGGGGGCGCGGCCGCCGGCGCCGCCGTCAGTCCGATGGGGCCGGCGGCTGATATCAGCACGTCGGTGTCAACCATGAGTGTGATTATGCTGCGGCCATGAGCATCGACGCTGCATCGGGACGCAAGATAGGCGCCGGACACCTGATCGCCCGCCGATTGCGCGCCAGCGGTATCGACACGATCTTCACGCTCTCCGGTGGTCATCTGTTCTCCATCTACGACGGATGCCGCGCCGAGGGTGTCCGGCTGATCGACACCAGACACGAGCAGACCGCGGCCTTCGCGGCCGAGGGCTGGTCGAAGGTCACTCGGGTGCCCGGCGTGGCGGCGCTGACCGCGGGTCCCGGCGTGACCAACGGGATGAGCGCAATGGGCGCCGCCCAGCAGAACCAGTCGCCGCTGCTCGTGCTCGGCGGCCGGGCACCGGCGCTGCGCTGGGGTCAGGGTTCGCTGCAGGAAATCGATCACGTGCCGTTCGTGGCGCCGCTGACCCGGTTCGCAGCCACCGCGCAGTCGGCGGACGCGGTCGGCGGGCTCATCGACGACGCGCTGCGGGCGGCCATGGGTGCCGGAGGAACACCGACGGGTGTCGCGTTCGTCGACTTCCCGATGGATCACGTCTTCGGTGCGGCCGACGACGCGGGCGACCCCGGTGCGCTCGCGGGGCGGCCGGATCCGGTACCGGCCGACGGCGAGGCGTTGAACGTCGCGGTGGGTCTGCTCGCCGCCGCGCAGCGCCCGGTGATCATGGCGGGCACCAACGTGTGGTGGGGCCATGCCGAGGGGGCGCTGCTTTCGCTGGCCGAGGCGCTGCGCATTCCGGTGCTGATGAACGGCATGGCGCGCGGAACGGTGCCGGCCGACCATGAGCTGGCCTTTTCGCGCGCGCGGTCAAAGGCGTTGAAGGAGGCCGACGTTGCGCTGGTGATCGGCGTTCCGATGGATTTCCGACTCGGGTTCGGCGGTGTCTTCGGAGAGCAGACCCGGCTGATCGTCGCCGATCGCGTCGTGCCGGAGCGGCCGCATCCGCGCGACGTCGCTGCCGAGTTGTACGGCGACCTGCCGACAACGCTGGCGGCGCTGGCCGGCGAGCGGACCGCCGACCACGAAACCTGGATCGGCGACCTGAGGGCGGTGGAGTCGGCGGGCCGTGCCGCCGAGGAGGCCGAACTGACCGATGATCGCAGCCCGCTGCATCCGATGCGGGTGTACGCCGAGTTGAAGCCGCTGCTGGACCGCGACGCGATCGTGGTGATCGATGCCGGTGACTTCGGTTCCTACGCCGGACGCGTCATCGACAGCTATGTGCCCGGCGCCTGGTTGGACAGCGGGCCGTTCGGCTGCCTTGGCTCGGGTCCCGGCTACGCGCTGGCCGCCAAGCTGGCCCGACCCGACCGGCAGGTGGTGCTGCTGCAGGGCGACGGCGCATTCGGCTTCAGCGGCATGGAATGGGATACGTTGGTGCGCCACGGAGTTCACGTCGTCTCGGTGATCGGCAACAACGGGATCTGGGCGCTGGAGAAGCACCCCATGGAACTCCTGTACGGCTACTCGGTGGTGGCCGAGCTGCGGCCGGGCACCCGCTACGACCAGGTGGTGACCGCACTCGGCGGGCATGGCGAGCTGGTGTCGACACCGGCCCAGCTGCGGCCCGCGCTCGAGCGGGCCTTCGCCTCCGGCGTGCCTGCGGTGGTCAACACACTCACCGATCCGCAGGTCGCGTACCCGCGCCGGTCGAACCTCGCCTAACCTCGCACCGCGAGCGCCCGTGTCTGTACACGACACGCCGCGCTTATCCGTACAACAGCGGTCGCTCGCGGTGTGAAATTCGCTCGACGCAGCGGGACGTGGCGGTAATCCTGGGCACGTGGAGGTACGTGTGCATGAGGTCGCCGACGAGTTCCGTGACATCGCGGAGCCGCTGTATCGTCGCGACCCCGTCGGGAACACGATCGAGCTGACCCTGCTGCGATCGGGCAGATTCGGCGACGACGCGCTCCTGCTCACCGTGTGGGACGCTGGGGTAGCCATCGGGGCGGCGCTGCAGACTCCGCCATACCCGTTGGCGTGCAATGGAATACCCATCGACGCCCATAGCGTCGTTGCGACCGAGCTGGCACGTATCCGCCCGGATCTGGTTGGCGTCCGCGGTTTACGCAACCTGGCGCTGGAGTTCGCAGACGCATGGCGCGCCGTGACTGGGCTCGAGGGCACCGTGACGATGGAAGAACGGCTCTATCGCTTAGGGACTTTGCAACCACCGCGCGGCGTGTCGGGCGCTCACCGGGAAGCGAACACAGCGGATCGAGCGGTACTCGTCGACTGGGTGGAGCACTTCTTCGTGCAGACCTTCAGTCACCAACGCGATGACGCGGCGGGGGAGCGGTTCATCGACAACGCGGACGCTGTCGGCGACCGCTTCGTGCTCTGGGAGGACGGCGGCACGGCGGTGAGCATGGCGATGTTGCGCGCGCCCTCGGCCGGGGTCTCCCGCATCGGCCCCGTCTTCACGCCGCAGAATTCGCGCGGACGCGGCTACGGCTCCGCTGTGACTGCCGCAGCAGCAGACCTTGCCCGTCGCGCCGGCGTCGCCGAGGTCGTGCTGTTCGCCGACCTGGCCAACCCGACATCCAACGGTATCTATCAGCGCATCGGGTTCGAGACGGTCGGCGACTCGGTGCGGGTCGACTTTGCGGCCGCTCACTGAGCGCGAGCGTGCGCAAAATGCACGCCTCTACCGGCGAGTCTGCGTACAGACACGGACGCTCGCGGTGAAGAAGAAGCGCCGCGTACCGTAGCTCTCGTGGCGAGAACGAAGACCCGCACCTCAAGTGGTGTCAGCAACCGATTCTGGAAACTGCTCGGCGCGAGCACCGACAGGGATCAGGCCCGCTCGATGGCGCAGGTAAGCGCCGCCGACGGGTTCGACGAGAAGGCTGCCGACCTCGACGAAGAGCAGCTGCGGAAGGCCACCGAGCTGCTGCACCTGAAGGGCCTCGCAGAGTCGAAGGACATCCCGCAGTTCCTCGCCATCGCCCGCGAGGCCTCCGAACGCACGACCGGGCTGCGGCCGTTCGACGTTCAGCTGCTGGGAGCACTGCGGATGCTGGCGGGCGATGTCATCGAGATGGCCACCGGCGAGGGCAAGACGCTGTCCGGTGCGATCGCCGCCGCCGGCTACGCGCTCGCAGGCAGGCACGTCCACGTCGTCACCATCAACGACTACCTGGCCAAGCGCGATGCCGAGTGGATGGGCCCACTGCTGGAAGCGATGGGGTTGACCGTCGGCTGGGTCACCGCGGACTCGACCGCCGATGAGCGGCGCGCCGCATACAAGTGCGACATCACCTATGCCTCCATCAACGAGATCGGGTTCGACGTGCTGCGCGACCAACTCGTCACCGACGTCGACGACCTCGTATCGCCGAACCCCGACGTGGCACTGATCGACGAAGCCGATTCGGTGCTCGTGGACGAGGCGCTCGTGCCGCTGGTGCTTGCGGGCACGTCGCACCGCGAACTCCCGAAGCTCGAAATCATCCGGCTGGTCGGCGAATTGGTCGCCGGCGACGACTTCGACACCGATTCGGACAGCCGCAACGTGCACCTCACCGAGGCGGGCGCGCAAAAGATCGAGGCCAAACTCGGCGGCATCGACCTGTACTCGGAGGAGCACGTCGGCACCACCCTGACCGAGGTCAACGTCGCCCTGCACGCCCACGTCCTGCTGCACCGCGACGTGCACTACATCGTCCGCGACGACGCCGTGCATCTGATCAACGCCAGCCGCGGCCGCATCGCGCAGCTGCAGCGCTGGCCCGACGGGCTGCAGGCCGCCGTGGAGGCCAAGGAGGGCATCGAGACGACGGAGACCGGCGAGGTGCTCGACACCATCACCGTGCAGGCGCTGGTCAACCGCTATCCGACGGTGTGCGGGATGACGGGCACCGCGCTGGCCGCGGGCGAGCAGTTGCGGAAGTTCTACAGGCTCGGCGTTTCGCCGATCCCGCCCAACGCCCCCAACATCCGGGAGGACGAAGCGGACCGCGTGTACATCACCGCCGCCGCCAAGGCCGACGGGATCGTCGAGCACATCACCGAAGTGCACAAGACCAAGCAGCCGATCCTGGTCGGCACCCGCGACGTCGCCGAATCCGAGGAGCTGCACGAGCGGCTGGTCAAGGCGGGCGTTCCGGCCGTCGTGCTGAACGCGAAGAACGACGAGGAGGAAGCCGAGGTCATCGCCGAGGCGGGCAAGCTGGGCTCGGTGACGGTGTCAACGCAGATGGCGGGCCGCGGCACCGACATCCGGTTGGGTGGGTCCGACGAGGCCGATCACGACGAGGTCGCCGAACTCGGCGGGTTGCATGTGGTCGGGACGGGACGGCACCACACCGAACGGCTCGACAACCAGCTGCGTGGCCGAGCGGGTCGCCAGGGTGACCCCGGTTCGTCGGTGTTCTTCTCCAGCTGGGAAGACGACGTGGTGGTGTCGCACCTCGAGTCGGAGAAGTTGAACAAGCTGCCGGCCGACACCGATGAGGACGGCCTCGTCGTGAACAAGAAGGCGGCCAACCTGCTCGATCACGCGCAGCGGGTCGCCGAAGGCCGGCTGCTGTCGGTGCACGCCGACACCTGGCAGTTTAACGAGCTGATCGCGCAGCAGCGCGCCATCCTCGTCGAGCGCCGAAACACGTTGCTGCGCACGCCGACTGCCCGCGAGGAACTGGAGAAGAAGTCGTCGGACCGCTACGAGGAGTTGTCCGAAGAGCTCAGCGAGGAACAGCTGGAGCGGATCTGCAGGCAGATCATGCTGTACCACCTCGACCGCGGGTGGGCGGATCATCTCGGCTACCTTGCTGATATTCGCGAAAGCATTCACCTTCGTAAGTTGGGGCATCAGAAGCCGATAGACGAGTTCCACCGGATGGCCGTCGACGCGTTCGGCTCGTTGGCCGCCGACGCGATCGAGGCCGCACAGCAGACGTTCGAGACCGCGAACGTGCTCGAAGACGAGCAGGGGCTCGACCTGTCCAAGCTGGCCCGGCCGACCTCGACGTGGACGTACATGGTTCATGACAATCCGCTCTCGGACGACTCCATGTCGGCGCTGAGCATGCCGGGGATAACGCGCTAGGTTTATCCCATGGACCGCGCGCCGGGGGAAGTGCGTGATCGCGTGGTGACGGTGCCGAACGCGCTGTCGGTGCTGCGCCTTCTGCTGGTTCCGGTCTTTCTCTATCTGCTGCTGGTCGCGCACGCCAACGGCTGGGCGGTGGCAGTGCTGATGTTCAGCGGCTTCTCGGACTGGGCCGACGGCAAGATCGCGCGGATGGTCGACAACCAGTCGTCTCGGCTCGGTGAGCTTCTCGACCCGGCCGTCGACCGGATCTACATGCTGACGGTGCCGCTCGCGTTCGGTTTCGCAGGCATCGTGCCGTGGTGGATCGTCATCACCCTGATCGGTCGCGACGCGGTGCTGGCCGCCACCCTGCCGCTGCTGCGCACCCGCGGGCTGACGGCGCTGCCGGTGACCTACATCGGCAAGGGGGCGACATTCGCGCTCATGTCCGGGTTCCCGTTGATCCTGCTCGGG
Organism: uncultured Actinomycetota bacterium; assembly: GCA_963716505.1. GTDB lineage: Bacteria > Actinomycetota > Actinomycetes > Mycobacteriales > Mycobacteriaceae > Mycobacterium. The sequence goes on from CAVQTL010000008.1 coordinate 370,901, forward strand.
CAGTGGGATGCGCTGTGGAGTCGCGTCATCCTGGCGTGCGGATGGGCATTTGTGATCTGGGGCCTTGCGCTCTATCTGTGGTCTGCCGTGCTCTACCTCGTGCAGGTGGGGATGGTGATGAGTCACATGCCCAAGGCGCCGTCCCGTGGTTGACCCCGCGAGGGCGCTCGGCGGGTATGACCCGGATGCCGGACGCAACACGCACGAGGCGGGCGCACCGACGCTGATCCCCGTGCCGTCGCTGCTGCGGTCGCTGTTGTCCGAGCACCTCGACCCCGGTTACGCGGCGGCGGCCGCGCAGCGCAGCGCGGGCGCGCCACCCAGAAGCCGGCTGGCCAGCGCCGGCTGGCAGGTGCTCGCCGCCCTGGCGATCGCGACCGTGTTCGCATTCGCGGTCGCGCAGGCGCAGGCCACCGCGCCAGGTGTGCGGGAGAGCCAGCAGGTGCTTTCGGGCAGCGTGCGGTCCGCCGAGGAGGCGACGGGCGCCGCGACCGCCCGCCGCGATGCGTTGGCCACCGAGCTCGACACCGAACGACGCAGCCGCCTCGAGGGCGACGAACGTGGCAGGCAACTGCTCGGCAGCCTGGACGGCGCCAACTTCTCGGCGGCGGCCACCGCGGTGGCCGGGCCTGGACTGACGGTGACGATCACCGATCCCGGCGCCTCGAATGACCTCAGCGACGTATCGAAGGAACGCGTGGAGGGCAGCCGCCAGGTCATCCTGGATCGGGACCTGCAGCTGGTGGTCAACTCGCTGTGGGCCAGTGGCGCCGAGGCGATCTCGGTGGGCGGCGTGCGGATCGGACCCAACGTGACCATCCGGCAGGCCGGCGGCGGCATCCTGGTCGACAATCAGCCGATCGCCGGCCCCTACGCGATTCTGGCCGTCGGCCCACCGCACGGCATGGCCGATGCGTTCGACCGCAGCCCCGGCCTGCAGCGGCTGCGCCTATTGGAGGCCTCGTATGGCGTCGTGGTCACCGTCAGCGCGGGCGACGACATGACCGTGCCCGCCGGTTCGGAGCGAGATGTCAACTTCGCCAAGGAAATCGGAGACAAATGATCGGAATCGCCGCACTTGTCATCGGCATCGTGCTCGGCCTGGTCTTCCATCCCAGCGTGCCCGAGTTCGTCGAACCCTATCTGCCGATCGCAGTGGTCGCCGCGCTCGATGCGGTGTTCGGCGGGCTGCGGGCATATCTGGAGCGGATCTTCGACTCGAAAGTCTTCGTGGTGTCGTTCGTGTTCAACGTCCTCGTCGCCGCGCTCATCGTCTACGTCGGCGACCAGCTCGGCGTCGGCACGCAACTGTCGACCGCGATCATCGTCGTGCTCGGAATCCGGATCTTCGGCAACGCCGCGGCCCTGCGGCGCAGACTGTTCGGCGCCTGACCTATGAGCACCGACACCCCCGACACTCCCGACACCCCCGACACCCCCGGAGCGCACGAGGCCGAACCGGCCGGCCGGCACGAACTGCCGCCCGACGAGCCCGCGCAGCAGATCGGCGACCTGCAGCCCGCAGGCGTCCAGGGGGTGATGCGGCGGGGACGGTCGCAGCTGGCGTTCGGGGCGCTCGGCGTGCTGCTGTGCGTGCTGCTCGGCATCGCGATCGTCACCCAGGTCCGGCAGAACGATTCGGGCGATTCGCTGGAGACCGCGCGACCGGCCGACCTGCTGGTGCTGCTGGATTCGTTGCAGCAGCGGGAGGCCGCGTTGAACACCGAGGTCGCCGACCTCCAGCGAACACTTGCGTCGCTGCAGGCGTCAGGCAGCAGCGACCAGGCAGCGATCGAGAACGCCCAGGCCCGGCTGGCTGCGCTGTCGATCCTGATCGGCTCGGTGTCAGCGACGGGTCCCGGGGTGACCCTGACCATCGACGACGCCGCCGTTGGGGTGGCACCGGAAACCATGCTCGATGTGATCAACGAGCTACGCAACGCCGGTGCCGAGGCGATGGAGATCCAGGGCGGACAGGGCGACCCGAAGGTCTCTGTCCGGGTCGGGGTGGACACCTGGGTGGTCGGAAGGCCCGGCGCACTCGAGATCGACGGTCAGACCCTCAACCCCCCGTATAGCGTTGTGGCCATTGGCGATCCACCCACGCTGGCGGCAGCGATGAACATCCCCGGCGGCGCGATGGACAGTGTTGAGCGCGTGGGCGGCACGATGGTGGTACAACAATCCGACCGCGTGGATGTCACCGCCTTGCGGCAACCGAAAGCCCGCCAATACGCTCAGCCCGTGAAGTGAGCACCACCTGCGAAGAGGAGCGCCGTGAGCGAAATCCCGCCCGACCTGTCCTACACCGCCGAACACGAGTGGGTGCAGCGTGTCGGTGACGACACCGTAAGGGTCGGCATCACCGACTTCGCCCAGTCGTCCCTCGGGGACGTGGTGTTCGTCCAGCTACCCGATGTCGGCACCGACGTCACCGCGGGGGACTCTTTCGGCGAGGTCGAGTCGACGAAGTCGGTGTCCGACCTGTACTCGCCCGTGACGGCGAAAGTCGTTGCTGTCAATGGTGATCTGGAGGGCAGCCCGCAGCTGGTCAACTCCGATCCCTACGGCGATGGTTGGCTCGTCGAGCTGCAGGCCGACGCTGACCAACTGGCAGGAGAGCTGGGCGGGCTGTTGGACGCCGACGGCTACCAGGCGCTGGTGACCGAATGAGATGTTGTTAGGGTTTCAGCGATCGGTTCCACCGACTGCCCGCGAGACGTCTTCATGTTGATCCGGCGGGGGTGGACCCAACGACGACCGCCGCGCGGTACGGTCGACGTCAGACGAATGACGGCTGGACAGGGGGCCCACGGCGGGCCCGGCCAGATATCGCCACAGCAGCCAGTGAGGAGCAGCGGGTGACGGATAAGGATCAGAATTCTGGGGCTGACCAGACGTCTGACGATCTCACCGTGGAGACGACATCGGTGTTCCGCGCCGACTTCCTCAACGAACTGGACGCCCCGGCGTCTGCGGGCACCGAGGGGGCGGTCTCGGGGGTCGAGGGCCTGCCGGTGGGATCGGCGTTGCTCGTCGTCAAACGCGGGCCCAACGCGGGGTCACGCTTCCTGCTCGACCAGCCGACCACGTCGGCAGGCAGACATCCCGACAGCGACATCTTCCTCGACGACGTCACGGTGAGCCGACGCCACGCAGAGTTCCGGCTGGAGAACGGTGAGTTCCAGGTCGTCGACGTGGGCAGCCTCAACGGCACCTACGTCAACAGGGAGCCGGTTGACTCGGCAGTTCTGGCCAACGGCGACGAAGTGCAGATCGGCAAGTTTCGCCTGGTGTTCCTGACTGGTCCCAAGACGGACGACGACAGCGGGCCGGGCAGCTAGGTGACCGCCCCCGACACGCCCGCGTTAACCGGGATGTCGATCGGAGCGGTACTCGACTCGCTGCGACCGGACTTCCCGGACGTGACCATCTCCAAGATTCGCTTTCTGGAGGCCGAGGGACTGGTCACGCCGCAGCGGTCGGCGTCGGGTTATCGGCGGTTCACCGCGTACGACTGTGCCCGGCTGCGTTTCATCCTGACCGCGCAACGCGACAACTACCTGCCGTTGAAGGTCATCAAGGCGCAGCTCGACGCTCAGCCCGACGGCGAGCTGCCGCACACCGGATCCCCCTACGGCGTACCGCGTTTGGTGCCGGTGTCCGGCGCGCCTGCGGACATTGACGCCGCGGTGGCACCGACCCAGGTGCGGCTGAGCCGCGAAGACCTGTTGGCGCGCTCGGGGGTGGGCGACACGGTGCTCATCGCGCTGATCAAGGAGGGGGTGATCACGACGGGGCCCGGCGGGTTCTTCGACGAGCACTCCGTGGTCATCGCCCAGTGTGCTCGTGCGCTCGCCGAGTACGGGGTGGAGCCCCGGCATCTGCGTGCCTTCAGGTCGGCCGCCGACCGGCAGTCCGATCTGATCTCCCAGATCGCCGGACCGGTGGTCAAGGCGGGCAAGGCAGGTGCGCGGGATCGAGCCGACGATCTGGCCCGCGAGGTGGCCGCGCTGGCTATCACACTGCACACGTCATTGATCAAGTCGGCCGTGCGCGACGTTCTTGACAGGTGAGGATTAGACTCGTCGTATTGGCTTCAGCGGTGCGGAGGGCAGACACAGATGGGTGAGGTTCGTGTGGTCGGCATACGCGTGGAGCAGCCCCAGAACCAGCCAGTGTTGCTGCTGCGCGAGTCCAACGGTGACCGCTATCTGCCGATCTGGATCGGCCAGTCCGAGGCTGCGGCGATCGCCCTCGAGCAGCAGGGCGTCGAGCCTGCCCGCCCGCTGACCCATGACCTGATCCGAGATCTCATTGCCGCACTTGGCCATTCGCTCAAAGAGGTGCGCATCGTCGACCTCCAAGAGGGCACCTTCTACGCCGATCTGATCTTCGATCGCGACATCAAGGTGTCGGCGCGGCCGTCGGACTCGGTGGCCATCGCGCTGCGGGTCGGGGTGCCGATTTACGTCGAGGAGGCGGTGCTCGCCGAGGCCGGGCTGCTGATTCCCGACGAGAACGATGACGAGGCAACGGGCGCGGTGCGCGAGGACGAGGTGGAGAAGTTCAAGGAATTCCTCGACAGCGTGTCGCCCGACGACTTCAAGGCCACCTGAACTCGCGGCGCGAACATCACGGATGCGTCTCAACTGACGCTTTCGGCTCGACACGCGGCGCGGGTTTCCGCCAACCGTGATCGGGGCAGCCATACTTTGATGGTCACGACGGGCAGTCAGGGTTCGTCGGGGAGCGTATGCTCGACACATTCGGGCTTTGGCAAACGTGCCGCGGTGCAGGTCACAGACGCGAGTTCGATCGGCGAGAGGATTCGAGAGTGGAAGACACGCCACGTCAAGAGCAACTGGATCTATCCTCTGGCGATGGTGCGCCACAGCCGTCGGCCCCGACTCCCAGCGAACCCGTACAGGCCGGGCTGTTCCCCGATGATTCGGTGCCGGACGAGCTTGTCGGCTACCGCGGACCGAGCGCCTGCCAGATCGCCGGGATCACCTACCGCCAGTTGGACTACTGGGCCAGGACCTCGCTGGTCGTGCCGTCGATTCGCAGCGCCGCCGGATCCGGCAGCCAGCGTCTCTACTCGTTCAAGGACATCCTTGTCCTCAAGATCGTCAAGCGACTGCTGGACACCGGCATCTCGCTGCACAACATCCGCGTCGCCGTCGACCACCTGCGCCAGCGCGGTGTTCGCGATCTGGCCAACATCACGCTGTTCTCCGACGGCACCACCGTCTACGAATGCACGTCGGCCGAGGAAGTCGTCGACCTCCTGCAGGGTGGCCAGGGGGTATTCGGCATCGCGGTCTCCGGCGCGATGCGGGAACTGACCGGCGCCATCGCCGATTTCCCTGGCGAGCGCGCCGATGGTGGTGAGTCGATCAGCGCGCCGGAGGATGAGCTGGCGTCTAGGCGCAAGCACCGCGACCGCAAGATCGGCTGACAGCCCACGCATGCGCGCCTGCCGGTAGAATCGGCGGCGCATCGCCCCTGCGCGGGAGAGATCCGTGGCCGCCAGCCACGGACGCCGAAGGAGCAACACCTCTCCGTCAAACTCTCAGGCACCCGGACCGCGCAGGGCCCCGAATGCCTCTGGAGCGCCCATAGCGGGTCGACGACTGAGGGAGAGGAACCCCAGCGGGTTCTGCGCCCTCAAGCGTCAGGAGATGGATGTTCTCCCACGATCAACCGAATTTCGCGGACCGGCACATCGGGCCGGACGCCGATGACGTCGCCACAATGCTCAAGACCATCGGCGTTGGCTCGCTGGACGAGCTCGCCGACAAGGCGCTTCCCGCAGGCATTCTCGACGCGTTGTCCGCCGAGGGCGTCGCACCCGGACTCGACCAGCTGCCCCAGGCGGCGACCGAAGAGCAGGCGCTGGCAGAGCTGCGCGCACTCGCCGACGCGAACACCGTCGCGGTTTCGATGATCGGTCAGGGCTACTACGACACGCTGACCCCTCCCGTGCTGCGGCGCAACATCCTGGAGAGCCCGGCCTGGTACACCGCGTACACGCCGTATCAACCGGAGATCAGCCAGGGCAGGCTCGAGGCGCTGCTGAACTTCCAGACCATGGTCGCCGACCTGACCGGCCTCGAGGTGGCCAACGCATCGATGCTCGACGAGGGCACCGCCGCGGCAGAGGCGATGACGCTGATGCATCGCGCGGTGCGCGGCACGTCGCACCGGCTGGCCGTCGATGCCGACCTGTACCGGCAGACCGCGGCCGTCCTGGCCACCAGGGCCGAGCCGCTGGGCATCGAGATCGTCACCGCCGACCTGCGCCACGGCCTGCCCGACGGCGAGTTCTTCGGTGTGATCACCCAGCTGCCTGGCGCGGGTGGGGAAGTGGTCGACTGGACCGAACTGGTCAGCCAGGCCCACGAGCGCGGTGCGCTGGTGGCGATCGGGGCCGACCTGCTCGCGTTGACGCTGATCACGCCGCCGGGCGAGATCGGTGCCGACGTGGCATTCGGCAGCACCCAACGCTTCGGCGTCCCAATGGGTTTCGGCGGACCGCACGCCGGCTATCTGGCCGTGCACACCAACCACGCGCGGCAACTGCCTGGCCGACTGGTCGGGGTTTCGGTGGACGCCGACGGCTCACCGGCCTACCGGCTGTCCCTGCAGACCCGCGAACAGCACATTCGCCGTGACAAGGCGACCAGCAACATCTGCACCGCGCAGGTTCTGCTCGCCGTGATCGCCGCGATGTACGCCAGCTATCACGGTGCCGACGGGCTGACCGGCATCGCCCGCCGGGTCCACGACCGCGCGCGCACCCTGGCGGCCGGGCTTTCGGCGGCAGGCGTCGGCGTCGTGCACGACCGGTTCTTCGACACCGTGCTGGCGAGGGTGCCCGGTCGGGCCGCACAGGTCCGCGACGAGGCCAAGTCGCGCGGCATCAACGTCTGGCTCGTCGACGATGACCACGTCTCCGTGTCCTGTGACGAGGCGACAACGCCCGAACACGTCGACGGCGTGCTGGCGGCGTTCGGAGCCGCAACGGCGGCGACATCCAACAACGGCGCTTCTGCCGCGGGCGGCTTCGACGGGCCAGACATCGCCACCAGGACATCGGAGTTCCTGACCCATCCCGCATTCACCCGGTATCGCACCGAGACAGAGATGATGCGCTATCTACGGTCGCTGGCCGACAAAGATATCGCGTTGGACCGCAGCATGATTCCGCTCGGCTCGTGCACCATGAAGCTCAACGCCGCGGCCGAGATGGAGCCGATCACCTGGCCCGAGTTCGCCCGCCAGCATCCGTTCGCGCCGCACGCCGACGCGCCGGGTCTGCGCAAGCTGATCGCGGACCTCGAGTCCTGGCTGACGCAGCTGACCGGCTATGACGCGGTGTCGCTGCAGCCCAACGCGGGTTCGCAGGGCGAATACGCGGGGCTGCTGGCGATCCGGGCGTACCACACCGAACGTGGTGAGCCGGACCGCGACGTGTGTCTGATCCCGTCGAGCGCGCACGGCACCAACGCGGCGTCCGCGGCCCTTGTCGGCATGCGCGTCGTGGTGGTGGCGTGCCGGGCCAACGGCGACGTCGACCTCGACGACCTGCGGACCAAGGTCACCGAACACGCGGATCGGTTGTCCGCCTTGATGATCACCTATCCGTCCACCCACGGCGTGTACGAGCACGACATCGCCGAGATCTGCGCAGCGGTGCATGACGTCGGCGGCCAGGTGTACGTCGACGGCGCGAACCTCAACGCACTGGTCGGACTGGCGCGGCCGGGGAAGTTCGGCGGCGACGTCAGCCACCTGAACCTGCACAAGACGTTCTGCATCCCGCACGGCGGCGGGGGGCCCGGGGTCGGTCCGGTCGCGGTCCGGGCCCACCTGCAGCCGTATCTGCCCGGCCATCCGTTTTCCGACGAACTTCCAGCCGAGCACACGGTGTCCTCGGCGCCGTACGGATCGGCGTCGATCCTGCCGATCACCTGGGCCTACCTCCGGATGATGGGTGCCGACGGGTTGCGCGCGGCATCGCTCACCGCGATCGCCTCGGCGAACTACATCGCCCGTCGCCTCGACGAGTACTACCCGGTGCTCTACACCGGCGAGAACGGCATGGTCGCCCACGAGTGCATCCTCGACCTGCGCGGAATCACGAAATCCACCGGCGTCACGGTCGATGATGTCGCGAAACGACTGGCGGACTACGGTTTTCACGCCCCGACGATGAGCTTCCCGGTGGCGGGCACGCTGATGGTCGAGCCGACGGAAAGCGAGAGCATGGCCGAAGTGGATGCGTTCTGCGAGGCGATGATCGCGATTCGCGCCGAAATCGACCAGGTCGGCTCGGGCGCCTGGCCCGCCGACGACAACCCGCTTCGGGGGGCACCGCACACCGCGGAGAGCCTGCTCGTCGCCGAGTGGTCTCATCCCTACAGTCGCGAGCAGGCGGCCTATCCGCTGGGCAAGACCTTCCGGCCCAAGGTATGGCCGCCGGTCCGGCGTATCGACGGCGCGTATGGTGATCGGAACCTGATGTGTTCATGTCCACCGGTGGAGGCGTTCACATGAAGTCTCGAATCGCGGTCGCAGCCGCTGTGCTCGTCGTCGGCTGGTCTGCGTCGACGGCATTGGCCAACGCCGATCCCACCCCGCCGCCACCGCCGCCGGGGCCGAAAACCAGCTTCGGTGACGGCACCTTTGCGGTGGGAACCGACATCATGCCGGGTGTGTACCAGTCCGCCGGCCCGATTGGGGACGGGGCGTGCTATTGGAAGCGGGTCAACGCCGACGGCATCGTTGCCAACGCGATGACCAAGAAGCCGCAGATCGTTCAGATCGAAGAGGGCGATACCGCATTCACGAGCAGCGAGTGCCAGGACTGGCAGAAGACCGATGCCGCGCCGCCGCCCAAGCCCAATCCGGTCGACGTGCTCGGCCAGCTGGGCCCTCTGCTTGGTGTCGGCGCCGCACCGCCGGGCGGATAACGAACGCACCGAGAGGACATGGCGCGGTGCGTGATTCGCCGACGCGTTAGCCGAGGAACGTGGTGATCGCCGTCGTCAGGTCTGGCGATGCCGACGTCGACAGGTTCTGGTAGCCGCCGCCGCTGATCTCAGCGACCCCCTGCCACGCCGCGCGGTCGGGGTCGCCGCCGAAGTCGATCACGTTGATTGCTATCGGCTTTTCGGGATCGAAGGAGCGACGCACGTAATCCTGCAGGCCGCTGCTGTCGAGGCTCTGGTCGGAGTGCGGGCCGGCGGTGATAACGAGGATCGAATTGGTTTGTCCCGGACGGAACTTCGCCAGCGCGTCGTCGTAGGCGAGTCTCAGCGTCGTGAATGACACCGCGCCGCCGCTCGATGCCGTCTGCTCGTCCAGCGCCGCGGCCAGGGCAGCCGAGCGCGGTCTGCCGCCAACAGTATCGGCCAGCGGACCCATCGAAACCTCTGATCGCCCCTCGACACCGTCGAACGTCCACAGCCCGACCGCCGCCGTCGGCGGCATCGTCTGCACTTGAGCATCGAGTGCTGCCACCACATTGGCCAGCCGGCTCTTGCCGCCCTCCTGGGCGTTCATCGACTGGTCGAGCATGATCGTGACGGCCGGGATTGCCCGCAGGCGCGGTGAGCGCGGTGGCCAGGGTGGCCCGCATGGCGCTGTCGCCGACCGATAGGGGAGCCGACACCGGCGCGAAGTTCGTGATGTCGCTCTTCGGCGTCTGGCCGCCGTCGGTACGGAAGCCGAGCTTGGCGAGCTCGGCGAGTTGTTCTGGCTTGCGCAGGAACCGGGAGAACTCGCTGGCGGCGGTGATCTGTTCCTGTGACAGCCAGGTGCCCTTGAGCAGAACGGTCGGGTAGTCGGCCACCGCGGTCGGACCCGGCGGAAGCCACGAGGCCACCACGTTCTTCGCGTCGGGAAGTGACGTACCGCGCTGATACAACTGCTGCTCGGTGGTGACGACGGCGTGTACCGGTGCCGCAGCGGGGTTGGTCGCATTGAGCAGTGCGTCCATCGCGGTCGTCGCCTTATTGTCGGCGAGCTTGGGCTGAGCCGACATCAGCGTGTTCACCGCGCCGGTGCCAGCACTCGGGGGCGCTCCGGCAGGCGCCGACGCCGCGGCGACCGCCTCTGCCGCGAGAAAAGACGCGTCGCTGTCGCCGTTGAGCGGGAGGGCGAGGCGCAGCGATCCCCAGCCTGAGAGGTTCAGGCCGTTCAATGAGTTGGGGTTGCTTTGCAGGCCAGGCAGGGTTCCCCAATTCTGCTGTGCAAGAGCGCCTTTGAGCTGGGGACGGATCGCCAGCAGCACTGGCGAGCTGACCAGCGAGCGACTGTCGTCGACGGTTTCCTCGCCGGCCACCGCCTCGAGGCGGGCCTCGGAGATCGAACTGCCGGGAATCCAGAGCGCCGGGCGTTCCCCGAGCTCCGCAGGCCAGGTATCGACGAAGCCGTTGATCACCTGGTCGGAGTCGGCCGGCTTGACGTCCAGTGCAACGCAGCTGTCGCCGACCGGGTTGGCCGTTTCGTTGAACTTCTTGGCCAGCGTGGATATCTCGCCGGAGATGGCCGGGTCGGCGATGACAGCGACGTTCTTCTGGCCGTCGACGCACCGCGCGGAGGCAACGCTGGACCGGTTGGACAGCGCGTCGCCGAAGAAGCGCCACAGAATGAAGGCCGCCACCACCACGACGACCGCGACAAGCGCGCCGATGACGCCCCAGCTGACGCCGCGGCGACCCGGTTGGATGGCGCGGTGGCTACCGGTCCATTCGCCGCCTTCCCAGTCGCCGGCGTGCTGCGCGCGAGGCGGAGGTTTGGGTGGCGGCGTTCGCGCGATATAGGACGCTGCTTCAGCGGCGGGACGACGGAACTCGGGCTCGGGATAGTCCGACGTTTCGGACTCGTACTCGTCGTCGTAGTCCGATTCGTACTCGTTCTCGAACTCCGGCTCTCCGTACTCCGGCTGACGGTAACCGGGCTCCGGGTAGTCGCGGTCGCCGTAGCGCGGGTAATCGGGCTCCGGAGGGGCCGGTGGGTAGCCCGGATGGTCGTCCGGCGGGACCAGCGGCTGTTCGAACGACTCGGTCGCATCGGCCGCGCCCTCGGGGGAACCGCCGGAGGACTCCTCGGGGTCGGGAATGCTGTGCCTACCCACTCCTGCGCCCACGTCCTCTCTGTTTGCCGCTCATTGCTGGCAGGTCACCTGCCACGCCGAAGATTATCCACATTGCGAAACCTGCCGGTCAGCCGACGTTGCTGGGATTCGCTGCTTTGAACTCGCGCCTACGCCGGTGCAGGATCGGCTCGGTATAGCCGTTGGGTTGCTGCGCCCCGGACAGGATCAGCTCCTCGGCCGCCTGGAAGGCGATGCTGGCGTCGGGGTCGGGGGCCATCGGCCGGTACTCGGGATCGCCCTCGTTCTGCTTGTCCACCACGGCGGCCATCCGACGCAGGCTGGCCTTGACGTCATCGGAGGTGATGACGCCGTGCCGGAGCCAGTTGGCCAGCAGCTGGCTGGAGATGCGCAGCGTGGCGCGGTCCTCCATCAATGCGACGTCGTGGATGTCGGGCACCTTGGAGCAGCCCACGCCGGCATCGATCCAGCGGACGACGTAGCCCAGGATCGACTGGCAATTGTTGTCGACCTCTTCGCGGATCTCCTCCGACGCCCAGGCCAGCTCCTTGGCCAGCGGAACGGCGAGCAGCTCGTCGACGGTGGTGCGGGTCTTGCCCTCGAGCTCCTTCTGCACCTCGAACACGTCCACCTGGTGGTAGTGCATGGCGTGCAGCGTGGCCGCGGTCGGCGACGGCACCCAAGCGGTGGTGGCGCCGGCCTTCGGCTGGCCGATCTTCTGCTCGACCATGTCAGCCATCAGTTCGGTCATCGCCCACATGCCCTTGCCGATCTGCGCCTTACCGGAGAAGCCGGTGGCGAGGCCCGCGTCGACGTTGGCGTCCTCGTAGGCCTTGATCCACGTGGTGCCCTTCATGGCGCCCTTGCGGATCATCGGGCCCGCTTCCATCGACGTGTGGATCTCGTCGCCGGTGCGGTCGAGGAATCCGGTGTTGATGAACACCACCCGGTCGGCGGCGGCCTTGATGCACGCCTTCAAATTGAGGGTGGTGCGGCGCTCCTCGTCCATGATGCCGACCTTGATGGTGGTCGGCGGAAGGCCGAGCACATCCTCGACCCTGGCGAACAGCTCGGCGGTGAAGGCCACCTCATCGGGCCCGTGCATCTTCGGCTTGACGATGTAGATCGACCCGGTGCGGCTGTTGACCAACGGCCCGTTGCCGTCGCCAGCCTTCAGACCGTGCGACGCGATCAGGCTGGTGAACAGCGCGTCCTGGATGCCTTCTGGCACCTCGTTGCCGTCCGCGTCGACGATCGCGTCGTTGGTCATCAGGTGACCGACGTTGCGGACGAAGAGCAGGCTGCGGCCGGGAAGGGTGATTTCTCCACCGTCGGGCGTCTGGTAGGTCCGGTCCTCGTTGAGGACCCGGGTAAACGTCTTGTCGCCCTTGGTGACTTCCTCGGAAAGGTCACCCCGGTTCAGGCCGAGCCAGTTGCGGTAGCCCAGCACCTTGTCGTCGGCGTCGACGGCGGCCACCGAGTCCTCGAAGTCCATGATCGTGGTGATCGCCGACTCCAGCACGACGTCCTTGATTCCGGCCTTGTCGGTCGAGCCGACGGGGGACTGCGGGTCGATGAGGATCTCGATGTGCAGACCGTTGTTGACCAGAAGCACGGACCACTCGGGCGAGCCGAGTTCGCCGGTGTAGCCGATGAACTTGTCCGGATCGGCCAGGGCGACGGATCCGTCGGCGGTAGCCACCTGCAGGCGGCCGTCATCGACGCTGAGCCCGGTGGCGTCGACCCATGACCCCGACTCCAGCGGCACCGCCTCGTCGAGGAATCCGCGGGCGTAGGCGATGACCTTGTCACCGCGCACCTTGTTGTAACCAGAGGTCTTCTCGGCGCCGTCGGTCTCGGGGATGACGTCGGTGCCGTAGAGCGCGTCATACAGCGAGCCCCAGCGCGCGTTGGCGGCGTTGAGGGCGAACCGCGCGTTGAGTATCGGCACCACCAGCTGCGGGCCTGCGGTGGTGGTGATCTCGTCGTCGACGCCGGAGGTGGTGATGGTGAAGTCTGCGGGCTCGGGCTGCAGGTATCCGATTTCGGTGAGGAACTGCTTGTAGGCCTCGGGGTCGAGCGGCTCGATGACGCGGAGGCGGTGCCATTTGTCGATCTGGGCCTGCAGTTCGTCCCGGCGAGCCAGCAGGTCCTGGTTCTTCGGGGTCAGATCGGCGACGACCTTGTCGACTCCCGACCAGAAGGTGTCGGGGTCGATGTCGGTACCCGGGAGTGCCTCATCGTTGACGAAGTCGTACAACGTCTGAGCGACGTGCAGGTTTCCTACCGTCACACGATCCGTCATCTTGTTCCTCCCTCGGCTGCATGGCGCCGCGTGGCGCACTGCCGTCGATCCAGTTTACCCGCGAGTAGCAGGGTTAATTGCCACCGGCGTTAGCGCTGCAACCAGCAATTCGTCGCACCGGTCGGCGATCGCGGCGCGCAACGGCGCCGCCCGCGCGGCAATGTCCTGCTGCTCGCGGACGTAGGCGGCTCGACCGGTCGGGGTTTCGATGGCGATGGGCTCGAAACCGTAGCCGGCGAGGTCGTACGGGCTGGCCCGCATGTCGAGCGCCCGGGCGTCGGCGGCCAGCTCCAGGCAGCCGATGAGCAACTCGGATTCGACCAGGGGACCCAGCTTGTAGCACCACTTGTACAGGTCCATGTTGGCGTGTACGCAGCCCGGCTGCTCCCAACCCGACTGCTCGGCGCGTGACGGGGTGCCTTCGTTCCTCGCCGCGGCGGGTTCGGTGAAGAACCGGAACGCGTCGAAGTGGGTGCAGCGCAACGGTATCGACTCCACAACCGCATCGGTCGCGTCCGTCCCAAGTCGCAGCGGTACCCGTTCGTGTCGCACGGTCGGGGCCCGGTACACCATCGCCCACTCGTGCATTCCAAAGCAGTTCATCCGCGCGGAGCGGCTCGCCGTGGCGCGCAACAGATCCGCGATGAATCCCACGGTTCCGACGCGGGACCGCAGATGCTCGTAGGTCACCGTCACGCCCGCGGGATGCGGACCGTAACCGGTGCGGCCCAGGTAGCCCGTCGCCGCGGCACTGTCACCGCCGCTGAGCACCACGCCGAAGCCGGGATGCCAGACGCGGAGCTGCCGCGGCCGCAGGCTGTAGTACTGAAACAGGAAGTCCCACACCGGATGTGGCTCACCGATCTGTGCGCGCCTCAGGTGCGGTGCGAGGAACTCGTCGACCCGACGGCGATGCGCGCGCTCCCGGGTCGTCCAGTCGGCCTCGGCGAGCACAGAGTCAGCCACCGTGGGTCCGATGCCGGATCGCGCCGACGAGGTCCTCGACAAGGTCCTCGAGTGCCACCATCGCGGTGACGCTGCCGTCGTCGGCGGTGACCAGGGCGAGGTGGCTGTTGCTGCGCCGCAGCCGCGACAGCGCGTCGGGCAGCGGTAGCGACGCCGACACCTGGGGCAGGGGACGGACCATCGAGAGGTCGACGACGGCGTCGGCGTCACTGACCAGCCTCAGCACGTCCTTGATGTGGACATAGCCGATGAACTGCCCGCCGATCCCGGTGACCGGGAACCGCGAGTAGCCGCTTTCGTCCAGCGCTTGCTGGATGGCCCGAACCGTGGGCCCGGTGTCGTCGGCGGCTGCGGATACCGCACGGACGTCGCTCAGCGGTATGGCCACGTCGGCAACGAGCCGGGTGCGAATCTGCAGAGCGCGCGACAACCGGTGGTGCTCCTCGGGGTCGAGCAGCCCCACGGACAACGACTCCGCGATCATCTCGGAGAGCTCGACCGACGAAACCGTGTTCTCCAGTTCGGGTTTGGCCTTGATGCCCACCGCGCGCAGCACCATGTGCGCGCACCAGTCGTAGACCGCGATGACGGGTCGCGCCAGCCGAACCCAGGCCAGGTACGGCGGTACGAGCAGCATCGCCGCCGACTCGGGGCCCGCGATCGCGATGTTCTTCGGCACCATCTCGCCGAGCAGCACATGCAACACCACGACGATCGTGATCGCGATGACGAACGACACCGTGTGCAGAAGGGCGTCCGGCACGCCGAGCAGGTCGAACGGCTTCTCGAGCAGGTGAGCCACCGCAGGCTCGCCGACCCGGCCCAGCAGGATCGAGCAGATCGTGATGCCGAGCTGTGCTCCCGCCAGCATCACCGAGAGGTTCTGGCCCGCGCGGATCACCGTGACCGCGCGGCGCTTGCCCTGTTCGGCCAGGGCTTCGAGGCGGTCGCGGCGCGCGGAGATCAGCGCGAACTCCGCCCCGACGAAGAACGCGTTCGCCGCGAGCAGCAGAACGGTCAGCAGGATCGCGAGGATGTCGCCACCCATCAGCGCTCACCGTCCCCGTCGTCGGAGTCGCCGCGCCGGCCCTGCCTGGTCAGCTCGAGCAGATCGATGCGCCTCCCGTCCATCCGGACGACCGTGGCCAGCCAGCGCACCGGGTCGTCCATCGGGCCGTGGGTGTCGAAAGCTGTCAGCTCGACTGCCTCACCGGGCTTGGGAATGTGGCCCAGCTCCTGCATCACCAGGCCACCGATGGTCTCGTATTCGCCCTCGGGCGCGCGGAAGCCGGCGTTCTCGGCCACCTCGTCGATGCGCAGCAGCCCCGACACTCGCCAGCTGTCTCGGCTCATTCGCAGCACATCGGGTGTGACGTCATCGTGCTCATCGCGGACGTCGCCGACGATCTCCTCGATCAGGTCTTCCATCGTCACCATGCCCGCGGTGCCGCCGTATTCGTCGGCCACCAGCACGGTTTGCAGCGCGCTCGCCCGCACCTGCGCCATCACGTCGTCGCCGTCGAGCGTCGAGGGGACCACGGGCACCGCTGTGGCGAGGCCGGCAAGCGCGGTGCGCGGCCGATCGTCCGGCGCCACCTCGAAGACCTGTTTGACGTGCACAAGCCCGATCGTCTCGTCCAGATCGCCCTCCACGATCGGGAAACGCGAGTAGCCGGTCTCCATCGCCATCACGACAAGGTCGGCGACATTCTGCTCGGCCTGCAGCACCTCGATCTTGGACCGCGGCGTCATCAGCTCTTCGGCGGTTCGCGACCCGAACTGCAGTGAGCGGTCCACGAGGGCGGCCGTCACCGGGTCGAGGGCGCCGCGGCGTGCGGAGTTTCGAACCAGCGAACCGAGTTCCTGGGGTGAGCGGGCCGAACGCAGTTCCTCGGCGGGCTCGATGCCGAGCCTGCGCAGGATCCAGTTGGCGGTGCCGTTCGTCAGTTTGATCAACGGGGTGAAGAGCATCGAGAACAGCACCTGCGGCCCGGCCACCACGCGCGCCGTCTCCAATGGCTTGGCCACCGCGAGGTATTGCGCAACCAACTCGCCGAAGACCATCGACACCGAAGTGGCGATCAGCAGCGAAAGCACCAGGGCCAGGCCACCGGCGACGTTCTCGCTCAGCGCCAGTGCCGTGAAAGCAGGCTGCAGCAGCCGCGCGATCAGCGGCTCGGCGAGGTAGCCGGTGATGAGCGTGGTCACCGATATGCCGACCTGCGCGCCGGACAACTGGAACGACAACGTCCTGTGCGCGCGCTGGATCAGCTGGTCCCGCCGACCGCCGGTGCGGGCGTTGGCGTCGACTGTGCTGCGCTCCAGGGCCGTCAGCGAGAACTCGGCCGCCACGAAGATCGCCGTCCCCAGCGTGAGAACGACAAAGGCCACCAGGGCCAACAGCGTGTAGGCGACGCTCATCGCGTCCTCATCATGTCTGCGCCGGACCGAATGCCCGGCCGACTAGAGGAGGGTTCGGCGTCGGGCTCAGCTCCGGTCACTTTTCCCGGCATCCCCGGGGCCTGCCCCACGTCCCGGAAGCTCGAGGCCTCAACGGGTGCCTGCGGCACGAGTTGCCTTTCTGTGGATGGCCAAATGAAAGTCTTATGTTAGCCGGTCGGACCGGGTCGGATCGGTCACCAGCCGGTCGGCAGCGGGTGGCCCTCGGCGAAGCCCGCGGCCGACTGAACGCCCAGCACGACCTTCTCGTGTAGCTCGGCGATGGTGTTTGCCCCGACATAGGTGCATGTGCTGCGCACACCGGAGGTGACGTGGTCGAGCAGATCCTCCACCCCACCGCGCGAGGGGTCCAGGCCCATCCGCGACGTGGAGATTCCTTCCTCGAACAACGCCTTGCGGGCGCGATCGAACGGGCTGTCGCCCGCAGTCCGCGCGGCGACCGCCCGCTTGGACGCCATGCCGTAGCTCTCCTTGTACGGCTGGTCCTCGCGGTCGCGCATGAGGTCGCCAGGCGACTCGTACGTGCCGGCGAACCACGACCCGATCATCACGTTGGATGCACCCGCGGCGAGGGCCAGCGCGACGTCGCGTGGATGGCGCACGCCACCGTCCGCCCATACGTGCGCGCCGAGTTGTCTTGCCGCCGCGGCACATTCGACCACCGCGGAGAACTGCGGGCGGCCGACACCGGTCATCATCCTGGTGGTGCACATGGCGCCGGGTCCGACGCCGACCTTGACGATGGAGGCCCCCGCGTTGATCAGGTCACGGGTGCCCTCCGCGGACACCACGTTGCCCGCCGCCAGCGGCAGGCCGAGGTCGAGTGAGGACACCGACTGGATCGCGTCGAGCATCTTGACCTGATGCCCGTGCGCGGTGTCGACCACGAGCAGGTCGACGCCGACCTCGGCCAACGCACGAGCCTTGGCGCCGACATCGCCGTTGATGCCGATCGCCGCCGCGATCCGCAACCGGCCACGGGCGTCGACGGCGGGGGTGTAGATCCCGGCCCGGATCGCGCCGGTACGGGTCAGCACGCCGGCAAGGACACCGTCCGCATCGGTCATCACCGCCACGTCGACCGGGGCGTGTTCGAGCAGGTCAAAGACCTTGCGAGGGTCGGTGCCCACAGGTGCGGTGACGAAATCGGTGATCGCGACGTCGCGCACCCGGGCGAAGCGGTCCACGCCGAAGCAGTTGGCCTCGGTGACCAGGCCGATCGGTCTGCCCTCGGAGACCACCACCGCGGCGCCGTGCGCGCGTTTATGGATCAGCGCGGTGGCGTCGGACACAGAATCGTCGGCGACAAGCGTCACGGGTGTGTCGACGACGAGGTCTCGGGTCTTGACGAAGTCGACCGTCTCCTTGACCGCCGAGATCGGAAGGTCTTGCGGCAGAACCACAATGCCGCCACGGCGGGCCACCGTCTCGGCCATCCGCCGGCCGGCGACCGCCGTCATGTTCGCCACCACGACGGGGATGGTGGTGCCCGAGCCGTCCGAGGTCGACAGGTCGACGTCGAACCGCGACGCCACATCCGACCGACCGGGAACGATGAATACGTCGTTGTAGGTCAGGTCGTACGGTGGCGATTGGCCGTCCAGAAATCTCATCGCTGACCAGTCTAGATTTTCCCCGAAACTGCGGTGAGATCGCGTAGCGGCAGAATTTCACGATCTGTCCGCAGTCTCGGCGGTGTGATGTGGTCAGGCGGGCACTTCGGTGTGGTCCCCGCTCCAGAGCGTGTGGAACTTCTTGCTCGGGTCTTCGTCGATGCGGCCGTAGGTGTGGGCACCGAAGAAGTCGCGCAGACCCTGCGTCAGCGCCGCAGGCAGCCGCTCTGTGCGCAGCGCGTCGTAGTAGGACAGCGCCGAGCTGAAGCCGGGGATCGGGATGCCGAGCTGGGTCGCGGTGACCACGACGCGGCGCCAGCTGTCGATCGCGGACTCGATCGCACTGCGGAAGTACGGCGCCACGATCAGCGTCGGCAGGTCGGGGTCCTCGTCGAACGCCTCCTTGATCCGGTTGAGGAACTTCGCCCGGATGATGCAGCCGCCGCGCCAGATGGTGGCGAGGTCGCCCGGCGTGATGCCCCAGTCGTACTCGGCGCTGCCTGCCTGAATCTGGTTGAAGCCCTGGGCGTAGGCGATGATCTTGGAGGCGTACAGCGCCTTGCTCACATCGTCGGTGAACTGTGCCGCGTCGGCCGGCTTCTCACCGAGATCGCCGGACGCCAGGCCGGTGGTGGCCTTGCGCTGTGCGACCGAACCCGACAGCGCGCGGGCGAACACCGCCTCGGCGATGCCGGTCACCGGGACACCCAGGTCGAGGGCGGACTTCACGGTCCAGCGCCCGGTGCCCTTCTGCTCGGCCTCGTCGAGAATGACGTCGACCAGCGGCTTGCCCGTCTTGGCGTCGGTCTGGCGCAGCACCTCTGCGGTGATCTCGATGAGGAAGCTGTCGAGGTCGCCCTTGTTCCACTCGGCGAAGACGTCGGCGATCTCACCGGCGGACTTGCCGAGCCCGTCGCGCAGAAGCTGGTATGCCTCGCCGATGAGCTGCATATCGGAGTACTCGATGCCGTTGTGCACCATCTTCACGAAGTGCCCCGCACCGTCGGGGCCGATGTGGGTGCAGCAGGGCACGCCGTCGACGTGGGCGGAGATCTCCTCCAGCAGTGGGCCAAGCGACTTGTACGACTCCGCGGGGCCGCCCGGCATGATCGACGGGCCGTTCAGCGCGCCCTCCTCGCCGCCGGAGATGCCTGCGCCGACGAAGTGCAGGCCGCGTTCCCGCATCGCCTTCTCCCGGCGAATCGTGTCGGTGTACAACGCGTTTCCGCCGTCGATGATGATGTCGCCCTGTTCCATCGCGTCGGCGAGCTCGTTGATGACGGCGTCGGTCGGGTCGCCTGCCTTGACCATGATCAGCACCCGACGGGGCTTTTCCAGCGCGGCAAGGAATTCCGGGATCGTTTCGCTGCGCACGAACTTGCCCTCGGAGCCGTGCTCTTTGAGCAACGCGTCGGTCTTGGCGATCGACCTGTTGTGGAGGGCGACGGTGTAGCCGTGATGGGCGAAGTTGCGGGCAATGTTGGATCCCATCACGGCCAGGCCGGTGACGCCGATCTGAGCGGTGCCAGTGGTTTCCGATGATTCAGACGAGCTCACTGAAGCAGCCTTTCGTTGTTTTGTTGTGGCACAGGGACTTCGACAGAATGACGCCTACGCGATGAACAGTCGGTGTAGCTCGGTCAGCCACGGCACCGCCAGCGCAACGGTGGGCACGACCAGCACGGCCGCGGCCGCCAGGTATGCGGTCATCGCCAACACGATGCTGTTGCCGCGACCGCCGAGACGCCGCACGCGCAGCACGGTGGTGGGCCCGCCCGCGGCCATCGCCCCCGCAGGGGTCCGGCCTGCCGCGCAGGCGACGAGGGCGCGGGCCAGGGGAGTGGGGCCGGTGGCCCGCACTGCGGCGTCGTCGGCGAGCAGCTCGATGAGCAGCCGAACCGCGTCCAGTGCGTTGGCGCTTCGGACAAAGCGGGGGAACGCGGCGTGCACCGCGGTGAACATCTCGAGCACCAGGTCGTGCCGGGCCCGCAGATGGGCACGCTCGTGGGACAGGATGGCGGCTATCTCCGTGTCCGCCAAGGTCGTCAGGGTGCCCTCGCTGAGGACGACGCGACTACGCACACCGGGTAGGCAGTACGCCAGGGGCTCGGCCACGTCGAGGACGCGCAGCCCGCTCTTCTGTGACTTGCCCACCAGGTCGACCACCATGCGGTGGTGCGCCCGGCGCCGTCTCGTCGCGATCGCCACCTGCACCACGGCGACCACGAGCCTGGCGCCGATCAGCAGCGTAAGCGCGAAGACCGATACGTAGGCGATCCACAGCGGCCAGCCGAGCACCTCGATCTCGCTCGTGATGGTCGCCGTCGGCCGACCGTCCGGGCCGGGCACGAACAGCCGGCTCGCTATCGCGATTCCCGCGCTGAATGCCGACAGCACCGCCGCCAACGCGATGGACTGCCACAACACGATCGAGGCCCGTGGCGCCCGCGTCGGCCACGTCGCACGGGCCAGCAGGGCCGGAACGGGTCCGACCAGCAGCAGCGCGACGAGCGTGAAGGCCAGGGCGGACACCGCTGTCAGTCTCCCCTAGGCAGAGCCCGTAACGCCACTGGATGGGGGCATTTCGCCGTCTGGCTTGCTCCTCGCGTGCGGAGCACTCGTTTCCAGCTCAGCCAGCGCACGTCGGAGTGCGGCCGCCTCGTCGGCGCCGACCCGCTCGACGAAGTGCACGAGCGCAGCCTCCCTGCCACCGGAATCCGCGGCCTGGTGGAGTGCGTCGACCATCAGCCCCGCCACCAGTTCGTCGCGGCCGTGCGTCGGCGCGTACCGGTGGGCGCGGTCGTCGCGATGTTGAACCACGAGGTTCTTCTTGGCCAGCCGCTGAAGCACGGTCATGATCGTGGTGTACGCCAGGTCGCGTTCGGCCGCCAGCGCCTCGTGTACCTGGCGCACGGTTTGGGGCTCGCGCGATGCCCACAGGTGGTCCATCACCGCGCGCTCGAGGTCCCCTAGACGCGTCAACTTGGCCATGTTCCGTTCATCTCCAAAAGGGCGATCCTTCAAGGGTACTACGGCGTTACTACCGTGCGTCGTATGCGAACCGGCGTGGTCGTGGTTCGGCTCCGGAGCGCTGCATCGGCACCGCTCATCGCCCCTTCCGGTACGTCCCTGTGAGTCCAGTCACAGGAGGTAGCCCCGCACTTCGTCATGACTATAGTAAGGCTAACCTAACTTATCTGGGAGGTGTCATGACGATCTTGGTCGACGACCCGCTCATCGCGGGCATGGCAATCGCGCGAACGCTGCCGCTGCACGAGTCCAGCCGGCGGTTGCGCGAGCTGTATCCCGAGTGCCCACGCGTGTACGGCGTCGCGGTGATGTCCGATCTGACCCGGCGGCGGTGGTGGCCCCTTCGCGAGGCGCTCACAACGGATCGACTGCGCGACATGTACCAGATCGGCGCATTGGAGATGGACAGCCGGGTGGCCGCCGCACAGCAGCTTGCTGCGACCGTGGCCCATGTCGTCGTCGGCAGGGTGATTCCGCTCCTCGTGCTCGAGGGACGGGCATGGGACACCGGCCTGGAGAACCTGTGGGTGCACGTCGACTCCGAGGGTGCGATCGACTGGGTGGGCGTGGTCGACCCGACACTGCGGGCGCTGCCCGACGACCCATTCTTCGGCGACCGCACAGACGTGGGCGCCGCGTACTTCGCCCGCGACGGAATGGTCCGCCTGCCCAGCGAGGCGGCGTTGACGACATGGGTCGCCCACCGCAGCCACCGCGCGCTCAGTCCGTTGTTCGCCACGATCTTCGACGTCAGCGGCGGGGCGATCCCGTTGTCGTCGATGTGGAACATCGTCGGAGCAGCGGTGGTCGGCGCCGCGACGCACATTCCGCTGCTGGCCAGGTCCAGCGAACTCACCAGCATGCGCCGCGGACAGGCGGTGCTCGACGCGCTGGTCGGGTTCGGGCTGCCGGTACGCGGCGGATACCGACCTCGCGAGGGGAAGGGCTTGCTTAATTAGGGCAGCCTTGCCTATCCTAACTACCAGATGGACCGAGCCGGAGTCCTGAGGGCTGCAGAGACCCCCGGTCCATTCCAGGGCGGGTCCCGTGCCATTGGTGCGGGGCCCGCCCACTACTTTCAGGCCTTCTCTACGGCTCCGCCGCTCCCCGCCCAGTCGCCGAACCCGCCGAGGTTGTAGACCTCGTCGTAGCCCATCTCCTTGAGCGCCTGCCCCGACAGCGCGGCCCGCCCTCCTGCCGCGCAGTACAGGATGACCGCTTTGTCCTTCGCAAAGTTCTTGTCGTAGTAGGGCGTATCGGCGTCGGCACGAAACTCCAACATCCCGCGCGGAATGTGGACCGCACCCGCGACCTTGCCGGTCTGCTCGACCTCGGCGGCGTCGCGGACGTCGACGACGAGGGCGCCTGCCTCGATCTTCTGCTTCGCCTCGTCCACTGAAATACGCGGCACGACTGCGTTGGCCGCCGCCACCAAATCCTTGACACTTTTACCCATGTCCAGACGGTATCGCGAGGCCCGCTGCGGGCGTAGGGACTTCACCGTGTAAACAGATGTGCGTGTCAACAGCGTCACTACCAGAATTCGGCAAGGGTTTCGACAGCGAGATCGGCCTGCGCTACATCGAGGTCACTCCGGACGGCGGAAGCGCCGAGCTCGAGATCCACGACAAGCTGTTGCAGCCTTGGGGCATCATGCACGGCGGCGTCTACTGCTCGATCGTGGAAAGCCTCGCGAGCGTGTCAGGTCACGTCTGGTTGTCCGAGAACGGCGGCGGCACCGTCGTCGGCGTCAACAACAACACGGACTTCCTGCGCGCCATCTCCTCGGGCACTCTGACCGCGGTGTCAACGCCGATACACCGGGGCAGACGGCAGCAGCTGTGGTTGATCACCATCACCGACGGCAAAGACCGCGTCGTGGCACGCGGCCAGGTGCGGCTGCAGAACATCCCGCAGGAGTAGCGCCAACCAGCGTGCGCAGAAATCGCGGAACAGACGACCCACGACCTGTGCTGCACCCGGAATTAATGGCCAGGGTTCCCTAGCTGGCCGCTTTTTCGCCTTCGACGGCCGCGGCGATCTCCTCGAGTTCCTCGATTCGGGTGCGGGCGTAGGCCTGCTGCTCGGTGATGTAGAGGTTTCCACGAGCACGGCCGAGGAACGTCACCGTCCACGACAGCAGCGTGGCGATCTTGCGCCGGAAGCCGACGAGATAGACCAGGTGCAGCACCAGCCACGCCAGCCAGGCGATGAAACCACCGAACTCGAGCGGGCCGATCTGGGCCACCGCGGAGAATCGCGACACCGTCGCCATCGACCCCTTGTCGAAGTACTCGAACGGCTCGCGTTCGAGTGGGTCGGCGCCCTTCAGTTCGGACTTGATCGCGGTGGCGACGTACTTTCCACCTTGGATGGCGCCCTGTGCCATGCCGGGCACGCCTTCGACGGCGGCCATGTCGCCGATCACGAACACATTTGGATAACCGGGGACGCTGAGATCGGGCAGCACCTTGACCCGTCCGGCCCGGTCCACCTCACCGGTGGTCTGGTCGGCGATCTGCTTCCCCAGCGGGCTGGCCGACACTCCTGCCGACCACACCTTGGTTGCGCATTCGATACGGCGAGTGGTGCCGTCGGAATCCTTCACCGTGATGCCGTTGCGGTCGACGTCGGTGACCATTGCGTTGAGCTGGATCTCGACGCCCATCTTCTCCAACCGCGCCTGCGCCTTCTTGCCGAGCTTCTCGCCCATCGGCGGCAGCACTGCGGGTGCGGCGTCGAGCAGGATCACGTGTGCCTTGGTGGAATCGATGTGCCGGAACGCGCCCTTGAGGGTGTAGTCGGAGAGCTCGGCGATCTGCCCGGCCATTTCCACACCGGTCGGACCGGCGCCGACGACGGTGAAGGTCAGCAGCCTTTCCCGTCGTGCCGGATCGCTGGATCGCTCGGCCTGCTCGAAAGCACCGAGGATGCGGCCGCGCAGCTCCAGCGCGTCGTCGATCGACTTCATGCCCGGCGCGAACTCGGCGAAATGGTCGTTGCCGAAGTACGACTGCCCGGCACCCGCGGCGACGATCAGGGTGTCGTACGGGGTGACATAGGTGTGACCGAGCAGTTTCGACCGGACAGACTTCTTCGCCAAGTCGACGTGGGTCGCTTCGCCCAGTAGCACCTGGGCATTCTTCTGCTTGCGCAGGATCATCCGGGTGGGCGGCGCAATCTCACCCGAGGAGATGATGCCGGTGGCCACCTGGTACAGCAGCGGCTGGAACAGGTGGTGGGTGGTCTTGGCGATGATCTTGATGTCGACGTCGGCACGTTTGAGGGCCTTGGCGGCAGTCAACGCGCCGAAACCCGACCCGATGATGACTACCTTGTGCCGGTCAGACGGGGTAGCGCCAGGGTGGCTCATCAGCTGTAGCTCCTCGAACGGCTTCACGTTCTATACAGCGTCTACCGTAGCTGCCGCCATCCCGTCGGGAGCGCGCATACGCGTGAGATTTGCCACGTAAAGGCGTGTTTAGCCGTCCACGAGCGGCTTCAGCGCCTTGCCGAGCGCCGTGATCTGACCCGGCTGATATCCGATCACCTGCGTGGGTATGTGAACGATCACTCCGGTGATGCCCGCGTCGAGCACCTTGGCCTTGATCTGTTCGGCGACGTCCTCCGCGGACGTCCCTGCCACGATCCGCTGCTCCATGTCTGCGGGGATCACGTCGGCGCTCACGCCGTCACCGAAGACCACGCCGACCAACATGCTGGTCTCCAGAGTTGCCGGATCGCGGTCGATCTTCTCGCAGTTCTGCTTGACGACGTCGACTTTGCGCGCCAGCTCGTCGAAGCCGGCGATGACGTTGAGATGGTCGAAGTGTCGGGTGGCCAGCGGAATGGTCTTCTTCTCGCCGCTGCCGCCGATCAACAGCGGAATGTGGTCGCGGAGACGGGGATTGGCCATCGCTTCCTGGGTGCGGTAGTACTTGCCGGAGAACGTCGGGCGCTCGCCCTTGATCATCGGCAGAATGATCTGCAGGGCCTCATCGAGCTTGTTGAAGCGGTCGGTGAAGGTGCCGAACTCGTAGCCGAGCTGATCGTGTTCGAGTTCGAACCAGCCGGTGCCGATGCCGAGGATCGCCCGACCCTGGCTGATCACGTCCAGCGTGGTGATCGCCTTGGCCAGCAGGGTGGGGTTGCGGTAGGTGTTGCCGGTGACGAGGGTGCCGAGCTGGAGGGTCGACGTCGCGGTCGCCAAGCCGCCCAGTGCGGTGTAGGCCTCCAGCATGGGCTGGTCCGGGGTGCCGATGCCAGGCAGCTGATAAAAGTGGTCCATCACGAACAGTGAGTCGAAGCCCGACGTATCGGCTTCCTGAGCCTGCGCGATGACCGTGGGGTACAGCTCGGCCACGTCTGTGCCGTAGGAGAAATTGTTGATCTGAAGTCCGAGTTTGATGGTCACGCCTCCACGTAACCACAACTAAGCGGGGCGGTCACCCCGCTTTAGCTTCGGGCGAACGAGGGAATATCAGCTACAGGTGGGCGAGCGCGCCGTTGCTGACGTGCATCGTCTGCCCGGTGATGTGGCGAGCCGCAGGGGTGCTCAGGAAAAGCGTCAGTCGGGCGATCTCGGCCGCGACCGGTGCGGCGGCGCCGAGGCCGGCGTAGCCCTCCTGCGCGCTGCGGCCGGAGGCGACCGCGTTGACGGTTATGCCGCGCGTGCCGAAGTGCGTCGCCTGGCCCTCGGTCCAGTTCGAAACGGCCGCCTTGATCGCCGCGTCGGCGCCACCCTCACGCGGGTTCTCGGGGACGACGCTGATGATCGAACCGCCCGAGCGCAGATGGTCGCCGACGACCTGGACGGTCAGCACCGTCGACAGCATCGTGGCGTCCAGGGCGTTGCGCCAGGCGGTGGCGTGGTCGGCAAGCGTGTAGGTGCGTGGATCGCCCGCGTCCCAGATCGGAGCGGGCACGTGTACGAAGGTGTCCAAATGGTGCGGGAACAGGCTTCGGACCTCTTCGAGGCAGGCCGGGTCGGTGTTGTCGCACACGATCGCGTCGACGTCGAGTTCCTTGGCCGCTACCTCAAGGTCGTCGCGGCGGGCGCCGGTGATAACCACTTTGTGGCCCGCGTCGCGGAAGCTCTCCGCGATCGTCCGGCCAAGATCCGTATCACCGCCGGTGACCAGCACCTCCATCGCCATGACCTCCCTGTCAGCGCAGGACCTCCACCGCCGTGGCAGCGATCCGCCGACGATGTTACTGGACAGTAGTTATTTGGCGAAACCCGACGCGCATATCCGTTGCCCGGCGTTTCCGACCTGCGATGCTTCGGTGACCTAGGGTTTGGCCGTGGGTATTTTTTCCCCGCTCACCTGCGGCTCCAAGCCTTGACGACGGCGCCCGCGCTGCCGCGCTGGATCTACCTGCCCGCAGCGGTCGGGGCGCTGTTCGTGGTGCTCCCGCTCGTCGCCGTCGTGGCGAAGGTGGACTGGCCGCAGTTCTGGAGCCTCATCTCCAGCGAACCATCCCGCGCCGCACTGGTATTGAGCCTGAAGACGGCGGCGGCGAGCACGCTGCTGTGTGTGCTGTTCGGCGTTCCGATGGCGCTCGTCCTGGCCCGCAACGACGGCCGGGCGATACAGGTGATCCGCCCGCTGCTGCTGCTGCCGCTGGTGCTTCCCCCGGTGGTGGGGGGCATCGCGCTGCTGTACGCCTTCGGCCGGTTGGGGTTGATTGGCCAGTACCTCGACGCGGCGGGTATTCGGATCGCGTTCACCACGACAGCGGTGGTGCTGGCGCAGACCTTCGTGTCGCTGCCGTTTCTCGTCATCGCACTCGAAGGCGCGGCGCGCACGTCCGGCCGCGACTATGACGTGGTGGCGGCGACGCTCGGCGCCAGGCCGACGACGGTGTGGTGGCGGGTGTCCCTGCCGCTTCTGGCGCCCGGCCTGGTCTCTGGCGCGGTGTTGGCGTTCGCCCGTTCGTTGGGTGAGTTCGGCGCCACGTTGACGTTCGCGGGCTCGCGCGAGGGCGTCACCAGGACGCTGCCGCTGGAGATCTACCTGCAACGCGAAACCGACGCCGACGCCGCCGTCGCCCTATCGGTGTTGTTGGTCGCGGTCGCCGTCGTGGTGGTGCTCGGGCTGGGCGCCCGCACATTGCGTTCGGGTTCCGCGATGGCGGGGGGTACCCCGTGACCGATGTTCACGTGCGCGCGGTCGTCGCCCAACGCGACGTCGATATCGAATTCTCCATCGGCGCAGGCGAAGTGCTGGCCGTCCTCGGGCCCAACGGCGCCGGGAAGTCGACCGCGCTGCACGTGATCGCCGGCCTGATACGACCCGACGCGGGGACGGTGCGGCTTGGCGACCGCGTGCTCACCGACACAGAATCCGGCGTGTTCGTCCCGACATACGCTCGGCGGGTCGGCCTGCTGCTGCAGGACGCGCTGCTGTTCCCTCACCTCAGGGTCGCTGCCAATGTGGCCTTCGCGCCGCGAAGCGGCCACGCCAAGAGACCGCGGCGCGAGGCTCGCGCCGCCGCCGTGCACTGGCTGGACCAGGTCGACGCCGCCGATCTTGCCGACCGAATGCCGCGGCAGTTGTCCGGCGGTCAGGCCCAACGCGTTGCCCTTGCGCGAGCGTTGGCGGCGGACCCCGATGTGCTGCTGCTCGACGAACCGCTTGCCGGTCTCGACGTCTCGACCGCGACCGCGATGCGAAAACTGTTGCGTCACACGTTGAGCCGCGATGGCCGGTCCGCCGTCTTGATCACCCACGACGTGCTCGACGTGTTGAGCCTTGCCGACCGGGTGCTCATTATGGAGTCCGGCCGGGTCGTTGAAACCGGTTCGGCGGCTGCGGTATTGGCCGCACCCCGAAGTCATTTCGGTGCGCGGTTCGCGGGGGTGAACCTCGTCAGCGGTATCGCGGGTCGAGACGGTGTGCTGACCACCGAGTGGGGTACCGCGTGGCACGGCAACCCCGCGGCGGACGTCGTGGCGGGGCAGGCGGCGGTGGCGGTGTTCCCACCTGGCGCCGTCGCTGTGTACCGCGACAAGCCGCACGGCAGCCCGAGAAACACCATCGAGGTGGTGGTTGCCGAACTCGACAGCAGGGGACCCGCGCTTCGCGTGCGTGCCGACGAGCAACCCGACGGCGCGCCCGGCCTGGCCGCCGACATCACCGCCGAGGCCGCGGCCGAACTTCGGGTGACTCCGGGGGAGCGGGTTTACTTCTCGGTCAAGGCGCAGGAAGTCACCGTTCACCAGGTTCCGTAACGGTGGGTGCACACCTATCGATCAAATCAATGAAACCTCGCGTGCGACCGCGCGAGTAGCTTGTCGTGCCAGCAATTTTCGTCAACAGCGCTAGCTCACCTTATGAGCCTGCCAGCAATTTCACAGATAAACACTCTGAGACCGCCCCACGCTTGCGTCACGACAGCAACACTGTAGTTTCGTCTGCATGCATGACCCGGACGCGAACCCTGAACACCGCAAGCGCCGCATGAAGAGGCTGGCGATGGCCACGCTGGCCGGTGCCACGGTGGTGGCTCTCACGATTCCGTCGGTGGCTCAAGCCCAGCCTGAGCCGTCGCCCGTGCCGGCTCCGCCGCCTCCCTCGGGCAATACCTTTCTCCAGGGGCCGCCTGCGGACCCGAATGCACCACCACCCCCGGCCGCACCCGCACCACCCCCGCCCGTCGACCCGAATGCACCACCACCCCCGGCCGCACCACCACCCCCGCCCGTCGACCCGAATGCACCACCACCCCCGGCCGCACCCGCACCCGCGCCCGCCGATCCCAATGCGCCGCCGCCTGCTGCGGTCGATCCCAACGCTCCGCCACCGCCGCCGGCACCGGAGCCCGGCCGTGTCGACAACGCTGCGGGCGGATTCAGCTACGTGGTGCCCGCCGGCTGGAAAGTCTCCGACGCCACGCAGTTGTCCTACGGTCAGGCGCTGCTGACCAAGGAACAGCCCGGAGGCACCCCGCCGACCCAACCCGGACAGCAGGGCGCGCAGCCCGCGAACGACACCAGTGTTCTGCTGGGCAGGCTGGACATGAAGCTGTTCGCAGGAGCAGAGGCGGACAACAGCAAGGCGGCCACGCGGCTGGCCTCCGATATGGGCGAGTTCTTCATGCCGTACCCCGGCACCCGGGTCAATCAGGAGAGCGGCCCGCTTGGCAGCGACGCCATGCCCGGCGCGTTCTCCGGGTACGACGTGAAGTTCACGGACACGAACAAGCCGACGGGTCAGATCTGGGCAGGTGTGGTCGGCAACGCGACGCCGACGGTGGCACCCGGCCAGCCGATGACTCCGCGCGGCCAGCGCAACGAGCGCTGGTTCGTGGTCTGGCTGGGCACCGCGACCAATCCCGTCGACAAGGGTGCTGCGGCCACGCTCGCCAATTCCATCCGGCCGTGGGCGCCGCCCCCGCCGCCCGAGCCGCCCCCGCCGGACCCGAACGCACCGCCGCCGCCTCCCGTCGATCCGAACGCACCGCCGCCTCCCGCGGATCCGAACGCGCCGCCCGCGCGGATCCGAATGCGCCGCCCGCGCCGGGAGGTGCACCGGCGCGTCCGCCGGTGGGAGTCGGTGTCCCAGTCGATCCGGCCACCGCGCCGGGGATGATGCCCGCGGGCTGACACCACACGAAAACGGCCGACCCACATTCGGGTCGGCCGTTTTCTGTTCACTGAGCTGTTTGATCTTGTTCGTGTCCGATTCGACGGTGGAATCGTTACGCTTCGGGCGTATACCGGAGGTTGGCCCAGCGGCCGCGCTGGGCGCCGACAGGCAGGAGATCGCGGAGATGGATGCCATTACAGCGACCGAGTTGGCCGCTCGGTCAACAACACTGACCAGCGTTGGCTGGATCGGCTACATCATCATCGGAGCAATCGCCGGGTGGATCGCAGGCAAGATCGTCAAGGGCGGCGGCTCAGGCATTCTGATGAACATCGTGATCGGCATCGTCGGTGCGCTGATCGGCGGCTTCTTGTTGAGCTTCTTCCTCGACACGGCGGCAGGCGGATGGTGGTTCACCTTGTTCACCGCAATCCTGGGATCGGTGATCCTGTTGTGGATTGTCGGGCTGGTGCAGCGCAAGAAGGTATAGACCGCTATCCAGCGCTGGCAACGTGCCGTACCGGTCGAAAAATCGGCAAAAATTCGATCGGTAAGGAACGTTCGCGCCCATGACTGACGTCGATGACCGCGTGGCAGGTTCGCCGCCCAGGTCCGATGAGCAAGCATCCGCTGGAACGAGTCAGCGTTCCCGTGCCGTCGCCCGCGCCGGGCGAACTCCTTGTCGCGGTGCGGGCCTGTGGCGTATGCCGCACCGATCTGCACGTTGCCGAGGGAGACCTGCCGGTTCACCGGTCCGAACGTCATCCCAGGACACGAAGTGGTCGCCGAAGTCGTGGCGCTCGGCGCAGACGCAGGCGACGAATTCGGTGTCGGTGACCGGGTCGGCGTCGCGTGGTTGCGCCACACCTGTGGAAAGTGCAAGTTCTGCACCAGCGGCCGGGAGAACCTCTGTCCGCAGTCGCGCTACACCGGCTGGGACGCTGACGGCGGGTATGCCGAATTCGCCACGGTCCCAGCCGCTTTCGCCCACCCACTCCCGGCGGGGTATTCCGACAACGAACTGGCCCCGTTACTGTGCGCCGGCATCATCGGCTATCGCTCCTTGTTGCGTGCCGACCTTCCGACCGGCGGGCGGCTCGGCATCTACGGCTTCGGCGGTAGCGCACACATCACCGCTCAGGTGGCACTGGCACGGGGCGCCGAGGTGCATGTGATGACCCGGGGTGCGGCCGCCCGCGAGTTGGCGCTCGCGCTCGGCGCGGCGCTCGGCGCAGGGTGCCGACGAACCCCCGCCGGTGAAGCTGGATTCCGCGATTTTGTTCGCGCCGGTCGGCGAGTTGGTGTTACCCGCGCTCGAGGCGCTCGACCGCGGCGGCACGCTGGCCATCGCGGGCATCTACCTCAGCGACGTCCCGGTGCTGAACTACGAACGGCATCTGTTCTTCGAACGCCAGATCCGTTCGGTGACGTCCAATACCCGCGACGACGCCCGTCAGTTTCTCGCCTTCGCGGGCCGCCATCGGATCGCCGTCACGACACCGGAGTACCCGCTCGACCGTGCCGACGAAGCCCTCACCGACCTGGCCGCCGGACGCATCTCGGGTGCCGCGGTGCTGCGGCTGTAGCGGATCGATCACAGCGCAGCGAGTGCCGCACCGAGGCGACCCTCGAGATCGCCGCGGCCGTAGCGGTACATCGGCCCGGCGCCGTCGGCGAGCAACACCCGAAGCCGCGCGACTCCTCGCGGAGTCACCGGTCCGCGGCGAGTGCAGCCTGAGGGTGACCTGCGTCGATTCGATGCTGCGCGGCGGTGATGTTGGGCACGTTCAACTGCACCCGCGACGACACCAGCACGTCGCGGTTACGGGCGTCGTCGACCGACCGGCGCAGCGACCGGGCGATCGCCTCGCGCTCGTCGCACCGATGTCAACCGCGCAGCGTGCACGGCGAGTGCACTGCCTGCCGGAGCGGGCACGCCGACCGCGAGCATCCGGTCGTACTTGTTCGGCGAACAATCGGGCCATCACCCGCGCGCCGAACGGGGCACGTGCTGCCTCATCGCGCCGCATCGTGCCCTGAATCTGCGCCGACGAAAGGAAGCCGATCGAGATCCTGTTGCCACTCATGGTGCCTGTCCTCTTTCCCATCCGAATCGTTTCCAACTTGTGACTGTCAAAAACGCTACACCGGTCATGCATGACTAGTCAAATTGATTTACCGGTCACGCGATCTACACTGAACACATGTCGTCGACACACCCGCATTGGCTCAGTGACGCCGAGTCCAAACCGGCGCCCGAACCACTGAGCCGCATTCAGGCGCTGGTCAACACCGTTGAGCTGCCCGACGGCCCTGACCGGCTGGACAATCCGACCGAAGCCAAGCCGTGGCTGGTTGCCGGTGGCCTGCTGGGGTCCGATTCGGATCTGCGGCCTGACGACCTCGCGCTCGTCCGCGGCGTCCGCGAGGGTCTGCGCGCGATGCTCGTGCACAACGCGGGCGGACCGCCGCCGACGGCCGGTGCCTTCGCACCCCGCTGCGTGATGTCGCCACCGACGCCACCGCGCGCGCCGATTTCGACGAGCGCGGTGAGATCTGTGCTGACGGCCGCCGGAGAATCCGGGCCTGCCCGGCTGATCGAACTATTGCTGATCATTCGCGACGCCCAGCGCGACGGCACCTGGTCGCGGCTCAAAGCCTGCGGGAACGACGAGTGCCAGTGGGCGTTCTACGACCGATCCCGCAACCACGGCGGCACCTGGTGCGAGATGTCGTCGTGCGGCAACAAGCTCAAGAACCGCGAGTTTCGCGCCCGCAAGCGCAGCGCTCAGTCAGGTTGACAGGTGCAAACACCAGGGCGGCGGCCAGCGCGCCCAGTCCGTTCAGCGACCAGTGCAGCGCGATCGGCGCGATCAGGCTGCCGCTGCGATCGGCGTAGCCAGGTGAAGACGAAGCCGGCAACCGCGGTGGCCGCCACGGCCAGCACCACGCCGGCGA
>CAVQTL010000009.1:0-129841 GCA_963716505.1 uncultured Actinomycetota bacterium
GACGGCCCGTACAAGCCGGAGCACTACCGCTACTGATTCACCCTGTTAATGTCGCCCCGTGGGTCGGGGAGTCGTGGGGGTTCTGCTTGCGCTGCTGTTGATCGGATCCCTCGGAATCGCGCCACCCGTACTCGCCGACGATCCGACGAACGATGCGCACGACCCGTACTTCAACGAGGACGAGTATCAGGCGTTCTACACGCCACCGGACCCGTTACCGCCGGGTGCGCCGGGTGACGTGATCCGCACGGAGCCGTCCCGGTTGGTACTCGAGCCGTCCGGTCAACTCGGCATGATCATGGCCGATGCGACCCGAATCATGTACCGCAGCACCGATGTTCACGGTAATCCCATGGCGGTGACCGGAACGTACTTCGAACCGTACAACGACTGGCCGGGCGGCGGCCCGCGCCCGCTGATTGCGTACGGGCCCGGCACCCAGGGGCAGGGCGACCAGTGCGCGCCGTCGCGTCAGTTCAACCAGGGCATCCACTGGCGTCCGTATCTGGACCTCGCCTTCAACTACGAGGAGCTGTTCGTCTCGACGATGGTCGCGCGCGGGTTCGCCATCGTCATGACGGACTACCAGGGCCTGGGCACCCCCGGCCTGCATACGTACGTCGGCCGCGTTCCGCAGGGCGACGCGATGCTCGATGCGGCCCGGGCGGCGAAGAAGTTGCCGAGCACCTCGCTGAACCCCGATGGCCCCGTGGCGTTTTGGGGTTATTCGCAAGGCGGCGGCGCGGCGGCCTCGGCGGCCGAGCTCGCGCCCTCGTACGCACCGGAGCTGAAGGTCGTCGGCACTACGCCGGGGCGCCGCCCGCCGACTTGAAGGAGCTGTTTCCCTACGCCGACGGCAGTGTCCTCGTCGGCGCCGTCGGGTATGCGCTCAACTCGGTCATCACCGCCTACCCCGAACACGCCGACGCGATCCGCTCGAAGCTCACGCCCCGCGGCGAGGATTTTCTCTTCAAAGTGCAGGATCAGTGCGTCGCGGAGACGTTGACGAAGTTCATGTTCCGCCACCTGCAGCCGTATTTCACCGAGGACATCTACCAACTGGTCAACGAGGAGCCGTTTTCCAGCCTGTTCGACGACCAACGGCTCGGCCGCTTCAAACCCAATGCGCCCGTGATGATTTTGAGCAATCGGTACGACCCGCTGGTGCCGTGGACGGGCGCTAACCAGCTGGGTCGCGACTGGTGCGCCCAAGGTGCCGATGTGCAGTTCTGGACCAACGAACAACCGCCGTTCCTCAACAAGGCGATCGTCAACCATGCACTGCCGATGCTCGTCGACGGTGAGCGGGGCATGCAGTGGATCGCCGACCGGTTCAACGGATTACCGACCACACCCAACTGCGGAGAGTTCTAATGCGACGGTCATCGATTGTGAATCTGACGACGGAATCCGAGAACGTCGTCAGATTCACAATCGCGACACTACGGATTACCGCAGCGGTTCTTGATGTCCGTCAGCGGCTGGCGGATGCCCGCCAGCTCGGCCTGCGTCTGCGGGTTCGCCGCCATGTACGCCTGGACCTTCGGACGTGCCTGTGCTCGGCTCAGGCCCCCGAGGCTGTTGAAGAACTCGTTCACGTCGGGATGGGTGGACAGGTATGCACCCGTCATCCACTGCACGCCCGAGCGCACGCCCTCGAGGTCGGCGGCGCTGCAGTTCGGGGGATTGGCGGCGGGGTCGGAGTTGGCATACGCCAACGGAGTGCCTGCGAACAGCGCCGCGCCGATCATCGCGGAACACACGAGCAGCTTCATGCGTCCTAGTTTTTCCCACGCTGTGTCCGGCGGCGCGGATCACAAGCGGTCTCGCAGGAAACCCCAAGAGAACGCAACGGTTAGGCTCGCCGCGTGCTGATCGCGATAGAGGGTGTCGACGGCGCGGGCAAGCGCACGCTGACGCAGGGGCTGCGCGCGGCGTTCGAGGCCGACGGCAGGACCGTCGCGAGCCTGTCGTTTCCCCGCTACGGCCGATCGGTGCCCGCCGACATCGCAGCCGAGGCACTTCACGGCGGGCACGGTGACCTTTCCAGCTCGGTGTACGCGATGGCCGTGCTCTTTGCCATGGACCGTGCCGCTGCGCGCAAGGAGATCGAACTCAGCCACACCGAGTACGACGTGCTGATCCTCGATCGCTGGGTCGCCTCCAACGCCGCCTACAGCGCGGCGCGCCTGCACCAGGGCGCCGACGGGGAGGTCGTGGCGTGGGTGCGCGAGCTCGAGTACGCACGGCTGCGGCTGCCCGCACCCGACTGGCAGGTGCTGCTCGACGTGCCCGCCGACCTGGCCGCCGAGCGGGCGGAGCACCGCGCCAACACCGAAGTCGATCGGGCGAAGGACGCCTATGAGCGCGACGACGATCTGCAGCGGCGCACCGGCCGGGTCTACTCGGGGCTAGCCGCAGCGGGCTGGGCCGGCCGGTGGTTGGTGGCGGGACCGGACATCGACGGCGCCGCGCTAGCTGTCGAGCTGGGTAACTAGCCGACTCGCGGGCGCGCTATCAGCGATTTATCGCGATTTGGTGACACCATGGACTCCATGAGGCAAAGGATTCTGGTCGTCGACGACGACCCTTCGCTCGCCGAGATGCTCACTATCGTGCTGCGCGGTGAAGGGTTCGACACCGCAGTCATCGGCGACGGCACCCAGGCGCTCACCGCCGTGCGCGAATTGCGGCCCGACCTGGTGCTGCTGGACCTGATGCTGCCCGGCATGAACGGAATCGACGTATGCCGTGTGCTGCGCGCCGACTCCGGCGTGCCGATCGTGATGCTGACGGCCAAGACCGACACCGTCGACGTGGTGCTCGGCCTGGAGTCCGGCGCCGACGACTACGTGATGAAGCCCTTCAAGCCGAAGGAGCTCGTGGCCCGCGTGCGCGCCCGGCTGCGCCGCAACGAAGACGAGCCCGCGGAGATGCTTTCCATCGCCGATGTCGACATCGACGTGCCCGCCCACAAAGTGACCCGGCAAGGTGAGCAGATTTCGCTGACACCGCTGGAGTTCGACCTGTTGGTGGCGCTGGCACGCAAACCGCGGCAGGTGTTTACTCGTGATGTGCTTCTCGAACAGGTTTGGGGCTACCGGCACCCCGCCGACACCCGTTTGGTGAACGTGCATGTCCAACGTTTGCGGGCGAAGGTCGAGAAGGATCCTGAGAACCCGCAAGTTGTGCTGACTGTTCGAGGAGTGGGATACAAGGCCGGACCTCCGTGACCTTTAACGCCCGGCGGTGGGCGTGATCTTTAGCTCGAGGCGGCGCATTCATCGGCGTTCTGCACCACTGATACGTGGATTGGGTGCGCTGGGTCGAGCGTTGGGCCTTGCATGGCGCCGCTCCCTGCAATTGCGGGTGGTGTCGCTGACGCTCGGACTGTCACTGGCCGTGATCCTGGTGCTCGGCTTCGTGCTGACGAGCCAGATCACCGATCGTATCCTCGAGGTGAAGGTCCGCGCGGCCACCGAGGAGATCGAACGGGCGCGCAATACCGTCAGCGGCATCGTCGGCGGCGAGGAGACCCGGTCGCTGGACAGCAGCCTGCAGCTGGCACGCAACACACTCATCGACCGCAAGGCCGACGCAGGCGCGGGACTTGCGGGCGCATTCGACGCCGTGCTCGTCGTTCCCGGTGACGGACCGCGCGCCGCGACCGCAGCGGGACCTGTTGCGCAGATCCCCAACGCCCTTCGGGACTTCGTCAAGGCCGGCCAGGTCAGCTACCAGTACGCGACGGTGCGTACCGAAGGCTTCTCCGGCCCGGCGCTGATCATCGGCACCCCGACCTCGTCGCCGGTCACCAATCTCGAGCTGTACCTTGTCTTTCCACTGAATAACGAGGAATCCACGATCGCATTGGTGCGCGGCACGATGGCCACCGCCGGCGTGGTGCTGCTTCTCATGCTCGCCGCCATCGCGCTGATCGTCGCGCGCCAGATCGTGCTGCCGGTGCGGTCGGCCTCGCGGATCGCCGAACGGTTCGCCGAAGGTCACCTCACCGAGCGGATGCCGGTGCGCGGCGAGGACGACATGGCGCGGCTCGCGGTGTCGTTCAACGATATGGCCGAAAGCCTGTCGCGGCAGATCACCCAGCTCGAGGAGTTCGGCAACCTGCAGCGCCGCTTCACCTCCGACGTCAGCCACGAACTGCGCACCCCGCTCACGACGGTACGGATGGCGGCCGACCTGATTCACGACCACAACGAAGAACTCGAGCCGGCGCTGCGGCGGTCCACCGAGCTGATGGTCAGCGAACTCGATCGGTTCGAACTGCTGCTCAACGACCTGCTCGAGATCTCCCGGCACGACGCGGGCGTCGCGGAGCTATCCGTTGAGGCGGTCGACCTGCGCGACACCGTGCAGAGCGCGCTGGACAACGTCGGCCACCTCGCAGGCGACGCCCAGATCGACCTGATCGTCGACATGCCGACCGACGAGGTCATCGCCGAGGTCGACCCGCGCCGGGTGGAACGCATTCTGCGCAACCTGATCGCCAACGCGATCGACCACGCCGAACGCAAGCCGGTGCGGATCAGGATGGCCGTCGACGAAGACACCGTTGCGGTCACCGTGCGCGACTACGGCGTCGGGTTGCGGCCCGGCGAGGAGAAGCTGGTGTTCAGCAGGTTCTGGCGCTCCGACCCGTCGCGGGTCCGCCGCTCCGGCGGTACCGGGCTCGGCCTGGCGATCAGCATCGAGGACGCCCGGCTGCACCAGGGCAGGCTCGAGGCGTGGGGCGAGCCGGGTAAGGGCGCGTGCTTCCGGCTCACCCTGCCGCTGGTCCGCGGTCATAAGGTGACGACGAGCCCGCTTCCGTTGAAACCCGTTGGGCGCGAACGCAAGCCACGAAAGTCGGAAAGGGAGCGGCAACCGGCGGGGGAGAGCGTGTGAAGGGCGTGCCTCGGCGACCTCTGCTCCTCGCGTGCGCGCGGCGACGTTTGCTCCTCGCGTGCGCGGCCGTCGTATCCGCGTGCGCGATGGTGTTGACCGGGTGTGCAGGGGTGCCAAGCTCGTCGGCGCCGCAGGCCATCGGGACCGTCGACCGCCCTGCGCCACCGAGCCTGCCGAAGCCGACGCCCGACATGGAACCCGATGTGTTGTTGCGCGAGTTCATCAAGGCCACCGCCGATCCGTCCAACCGCCATCTGGCCGCTCGGCAGTTCCTCACCGAATCGGCGTCCAACGGCTGGGACGACGCGGGTAGCGCGCTGCTGATCGACCGGGTCGTCTTCGTCGAAACCCAAGGGACCGACAAGGTTTCGGTCAGTATGCGTGCCGACATCCTCGGTTCGCTTTCCGACATCGGGGTGTTCGAGACGGGTGAGGGCGCGCTGCCCGACCCCGGCCCGATCGACCTGGTGAAGACGTCGGGTGGCTGGCGCATCGACAAGCTGCCGAACGGGGTTTTCCTTGACTGGCAACAGTTTCAGGAGACATACAAGCGCAACACGCTGTACTTCGCCGACCCGACCGGAAAGACCGTCGTTCCCGATCCCCGATATGTCGCGGTGTCCGATCCGGACCAGCTGGCCACCGAGCTCGTCACCAAGCTGATCGCAGGCCCGCGTCCGGAGATGGCGAACACCGTGCGTAACCTGCTCGGCTCGCCGTTGCGGCTGCGCGGACCGGTGACCCGTGCCGACAGCGGCAAGATGGGGGTCGGCCGCGGCTACGGCGGTGCGCGCGTCGACCTGGAGAACCTGTCGACCACCGACCCGCACAGCCGCCAACTCCTTGCGGCCCAGATCATCTGGACACTCTCCCGCGCGGGGATCAACGGCCCGTACGTCATCAACGCCGACGGCGCGGCGCTGGACGACCGGTTCGCCGACGGCTGGCAGACCTCCGATGTGGCGGCCACCGACCCCGGTGCGGCGGACGGTGCGGCCGCCGGGCTGCACGCCTTGGTCAGCGGGTCGCTGGTGGCGCTGGACGGACAGCGGGCGCCGCGGGTTCCCGGCCCGTTCGGTGCGACGCCCAATCAGACGGGGGCGGCGGTGTCTCGCAGCGGCCAGGACGCGGCCTCGGTGGTGACGCTGAATGCGGGTGCGCCGGAGATGGCGTCGTCGCTGTGGGTCGGCCCGATCGGCGGAAATCCGTTGCAGGCGATGGACGGTCGCACGCTGTCGCGGCCGACCTGGTCACTGGATGACGCGGTATGGGTGGTGGTGGACGGCAACAACGTGGTGCGCACGGTCCAGGACGCATCGGGCCAGCCGGGCCGCATCCCGGTCGATTCCACGGCGGTGTCCATGCGATTTCCCGGGCCGATCGCGGAGCTGCAGCTGTCCCGCGATGGAACGCGCGCAGCGATTCTGATCGAGGGCCAGGTGATTCTGGCCAGCGTCGAGCAGACGCCCGGCGGCGGCTACGCGCTGACCTACCCACGCCGGCTGGGGTTCGGCCTGAAGGACACCGTCGTGTCGTTGTGCTGGCGCACGGGTGACGACATCGTCGTCAGCCGCACCGATCCGCAACACCCGGTGTCCTACGTCAACCTCGACGGGGTGAACTCCGACGGGCCGAGCCGAAACCTGCTGATGCCGGTGGGGGCCGTCGCCGCGAATCCGTCGACGGTGTACGTGGCCGATGCCCGCGGCATCCTGCAGCTATCGGGTTCGGCGGCCGAGAACGACCCCCGATGGGTCGAGGTCCGCCCGCTGATGACGCCCGGCGCGATACCCGTCCTGCCGGGCTGAACCTCTATCCCGTTCGGCGCAGGGTGACTACCGGCGTTTCGCCATAATGGGCTGTGTGTACGGCGGCGAAACGGCCAAGGTTGGTGAATCCCCATTGGTAGGCGATCGAGGCGACCGTGTCGATCGATGGGTCGGACTCTCGCAACGCCTGGTGCGCTCGCCGCAGGCGAACCTGACGCAGGTAGGTCATCGGTGAGGTGTCGAGGTGCCGCCGGAAGCCCTCCTGAAGACAGCGGACGCTGACATGGCTGCGAGCCGCGAGTGTTGACACAGTGAGCGGCAGGTGTGCCTCGGCCTCGAT
The DNA here is from genome assembly GCA_963716505.1 of uncultured Actinomycetota bacterium. Taxonomy (GTDB): domain Bacteria; phylum Actinomycetota; class Actinomycetes; order Mycobacteriales; family Mycobacteriaceae; genus Mycobacterium. Next base: position 7,015 of record CAVQTL010000009.1, read on the forward strand.
GATGTCGACCGCAGTGCGGATGGTTTGGGGGCCAACGGATTTGGGCTCTGCCGCGACTTCATCGCGGTCCGGATGATCGGCGACGAGCAACAGACCGCGCACAAGGCTGTCGACATACGGCGAGCAGACCAGCGGTTGTGTCAGCACGCTGCCGGGCGCAAACAACTGCTCGGTGAGCATTAACAACATGTTGACCCAACTGGCGGCCGCATCCGTCTTGGGGAAGTTGGGTTGAAAGTCGACCGGCGCGGTCACACTGCGGCCAAGCGCGTCCCTGAGGGCGTCATCGATGAGGCGGCGATCTATCTTCACCGCGATCGCCCGGCTGCCCGCGACCCATCGTGCCGATACATGCCCCTGCGGCGGGTGCATGACGACGCTGCCAGGGCCTGCGGTGATCGACGATCTGCGATGCACCGACTCGAGGCCACCGGACCGGAGCACAGTCAGGCGATAGGCGCTGCACAGCTCGCCGCAATCCAGTGACACCTCGGAGCCGACGAGGAGTTCGCCGATGCCCAGTGGGCCGATGTGTCCCACTCGATGGGCGAGCGACGACGAATCAGGGTCACTCAGCAGCCTGATGTGCGGCTGGTCGCAGCACACGACGAAGTCACTGAGTCCCGTCGCAGTGGTCCATGCGCGGGGATCCGGTGCATCTGGGATGGCGGCCTCGCTCATGTCGTCCTGCGCAGGGTGACTGCTGGCGTTTCGCCATATCGGGTCGTGTGTGCGGCGGCGAAACGGACCAGCGGTTGCGTCAGCACGCTGCCGGGCGCAAACAAGTGCTCGGTGAGCATCAGCAACATTTTGAGCCAACTGTGCACCGCACTGCTTGTCGCGGACACGGTGGGTTGGAAGTCGATTTGCGCGGTCACCTGTCGACCGAGCGCGTCACTGAGGGCGTCGTTGACGACGCCGTGGTCGATCTTCACGGCGATCATCCGGTGCCTGCCGACCAATGGGCCGATGCGTCGCCTCGCGGCTGGTACACGGTGACGCTGCCGGGGCCTGCGGTGATCGGCGATCTGCGATGCACCGACTCGAGGCGACCAGATCGCAGCACATTCACCCGATAGGCGCTGCACAGCTCGCCGCAATCCATCCACAGGTCGGAGCCGACGGCGAGTTCACCGATGGCAAGGGGGCCGATGTGCCCCACACGATGGACGAGCGAAAGAGAATCGGGGTCACTCAACAGCCTGATGTGCGGCTGGGCGCAACACACGACCGCGAAGTCATCCAACTTTGACGCGTATGTCCATTCCGATGCATCCGGTGAGCATGGGACGTCCAGCTCCGCCACTTCGTCCACCTTTCACATACCAACCCCACTCGACCTACCTGTCTGACAACGTCGACTCCGGGCTCGGAGATGTCGTCATCGGTGAATTGGCACCGACTTCACAGGTGTCGTGCGCAATCCGGCCGAGGCGGCGCGCAGTGTGGCTAGTCAGCCCCTTGGCGCCGACCTACCGTCGGCGCCAACATGAAGTTGCGGATTCCATGCCCTGATGGTCACCGAGCACTCGCACATGCCGGTCGCCTACGCGCCGCCGTATCCAGGCGCGGGTGAGCCGGCTCGGGAATACTTCCGGACCGTTGACCCGGTTGTCGCACTCGAATCAGCGGCTGCGGCGACGCAAACGCTGACGCTGACCACCGCCTGCGGCGGACGCGATCGCCAAGAATTCCCGATGTTCCGGTTGGCGCGGGCGTCATCGTCGGCGAGGTCGTCATGACTCAGCCGGCCAGCGGCGAGTTCAAGGCCTTCTCGGCGGTCTGTACCCACAAGGGGCGTGCGGTGGACAAGGTCGCGGGCGGAACGATCGACTGCCCATGCCACGGCAGCAAGTTCAACCTGGATGGAACCGTTGCCCACGACCCTGCGACGAAACTGTTGGAGAGCAAGGCCATTTGGGTGCAGGGCGATTCGATCGTGCTGGCCTGATTAGCCTGACTTCGTCGCGATCTGGAGAACGACCTCGCCACCGTTCGGCATGATCGGGCCCGATGTGATGTCCAGGCCCACATCCCGCGGCGAGCGTGTGACACGCCGGGCAGGGATGCGCTGGATCGTGCACATGAGATTGAGCCGGCCTCAGCCCCCTGTTCACGTCGCGACTAGTGCGTCCGAAGTGCCGCGACGGGTCGGGCCGCTAGTATTTCAGTTGGCCGCGGTCGACGGCGATCTGGCAACCCGACAGTGTGGCCGATCCGCTGCCGGCTAGCCAGGCGATAACGTTGGAGATCTCCTCGGGCGCCATGAAGGCGAGCCGCTGCGGTTCGAGGATGTTTGTGGGTTGCAGGGGCATCGGCGACAAGCTGTGCAGATAGTTCGGGTATCGAGCCAGGATGTCCGACATCCCCTCGAATCCGGTCATCGCGGTCTCGACCGCGTACGGATGGATCGAGTTGACGCGGATTCCGTATTCGCCCACCTCAAGAGCCAGCGCATTGGTCAGCCCTACCAGCCCGTGCTTGGAGGCCGAGTAGTGACCGTTGCCTGGAGTGGCTTTGATGCCGGCCGCGGAACTCACAACGATGATCGATCCACCGTTGCCCGCCTCGATCATCGCCGGCACCGTAGCGCGGATAGTGCGCCAGGTGCCGTTGAGGTTGACATCGATGACGGTGTCCCATTGTTCCTCGGGCATCTCCCAAAGTCGGTTCCAACTCAATACGCCGGCGTTGGCCACCATGATGTCAAGGCGGCCGAACTGTGTGACGCCGTCGGCCACCACCTGTTGCAATGCGGCCAGGTCGCGGATGTCGACCTCGCGGGCCAGCACGTCGCGGCCGGTGGCCTTGACTGCCCGTGCCGTCTCGGCCAGCTCATCGGGGCCGGCTGAAGGGTAGGTGATGGTCTCCGAAATCGGACCGCAGAGGTCGATCGCGATGACGTCGGCGCCCTCGGTTGCCAGCCGCACCGCATGCGCGCGGCCCTGCCCGCGCGCCGCGCCCGTGACGAATGCCACCTGTCCCTGCAGACTGCCGCTAGCTGCCGTCATCACAACTCCTTTTCACTCACGTCACGCCGAATTGGAGGTCGCCGAGACCGGAATGCCGCCGGCACAGCGCCACCGAGTAATAGCCGTGCAAGGCGCCGACATCGATCACGTCGGCCGCGCCGGTCGGCACGGGTATCGGCGGCGCGGCCTCGCAGGCCGATTCGGCCAAGGCGCATCGACCGCTGATACAGCGACCACTGCTCACAGTTCATTCGCTCGTGCAGGTCGATCGGGATCCCCGTGCGCACATAGTCCTCGATATGGCACATCAACTCGCACTCGCAGAACGCGAACATCAGCGCGTCGGTGACCGAGCGGGAACTTGTCCGCACGAGCCAGGTGCGCGCCTTCGCGGTCATCGAGTACAGTCCGCCCGCGCAGTCCAGGTAGCCCGATCCAGCCAGTGCGATCAGCAGCTTCTGAGTCGCCGCCGGATCGGTCCCGCACCGCTCGGCGATCTCTGCGGGGGTGCCAGCGCCGTCGTAGACCGACTCGAAAACGCCCAGCTTCGTCGCGACGATCACGGAGCGCGCCGGACCGAAACCGCAGTGCGTTCCGAAGAACGGTGCCGGGATCCGTCCCGCTTCGAAGGACTCCCGTTCGGCCTGACCGTTCGGAATCAAGCCGAGGTACATGGTCACGCCCCCGCTCGCGGAGAGGGCGGCACGTTCGCATTGCTGCTGAATACGTTGTCGGGATCGTACTTGGCCTTGATCACGGCCAGCCGCTCATACTTGCCACCGCCATAGACATCCTTCACGCGGTGGTCGTCATCGACCGCCATGAAGTTCGAATAGAGCCCTCCGCTCTGCCACCTCAATGTGGCATCGAATGTTTCTCGGGCCCAGGCGATATGGGGTTGCGCATCCTCGTCGGGAGACCACCGGCTGAGAAAGTTGACCATGTAATCCGCATGTCTGTCGGGGAAGGAGGTCTCGGCGTCGTCGAGCCGGTCCTGGGCGCCGTGTTGATAGCCGATCTCCATGGCTGAAAATGGCGACGGCAGCCGGTCTACGGCACCGATCAGCGTTTCGATGCAAACGCCGGTGAGGCTGCCGAGGTAGCCGCCCTTGGTGTAGTTGCACGCGCCGGGCCCGAGGAAATCGTCGTTGTAGGACTGCAAGTAGACGAATGCGGCAGCGCGGAGATCCGTGTGCACAGTGCGGGGCGCGCTCCACAACTCTTCGTTGACCCCCACGGCGTCCGACGGGTCCCCGGTCCACACGCTCAGCGTCGTCAACACAGGCGCGCCGATCAGGTCGTCCGGCACCCCCGGCTCGGCGGCGGCGCGACGCAGATACAACATGACCTTGAAGTCGTCGGGCGCTTCTTCGATGACCCGGTCATGGTGGGCCAGCGCCTCCGCGGCCTGTTCCAACCGATAGAGCGCGGTGCCGACCGCGACGGTTGGTCCTACCGGGTGGGTGGCGAACTCGAACTCGGTAACCACGCCGAAGTTGGCCCCGGCACCGCGCAGACCCCAGTAGAGGTCGGGGTTTTCGGTTGCGCTGGCATGCACGACGCTTCCGTCGGCGAGGACAACCCGGGCCGAGATCAGGTTGTCGCAGGTGAGCCCGCACTTGCGGCTGAGCCAACCCATACCACCGCCGAGCGCGAGACCGGCTACGCCCGTCTGTGACATCACTCCGGCAGGCGTGGCGAGACCGTACACCTGCGTCGCGCGGTCGAGGTCGGAGAGCAGGCAGCCACCGGCGACGCGCACTCGCCCGGCCTCCGGGTCGACGGTGATGTCGCGCATCCGGCACAGGTCGATGACGACGCCGCCGTGGACCACGGAATATCCCGCGACGCTGTGCCCGCCGCCCCTGACGGTCAGAGGTAGGGCGTGCTGGCGGGCGAACTCGATCGCCGTATCCACGTCGGCATCGGTCGCGCAGCGCACCACGACGGCGGGGTGACGGTCGATCAGGTAATTCCAGACCCGACGGGCGTCTTGGTAGTCGGGGTGTTGTGGGTGCACCGCGTCGCCGACCAGGCGGTCATTCAGTGATTCGAGCGAGCGGTCCGAGATGTGCTGAACAGGAACTGGTCCGGGCTGGTTCACAGGTCCGAAGTTACGGGCGCGGGCGGCGGCGCGACGAGCCAGAACACGCACCGAAGTGGACGGATCGCGCACAATGAGCTCGCCGCCAACCCGCTGGGAAGCGGGCAGCAAGATGGTCTGCTTCAAGATCGACCGTGGTGCTGTCGATGATGCTCTCAGCGACGCACTCGGTCGGCAGGTGACGTCTCAAGCCGACTTCATACCGGTCATGCCGATGACGGCGGCGCCGACTCGAAACTGAATCAACATGCTGTTGCATTTCAAGGAGCAGCTTTTCCGGCCCAACGGCCTGCTCAATCAACCGCTCGTCGGATTGCCGTTCGCCGACATCCTGGTGCGCGGGTTCCTATTCGCCGCCGAACATTCTCACCGTAACGCCCTTGCCATGGACGAACGACTGGCTGCACCTCGCACGATTCGTATCGCCGTCGAAATCATCGAAGCGGAAGCACATTTGCCCTTGACCGTCTCTTCGATCGCGGCACGTGGCCATGTCAGTGTCCGTTCGCTACAGCAAGGCTTTCGGCGATACATGGGCACGACGCCGATGGCGTATCTGCGTGATGTGCGGGTACGTCGAGCCCACGACAGCCTGCTCGAATCCGACCCATCGACGGCCAGCGTCGCCTCGGTTGCCTATCACTGGGGCTTCACGAACCTCGGTCGGTTCGCCGCCGCGCATGCGGCCCGCTATGACGAGCCGCCCGCCGTGACGCTGCGGCGCCGGGCATTTCGGCGAAGCCAGGCCAACTTCAGCAGTACCTGGTGATGTCCTTGACCAGTTGCACGACGACGGACGCCGAAGCGATCAATCTGTCACGCTCGTCGGTGAGCTCGGCGGCAATGATTGCTGAGGCGCTTGTCGCGGACAACAACCCGGCCGTGGCGACAAACGAACTGCCAGTCCCCGCATGCAGGTAGTTCGCTGTCATCGTCAGCGTTGGGCACCCATGGCTCGTCACGAAGGTGCCGCAGAGCGCCGCCGCTTGATCGAGCATTTCGGCGACGTATCCGCCGCTGAGGCTTATGAAGGTGAAGCACTCCGGCTCCGGCCGGTAAGAGACCTGCAGAAGCCTATCTGCCCGGGACCCCGCCACAATCCGGGCGTTCAGCGCCGAAAGGTTAGGCGGTAGTGAGTCGTTCGCCCGTTCAATCCAATCGGCATCGGAGAGCGCGGCCCCAAACTCACCGAACAGTTGTACATAGCTATCCCGCATTGACATGTCAGACACTCACAACACCCGAATGCGCAGGGCGCCGACCGAGTCTCGGACCCAATTGTGTCGCGATGTCGGTGATGATTTGAATATAGTCGTCTTCACGCAAACTTACCGGCAGTGCGAACACCGCCTCATCGACGCGCTGAAATCCACAGTGCGCATGAAGTCCATCGGCGATCTCCTCGGATGTCCCGACGTAGTCGGGAGAAGCGACCATGCCCCGAGGGCCCTGAGGTTGTAGGGGGCGCTCGAGGCGGTCCTGGGCGTACGACCGGTACCGTTCGATCTGTTCGCGTGACGCGGAGTCGGTCGGTAACACCACCAATCCCTGTGCGGCTCGCGCGGATTCGGGACATGGGTGGTGGGTGATGAACGCGTCGATGTGCTCGGCTTGGATGGTTGCGAAGTCCCGCGATTCGGTCCCATCGATGGACACTACGTTGGAGGTCAGGTAGTTGAGGCCGTGGGATCCCGCCCACGCCGCGGACATCAGTCCGCCGCCGTACCACACCCGGCCAGCCAAGCCTGGCGAACGGGGCTGAACCCGGCGGAAGAACCGATCCTGGCCGATCGCCCCCTCGAAGTCGCTGACGGGGTCGCCGCGTAGGCATGCCATCAACCGCAGGACGCGCTCCTTCGAGAAGTTCTCCATGTCGTGGGAGTCGGGATACAGCGCGGTCTTGTAGTGCTCGTACAGCAGCGGAATGCCAACCGAGACACCGGTGTTGAGCCGGCCTCCGGACAGGATGTCGATCGTTGCCAGATCTTCGGCGAGGCGTAATGGGTTCTCCAGGCCGAGTGGGATGACCGCGGTACCCAACGTGATTCGACTGGTGCGTTGGCTGGCCGCGGCCAACAGAGCGACAGGCGAGGATATGCAGGGTTGAAAATGCCGTTGGCGAACCCACACACTGTCGAAACCGAGCTCCTCGGCGAGCTCGATCATCCGCAAGGTCTGCTCATGGCCGGGACCCGGATTGGCCGGGTCGAATTGTCCGATGGTCAGGAACCCAAGCTGGCGCAACGGTCTTCCGCGGTCAGTCATGGCTGCGACGCTATGGCGATTACGCCAGCCCGGCTAGCCGCGGTGCGCGCCGTCTCGGCCAGATTGCGCACCTCGCTCGGCGTCAACGTGTCGCACTCAGCGGCGAAACGGGTCGTGCGCAATCCGTCCAGCGCGCAGCGCGCGGTGGCTAGTCGGCGTCCGGTCGTCCTCCCTAGGGTTGGCGCCATGATCGGTCCTGCGACTACTGCTCTCGCATCGTCCGCGGCGTGCATCGCTAACACTTCGTCGTGGTTGGCGGCGGTGAGGCGTGTCCGTGCGACATCAGAGCAAGAACGGCCGATCCCAAAAGCGTTGCAGGCAAGGACTGTCGACGCAATATCGTCGGTGATTCGCCCGAACGCGGCCCTGCACCGTGATGTACATAGGGCGCTGATTGCGTCCGGAATCTTCAGCAAGACGGATCCGAACGTCGTGGCGGCCTTGAGCAAGCGCACGCGGCCTGTGGCCTTCCCACGCGGGCACGTCGTTTTCGCCCAAGGCGACCCCGCCGGCTGTCTGTACATGATCGCGTCGGGAAAGGTCAAGGTGGCCTACCGGCATTCCGATGGCAGGGAAATAGTGCTCAACGTCGTGGGCGCCTCGGAAGTGTTCGGCGAGGTGACTCCGTTCGACTGTGGCGCACGCGAAGTCACCGCTACCACCGTGACCGAGGTGTGTGCGGTGGCGATCGAACGCGAACAGCTCCTGGCCTGGATGGCCGAGTGCCCGGAGGTAATCCACCAGATCATGCGTCTACTGGCGCGGCGGGCGAAGGTGTTGACAAACTGTCTGGCCGACTTTGTTTTCGCCGATCCGGCGTACCGCGTTGCCAGACGGTTGTTGCTGTTGGGCAAGCGATTTGGGAGAAGGGAGGGTGAAGTGGTGCGGGTCGTACACGACCTGACCTTGGAGGAGATCGCGCTATTTGCCGGTGTGGCTCCGGAGATGATCGCCGCGACGCTGGGTAATTTCCGGGATCGCGGCTGGATCCGGTTCGAGGACAGCTGTCTGGTGATCGTGGATGGACATGCCTTGGCCGGACTTACCGCCCGGAGATGAGTGTCGGAGGTGAGTGGTGGTTGATCGATTTGCTTTGAAAGACCTGAGTATTCGAATTGTCGGAGCGCCCATGGCGGGTGGGCCGTCGACGCCGGCGCTGTCGCAGGAGGCGGAATACTACGGGGTAACCCTTGGCAGCCCGCGCTACGATGACGACGACTGGGGCGCGAAGCTCGATGTGGTGTGTGATCTTCAGCCGGAGGCGGTGTCCTTCACCTTCGGTTCACCGACCAAGAGCCAGTGTCGTCGAATCACTGGTGCAGGCATTCTTGACACTTGCCACGGTGACCACGGTGGATGAAGCGAAACTTGCCCTGAGCTGCGGGGTGGACGCCATGGTGGCGCAGGGTCCGAACGCAGGCGGGCACAGGGCGACGTTTGACCCGCTCGCTGCGCCTGCCCCTGTTCCGCCGGATGACCTGGTGGACGCACTGATCGCGCGCGTTGATTGTCCCGTCGTGGCAGCAGGGGGTCTCTCGACAGCTACCGATGTGAGGCGAGTCCGGTGTGCTGGCGCAATAGCAGCGCAGATCGGTACGGCGCTCTTGCTCGCCGACGAGGCGGGAACCAATCGGGTTCATCGCGCCGCGCTATGCGACCCGCAATTCGACGAGACGGTGATAACGCGTGCATTTACCGGACGGTATGCGCGCGCCTTGCGAAACCGGTTCATCGAAGAACACGAGCAGGACGCCATATTCGGCTTCCCGGACGTCGCGCGGATGACCGCCCCGGTCCAGGCGGCCGCCATGAAAATCGGCGACCCGCATGGCACCAGTCTGTGGGCAGGCACTGGGTTCCGGCACGCGAAGACGGGATCAGCCGTCGATATCGTGCGCGAGCTGGCGGCCTGAATCCTCGACGTCAGAAAGGAAATGATGATGGAACACAGCACCGACAGAGTCGCGATCATCACCGGCGCATCACCATGCCGAGGGTTACCGCGGGAAGCACGATGGCGCACCGCGTAATCATCGGCGAGCGCGTCGCAGAAGAAATGAAGGATGAATACCGGTTGGGAGAGGACATGGTGTCGCTATGAGCGTGCCGACACAGCAATCAACACAACAGGACGATGCTGCGCAGCAGATGGTCAGCCTGATTTTCGGCTATTGCGTCAGCCAGGCCCTACGGGCTTTCATCGAGCTGTCGGTTGCCGATCACCTGGCGGACGGTCCGCTGACGGCCGCCGAGATAGCGCGACGAGAGGGCAGTGCACCAGAGGCGACCTTCCGGCTGATGCGGGCCGGCCTGACTGCCGGGCTGCTGACCATGGACGCCGACGAGCGGTTCCGCAGCACGCCGCTATTGGACACCCTGCGCAAGAACGCACCGCGATCGCTGCGGGGGTTCGCGTTGTCGATGACCAACCGGACGCTCTGGCTGCCATGGGGTGAGTTCGTCACGGCGGTTCGGACGGGCCAATGCCAGACCCGAGAGGTGCTGGGGCTGCCCCTCTTCGAGTTCCTGCAGCAGAACCCAGAGATGGCCGCCGAGTTCACCGGCGCCATGGAGGACCTCACGGCGCTGTGGGCTACTGACGTGGCAAACCACCTCGACACGAGCGACGTGACGTTGGCCGTCGATGTCGGCGGGAGGAACGGTGCGTTGGTGCGCCTGCTCCAGCAGGCCAACCCCGAGCTACGCGGGATCGTCTTCGACCGCCCGGAGGTCGCAGCTGAAGTGAAGAGCGACGTCGCCGACGATCGCACCGAAGTGATCGGCGGTGATTTCTTCGAGGCGCTGCCCGCGGCCGACCTGTACCTGTTGAAATTCATCCTTCATGACTGGGACGACGAGAGCTGCGTCAAGATCCTGAGCCGCTGCAGGGAGGCGATGGTTCCCGGCGGGCGAATCGCCATCATCGACTTTCTCATCGGGGATCGCGATGATCCCGGCGTCATGGCGCTGATGGACCTGACGATGCTCGCGATCGCGACCGGAAAGGAGCGCACGCTCGCGGAGTTTGACGCCCTGCTTACCAGGGCGGGTCTGCGGCGGACTGCCGTTCGGTCATCGGACTCACCGCAGAGCATCATTGAAGCCATCGCCGGTCCTACTACACCTGCGTCCACGCGGTGATCAGAGTCGGCAACACGAAGATAGCCTCGGCGTCGGCGACTTCCCCTTGCAGTCGCGACAAAAGTGTGTCCACATCGGCCAGTTCGTCGGTGACCAAGCCCAGTTGGTCGGCCATGGGGAACACCGACCGCCACGTCTCGACCACCAACGCCAAGACTTCGATATGGTCGGCCCCTCCCATCGGTGCGCCCGCCGTCAGCCGCGGTGCGCGCAGTCCCGCTTGTCGAAACAGCCTATGCAGTGTGATGCCGAACGCCGGGTTGGCGCCCGCGCCCGTAAAGACCTCGCCGATGGCATCTTTCACCGCCCTGCACAGCGGTTGGTCGGGGACACTGCCCGCAGGGGATATGTCAAATTCACAAAATGCGATGAGCCCCCCGGGCCGGACTTGGGTGGCGAGGTGGCGGAGGGTAGCGACGGGGTCAGGTAGATGCATCAGGATCAATCGACCGATCACGGCGTCGACGGGCTCGTCCAGTTCGATGTCCTCGATCGCGGCTTGCTCAAACCGGATGTCAGAGGCACCCAGATCTGCAGCATGGGTTCGAGCGAACGCGACGATGTCGGCGGCCGCGTCCACGCCGAGCACCGTCCCCGTCGGGCCCACCAGCCGCGACGCCACAATGGACACATCACCGGGTCCGCAGCCCACGTCGAGCACCCGCATCCCCGGCCGCAGACCTGCCACGCGCAGTGCATGCTCGGTGTGGTGGTTGTACAGCTGTCCCTGCAACAGCAGCCGCTGAACTTCGACGTCGGCATGGCCGAGGACATATGTACTGTCGCTTGTCATGCCGTCGACGCTATTTGCGGCCCGACGGGCCGCCTAGCCGTGGCGCGCGGCGTTCGGGACAGATCACGCGCGTCCTAGGCTGACCGCTGACGCTTTTCGGCGTTGCGCAGACAAAACGCGCTCAGTGGCGTTTGCTATCAGCAGGTCTGTAGGCCCAGCCCGCCGAAAGGTCCGCAATGAACATTGATGACGTCCGTGTGCCACGACAACAGGTGATTCGCGGTGCCGGCCTCGTGCTGACCGCAGGCGCACTCGCCGCATGCGGCGGTGGCGGAGACAAGCCCGCTGAACCCGCTGCCAGCAGCGAGGCGGCAACAACCGCTCCACCTGCCGCAGCACCTGCGGGTGGCGCGATCGCCAAGACCTCCGACGTGCCGGTCGGGTCGGGTGTGATCGTCGACGACCTCGTGGTCACGCAGCCCACCGCCGGTGTGTTCAAGGGCTTCTCCGCGACCTGCACGCACAAGGGATGCACGGTGGACAAGGTGGCCGACGGCACCATCGACTGCCCTTGCCACGGCAGCAAGTTCAACCTGGACGGCACGGTCGCCAAGGGCCCGGCGGCCAAGCCGCTGGAGAACAAGGCGATATCGGTCGAGGGTGATTCGATCGTGCTGGCGTGAGCGCTCGGTACTAGGCGGCGAGCAGGCGCTCGCTCAGGTCCCAGAGACGTCGAGCGGACTGCGGGTCGACGGCGTGCGGAGCCACGCCGGTCAACACGATCGGCTCGGATCCGAAGGCGATTGCCGGCGAAGACTCGTCCAGCGGTGCGATGTCGTTGTCCTTGAGGTAGACGCCGCCGATATCGGCGAGCTTCGGGTTGGTGGCGGCGAACACTGCCGTGCTGGCTGCCTGTTGCGGCGTCTTCAGCTCATGGTCCGGATCGATGATCGGCGCACCGGACTCGTCGAGAATGCCCATCGCCCGCAACTCGTCCTTGGTGATCGATGGGCCAAGGCTCGTGCCGAAGGCGATGCCCGGATGCACGGCATAACCGTGAATTCGGTATTCGGCCCACCGCCGATCCAGCTCGACGGCGAAAAGCACATTGGCGGTCTTGGATTGTCCGTAGCCCAGCATCCCATCGTATTCATGTTCGAAATGAGGGTCATCCCAACGGATGTCGGAGAGTTGATGGCCACCTGACGACACGTTGACGACGCGGGCGTTGTGCGCGGTGCACAGCGCGGGCAGTAGGCGCAGGGTCAGTTGGAAGTGGCCGAGGTGATTCGTGGCGAACTGCGACTCGTAGCCGCGCTCGTCACGCACCAGACTCTCCGCCCATGATGCCCGCGTTGTTGATGAGGATGTGGAGGGGGAGAGCGGAGTCGACGTAGCGGCGGGCGAACGCGTCGATTGATGCGGGGTCGAGGAGGTCAAGTTGGCCGACCTCGACGCGTTCGAGTCCCGCGAGGGCGGGGGCGGCCCGGTCGGGATTGCGTGCGCCGACGGTGACGGAGGCGCCGGCCTTGCTCAGGGCTCGGGTGGTCTCCAGGCCGAGCCCGACGTGCCCGCCGGTGACGACGGCATTCGTCCCGGCCAGGTCGATTCCCTCCAGGACATCGTCGGCCGTCGACGCCGCGGTGAAGCCGAATCGGTGCGGAAATTGCTTGTGCATCATTGCTGCCTCGTATGATCGAATAAACGGAACGATGCTCCGGAACTATACGGAACATTGTTCCGCTTAGTCAATGCGGAGGGCTGGCGTGGCCGAGGAACGTCGGGTGCGAGCCGACGCGCAGCGCAATATCGGAGCTGTCGTGGACGCGGCCAAGGCGGTGTTCACCGAATCCGGGGTTGATGCGCCCGTCCGCGAGATCGCCACCAGGGCAGGTGTCGGTGTCGGCACGCTGTACCGACACTTCCCTCAACGTTCCGATCTGGTGGTGGCGGTTTTCCGGCACGAGATCGACGCCTGCACCGACGCCGCCGCCACCCTCGCTGCCGAACGCGAGCCTTTGGATGCACTGGCCAAGTGGCTGCACGCCTACGTCGGGTTGATCGCGACCAAACGCGGGCTGGCCGCGGCACTGCACTCGGGCGACCCCGCCTTCGACGCCCTGCCCGGCTACTTTGAACAACGCATGCTGCCTGCTCTGCAAGGCCTGCTGAATGCGGCATCGGCCGCCGGCGAGGTCCGCGACGACATCGACGCAGGCGATCTGTTGACGGCAATCGCCAACCTGTGCCTGCCCGTCGACGCCGAACGAACCGGCCATGCGCTGCGTATGGTCGGCCTGCTCATTGACGGACTGCGCTACCGGTCAGGATGAGTACATCGCCGCGACGATCTGCTCCGGGGTAGCGCAGCCCCGCAGCGCGGCGCCAGCAAGATACGTCACAGAACGTTTTCTCAGGTTGAGCTGACGCCGGGAATCCTGCCCTCGCGGAACGCCTCGATGAAGTGCCGATGGTCATCGCGCACGGTCTTGGCGTACTCGAGCCCGAATTCGACGATGTCGTCGACGAACTCGTCGGCGCGGTCGCCGATCAGCTCTGCGATCGCGTCTTCGGTCTGGAATCCGACGAGTTCTTGGTCGCTGTCGGCGTCACCGACGCAGTGCACCTTGGCCACGGCGCGGCCGAGCTGTTCGATCACCTCGGTCAGTTCGTCGGGTTCGGTCAACTCGCTCCATTCGAGGTCGGACTCATACGGCGACAGCTCCGCGACGACGTAACCGATCACCGTCGATCTCGGTGTAGCCGAGCAGGGGGTCGGCGTGCGCCTGCAGCGCCCGCTGCGACACCGCGGTGCGGTGCCCCTGGTGCTTGAAGTACTTGTGCACGGCCTCGTCGTCGACGACGCGGCTCGGCGCGGCGACGTTGCCCTGCTTCATCGACAGCACGATGTCGTTGTCGAGTGCCTGGTTGAAGCCTTCGATCAGCACGTTGTAGCTCGGCAGGCCTGCGCTGCCGATCCCGAACCCCGTTCTGCCGACGATGTCCTTGACGTCATAGGCGACTTCGCGGAACCTCTTCGACGTCGGGATGGTCTCCTGGTAGGCCTCGAATGCGGTGTTGACCTTCTCGTATTCGGCCTCGTCGAGCCGCCGCACACCCGAGGTGTGGCGGAATCGGCGGTCCGACTCGTCCATGTGGGTGGTCCGGTGCAGCATCTCGTAGCGCGTCGACAGGCGCGCATCCTGCAGCGCGGCGAGCACGGCGCCGCGGGCGGTGTCGAGGTTCAACGAGAAGGTCGAGTCGTCATCGGTCTGCCGGAACCACCGCACCTGATCGAGATAGGACCGGGTGAACGTCGTGATCAAGTCGCGAATCACGCTGTCGGACAGGGCTTTCTGCCAGCACATCAACGCCACGCTGGCCGCGAACCGCTGCAGGTCCCAGGTGAAGTGCCCGACGAACGCCTCGTCGAAGTCGTTGACGTCGAAGATCAGCATCCCGGAGCCGTCCATGTAGGTACCGAAGTTCTCGGCGTGCAGGTCGCCCTGTATCCAGACCCGGCCGGTTCGCTCATCGGCCCATCGGTCCTCTCGATCGGCGACGTCGGCGTAGAAGACGCAGGCGCTGCCGCGATAGAACGCGAACGGGTCGGCGGCCATCTTGCGGAATTTCGTGCGGAACGCATCGGGGTCGGCCTCCATCAGATCGGAGAACGCGGCCACCAGGCATTCCACGATGAAGCACTCCCGGTCGTCGGCCATGCATCAAGGAGTACCCAAACGGCGATGGCGGTATCGCAATGTGACACCGACGATCGGCCATGTCCATCGACCTGCAACAATCAGGTCCGTACGACCTCGTGACGAACCAGATCCAGATCGCGGGCATGGCAGGTGGTGCATTCGAGGCGCACTACAACTACCGGATCCACGAGGGACACGACGAGGTAACCGGCTTCTTCATGGCCGGTGACGGGGTAGGTGGACACGGGCAAATTCCAATTGATCGTCGACGTGTCGGGCGCGGCCTTCCAGCTCGACAGGGTGTTCATCGACGGGTACCGGAACTACCTCGAACACGTCGTTCAACAAGGCGAGACGCTGTGGGCGATCGCGAGCCAGCACTACGGGTCGGGCAATCTCTATTACGGATTGGTGGCGGCCAACCCGCACACCATCCCGAACCCCAATTTGATCCACCCGGCGACATCGTTCGGGTGCCGCGGGCCTGACCTGTCACCGCCCGCCGCGACACTGGCGACGTGCTCGACCTGGTTCTTCCCCTGGAGTGCTGTGGATGCGGCGCCCCGTCGAAAGGGCGACCTGATGCGGTTCGCCGTCGAGGCCTCAGCCGTCGTCCAGCGCGAATTTGGCGCGTCGCTCCACCGGTACAAGGTCGAGGTACTCGCGATGACGATCGATGAAGCCCTGGACAAATGGACAGTAGGGCAGCACCGCCAACTCCTCCGCTCGCGCGGTGTCCAGCGCGGCTTTGACGAGCAGCGTTCCCAGGCCTTCCCCCTTGTGTGCCGGGTCGATCTCGGTGTGAATGAAGGAGATCACGCCGGGTCGGCGCCGGTACTCGGCGAAGCCCAGGACGGCCCCGCCGACCGCGATTTCAAAGCGCCTGCGGTCTGATACGTCGGTGACCGTTGGCGCCATCGCGTCCGATTGCGCGCTCAACATGGTCGTCACGTGGGCAGTCTGCTCGTATTCGTGGTGCGTTGATCCCGCGGCGGAGAGTACCTCCGCAAGGTCGGATTCGATCGGCGGATTGGTCATGGCTGGGAGGAGAGCTGGAGGTACCGATGGGCGAGGGCGATCGCCACACCGCCCTCGCCGACGGATGCTGCTACGCGCTTCACCGATCCGGAGCGGACATCGCCGACGGCGAAGATGCCCGGTGCGCTCGTTTCGAGAGCCAACGGCTCCCGATCGGCCTTCCACTGGCCCGCTTTCATCGCGTCCGCTCCCGTCAAGACGAATCCGTGCTCGTCGCGCGAGATCTCCGAGGGGAGCCAGTCAGTCGCCGCTTCGGCGCCGATGAGGACGAACACCACTCGCGCATCCCGTCGAGATGTCGTGCCCGTCTTTCGGTCGATGACCTCGATCGCCTCGAGTTGCTCTTCTCCGTGCACCGCGACAACCTCGGACCTCGTCTCCACACGGATGTTGGCTTTCGTTGCGATCTGCTCGATGAGGTAGTGGGACATGCTCTCCGCGAGGGACTCGCCCCGCACGAGCAGCGTCACCGATCGCGCGTGGTTGGAGAAGAAGATGGCGGCCTGCCCGGCAGAATTGCCCGCCCCGATCAGATACACATCGGTTCCCTGCGCCAGACCGGCGTCGCTGGGTGCCGCACCGTAGTAAACACCGGAGCCGACGAATCGATCGATCGAGCCGACCTCGAGGCGCCGCCACTCCACGCCCATCGCGAGAACGATCGACTTCGTCCGGAGAACGTCGCCTCCATCCAGCGTGACGGTCATGTCGGCAGGATCGATGGCTTCGACGCGGCGGGTCACGACGATCTCAGCGCCGAGCCGCTTGGCCTGTTGCAGCGCCCGGCTCGCGAGCTCGTCGCCGGAGACGCCGTATGGGAACCCCGTGTAGTTCTCGATCCGGGTCGAGGTGCCGGCTTGACCGCCCGGTGCGAATGACTCGATCAGCCCAGTCTGCAGGCCCTCGGAGGCGCCGTTGACCGCCGCCGTCAGACCCGCAGGCCCGCCGCCCACGATCACCACGTCGTAGCGCGCCCGGCCTGGCGCGACGGTAAGTCCAGAGACGGTGGCAACGGCACGCATCGTCGGGGCAATCAGCTGAGTGCCGTCGCGGAGCACCACCACCGGATAGGGAGCGGCCACGGTGGTTTCACCTCCGGTACGGGCAATGGCGCGAGCATCGTCCGGCTCCATGCGTTCGTAGGGAATCTGATTGCGGTGAAGGAAACTGTCGCAACTGTGGACCCTCGGGTCGAGGCGCGGACCAATTACGAACATCAAGGGCTCGAGCGGCTGCGCGGTGGCGCTTCTAAGCATCTCGATCCGCTCCAACGCAGCAGCACCGACCGCCGTGGAGACCTGGGGTGCCATGGCGGCGAGCGTGTGGAACACCTCAACGGTCAACTTCAGCACGCGCGACGGCTGGACGGCCCGCATGCTGGCGGGCAACGGCGTACCGAGCGTCATCGGGATCTCCCCTCCGAGGTCCCCGGGAAGCCGGACGCCAATCACCTGCTCGACGCCGTTCACCAGTTTCGTCAGCTCGGTCTTGCCCTCGACCACGACAGCCAGGGCCCGGCCTTCGCCCTCGTGGGCCACGTACTCCCCGGGCGTGAGGTGGATGTCCTCAACTTCGCCGGCAAGGTACTCCAGCGCTTTGTCCTCAAGCGTCGAGAAGAGCGGAATCGTGGCCAGCTCATCGATAGTGAACATGATTGTCTCCCAACTATTTCCGCTTGCTTTCGCGCAGCCCAAGACCATCTGGTGGCACCTTGTCGCAAGGGTGCTGCTGAATCGCCGGAGCGGCTTCGCGTGCGGTGTCGAATATGTGCATGCACAAATGGTGACCGGACAACCATCGCGGCACATGAGGCATCCGCCTCAAAAAGCGCCGCGCCGGGAAAGAGGTTATGCGCTGAACTCTGCGGCGCCGGACCGAATGTTCAGGAATGGTGCCGGTATCGACCTCGGCTGGCGGACGTTCAGCTGGTGTAGCAGTACGAGTCGCTGGACGCGTCGCCGCCCTGGAGCCGGGTCTGGTGCACCCGCAGGCCGCGGAACTCGTCGCCGTGCGGGAAGAATCGGCTGTCGGGGACAAGACCTCCTGCGGAGATGTCGGCGTCGAGCTTGGCCATCCACGCCCCGACGCCGTCGGGGTAGACCGCGTCGTCCCACGCCGAATACAGCGAGTTAGTGAGGTACACCCGTCGACCGTCGCGGCTGATCTCCACCATCTGCGGTCCACCACTGAGCGGCAGGTCTGGAGCCGCCGGGTGCGGCTCGCGTCGCACGATCCCGCCGAGGCGAACCGACGCCGTCTCGCGCGGGTGGAACGGGTCGCTGACGTCGTACTGCTTGAGTTCTCCTGTGCCCCAGCATGATACGTACAGCCAGCGATCGTCGACCGACAGATCGATGTCGGTGACCAGCGGCGGCGCCGCACCAAAGGGCTTGAACAGCGGTGGCAGGTCGTCGGCGTCGGCGGGCTCGGCCGGGATCGTGATCACTTCATCGACCGACCACTGATCACCGTTCCTGTGCCACAGCCACACCGACGCCGACAGGTCCTCGGCGCTGATTACCGTGTCGACGAAGCCCCACGCTTTGGACGGGTCGTGGGCCGGGCGCAGCTCGAGCACCATCTGGTGCTGGTCGCCAAGGTCGACGCGCTGCGTCAGCTTCCGCTCGGACATGCTCCAGAAGTCCACGTGGTGTCCGAACTTGCGTCCGAGCAAGTCCTCGGGATTGAGCCCGTTCTCGATCATCGACGGGGTCGCCCACTCCGATGTGATCACGGTGTCGTACTTCAGGTGCCACCACACGTCGTACGCCAAGAATTGCGGTCCCCGGTCCAGCTCCCACTGTCCGATCACCTCGAACGTGTCGTGGTCGATCAGAGCTACGCCGCCGGGACCGTCAGCGCCGTTGGTTCCTCCCAGCGCCGACATGAAGATGCCGTCGGGTCCGCAGTGCACCGTGTGCGGGCGTGAGTATCCGGCCTTGGCCGCGAGCTCACTGGCCTCGATCGTGTGGGTCACCACCGGATGACGAGGGTCGGGCTGGGTGTCGAGCACATAGGTCGTCGACGAGCGAAGGGCGGGGACGAGCAGGTAGCGCCGCTCAAGATGGCCGGCGTGCCCCTCGTGACACAGCGCGCTCGAGCACGCGTTCCAGCCAAAGTGGTGCAGTTCGTTGCCCGCCGTCGGCAGCTCCGACCAGCCGACCACGCCGCCGTACGTCGAGGAGCCGGGCTCGCAGTCGAGCACGGCTAGTGCATCGTTCTGCTGGCCCGTGGGGTCGAACGCCGCAACATAGGCGATCTGCTCGGGCGCAGCCGCGACAGCGGCGCCAGGGCTGCGGTAGAACGTCGGATCAGTCGCAGGCATGGCTCCTCCTCGGCTCGCGCCCATTCGCCCGACCACCATCTGAACTTGGTCAGTCGACGTGACAGCCAGGTACGTCTCACTTGATCCTTCGCCGCGAATCCGGGGCTGTCTATCCCTAGGCGTCGCGGTCAACTGGTCGGGGCCGCGCGGTCGCGATGTCACCGCCCGCCGCGACACTGGCGACGTGCTCGACCTGGTTCTTCCGCTGGAGTGCGGTGGATGCGGCGCCCCGTCGACCCGGTGGTGCGACGCCTGCGCGCGGGAACTTCGGGTGCGCGCCGACGAACCGCACGTGGTCGCCCCTCGAGTGCACCCCGGGGTACCCGTCTTCTCGCTCGGCCGGTACGCGGGCGCCCGCCGCGCCGCGATCGTGGCGGTCAAGGAGCACGGCCGCGCCGACCTGATCCGCCCCCTTGGCGCCGCGCTGCGGGGCGGCCTGCGGCAACTGTTGACCTGGGGTCTGCTGGGCCCGCCGCTGACCGTGGTCCCGGCACCCACCCGCCGCTACGCCGCCCGCAGGCGCGGCGGTGACCCCGTCACGCGGATGGTGCTCGCGGCCACATCGGACGGTCGCGACGCCCGGGTCGTCCGGGCTCTTCGGATGACGGCCCTGGTCCGCGACTCGGTCGGGCTGTCCGGCGCGGCGCGCCAGAGAAACGTCGCCGGTCGCGTCCGGCTGTGCGGGCCGCCGAACGGGCTGGCAGGCGACGTGTTGGTGGTCGACGACATCGTCACCACCGGCGCGACCGCCGCCGAATCGGTACGTGTCCTGCAAACTTCAGGAGCCCGGGTGGTCGCCGTTCTGGCGCTCGCCAACGCGTGACCAACACCGTGACGGCGCGGCCAATTTCCCCGAGATCAAACCGGTGTGAAGATCTGAAAACAGGTAGGCCAAATTACTGGCACTAGTAGGTGAACACGGACTACCGTCGGGTCCAACATCCGTGAACACCTCACGGCGGCGCGCAGGCCAGAAGCGCCAACCATCGCCCAGCGGTAGGTAGGAGGTGACTGATCGACACCTTGTACCGGCGAGCGGCGAAATGACGCGTGCCCCGTCGGTGCATATTCCCCCAGGTAGGCACGCAGTGCGCGTGCGACGCGAAAGAGAAACGAGTCGCCAAGCATGTCAATCCGTTCCATGGAAACAGACCGCTCGATGATCGTTGAAGACGAAGACGACGCACCCGCAGCTCACGCCGAGGTCGTCGTCAAGGGCCGCAACGTCGAGATCCCCGACCACTTCCGCATCTATGTCTCAGAGAAGCTCGCGCGCGTCGAGCGATTTGACCGCAGCATCTACCTCTTCGATGTCGAACTCGACCATGAGCGCAATCGGCGTCAACGCAAGAACTGTCAGCACGTAGAGATCACCGCGCGCGGCCGGGGACCGGTTGTGCGGGGCGAGGCGTGCGCCGACAGCTTTTACGCCGCGCTCGAATCGGCGGTCTGCAAACTCGAGAACCGGCTGCGGCGGAGCAAGGACCGCCGCAAGGTGCACTACGGCGACAAGACCCCGGTGTCGTTGGCGGAGGCCACGAAGGTCTCGGCTCCCGAGGCGTTCATTCCGGGCGCCGGAGACGAATCCGAGTCGCAGGACGGCCTCGAGTTCCACGAGCCCGGCCAGATCGTCCGCACCAAGGAACACCCGGCCAAGCCGATGACCGTGGACGATGCGCTCTACGAGATGGAACTGGTCGGGCACGACTTCTTCCTGTTCCACGACAAGCAGAGCGACAGGCCGTGCGTGGTGTACCGCAGGCACGCCTACGACTACGGGTTGATTCGCCTGGCCTGACCTCGGTCGACCGGCCAATTCGACGAGTCACCTACGATGGACCTCGTCTAATACATCACGAGATCCATCAGACCCACAGGGGAAATCAGCGTGCTCGATAAGTTGCTCCGGATCGGCGAAGGCCGCATGGTCAAGCGCCTCAAGCGGGTGGCTGACTACGTCAACACTTTGTCCGATGACGTCGAGAAGCTCTCCGACGCCGAGCTGCGCGCCAAGACCGACGAGTTCAAGAAGCGCTACGCCGACGGCGAGGACCTCGACGACCTGATGCCGGAGGCGTTCGCGGTGGCCCGCGAGGCCGCCTGGCGCGTCCTCGACCAGCGGCCGTACGACGTGCAGGTGATGGGCGGGGCCGCCCTGCACTTCGGCAACGTCGCGGAGATGAAGACCGGTGAGGGCAAGACCCTGACCTGTGTGCTGCCCGCCTATTTGAACGCCCTCTCGGGCAAGGGCGTGCACGTCGTCACCGTCAACGACTACCTGGCCAAACGCGACAGCGAGTGGATGGGGCGGGTGCACCGCCTCCTCGGCCTCGACGTCGGCGTGATCCTGGCTCAGATGACACCCGACCAGCGTCGCGTCGCCTACAACGCCGACATCACCTACGGCACCAACAACGAGTTCGGGTTCGACTACCTGCGCGACAACATGGCGCACACGGTGGAGGAGATGGTGCAGCGGGGACACCCGTACGCCGTCGTCGACGAGGTCGACTCCATCCTGATCGACGAGGCTCGCACGCCGCTGATCATCTCCGGTCCCGCCGACGGGTCGTCGAACTGGTACACCGAGTTCGCGCGGCTGGCGCCGATGATGGAGAAGGACAAGCACTACGAGGTCGACATCCGCAAGCGCACCATCGGCGTCAACGAGCTCGGCGTCGAGTTCGTCGAGGACCAGCTCGGCATCGAGAACCTGTACGAGGCCGCCAACTCGCCGCTGGTCAGCTACCTGAACAACTCGATCAAGGCCAAAGAGCTGTTCATGCGCGACAAGGACTACATCGTCCGCGACGGCGAGGTGCTGATCGTCGACGAGTTCACCGGCCGCGTACTCCTCGGGCGCCGCTACAACGAGGGCATGCACCAGGCCATCGAGGCCAAGGAAAAGGTCGAGATCAAGGCCGAGAACCAGACGCTGGCCACCATCACGCTGCAGAACTACTTCCGGCTCTACGACAAGCTCGCCGGGATGACCGGTACCGCCCAGACCGAGGCCGCCGAGCTGCACGAGATCTACAAGCTCGGCGTGGTGAGCATCCCGACCAACATGCCGATGATCCGCGGCGACCAGTCCGACCTGATCTACAAGACCGAAGAGGCCAAGTACATCGCGGTCGTCGACGATGTCACCGAGCGCTACGAGAAGGGTCAGCCGGTGCTGATCGGCACCACCAGCGTGGAGCGGTCGGAGTACCTGTCGCGGCAGTTCCAGAAGCGCCGCATCCCGCACAACGTGCTCAACGCGAAGTTCCACGAGCAGGAGGCAGGCATCATCGCCGAGGCCGGCCGCCGCGGCGCGATCACCGTTGCCACGAACATGGCCGGCCGCGGCACGGACATCGTGCTCGGCGGCAACGTCGACTTCCTCACCGACAAGCGGCTGCGCGATCAGGGACTCGACCCGGTCGAAACGGCGGACGAGTACGACGCCGCGTGGCATGAGCTGCGTCTGCAGGTGAAGGACGAAGCCGCGGCGGAGTCCGAGGAGGTCATCGCCGCCGGCGGCCTGTACGTGCTGGGCACCGAGCGGCACGAGTCTCGCCGCATCGACAACCAGCTGCGCGGCCGGTCGGGCCGTCAGGGTGACCCGGGTGAGTCCCGGTTCTACCTGTCGCTCGCCGACGAGCTGATGAGACGGTTCAACGGCGCCGCGCTCGAGTCGCTGCTGACGCGGCTGAGCCTGCCTGACGACGTGCCGATCGAGGCCAAGATGGTCAGCCGCGCCATCAAGAGCGCCCAGACGCAGGTCGAGCAGCAGAACTTCGAGATCCGCAAGTACGTGCTCAAGTACGACGAGGTGATGAACCAGCAGCGCAAGGTCATCTACGCCGAGCGCCTGCGCATCCTCGAAGGGGAGAACCTCAAGGAGCAGGCGCACGGGATGATGGTCGACGTCATCACCGCCTATGTGGACGGCGCGACCGCTGAGGGCTATTCCGAGGACTGGGACCTCGAAACGCTGTGGACCGCGTTGAAGCAGCTGTACCCGGTCACTATCGACCACCACGACCTGGTCGACTCCGACGCGGTCGGCGAGCCAGGCGAGCTGACGCGCGAGGAGCTGCTCGACGCGCTGATCGACGATGCCGAGCGGGCCTACGCCGAGCGTGAGAAGCAGCTGGAAGAGCTCGCGGGCGAGGGCGCGATGCGCCAGCTCGAGCGCAATGTGATGCTCAACGTCATCGACCGTAAATGGCGTGAGCACCTCTACGAGATGGACTATCTCAAGGAGGGCATCAACCTGCGGGCCGTCGCGCAGAAGGATCCCGTGGTCGAGTACCAGCGCGAAGGCTTCGACATGTTCAACGGCATGCTCGATGCGATGAAAGAGGAGGCCGTCGGCTTCCTGTTCAACGTCACTGTCGAGGCGGTGCCCGCCGCGCCTGCAGCGCAGGTGGCACCCGTCGCCGCGCCGACCGGGTTGGCGGAATTCGCCGCCGAGGCCGCTGCAAAGGCGCAGGGGGGTGCAGTCGCGACCAAGGAGCGTCAGCGGGCACCAGCGTTGCGCACCAAGGGAATTGACGACGACGCACCACCGCTGACTTATACCGGCCCTTCCGAGGACGGCTCCGCGGAGGTGCAGCGCCAGAGCGGGAACGGCGGCGGACGGCACGCCGCACCGAGCAGGCGTGAGCGTCGCGAGGCCGCACGTCGTCAGGCCAAGGCGTCCAAGAAGGGCTAGGTTCGGCGCGAGCGCTCACTCTCATACAGTTTTCCCCGGATTTTCGTACGTGACTGAGCGCTCGCGATTATCCGACCTGAAGGGCCACCATGCGCCAGCGGCCCTCGGTGACTTCGATGCGGCCCGCGATGGCTCGAACGCGTTGTCCCCGGGTGTACATCGCGAACACCTCGGCGGCCGTCGGCTGGTGTGGTTGCTGCTCATCGACGGCCGCGGTGCGCAGCCGCACCCGCCGCAGCACCGCTGCCTTGTCCGGCCCCGCGGCCCTGGTCAGGGTGAAGACCAGGTCCAGAAGCGGGGGCGTCAGCATCGGTCGCAGCTGCGCGATCGGCCTGCGCCGGTCGATCACCTCAAGCACCCGTCGCAGCACCGAATCGGCGAAGCTAGCCGCCGCCGGAGGCGGTGCGGCCTGTGCGGGCACCCGCTCGACGGACCTCAGTCCACGCCTTGGCGAGCGGTGCAACGCGGCAGGCGTCGGCGCCGGGCACGGAGCCGGACCGCCGGCGACGTCGAACGGCGGTGGTTCGTAGTCGACGACGGGCGCGGTGAACGCGCCCGGTTCGAACGGGATCTGCGATGCGGTCAACGGACCTCTCCAGCGATTCTCGACGGACTGCCAGCGGCGTCTGCTGGAGAGGAACAGACCCGTCCATGATCCCATGGTTCGCGGGGGCCACGTGCACCCGTGATGCGGAGCTACAGAATCGGCGGTTATCTTGACGGAGTTCGGCGAGCGTCGACGTCAGCAGCTAGGGGAGGGCAGCGCCGCATATGGTGACCAGGTTGTCGGCGTCTGATGCGTCGTTTTTCGGCCTGGAGAACTCCTCGACTCCGATGTACGTGTCCTCGCTGTCGATTCTCCGCAAGCCCCGCAACGGGCTGAGCTACGAAACCCTGCTCGCGACGGTCGAACAGCGCCTGCCCCAGATTCCGCGCTACCGGCAGAAGGTGCGGGAGGTCACCCTCGGGCTGGCCCGGCCGGTGTGGATCGACGACCGTGACTTCGACATCACCTACCACGTCCGCCGGTCTGCACTTCCGTCGCCGGGCAGCGACGCGCAGCTGCACGAGCTGGTGGCGAGGGTGGGATCTCGCGCGCTGGACAAGACGCGGCCGCTGTGGGAGATGTACCTCGTTGAGGGGCTGGCCGGAAACCGCCTCGCCGTCTACACCAAGTCGCACCAGGCGCTGGTCAACGGGATGACGGCGGTCGAGATCGGGCACGTGATCGCCGACCGCACGCAGAAGCCCCCCGCCTTCGGCGAGGACATCTGGATCCCGGCCCGCGAGCCGGGCGACGCCCGGCTGTTGCTGGGCGCCGTCGGCGAGTGGGTCGCCCGGCCGGGAGCGCAGATGGCGGCCGTCCAATCCGCGGTCACCGAGGTCGCCACCAATTCGGGGCATCTGCTCGACGTTGGCCGCCGGTTCACCGCCGCCGCCAGGACCTTCGCCAGGGGCACCGCGCCGTCCAGCCCGCTCAACGCGAAGGTGGTGTCGCGGAACCGCCGGTTCACCGTCGCCAGCGCCAAGCTCGAGGACTACCGCAACCTGCGGGCCCGCTACAACTGCGACGTCAACGACGTCGTGCTCGCGGTGATCGCGGGCGCCCTGCGCAACTGGCTGTTGTCGCGCGGCGAGCCGGTGACCCCGACCGCCACCGTGCGGGCGATGGCGCCGATGTCGGTGTACCCGGACGAGGACCTCGATTCCTCAGGTCCGGGCCAGGCGATCAGCGAGGTGGCGCCGTTCCTCGTCGACCTGCCCGTTGGTGAGGGCAACGCGGTGGTGCGGCTGTCGCAGATCGCGCACACGACCGAGTCGCATCCGACGGCCGCCAGCCTCGTCGACGCGAGGACCATCGTCACCCTGTCCGGTTTCGCGCCACCGACCCTGCACGCCATGGGAATTCGGGTGGCGACCACATTCCCTGCCCGGCAGTTCAACCTGCTGATCACCAACGTGCCCGGCGCCCAGAAGCAGATGTACATCGCGGGCACCAAGCTGCTCGAGACGTACGCGGTGCCGCCGCTGCTGAACAACCAGGTGCTGGCGATCGGCGTCACCTCCTATAACGGCATGCTCTATTTCGGGATCAACGCCGACCGCGACGCGATGAGCGACGTCGACGTCCTGCCGTCCCTGCTCCGTGAATCCCTCGACGAACTGCTCGAAGCCGCTCAGTAACGCGATCGTTTCGTCGCCGGGTATTGACGCAGGCTGTCAACACGGCTCGAATGAATTCACCATGACAATCAGCCGCGAATCTCCTGAGACTCCGCAAGACTCCGCCGCCCGCGCGCCGGCCTCGACAGACGGGCAGACCGGGTCGCACCCGATCTTCGCGGTGCCGATCGACGACGAATTGCACAGCCGCAGTCGCGGGCTCGACAAGGTGGTGTTCGGCGTCACGGCGATCATCGCCCTCGGGTTTTTGGCATGGGGTTTCGTCAGCACCGAAACGTTGGCCAGCGCATCGGGGTCCGCACTGACCTGGGTGATGGACAACGTGGGCTGGCTGTTTGTGTTCACCGCTTCCGGGTTCGTGGTGTTCGTGCTGTGGCTGGCGCTCGGCCGGTTCGGCGCGATCCCACTGGGCTGCGACGACGAGGAGCCCGAGTTCCGGACCATTTCCTGGGTGGCGATGATGTTCAGCGCCGGGATGGGCATCGGCCTGATGTTCTTCGGCGTGGCCGAGCCGTTGACGCACTTCGCGACACCGCCACCGGGCACCGGCCCGGCCGGGAATCCCGAGGCGGTGCAGACCGCGATGGCGACCACGCTGTTCCACTGGACGCTGCACCCGTGGGCGATCTACGCAGTCGTCGGGCTCGCGATCGCCTACGGCGTCTACCGGAAAGGTCGGATGCAGTTGATCAGCTCGGCGTTCGAGCCGTTGCTCGGCAGCCGGGCCAACGGGCCGGGCGGCAAGGTCATCGACATGCTGGCGATCTTCGCCACCCTGTTCGGCTCGGCGGCCTCTCTGGGCCTTGGCGCGCTGCAGATCCGCAGCGGGCTGCACATCGTGGCGGGCATCAGCGAGACCGGAAACACGGTGCTCGTCGTCATCATCACGGTGCTCACCGCCGCGTTCGTGCTGTCGGCCGTGTCCGGTGTGGCCCGCGGCATTCAGTGGCTGTCGAACATCAACATGGTGCTGGCGGTGCTGCTCGCCGCGTTCGTGTTCGTGGTCGGGCCGACGATCTTCATCCTGAACCTGCTGCCCACCTCGCTGGGCAGCTATTTCCAGGACGTCGCGATGATGTCGGCGCGCACCGGTGCCGAAGGCGCCGACGTCGACACCTGGCTGCAGTCGTGGACGATCTTCTACTGGGCGTGGTGGATCTCATGGACGCCCTTCGTGGGCATGTTCATCGCCCGCATCTCGCGCGGGCGCACCATCCGGCAATTCGTCACCGGTGTGCTGCTGGTGCCGAGCCTGGTGTCGCTGGTGTGGTTCTGCGTCTTCGGTGGCGCGGCGATCAACGTCCAGCAGAACGGCGTGGACCTCGCGGGCGAGGGCAGCATCGAGCAGCAGCTGTTCAGCCTGCTCGACCAGTATCCGATCGCGATCATCGCCAGCGTGCTGGTGATGGTGCTGGTGGCGATCTTCTTCGTGTCCGGCGCCGACGCCGCCTCGATCGTGATGGGCTCGCTGTCTGAACGGGGAACGATCAAACCCAGCCGGGGCACCGTTATCTTCTGGGGTGTCGCGATGGGCGCCGTCGCCGCGGTCATGCTGCTGGTCGGCGGGCAGGACGCACTCACCGGTCTGCAGACGATCACCATCATCGCCGCACTTCCCTTTGTGCTCGTGATGGTGGGCCTGGCCGTCGCGCTGGTCAAGGACCTGCGTCAGGATCCGTTGATGGTCCGCCGCAAATACGCCGCAGACGCGGTGGACAGTGCGGTCGTTCACGGTGTGACCGAACACGGTGACGACTTCATGATCTCGGTGGAGAAGGATCCCAACCGGGGCCGCTAACCTCGCCTGGTGCGTGTCTATGTGCCTGCGACCCTGGCGATGTTGCAGCGGCTCGTCGCCGACCGGGAGATGACCGCTGTCAACGGCACCGCGTTCGCGGTGACACCGACGCTGCGCGAGTCCTACGCGGAGGGCGACGACGACGAACTGGCCGAGGTGGCCCGCAGCGAGGCGGCGCTGGCGTCGGTGCGACTGCTGGCCGGGGCCGCCGACGAGCCGTCATCGGAACTCCCACCGCGGCGCGCCGTAGTGGTGGCCGAGGTCGACGGCGCAACCGCCCGTCCGGACCTCGACGACGCCGTGGTGCGGTTGTCCGGCCCTGTTGGCATCGACGCCGTGGTCGCGGCCTACGTCGACAACGCGGCCGCCGAGCCCGCAGTGCTGGCCGCGATCGATGCGGTCGACGCCGCCGATCTGGGGGACGAGGACGCCGAGCTCACGGTCGGCGACGCACAGGACCACGACCTGGCCTGGTACGGCACCCAGGAGTTGGCATTCCTGCTGGAATTGCTTTGATCGCGACTGCTATAGATCGGGGACGGTGTTGGCCGAGGTGCTGACGATGGCCACCGCGACCAATGCCGAACTACTCTCCATGTCGGACAAGCGCAGCCCGTACGCCGGCAAGCTGGGTGTGGTGGAGGAGGGCGCGCTGGCCGACCTGCTCCTGGTGGACGGCGACCCGTTGACGAATCTCGGTCTGGTCGCCAACCCCACCCGCAATTTCAAGATCATCATGAAGGACGGCAAGGTTTACAAAAACACGCTGACCTGACAGGTTAAGCAGATTTTCGGTGCGCACGGCTAGATACGGGACCGTAGGTTACGGTACCGTAGGTTGCATGGCCAAGAACCACATCAAACTCTCGGCCAATGTCGCCGACACGGTGCGACCGAAGGTCGCCGGTGCCAAGGAGCATCCGGGCTGGAACGCCCTGCGGACCATCGCCGGACGCATCACCACGCCGCTACTGCCCGACGATTACCTGAAGCTCGCCAACCCGCTGTGGTCGGCTCGTGAGCTGCGGGGTCGGGTGCTGGAGGTGCGCCGTGAGACCGTCGACTCCGCGACATTGGTCATCAAGCCCGGCTGGGGCTTCTCCTTCGACTACGAACCCGGGCAGTACGTCGGCATCGGACTGTTGGTCGACGGCCGCTGGCGGTGGCGGTCATACTCGCTGACTTCCAGCCCGGTGACATCACGTCCAAGCCGCACCATCACGATCACGGTCAAGGCCATGCCCGAGGGGTTCCTGTCGACGCACCTCGTCGGCGGGGTGGCGCCAGGCACGATCGTGCGACTGGCCGCGCCGAAGGGCAACTTCGTGATGCCCGATCCGGCCCCGGCCTCCGTACTGTTCGTCACCGCCGGGTCCGGTATCACCCCGGTGATGTCGATGCTGCGCACGCTGTCGCGGCGTGACCAGATCACCGACATCGTGCACTTGCATTCCGCGCCAACGGAATCCGACCTCATGTTCGCCGCCGAGCTGGCCGAGCTTCAGCGCAGCCACCCTGGATACCGGCTGCGCGTGCGCATGACGCGTGAGCAGGGCCGCCTGGACTTCTCCCGGCTCGATGACGAGGTGCCGGACTGGCGGGACCGGCAGACCTGGACCTGCGGGCCGGAGGGCATGCTGACCGCCGCCGAAGGTCTCTGGTCATCGGCCGGTCTGACCGAGCAGCTGCATCAGGAGCGCTTCGCGGCCACCCGCACCGCGGTGCATGGGCAGGGCGGCACGGTTGAATTCGCGCGCAGTGGGAAATCAGTCACGGTGGACGCCGCGACGCCGCTGATGGAGGCGGGCGAAGGCGCGGGCGTGCAGATGCCGTTCGGCTGCCGGATGGGGATCTGCCAGTCGTGCGTCGTCGGACTGCTCGATGGGCACGTGCGCGACCTGCGCACCGGCGTGGAACACGAACCGGGAAGTCGGGTACAGACGTGCATTTCCGCAGCGTCTGGCGATTGCGTGCTGGACGCCTAGACTTTACTGGCTGGTAACCTACGGAGTCGTAGGTTACGGTAGCGTAGGTACTACAACAAGGAAGGGGACAGAACGATGGCTATCACCGACGTTCCGGCATTCGCGCACTTGACCGATGCCGACATCGAGAACCTGGCGTTCGAGCTGGACACCATCCGCCAGGACATCGAAGACTCCCGCGGTGAGCGCGACTCGCGCTACATCCGCCGCACCATCGCCGCGCAGCGCGCGCTCGAGGTGGCAGGCCGCCTGATGCTGGCCGCCGGGTCGAAGCGCTCGGCCTGGTGGGCCGGGACGGTCACGTTGGGCTTGTCGAAGATCATCGAGAACATGGAGATCGGCCACAACGTCATGCACGGCCAGTGGGATTGGATGAACGATCCCGAGATCCACTCCTCGACGTGGGAGTGGGACATGGGCGGGGCGTCCAAGCACTGGCGCTTCACCCACAACTTCATGCACCACAAGTACACGAACATCCTTGGCATGGACGACGACGTCGGCTACGGCACGCTGCGCGTCACCCGGGATCAGAGGTGGAAGCCGTTCAACCTCGGCAACATCCTCTACAACACCATCCTCGCGCTCGGCTTCGAGTGGGGCGTCGGCCTGCAGCACCTGGAGCTCGGCAAGATCTCCAGGGGTCGCGACGACCGCGAAGCCACCATGAAACGCGTGCGCGAGTTCGGCGTGAAGGCCGGCCATCAGGTGGCCAAGGACTACATCGCCTACCCGGCGCTGACTTCGCTGTCGCCTCGGGCGACATTCAGGTCGACGCTGACGGCGAATGCGGTGGCCAACGTCATCCGCAACGTCTGGTCCAACGCGGTGATCTTCTGCGGCCATTTCCCTGACGGCGCAGAGAAATTCACCAAGACCGACATGGTCGGCGAGACCAAGGGTCAGTGGTATCTGCGACAGATGCTCGGCAGTGCCAACTTCGAGAACGGCCCGGCGCTGCGGTTCATGAGCGGCAATCTGTGTTACCAGATCGAACACCATCTGTACCCGGATCTGCCGAGCAACCGGCTCCATGAGATCTCGCTGCGGGTAAGGCAGGTGTGCGACAAGTACGACCTGCCGTACACGACCGGATCGTTCTTGGTGCAGTACGGCAAGACATGGCGGACGATCGCCAAGCTGTCGCTGCCGGACCGCTACCTGCGCGACACCGCCGACGACGCACCCGAGACGCGCAGCGAGCGGATGTTCACCGAGCTGGAGTCCGGCTTCGCAGGCACTGATCCGGCCACCGGCCGACGTCGCGGCCTGAAGACCGCGATCGCCACGGTGCGGCAGTGGCGACGCGACAAGCGGACAGCCAAGGAAGCGGCGAAGCCCGACGACCTCGCCGCCTAAGACTGGACTAGCGGGTTACAGTTAGGCGGTGTCGTCGCCAGATAACCGCGGGGTGAGGTCAAGGCTGACCTCCCGCGGTGCCGCGACCCGCAACCGGATCGTGCTGGCGGCTGCGGAGATCATGCATGTCCAAGGCGTCGCGACGACGACGATCGACGAGGTGCTTGCCGCGAGCGCGACCAGCAAGTCGCAGTTCTACCAGCACTTCGACGACAAATCGGAGCTGGTGTACGAGGTCATCACCTTGCGCGCCGACGAGATCCTGTCCTGGCAGCGGCTGCGGCTGGAGAAGGTGGATTCGCTACGCGGGCTCAATCAATGGCGTGACGCGATGGTGCAGCGCTGTGTGCTGCGCCGTGGCCTGTGGGGCTGTGAGCTGGGGTCGCTGGCCGCCGAGCTGTCGGACACCGACGACAAGGCCAGGGAGTCGCTGGCCGAGCATTTCGCCGAATGGCGGGCGATCCTCGCGGCCGCGCTGGAGCGCATGCGTGACAACAATGTGCTGCGCATCGACATCGACGCTGCTGCGCTGGCGACCGGGCTGCTGGCGGCCGTCGAGGGCGGCTATCTGCTGTCGCAGACCGCGCACGACCCGCGTCTGATGCAGACATCGCTCAATGCCGCGATCGCGCACATCATGTCGTTCGCCCCGGACAGCACCGAGCGGGCCAGTCGTTGACTGGCCCGCTCGGTCCGATCTTCTAGTTGTCGCCCGGAGGGGCGGTCGGCGCAGGCGGCGCCTTGACGTCGGGTGTGAACGGGTTCGGTCCGGTCGGATCGAGACGCGGTGCCTTCTCCGTCGGGGTCGCCGTCGGCGACGGGGAAGTCGTTGTGGTGGTTGTGGTTTCGGGTGGAGCCTGTTTCTCCTCACCAGCGCACGCGGTCAACGCACCCATCGAGATGATGGCAGCGATACCGAGTGAGGCGGCGACTCGACGGGTCGACCAACCTGTCTTCATTTTGCAGTCCTGTTCGTAGCGGGGAACGACATAGATATAGGAACTGAACTATATCGTCCAGTTACTGCCCTAGTCAATGTGAGTATCGTCCCAAATGAGACTCGATAGTCCAAAGTGGCCTGAGTGTCAGCTGGGAATGTAGTCGAACTTGTCCGGGTTGGGACCCCTGCGCCCGGTCTCGCCCTTGTTCAGTTCGGTGAGCGCATCGGCGTCGTCCGGGCTCAGCTCGAAATCGAAGATCTCGAAGTTCTCCCTGATCCGCGCCGGTGTCACCGACTTCGGGAACACGATGTCACCACGCTGGATGTGCCAGCGCAACACCACCTGGGCGGGCGACTTACCCGTCGCGTCGGCGATGCCTTCGACCACCTGATCGTCGAGCACAGCGCCCTGCGCAATCGGTGACCACGCCTCGGTGACGATCCGGTGCTCCTTGCCGTAGGCGCGCACCTCGTCGTTGGTGAAGTACGGGTGTACCTCGATCTGGTTCACCGCGGGGACGGTGTCGGTGTCCTTGGCCAACCGCTCGAGATGGGCCACCTGGAAGTTCGACACCCCGATGCTGCGGGCGCGGCCGTCCTTCTTGAACTCCTCGAGCGTCTGCCACGTCGAGACGAAGTCGCCGTCGTAGAGCGTCGGCAACGGCCAGTGGATCAGGAACAGGTCGACGTAGTCGAAGCCGAGCGCCGACAGTGTGGAGTCGAAGGCGCGGCGAGCGTCGTCGGGCCTGTGGAAGCCGTTGTTGAGCTTGCTGGTGATGTATACGTCGGACCGGTCGATGCCTGCGTCGCGAACGCCCTGCCCGACGCCCGCCTCGTTCTGGTACATCTCGGCGGTGTCGATGTGCCGATAGCCGATGTCCAGCGCTTTCCTGGTGGCCTCGGCGGTCTCGCCGGGGTCGATCTGGAACACGCCGAAGCCCAGCTGCGGGATTCGTGTGCCGTCGTTGAGTTCGATTGTCGGTACTTCGCTCACGGTTGATCCTCCTAGTGGTCAGCCTGCCCGGTCCTCGACCAGATCAAACACACCTCTCCGGTGATTTATGTCCACCGATCGGGGGACACCGGGTTCCTCCGATGCACCGTCCGATCACCGGACAGACGACGCCGTTGCGCTCCGGCAGTCTTAAGTCATCGCCGGAGCACACCGGCAGACAACCGAAAAACCAACTCACACAGGAGAACTCGAAATGATCAAGAACGTCTTCGCGCGCTACCTCGTCCTGCTGACCGTCGGCGGAAGCCTGCTCGGCGGCGCGGCCGTCGGCCTGGCAGGCATGGCCAGCGCCGCGACCACCAACGGCCCGACCGGCCCCGGCTACTCCTACGCCCCGAGCGTCAAGGCCAAGCCGGCCCCCGAGGCGATGCCGGGCTGGCGCAACCACAAGGGCATCCATCACATCAACGCCCTGCACAACAACTGATAGCCAGCCCCAGAAGCCCTCCCCGAAATGGGGAGGGCTTCGTCCGTCGAGTCTGCGGGGAGATCGCGATTCCGGCTCGATCGGCGATCTCTGCGCAGTCTCGGGGTGGTGCCTAGCCTTCGCGCAGGGCCGCGAGCAGGCGCCGCGCCGCCGCGACCCGGCCCGCTGCGGCTCCGGTCAGCGTGTCCAGCGCGCATTCCGGGTCGGCGGGCGGACCGAGGTGGCCGCAGCCGCGGGGGCAGTCCTTGATCGCCTCGGCCAGATCAGAGAAGGCCAGCATCACGTCGTCCGGCTCGATGTGGGCCAGCCCGAACGACCGGATGCCGGGGGTGTCGACGACCCAGCCGGAACCCTCGAGCGGCAGCGCCACCGACTGCGACGACGTATGCCGCCCCTTGCCGACGCCGGAGACATCGCCGGTGGCCCGATCCGCCTCCGGCACAAGCCGATTCACCAGGGTGGACTTTCCGACGCCGGAGTGGCCGAGCAGCACCGTCACCTTGTCGACCAGCAGCGGAGCAACGGCGTCGAGCGGATCGTCTCGGCCCGCGGTCGCAATGGTGAGGTCCAGATCGGCGAACTGTGCGGCGAAGGGCTCCGGCGGTGCGAGGTCGGTCTTGGTCAGGCACAGAATCGGCGTCAACCCGCCCGCGTAGGCGGCGATCAGTGTGCGTTCGACGAGGCCGGTGCGCGGCGGCGGGTCGGCGAGCGCGACCACGATCAGGAGTTGGTCGGCGTTGGCGACGACCACGCGCTCGGTGGGATCGGTGTCGTCCGCGGTGCGCCGCAACACCGTTCGACGGTCACCGCGCCGCACGATGCGCGCCAGGGTGTCCGCGCGGCCGGAGAGGTCGCCCACTACGCCGACGTCGTCGCCGACCACAATCGACGTTCGGCCCAATTCTCTTGCCCGCATCGCGGTAACAACGCGGTCGGGGTCACTGCCGAGCGCACAGCCCCATCGCCCGCGGTCGACAGTCACCACCATGCCCTCCTGGGCGTCGGCGTGGTCGGGGCGGGTCTTGGTGCGCGGCCGGGAACCCCGACCCGGCCGGATCCGGACGTCGGACTCGTCGTATTCCCTGCTCAAACCTCGACTCCCGCTCGCTCCGGTCCTCGCTCGTTCCTCGCTGCGATCCTCACTCGCGCTCGCCTTCGGGGTGCTGCTGCTCATGCCCCTGGCGTGGTCGACTGGCCGGCCAGCATGTCGGCCCACATCCGCGGGAAGTCCGGCAGTGTCTTCGCGGTGGTGCCGATGTCTTCGACCTCGACGCCGGGCACCCGCAGCCCGACGATCGCACCGGCCGTCGCCATCCGATGGTCGGCGTAGGAACGCCACCGGCCACCGTGCAACGGCTGGGCGGTGATGACCAGGCCGTCGGGTATCTCCTCGCAATGCCCGCCGAGGCCGTTGATTTCGGCGCTGAGCGCGGCCAGCCGGTCGGTTTCGTGGCCGCGCAGATGGGCGATCCCGGTGAGCTGCGACACCGAACCGGGCGAGGCGAGTGCGGCCAGCGCCGCCACCGCCGGTGCCAGCTCGCCGACATCGTGCAGATCCACGTCGAAGCCGCCATAGACCTGGAAGCCCTGCACCTCGAGATACGAACTGCTGTGCCGCACAATGGCACCCAGCTTTTCGAGAATGCCGAGGATGGCGTCGGCGGGCTGCGTGCTGGCCGGTGGCCACCCCGCGATGCGCACGATCCCTCCGCTGGCGACCGCTGCGGCGAGGAACGGCACCGCGTTGGACAGGTCGGGCTCGATCACCCAGTGCCGTGCGGAGACGGGGCCGGCGGTGACCCGCCAGCGATTGGCCTGCGTGTCGTCGACGTCGACGTCCGCGTCGCGAAGCATCGCCACCGTCATCGCCACATGGGGTGCCGACGGCACCGACTCGCCGGTGTGCACGATCGTCAGCCCGTCGGTGAAGGACGCACCGGACAACAGCAGCCCGGAGACGAACTGCGAGGACCCCGATGCGTCGATCTCGACGGTGCCGCCGTCCACCGCTCCGCTACCGCGCACCGAGAACGGCAGGCCGTCGCCGTCGATGGCCACACCGAGCCCGCGCAGTGCGTTCAGCAGCGGCGCGATCGGGCGGGCGCGAGCCTGTTCGTCGCCGTCGAACACCACTGTCTCGGTGGAGAGCGCCGCGACGGGCGGAACGAATCGCAGCACCGTGCCTGCCAGGCCGCAGTCGACCGTGGCGCCAGCGGACGGGTCGATGCGGCCGCTGACCGTCAGCTCGGTGTCGTTGCCGTCGACGGTGACGCCGAGGGTGTCAAGCGCGCCGATCATCAGATCGGTGTCCCGGCTGCGCAGCGCGCCGCTGATCGTGGAGGTCCCTTGCGCGGTGGCCAGCGCGGCGAGCACGAGCGCACGATTGGTCTGCGACTTCGATCCGGGCACCGTCACCGTGGCGTGCACCGGGCTCGTCGTCGTCGGCGCCTGCCAGTCCGTCACGGCTCCTATCCTGCCCTGTCGCTGCTTTCTGCCACCATGGGCTATATGTGTGGACGATTCGCGGTTACCACCGATCCGGCGCTGTTGGCCGAGAAGATCCAGGCCATCGATGAAAGCACAGCGGCAACCAAAGGTAAGGACGCAGGCGGGCCGAACTACAACGTCGCGCCGACCACCACGATCAGCACGGTGGTCAAGCGTCACAGCGAGCCCGACGACGAGTCGACG
Organism: uncultured Actinomycetota bacterium; assembly: GCA_963716505.1. Taxonomy (GTDB): domain Bacteria; phylum Actinomycetota; class Actinomycetes; order Mycobacteriales; family Mycobacteriaceae; genus Mycobacterium. The sequence continues at coordinate 43,398 of CAVQTL010000009.1, forward strand.
CGGCGGGTGCGAACGATGCGGTGGGGACTCGTGCCACCGTGGGTCAAGGAGGCCACCGAGGGTGTTCCGGACACCAAGGGCCCGCTGCTGATCAACGCTCGCGCGGAAAAGGTCACGACGTCGCCAGCGTTCCGCAACTCGGCGAAGAACAAGCGCTGCCTCGTGCCGATGGACGGCTGGTACGAGTGGCGCGGCGAGAAGGGTTCGAAGACGCCGTTCTACATGTACGGCGGCGACGGTGAACCGCTGTTCATGGCGGGGCTGTGGTCGACGTGGCGACCCAAGGGTGCGGCCAAGGACAGCCCGCCGCTGCTGAGCGCCACGATCATCACCACCGACGCGGCGGGACCGCTCTCCGAGATCCACGACCGGATGCCGCTGACGATCAGCAAGAGCGACTGGGATCGCTGGCTCGACCCTGACGCGCCCGTCGACGAGGGTCTGCTGCGCGGACACGGCGACCTCGACCGGATCGAGATTCGCGAGGTGTCGCGGCTGGTGAACAGCGTCCGCAACAACGGCCCCGAGCTGATCGAACCGGCCGAACCGGAGCCCGAGCAGGCCACGTTGCTGTAGGCCTTACCGCCGCAGCGCCGTCACCACCGCGTAGGGCCCGTCGAAGGCCACGAGGCCGTCCGCGCCGACGCTCGCGCGCATCGCGTCGGTGAAGGCGGCCAGCAGCTCGTCGCGGTTAACCTCGTCGAGGTTGCCGAGAAGGGAGACATGGATCGGCGACTCATGCGCCAAGAGGTGCATTGCGTCGTCGACGGTTCCCAATTGCCATGTGTGCGTGCCTGTTTCGATCGCGATCTCGTCGAAGTCCGCGGCAAGCCGGTCTGTGATCACTTCTGCGATACCCCACTGATCGGGGGAGTACTCCGAGGCGGCCGGTGTCCCGAGCACCGTCACGATCGGCTTGAAGAAGGGGATGTCCGGATCGGGCACCCACGAGGAGAAGCCCACCACGCCGCCCGGCCTGAGCAGCCGCGCGATCTCGGCGACCTGGCGGCCGGGCTCGACGAAGATGATGCCCATGTTCGACATCACGGCGTCGAACGACCCGCCGGGCAGTCCGGTGTCGGCGGCGTCCCCCGTCACCCAATTGATGGCCACGCCTGCCGCCTCGGCCTTCTGTGCGCCGAGCGCGATCAGCTCAGAGGTGATGTCGACGCCCGTCACCCGTGCGCCTTCAGCACTGGCGGCGAGCGCGACACTGCCGGTGCCGCAGGCCAGATCGGCCACCGCGGTGCCGCGTAGCGGCAGCCGGCGCGCAACCGCGGACACTACGTCTGCCGCGATCGCGGCGATCCGATCGCCGATGGCGTCATAGCGACCGGATGACCACGAGGTGGGGGAGGACATGACCCCAAGCGTGTCACGATAGGGTCGTGACGTCGTCGTCCGGCTATCCCGTCACGGCGCCTGCGCTCCCGACGCCCGCATTCTTCCAACAGTTCTGGGCGGACCTGACGTTCATCCATTGGCCGGTGCGACCCGAGGATGTCGCGCACCTGTTTCCGGCGGGAACCCGCCCGGACGTGTTCGACGGCCAGACGTATGCCGGGCTGATTCCGTTCACGATTCGTGCGACGGCGTTGGGCACCGCACTGCCGCTGCCGTACTTCGGCACCTTCCACGAGACCAACGTCCGGCTGTACTCGACCGATGACGCGGGCCGGCACGGCGTGGTCTTCGGCTCGCTGGAGACCGCGCGCCTTGCGGTGGTGCCCGTCGTGCGCGCCGCACTCGGTGTGCCGTACACCTGGTCGAGGATGCGCATCAGCAGAGCGGATGACCGCATCTCGTATGACAGCCAACGCCGTTGGCCACGCCGGGGACTGCGCAGCCGGTTGACTGTTCGGGTCGGCGACGAGGTGGAACCGACGCCGCTGGAGATCTGGCTGACTGCCCGGTGGGGTGCGCACACCCGCAAGGCGGGGCGGACGTGGTGGGTGCCTAACGAGCACGGGCCATGGCCGTTGCGGTCGGCCGAGATCCTCGAGGTGGCCGACGATCTGATGGCTGCCGCCGGGATCGAGGTCGCGGCGGACCGGCTGCGGGCGCTGTTCTCGTCCGGCGTGCAGGCGCGCTTCGGCCGCCCTTCTCGGGTCAAGTAGTCGATTACGCAGTCAGCGACACCCCTGCTGCGGCACGCTCTTGCACCTGACCGATCTGCACGCCAAACCGCAGCTCACCACCATCGAAATACGCAATCCTGCCGACGGCACTTTCGTCGGCTGCCGCGGTGGTGGGGGTCGCCCTGCTTGGCGGCGGACTGGCCTACACGCTGACCGGCACCAGTGAGCAGGAGCCGAGTGCGCCGTCAGCACCGCAAACCCCGGGTGACTCCACGGGTGGCGGAACCAATGGAACGAATCCGCTTCCCCCGTCGTCAACACGCCGAGCGTGCCCGCCCCCGGCTCCTGCCCCAGGCGGCAACACCACGGGCGGAAATACCGGCAGGACCGGCGGCGGCTCGACCACCGGAAGGTCCGGCGGCGGCACGGTGCCCGGCGTCACCACCGGCGGCGGAACCAACGGGGCTCCGACGACTGGCAGCACCACCGGAACGACCAACGGGACGGCGACAACCGGGACGACGACCGGGGAGACGACCGGCACCACGACCGGCACGACTACAGGTGAGACGACCGGCACGACTACAGGTGAGACGACCGGCACCAGCAGTGGTCAGACGACCGGCGGTGTAATCAAGTGCCCGGCGAATATCGAGGTGTGCTGATCGTTCGGACCGGCTACGGCCCGTGATATCCCGGCGGATTGGGCGTATCGACCCACAGGTCGACGCCGAGGTCTGAGCCTGGCACGCAGTCGTACACCGACAGGTCGGTGACACCCGACTCGAGGAGCACGTCCTCGCACAGCAGCGCGTTGCCGGTGTACTCGCGCGACGGCTTGTTCAGGACCGCGTACGCCGCGTCGGCGTACACGTCGGGCTTGCGGGCGCGACCCATCGCCTCGTCGCCGCCGAGCAGGTTCTGTACCGCCGCGGTGGCCACCAGAGTGCGTGGCCACAGCGTGTTCGACGCAATGCCCGCGCCGCGAAGCTCCTCGGCCAACGCCAAGGCGCACAACGACATTCCGTACTTGGCCATCATGTAGGCGGTGGGCTTCAGCCACTCGGGCTCGAGCCGGATCGGCGGCGACAAGGTCAGAATGTGCGGGTTGTCCCTGCCCCCCATGTGCGGGATACACGCCTGGCATACGGCATAGGTGCCGCGCACCTGGATGCCGTTCATCAGATCGAACCGCTTGAGAGGCACCTCGGTAGTCGAACCGAGATTGATCGCCGAGGCGTTGTTCACGCAGATGTCGATGCCGCCGAACTGTTCGACGGCCTTGGCCACCGCTGCGGCCACCGAGTCGCCGTCGCGGATGTCTCCGACGATCGGCAGCGCCTGCCCGCCGGCCTCCTCGATCTCCTTGGCTGCGGTGTAGACGGTGCCGTCCAGTTTGGGGTGCGGTTCGGCGGTCTTGGCGATCAGCGCGATGTTCGCACCGTCGGCGGCGGCCCTCTTGGCGATCGCGAGCCCGATTCCGCGACTGGCGCCGGAGATGAACATGGTTTTGCCGGCAAGCGTCATGGGGCCACCTTAAGGCGCGCGGAGATCGGCGGTCACCGCATCGGTGAGCGCAATGAGGTCCTGCGGGTGCACCGCGACGTCCCAGCCACGCTTGCCCGCGCTGCACAGCACCCGGTCCCACCGCATCGCCGAGCTGTCGACGACCGTCGGCAGCCGCTTGCGCTGGCCGAACGGGGAGATCCCGCCGATCACGTAGCCCGACGACCGTTCGGCAGCCGCCCGGTCGGCCATGGTGGCCCTGGCCACCCCCAGCGCCGCCGCGGCGGCCTTGAGGGAGAGCTGGGACGGCACCGGCAGCACCGCAACGGCCAGCCCCTTCGGCAACGCGACGATCAGCGTCTTGAAGACCTGGTCGGGATGCACGCCATCGACGCCGGCGAGCTCGTTGACGGCCTCCTCGCCGAACGAGTCGTTCTGCGGGTCGTGGTGGTAGCGCAGCACCTCATGAGGGATTTCAGCGGCCAGGAGGGCCGTGATCGCCGGGGTCGCCGCACGCGCCACAGACCCACCTTAGAACCGACGCGAACCCGGCGAACGAACGTGACCCGGGGAACAACCGTGCCCATACCTGCTGTTGAAGGGGGTGGCGTTGGCCCCAGCCCGGCCAGCTAAGAAAAAGATGTCGTCCTCAACCTCTAGGATCGTAGAAGGGGGTACCCCAGGTGCCAACGTTGGCCATAGACGGCCCAGTGCGTCAGGTGCAGTTACTCGACGTGATCGGTGGCGCCTCGACGGAAGGGACGGTGTTCCCAAGGATGACCGACATCGACGGGTCGGCTCCCGATAGCGCGCCGGAAACGTCGGCGCCCGTGAGGGCCGAAGAGAGCGACGCCGAGCTGACCACGCGGTTCGAGCACGACGCGATTCCGCTGCTCGACCAGCTATACGGCGGTGCGTTGCGGATGACGCGCAACCCGGCCGACGCTGAAGACCTGCTGCAGGAAACCATGGTGAAGGCCTATGCGGGCTTCCGCTCGTTCCGCGAAGGGACGAACCTCAAGGCCTGGCTGTACCGGATCCTGACCAACACCTACATCAACAGCTACCGCAAGAAGCAGCGCCAGCCCGCGGAGTATCCGACCGAGGAGATCACCGACTGGCAGCTGGCGGCCAACGCCGAACACTCCTCGACGGGGTTGCGTTCGGCCGAGGTCGAGGCAATGGAGTTACTGCCGGACAACGAGATCAAGGACGCGCTGCAGGCGCTGCCCGAGGAGTTCCGGATGGCGGTGTACTACGCCGACGTCGAAGGCTTCCCGTACAAGGAGATCGCCGAAATCATGGACACGCCCATCGGCACGGTGATGTCCCGGTTGCACCGGGGCAGGCGCCAACTCCGCGAGTTACTGACCGATGTGGCCAAGGATCGTGGTTTCATTCGGGGACAGCTCGACACCCCCGAGGAGGTGTCGTCATGACAGACGACGAGCGCTGGGCTCCGCCCATCGGCCCGGTAGATCCCGAGCACCCCGAGTGCGCGGCGGTAATCGCCGAGGTGTGGACACTGCTCGACGGCGAATGCACCGCAGAGAGCCGTGACAAGCTCAAGCATCACCTCGAGGATTGCCCGGCGTGCCTACGGCACTACGGCGTCGAGGAGCGCGTCAAGCAGCTGATCGCCACCAAATGCGGCGGTGAGAAGGCCCCGGAGGGGCTCCGTCAGCGGCTTCGCATCGAGATCAGCCGCACCACGATCATCCGCGGCTAGCGCACCGACTTCGAACCGCAGTTGGGCCGCTTGCCGTGATTGGCCTTCGAGTGCTTACGGTCACGCTTCTTGCGGCCACGCTTGGCCATGGTCCTACCTCCGTGTGATCAGGGGAATGTGGGCGCCCGCATCCTGCGGGCGCGTTTGCACCATTCTCTCATGGGCCGGTGAGCACGCTGCCCCCCATGCGGTTGTGGTTCGATAGAGCGGCAGGCAGCCGATGTGAATGAGGTGAAGATGGCCGAGGATGTTCGCGCCGAGATCGTGGCCAGTGTGCTCGAGGTCGTGGTGAACGAGGGCGATCAGATCGGTGAGGGCGACACCCTGGTGCTGCTGGAGTCGATGAAGATGGAGATCCCGGTGATCGCCGAGGTGGCCGGGACGGTCAGCAAGGTGAGCGTGTCCGTTGGCGACGTCATCCAGGCCGGCGACCTCATCGCGGTGATCAGTTAGCGCTGGCTTTTTTCGTAGGGCCCGATGTCTACCCTCGGTGACCTCCTCGCCGAGCACACGATGCTGCCCGGCAATGCCGTTGACCACCTGCACGCCGTGGTCGGTGAGTGGCAGCTGCTGGCCGACCTCTCCTTCGCCGACTATCTGATGTGGGTGCGCCGCGACGACGGCGCCCTGGTGTGTGTGGCGCAGTGCCGGCCCAACACCGCGCCGACCGTGCTGCTGGCCGACGCCGTCGGCACGCTCGCCGGAGCCGGCGACATGCCGTTGGTCACCGCGGCCTTCAAGTCGGGCACGATCGGGCGGGAAAGCGAAGAGGGGCAAGCCGATTCAGCGGGGGACGATGACATCTCGATAGAGGCGGTTCCGGTTCGCTACGACAACCACATCGTCGCCGTTCTCACCCACCAGACCGCATTCGCCGCGCGCAAGGCCAGTCCGCTGGAGCGCTCCTATCTCGACTGCGCGGGCGATCTTCTGCACATGCTGTCCGAGGGCACCTTCCCCAACGTCGGCGAGCTGTCGATCTCGCGGTCCAGCCCCCGGGTGGGTGACGGGTTCATCCGGCTCGATGTGGCGGGTGTGGTGATATTCGCCAGCCCGAACGCGCTGTCGGCCTACCACCGCATGGGCCTGGCCGCCGAACTCGAGGGGCAGAACATGGTCGCGGTGACCAGGCCGCTGATCTCCGACCCGTTCGAGGCACAGGAAATGGCCGATCACGTGCGGGACTCGCTGGTCGGCGGATCCAGCATGCGGATGGAGGTCGACGCCGGCGGTGCGGCCGTCCTGCTGCGAACGATGCCGCTGGTGGTGCACGGCGAAGCGGTGGGCGCGGCGGTGCTCATCCGCGACGTCACCGAGGTCAAACGTCGCGACCGTGCGCTGCTGTCCAAGGACGCCACCATCCGCGAGATCCACCACCGGGTGAAGAACAACCTGCAGACCGTCGCGTCACTGCTGCGGCTGCAGGCCAGGCGCACCAACAACCCCGAGGGCCGCGAGGCCCTGATCGAGTCCGTGCGCCGGGTGTCGTCGATCGCGCTGGTGCATGACGCGCTGTCGATGTCGGTGGACGAGGAGGTCAATCTCGACGGGGTGGTGGACCGGATCCTGCCGATGATGAATGACGTTGCCACCGTTGACACCCCGATCCGCATCAGCAAGACGGGCGACTTCGGCGTGCTCGACGCCGACCGCGCGACCGCCCTGGTCATGGTGATCACCGAGCTGGTGCAGAACGCCATCGAGCATGCCTTCGACGGCACGACCGAGGCCGGCGCGGTGACCATCCACGCGGAGCGTTCAGCGCGCTGGCTCGACGTCGTCGTTCACGACGACGGACGCGGCCTGCCGGAGGGCTTCAGTCTCGAGAAGGCCGACCGACTGGGGCTGCAGATCGTCCGGACACTGGTGTCGGCCGAACTCGACGGTTCGCTGGGGATGCATGCCTCGCCCGCCGGAGGCACCGACGTGGTGCTCCGGGTGCCGATCGGCAGGCGTGCGCGACTGGCGCAGTAGATGGCCGTTTACGCGAATTGACGACGGTTGCGTAAACCGGACAAATTGCATTTGCACACAGTTACGGCCCCGACATTTTGCCGGGGCCGCTTCCGTGAGATCGCGGTGAGGCTAGACGCCGGTGCGGGCCTTCGTGCGGGCATTGCGGCGCTTCAGTGCGCGCCGCTCGTCCTCGCCCATTCCGCCCCACACGCCTGCGTCCTGGCCCGAGTCCAATGCCCAGGTCAGGCACTCGGTCGTGACCGGGCAGCGATTGCACACGAGCTTCGCGTCGGCGATCTGGGCAAGGGCCGGACCGCTGTTCCCCACGGGGAAGAACAGTTCGGGATCCTCGTCGCGACAGACCGCGTTGTGGCGCCAATCCATGTTGTCTAACTCTCCTCACTATGTGCGCAGCGGGGCGCACGAGCTATTCTTCGCTGTTAACGCGTGCGAACAAATTGTTTCTGCACTGTTGCTTACTTCGATGCTCCCACACGCTGAACAGGTGTCAATACCGTTCGGTAACTCGTGGGGTATCTCACTACCGCACTCTGTTCGCAATCGCCTCACTTGTTTGTACTAGACTCAACCCACTTGCGCTCTTCACCAGCCGAGCCGACGCTATTTGCGCAGCTCAGAGGCTTTTCACGGGTGGCGCGACCACACCAAGCGCCTCCGGGACCGCCCGGAACGTCATATCTTCGCGCAATCCGAGGTAATCACCGTCGATCTGGCAGGCCACCGGTGTGTCGCTGGTCACCCTGACCCACGCCAGGTCGTCGTCGCGGATCAGATGCCTTGCGCGGATCTTGGGCTTTTTCGACAGCATCTGCCGGACCAGCCACAGGTTGGACCAGACGTTCATGCTGGTCGTCGCGAAAACGCCCAGCCCGGTCTCGAACGTGGTGGACGGGTTCGTCCACACCGGCCTGGCGTTCGCGTAGGTCCACGGGCTCGCGTTGGACACGAACGCGAAATGCACGCCTGCTACCGGTTCGCGATCGGGCAGGTGCAGCGTCAGCGACGGCTCCTTGCGGGCATTGGCCAGCATTTCGCGTACCGCGACGCGGATATAGCGCGCCGCGGTGACCTTGCGGCCCTTGTCCCGCTGGGCTTCGACGGCGGCCACCACGTCGCCGTCCACACCGAGGCCCGCGGTGAACACCCCCCACCGCTCGCCACAGTCCATCAGGCCGATGCGGCGCCAGGACTTGGTGCGACGGTGCTCGCCCAGCAGGTCGATCAGCTGGTTGGTGGCCTCGGTCGGGTCTGGGCTGATGCCCAGCGCGCGGGCGAACACGTTCGCCGCCCCGCCAGGCACCACTCCGATCGCGGGCGCGTCGGCGTGCGGGATCCGGCCGCACTCGCCAAGCACGCCGTTGACGACCTCGTTCACGGTTCCGTCGCCGCCGTGCACGATCAGCACGTCGATGCCGTCACGGGCCGCGTCACGGGCGATGTCGATGGCGTGGCCGCGGCTGTCGGTGTGGGCGATGGTCAGCTTGACCCGGCTCTCGAGCGCATGGGCGAGCAGGTCGCGACCGGCCGGCGTGGTCGACGTCGCGTTCGGGTTGACGATCAGCACGGCGCGCACGAGCCAAGAGCCTATCTAAAGCGCGGAGCCGAACCCTTACGCTCGACCGCATGACGGTTACCTCGCCGACGACTGTCCGGCAGGCCGCCGTGCTGGTAGCGCTCGAGGGGGCGGCCGGCGTGCTGGCGGCGGTCGTCTACGTCGTGAGCGGCATCCGTGGCGGCGACGAGCCCGGCCTGAACATGTTCGGCACCGCGGCCTGGTTCGCGATCATCGGCGGGGCCGTAGTCGCGGCGGGCAGGGCGCTGTGGACGGGCCGCCGGTGGGGGCGCGGCGTCGCCGTGTTCGCCCAACTGCTCCTGTTGCCGGTGGCCTGGTACCTCGCCGTCGGCTCCCACCAATGGATCTACGGCATCGGTATCGGCATCGTCGCGCTCATCACGCTGGTGCTGTTGTTCAGCCCGTCGGCCGTGCAGTGGCTGGGCGCTCAGGACTCCGGGTCAGCGGCGAGCGCCGACAACTCCGGGCCTGACACCCGATAGGTGATCCACTCGTTCATCTGGTGTCCGCCGACGGCGTCGTAGAGCGCGATCGCGTTCACGTTCCAATCGAGCACCGCCCAGGACAACCGGGTGTAGCCGTTCTCGACGCATTCGCGGGCCAGTGCGGCCAGCATCGCGCGGGCCAACCCGAGGCGGCGGAACTGCGGACGGACGAACAGGTCCTCCAGGTAGATACCCGCGACGCCGTCCCACGTCGAGAAGTTGCGAAACCACAGCGCGCCCGCTGCGGCCTGCCCGTCAACCTCGGCGATGTGGCCCTGCGCCGTCGGAACATCGCCGAAAAGCGCAGTGCGCAAGTGTGATTCGGTGACCGTGCATTCATCGCCTGCCCGCTCGAACTCGGCGAGCTCATGAATCATCGCCGTCAACTCGACCTCGTCGCCGGGCTCAGCGCGCCGGATGATCATGGTTGCGCCTCCAGGGCCGACAGGATCGTGGTGAATTTCATTGTGGTTTCGGTGACTTCGTCGTCGGGATCGGATTCGGCGACGATCCCGCCGCCGGCGTGCGCGACGGCGGTGCGGCGGTCGGCCGAGAGCCGCGCGCCCCGGATGGACACCACCCAGCGTCCGTCGCCGCGTTGATCGCACCAGCCCACCGCGCCCGCATAGAAACCCCGGTCACCCTCGATCTCGCCGATCAAGCCCGCAGCCGCTCCCGCAGGCTCCCCACCGACCGCTGGGGTGGGGTGCAGGGCAAGAGCGAGATCCAAAGCAGTCGTTGACTTTTCGCGTAGCCGTCCACTGATCGGCGTGGACAGATGCCACACCGCAGCGGTGCGGCTCAGCTGCGGAGTCGACGGAATCTGCAGATCGACGCACAGCGGATCGAGCGCCTTGCGCATCGCGTCGACGACCAGCTGGTGTTCGTGGCGGTTCTTGTCCGACGCGGCAAGCGCGTCTCCACTTGCCCGGTCCGCGTCCGGATCCGCCATTCGCGGCGCCGAACCCGCGAACGGTGCGCAGAGCACGCGTTCACCCTGGCGGGCCACCAGCAGCTCGGGACTGGCACCGATCAGCACACTCCCCGAATGGTCGGCGCCTGCCGCCGTCAGGTCGGCGAGGTAGGCGTTGGTCGCCGGGTCCGCGGTGACGAGACGGTCGATGATCGTGCGCGCGTCGAGCGGGCCGTCGGCCACCAACCGCAACGCGCGGGCGAGCACCACTTTGTGCAATCCGCTCGCCGGGTCCCGCAGCCGCTGCAGCGCAGCTGCGATCCGGGCGCGGTGCTCCTGTGGCTCCGGCAGCATCTCGGCGACGCGCACCGCGGGCAGTGGCCGCAACGGCCACTTCGGCAGCGCGTCGAGGAAAGCCACGTCCTGTGGCCGGATCAGCGCGGCCGGCCTGGATATGTCAAATGGCAAGGCGCCCACGATGATCGGGGCGCTGTGCGAGGTCAGCGACGTACGCGCGTCCGCGATGCTCTTGTATGCGGTGTGCACGCCTTCGGCGACGACGGCGCTGCCGCCGGTGGCGAGGACGAACGTCGGCTCACGGGTCACGTGAACACGGTCGGGTTTGGATATCCGGTCAGCCCGAGAGCGTTGAGCTGGCGTGCACCGTGCTCGTAGCCGCACACGGCGATCGACGCCGCGGCCATCGCGAACCGGATCCCCTCATACACGGGCAGCTCGACCCAGCGAGTGATAACCGCGCGGGAGAAGTGCCCGTGTCCCACGAAAACGACATCCCGAGACTCCATGTGTTCCAACGCCAGCGCGATCGCGCGGTCGGCGCGTTCACATACCGCGGCGGTGGTTTCGCCGCCTGGACAGCCGTGGGTCCAGACCAGCCAGTTCGGCACGGCCTCGCGGATCTCCTGGGTGGTCGTGCCCTCGTAGTCGCCGTAATCCCATTCGCTGATGAGCGGATTCACCTCGTCTACATTGAGCCCCGCCAGGTCGGCGGTCACGATGGCGCGTTTACGCGGGCTGCTGATGATGTACGGGTTGTCCAGGTTCAGCTGGGCGATTGTTTCGCCGGCCGCTTTCGCCTGACCTCGGCCGGTCTCGGTGAGGTCGAGGTCGGTGCGGCTGGTGTGCTTGCCGCTCCGGGACCACTCGGTCTCGCCATGTCGCAGCAGAAGCAGCCGGTGCTGCGAGACGCTCACCCCGCCGATTCTGCCCCACGCGCCGCGGCTCCGTGTCCGATGTCGCCGCCGTCCCGGCTCCGTGTCCAATGTCGTGCTTGGATGGACAGCGTGACGCGAGTACTTGCGGTCGCCAATCAAAAGGGTGGGGTAGCCAAGACGACGACGGTGGCGTCGTTGGGTGCGGCGATGACGGAGAAGGGGCGACGGGTGCTGCTCGTCGACCTGGATCCGCAGGGGTGTCTGACGTTCTCGCTGGGCCAGGATCCCGACAAGCTGGCGGTCTCGATCCATGAGGTGTTGCTCGGTGACGTGGAGCCGTCCGCGTCTTTGGTGTCCACGTCGGAGGGGATGACACTGATGCCGGCCAACATCGACCTCGCCGGTGCCGAGGCGATGCTGTTGATGCGGGCGGGCCGCGAATACGCGCTCAAGCGTGCGCTGGCGAAGGTCAAAGACGATTTCGACGTGGTGATCATCGACTGCCCGCCGTCGCTCGGCGTGCTCACCCTCAACGGGCTGACCGCCGCCGACGAGGTGATCGTGCCGCTGCAGTGCGAAACGCTGGCCCACCGCGGGGTGGGACAGTTCCTGCGCACGATCAACGACGTTCAGCAGATCACCAACGCCGACCTCGCACTACTCGGTGCGCTGCCAACGCTCTACGACTCACGCACCACCCACAGCCGGGATGTGCTGCTCGACGTGGCCGACCGCTACGACATGCCGGTGCTGGCGCCGCCGATCCCGCGCACCGTGCGCTTCGCCGAGGCGACCGCCTCGGGTGCGTCGGTGCTGACCGGGCGGAAGAACAAGGGCGCCAACGCCTATCGAGAGCTGGCCAACGGGCTGCTCAAGCACTGGAAGTCGGGCAAAGAACTGGCGACGTTCGCGCCTGAGGTCTAGGCACCCAGGGCGACGAGCGAGCCGGCGCGCTGCTCCAGCAGCACGGAGCCGGCCACGCCGGGCACCACCGCCGACTGCGCGGGCTCACGCCGCAGCGGGATGAAGCGTTCGTTGACACCCGTCGTCGGGTCGTAGACACCGATGCCGTCGCTGACCGGGATGATCAGCCGCCCGGCCATCATCGTCGCCGGTCCGATCGGCACGTGGGACCCGGCCGGGCCGACGGTGTAGCGGTACTGCATGCCGCTGGCCGAGAACACCATCACGGCGTCACCCGTCCACCACGTGATCAGGTCGCCGGGGCGGGTTGCGGCGGCCTGCGGCGACGGCGGCTTGGGCAGCGGAATGTTGGCCGTCGTCGACCCGGTTTCGTCGACGATCATCAGCGACGGCCTCGGCGCGGGCACGTAGACGGCGGTGGTGGTCTCGGAGACGGCGACCACCCGGGCATCGGAGCCCTCCTTGACGCCGGGCAACGGCACGTACTTGAGGTCGGGAGTGTCCTCCTCCTTGGCGGGACGCAACACCGTCAGCCGCAGATCAGGCTCGTCCGGGCACGCCTCGAGCACCGCCACTGCGGCGGTGCTGGCCGCCGCGGATCCGAGTCGGCACAGCACCGGGCCGGGAACGCCTGGTTTGATCGGGGCGTCCAGCGCGCCGTGGCTGATCATCCGGACCATGTCGGAGCGCCAGAGTTCGAGCCTGGTGTCGCCAGCCGCGAGCACCGTGGTGCCGTCGGAGGACAGCGCGATCTCGGGATCGGCATAGGCGGTTCGACTCGGGCCGCGCATGCCGGTCTGCCCGTCGATGGTGGTCACCTGACCGCAGCCCCTGCTGTCGGGATAGACGGCGACCGCGTAGTTGTACACCGAGGTGACGCCGCACAGGTCGAGGTCGCGGGCGTAACTCCACAGCACCGACCCCGTCGCCGGGTCGCGGCCGTCGACCCGATGGCCGTCTCCGGTTACGACGCTGCCGCCCGCCAGCACGGGCACCGTGGTCTTCGGGCTTGGCGCAGTCCACAGCTCGTGCAGTGACGCCGGCACGACCTTGGCGGGTGCCAGGGTTTTCACCGGCGACGCGGCGGGCCTGCTGATGGTGGCCCTGGCGTCGCTGGTCCACCAGATCAGGGCGGCGACGACGGCGACCGCGACGGCGATCGCCGCAGCGGCGAGCAGGTCGGCCCGGGTGCGACGCTCGGGTTTGACCATCGGCGGGCGGGACCTTGCTAGTTGGCGGTCGCCGCGGCGGCCTTGCGCGGGCGACGGCGACGACGCTTGCGGTTGGTCTCTTCGCCGTCAGCGGCGGGTTTGTCGCCGTTCTCCGACGTTTCGGTCGGCTTGTCGCCGTCGGGGTGACCAATCGGCTTGCCGCCGCGCGTGCGGCGACGCGACTTGGTGCGGGTGCGGGCGGGCGCCTCTGCGGCGTCGCGCGGGGGACGCTTGGCGGCCTTGGCCTGCCTTGCCGGACCGATCCGGCCCGTCGCATCGGTCGGGATGTCCAGCTCGTCGTACAAATGCGGTGAGCTGGAATAGGTTTCGGCCGGATCCGGATGACCGAGACCCAGCGCCTTGTCGATCATCTCCCAGCGTGCCAGTTCGTCCCAGTCGATCAGAGTGACCGCGACGCCGCTCTTGCCGGCGCGGCCGGTGCGGCCGATGCGGTGCACGTAGGCCTGTTCGTCCTCGGGAATCTGGTAGTTGATGACGTGGGTGACGTCGTCGATGTCGATGCCGCGGGCGGCCACGTCGGTGGCGACCAGTACGTCGATGTCACCGGTGCGGAAGGCTTTGAGGGCCTTCTCGCGGGCGCTCTGGTTCAGGTCGCCGTGCACGGCGCCCACCTTGAAGCCGCGCTCGCCGAGCTCGTCGGACACCTTCTGCGCGGTGCGCTTGGTGCGGGTGAAGATCATCGTGGCGCCGCGACCGCGGGCCTGCAGCAGCCGGCTGACCATTTCGACCTTGTCCAACGCGTGGGCGCGGTAGGCGAACTGGTCGGTGGTGGTGTGCACGGCCGACGACGCCGCCGATTCGGCGCGGATGTGCGTCGGCTGGTTCATGAAGCTGCGGGCCAGCGTGATGATCGGGTCCGGCATCGTCGCCGAGAACAGCATCGACTGCCGCGTCTGGGGGATCTGCCGCAGGATTCGTTCGATGTCGGGCAGGAAGCCGAGGTCGAGCATCTCGTCGGCCTCGTCGAGCACCAGCACGGAGATGCCGCCCAGCTGCAGGTGGCCCTGCTGTGCGAGGTCGAGGAGCCGGCCGGGGGTGCCGACGACGACGTCGGCCCCGGCGCGCAGCGCGTCGATCTGCGGCTCGTAGGCGCGCCCGCCGTAGATCGACACCACCGACAGCTTGCGGTCGCCAACGGTCAGGTACTTGGCGGCAAGGGCGAGGTCACCGTAGACCTGCAGGCACAGTTCGCGGGTGGGCACCACGACGATCGCCCGCGGGGCGCCGGTCAGCGGCCGTTCGGTGTCGGTGGTGATCGTTTGCAGCAGCGGCACACCGAACGCCAGCGTCTTGCCCATGCCGGTGCGGGCCTGTCCGATCAGGTCGTCGCCGGCCATCGCCAGCGGCAGGGTCAGTTCTTGAATGGCAAATGTGTGTTCCTTGCCGTCTTCGGCCAGTGCGCGCACTATTTCGTCGCGAACCCCGAGTTTGGCAAATGTTGGATTGAGTGCGGTCATGCTTGGTAGACGAAGCCTTTCGATTCATTCCTCGTTGCGTCCACGCGCGCACGAGTATGTCGAGAAAACTTCGCGGGGCCCTGCGCTGAGGTAGGCGGGCCGACGTCGTGCACGCACATTTCTTAGGTAGCGAGCCGCTGTCTGCGGCCACTGCCTATACCCATGATACCGGTAGGGTTTGCCGGGCGGTCGGCCCGCCGGTCGCCGTCTACAGTTGGGCGCATGAGTTCCACGCAGCCTGTGGCATCTCCGGAGCACATCGCCATGTCGGCGACGTCGGGAGTGTCGGCCGACCATCCCGGGGTCAACGAGTTGTTCGCGCTGCTGGCCTATGGCGAGGTGGCTGCCTTCTACCGGCTCACCGAAGAGGCGCGGATGGCGCCCAACCTGCTCGGCCGGATCAACATGGCGAGCATGGCGGCAGCCGAGATGGGCCACTACGAATTGCTGCGCGACGAACTCGACCGTCGGGGCATCGACGTCGTTCCGGCGATGACGAGATACGCATCGGCACTGGAGAACTACCACCGGCTCACCACTCCAAGCACCTGGCTGGAGGCGTTGGTCAAGACCTACGTCGGTGATGCACTGGCGGCTGATTTCTACCTGGTGATCGCCGAGGTGCTGCCCGACGAAGTCGCCGAGGTGGTGCGCGGGGTGCTGGCCGAAACCGGGCACTCGCAGTTCGTCGTCGCCGAGGTCCGCAAGGCGGTCACCGGAAGCCAGAAGCAGCGTCACCGGCTGGCGTTGTGGTCACGCCGACTGCTCGGTGAGGCGATCACCCAGGCCCAGTTCGTGCTGGCCGACCACGACGAGCTCGTCGACCTGGTCGTGTCGGGCACCGATGGGTTGGGCCAGCTGACCGGGTTCTTCGAACGTCTTCAGCACACGCACAGCACCCGCATGCAGGAGCTGGGCCTGGCCTAAGAACGCCGAAACGTACGTTTCGGCGTGAAAGTGCGAGTAGATCGCGCGCCATTTCGTCGATTTCGGCGCTCAGCGGGTGCAGTTCGCGATCATCGTGTTGTTGTTCTGCGCCGCCAGCGTCTCGCCCGCTCCGTCGGTGATCGAGCAGTTGAGCTGACCGCCCACGCTGGTCGCGGTGACCGAGCTGAGCGAAACCCCGGGATCGAGCGTCACCTGCTTCGTCCACGGCAGTGCCACGTTCAGGTCGGTCTGCAGTGCGCCCTGCTGGTCGGTGTAGATGATCGTGATCAGATCGAAGAGCTGGCGGTTACCGGTCACGGTGTAGGTGACCGTGCCCGCGTTGGCCGCAGGTAGCGGCGCGGCTTCCGTCGGCTCGGCGATGGCACTGGGCGGGGCGGCGGTCGGCGTCGGCGTCACGCTCGTGATCGTCTCGCGCGGCAGCGCGGTGGCCGAGGGTGCCCTGCTTGGCGCATCGCTGGGATACGGCGCGGGCCTGCTGGTGGACGGGGACACCGTCGCCGAGGTGGTGCCGCTGTCGCCTCCGCTGAGAATCATCAACGTGCCTGCCACGGCGATCAGCAGCACGATGCCCGCGACGCTGGCCACCCACAGCCAGCGCCGGTCGTCGTGCTCGTCGACGTAGCCGTAGCTCGTCGAAGTCGTCGTCGTCATAGTCGGCGTACGCGTCGTAGTCCTCGACGTCGCCGAATTCGTCATCCACGTCGTCGTGACTCCGGTCGGTGACCGATCCGGTCGTCCAGGGCGAAGAAGGCCTGTTCATGCGCGTAATCCCCGTCAGTTCGAGTGATGCAGGCCTGATGCTATCGATGCAGAAGTGACAGATGAGGTCACGCGCCCAGCGTGTTGGTAACGGTCCGGACTCAGTTCACTGTGACGGGTCCACTAGCCTTTTGAAAAGAACGCATTCGAACGGCGAAAACTAGAGAGGACCCAGCGTGGAGGTCAAGATCGGTGTCACGGACAGCCCGCGCGAGATCAGCTTCAACAGCGCGCAGACGCCCACCGAGGTGGAGAAGCTGATCACCGATGCGCTGGGCAAGGACTCGGGCGTGCTGGCGCTGACCGACGAGAAGGGTCGCCGATTCCTGGTGCAGGCGGCCAAGATCGCCTACGTCGAGATAGGTGCCGCCGATATCCGCCGGGTCGGGTTCGGAGTCGGCGTCGTGGGCGCCGAGGCGGTCAAGAACGGGTAAGCGGCACGTGTGACAGGCCGCCCCAGGCGAACTGCACTGTGCCCTCGACCGCGGCGTCCTTGGTGGTCGGCCGGTCGTTGTTCAGCCAGTAGCGCGCGGAGTCGACGCTGAGCGCCACCAGCCCTACCGCGATCATCCTGGCGCGGTGGGCCTCCAGCCCGGAGTCCCGGCTGATCAGGTCGAACACCGCGTCGGTGCAGGACTCGGTCGCGACCTTGACCTGCGCCGCCACCTGCGGCTCGGTGACGTAGTCGTTCTCGAAGATCAGCCGATAGCCCTGGCCGTCGTGCTCGATGAAGTCGAAGAACGCCTGCACGGCGGCACGCAGCCGCTGCCGGTTGTCGGTGGTGGTGCGCAGCGCCTGGCGCACACCGGACACCAGGTTGTCGACGTGCTGGGCCAGCACCGCGAGGTACAGCTCCAGCTTCGACGAGAAGTGTTGGTAAAGAACAGGTTTGCTGACACCCGCCCGTTCGGCGATCTCGTCCATCCCCGCGGCGTGATAGCCACGGTCGACGAAAATCTCGCTGGCAGCGACGAGTAATTGTCCGCGGCGCTCGTCGCGAGGCAGCCGGCTGCCACGCCGATTGGCAGTCGCCCCGCCACCCCTCGATTCGGTGGCATTGGCGAGATCGCTCATCGCTCCCTACTATCTGGCCGCAACCCGGCCCCGTTCGCATCGACACTACTACCCGTTGAGGGAGGTACGCGTAAGGACGGTGTCGCGGCTAGGGCTTTCGTCTCGACTCGCACTCGCTGCGATCCTCACTCGTGGTCGTCGTCGCAGGGCTATGCCATCCTGTTCCGGTGACCTACGACCCGGGGCGTCGCATGCGGAGCGCCGGAGGCCAACCGCGTCGCGACCCCGAATCCAACAGGGGTCGTGTTCCTGTGCTGCGGGACGAGTGGCGCGAGCCGCTACGCGCTCAGCGAGACCCGATCTCCGAGGATTCCGGGCGGGTCAGGTCCAATCGGGAAGAGCGGCGCCGGTGGCGCAAACAGACCTGGCTCGGCCGGTTCCTCTCGACCTACGGCTGGCGTGCCTACGCGCTGCCTGCACTCGTCGCGCTCACCGTGTGGGTGGTGTACTCGGCCGTCACAGGGACCAGCGTGTCGAGCCCCGAACAGGAGGAGGGTCCCGCGCAGGGTCCGCCCACCATCGGCGCGGCCAGCACGTCGATCGTCGGTGCACCGCCCAAGGGGCTGACCCAGTTCGACGTCAACCTGCCGACCGGCATCCTGCCCGACGGCGGCCCATACACCGAGGCGGGCGCCAAGACCTGGCACATCGTGCCAGGCGCCGATGAGAAAGTCGGCGAGGGCACCACCAAGACGTTCACCTACACCGTCGAGGTCGAAGACGGCGTCGACACCACCTCGTTCGGTGGCGATGACAACTTCGCGCGGATGGTCAGCGAGACCCTGGCCAATCCGAAGAGCTGGACACACAACCCGCAATTCGCGTTCATCCGAATCGACAGCGGCCAGCCCGACTTCCGGGTGTCGCTGACCACGCCGATGACGTTGCGTGAGGGCTGCGGCTACGAGATTCCCATCGAGACGTCCTGCTACAACCCGTCCTACGCCCCCGACGGCCAGCCGCGGGTGTTCATCAACGAAGCCCGTTGGGTCCGCGGCGCGGTGCCCTTCCAGGGCGATGTGGGCGCCTACCGCCAGTACCTGATCAACCACGAGGTCGGCCATGCCATCGGCTACCAGCGCCACGAGCCGTGCGGCGAGAACGGGCAGCTGGCGCCGGTGATGATGCAGCAGACCTTCTCCACCAGCGACAACGACAACTCCCACTTCGACCCCGAATGGGTCAAGCCGGACGGCAAGACCTGCAAACCCAACCCGTGGCCGTACCCCATCCCGTAGAGCTCACGGGAAGCTCCCGGCGGTGATTGCCGTTGAGCCGGGTAACTGTTGTGATGGAAAGCAACCCCCGACTTCGAATCGAGGAGGGTATCGGTGTCCACACCGTTGCCGCCGCTGGTAGCGCCAGCGGCAGAGCTGACGCGCGAAGAGGTCGCGCGCTACAGCCGTCACCTGATCATTCCCGACCTCGGGCTGGACGGTCAGAAGCGGCTGAAGAACGCGCGTGTGCTGGTCATCGGCGCGGGCGGGCTCGGCTCACCGACGCTGCTGTACCTCGCGGCCGCTGGCGTCGGCACGATCGGCATCGTCGAGTTCGACGTGGTCGACGAATCCAACCTGCAGCGCCAGATCATCCACGGGCAATCCGACATCGGCCGGTCCAAGGCCGAGAGTGCGCGTGACTCCATCCGGGAGATCAACCCGCTGGTCGACGTGCGGCTGCACGAGGTCCGGCTGGAGCCCGACAACGCCGTCGACCTGTTCGAGCAGTACGACCTGATCCTCGACGGCACCGACAACTTCGCCACCCGCTACCTGGTCAACGACGCCGCGGTGCTGGCGGGCAAGCCGTACGTGTGGGGATCGATCTACCGCTTCGAGGGTCAGGTGTCGGTGTTCTGGGAGGGAGCCCCCGACGACCGGGGCCTCAACTACCGCGACCTCTACCCGGAGCCACCGCCTCCCGGCATGGTTCCGTCCTGCGCGGAGGGCGGCGTGCTCGGCATCCTGTGCGCGTCGATCGCGTCGGTCATGGGCACCGAGGCGATCAAGCTGATCACCGGCATCGGCGAGCCGCTGCTGGGCCGGCTGATGGTCTACGACGCGCTCGACATGACCTATCGCACCATCAAGATCCGCAAGGATCCGGCGACCCCGAAGATCACCGAGCTGATCGACTACGAGGAGTTCTGCGGCGTGGTCTCCGACGCCGCCGCACTGGCCGCCGCCGACTCCACCGTCACCCCGCGCGAACTGCGCGAGATGATGGATACCGGCAAGCCGTTGTCGCTGATCGACGTCCGCGAGCAGGTGGAGTGGGACATCAACCGCATCGAGGGCGCCGAGCTGATCCCGAAGTCCGAATTCGAATCGGGCGAAGCGCTCGCCAGGCTTCAGGTCGACCGCACGCCGGTGTTCTACTGCAAGACGGGCGTGCGCTCGGCCGAGGTGCTGGCCATCGCGAAGAAGGCCGGTTTCTCCGACGCGCTTCATGTGCAGGG
The DNA here is from genome assembly GCA_963716505.1 of uncultured Actinomycetota bacterium. Classification (GTDB taxonomy): domain Bacteria; phylum Actinomycetota; class Actinomycetes; order Mycobacteriales; family Mycobacteriaceae; genus Mycobacterium. The sequence continues at coordinate 63,686 of CAVQTL010000009.1, forward strand.
CGGAATCGTGGCCTGGGGTAAGCAGCTCGAGCCCGACATGGTTATGTACTAGCCCGTCAATCCGGGTACGACACAGCTGGTCAGCGAAGCCTTTCCGGCCTGCGCCGACGGTAGCCTGACGCTGTGACCGATGAACGCCCGCCAGACCACGTGCTGGCCGCGTTCGGTGTCAGTGGCCTGCGTCCGATACAACTCGGCGTCGGCTGGGAGGGCGGCTGGCGGTGCGGCGAAGTCGTGCTGTCGATGGTTGCCGACCACGCACGGGCCGCATGGGCGGCGAAGGTTCGCGAAACGCTTTTCGTCGACGGCGTGCGGCTGGCCAGGCCGGTCCGATCGACCGACGGACGGTATGTCGTCGCGGGCTGGCGGGCGGACACCTTCGTCGCAGGCACCCCGGAGCCACGCCATGACGAGGTCGTCTCGGCCGCGGTGCGCCTGCATGAGGCGACGGCCAAATTGGAGCGGCCGCGGTTTCTGACGCAGCCGCCGGTCGCGCCGTGGGCGGACGTCGACGTGTTCATCGCCGCCGACCGGGCGGCGTGGGAGGAACGGCCGCTGCAGTCGCTTCCGCCCGGCGCACGGGTGTCCCCGGGATCGGCGGACAGCCAGCGTTCGATCGACCTGATCAACCAACTCGCCGGCCTGCGCAAGCCGACGAAGAGCCCCAGCCAGCTGGTGCACGGCGACCTCTACGGCACAGTGCTTTTCGCGGGGACCGCCGCGCCCGGCATCACCGACATCACGCCCTACTGGCGTCCGGCGGCGTGGGCGGCAGGCGTTGTCGTGGTCGATGCGATCTCGTGGGGCGATGCCGACGACGGTCTGATCGAGCGGTGGGCGCCGCTGCCGGAGTGGCCGCAGATGTTGTTGCGCGCGTTGATGTTCAGGCTGGCCGTGCACGCTTTGCATCCGCGCTCCACCGCTGCGGCGTTCCCGGGTCTGGCCCGCACCGCCGCGCTTGTGCGGCTGACGCTCTGAGACCCTTTAGCGCGGTCAGAACTCGTGGCGCACTTGCGCCAACGCAATCCGTCCGTCGACCGCGAGCACCCCTTCTGCGCGCAGCAGTTCCAGCTGCCGGGTGGTCAGGTGCTTCGCGGGCCTGCCCGACGCGGTGATCACCCGGTGCCACGGCAGGTCGGAGGAATCCGTGCGCATGATCCATCCGACGATGCGCGGGCTGGGCAGCCCTGCCGCCGAGGCGATGTCACCGTAGGTGGACACCCGGCCCGGCGGAATCGATGCGACGAGAGCGCGCACCGCCTCGACCTGTTCCTCGGTGATGGCGGCCACGGCTAGGCGTGTTCGAGGCGGTCGCGGATCACCGCGGCGGTGTCGGCAGGCTTGGCCTGGGCCACCATGTGATCGCAGTCGAAATCGACGAGCGAGAAGCGCGGGCCGAGTTTCTCCTGTAGCGCGGTGATGAGTGCGTCGGTCACATACGGCGGGCTGGTCCGGGTGGCCCGGACCAGTGTCGTCCGTATTCCCTTGTGCGGCACCACGAAATCGCGTGCCATTTCACTCCAGTACGACATCATCGCGGGGATGCTGATCCGCCAGCCGCACCGGCCGTCCGGCCGTTCGATCAAATGCTCGTCGAGCTCGCCGTCCAGTTCGGTGGCATCCACGTCGGCCCATGAGCCGGACGCCTTCTCGTTTCGCGCCTCGTCGCGGTCGAGGTAGAACGGCGAGGCCATCATGTCGTCGGCGATGTTCGCCATCCACGCGCCGTCGAGACCGACGGCCGGGTCGAGCAGGACCAGCGACGCGACGAGATCCGGGCGCGCGACAGCCAGTTTCAGCGCGACCGCACAGCCGAAGGAGTGCCCGACGACCACGACGGGGCGATTGGTCTCCCTGGCGAGCAACTCGGCGAGCGCGCCGACGTTCGAGTCCAATGTCCACGGCGCTTCCCACGACGACCTGCCGTGACCGAGCAGATCGGGCGCCAGGATCGAGAAGCCGGGCAGGTGCTCGGTCGCCAGCGTCCGCCACCGAAGTCCGTGTCCGGTCAGCCCGTGCACGGCGAGAATCTGCGCCGGCTGCTCGGGGCCGAATCGATGCACATTGAGGAAATGCGTGTTGCTGGCCACGGCGTCGATGCTAAGGGCAAGCCGTGAGCGAGACTTGTCGGACCCTCGTGGTGTCATGCCCACATGTCCGCACCACACATCGCGCTCACGTCGACAGCGTTGGCCCAATCCGGCATTCGCGGTGTGGTTCGCCTGCTTGGCGGCGCGGGCACCGGCAAGACCCGCGCGCTTATCGAAACCGCGGCCGCCCATATCGCAGCCGGTGCCGACCCGGAATCCGTTCTGCTGCTGACGGGTTCGGCACGGCTCGGCGCGCAGGCGCGGGCCGCCATCACGTCGGCGCTGCTGCAGGCAGGTAGTCGCGCCGTCGTCCGCGAACCGCTCGTCCGCACGGTGCACTCGTATGCCTTCGCGGTGCTCAGGCTCGCCGCCCTGCGCAACGGGGACCCGCCCCCGCGGCTGATCACCACCGCCGAGCAGGACGGCATCATCCGCGAACTGCTGGCGGGCGACCTCGAGGACGGCGACAAAGCCGCCGTCGCCTGGCCCCGCCAGCTGCGGCCTGCGCTGAGCACCGTCGGGTTCGCCACCGAGCTTCGTGACCTGTTGGCCCGCTGTACCGAACGCGGAGTGGATCCCATTGCGCTGCAACGCATCGGCCGGTTGTCCAACCGTCCGGAGTGGTTGGCCGCCGGACAGTTCGCGCAGCAGTATGAGCAGACGATGCTGCTGCGGTCCGCTGTCGGGATGGCCGCCCCGCAGGCCACCGTGCCCGCGCTCGGCGCCGCCGAACTCGTCGGCGCAGCACTGGAGGCGTTCGCCGTCGACCCCGAGCTGCTGGCCGCCGAACGCACCCGGGTGAAGCTGCTCCTCGTCGACGACGCCCAACACCTCGACCCGCAGGCCGCCCACCTGGTGCGGGCGCTGGCGGCGAGCGCCGAGCTGGCCGTCATCGCCGGTGACCCCAACCAGTCGGTGTTCTCCTACCGGGGCGCCGACCCGGCCTTGCTCACCGGCGGCGACGACGATCGGGTCGTCACACTGACCGAGTCGCACCGCTGCGCACCCGCGGTGGCCCGGGCCGTCACCGGCGTCGCGCGGCGGTTGCCCGGTGTCGGCGACGTCCGTGAACTGGTGGGCACGGGCGAACATCCGGGCGCGATGTCGGTCCGGCTGGCCTCGTCACCGCACGCCGAATCCGCGCTGGTCGCCGACGCGCTGCGCAGGGCCCATCTCGTCGACGGGGTGCCGTGGTCGCAGATGGCCGTGGTCGTCCGCTCGGTGCGGCACAGCGGAGCGGTGCTGTCCCGGGCGCTCACCGCGGCGGGTGTACCGGTGGTCACGCGGCCCTCGGGTGTGCCGGTCGCCGAACAGGGCGCGTCGCGGTCGCTGCTGACCGTGCTCGAGGCCGTGGCCGACGGGTTGGACGGCGAGCGCGCCGTGCAGCTGCTGACCGGGCCCATCGGCCGGGTCGATCCGGTGTCGCTGCGGCAACTACGCAGGGTGCTGCGCCGGGCAGATCGAAGCCGCCCCCCACGCGATTTCGGTGAACTGCTCGTCGATGCACTGGAGTCCGAATCCGCCGGTGTCTCAGGCAATCTCGCTCGTCCCCTGCAGAGGGTGCGCGCGGTGCTCGCCGCCGCGCGACGCGGCGAGGCCGACGGCGCAGACCCTCGCTACACCTTGTGGCAGGCATGGCACCGCACCGGTCTGCAGAAGCGTTGGCTGGCGGCCAGTGAGCGGGGCGGCACGGCAGGCGCGAAGGCCGATGCCGACCTGGACGCCGTGACGGCGCTGTTCGACGTGACGGAGCAATACGTGGCACGGACCGCCGGAGCATCCCTGCGTGGCCTCGTCGAGCACGTGCGCGCGCTGGGTTCGCTGCCTGCGGCGGGCGATCCGCCGTCCGATGTCGACGGCGTCGCGCTGGTCAGCGCGCACGCCGCCCTCGGCGGGGAATGGGACTTCGTCGTCATCGCCGGACTGCAGGAGGGGCTGTGGCCCAATACGACTCCGCGAGGAGGCGTGCTGGGCACCCAGCACCTCGTCGATGTCCTCGACGGGGTGGTCGGAGACGGCGCGGCCACGCGCGTGTCCAGTCGGGCACCGCTGCTCGCCGAGGAGCGCAGGCTGCTGATCGCCGCCATGGGCCGCGCCCGCAGCCGCCTGCTGGTGACGGCCGTCGACAGCGACGGTGACGACGCGATGCTGCCCTCGCCGTTTTACGCCGAGCTCGCGCAGTTCGCGACCGACGCCGACACCCACACCGCCGAGCCTGTGCACGCCCCGCGGGTGTTGGCGCCTGCGCCGCTGGTCGGCAGGCTCCGCGCGGTGATCTGCGCACCCGAGGGGGAGGTCGCCGACACGGTACGGGCATGTGCAGCAGCACAATTGGCGCGCCTTGCCGCGGCAGGCGTTTCCGGGGCGGATCCCAGGCAGTGGTACGGCATGACCGCGCCGAGCACCGACGAACCGCTGTGGTCCGGGGACGACCACGTGGTGCGGCTGTCGCCGTCGACGCTGCAGACACTGGCCGACTGTCCACTGCGCTGGCTGCTCGAACGCCACGGCGGCAGTGACGGACGCGACGTAGGCTCGGCGATCGGCTCATTGGTGCACGCCCTGGTCGCCGATCCGGGCATGAGCGAGAGCCAGATGGTCGCCGAACTCGAAAGGCTCTGGGGGAACCTGCCGTTCGAGTCGCCGTGGTATGCCGACAACGAGCTGGCGCGGCACCGCGACGATGCTGTCCGCCTTTGCGCAGTGGCGGGAGCAGACGCGTCAGGAGCTCACCGAGGTGGGTACCGAGGTTGACGTCGACGGTGTGCTCGACTGCGACGGCACCGAAGTGCGGGTGCGCGGCAGGCTCGACCGGCTCGAACGCGATGAAACGGGCCGCCTCGTCGTCGTCGATATCAAGACCGGAAAGAGCCCCGTCAGCAAGGACGATGCGCAGCATCACGCCCAGCTCGCCATGTATCAGCTGGCGATTGCGGAAGGCGTTCTGCAGGAGGGGGATTCCCCGGGCGGTGGGCGGCTGGTCTACCTGGGAAAGGTGGGAACGGCAGGGCCGACCGAGCGGCACCAGGACCCGCTGACACCAGAGGCGCGTGAGCAGTGGCGCGAGCTGGTCGGTAAGGCGGCGGCGACGACGCAGGGACCGCAGTTCGCGGCCCGCGTCAACGACGGTTGCGCACACTGCCCGGTGCGGCGCAGCTGCCCCGCCCAGACGCTGGCCGACGGAACGGCGACCTCGTGACACCGAAATACGGTCCCGCCGAGTTGGCCTCGGCCCTCGGCCTTTTCGCCCCGACCGACGAGCAGGCGGCGGTCATCGCCGCACCGCCCGGTCCGCTGGTGGTGATCGCGGGTGCGGGCGCGGGCAAGACCGAGACGATGGCGGCCCGGGTCGTGTGGCTGGTGGCCAACGGCTACGCCTCGCCCGGTGAGGTGCTCGGCCTGACGTTCACCCGCAAGGCGGCCGGACAACTGCTGCGCCGGGTTCGCTCCCGGTTGGCGCGGCTTGCCGGCGCAGGCATCGTTCCCGGTGGCCTGGACGTGGCTGACGATCCGGCAACGGTCAGCACCTACCACGCGTTCGCGGGCACGCTGCTGCGTGAGCACGGTCTGCTGCTGCCGGTCGAGCCCGACACCCGACTGCTCAGCGAAACAGAGTTGTGGCAGTTGGCGTTTCGCGTCGTCACCGAACATCGGGGCACTCTCGACACGGACAAGACACCGGCCGCCGTCACCACCATGGTGTTGCGACTGGCCGGTCAACTGGCCGAGCACCTCGTCGACACCGGGCAGCTGACCGACACCCACGTCGAGCTGGAACGGCTCGTGCACACGCTGCCCGCAGGCCCCTACCAGCGCGACCGCGGACCAAGCCAGTGGCTGTTGCGGATGCTGGCCACCCAGACCGAACGCACCGTGCTGGTGCCGCTGATCGACGCGCTGCATCGGCGCATGCGGGCCGAGAAGGTGATGGACTTCGGCATGCAGATGTCGGCGGCGGCCCGGCTGGCGTCGACGTTTCCTCAAGTCGGGGAGCAACTGCGGCGACGGTTCCGGGTGGTGCTGCTCGACGAGTACCAGGACACCGGCCACGCCCAGCGGGTGGCGCTGTCGTCGTTGTTCGGCGGCGGAGTCGACGACGAGCTGGCGCTGACCGCCGTCGGCGACCCGATTCAGTCGATCTACGGCTGGCGCGGGGCGTCTGCGACCAACCTGCCGCGGTTCACCACGGATTTCCCCCGTTCGGACGGCAGTCCCGCACCGACGCTGGAGCTGCGCACCAGCTGGCGCAATCCGCCGCGGGCGCTGTATCTGGCCAACGCGGTGTCGGCGCAGGCCAGGCGCAGGTCGGTGGCGGTTCAGGCGCTGCGACCCCGGCCGGGCGCGGAACCGGGAACCATCCGGTGCGCCCTGCTCGGCGACGTCGAGGCCGAACGTGACTGGGTCGCCGACCACATCGCCCGCCGCTACCGCGAGGCCGGCGACGCGGGGGCCCCCGTGCCGACCGCCGCGGTGCTGGTGCGGCGCAACGCCGATGCGGCGCCGATGGCCGACGCGTTGACGGCACGGGGTGTGCCGGTGGAGGTCGTCGGGCTCGCGGGGCTGCTCGCCGTCACGGAGGTCGCAGACGTGGTGGCCATGCTGCGCCTGGCCGCCGAACCCGCCGCGGGCGCGGCCGCCATGCGGGTGCTGACCGGGCCGCGGTGGCAACTCGGGGGCCGCGACATCTCCGCGCTGTGGCGCCGCGCCGTCGAACTGGACGGCGTCGGCGGGCCGCGGGAGTCCTCATCGGTCGACGAGATCGTCGCCGAGGCCGCTCCCGACGCCGACACCGCCTGCCTGGCCGACGCGATCAGCGATCCGGGGCCTGCGGCCGCCTACTCGGCGGAGGGCCACCGGCGCATCGCCGCGCTCGGCCACGAGCTGACCGGGCTGCGTGCGCATCTCGCTCACCCGCTGCCCGACCTGGTCGCCGAGGTGCGGCGGGTGCTCGGCGTCGACGCCGAGGCCCGCGCGGCCCGGCCGCCGTCGGCCGGCTGGACCGGTACCGAACACCTTGATGCCTTCGCCGATGTGGTGGCCGACTACGCGGCCGCGCGGTCGGGTGCGACGGTGTCCGATCTGCTCGCCTACCTGGACGCCGCGATGGTGGTGGAGAACGGGCTGGCTCCCGCGGTGGGGGCACCACCCCCGCGAAGCGAAGGGGGAGTCACCGTCGCACACGACCGCGTGCAGATCCTGACCGTGCACGCCGCCAAGGGCCTCGAGTGGCAGGTGGTGGCCGTGCCTCACCTGAGCGGACGGGTGTTTCCGTCGACGGCATCGATGCGGACGTGGCTCACCGACGCGGCCGACCTGCCGCCGCTGCTGCGCGGTGATCGTGCCACCCTGGGCGCCCACGGCGTCCCGGTGCTCGACACGTCCGACGTGAACGATCGGAAACTCCTGTCGGACAAGATATCCGAGCACAAGCGGCGGCTCGATCAGCGCCGCGTCGACGAGGAGCGCAGGCTGCTGTACGTGGCGCTCACCCGCGCGCAGGACACACTGCTGCTGTCCGGTCATCACTGGGGTGCGTCCGAGGCCAAGCCGCGGGGGCCGTCGGAGTTCCTCCGCGAGCTGAAGGACATCATCGACGGCTCCACCGAGGCCGGTGAGCCGTGCGGCGTGGTCGAACACTGGGCGCCCGCGCCTGCCGACGGTGATCCGAATCCATTGCGGGACAGGGTGATCGAGGCGGTCTGGCCGGCCGACCCGGCGGGAACGCGCCGTGGTGATGTGGATCGTGGTGCAGCCCTGGTGCGACGCGCGATGACGGGAAGGCTCGAGGCGCCCGCCGACGGTCCCGACGACTGGGCCGCCGACGTCGACGCGCTGCTCGCCGAGCGGGACCGGGTCGCGCCGCAACGGCCCGTCACGCTGCCCGCTGCGCTGTCGGTGAGCAGCCTGGTCGAACTCGGACGCGACCCCGATGCCGCGCTGCGCCGGTTGCGCCGCAGGGTGCCGGTGCGCCCCGACCCGCATGCCCTGCTGGGCACCGCATTTCATGACTGGGTGCAGCGGTTCTACGGCGCGGAGCGGCTGTTCGACCTCGATGATCTGCCCGGTGCGGTGGACGGGCAGCTGGCGCGTGAGGACGCGGACGGACCTCGCCGAACTGCAGGCCGCGTTCATGGCGTCGCCGTGGGCGGCACGCACACCGGTCGATGTCGAGGTGCCCTTCGACATGGTCATCGGCGGCACAGTGGTGCGGGGCCGCATCGACGCGGTGTTCGAAGACACAGACGGCGCCACGGTCGTCGACTGGAAGACGGGCGAGCCACCGGATACGCCGGAGGCCAAGCGCCACGCCGCGGTTCAACTCGCCGTCTACCGGTTGGCGTGGGCGGCGCTGCGCGGCGTGCCTGCCGACTCCGTCCGCGCGGCGTTTCACTACGTGCGGTCCGGGCAGATCGTCGTCCCCGATTCGCTGCCGGAGTTCGACGACCTCGCGGCCCTGCTGGAGTTACCGGCCGCCTAAGAGTTGCGGTAGATCTTCAGCGCCTGGGTGATCATCGGGATCTGCAGCGGCAGCCGGGCGATCGCGCCGATCCGCATCGGCAGCGGCTTGTCCTTCCACAACCGGACCATGTTCACGTTGGCCGGGAACACCGAGACGAACAGCGCCACCGCGGCGAGCGCGCCGAGCTTGCGGGTGCGCGGCGCCAGCAGCAGCCCGCCGGTGACCACCTCGGCAACCCCCGAGGCGTGCGTATAGAACCGCGCGTCACCCGGCAATTCGGCGGGGATGACCGAGTCGAACGGTTTGGGCGCCGCGAAGTGCAGCACCCCCATACCGACGAGCATCGCGCCCATCCGGGACGCGCGCGTGGCGTTGGCGATCTGCTGCGATTCGGCTGGGGGAGAGGTCATGATTACATAATGGCGTGCGCACCCTACCGGGATCGATGACAGGGTCTCGTGGCCAAAGGTAGGTTGCGTCGGCGGCTGGCCGCCATCGATGCGGGTCTGACAACGCGACCGGACGCCGATCTGGTCGACATACTGCGCATTCCCGAGCCGTTCGTCAGCCCCACGCAGCGGATCATTCGCCGGTTCATCTATGCGGTTTCGGCGCTGGTTTTGGCGGTGTTGATCGTCTATCTCGACCGGCACGGCTACCGCGACGTCGAGAGCGCCCCGAACGCCGACAATCCGTTGTCGCTGCTGGACTGCATCTACTACGCCACGGTGTCGCTGTCGACCACCGGTTACGGCGACATCACCCCGGTCACCCCGTCGGCCCGTTTGGTCAACGTTCTGGTGATCACGCCGCTGCGGGTGGCTTTCCTGATCGTGCTGATCGGTACCACCGTCGAGACCCTCACCACGCAGTCGCGCCAGGCACTGAAGATCCAGCGATGGAGGAGCAAAGTGCGCAACCACACCATCGTCGTCGGCTACGGCACCAAGGGCAGGACAGCGGTCGCCGCAATGGTCGGCGACGATGTCGCGCCCGCGGACATCGTGGTCGTCGACGAGGACCCCGCGGCCCTGGAGCGTGCGAAGAGCGCTGGCCTGGTCACCGTTCGCGGCAGTGCGACCGACTCCGAGGTGCTTCGGCTGGCCAGCGCCCAGCACGCGAAGGCGATCATCGTGGCCACCAACCGCGACGACGCCGCCGTCCTCGTCACGCTCACCGCGCGTGAGCTGGCGCCCAACGCCAAGATCATCGCCGCGGTCCGGGAAGCCGAGAACCAGCACCTGCTGGAGCAGTCCGGGGCGGACTCGACCGTGGTGACCTCCGAGACAGCGGGCCGGCTGCTGGGCATCGCCGTCCAGACGCCGAGCGTTGTGGAGATGATGGAAGACCTGTTGACGCCGGACGCCGGGTTCGCCATCGCCGAGCGCGAGGTCGAGACCAAGGAGGTCGGCGGCTCGCCGCGGCACAACCCCGACATCGTGCTCGGCGTGGTGCGCGGCGGGGAAGCTGCTGCGCGTCGACGATCCCCAGGTCGATGCTCTCGAACTCGGAGACCGGCTGCTGTACATCCGCAGCGCCGAACCCGAACGATGAGCGATCGGCAGTCGTCCTTCTCGCTGCGCAATGTGCCGCTGCTGTCCCGCGTCGGCGCCGACCGCGCCGACACGCTGCGCACCGACATCGACGCGGCGGTGGCCGGCTGGGCGGATGCCGTTCTCCTGCGGGTTGATTCGCGCAACCAGGTGCTGATCTCCGACGGCCGGGTTGTGCTCGGCAAGGCGACCGCGCTGGGGGACAAGCCCACCGACCACGCGGTGTTCCTCGGCCGGATGAACGACGGCAGGCACGCCTGGGCGGTGCGCAGCGCGCTGGTGGCACCCGAGGACTCCGAGCGCGAAACGGAGGTCCTCGACCTGCGCCGGGCCGGCCACATCTTCGACGATGTCAGCGCCCAGTTGGTGGCCACCGCGACCGCGCTGCTGAATTGGCACGACAGCGCACGCTTCAGCGCCGTGGACGGGTCGCCGACGAAGCCGGTCAAGGGCGGTTGGTCGCGGGTCAACCCGGTCAACGGTCACGAGGAGTTCCCGCGGATCGACCCCGCGGTGATTTGCCTCGTCCATGACGGGTACGACCGCGCGGTGCTGGCGCGCCAGACCGTGTGGCCCGAGCGGTTGTTCTCGCTTCTGGCCGGATTCGTCGAGGCCGGTGAGTCGTTCGAGGCGTGTGTGACCCGCGAGATCGCCGAGGAGGTCGGGCTGACGGTGCGCGACGTCACGTATCTGGGCAGCCAGCCGTGGCCGTTTCCGCGCTCGCTGATGGTCGGCTTCCACGCCATCGGCGATCCCGAGCAGGAGTTCGCTTTCCACGACGGGGAGATCGCCGAAGCGGCGTGGTTCACCAGGGCCGAGATCCGCGAGGCGCTCGAGCACGGCGACTGGAGCAGTGACTCGGACTCGCGGCTGCTTCTGCCCGGGTCGATCTCGATCGCGCGAGAGATCATCGAGTCCTGGGCGGCGCTGGGCCCACGCGCCAGCTGGGGACGCTGACTAACGCAGCTTGGCCTTGACGTCGCGTGCGCTCGGGTTGGTCAAGGTGGACCCGTCGGCGAACTTCAGCGTCGGCACAGTCTGGTTTCCGCGGTTGACCGACATCACGAATTCCGCGGCAGCCGGGTCACTTTCGATGTCGACCTCGGCGTAGCGGATGCCCTCGGCCTTCAGGGCGGTTTTGAGCCTGAAGCAGTAGCCGCACCACGACGTGGTGTACATGGTGAGCTGCGCGTCACTGACTGTCATAGGTCGTTCAACGTATCGGAGCCCGTCGAAATTGCCCAAACCAGTGCGACGCGGCTCACGCTCCCCGCAATGTCGGTCCGCCCTGCCATGATGTAACCCATGTCGGTCGATGCCGCCGCGCACGCGTGGGGGCACCTCCCCCCCGAAGGGAAGGGGGAGGGCGAATTGGGCCCGGCCTCACACCTCGATGAGCTCGACGACGAGCAGCGCGAAGCGGTACTGGCCGCACGCGGTCCGGTGTGTGTGCTTGCCGGCGCGGGCACCGGCAAGACCCGGACGATCACCCGGCGCATCGCGCAGCTGGTGACGGCGGGACATGTCGCCGCGAGCCAGGTGTTAGCAGTGACGTTCACCCAGCGCGCAGCCGGTGAAATGCGTAGCCGGCTGCGCGCGCTGGACGACGGATCCGGTACCGGCTCGGTGCAGGCGATGACGTTTCACGCCGCGGCCCGTCGCCAGCTGCAGTACTTCTGGCCGCGGGTGGTCGGTGATACCGGCTGGCAGCTGATGGACAGCAAGTTCTCCGTCGTCGCCCAGGCCGCCAGCCGCGCCGGGCTGCAGGCCAGCACCGACGACGTGCGCGACCTTGCAGGCGAGATCGAATGGGCCAAGGCGTCGCTGATCAGCCCGGAGGACTATGCGGTCGCGGTCGCCAAGGTGGGCCGCGACATCCCACTCGAAGCGGCAAAGGTGGCAGGCGTCTACGCGGGCTACGAAACGCTGAAGGCCCGCGGCGACGGTACGGCGCTGCTGGACTTCGACGACCTTCTCCTGCACACGGCAGCCGCGATAGAGAACGACGCGGCGGTGGCGGAGGAGTTTCGGGATCGCTACCGCTGCTTCGTCGTCGACGAATACCAGGACGTCACCCCGCTGCAGCAGCGGGTGCTCAACGCGTGGCTCGGCGAGCGCGACGACCTGACGGTGGTGGGTGACGCCAACCAGACCATCTACTCGTTCACCGGGGCCACCCCGCAGTACCTGCTGAATTTCTCGCGGCGCTTCCCGGACGCCGCGGTGGTGCGGCTGGAACGTGACTACCGGTCGACGCCACAGGTGGTGTCGCTGGCCAACCAGGTGATCGCCGCCGCCCGCGGCCGGGTGGCGGGCAGCAAGCTGCACCTGGTCGGCCAGCGTGACCCGGGCCCGAAACCGTCGTTCGCCGAGCATTCCGACGAGGTCGCCGAGGCGACCGGGGTCGCGAAGAAGATCACCCGCCTCATCGAGAACGGCACCGCGGCGTCGGAGATCGCGGTGTTGTACCGGATCAACGCCCAGTCGGAGGTGTATGAGGAGGCGTTGACCGAGGCGGGCATCGCGTTCCAGGTGCGCGGCGGGGAAGGATTCTTCAGCCGTCAGGAGATCCGACAGGCGCTGCTGGCGATGCAGCGTGCGGCCGAACGCGGCGCCGACGCGTCGGGCGACGAACTGCCACCGTTGGTGCGCCAACTGCTCGATCCGCTGGGAATGACCGCCGAACCGCCGTCGGGAACCAGGGCCCGAGAACGGTGGGAAGCGCTGACCGCACTCGCCGAACTCGTCGATGACGAAGTGGCGCAACGGCCTTCGACCGATCTGCGCGCGCTGCTCACCGAACTGCGACAGCGCGCCGATGCACGGCACCCACCCGTTGTGCAGGGCGTCACCCTTGCCTCGCTGCACGCGGCCAAGGGCTTGGAATGGGATGCGGTCTTCCTCGTCGGCCTCGCCGACGGCACCCTGCCCATCTCGCACGCGCTGGCGCACGGCCAGGACAGCGAGGCCGTCGAAGAAGAGCGACGGCTGCTCTACGTCGGGATCACAAGGGCGCGAGTGCATTTGGCGCTCAGCTGGGCACTGGCGCGTAATCCCGGCGGCAGGCAGGGTCGGCGACCGTCGCGCTTCCTCAACGGCATCGCACCGAACTCGCAGTCCGACACCCCGAACAAGCCGCGAAAGGCGCGCGGTCCGACGCCGCGCTGCCGCGTCTGCAACAACGCCCTGACCACCCCGGCGGCCGTCATGTTGCGCCGCTGCGAGGGCTGCCCGTCCGATATCGACGAGCAGCTGCTCGCCGACCTCAAGGACTGGCGGCTGCGCACCTCCAAGGAGATGAGCGTGCCCGCGTACGTGGTGTTCACCGACAACACGCTGATCGCGATCGCCGAGACACTGCCCACCGACGACGCCGCGCTCGTCGCGATACCCGGCATCGGCGCCCGTAAGCTCGAGCAGTTCGGCCCGGACGTGCTTGCGTTGGTCAAGGGCCGCCAATCGTCGTAAAAATCGTGCCAAACCCGCAGGTCAGAAAATTGGTTGTGCAGAACGCCTGCTACGCTTAGCCTCAAGATCATCCGAGCGGACGAGAGGAGGGTTGCTGCAATCATGACAAATATCAATGCGTTTTCCGGCGTTGGCGTAGCCGACATGGCGCAGACCCTCCATGTCTCCGCAGCCATCGCCGCCGCGGCGCACCCCGCCGCTGCTGCGATTACGCCGCGCAAGCCGCGTACCGCCACCGCGATTGTCGCGTCCGTGAATCGGGGCCACCTCTAACAGAGCCCTCGAAAGCCAAATGGCCACGGACCCGAAATCACCGGATCCGTGGCCATAGTTTTTGGGACACCCCCGATCACCTGGTCACAGATCCAAAGGAATCGAAAAGATCAACGACCAGGAAGCAGGTGATCGGACATGTCTGGCCCGCTGACATGCCGAAAGAGGACGCTGCCGGACGTGCCATGTCATGTCGGAAATCCCGACTTGTGGTTCGCGGAAAGCCCCGTCGATCTGGAGCGTGCCAAGGCACTGTGCACAGATTGCCCGATTCGTCGGGAGTGCCTGGCAGCGGCGCTGGACCGGGGCGAGCCGTGGGGCGTTTGGGGTGGGGAAATCCTCGAACGCGGCACGATCGTCGCGCGCAAGCGTCCGCGTGGGCGTCCACGCAAGAACACCGTGGAACCGGCAGCCGCGTGAAGGCTGCCGGTTTCCGGCCGGCTGTTTAGGCTGCTTCCTCGGCGAAACCCGGAACCAGTTCGGCCGCAATGGCTCTGACGGGCACGTGCGCGTCGAGCTGACAGGAGATCGCGACGATCGACGCGATCACCCGCATCGGGATCGCCAGCTTGACCGGGATGTCCATCTGCCGGGCTGCCTTGATCTGGCCCGCCGCCCGATCCATGTTGACCGCTGTCATCTTCTGAAGCCACCTGCGGTTGTAGTGGAAGACCTCGACCTCGACGGGCTCGACGTACTGGCGCAGCATCTCGTCGATCTCGCGAGCCGATACCTGCTCGCCCTTTTGGATGAAGCCGCCCCTCGCCATCGTCGGCAGCAGGTGGTCGTAATCCTTGTTCAGCGCGTAGCGCAGCATCAGGCCGAGCTCGATGGGCAACCCACCCGGGAGCGGGGCTACCGCGCCGAAGTCGATGACGCCCATCTTGTCGTCGGGCAGCAGCATGAAATTGCCGGGATGCGCGTCGCCGTGCATCATCTCCAGCCGCCGCGGCGCGTCGTGGGTGAGCTCGAAGAGCCTGGTGCCCATCAGGTCGCGTTGCTCCTGAGTGCCCTCGCGGATGATCACCGACATCGGGATGCCCTCGATCCACTCCTGGATCACCACCTTGGGCGCACTGGCGACGATGTGCGGGATGACGAAATGCGGATGTCCCTCATAGGCTTTCGCGAACGCGCGCTGGTTGTCGGCTTCCAGCCGGTAATCGAGCTCCATCTCGGTGCGCTCGATCAGCTCGTCGACCACACCCTGCACATCGGCGCCGGGGGACAGCTGCTTGAGCACCCTGACCATCCGCTGCATGGTCTTCAGGTCGGCGCGCAGCGCCTCGTCGGCGCCCGGGTACTGAATCTTGACCGCGACCGCGCGGCCGTCGGACCAGACCGCCCTGTGCACCTGGCCGATACTGGCCGAAGCGACCGGGGTGTCCTCGAACGACGAGAACCGTTCGCGCCACTTCGTACCCAGCTGGCCGTCGAGTACGCGGTGCACCTTGGCCGCGGGCAACGGCGGAGCTTCCCGCTGCAGTTTGGTCAGCGCCTCGCGGTAGGGCTTGCCGTACTGCTCGGGGATCGCGGCCTCCATGACCGACAGCGCCTGCCCGACCTTCATCGCGCCGCCCTTGAGCTCGCCGAGAACGGTGAACAGCTGCTGCGCCGCCTTGTCCATCAGCTCGGCGTTGACCTCGTCGCGGGACTTTCCGGTCAGCCGCTTGCCGAATCCGAGCGCCGCGCGTCCCGCCATACCGGCCCCGAGGCCCGCAAGCTTGGCGTTGCGCGCTGCTCCGCCGCGTTTGATGTCGCTCACCCGTCCATCATCCATGACCGCCGGAGCACTGAGTGCACCGCGGATGCCGCGTCCACCGGCGGGCCACGGTCGAGCCGGTGGCGACGTCGAACTCCAGTGTGGTGTCGAGCGTCGACGGCGGATGCGGCGCGGAATTGATCTGTGAGATGTCTGTGATGTCCAGGCCGCCGCGCACCGCCGCGATGACGCGGTCGACCTGGTTGAGTGCCAGCGCCGCGGTGGCCAACACGGTCGCCCGGTCGGCGTTGCCGACGGTGCCGCGAAGCTGTGCGGCGACGGCGGGCCAGCCCGCATCCCGGTCGCTGCGATGCAGATCGGCGCATCGCAGACAGCTGGTCACAGTCGGCACCACCAGCGGCCCGACCAGACCGGCGCCGTCGCGAACCCGCACCGGCAGGTGCGGGATCCGGGCAGCGTGCAGGTCCCGCAGTATTCGCGGATCGGCGACCAGCGAATCCGACAGCACGACAAGGTCGGTGGTCTCGGCGGTGACGGAGGCGTGGGGCTGGCTGCTGCTCTTGATCCGGGCGCCCGAGCAGCGCAGTGCACTGGTCAGCAAGTCCGACAGCGGACCCCGGCCGTGGATCCGGATTGACGCCGAGCGGGTGCGGGCGCCGCGGCATCACTTTCACCACGTCCGCGTCGACCAGTCCGGCAACGAGGTCGGCGATCGTGGTCGCGTCGACGCCGTCGGCAGCGCCCTGAACATCGGCGAGAGTGGCGCCGGATTGCAGCGCCCGCAAGAGGTGGCCGAGCGCGGCGGTGGTCATGCCGGACGGCGGCCGAACCAGCACCGCGCGCCGCGGGTCCCAGCCCACCTGGACCACCCCGTCGGGCCGGGACAACACCGGCATCGCCGGGTTGAGCGCATAGCGCGTCATGGACCGACTCTGCCACGCAGCGCGTGCCCGCCCGGAGTTATCCACAGGCGCGCGGATCGGGCTCAGCCTTTGTCGGTGTCGTCCTCTTGCCCTTGTCGCCCTTGTCGAGGTCGGCGATCGCCTCGTCGAAGCCGCTGGTGTCGCCGCCGATGATGCGGTCGATGAAGCCGGCGGGCTCGTCGAGATCGTCCGAGGAGGGCAACAGGTCCGGGTGCTGCCACACCGCATCGCGGCCGTCGACACCGGCGGCCTGCGTCAACTTCTCCCACAGCGCCGCGGCCTCCCGCAGCTTGCGGGGCCGCAGTTCGAGTCCGACAAGCGTTGCGAAGGTCTGCTCGGCCGGGCCACCGGTGGCCCGTCGGCGGCGCAGCGTCTCGCTCAGTGCGGAGGCGCCAGGGATCCGCTCGCCCAGTGCGTCGTTGACGGCGGTCTGCACCCAGCCCTCGATCAGCGCCAGTAGCGTCTCCAGCCGTTCCAGCGCGGCGGTCTGCTCGGGGGTGGCCTTCGGCTCGAAGATGCCCTGGTTGAGCAGTTGCTCCATCTGCGACGGGTCGGTCAGCGACGCCGGGTTGAATCCGGCCGCCAACTCCT
This sequence comes from uncultured Actinomycetota bacterium, assembly GCA_963716505.1. Classification (GTDB taxonomy): domain Bacteria; phylum Actinomycetota; class Actinomycetes; order Mycobacteriales; family Mycobacteriaceae; genus Mycobacterium. The sequence goes on from CAVQTL010000009.1 coordinate 80,767, forward strand.
CGATGCCGCTCATGTCGATCTTCATGCCCTTGGCGAACGCTTCCACGGTGTTCATCAGCTGGCTGGCCAGCCACGGCACGTGGCTGAACAGCCGATGGTGGGCGGCTTCGCGCGCGGCCAGGAACGTCATGATCTCACTGCGCGGCTGCTCGAGGCCTTCGGAGAGCGCCTCGATGGCGTCGGGCATCAGCGCGGCGACGCCCTTGGGGCCTAGCGGCAGACCGATGTCGGTGGAGGTGAGGACTTCGCGGCTCAGCTTGCCGAGTGCCTGGCCGAGCTGCGAGCCGAACGCCATGCCGCCCATCTGCGTCATCATCGACAGCAGCGGGCCCGCCATTGCCCTGGCCTCCTCCGGCAGCGCCGACGCCCACACCGTCGAAATCTGTTCGGCCACCGGATCACACAGCCGCTTCCAGGTGTCCAGCGTGTTGTCGATCCAGTCGGTGGGTGTCCACGCGACGGCCTTGGTGGTGCCCGCGGGCAGCGCGGTCACCCCGTCGAGCCAGGTTTCGGCAAGGCGCACGGCATCGCTGATCGCCGAGTTGGTCGACTCCGGTATCGGGGCGACGAAGCCGATCGAGCTCGATGCCAGCTGCCGGGCCAGGTCGTAGTTGACCGGGCCGGACTGTTGGCCGCCGGTCATCGCGCCGCCGGCACCGCTGAACATCTCGCCGAGGCGGCTGAACATCTGACCGAGTTGGGACATGTCGAATTCGCCCCCGCCCATGCCGAACGGGTCATCCCCGGAGCCCGAGCCGGACCCAGAATCGGGGTCCTTCTTGCGCTTGTCGCGCTCGGGGTCGTCTCCGGGCGAAAAGCCGAAGGGCAGGTCAGCCATGCCCCCAACGGTACTCACCGTGGGCCCATGGTGCGGCGCGCACCGTCACGCTCTGAGTGAACCGCAGTCGGCGGGCCGTCTACTGTTGCTGGCGTGAACAGGCGGATTTCTACGCTGCTGGTGGCCATGGCGCCGATCGTCGCCTTCGGCGTGCTGCTGGCGTTGGTGACGGTGCCGTACGTCTCATTGGGCCCCGGCCCGACGTTCGACACCCTCGGCGAGGTCGAGGGCAAAGAGGTCGTCGACATCGAGGGCACCGACGTGCACCCGACGACCGGGCACCTGAACATGACCACCGTGTCCCAGCGTGACGGTCTCACGCTCGGGCAGGCGCTGACGCTGTGGATGTCGGGCCGTGAGCAGCTGGTACCGCGCGACCTGGTGTACCCGCCGGACAGATCCAAGGACGAGATCGACGACGCCAACAACCAGGAGTTCAAGCGGTCCGAGGACAGCGCCGAATACGCCGCACTCGGCTACCTGAAGTACGCGCCCGCGGTCACGGTCGAGACGGTCAGCAAGGACGGGGCGTCGGCGGGCAAGCTCAAAGAGGGCGATGCGATCGACGGGGTCAACGGGACTCCGGTCACCGATTTGGAGCAGTTTCAGTCGCTGATGGGAAAGACCAAGCCGGGCGACGAGGTGGTGCTCGACTTCCGCCGCAAGAACGCGCCGCCGGGCGTGACGACGATCAAGCTGGGGTCCGCACCTGACAAGAAGCAGGGCGTCCTCGGCATCGGCGTCGTCGAGGCCCCGTGGGCGCCGTTCACCATCGACTTCCACCTGGCCAACATCGGCGGCCCGTCCGCGGGCCTCGTCTTCAGCCTGGCCGTCATCGACAAGCTGACCACCGGTGATTTGAACGGGTCGAAGTTCGTCGCGGGCACCGGCACCATCAACGCCGACGGCAAGGTCGGCTCCATCGGTGGCATCACCCACAAGATCCTGGCCGCGCACGAGGCCGGCGCGACCGTGTTCCTCGTCCCCGCCGACAACTGCGAAGAGGCCAAGTCGGCGCACGAAGACGGCATCGATCTGGTCAGGGTCGAGAATCTCGACGGTGCGGTGGACGCGCTCAAGGCACTTTCTGCCGGTGGCGAAGCCCCGCATTGTTGACCAGGCGGGATGAAACCGATGCGTAGAGTTGTGGCACGTCATGCAAGACGTGCATGGGCAAAGACCGGGAGTTGACGAGTGGGTATGCGACCCGCGGCCAAGATGCCGAAGCTGACGCGACGTAGCCGAATTCTGATCACGGTGGCCCTGGCGGTCGTGCTGTTGCTGCTGATCGGACCGCGCTTTGTCGACACCTACGTCAACTGGCTGTGGTTCGGCGAGCTGGGTTACCGCTCGGTCTTCACCACCCAGTTGCTCACCCAGCTCGTCGTTTTCCTGGTGGTGTGGGCGCTGGTCGGTGCGATCATCTTCGCCGCCCTTGCGCTGGCGTACCGCACCCGGCCGGTGTTCGTCCCGACGGCCGGGCCCAACGATCCGGTCGCCCGGTATCGCACCGCGGTGATGTCGCGACTGAAGCTGGTGGGTATCGGCGTCCCTGCGGTCATCGGATTATTTGCCGGGTTCGTCGCGGCGAGCTACTGGGAGCGGATCCAGCTGTTCCTGCACGGCGGCGACTTCGGCATCAAGGATCCGCAGTTCGGCATGGATCTCGGCTTCTACGCCTTCCAACTGCCCTTCTACCAGATGGTGTTGGGCTACCTGTTCGTCGCGACCTTCCTGGCGCTGATCGCCAACCTGCTGGGCCACTATCTGTTCGGCGGTATCCGGCTGTCGGGCAGGACCGGCGCGCTGAGCCGATCAGCACGCATCCAGTTGATCAGCCTGGTCGGAACCCTGGTGCTGCTCAAGGCGATCGCATACTGGTTCGATCGCTACGCGCTGTTGTCGAACACCCGCAGCGGGAAGCCGTTCACCGGCGCCGGCTACACCGACATCAACGCGGTGCTGCCCGCCAAACTCATCCTGTTGGCGATCGCGCTGATCTGTGCGGTTGCGGTGTTCTCCGCGATCGTGCTGCGCGACTTGCGAATTCCCGCCATCGGCGTCGTGCTGCTGCTGTTGTCTTCGTTGGTCGTCGGCGCGGGCTGGCCGCTGGTTGTCGAGCAGATCAGCGTCAAACCCAATGCGGCGCAGAAGGAAAGCGAGTACATCAGCCGCAGTATCACGTCGACCAGGGACGCCTACGGCTTGACCGACAAGACGGTCACCTATCGCGACTACCCCGGCAATGCACCCGCCACCGCCCAGCAGGTGGCGGCCGACCGTGCGACGACGTCGAACATCCGGCTGTTGGACCCGACGATCGTCAGCCCCGCGTTCACGCAGTTCCAGCAGAGCAAGAACTTCTACTACTTCCCCGACCAGCTGTCCATCGACCGGTACAACGGTCCCGACGGGAATCTGCGCGACTATGTCGTCGCCGCGCGTGAGCTCAACCCCGATCGGCTGATCGACAACCAGCGCGACTGGATCAACCGGCATTTCGTCTACACCCACGGCAACGGTTTCATCGCGTCACCCGCCAACACGGTGCGCGGCGTCGCCAACGATCCCAACCAGAACGGCGGCTATCCGGAGTTCCTGGCAAGCGTCGTCGGCGCCAATGGCAGTGTGGTCTCGCCAGGGCCAGCGCCACTGGAGCAGCCGCGCGTCTACTTCGGGCCGGTCATCGCGGGCGCACCCGACGACTACGCGATCGTCGGAAAGAGCGGCAACGACCGCGAGTACGACTACGAGACGAACACCGAAACGAAGAACTACACCTACAGCGGTAAGGGTGGCGTTGGGATCGGCAACTGGCTGAACCGCGCCGTGTTCGCGGCGAAGTTCTCCGAGCGAAAGCTGGTGTTCCCCAGCCCGATCGGGCCGGAGAGCAAGATCCTGTTCAATCGCGACCCGTCCGAGCGGGTGAAGGCGGTGGCACCATGGTTGACCGCCGACACCAGCGTGTACCCCGCCATCGTCAACAAGCGGATGGTCTGGATCGTCGACGGCTACACGACGTTGGACAACTACCCGTATTCGGAGCTGACGTCGCTGTCGAGCGTCACCGCCGATTCCACCGAGGTGGCGTTCAATCGGCTCGCGCCCGACAAGCAGGTGTCCTACATCCGCAACTCGGTGAAGGCCACCGTCGATGCCTATGACGGCACGGTGACGCTGTACGCACAGGACGAACAGGATCCGGTGCTGCAGGCGTGGATGAAGGTCTTCCCCGGCGTGGTCCACCCGAAGAGCGACATCACGCCCGAATTGCAGTCGCACCTGCGCTATCCCGAAGACCTGTTCAAGGTCCAGCGCGCGCTGCTGGCCAAGTATCACGTCAACGACCCGGTCACGTTCTTCTCGACATCGGACTTCTGGAACGTGCCGCAGGATCCGAACCCGACGGCGAGTAGTTATCAGCCGCCGTACTACATCGTCGCGAAAGACCTTGCGAAGAACGACAAATCGGCGTCATTCCAGTTGACCAGCGCGATGAACCGGTTCCAGCGCGACTTCCTGGCCGCCTACATCAGCGCGAGCTCGGATCCGGACACATACGGAAAGATCACGGTGCTGACGATCCCGGGTCAGGTCAACGGCCCGAAGCTGGCCTTCAACGCCATCAGTACCGACACCGCGGTCAGCCAGGACCTCGGTGTCATCGGCCGCGACAACCAGAACCGGATCCGGTGGGGCAACCTGTTGACGCTGCCGGTGGCCGATGGCGGTCTGCTGTATGTCGCACCGGTGTACGCCTCACCCGGTGCCAGCGACGCGGCGTCGTCGTATCCGCGGCTGATCCGTGTCGCAATGATGTACGAGGACAGGGTCGGCTACGGGCCGACGGTGCGTGACGCGCTCACCGAGCTGTTCGGGCCAGGGGCCGACGCCACCGCAACCGGTCCGGCGCCTGCGAGCCCACCGGGCGGGCGACCGCCCGCGGCCGCTCAAACGGACGGTCAGCCTGCCGCGCCCCCGCCGAACCAGGAGGGGAGGGCGCCAGAGGTGCCGTCGCCGGTGGCGGCCGTGCCCGGTCCGGGCGGGCCGACCCAGCTGTCGCAGGCCAAGGCTGCGGCGCTGCAGGACGTGCAATCGGCTCTGGGTGAGCTGCGAACGGCACAGCAAAGTGGCGATTTCAGCGGTTACGGCACCGCGCTGCAGCGCTTGGACGACGCGATGAAGAAGTACGACACCGTCAAGTAACGCATTCGACGTTTGCCACTAGCGCCAAAACAGGGCAAAATCGCGTATCGGCGATTTACAGCTTGGGGTGGGGATGGGGCATTGGGTGCGTGCCGCGTGCCGTCGGTTGGCGCGGTTGGGCCGTATCGGCTGGATCGCCGCGGCGGTATTTGGCGGGGCATCGGCGCTGATGGCCGCCTGGGCACTGTTCTCGTGGGAGGACGGCCACGGGACCAAGCCGATCGACGAAATCGCCTACCTGATCTGTCTCGTCTTCGCGGTGGGCTGTGCCGCCAAGGCGGCCCGCTCGACCAGGGGTCGTCGCCGCAACGGGTGGCTGGCCCTCGTCGTCGGCCTTTCGGCCTGGGCCGTCGGCATGGTCATCAGGATGTTCGAAGAGGTCCGGATCGACAGCCATCCGTGGCACCCGTCGCTGACGCAGGGCGTTCTGATGGTGTTTCCGGTGGCGGCCTTTGCGTGCCTGCTGCTGTTGGGCGATCTCGACAAGGCCCCGCGCAGGCGGATGGTGCTCGACGGCATCATCGTGGCGACGTCCTTGTTCGTCGTCTCGTGGGTGTGCGTGCTGAGGAACCTGTCCAGTGCCGGCGGCGCGACCGTCCTGCACATCACGGTCGACGTGGTCCTCATGACAACAGCGATCCTGGTGTGGTCGCGGCCCCTCGGCCGGGTGAGCGTCGCCGTCCTGGCGGCGGGCATCACCACGCTCGAAATGGCGGACATCGCCGGTATCTACATGGCCGGGGTAGGGGGCTACCACAACGGCGGCCTGGTCGACCTCGTCCGGGCGGCGGGCTTCGGCATGTTGGCCTTCGCGGCGCTGTTCAGCATTGACGAGCGGCCCGTTGAACGGTCGGCGATGAACCTGCAGTCCGGCGTCCGGGTGTGGCTGCCGTATCTGCCGCTGCTGATGGCCGGGATCGCCGGTGTCGGTTTCGAACTCACTCACCGTGACCACCGGCAGCTGTTCATCGCCGAGGCGATACTCGTGGCGGCGGTGCTCATTCGCCAACTGTTCGTGCTCACCGAGAACCAGCGCCTTCTCGCCGAAGTCGCCCGCGAGGCGTTTCACGACAACCTGACCGGCCTCGCGAACCGCGCGAACTTCCTCGACAATCTGGACCGCGCCATGGCACGGCGGCGCACAAGCGCTGAACCCGTCGCGGTGTTGTGCCTCGATCTCGACAACTTCAAGGCCGTCAACGATGCGCTGGGCCACCCAGCGGGCGACGAGCTGCTGATCCGGGTCGCGGGACGCTTGACGAGCACCCTCGGTGAAACCTGGACCGTCGCGCGTCTCGGGGGTGACGAATTCGCAGCGCTCTACGAGGGGCACATCGACGCGTTGGCGGCGGCGGACAGCGTGCTCGACGCGTTTCGCACGCCGATCATCGTCGAAGGTGTTCCGCAGACCGTTCGGCCGAGCATCGGGTTGACGGTCGCCGCCACCAAGTCGGTGCAGACGTCCGACGACCTCCTGCTGAACGCCGACCTGGCGATGTATGCGGCGAAACGGGACGGCGGCGGATGCGTGCGCAGCTTCGTGCCCGATCTGCCGGTCCCGTGGGAACTGCAGCAGCTCACGGAAGAGCCTGTGGAACAACGGGATCCAGTGTCGCTCACCGTCGGCGTGACGGCTCAATCTCGATCGGGTGATCGACACGGGCACGTCAAGGAATCGGCTCGCAGTCGCGGATGGCCGTCACCGGCGATCTGCGTCGCGCTGGGTGTGCTGGCGCTCGGGGTCATCGTCTTCACGGCTTCCACGCTGTTGCGCGACCATGCCGGCCGCATCGTGGTGTTCGACAGTTTTCTGTATCCGGCGCTGAACATCTCGGCGGCGGCATTCGTGTTCTTCCGTGCGTTCCGGGTACGCGCCGAGCGTTGGCCGTGCATCCTCATCGGTGCGGGCATGGCGAGTTTCGCCGCGGGCGACGTGGTGTACGCCGCCTGGGTGCCGGAGGGTCAGATGCCGTCGGTCGCCGACCCGTTCTACCTCGCGTTCTATCCGTTCGTTTACGCCGGCATCGTCATGCTGATGCGCGAGCGGTTGAAGCGCGTCCCGACCGCGTTCCGGCTCGATGCGCTGATCTGCGGGCTGACGCTCGGAGCGGTAGCCGCGGCGATCGCGACCGGTCCGATCAAGGCGGCGCTGCAGGGCGAACCCGCGGCGGTCGTCGTCGGGCTCGCGTATCCGGTGGGTGACCTGTTGTTGTTGGCCCTGGCCGCGGGGATGCTTCCCATCCTGGGCTGGCGCGCCGAACTGCGATGGGGCCTTCTCGTCGCCGGGTTCATGTCGTATGCGATCGCCGACACCGTATACCTCTTCCAAACGTCGGCAGGCACCTACTTGGAGGGCACCTGGATCGACGCCTGTTGGCCGATCGCCTCGCTCCTTATCGCCGTCTCCAGCTGGCTACCGTCCTCGGGTGCCAGCCCTCGCCCGAAACCTGGTCTCGCGGCCTATGTTCCGGCCATTCTCTGCGGTGGAATCGCACTGGCCGTGGCCGTGCTGGCCAACCAGACCCGCGTCGCGGTGGCGCTCGCGGCACTGACCCTGATCGCGGTTGCCTGGCGGTTCGCCGTCACCTTCCGCGACGTCAGCGCCACCGCGGAGGCACACCGCCAGGCGATGACCGACGAGTTGACGGGGCTGCCCAACCGGATGTCGTTGGCGACGACGTTGACGGCCGTCTCCGTGGACGAGTCGTCGGCGGTCTTCCGGTCGCGGTCGAGTCGCGCCCTCCTGTTGCTCGACATCGACCAGTTCAGGGAAATCAACTACTTCGCAGGCCGACATGTCGGCGACCAGCTACTGAATCGCATCGCAGCGCGACTGTCCCGGTCCGTTCGGGCCGGCGACGTGGTCGCCCGCACGGGTGGTGACGAGTTCGCCATCCTCTTCGCCGACGGTGTCGACATCACCACTGCGCGGGCGCGTGCGGGAGCGATGCTCGAGGCGTTGCGTGCTCCGTTCGCGCTCGATCCGATCACCTTGCAGGTCGAAGCGAGCATCGCAATTGCGTTGTGCCCCGACCATTGTGAGCACCCCAACGACCTCCTGAATTGTGTCGAGACGACGATCCCGCACGCCAAGGCCGCATCGGGCAAGATCGTGGTGCACGATCCGGGCAAGGTGCGACTGGACAAGGACAACGACGACTTCCTCATCGAGGAATTGCGCGCCGCGCTGTCCAACGCCCAGCTGACGTGTTACTACCAGCCCAAGATTTGCGCCGACGACGGCGGGGTGCACAGCGTGGAGGCACTGCTGCGGTGGCACCACCCGGGTCGCGGTCTACTCCTTCCAGAGATGTTCCTGCCCGCCGCCGAACGGGCCGGCCTGATGCGTCAGGTCGCCAACTGCGTGGTCAACCTCGCACTTGGTCAGGTGCGGGCCTGGCACGACGACGGCTTCCGCATGACCGTCGCGGTCAACCTGTCGGTGGCGAACCTGCTGGACCTCGATCTGGTCGACACCATCGACCGGCTGCTGACGACACACCGCGTGCCGCCCGACGCGCTGATCTTGGAAATCACCGAGGGCACCTTCGCCAACGACTCGTCTCGATCTCGCAAGACCGTCTACGCCCTGCGGCGGCTGGGGGTGCGGATCTCCCTCGACGACTACGGCACCGGATGGTCGTCACTGGCGCGCCTGCAGGATCTGTCGGTCGACGAACTCAAGCTCGACCGGGTGTTCGTTTCGCGGCTGGCTGAAGACCCACGGTCGATCGCCATCGTGCGATCGACGGTGGCGCTGGCGCACAGCCTCGGGGCGGACCTGGTCGCCGAAGGGGTCGAAGACGAGGCCACGCTGCATGCGCTGCGCCGATACGGCTGCAACATCACCCAGGGCTTCGTCCACACGCCGCCGCTGCCCGCCGACGAGCTGCTGGCCTGGACCGGCCGCTGCACGCCCCAGTTCTCGTTGAGCGATTTGGCGCTGCACCCCGACCTTCGGTAACCTGGCGTTTACCCGACGCGGGGTGGAGCAGCTCGGTAGCTCGCTGGGCTCATAACCCAGAGGTCGCAGGTTCGAATCCTGTCCCCGCTACTAAAGAAAGTGGCCCTGACCAGGCCAGACGGCCGTCGGCATCAGTCGGCGGCCGTCTCATTTTGGGAACATTGGGAACGAAACGGCGGACGTGGGTGCTCCCCGGCGGCGCGCATGTGGCCGGGTGTCAGCTTGTGATCGCTGGGTTGGCTTCCCCTGCGGTCGCCGTATCGCTGCGGTGATCACGCAGTAGTGGAGATCAAGAGGTCCCATGATGGGTGTCGGCGGTGGCGCTGCTCAGTGTTCGCCTTTACGACACTGCCGGGGCGTGATGCTCAAGGGGGCAACAATCCGTTCAAGGCAACAATCAACGAGCAATCCTTGTAGATCGCAGCCGCCGCCCCGGGCTCGTCAACAGCTGTGGTGAGGAATTTCTTTACTGGTATCAAGTCGAAAGCTCGGTTTGCCCAGCGGATGCACGCGAGTGGGGAGTCGGCCAGCACTATTGCCGCGACGATGGGTGTCAGCCGGGCGACTGTGTATCGGGTCCTCGCTGAGAGCGCCGAGAGCAGTGACTAGCGGCAGCTTGTAACGCTGGTCGGTCGCGATCCAACTAGTGGGCGATCCCGCGTCGGCGCTTGCCGGTTAGATTCCGAAGGCTCCGCCGGGGCACCGTTGCCGTCAGGAGCGACTGGCCTGGATCTGCCTCATAGCCGCCAGGATCGCAGGGCGACTGTTGGGTTCGGTGATCAGTTGTCTCGACACCCTGGTTGTCAGTTGGTCATCGTTGGCCTGGGCGTAGCGGCGTAGCAGGTCGTATGCGTCGTCCACGGAAATATCGAGAACTTCGCGGAGGAACCCCTTGGCCTGCTCAACGACGACTGGATGAAACTCCATACATCTCCATTGAAGCGCCGGTCCAGACGAGATTCAAGGAACTCATAGGCGTTTGGAGGGGTGGGGGGTGCCCCCTTCGCGATCTGTGGCCGCGCCTCGTACCGCCAGCGCCCGCTCTCTCTCCGGAAGGTTTCATCGACGGAAGCGTCCGCAATGCGTCCGCAGTAGTTCCAGCGACCAGTAGCGTTCGCCAACGATACAAACGCTGCTACCTGCGAGCTTAGGACGCAGCCAACGCGACCGACGGCAACAAACACCCCAGTCGACTCGTTCGCATCGAGTAGGTCGGTAATCGAGTTCCATTGCTTCCAGATCGCGGCATCGCAGAGAGGCCTCGCGCAATGCCCAGCCTGTCGGCCGACGCCCGAAGAGTTTCAGCAAACAGCATGAACAATTGGAAAACGGACGGACCGAGCGTCGACGTTGTCACACGGCTGTCACAACCAGCTGCGGATCAGGAGAGTCGACGGGGGACGGCTCGAGACGATTACCACTGGTCAGGACGGGTCGAGAGTCATTGCGAGACAACCAAATTCGGCTTCTGCCCGACTGGGGGTCAAGTGGTCGCAGGTTCAAATCCTGTCTGCCCGACACAGTGAAGAAGCCATTTTCGGACTAAACTGTGGTCCCTAATAGGACCGCGTACGCCAACGCGTACGCCAACCGAATTCTGCACTAGCCGGGCGTTCTCGGGGACCTGCTAACCGAAAGGAAGTCAAATGCGCGACTACACGATTACTTTCTTTTCGACCCTCCGTCAGGAGGGCGATGGCCTGGTCCATGTCCGGGTACAGGTCGAGCTCCCTGTGCATCCGAGTTATCTCACTGATGCTGCTTCCGGTCAGACGCTCGCCAAGGATGTCGGCTTGGACGTCACCGCCAAATTAATGGAGAAGTTCGAGCAGCTGGCTCCTGGACCAGAGCCCCACCTTAGGACCGACGTTTAGAAGCGAGGTCTCATTGGGAGTTCACAGCCCGAGCCGTCCCGCGAGGCCGTCGACCGCCGCGCGCGCCGTGTCGTCGCTGGTGTGCCCGTAGACGTCGCCGGTGATTGCGATGGAGCTGTGCCCGAGCAGGTCGGCCACCGCGCCCGACTCAGCATTGGCCCAGGTCAAAGGCCATAATGGTGAACCGCGGCAGACCCCGATGGGTATCCATCGGGGTATGTACCGCAACCGGTACAGCTTCCTAGCGCCTAGCCGTTCCGGCGCCGAAAAGGTGGCCCGGGCGTCGCTGACTTCCTCCTAGGCGGCCCCGGGACACACACCACTGCGGAGGTTGTGCGAAATTAGCGTTCGGCGGCCAAGTTGCCTTCAGGTGACTGACCAGCCAAACCACTCGGGCGGCTCCTCATCCCACATACTTGCTGTTTCGCGAATGCGTTCGGCGACAGCGTCAACGGACGCTCGAGCGCTGTCGCCGGAACCGCCGCCCTCCTGTGGAATCGGGAAGATGAATCGGCCGCTCTTTCCCCATTGCCAGACCGCTGAAAAGTCTTCGCGGCTGAGGGGCCGAAACATGACTTCGGTTCGTGCATCGTTGAGCACGACGTCGAGCCACGTTTCGTACTCGACCCGATTGCCGGTCATCAGGTGCGGCTCATTGTTGACGTGCACCTGCCCTGCATCACCAAGAGTCGTGCGGAGAGCCTTTGCGAGCGGCTGCAACAGTTCCTGTTCAAATTCGTCTGCTTGGTCTTTTTTCATTCCCGCTCCTTGGTCGGCGGTTGCGCTCAGGGGTCATCCGGCTTGGCGAGCTTCGCTGCGCGTTCGTCGAGGTCGGCTTGTCGCTGCGCGGCCTGTGTAGCTTTATGCTCTGCGTTGCCGAGCCGCCGAGTCCCCAGGCAATACGGCGGCCTCGTAGTTGTCGTTTGCGTACTCCAGGGCTATGTCGATCACTTTCACGACGCGCTCCAGGTCCTCCGAGGCGGCGAATGAGGTGATCCCATCGCGGTCAGCCCCCGAGTAGTTGTACACGGCGTAGACCCCGAACTCCTTCACCTTCTCATTGAAGTAGCTCTGCCAGCCCGCAGGCGTTCGCGGGGCGGTATTCACTTCAATTTGGATTTCGTTCGGCTGCCACGTCGCCTTCACCTTGGGCGTGCCGACGCGCGCGATTCTTTCGGCATACACGAGTCGGACGGCACTCCTGACGAAAAGGAGAGCCGTCCGAAGCAGCAACCACCTGGTTACCAAGCGTGCATGATGCGCGGTGAAATGTGGCCTCGGCGTCAGGAGACGATTCCCCGCAACTGACGCAAGCCCACCGCGCTGTGCCCAGTTGATGGGCCTCGCTTCGCGTGGGTGCCTAGTGCTCGTGCTGGGCGCCACAGCGGAGAGGAGGAATCTTCTCTTCCGGTCCGACCTTGGTCTGCCGTGGATCCGTACCTTAGGTCTACCCCGTTTATCCAGGTAAAGCAACAAAATGAGTAGGGCCGAGCGTTCAACGGGCATCTCGCCGACCATCACCAATTCCCCTTCGCGCACCTGTTGGGCCGGATCGCCAGCATCGACGCCGATATCGCCCGACATCGGCGAGCAGATCTCGGCGCGTCTGGCCCCTTTCATCTGGAAGGCGATCCTGGACACCAGGGTCCTTATCGCCGAAGACCTGGGCGCAGCGCGCACACCCCTGGTGCTCGCGCGGTTGGAGTGCTACACCAGAAGGAGCGCAGCCAGCCGACACCCGTCGCGGTGGCGAGGTGCGGCAACCAGCATGTAGGAGGTGGTTGCTGTGCTTCATCCCGATCCCTTCCGTGACATCGACAGACTCGCCGCGCAGCTGCTCGGTACATCGCCCGGGTCCGCCCGAGTCCCACTGGCCATGCCGATGGACCTCTACCGCTCCGGCGATCACTACGTGCTTCACGCGGACCTTCCGGGCGTGGACCCCGATTCGGTGGACGTCAGCGTTGATGGCGGCATCCTCACCGTGAAGGCACAACGCAGCGAACGCACCGAACAAGACGTGCAGTGGCTGAGCTGCGAGCGCTTCACCGGCGGTTACATGCGTCGCCTGTCCCTCGGTGCGGACGTCGACGCCGAGCACATCGCCGCCACCTATCAAAACGGGGTGCTGACCGTAACCCTCCCGGTGGCGGCGAGGGCCAAGCCGCGCCGCATTGAGATCAGCCACGGGGCACGTGAGGAAACAAAGGTCATCGAGCCCAGCGACTCATCCGACCAGCACACAACGACCTAACCCCTCTTCACCCGACGGGGTCCAGGCCGGTCATGCCGCCGGGCGTTGGCAGTGTGATGCCCTCGCATCGAGTGCGCCAACAGCACCCGGAGCTCTTCGCCGAGGCCATCGTCCTCCACGCTCGACAGGGTGACCGCCGCGTAGTCCGCTGAAACTGCCAGATCGGGACAATCGTTCATGTTGTTGTGCGCGGAAAATGTTGCCGTGCAACCCATGACCGGCGCGACACATTGCGGGCCGACAAACCGGAGTCGCTGCGGTCACCAGCCGGCAACGCTAGCTGCGAGCGCCGACAGCACCACAGGACCCTGGCGGCCTGGTGGGGGAAGCTTGAGGAAGCCGAGCGGCCGTTGGCTAGAACCCAAAATCCTGTCGCGGCACCATGCCGCCGCCGGAACCGCAGGCGAGAACCGGCCGCTTACTTGGGGATCATTTTTGGGACCACCCGTTGTGCGCGGTGATGAACGATCTGTGCGTTTTATGAATGTCTTGCACGCCCACATCCCGCCACACACTCACGATGACCCGGGAAAACGTGTTACCGCTATTTACGTGTTACCGCTATTTATAGGGGTCAAGGGGTCAGGGTCAAGACTGTCGAGAGGCGGGGTAGTCGGTGTTTGCGCTTCCACGTACGACGACACCGCTGAAGGCCGGGATAGAAAGCTACGACACGCGGCAGCGACGGCGCGATAGTTGAAGGACACAGTTTCGCGCGTCGAACACCACGGGAATATCAGGATCGTCGTGAAGTTCCCGCAATCCCGTGTCAAGGCGTTCCGAAACGAATTGCAGGCCTGGCCGGGCTTATCGGGGACCGCCGAGTATTCCGCGGCGCTGCACCTTGAGCGCGGTGAAGCAGCGGTGCAGCTCCGCGTCACCCGGTCTGAATCGGGTGTTTCGTCTGTTGCCGCAGCGCCTCGAAGTTCTGCTGAATCAGTGGCGGAGGCCGACGGATCTGCGAAGGGTTTGATGTGTCGGGAGTGGTCTCGACACCACCCGGCAACGGTGTTGAACCGCAGTGGAATGCCACGATCCGTACTCCCCGGGGAGTCGGGCGGTTGTTCGACTCGCTTAAGTTGTGGGCGTGACAGCTCGCGCCGTCCTGGTTACCCCACTGTCGGGGCCGCTGGCCAGATTCGGGAAAGCAGGGGCGAGCGCCCTTGCTCTCTGGGCTGACCGTTCCGGAGTGAGTCTGGAGGTCATCGACGCTTACCCCTCTGCGGCGTCCGCGATACGGGTCGCCGAAGCTAGCCGGCCCGACGTGGTGTTCGGGCCCTACGGTTCGGGGCCCGCGCTCGCGGCCGCGGCCGCCAGCAAAGGGGTCGTCTGGAACCACGGTGGCGCCACCGCCCGGCTGGCGCGGCCGGCGTATCCGCGTGTCGTCAACGCGGAGTCTCCCGCTTACCGCTATCTCGCCGCAGTGCTCGAAACCCTTGTCGCCGAAGGTCTTGGTGAGGGCTCGGAGGTGGTAATAATGCACGTCGACACGGGGTTCGGCCGCGAGGTGGCCGAAGGGGCGGCGGTGGTGGCTCGGCGACTCGGTCTCCAGCGGCGGTCGGTCACTTTTCGGCCAGGCCGGGCGAGAGACGTGCTGGCGCAAGTCCCGGCGGGCGATGTGCTGTTATCGGCCGGTTCCTTCGACGATGACGTCGCCATCGCGCAGTGGGGCAGCGAATACCGTTGGCGTGCAGTTGGATTGGTCGCCGCGGGGGTCGGTGAGCTCCGCTACGCCATCGGTGATCTCGTTGAGCGGCTTTACGGACCGTGTCAGTGGTTCGACGACGGGACAGATGATCCCGCGGACGGACCCAACAGCGAGTGGTTCAGCCAGTGTTACCGGGACGCGAACGGTAGTGAGCCGCCGTATCCGGCTGCTGCGGCCTTCGCCGCGGGTGTCGTTTGGCAGCGCTGCGTGAAGGAAGCCGGCACTGTTGAATCCCTGCCGGTGCTGGCCGCGTCGCAACGACTCGATACCACCACCTTGTTCGGTCGGTTTCGTGTCGACTCGGTCACCGGTGTGCAAACCGGCCATCAGATTCGTGTCGTTCAGTGGCGAAGCGGACAGCGCGTACTGGTTGATCCGCGGCTTCGTCGGACGTGAGCGTCGAAGGCACATCCGCTCGTGCATGGGTCGGCGTGTCGGCGCCGGTCGCGCCTCAGCTAGCTGACACCGCGCTGCCGCATCTCACCCCGGCGTCACCCCGGCGGCTAGGGGCGATTCGCAGCCGTACCGAAGGCGTACCGGCACGGTACTGGCAACACCCAAGGAGGCGGTCTAACAGGCGGTTCGCGTGGCAGCCGTGACGGGCTTTCTTGTTCGCGCGGTCAGCCAGATCGCAGCTAAGACGGGGACAACGATGTACGGCCCGTTCAAAAGGTAGAACACGGCCCAATTCAGTGGCCGAACATCTCCGGTCGCGTCTGTCACCATATAGATCCCGGTGCTGGTGGCCACCATCCCGGCGAGGGGCAATATTGAGGCCTGGCTCGATCGTCTTCGCACGAAAGACTTCTGGCTCGTCGAGGACGACGTGTTCGGACGCGACGATCACGCGTGCGCCCTGAGCGTCATGGGCGCGCGCCGCGAGGGCATCGATGCGCAAACACGAGTCGTGAGCGTGTTCCGCTATCGCGAACGGTCGACAGGTCTAGCGTTGGCCCAATCCCGATGACGCATCACCCTGGAACGGCATCCTCGATGAGTGAGCAAGCGAGGCCCAAGCATGAACGTCGATGACGTCATCGCCAACGACGCCCACCGTGATGCGCTCCGGCTGTCCGCCACCGCATTCACGCGGTGGGGCGCTACTTATCCGGCTGACCCCGTGGGGGATCCGGCGGCGGTTCGCGAGCTGCAGGTCTAGCTGTGGAGCTGCTCACGCTCGATCAGATCAACGCGGCGGCGGATCGGCTGAGGCCGGTGATCCGACTAACCCCGGTGATCGCGTCGCGGGTGCTGTCGGATCGCACGGGCGAACAGGTGTGGCTCAAGTGCGAGAACCTGCAACGCACTGGGTCGTTCAAGCCGCGCGGCGCCTACAACCGGATCGCCAATCTGAGCGTCGAGGACCGGGCTCGCGGTGTGGTCGCGGCCAGCGCAGGCAACCATGCGCAGGGCGTTGCGTGGGCCGCGACCGAGCTTGGGATCGCGTCGACGGTGTTCATGCCGGTCAACGTCCCGCTGCCGAAGCTGGTGGCCACCAAGGCGTATGGCGCGCAAGTTCATTTGATCGGCGAGACGATCGACGACGCGCTGGTCGCGGCGCGTGAATATTCGGAGCAGCACGGCACGGTGTTGATCCACCCGTTCGATCACGCCGACATCGTCGCCGGCCAGGCCACCGTCGGGCTGGAGATCCTGAAGCAGATTCGGAATGTCGCAACCATCGTGGTGCCGACCGGCGGTGGAGGTCTGGTCGCCGGAATTGCCGCGGCGGTGCACTTTCTGGCGCCGCAGGTCCGGGTGATCGGAGTGCAGGCCGCGAACGCGGCGGCCTGGCCGGGTTCGTTGGCCGCCGGACAGCCTGTGCGCGCGGAGTCGATGTCGACGATGGCTGACGGCATCGCCGTGGCATTGCCCGGGGTGATCCCGTTTGCCCATGTAAGGGCATTCGCCGATTCGGTTCGCACGGTCAGCGAAGACGCGCTGTCGCGCGCGTTGTTGCTGTGCATGGAGCGTGCGAAACTCATCGTCGAACCGGCCGGGGCGGCAGCGGTGGCAGCGCTGATGACATCGGCACCCGAACTCGGCCTGCACGGCCCCGTTTGCGCGGTCTTGTCGGGTGGCAATATCGACCCGCTGGTGTTGACCCACGTGATCACCCACGGCCTGCGCGCAGCCGGGCGGTATCTCGCAGTGAAGGTCACCATCCCGGACCGCCCCGGCGGGCTCAGCAGGCTGCTGGGCGTGGTCAGCGAAAGCGGGGCCAGCGTGCTCGACGTGGTGCACTCCCGCACAGCACCCAAGCTGGCACTGGACGAAGTTGAGGTGATGCTTACCGTCGAGACCCGGGGTCCGGCACACCGGGAGGAGGTGTTGGCCGCCCTGGGCGGCGCGGGATTCGTTGTCTCCGTGGAGGACAATTAGTGCCCGGCTGCCTGACGGCGGCCGTCTCCTCGAGCACGGAGCGGGGATGGGCCCGGTTTGAGTCCACAACACCCGACGCTGTCCGCTACCGCGACTTCATGGGATGGGCATGCCCTGGTATTCGGCACAAGACTCCGCCGACGCTCTGCTGGCCGGGCGCCGGTTCGCCATTCTGGTGTACTACCCGCGGCGCGGCGACACCGTGTTCGAGACCTACTGGACGAGTGGCCGTAGGCTCGAGGTGATGGCCGCCAGCCATGGGTTGCTGGACATGACTGTGGACAGGCGGTAGGAGACCTGGGAGAACTCGCCCGCCGGCTGGCCGCAAAGGTGGCAATCACCGGCGAACAAGTCCGCACCAACGGACGTCCCACCGCCCAGTGGTCCCGCCTAGAACCGGACGCTCCGACGACCTCGGCAATATGCGACCACTCGCGTGGTCGCTGAAGGGTAGACGTTCGCTGGCTCGTCAGTAATGGTCGTGTACCAGTCGCCCTCTGGATGGTCGTCATCGCTGATGGTGACCGCGGCCAGATACATGCCGGAGATGGTGAAGCGCATTTACCGGCGCCCAAGACGTCGCGATCTCGAATGCTCGCACTTTCCTGGCGAGGTCATGCCACTTCAGCACTTCGGTGATTGGCTGCCAATCGGAAGTCGAGGTGGGTTCCCAGTGATCGCCCCGTCGCACAGCTACATGCGTGTGGCGACGGCCCTTTGTGAAACGCAGCACCGAGCTGTGTGGGGGCTCCGGCAACACACGCGGCGGCGCAGGTTCGAACGTCGATGGCCGCAGGTAGACCGTCGGTGTTAGGTCGTCGAGCAGGGGATCGGAGAGTTCGGGCACCGCGTCTATCCGGATAACTAAAACTCCCCGCGTCACGGCCCTGAGACGCCGGGGTTGCTGCATTTGCCGGTTGCTGTTGTTGGGAACGGATTTGGGAACGAAACGCGGCGCAACTGCCGAGATGGCGGGAGACGCGGCGCGATGGCTCGGACGGGCGATTAATCGTGACCCGGGCGTTTGAGACCCGCGAGGCGACTCGAGACCGCGACCGGTTAGCTCATAACCCAGAGGTCGCAGGTTCGAATCCTGTCCCCGCTACTAAAGAAAGTGGTTCTGACCAGGCCAAACGGCCGCTAGCATCAGCTGGCGGCCGTTTCGTGTTGTGAACGCTTGTGAATGAGCGGCGGACGGCGTGTGTCGTTCGTAGGCCGTCAAGGTGGCGATGGGCCCTGTGATCGCTGGGTCACGTTCCCCTTTGGTCGCCGTATCGTGCGGTGGTCAAGTCGCTGTGCCAACCGTAGTAGCGAGCGCCGCAGGATCTGCACCATCTGCCTGGCGGTGCGGTCGGTGTCGTCTCGACCAGCTGCCAGCTGTATGCCGTCGACGCAGACCTCGTCGAGTTCTGGCAGGGCGACAAAGACCGCATGCAGTACACCCGTGACGGCCCGTGTTCGCCACATCACTTGTTGTCGCCCGGAGGCCTGAGGTCAGTTCGGTCTCGAGCAGCTGACTTCGGGATGTGGCGAACACGGGCCGCAACGGCGGTTCAGGTCTGTGGCGGCAGTGCTGGATGGAGTTCGACTTCTTGTGTTTTAACGACGAAGTACACGCTCTGGCCAGGAGCGAGGTCGAGGTCGGCGGCAGCAGCAGCGGTGATGTCGGCGGCGAGTCCCGTGCTGCCGTCGGGTTGGTCTGCGCCCCGGACCCGGACCGTGGTTCCGTGGCTGTCCATTTCGGCGATGGTCAGCGGGATGACGTTGCGGGGGCTGGCGTGTGGAGCGTCGAGCTGAACCGCGACCGCGGTGGGCCGAAACAGAGCGACCGCGGCTGCACCGGGAGAGGTGTCGCCGGTACCTGAAATGCTTGTACTCCAGGATGTTTGGAGGATTCCGGGTTCGGTGATCACTCCCGGGATGAGGTTGACTCCGGCGATTCGGGCAGCGAAGTCGCTGCGCGGGACATCAGGACGGTGCGAACTGGGTCGCCTTCCACGATGCGCCCGCGCTCGAAGATGATTACCTTGTCGGCGATCGCGAGGGCGTCGAGTAGGCGTGGGTGACGATGACGGCGGTGCGGTTGTCGTTGCGAAGGTCAGCGCTGGACGAATCCTCGCAGCTGTTGGCTCGCCATCATCATCGGTGTGGCGGCGCGCTAGGCGCCCCGGTGCCCTGCATCGGCGGCGGCCTCGAGAAGGGCTTGGGCCACCAGTGAATTCGGTTCGCGGTCCAATACGATGAGGCCGACGGCAGCGCCCGGTCCTTGCTCGACCATCGGTCGCATCGCCAATCCGTCGGGCAAACCGAACGCGTCAAGCCAGGTATGCGCGACCACACTCGCCAATCGCAGGGTCTTCAGGTGCGTGTACAAGGCGCCAACCGTGTCGGCTTCCACGATTGGGCTGAATTGGGCTCCATCGGCAGCCATGTTGGCGTCGATGATGCGGCGGTTGCGCATTGCGGTGGTCAACGCGCAGAGCGGAAGCTCTGCCGCCTCTGTCCAGCGCACTTCGGATCGTTGCATGAGCGGGTGTGCCGAGGGTGCGACGAGAACATAGCGCTCCCGGTAGAGCTCGACCCGTCTTGTGCCAGGGGGTGTTTCGGCGTCCAGATACGTCAGACCCGCGTCGAGCTCGAATTCGGCCAGGCGCCGGGCGATCTCGCGAGACGGCATCGACTCGACGCGGACTCTCGCGCCCGGGTACCGCTCCAGGAACCGACCGGTGACCAATGGGCTTGCCGGAACCGAGGTCGGCACCGCCCCAATGCGGGCCGTCACCGTCAGCCCACCGCGCATCCGCTCAACGTCTGCTAGTAGCTCGTTACGTTCGGCGAGGATCCGGTGGGCCCAGGTAACGACGCGCTGCCCTTCCACGGTGAACCCCTCAAATCGCTGACCGCGCAACACAATCACGATATCGAGTTCGTGTTCGAGCCTGCGTATTGCCACCGAGAGTGTCGGTTGACTCACGTGGCATGCCGCAGCGGCCCGACCGAAATGGCGCTCTCGGGCCAGCGCCACCAGATACTCCAGTTGCTGGATCGCTACCTCGCCGTGCATCCCGACCACTCCGTCTCCAAAAGCGATAGTCAAAGACTATCGCAGCATGTCAGATCGCAAAGATCAACGCCTTGTCCGCCGCAAGCAGCGGCTGTTAGCGTCAGTTTCGTCGACAGCAGGCACCTCCAAACCGAATGGCGGTGCACCTTTTTCCTACGCTTTCACGCCGCTATGCGCGATCGCGTCCATAGGAGAGGACGAATGTTGACTACTGGCGCCCTTTTCCACGACCGAATGGTTGTGCCCGCTGTACGGACCCTTGATTTGGGTCCGACGGCTGGACCGCTGGCTCATATTGCGGTCGTGGGATGACGGCGGTTGCCCGACGAACATCTCGCCGGGCGCAACATGAAAGGAAATCGAGGATCCATGGCAAAAGTGGTTTGCGTACTCTATGACGATCCGGTCGACGGTTACCCCACGAGCTACGCGCGTGACGGGCTTCCGCACCTGGACCGCTACCCGGACGGGCAAACTCTGCCGACGCCGTCGGCTACCGACTTCACGCCCGGTTCACTGCTGGGCAGTGTCTCGGGTGAACTCGGTCTTCGGAGCTATCTCGAGGGGCTCGGCCACGAGTTAGTCGTGACCTCGGACAAAGAGGGCGAAAACTCCGAACTCGACCGGCACCTGGCCGATGCAGAGATCGTCATCTCGCAGCCGTTCTGGCCTGCCTACCTCACCGCCGAGCGGATCGCGCGAGCTCCCAAGCTCAAGCTCGCCCTGACTGCCGGAATCGGTTCGGACCACGTCGATTTGGATGCCGCGATCGAACGAGGCGTCACTGTCGCGGAGGTGACGTTCTGTAACAGCATCAGCGTCGCCGAGCACGTGGTGATGATGATCCTGTCGCAGGTCCGGAACTACCTGCCGTCATACAAGTGGGTCATCGACGGCGGCTGGAACATCGCGGACTGCGTGCAGCGTTCCTACGATCTCGAAGGAATGCACGTCGGCACGATCGCCTCGGGCCGGATCGGCCTGGCCGTCCTGCGCCGTTTGGCGCCGTTTGACGTGCACCTGCACTACTTCGATAAGCACCGGTTGCCCGCTGAGGTCGAGGCTGAGCTCAACTTGACCTATCACCCGTCGGTGCAGGAGATGGTGCCGGAGCTTGACGTGGTGACCATCAATGCGCCGCTGCACCCGGAGACCCGTGGACTGTTCAATGACGAACTCATTGGAACGATGAAACGGGGTGCGTACCTTATCAATACGGCGCGCGCACTCATCTGCGACCGCGATGCCATTGTCCGCGCTCTGGACAGCGGCCAGCTGGCGGGCTATGCAGGCGACGTGTGGTACCCGCAGCCGGCGCCGGCCGATCACCCGTGGCGCAACATGCCCCATCACGGGATGACTCCGCATATCTCCGGGTCGTCGCTGTCGGCGCAAACCCGTTATGCGGCTGGCACAAGGGAGATTCTGGAATGCTACTTCGAGGGGAAGCCCATCCGTGACGAGTACCTGATCGTCGATGGTGGGGCCCTCGCTGGTGTCGGAGCGCGGTCATACACCGCCAACAGCTAGCCCGGAAATCGTCGTCGATGTCTTCGCGTAGCCGATGACGGGACCGCCGTCGACCTTCACCGAGTTTGTGGTGATTGATCCTCCGGGACCCGACGCGCTGCAAAGTCGCGTCTGATTCGGCGTCCTCCCTCGGGTAGCACGAATTCGTTCCCCTCACGCGCATCCTCCCGGATAACGAAGTTCCCGCGTCACGGCCCTTGATCGGCCGAGGCGGCTGCACTTGGCGCTTGCTGAGTTGTGATCGGATTTGTGAGCGAAACGCCGCGCAACTGCCGAGATGGCGTGGAACGCGGCGTAATGGCTTGGACGCGCGATTGATCGTGACCTGGGCGTTTGAGACCCGCGAGGCGACACGAGACTGGGACCGGTTAGCTCATAACCCAGAGGTCGCAGGTTCGAATCCTGTCCCCGCTACAAGTTAGAACGGCCCTCGGAGAGGTCTCCGGGGGCCGTTTGCATGCCGGATGGACACGTGTTTGGACACATTAGGATGGCTAATCATCTAACTGTCGCCTTCGTCGGCTGGATCCCACCCGTTGCCGATCAGGAAGGCAGCCGCCGCTCCGCGGCGTCGCGGTCATCGTTTCGCAGAACGTGCGCATAGGTCTGCAGGAAGAATCCAGCATTGGCGTGACCGATCCGCTCACTGGTCACCTTCGGGCTGATGCCGGCTTTGAGCGCGCCGGTCGCGTAGGAGTGCCGCAGATCGTGGAAGGTGATCCGCGAGACCCGCAGCTGCCGCGAGACGATCGAAACGCTGTCTAATCGTGTCCGGATGCGGCCGGCGCTCAAGGAGTGGAGCGGCGGCGCACGCGCTGCTTGACGTCAGGCAGACTGCGGTGCTGCGCACGGGCGGAATTCACGAAAAGTGGTTCGCCGTATCGGCATCGCGCTTCCTGCTGTTCCAAACGGTCGCCCACAGCCATGCCGAACGGGTGCGTCCTGAGCAGCGCGACCTCCTCGACGACGCCGCCGACAGTAGCGACCACGCGATCGTGCTGCGCGCAAGCGCCAAAGTCGTTGCGCCCATCGCCAAAGTCGTTGCCGCCATTGAGGTCAACCGGTGGGAGCACGTCGAAGAGATTGCGTCGCTGCATATCTGGACCGCGGACTCGGTACGGACTGGCTGGACTTTCGACCCAAACACCGGCTCACTGTGCTGGTGGTGCAGGCAGCCCGCTGGTCGAGCCGCTGCGGCTGGTTCGCACGCTGGATTACGCGGGATGCACCAGCTGGGTGCAACTACCGGTGTTCCCCGCATGTGCAGAGCCGGTGCACGACGACGATACACTGCGGGACGTTGCTGATCGGATTCGCCAAGCAATCGCCTGAAGGCTGAGCCGGCGCAAATTTGAGTTTGATTTGAAGCAGTCGCCGCGGGCTTGAACCCGGCCTAAATTGAACTCGTAAGACAAAAGCACCGGATCAGGTGCGACCCATCACGACAAACAACCGATCAAGGAGCAACACATGACCATCAAACTGCGCTATTTCGCACCATTGTTAGTTGCCGGGGCGGCCGCCGCAGCGATCGCCGTGGCGCCAGGCGCATCTGCTGCAAGCGTAACCACCACTGTGGACTCGGGCAACACGACCACAACCCAACGGCCTGGCCACGTCGCGATCCAAGCCAATCCTCCCCATGTTTCACCTCCGCATATTTGGGGTCCGTTCTCTTCTCCACATTTCATCCTGGGAGATTAGGAGAAACCCAAAGCAACAGGGAAGCCGCGGAGATAGGGACATTTATTCATCTCCGCGGCTTTCGTCTGTTTTGTCGGATGGCCGTTAGAGATATGTGTTCTATATGAGGTAATTGCGCGGCGTCGAATCGTCGTTAGACTGATTCGATCATTTGCTCCATCGTCCACGACGGCGGGAGAGGATGCCGTCGGCGCGGTCCTCGTTGCTTGCGGGCGTCAGTATCAGAGCACTCTCTACGTAGACACCCCCGGCCCAAGGGCCGGGTGTGTTTCGTTTTCATTGCAGCGCAACTACATTGACCGCGTGACCAACAGCGACCCGATCAGCGACGCGGAACTCGACGAAATGCAACGGCGCGCCGACGCTGGCGGCCGTTTGGTTTTGTGAACGTTGTGAACAACGCGACGGATGTAGGTACTCCTCGGCAGCCGTTTCGACGCACGTCGGCCCGCGATTGCTGGGGTGCTTCCCTGGTGGGCGCGCCAGTCGCAATGCTTGCGCTGCCCCGGTCTGAGGTAGAGAAGTCGGTCCGCCACCGATCTAGATGAAGAGGCGGCTGTGATGTCGCTCCCCGGTTCGGGACGCCATGCAGGTTTGGTCGCCTCAGTTCCATGATCGGGCGTTTTCCGACATGGTTTGAAAGTGTGCGGTCGCGGCGCTGGCTCCGGATGACTCCGGATGTCAGACTACTCCAGCCGTAGATCGTGATTTTGCGGCGAGCAGCTGTCAGAGGTTCGGTCCGTGCCATTTGACCCAGTAGATGGGTCCGCTGAGGGGATAGCGCTCAGCTCGATCGCTCCAGTGCCAGTTGGCTGCGAGCCGTCGTGGATGGTCGGGCACCGCCCGGTGCGGCTCGAGGAGGATCTGTAGTTCGTCGTAGCGGGTGTTGGTGCCCGGGTGGGCTGGGTGGGTGTCGACAGTCGCACTGCCTGCTTCGTAGCGCATGTTCCACTCGGCGAAGATCGCCCACTGTTCCCGCTCCAACGCAACAGCGGTCTCGCTTGCGGGCCATACGAAGTATTCATCTTCCGGCTCGTCGGGGTCGTGGTAGTTGACTGCCTGGAAGTAATGCGTGGACCCGTTGACGTCGGCGAGTCCACCGCGGGGGCGGCCGTCCCACCAGTCCAGCTCGACGTGGACGTGCTCGAATCCGGCAGGTACCTGACCGTTCTCCGTAGGTTCCGCCATGGAAACAGAATAGTGGGCTATAGATCGTGATCTTGTGCGTGGCGGCGTGACGTAGGACGGCCACCGCGTGATCATCGGGGTGTGTGTTGTCCTGATGAGGTGCGGTGGCCGTGGTTCACAGCGTAGATGTTGACTGCTCGAAAGATGTTGAGCGGGTTGGTATCTGAGCTTCCGGCGAAGAATTGTTGGACTCTTGCCGAGGCGGCCGGCGACGAAACACCTGATGCGATGCAGCATTTCCTGGCGCGGGCGGTGTGGGACGAGGACGCGGTGCGTGACGATCTGCGGGGCTATGTGGTCGAACACCTCGGCGCGGTCGAGGTGATCCTGGTGGTCGACGAGAGCGGCGATCTGAAGAAGGGCACCGGCACCGTCGGCGTGCAGCGCCAATACACCGGCACTGTCGGGCGTATCGAGAACTCGCAGGTCGCGGTCTATCTCGGCTACGCCACCGCGGCCGGGCGACGTCGGCATCGACACCTGCGACATGGCGCCGCCGACATCGATACCGCGACCAGCCACTACCAGCGCCGATCTGCCAGCACGCCGTAGCCACCACGAACTACGGCAGGAGTACTAGGACGCGAGCGTTGGCGTCTTCTGAGGTCACCGACGGCCAGGTCGCCGTCGCCGCCACGGCGGTCACGGTCGGCGTCGGGAGGTGGACGCGGTCAGATGCGCTGCACCACTTGCGCGTTGATCGCTTGGTCGAGGAAATCGGCCGGGACGTCCGGCCATTGGGGCTGCCAGCGGGCGGACCGCTGGTCGGCACGTAGTTCCGAAAGCGTTGCGGCGACGTACGGACCGCCGTCGACGAGGTAACGCACCATCCGCAACTGTGCGCACTGCGCCGCGACGGCCGCGATCGTGGCCTTCGCCTCATCGACGTGTCCGGCGGCCGAAAGGCTGGCACCCAGCAGCCGACGCGCTCGCAACAACGCCTGTGGGCGGTTCGGCGTCGCCGTTCGATCGACCCACTCCTGCGCCCACCGGCAGGCAAGTTCCCTGTTGTCGGGATCATCGGCGTCCATCAAGATCCGGATTGCCGAGGCCTCTTCAAACTGCAAGGTGATCTCGTCGATGGCGTCGACCGGTTGGCGGCGCATCCTCGTAGGACCTCGGCGGCGACGGATCAGACCCCGGATACGGCGCAAGCCCGAGGCGGGTGCGTTCGTGCTCCGCCATCGCCCGCAACCGGTTCAGCGACAGCGCCTGGGCCACCCGGGCGGCCTCGTCGAGCCGCTGAGCGGCCGCGAACCGGTCGCCCTGAAGCGCCTTGATCCTGGCCGCGATCACGTATCGGGCGATCTTGAAGTCGACCGAGCCACCCTCGGGCCCGAGCTTGTAACCCTCCTCGAGCAGGCGGTCCGCCTCGTCGAGATCGCCTCGCTCGTAGAGCAATTCGCCCAGTCCCGAACTCGCCAGCCGCGCGAGGTAAGAGTGACTGCCGCCGGACCGCTTGGCGATCTTGAGTGCCTTACGGAAGCAGGCTTCCGCCGTGACTGTGTCGAGCATCAAGTGGTGCGCAAGGCCCGAGTAGCACAGCCCGTGCACAATGTTGAAGTTGTCCCGGTTGTGTTCGGCGTACGGCGCCGCCCACGCCTGGATTCGGTTCACTTCGTCGAGGTCGTAGCGATAGGCGGCGGCGAAGGTCGCGACGGTGGCGGCCACGCCTACGGCGAACGGACGCAGGTGATCTCGACGTGCCAGGCAGCGCGCGATGTGCTCGTCGATGCCTGCAAGCCGGTCCGAGCGCAGATCGGCGACCGCCCGCACAACCCCGCCTTCCGCGCGCAGGTCTGTGATTTCGTCGTCGTTCAGGTCGCACGACCCCAGCCCGGATTCCATGAGGGCCAGTGCCTGTTCGGCAGCTGGAATCCGGTGCAGCACAATGTTGGCCCAGCCCAGGGCGAGCTGCACCCGCGGATCCGAATGCACGACGGCGGCCGGCAGCTTGCCCACCAGCCCGATCAGCGTGGCCATTTGGGAATTCGCCACCAAGTGGATGCCGTCGTTCTCGACGAGCTGCACCGCCCGCTGGTCATCGCCGGCGGCCAGCGCGTGATCGACCGCCTCGCTGACCAGGCGGTGCTCGGCGAACCACGTCGACGCGACGCGGTGCAGCCGCGCGACCCGCTCGGGTTCATCACGATCGAGCCGGTGCCGCAGGAAGTCAAGGAACAACTGGTGGTAGCGGAACCACTGCTCGTCGATCCGGCGCAGGAACAAGTCGCGCTCCTCGACCTGTTCGAGCATCGCCTGCCCGTCCGGCACACCGGTCAACGTCGTCGCCAGGTCCCCGCTGATGCGCTCGGTGATCGAGGTGGCCAGCAGGAAATCGAGCATCGACGGTTCCAGGGTGTCGAGTACGTTCTCGACGAGAAATTCGCTGATCGCGTGGTGGCGGCCGGTCATCGTGCCGATGAGCCGGACAGGATCGTCGCGGCCGCGCAGCGACAACGACGCCAGCTGCAGTGCCGCCACCCAGCCGTCCGTCTTGGCGGTGAGCTCTTCGACGTCGGCGTGGTCGAGGTCCAGGCCGCTCAGGTCGACCAGAAAGTTCTCCGATTCGGCCACGTCGAAACGCAATGCGGTGGCATCGATCTCGAGAAGTTCGTTCTGCATCCGCATCCGGCTCATCGGCAGGCCGCTCTGGCTGCGGCTGGTCACCACCACGTTCAGGCCGGTAGCGACGTTATCGAGCAGGTAGCGCAGCGCCGCGATGGTCGCCGGGTCGGTGACACGCTGCCAGTCGTCGATCACCAGCGTCATGCGCGTGCCACTCTGATGGATCTCATTGATCAACGAGGTCAGGACATAACGTTCGGCCTCGTCGTCGTGCTCCTCCAAGACGTCGGCGAGCTCGGTCGCCAGCGTGGGCGTCACCGCACGGATGGCCTCGATCAGATGAGACAGGAACCAGACCACGTTGTTGTCGTCGTGGTCGATGGTCAACCAGGCCACCGCGACGCCTTCGGCGGTCAGCAGCTTCGCCCATTGGGCGGCAAGCGTGCTCTTCCCGAAGCCGGTTGGGCCGTGGATCACCGTGAGCTTCTTGTCCTGTTCTCGTAGGACGTCGATGAGCCGCGCGCGGTCGACCAACGCCTTCGACGACACCGGTTGTTGGAACCGGGTTGCCGGTGTCGGGGGTGTCGTCATCCGCGCTGGATAGCTACCGGATGGCGTGCCCGGCGACCGCGGGGGGTTGTACCGGATCGTCGGCGCACTTATCGGCACGGGCATGTCGTCGACCGGCAAGCCATGCCGGCGTTGTACGTCGCGCAACTGCTCCCCGAAGGCCTCCGCGGTCGCCGGCCGGTCCTCGATATCGCGCGACATCGCCTGCTCGATCACCGCGCACACATCGGTCGGTAGGCCGGAGTCCCGCAGGCTCGGCATCGGGTGCCTGGTTATCCGGAGAAACTGGGCGACCATCTGCTCGCCCTTGCGACGCTCGAATACTGCATGACCAGTGCCCGTGCAGAACAATGTCGAGGCCAGGCTGTAGACATCCGAGCTCACGTCCGGTGATTCGCCGAGCAGCACCTCCGGGGCCGTATACGCCGGCGAACCCATGACCGCGCCCTCCGCGGTCTCGAACCCGCCGATGACGCGGGCAATCCCGAAGTCCGTCAGCTGCGGTTCGCCGTACTCGGTGAGCAGAATGTTGGCCGGCTTGACGTCGCGGTGGAGGGTCTTCCGTCGGTGCGCGGTTTCCAACGCGCCGGCGACCTTGACGCCGATGTGCAGCGCGTCGGCCCATCCGATCGGTCCGTTGTCATGAATCTTGGCCTCCAGCGAACCGTGTGGGTGGTACTGCATCACGATGTATGGCCTGCCGGTGGCGGTCATCCCGACCTGGAAGATGTTGACGATGTGCGGATGCCCGGACAGTTTGCCCATTGCGACCTGCTCGCGCACGAACCGCTCCCGGTTGTCTTCCTCGAGATCCGCGGTCAGCACTTTCACCGCGACGGTGCGATCGAGCTCGCGCTGGTTGCAGCGATACACCACGCCGAACCCGCCTCGGCCGATCTCCTCGGGATCCTCGAAACCGGCAGCCACCAACTCCGCCGGGACCCCGGCGTGCACATCGCCCTGCGTCGGCAGGGGGTCGCTGCTTACCATCGCTCGCCTCGAACTGCACCGGCGCCATGGCAGCACCATGGTCACCCAGGCTGAGCATATGCCGAACGGTCATCCGCTGATGGCCGTTGACCAAGCGCGTGACGGGCGGATCGAAATCAATTCGGCCCAGGATCGGAGCTCAACATCGCGGACACACCGGGAACGGATCTGGGAACAAACGTGGCGGCATTACCGAGATGGGGTGAAACGTGACGTGATGACTTGGCCGCGCATTCACTTGTGACCGGCAAGTCTGGGACGCGGGCGGCGACGCAAGACGATCTGACGCCGCCGCAACGCTATTCCCCCAAAAGACGTCCGTCGACCAGGCAGCTACAGCCAGCCGACCTCGTGTGAACGCTGGCGCAGTGTTTGGCCACGCAGTCGAGTAGGTCAACGTCACCGAGGGGCAAGGTGGCCAAGATGTTTCGAGGTGTGCACATGATGTCGAGGTCGAACACCGCGTCGATGAGGCGGCGACGTAGACGGGGTGAGGGGTTCCCCGGTGCGATGTCAATGCTGAGCTCGACGCTGGAACACGAGGGCCGGACGTCGGCATACGCGACGTGGTACGGACCGGCGTCGATGCTGATGTGGTATGCGCCTTGGTCGGCGGCGACGTGAGTCGACAGTGCGTTCTGGTCGAAATCCTTCAGGGATGCGTTCATCGCTTCTCCCGGTGTGCATCATAGATATGGAGCCTCGGCGGCGCCGACACTGATCGGTGTCGTGTGAGTAGGTCAGCGACTGCGGAGGTCTATAGATACGGTCCCACCATTTGTGCACGGGGGGAAGTCCTGACTCAACCGAAGATCATGGCGCTGGAATCGCGCCAGACCCTGTTGATGCTCGGCCTTGGCCCGATCGGCCCGATCGCGTGCTGGGTCGCGAATCGCCGCAACCATCAGGGTCTTCGGCGTGGACCTCGTCGACGAGAGGCTGAACCGACGCGGCAGACTGGTACTCAGCTGACGGTTTGGGGCGCACAATTGAGGTGTCCGTCTGAAAACCCGGGGGACCGCGATGAGCGAGCAACGGTACGACTTTTTCGGTGAGATCTTCCAGCGGTACTTCAGGCCCGCGATCGGCGCATATCCGCAAATGGGTGGAGCACTCGTCGAGAGGTTACTTGCACTCACCGACGACGTGCCTGATCGATTGGCCGAGCCTCGGCGCGCCGCGACGGCATGGGGCAAAGCCGAGACCTCGAACGCCAGAATCACTTCGGAACTCTTCGTGGTCACCCAACATGGACTGATTTATGCCGCGGGGTTGAGCGGGTCGCGCCGGGCGCTGTATTACCTGGCCACGCCGCCCGGATTGTTCGATCCGTTCGTCGATCAGGTCGAGACCGCCGAATTGCGTGACGGCGAGGTGGTCGTGGTGGACAGTGGGTTCGGCCGTGTCCTCGGAACGGCTCGTCCGATGGATGCAGCGCTGCGGCGGATACTCGATGAGCACCTGGCGCTGCGGGTGGATCTGCCCGCGTAGCGATTTCTTCGCCGCGGCCTTCTTGGCCAGCGCCTTACAGTGGTCTATTCAGGAGGCGCCAAAATCGTGGGCCTCGTCGTATCCATAGTCCCCGCCGGCGCCAAGGTTCACCTCTGGCGGATCGACGCGATGTGGCGCAGCAGTTCCACCCAGCGGCCGGGCCGGCACGTCGTGTGCTTCGTCGTACTCGTAGTCGTTGCCCGGGGGAATTTCCGGGCTCTCGGCACCGGGGTCGCCGGCGGGCCGGTTCTCTTCCATGTCCTGCCTCCGTCAATGGGTGCTCGACTGGGTGCCGAGCAATCGCCGCGGCTCATTATCCGCGCGACTGAAGACTGGTGCCATGGTTGCTGCCGTTGTGAACGGATTTGTGAACGAAACAGTGCGACTACCGAGATGGCTTGCGACGCCGCGTGATCGCTTGGACGGTCGATCGATTGTGACCTGCAGTCGTGGGACCCGTGAGGCGAGGCGAGACGGTCACCGGTTGTCTCATAACCCAGAGGTCGCGGGTTCGAAATCCTGTCCCCGCTACAAAGAAACGGCCCCGGAGAGATTTCTCCGGGGGGCGTTTTCATGCCGTAGTCAGTAATCCCAGACGGCCGGTACGCAACGAAAGGCGTCGCCTGCGACCGCCACGTGGCAGACCGATGGGAACGGCAGGTGAGTCGCCACCAGCGCCTCCCCGGTCGCCGCCAGTTCCCGCAAAAGGCTGACCCGGACGCGGGCCGCCTCCTCGGGGTCGTGTTCGAAGCCGTTGAACCACTCGGGGTGGTCGAACGCGACCTGGAACACGGCGTCGCCGGCGAACGTCAGCCGGTCGTCGCCGGACGCCAGGCGGACAACGCTGTGCCCGGGGGTATGGCCGCCGGTGCGACGGGCGAGCACACCCGGCGCCACCTCGTACTCCGTGTCGAACCGCCGCAGTTGGCCGCGGTACTCGTCCAAGAATTGCGTGGCAGCCGACCGAAGCGCGTCCGGCACCCCCTGCGGCATGTGGGTGCGGGAGAAATCGGGCGACTCCCAGAACTCGGCCTCGGCGGTCGCCACGTGGACCCGCAGGTCCGGACTCAGATGGCGCCTCAGCCCATCGCCGAGCAGCCCGCCGACGTGGTCCATGTGCATGTGGGTGAGCACCGCGTCAGTCACGGATGCAGGGTCGATGCCGGCGGCCTTCAGTCGCAGGGCCAACTGCCCGGCCCGCGGGAAGTCCGGGAACTCCATGCCCAGCCCAGCGTCGATGAGTACGGTCTGGTCGCCGCTGCGCACCACGGCCACATTCAGCGGCCACTCGAGCACCTCCGGCGGCAGGAAGTTGTCGCCCAGCCAGGCCGACAGGTCGGCCGAGTCGGCGTTGTAAGCAATCGTCTCGCCTGAAATCGGTAGCACGCCATCGCTGATCACCAGCACCTCAATGTCGCCGACCTGCAGCGCGTAGCGCGACGGAACCAACTCGTCGAGCCCCTGCCCACCGAGGTGTGAAATGTTGCCCACGCTCATGCTTTTTCTCCTCGTCGCGTTGTGAACTGATCCTCCTTCCCCCTCGAACGCGAGCTGGTACCACAGGTCATCCCGATCAAGAAGTCCAGAAACCAAATGACATTGAGTTGACCAACGGCCCACAATGTTGCGTGACGACCGTCTACGAAGACCCTGAGGCGTATCAACTAGCGTTCAGCTATCGCGATTTCCCCGCTGAAGTGGACGTCATACTGTCGTTTCTGCGCCGGCTCGGTGCTGGTAGCGCAGGAGTCCTGGAACTAGCGGCCGGTCCCGCTGACCATGCTCTCGAGTTCGCGAGGAGGGGTATCCCGGCCACCGCCCTCGACCTCTCGGCCGAAATGGTTGCGTTCGCCGCCGCACGTGCACGATCCGCACAACTCCCGCTAAGCGCGGTTCAAGCTGATATGACCGATTTCGAATTGGCCGATAAGCATGACTTCGCGCTGCTGATGCTGGACTCGGCGGCACATATTCACGATCTCGACGCGTTTGTGGGCAATCTGCAATCAGTTGGGCTCGCATTGCGGGAAGGCGGAAGATACTTCCTGGAAATGTCTCATCCTGCGGAGTTCTTCGGTGCGACGACGCGGACTGACAGTGCTTGGAGCGTTCGCGAGGGGTCTGTCACAGCCAACGTTCAATGGAGTCCATCGGGGCCCGTCGACCCGATCACGCAGATCCAGGAGTTCGCGGTCTCCATCGAAATCGACGGCTGTAATACACGGGTGAAGACGATTTCGCATTCGATCCGACAGCGATGTTGGACAGCGACCGAATTTGAAGCGGTGGTACGGCTATCGGGATGTTTCGTGGTTGAAACCCAACTTGGTGCGCTCGATCTCGAAACACCATTTGGTTCTGGAGAAGATTCTTGGCGAATGGTGTCTATTCTTCGCAAGACGACCTCTTCCTGACCCGCCGAATCAGCCGTCGACAGGCACCAGCAACGGCTCGAGCCTGCGCGCCGGACGAACACGGTGACGTCGGCGCCGTCATTGGCCTCGGTTGTCGACCGCCAGACCAACGACGTCGCGCCGCTGCACCAGTCCGCGAAGATGTCCACGATTACGCCGCGCCCGGGTGACGCCCGTCACAGCAAACAGTACTGACACGCCGGGTGTAGCCAAGATCACCTCGGAAAAGTTGATTCATTCAGGATTAACCAGGACGATCAACGCGTTGCAGAGAACGGTGATCTACCCAAGTGGGATAGCTACAGCAAACACCCCGCGACTCGGGGTGGTAACAAAGGAGTTGAGGAAATGTCTTTCGCGCAGTTCCGTGCAGACGTGAAGCGCGCCCGTAGTCGGCGGCGCATCTACGCACGGATCAACGCACTGCCGGATTCAACCGTTCGCGAGGAACTGCTGGCCATCGCCCAGCGGCACGAGTTCAGCGAGCGCTGACGCGGCTGCCAACGGCAGCCGATCCAACGGCCCTCGGAGATCCCTCCGGGGGCCGTTTTCATGGCCGATCACGGCGGCCCTCGCATGCGAAAGCCGAGGTTCTTGCGCCGATGATGAAGCAGAATCTCGTCCGTGGAGACCTCGCCGTTCATCAAGACCGCGCTTCCCGGGCCGCTCGCCACGGAAGTTCTCGCCCGCGACAAAGCCGTCACCAGTCCATCGCTGCCCCGCGCGTACCCACTCGTTCCCCAGCGCGGCCGCGGCGCCAGCGTCGAGGATGTGGACGGCAACGTATTCCTCGACTTCAACGCCGGCATCGCGGTGAGCTCGACCGGTCACGCCCACCCGAAGGTCGTCGAGGCGGTCCGGCGGCAAGCCGGCGAGATCCTGCACTACTCGGCGTCGGATTTCTATCTCCCCATCTACTCCGAGATGTGTGCGGCGCTGCGCGACGTGGCCCCCATATCGGGCCCGACGCGCGTGTACCTGTCCAATTCGGGCGCGGAGGCTGTAGAAGCTGCGCTCAAGCTGGCTCGCTATGCCACCAAACGTCCCTACGTTGTCAGCTTTTACGGCGCCTTCCATGGCCGGACAATGGGCGCACTCAGCCTGACGGACTCGAAGGCCAAGTATCACAAGGGATTTGGACCGCTTCTTCCGGGCGTGCTGCATGCGCCCTACGCGGACTCGCGTCGCACCGCATCCGGTGACCGCGACACCGCAACCGTCGATTTCCTGCGCGACACCCTGTTCCGCTACCAGGTCGACCCGACAGAGGTTGCCGCGATGTTCGTTGAGCCCGTTCAGGGCGAAGGCGGCATCATCGTCCCGGCCCAAGGCTGGATGGAGGACCTTCGCGAACTCTGCGATGAATTCGGCATCTTGTTGGTCGCCGACGAGGTTCAGTCCGGCATCGGCAGGACGGGAAAAATGTGGGCGATCGAGCACACCTCGGTCGAGCCGGACATCGTCACCAGCGCCAAGGGTTTGGCTTCCGGCCTGCCGCTCGGCGCCGTCATCGCCCGCGACGAGATCATGACCGCTTGGGGTGCAGGCGCGCACGGCTCCACATACGGCGGCAGTCCCGTGCCGTGTGCGGCCGGGCTGGCGACGCTGGAGGTCATCAGGTCCGAGAACTTGCTCGAGAATTCCACCGATCTCGGCGCCTACCTTTTGGAAGGCTTGCGCAAACTCCGGGCCGACGAGCCCGACACCGTGCGCGACGTCCGCGGAGTCGGCCTCTTTATCGGTGTCGAGTTTCCAGACGGTCAGGTCGCCAACGCCGTCCAGAACCGCTGCTTCGAGAAAGGTCTGCTCGTTCTCGAGGCAGGCGAGAACGTTGTCCGCATGACACCGCCGCTCGTCCTGAAAGCTGAAGAGGCGCAGACAGGTCTGCGTCTGTTCGGCGAGGCCGTCTCCGAGATCAGTGAGGAAGGTTCGAGCCAATGACCACAAAGGTCGACTACTCATCCACCGAGCTCCCCGACAACCTGGAATCTGCGTTCGAGACCGCCCTTCGCCGCCTTCGCGGCGAAGAATCCCCAATCGAACAGCACATCATCGGCGGGTCCCGGCGTACCGACGGCGTGATGTTCGAGCGGCTCGAGACGCGTTCACGGGTTGGCGTCGGACCTCCATTGAAGACCGCTGCAACCACCTGCTCCTTGTGGCAGACCGCATCGACGGCGACGTCGCTGAACTGAGCGCCATCCAGTCCGCCGAGACGGGTAAGACACGCCTCGAGGCGATCGGGGAAGTCCAGGAAGCGGCCGACATCATCAAGCACTACACCCGCCGCCTGATGACGGAAAACGGTGACTTCTCTGGCGGCTGGAAGCCGCCAGCTTCTTCTCACGCCGCTTGGGTGTGACGGGCCAGTCCAGCCCGAAGGATGTTGCGTGCGGCATGCTCGTCGGCCGCTGCGCGATGTGAGCAGCGTTGGCAGACGAATTCCGCTTGGGTGACGCGATTTTCGGCGGCTGCATATCCACAGTTCTCGCAGCCATCCGAGGTATGCCGGGGGTCAACCTCAATCCAGGTGCACCCAGCGTCTTCCGCTTTGGCGCGCAGTATTGAGACGAACTGGCCCCAGCCAGCGTCACTTATGCTTCGCGACAGCCCGGTCTTGGCGGCCGCTCCGTTGGGCAGAAACTGCCCAGGATTGTCTGGGTCTGGCACTGCAGTGGCCCGCCGAACCATGTTGGCGATCCGAAGGTCTTCCACCACCACAACGTCGTAGCTGTCCACGAGAGCGCGGGCCTGCTTGTGATGAAAATCCTTGCGCTGATTGGCGATCTTGCGATGCCTGGCTGCCACCGTCTCCCGTCGACGAGTGCGGTTCTTCGATCGCCGCTTGGCGCGGGCCAACCGCTGCTGCGCCGCGGTCAGCTTGTCCGCGGCGGCGCGGCCCCACCGGGGGTTGTCGATGTGTCGACCATCGCTGGTGGTGGCGAAACGCACGATGCCGACATCGATACCGGCCCGGCGGCCGGTCGCGGGCAGCGGATTGGTCGGCACGTCATCACAGGACAGCACCAGCATCCAGCGCCGCCCGTGGCGTTTGATCTGGATCGTCTTCACCCGACCCTGAACCTCGCGGTGCATCTCGGCTTTGACCTGACCAACACCCTGCAGGTACACGCGCTTGGTCTCGGACAGCCAGCGTGCGCCGTCCCCGTCTTTGGGCCACTCCACACTGTCGAACCGCCCCGCTCCCTTGAACCTGGGGTAGCCCGCAGTCTGGCCGGCCTTTACTCGGCGGAAGAACCCGGCGAACGCCTTGTTCAGTCGGCGCAACGTGGCCTGCTGCGATGAGAACGACCACACCGCCTGATCCGGCAGTGCCGACCGGATCTCAGTCAGCTGCGCTGACTGGTCACCGTAGTTGATTCGGGTCTTGCTGTGCGACCAGCCATCACGGCGTTCCTGCAACGCGGCGTTGTAGAGCTCGCGGTGGGCTTCAAGACACGCTGCCAACGCGACATGCTGCCGCGCGGTCGGGCGCAAACGGAACACGTAGGCGCGTCTCACACTGTCACCGCGTCCCACCGGTGTTCGAGATAGCTACCCGCCGTCGAATCCGGCGTCGGCACTTCGGGCACCACACCAAGTGCAATCCCAGCGAGCACACCCCACCCGCGGCGATACCGGCGCTCGGACACACCACACACGTTACGAAACCACACCGACAAACTCACGATCACACACTGTTCACCCGCCCCGATTCCGCCAACGGCTCAAGCCGCCGGTCCCCTCGGAGCACTCTGATGGCTACAACTACGCGATGAAGTCCTCGCCGGCCGAGGACACCTTCGATGTCCTCGTGCCCTATGGCGTGTTCGGGGTCATCGGCCCGTTCAACTTCCCGTTCGCGTTGCCGACCGGCATGATGGTCGGCGCCCTCGTGTCCGGAAACACCGTCGTCTGCAAGCCGTCGGACAAGACACCGCGATCCACGGCTGCTATCGCCGCGATGCTGGCCGACGAACTCCCTGCGGGCGTCGTGAACTTGGTCCACGGCGGTGCCGATATCGGCCGATCCCTCGCGGAGACCGACGTCGACGGCATCGCGTTCACCGGCTCAGCCGATGTCGGCTGGCAGCTGATCGCCACCACGACACCGTCTGGATTGCCGCGACCGGTGCTCGCGGAGATGGGCGGTCAGAATCCGGCAGTCGTCGGCGCCAGCGCCGATTTGGACGCGGCTGCCGCAGGCATCGTCCGCTCGGCATTCGGCCTGTCCGGACAGAAATGCAGCGCCTGCCGTCGAGTCGTGGTGGTCGGCGATGTCGCCGACGAACTCGCCGCCAAGATCGTGGCAAAGGCGGAGGACCTCGTGATTGGTGACCCGATCAGCAGGGACACCTTCATGGGTCCGGTGATCGACGAGAACGTCGCAGGCCGTATCGACGCGGCACTGCGGACGGCGACCGAAGACGGCCACGTCCTGACGGGGCGGCGGCTCGATCGTGACGGGAACTGGTTCGCCCCTATCGTCGTCTCCGGACTCCCCGCCGGGCACGCACTCACCCGGGAGGAACTGTTCGGCCCATTCCTCACCATCATCAAGGTCGACAACTTCAGCGACGCTCTGGCCGAAGCGAACGACGTGTCTTACGGCCTGACCGCAGGCGTGTTCACCGGCAACCAGGCCGAGATCGATCAATTTGTCGAACAGATCGAGGCCGGAGTCATCTACATCAACCGAGCCGCCGGGGCGACCACCGGCGCGTGGCCCGGCGTGCAGTCGTTCTGCGGCTGGAAGCGCAGCGGTTCAGTGGGCAAGGGCGGCCTGGGCCACTGGTATATCCAGGGTTTCATGCGCGAGCAGAGCCGCACCATCGCGAAGAACCCTTCGTGACATCGATACGTCAGTCAACCGTCACGCGTCGCCCCAGGCCATTGCGTGCCGGCACTTGGCGACGTGGTCCAGTCTGGCCAGCGCCGCTTCGAGGTCTGCGATCAGAGGTAGCTCACCGTCGGGGTCGCAGATGCGCAGGATCCGTAGCACTGTCCGGCTGCCTGCGACCATCCAGTCCACATCGCGACGGGCGCACTGCACGCTGACGTAGTACAGGGCCGTGAAGCCCTGGCTGCCGAAGAAGTCGACACCCGTGAGGTCGAGGATAAGTTGCTTGGACACGCGGGTGTGGCGCGCAACGAAACGGCCGAGCGCCTGGCGGTTGGTGGCGTCGACATCGCCTCGAACGCCGATGAGGACGCGTCCCTCGGCCAGTTCCTCCGCTGTGAACACCGCTCTGCCGGTCCGCTGCACCTCATCGGTGGATGGCACATGCACGTGATGCAGCTGAACGGGGCTGGCAGTGGTCAAGGTGAACTCCTTCCACAGCGCACGAAGGCGCTCGAGTAGTTCTCGAACGGCCATGCAGTCTGAAGGCCAGATAGCGGCGCTGCGATCCTCGCGCACCGCACCCGGCTGCAAGCTCAACCGACTCTGAGACTACTACGAATTCCGCGACGTGGCGGAATACTCAGCAATCTCTCATGAATCCGTTGGGGTACTTCATCTTTCGGATTTATTGTCGCCCGCGGTAATGACCGGCGGTCGCTGATACCGATACTGTCGCGACGGAATTCGTGGCGAGGTAGGCTGCCGTCATGGAGCTACTACGTCACGTAGTTGTTTTGCTGCACATCGTCGGCTTCGCCGTCACGTTCGGTGCCTGGGCGGCCGAAGCCGCCGCGCGCCGGTTCCGCACCACCCGCCTGATGGACTACGGCTTGCTGCTCTCGCTCGTCAGTGGTCTCGCACTCGCAGCGCCGTGGCCCGCCCGAATCGAACTGAACTACCCGAAGATCGGGGTCAAGCTCGTCCTTCTCATCGTGCTCGGCGGCCTGCTTGGCATGGGCAACGCGAGGCAGCGGCGCACGGGGGACGCCGTGCCGCGTGCCCTGTTTGCCGTGATCGGCATTCTGTCGCTGACGGCAGCGGGGATCGCGGTCCTGTGGTGAAGCACCGCACCCTACGATCTTCAGGATGACCACAGCGCCTGAGCCCTTCGTCACCGAGGCGCCCGGCGGCATTCGCATCGTCTCCGACCGGCTCGGAGATCCGCGGGCCCGCGCCGTGGTGTTCCTGCACGGCGGTGGCCAGACCCGGCGGTCCTGGGCCCGCGCCGCTGCGGCCGTGGCCGACCGCGGCTGGCAGGCCGTCACCGTCGACTTCCGCGGCCACGGTGAATCCGACTGGTCGACCGACGGCGACTACCGCGTCCTCACGTTCGCCGAGGACGTGCGCGAGGTGCTCGCGCAGCTGCCGCCGAACCCCGTCCTGGTTGGCGCTTCCCTCGGCGGCTTCACGTCGATGCTGCTCGCCGGTGAGCTGTCACCGGGCATCGCGAGCGCCGTCGTGCTGGTCGACATCGTGCCGAGCATGAACCCGTCCGGGGCGGCGCGAATCCACAACTTCATGGCCGACCGGATGGTGGCAGGCTTCGCGTCACTCGACGAGGTGGCCGACATGATCGCCGAGTACAACCCGCATCGGCCCCGGCCAAGCGATCTGAATGGCTTGCGCGCCAACCTCCGTCGCCGCGGCGACCGCTGGTACTGGCACTGGGATCCGCAGTTCATCGACGGCACCGCCGCCAATC
Organism: uncultured Actinomycetota bacterium; assembly: GCA_963716505.1. Classification (GTDB taxonomy): domain Bacteria; phylum Actinomycetota; class Actinomycetes; order Mycobacteriales; family Mycobacteriaceae; genus Mycobacterium. The sequence continues at coordinate 120,117 of CAVQTL010000009.1, forward strand.
CGCCGATCGAGGTGACCGACCCGGCTCGCATGCACAAGGCGATCGAGGCGATCCTCGCCGACGACGTGCCGATGCTCCTGGTGCGGGGCCAGGTGAGCGACCTCGTCAGCGAGGACCGTGCCGAGGAGTTCCTCGCCCGCTTTCCCCAGGTCGAGTTCGTCGACGTCCAGGGTGCGGGACACATGGTGGCCGGCGATCGCAACGACCTCTTCGCCGAGGCCGTCGTCGACTTCCTCAACCGGCACCCCGGTTAACGCGTTCCGTTCTTGGCGTAGGTGACGATGGCGTCGATGTTGGACTTGTCGACGAACGCCGGTCCGGTCAGCACAGGCTTGCCGCCGCCGATGATGTTGCGGTTGTTGAGGTACAGCCAGAGCGAGTCGATCGCCAGGTAGCCCTGCAGGAACGGCTGCTGGTCGACGGCCCACTGGACCTTGCCCGCCTGGATCGCATCGACGAGTTCGGCGCTGGTGTCGAAGGTGGCGATCTTGGCCTTGCTGCCCGCGTTGTCGGCCGATTGCACGGCGGCAAGCGCGATCGGTGCGCCCAAGGTGACGATGTAGTCGACCGAGGGGTCCTGCTGCAGTTTCGCGGTGATGGTCGACTGCACAGACGGCATATCGGTGCCGTTGACGTTGAGGTTCTCGACTGCACCGCCGAATCCGGCTTTGACGCCGGCGCAACGGGATTCGAGAGCTACGTTGCCCTGGTCCTGGATGACGCAGACGACCTTGCGGGCACCGTCGGTCGCGAGCCTCTTGCCTGCGGCCTCGCCGGAGATCTGCTCGTCCTGGCCGAAGTAGGCCTTTGCGCCCGCGGCCTTCCAGGCGTCGATGCCCGCGTTGAAGGCGACGACCGGTATGCCGGCGGCGACGGCGCGCTGCACGGCGGGTTCCATGGCTTCCGGCTTGGCCATCGTGATGGCGATGGCGGCGACCTTGCTGTCCATTGCGTTCTGCACGAGGTTGGCCTGGGCGGGTGCCTCAAGCTCCGCCGAGTACTTCAGGTCGATGTTGTCCTTCTTGGCCGCTGTCTCCGCGCCCTTGCGGATCAGATCCCAGAAGGTGTCGCCCGGGGGTCCGTGCGTGACCATCGCAATAGTGAAACGCGGGGTGTCGGCCTGGCCTGCGCCCATTCCTGAATCGGTAGAGCGCGGCTTGCCGCCGGTGCTCGAGCAAGCGGTCAGGGCAACGAAGACGGCCAGGCAGCCGATTGCGACGCGTAATACAAAGGGAGGGTGCTTCATTCGACTCTTCTTCCGGTGCGAATTCTTAGTGGACTGCGGCGGAGTTGGCCGCCTTGAGGGTCTCGGCAGCGACCTGCAGGCCCTCGAGTTGGCCGAGTTCGACGTCTTCGTGTTCGATGTTGACCGCCATGTCGGGGTCGACGCGTTCCAGCGCCTGCAGGAATCGCGCCCAGAAATCGACGTCGTGGCCGCGGCCGACCGCGACGAAGTCCCATGCCGAATCCTCCGGCCACTTGTTGACGACGTGGCGGCCACCGAGACCGGTCGGGTTCTCGCTCAACGGAATCCGGGTGAACCGCTCATCCAGCACACCGTAGATCTTGCAGTTGTCGTTGATGCGGGTGTCCTTGGCGGCGGCATGGTAGACCAGCGGGCCCAACCATTCGATCGCGGCGATCGGGTCGATGCCCTGCCAGAACAGGTGCGACGGGTCCATTTCGGCGCCGACGTTGGTCGCGCCGATACGGTCGACGAGGCGACGCACCGTCGGCGGGTTGAACACCAGGTTCTGCGGATGCATCTCGATGGCCACCTTCACGCCGTTCTGGCGAGCCAGCGCGTCGATCTCTCTCCAGAACGGCAGGGCAACCTCGTCCCACTGGTAGTCGAGTGAGTCCAGATACCCGGAGTCCCAGGTGTTTACGTGCCACGCGGGCCATTGGCCGCCCGGGTGCGCGTGAGGGAGACCGGACATGGTGACGACGCGATCGACGCCGAGGACGCCGGCGACCCGGATGGCCTTGCGGAGATCATCGGCGTCCTCTGGGCCGACCTCCGGATCGGGATGCAGCGGGTTGCCGTTGCAGTTCAGGCCGGCGATCGACACTCCGGTGCCGTCGAAGGTGGCGAGATAGTCGCCCGGCGTTACCGCGCCCGACAGCAGGTCATCGACTGGGAGATGCGGGGTGGGCAGAAAGCCGCCCGCGTTGATCTCGGCGCCGGACAATCCCAGCGATGCGATCACCTCCAGAGCCTCGCGCAGCGGCTTGTCGTGCAGGATGGCCGTGTAGACACCAAGTTTCATTTCTTGAACTCCGTTCTGGTTAAACGACTTTGACGGCAGTGCCGCCGGATTGGGCTGACTCGGTGACCGCCGCGACGACGCGGAGCCCGTGCAGGCCGGCTTCGAAACCCGGCAGGGGGCCGAGCTCATCGATGCCGGCGATCTGGTCCAGGAATGCGCGCGTCTGGTAGGCGAACAGATCTGCCACCCCGTGACCGACACCCCCGGCGTCCATCGGGAGGCCGCCCCGGATGTAGGGGTGTTCGGGCCCGATCAGCACCCGGCGGGGTCCAGCGACGCCGCTACGGACGTCGTCAGTCGAGATCTCGAACTCGCCGGGCCGGTGCAGATTCCACGACGCCGACCCTTTCGAGGCGAAGAGCTCGAAGCCGAGGCCGTCCGGCAGATTGTGTGCGACGCGCGATGCCGAGAAGGTTCCGACCGCTCCGCTGTCGAACTTCGCCGTGAACGTGGCCACGTCCTCGTTCTCCACCGGTGCGACCTCGTCGCTGGCTGCGCTTTTCGTGTGCCCGTAGGTGACGCCGACGGGGACCGGGCGTTGCGTGATCAGCGTCGCGAACGCCGCACCGCTCACCTCGGTGATCGGGCCGCAGACGAACTCCGACAGGTCGACCAGGTGGCTGCCGACATCGGCGAGCGCACCGGTTCCCGGTCCGCCCCGGTAGCGCCAGGTGATCGGCGAGGTGGGGTCCAGCGCGTAGTCACACCAGTAGTGGCCGTTGAAGTGCACGAGGTCGCCCACGGTGCCTGCGGCGAGCTCACGCCTGATCTGCTCGACGGCGGGGGACCGGCGGTAGGTGTACCCGACGGCGGTGACGCTGTCCGACCGGTCTGCCGCGTCCACCATCGCCTCGGCATCGGCCAGCGAGCCGGCCAGCGGCTTCTCGCAGAGCACATGCTTGCCTGCGGCCAGCAGGCCCTCGACGATCTCGCGGTGCAGGTGGTTGGCCACCACGACGCTGACCGCGTCGATGTCGGGCGCGTCGGCGATGGCGTGCCAGTCGTATTCGGCCCGTTCGTAGCCGTAGCGCTTGGCGGTGTCGTCGGCGACGGCAGTATTGGTGTCGGCGATTGCCACCAGCCGGACGCCCGGCCTGTCCGTGCCGAACAGCGTGGTGGCCGTGCGATAGCCGGCCGCGTGCGCGCGGCCCGCCATGCCGCCGCCGATCACGGCCACACCGATTGAGTTGGCGCCAGTCATCTCGAAAACTTCCCCTGAATGTTGTAGTTAAACCGATCTATTAGACCGGTCTAGTTCGGCTAGTATGGCCCCCGTCACAGATGCCGTCAAGGGGGTACTTTCAGTGGAGCCGCGACAGCGCGCCGTCACGATGCAGGATGTCGCCGATCACGTCGGCGTATCCAAAGCGCTGGTGTCGATGGTCTTTCGGCGGGTGCCGGGGCCGAGCAACGAGACCCGTCAGCGCGTGCTGGAGGCGGCGGAGAAGCTGGGCTATCGGCCCAATCGCTCCGCCGCACTGCTGTCGTTGCGACGGTCACACCTCATCGGCGTTATGGCCAATATTCGCAACACCTTTCACGCCGAATTGGTCGAGGACATCGTCGCCGAAGCCGATGCTTACGGGTACGAGGTGGTACTCGGTGCGGTGACGCCGACCCACGGTGAGTCGGCCGTCGTCGACACACTGCTGGACTTCCGCTGCGAGGCGCTCATCCTGCTCGGCCCAGAACTCGCGGATGCGGCGCTGGCCGAACTCGGCGACAAGGCGCCGGTCGTCGTCGTCGGCCGACGCGTGTCGTGCCCGTCGATCGACGTGGTGCGCACAGCCGACGGGCGCGGTATCGGCCGAGTCGTCGACCACCTCGTCGAGCTCGGACATCGGCGGATCAGCCATCTCAGTGGCGGAAGCGGCACCATTCCCAATGACCGCAAGGCCGGGTATGTGCGCGCCATGAATCGGCACGGGCTGGCCGACGCGATCGACATCATCGATGGCGACTTCACGGAGCAGGCCGGGATACTCGCCGCCCGTCAACTCCTGCAGCGGCGCGACCGCCCCGACCGCGGTATGTGCGGCCAACGACCGCAGCGCGATCGGGCTCCTCGACGAGCTCCGCCGGTCCGGAATCGAGGTGCCCGGCGGTATCGCGGTCGCCGGCTACGACGACAGCGTGCTCGCCAGGCTGGCTCACATCGATCTGACCACTGTCAGCCAAGAACCCCGCGAACAAGCGGAGAGATCGGTGAAGGCGGTCGTCGAACGACTGGACGAGGGCCGCCGAGACCGGATCGACGTGCTGCTCGAGCCGCGGCTTGTCACCCGAAACACGACGACGCCGGAATTCCGCAGGCCCGCGTGAGGGCATTCCCTACGATCAGCGCATGCGCGGATCGAAAATCCTGATCACCGGACCGAGCGGCCAGGTCGCCGCACCCATCGCGAAGGCCCTCGCGACCGACAACGAAGTGTGGGGCATCGCCCGCTTCAGCGACCCGGCGGCACGCGAACGCCTGGAGAAGGCGGGCGTTCGGTGCGAGACCGTCAACCTGGCATCGGGTGACTTCAGCGGACTCCCGACCGATTTCGACTACGTGCTCAACCTGGCGGTGGCCAAGAGCGGCAGATGGGACAAGGACCTCGGCGCCAACGCCGAATCGGCCGGCCTGCTGATGGCGCACTGCCGTACCGCGAAGGCGTTCCTGCACTGCTCGTCGGCTGCGGTCTACGACCCGCCCGATGACGAACCCCGGACCGAGCGCGCTGCCCTCGGCGACAACCACAAGTCAATGTTCCCAACGTATTCCATCTCCAAGATCGCCGGAGAGGTCGTCGTCCGCACGATGTCGCGCGCCCTCGGCGTGCCCGCCATCATCGCGCGCCTCAACGTGCCGTACGGCGACAACGGCGGTTGGCCGTTCTTTCACATGGAGATGATGCTTGGCGGCATTCCGATCCCGGTCCCGCCGGGCGGCCCGGCCGTGTATCACCCGATCCATGAAGACGACATCATCGCGATGATCCCGAAGCTGCTCGAAAAGGCTGCGGTGCCGGCGCCGACCATCAACTGGTGCGGTGAACAAGCCGTCAGCATCCAGGACTGGTGCACCTACATCGGCACGCTGGTCGGCAGGGAACCGATCTTCGAGCAGAGCGGCCACGCGCTGCGCGGCAACCCGACCGACGCGACGCTGATGCGCGAGCTCGTCGGCGGAACCACGGTCGACTGGCAGGACGGCTTCCGGCGGATGGTCGCGACGTTCCACCCAGAGCTGGTCGGTTAGTCGGTCATTCCAAGCAGTCTCGCGGCGTTCAGCCCGGCGACCTTGTCCCGGACCGGGCCGGCCGCGATGGCCTCGTGCATCGCCGCGACGGGATCGTCGACGCCCATGTCGAACGGGTAGTCGCTACCGAGCATGACGTGATCCTCCCCAATGGTCTCGACGAGGAACTGCAACGCCCTCGGGCTGTGGGTCAACGAGTCCGCGTACACCGAATCCATATAGGAGTACGGGCTTTTCATCGGCGGATTCTCCGGTGCCAGGCGGGCTCCGTAGCCGTGCTCCCAGCGACTGATGATGTAGGGGAACGCGCCGCCGCCGTGGGCGAAGCACGTCTTGATGGTGCCGACATCCTCATACACCCCGTCGAACATGAGGGACGCCAGCGCGCAGGCGCTTTCGATCGGAAGCCCGACGAAGTTGCCCATGTCGTGGCGGTTGATTCGACCCTCGCGTAGACCGAGTGGCGGCGGAGACGGGTGCAGGAAGATGAAGGCATCCAGTTCGGCGACCGCTTCCCAGAACGGCCTCAGATCCTTGTCGCCGAGGTTCTGCCCGTCCACCTGGGTGCTGATCTGCGCGCCTGCGAAGCCCAGTTCGAACATCGCCCGCCGCAGCTCCTTGGCTGCGGCGTCGGGGTCCTGAAGGGGAACATTCGCCAGCGGACGGAAGCGCTGGTGATGCGTGGATGTCGCCTCTGCCATCGAATCATTCATCACCTGCGAGATCTTCAGCCCGTCTTCGGCTGCCGCGAGGTACTGCATCAGCGGCGGTGCCACCGAGGCGGCCACCACGTCCAAACCCACCCGGTCCATGTGCTCGATCGCGGCGTCCACATCACACAGTTCCGGCGGCAGTTCTTGGGTGAACTCGCGAAAGCCGAGGTCCACCTTGATCTCGGGTTCGCCATTGTCGTCAAGCTGGTACCGGCCCTTCAACGGCACCTTGCCGTCGGCGACCGCTTTGACGAACGGCTTCGGCACGTGATGCCAATGGACGTCGATGTTTTTTGTCATGCGTTCGGGCTCCTTCGATGGGAATGGGACCCGAAGCGCCAGCTGCAAACTCTTCCGGGGCGCAGATGGTCACCACACGTGACCCGCCCCGAAGGCTCCTCGGCCGCTTCGATAGCGATATCAGCTTCTCCATCGTCGGTATCCACGTCAAGCCGTTGCAGGCGACCGTTCGAAATCGAAAGATTCCCAAGCGTTGCGGGAGCCGGGCGCGTCAACTAGTGCCAAGATGGCGCCCGTGGCCGAGCGTGTGAAGTTCCCGAGCACCACCGGCCCCACACTGGCGGGTCTGCTCGATGTCCCCGACGGCGAGGTGCGGGGGTGGGGCGTTTTCGCGCACGGCTTCACGCTCGGCAAGGACAGCCCGGCCGCGAGCCGGATCTGCAAGCAGCTGGCCGGCGACGGCATCGGCATACTCCGGTTCGACAACCTGGGTCTCGGCGATTCCGAGGGGGACTGGGGCGACGGTTCGTTCTCCCACAAGGTCGCCGACACCGTCCGCGCAGTGGAGTTCATGAACGACTCGGGCCGTGAAATCCACTTGCTCGTCGGGCATTCGTTCGGTGGGTCGGCGGTGATTGCGGCCGCGCACGACTGTCCGACGGTCGCGGCGGTGGCCAGCATCGGGGCGCCGTACGACCCCGGTCCATGTCGAGCACACCTACGACGCGCTGGTGGCGCGAATCGAGGCTGAAGGCGAGGCGCCGTTCCTGGTCGGCGGCAAGGCGCTCACCCTCAAGCGGCATTTCATCGAAGACGTTCGCAACGCCGATCTCCGCGAGCAGATCCGCACCCTGCGCCGCGCGCTGCTGGTCATGCATTCGCCCACCGACAACACCGTCGGCATCGCGAACGCCAGCGAGATCTTCCGCGCCGCCCGGCATCCCCGCAGCTTCGTGTCGCTCGAAGGCGCCGACCATCTGCTGACGGGGAAGAACCAGGCCGCACGCGCGGCGCGGATCATCAGCGCCTGGTCGGATCCGTATTTATAACGCTGCATTCCACGCCGAAGTGGTCGGACGGAAACACCCGGGGCAGGTCAGCGGCAATGGGTTCCGTCCCCAGTAGCTCGACGTCCGCTGCTGTCCATTGACGGCCCTTGAGAAGCACCCGGTCGAACCGGACGTGCCGGTGCTTGTCCTTCATGTCGTAACGCATCAGGTTGATCGACGTGTCTTCGGTAAAGCCGTCGTCGTCGGGCCGCAGGGCGGGCCACACGTCGCAGTAGGGGGCAGCGATGCGCGAGTTCTCGGCGTCGCGCATGTTGAAATCCCCAAGCACCACAGCGTCTTCCGCGGTCTTCAGCGCGCCGAATATCCGCCGCAGCTGCCAGCCGCGCAGCCGCGAAGACGACTTCCCGCTGTCGAGGTGTATGCAGCAGACCACCAGTCGACCGCCGTTGACGGCGAATTCGGCCCGAAGGAACCCGCGCTGCTGGCGCGTGGGCAGCCGCGTATAGGTTGCACCGGAAATCGGCACGCGGGACAGCATCAGCAGTCCGTAGTTGCCGACATCGTCTCCGACGGCCGCCACGCACTGATACCCGTCCCGGACCCACGGTTGGGCGCGAAACACATCGAGCGCGGCGGGCGTGACCTCCTGGAACACCATGATGTCCGGCATGTGCCTGGACATCAGATCCGCGATCGCCAGATAGCGGCGTTCGGAATGCAGGCTCTCGAACCAGATGTTGTACGTCGACAAGATCAACTCGTCGCGGTCGACCCCCTCCCTTTTCTCGATGTCCGCCCACCGTCCGGTTGCGGGATCGAAGCATTTGACCGGGATGCGGCGACGTCGTCGAAGCAGTCTCACCGGCGGCTACGAGTGGATCCCGTCGTACAGTTCGGCGCTCGCGGTCCGCTCGTATTCGCTACGCAGTCGACGGGACAGCTGCCGCGCCCGGTGCACGGGCTCGGCAATCGCAGCTGCACGGTGGTGCGGACCGCCACGTCGCGCGCCAACTCGGCGGTCGTCAGCCACGCGGCGTGCGCCACGATCGGGTTGCTTCGCTCGTGAGTTCGTACCTGGTAACCCACCACGTGGTCGTCGAGCTGTACCGGGCAGGCGTCGCCGCGGCGATTACCGGGTTCGGCTGCGACACCGAGATCGGTCTTGTCGGTGATCCCCACGGTCGCGATGCCCAATGCGCTACCCAGCTGGATGGCCAGGCCCGCGCCGCGCACATGGTCGCGGCCCGCCGCGTTGACGATCACCACATCGGGTCGCATCGGAAGCGCGTGCACCACGTCCTCGAGGATCGGGCCGACCGCGACCGCCAGATATCCGGGGTGATACGGGCGGGTCAGCCGCCGCGTGCAGGTGGCGGTCGCAAGCAGCGTATGGCCCTTCATCACGACGGCGCCCGCCCATGCGATGTTGCGGGGCGCGCCTGCAGTCCTGGTGGTCGGCAACGATACGAACACTCCACCGATCGCGGGTTCTGACCCCCGCGGCCACTGCCACGGTGCCGCGCCGTTTGCGCGGCGGGCGAGTTCGCGCTGCAGTTCCTCGAGCTCGGAGTCCGAGGTCGGCCACATATTGGTACGCACGAACGCATCGCGCGCCTCCGGGCCGGGGACCGCCGGGGCCGACCAGGTGCTGCTGTCGAATCGCGGCGGCTCGTGACTGCGTCGACGCGGCACCAGGTCCTCGTACTCGGCGAGCATGTCGCGCATCTCGCGCAGCGCGACGTCGACGCTGTGCAGGTCGGCACCGCCGAAGAGGTCGTGGCCCTTCTGCACGCAGGCAGCCATCGCCCGATCCACCATGTCGAGTCCGAGCGCGGTCAGAATCACCGGCATGTTGCGTCGATCGGCCTGGTCGGACGTGCGCTCGATGAAGCCCTTCGCCTCCAGACGGCACAGCCGGTTGGTGACCGCGGCGGGCGACAGCAGCAGCAGCCGGTGCAGGTCACGCGGCAGCATCCGGAACGGCGGACCTGCGCCGCGCAACGTCGCAAGCACCAGGAACTGGCCCCAGTCCAGGCCGAACGTCGAGGACGCCCGCTCCATGCACTGCTGCAGAACATGGGCCAACCGGGAGAGGCGTGCCGTCACGGCGATCGGCTCGACGTCGGCCCGCGCCTGCTCGCTTGACCATGCAGCCAGCACCGTGTCCACCGGGTCGTCGGCCAAGATCTCGGGGGGCGCCTCCCGCGGTGGGCTGAGCTGATAGACGTTGTCGGACTGCCCAGGTCTT
>CAVQTL010000010.1:0-112513 GCA_963716505.1 uncultured Actinomycetota bacterium
TCGATCATCCGGACCACCCGCCGCCCTTCGGCGCGTACGGCCGCCTCGTCCGGCACCCAGGTAGCCGTCCGGGAAGGCGAGGCGCTCGACGAACTCCTCCTCGTCCTTCCAGCGCCAACTCCGGTCCGGCTCGACCAGGATGTCGAGATCCTGGTCGACCACGTCCACCCCGGCCACCGCGCCGTCGTCCCAGCGCACGCCGCGCTCTTCGAGGTTGACGTACCAGTGGGCGAACCGGTCGGCGGCGTCCCGGAACCACCAGACCGAGTGGGCCGCCCCGGTGGGCAGGAACTTCAACAGCGGCGGACCGGTCCAGGTGCCGGTGACGAACTGGTAGGACCGGGTCAGCCACTCGGCGAACGGCATCGCCCGCATCCCCCGGCCGTCGTCGGCCACCTCGTTGGCGACCGGCGACCCACGGCCGATCCAGAGCAGCAGACCCCGCTCGTCGTCGCTGACCACCCGGGCCGCCCGGACCCAGCCGATCCGGCCCCGCCGCACGTTGCGGTGCATGATCAGCCGACCGGGGCGGGGCGGGACGCCCCGGTCACCAACAGGTCACGTCGGGCGGTGGCCGACACCGTCAGTAGGAACGGGCCAGGATGGCGACCAGGTCGGGCTCGTCCTCGGAGTCCGGCACCGAGCCGTCCGCGCGGAGCAGGCAGCGTACGGTGACGCCCTGCCCGTTCGCCTCGGCCTCGCCCGCGACGCCCACCGCCGACCAGGGCACCCGGGCCCAGCCGGTCGCCGCCGCCTCGAGCGCCTCGGCCAGCGTGGCCACCTCGAAGGTGCGGGACTCGCGCAGGGCGAGCGCCTCGTCGTGCAGGGCCTGCTGGTCGGCGTCGAGCGCGGCGAGCACCGCCGAGACCACGTCGGCGACCGGCACCGGGGTCTTCGACCCGTCGGTCCGCCGGACCACCACCGCGTTACCGGCGGTCAGGTCACGCGGGCCGACCTCGACCCGGACCGGGTAGCCCTTGAGCTCGGCGTCGACGGCCCGGCGGCCGAACGGGGTGTCCACCCGCTCGTCGAGCGCGACCCGGACCCCGGCGTCGCGCAGCGCGTCGCGCAGCTTCGCCGCCGCCTCGCTCACCCCGTCGCCGGCCTTGACCACCATCACGTACGCCTGGATCGGGGCGAGCCGGGCGGCACCCGCAGCCCGTTGTCGTCACCGTGGGTCATGATCAGACCACCGAGCATCCGGGTCGAGGTGCCCCAGGAGGTGGTCCAGGCGTGCTCGACCCCGCCGGTCGCCGCCGAGTACGTGATGTCGAACGCCTTGGCGAAGTTCTGCCCCAACTCGTGGCTGGTGCCGAGCTGCAGCGCCTTGCCGTCGCCCATCATGCCTTCGAGCGTGTACGTGCTGGTCGCGCCGGCGAACCGCTCACGGGCGGTCTTGCGCCCGACCACCACCGGGATGGCCAGCACGTTGACCATCATGTCCTCGTACACCTCGTGCAGGATGCGGCGGGCGTAGGCCCGCGCGTCGGCCTCGTCGATGTGCGCGGTGTGCCCCTCCTGCCAGAGGAACTCGCTGGTCCGCAGGAAGATCCGGGGGCGCAGCTCCCAGCGCACCACGTTCGCCCACTGGTTGAGCAGCAGCGGCAGGTCCCGGTACGAGTCGACCCACTTGGCCATGAACTCGCCGATCACCGTCTCGCTGGTGGGGCGGACCACCACCGGCTCGGCCAGCGGCTTGCCGCCACCGTGGGTGACCACGGCCAGCTCCGGGGAGAAGCCCTCGACGTGCTGGGCCTCGCGCTTGAGGTAGCTCTCCGGGATGAAGAGCGGGAAGTAGGCGTTCTCCGCCCCTGCCCCTTGATCCGGTTGTCCATCTCGGCCTGCATCCGCTCCCAGATGGCGTAGCCCGGTGGTCGGATGACCATCGTCCCGCGCACCGGGCCGTTGTCGGCGAGTTGCGCTTTGGCGATCAGGTCCTGGTACCAGCGGGGGAAATCCTCCGCACGGGGAGTGAGCACGCGTGCCATGACCGCATATCCTAGGCGTCCACCGGCGCCGCCCGACGCTCGCCCACCCGCAGCCCGTCCAGCGGCCTCAGGTACGGGAATGCCGCCGGTTCTAGAACCTCAGCGCTACTGATCAGTCCTGGCTCTCCGGTCAGTGCTGGCCCTCCGGCTCGGGGCCCTCGGGCGCCCGACCGTCGGGGTGCGCAAGGAAGGCGAGGGCTGATCGCAGCCGGTCCAGTTCGGCGGCGGTACCGATCGCGGGTCGGTGTCCGGGCTGGTCGACGTAGTAGCGGATTGTGTTGGCGAGGAACACCGCATCTACGTGAAGGCGACCTGTCGGCAGCGTGTGCGGGACCAGGTTGGCGGTCGGTGACGTCGCCGTCTCGTAGAGAGCAAGGGACGTGGCGTTGCCTTTGCCGGGAGTCATCGGTGCACCGGGCATCAGGCGGTCCCATCCGATGCTGGTGCGCTTCCAGAATCCCTGCATGGTGATCGCGTCGGAGTCCAGCGTCAGGCGGGGCCGGTTGAGCAGTAACAGCACTGTCAGGAGCCCCAGGATGATGACCGGCCCGACGACGCTCAACACCAAGGCGCCCCCCGACTCGGCCAGCCGCATGCGGTCCTCGTTGGGGACCCGCTCGGTCACGATCAAGCCGCCCGCCAACCAACCGAGGACCACCGCGTACGGGCCGAGCCAGGCTGGCGAGGCCGGAGCCTCGAAGCGAGGACCACGGATGTCCACCTGCACTGTCGCCGGCCGTCGTCGGGCTCGCCGAGTAACGAGCAGGTAGATACCCCACGGCATCAACGCGCCGGGCGGCAAGGATGACCAACCACACCAGGGGACCGGCCTCGCCCGATTCAGTTCGCCAGGTCCACGGCCTAAACCACAGTTCGCCGACCAATCGCAGCACGAACGCGAGCAACATGAAGGGCAACGCGAGAACTCGTGCGGCATTGGTAGACACCGCTGGCAGTCTAGGACGGCCTGACAACTGTCCAAAGCACTCCCGAGCTCACCTGCTGCGGCGACGCGACGGCAGGGAACCGCCCGAACAGCTACTGCGCGAGCTCGACCCCGCCGCGCTCCGCCGGAGCGCTGCCGCACGCCCAGTCACCGTCACTTTCGGTCAGTTGAGGATCTCGGCCGCCGGCTCATCGGCCCTCCTGCGTCACCAGTGTTGGTGGTCCCAGCCGGTTCGAACAGCAGGATGGCGGTCTCCTCGTCTGCCACCGGGCAGTGTTCGACACCGCGAGGAACCACGAACAGCTCGCCGGGTCCGAGCACGACATCGCCATCCCTGAGCTGGATGGTGAGCTGCCCGCTGATGACCAGGAACAGTTCGTCGGTGTCCTCGTGGGTGTGCCAGACGAACTCTCCCTTCAGCTTTGCCAGCTTGACCTCGTAGTCGTTGACGCGGGCGACCGCGCCGCGCGAGAGCTTGTCGGCGAGGTTGACGGGAACCCGGCCGGACATGCGGCATCCTTCTCAGATCGTCGACCGGGCGTGCTCCGCCCGGTGGCGGACGAGCCTGCCGCCCGCCCGCGCGGTCTTGTACGTTCCTGGCATGGCCGCGAGACGCCCGCGCAGGACCGTCCCGCCTGGAGGCCGCCGGTCGCCGGGTATCGCCGAGGTCTTCCACGCGCACTTCACCGACCACGCCTACCCGGCCCACACACACGACACGTGGGACCTGATGATCCTCGACGACGGTCGGTCGACTTCGCGCTCGACCGCGCGCCGTCACGGGGCAACCGGCGACGCGGCAGCGTCCTCCTGCTGCCTCCCGGCGTACCCACGACGGCCGGACGGTCACCGAGTCCGGCTTCCGCAAGCGCGTCCTGTACCTCGACACCTCCGTGCTCCCAGAGCGGCTGGCCGGCGGCGCGGTGGACTCTCCGGTCATCGACGATGAACGGCTGCGTTACCGGATCCACCAACTGCATACCTCCCTCCGCCATGCAGGAGACGCGTTCGAAGCCGAGTCCCGCCTGTCCTTCATCCGTGAACGGCTCCATTCCCGCCTCGACGCGCTCCGGTCCCGCGCACCAGGCCGCGAGGCGAACCGCCTAGCCGCCGCGTTGCGGGAACTACTGGACTCTCGGATACGTGCCGGTATGTCGCTGGACGAGGCCGCCGGCCATCCTGCATGCCCACCCCACCCACCTGATCCGCTGCTTCAAGCAGACCTACGGCCTGCCGCCGCACAGCTACCTGACCGGTAGGCGCATCGAACGAGGCCCGCCGGCTCCTGCTCGCCGGTCGCCGGCCCGCCGAGGTCGCTACCACGGTGGGATTCCACGATCAAGCCCACCTGAACCGACACTTCACACGTCACGTGGGCACGACGCCCGCGCGCTACGCCGCCACGCGATGGCATAGCCCGCTTTCCCAGCGTCATGATCGTTAGATGTTGTGCCACGCTCTGTTGCGTCTCGCGGGCAGAGCGACCGACATCTATTCTCATCGATCCTGCGTCCCGTCCAAGGACGTACATCAGCGATTGTGTAAATACATCGAATTTGATGTAGAGGCTTGACGCGTCACACGCCCCGGCAGCCGCCGATTGCCCTACGGAGACACCAGTCGGCGCTACGGACAGATCCCCGACGGGGACGGGTCAGCGGACCACCCGGCCGCGCAGCACGAGACGGCGCGGGGCGCGCAGCACCCGCAGGTCGACGCGCGGATCGGTGTCGTAGACCACCAGGTCGGCCAGGCCGCCCTCGACCAGGCCCGGGAAGCCGAGCCACTCCCTGGCCGCCCAGGAGCCGGCGGCGAGCACGTCCAGGGTGGACATGCCGGCCCGCTCGTGCAGCAGCAGCATCTCCTGCGCGGCGAGCCCGTGCTCGATGCCACCACCGGCGTCGGTGCCGACGAAGATCGGCACCCCGGCCTGGTACGCCGCCCGGACCACCTCGGGAAAGCCGTCGCGCAGGGCGAGCATGTGCTTGGCGTACCCGGGGAAGCGGTCCCGGGCGCGCTCGGCGATGCCGCCGAAGGTGTCGATGTTGATCATCGTGGGGACGAGTGCGGTCCCCGCCGGGCCATCTCGTCGACCAGGTCGACGCTGAGCCCGGTGCCGTGCTCGACCGAGTCCACCCCGGCCCGGACCATGATCTCGACCGCGGACTCGGAGAAGGTGTGCACCGCGGCGCGTACCCCGGCGGCGTGCGCGGCCCGCACCGCGCCGGCCAGGCTGGCCGGATCCCAGGTCGGCGTCAGGTCCCCGGCGTCCCGGTCGATCCAGTCGCCGACCAGCTTGACCCAGCCGTTGCCGGCCCGCGCCTGCTCGGTCACCGCGGCCCGTAACTCGGACGCCGGGACCTCGACCCCGATGTCGCGCAGATAACGCTTCGGCGGCGCGATGTGCTTGCCGGCGCGGGCCAGTCGTGGCAGTCCCGGCTCGTCGTCCAACTCCGGATACGGGTACGGCGAACCGGCGTCGCGGATCGCCAGCACCCCCGCCTCCCGGTCCGGTACGGCCAGCGCGCGGGCCTCGTCCAGCCCACCGATCGGCCGGCCGCTCGGCGCGATGCCGATGTGGCAGTGCGCGTCGACCAGACCGGGCAGCACGAACCCGCCCTCGGCGACGGTCTGCGCCCCGGCCACCGGCTGGTACGTCACCCGGTCGCCGACCAGCCAGAGGTCACGGACCTCGTCGTCGGGCAGGACCACCCCGCGTACGTGCAGCGCCCGATCCGGCGGGCCGGCCGGACTCACTTGTCGTCGGGGCGCTTGGTGAGCTTGTTGAAGTCGAGTTTCGGCAGCTTGAAGCCGGGCGGCAGACCCTGCTGGCCG
The DNA here is from genome assembly GCA_963716505.1 of uncultured Actinomycetota bacterium. Classification (GTDB taxonomy): domain Bacteria; phylum Actinomycetota; class Actinomycetes; order Mycobacteriales; family Mycobacteriaceae; genus Mycobacterium. The sequence goes on from CAVQTL010000010.1 coordinate 5,770, forward strand.
CCCTGGTCCAGCCCCGGCGGCAGTTGCGGCATGCCCGGGAAGCCACCACCGGGGAAGCCGCCGGCGGGACCGCCGACCCGTGGCCGGCCGCCGCCCTTGGTGCCCTTGCGCTTGTTCTTCGGCGACTTGGTCGCCTTGCGCCGGCCACCGGGCAGGCCCATCATGCCGCCCATCTGCTTCATCATCTTCTGCGCCTCGGCGAAGCGGTTGAGCAGTTGGTTCACGTCCATCACGGTGACGCCGGAGCCGTTGGCGATCCGGAGCCGCCGGGAACCGTTGATGATCTTCGGGTTGGTCCGCTCGCCCGGGGTCATCCCCCGGATGATCGCGGTGACCCGGTCGAAGTGGCTGTCGTCCAGGTCGGCCAACTGGTCCTTCATCTGCCCCATGCCCGGCATCATCGCCAGCACGTTGGCGATCGGACCCATCCGGCGGACCGCGATGAGCTGGTCGAGGAAGTCCTCCAGGGTGAACTGCTCGCCGCCCATCAGCTTGGCGGTCATCTTCTCCTTCTGATCGGAGTCGAAGGCCTGCTCGGCCTGCTCGATCAGAGTGAGCATGTCGCCCATGCCGAGGATCCGGCTCGCCATCCGGTCCGGGTGGAAGACGTCGAAGTCCTCCAGCTTCTCACCGGTGGAGGCGAACAGGATCGGCTGGCCGGTGACCTCACGAACCGACAGCGCGGCACCACCACGGGCGTCACCGTCGAGCTTGGAGAGCACCACGCCGGTGATGCCGACCCCGTCGCGGAACGCCTCGGCGGTCCGTACGGCGTCCTGACCCACCATCGCGTCGATCACGAAGATGACCTCGTCCGGGTCGACCGCGTCCCGGATCGCGGCGGCCTGGGCCATCATCTCGGCGTCGATGCCGAGCCGGCCGGCGGTGTCGACGATGACGATGTCCCGGGCGGCCCGCTTGGCGTGCTCGATCGACGCCTTGGCCACCTGCACCGGGTCACCGACACCGTTGCCCGGCTCCGGCGTAGACCTCGACGCCGGCCCTGCCGCCGAGCACCTGCAACTGGCCGACCGCGTTCGGCCGCTGGAGGTCGGCGGCGACCAGCATCGGCTGGTGCCCCTGCGCCTTGAGCCAGCGGGCGAGCTTGCCGGCGAGCGTCGTCTTACCGGAACCCTGCAGACCGGCCAGCATGATCACGGTCGGCGGCTGCTTGGCGAACTGGAGCCGCCGGCCCTCGCCGCCGAGGACCGTGACCAGCTCCTCGTGCACGATCTTGATGACCTGCTGGGCCGGGTTGAGCGCCTGGGACACCTCGGCGCCACGGGCCCGTTCCTTGAGACTCGCGATGAAGCCCTTGACCACGGGCAGCGCGACGTCAGCCTCCAGCAGCGCCAGCCGGATCTCCCGGGCGGTGGCGTCGATGTCGGCGTCGGTGAGCCGACCTTTTCCACGGAGCTTGGTGAAGATCCCGGAAAGGCGGTCACTCAAGGTGTCAAACACGGCGTAACATCCCGTTTGTCGAGTTTTCGCGGGCAGGACTCGGGCGGGCAACCACAACCCGGCCAACGCTAGGGTAGCCGCCCATCACACCCGCCGCCGATCACCACCCGGGTACGTCAGAGCTCGACCAGGCCGGACTGGTAGGCGAACACGACGAGCTGGGCCCGGTCCCGGGCGCCGAGCTTCACCATCGCCCGGCTGACATGGGTACGCGCGGTGGCCGGGCTGACCACCAGCCGGGCCGCGATCTCGTCGTTGCTCAGTCCCTCGCCGACCAGCCCGACGATCTCGCGCTCCCGCTCGGTCAACGCGTCCAGCTGGATGCGGGCGCAGCACCCGCGACGGGCGGGCGGCGAACTCGCGTACCACCCGGCGGGTCACCGAGGGCGACAACAGCGCCTCACCGGCGGCCACCAGCCGGATCGCCCGCAGCAGCTCGGCCGGTTTGGTGTCCTTGGTGAGGAAGCCGCTGGCGCCGTGCCGCAACGCGTCGAAGACGTACTCGTCCAGCTCGAACGTGGTCAGCACGATCACCCGGGTGCCGGCCAGGTCCGGGTCCGCCACGATCCGCCGGGTCGCCTCGATCCCGTCGATGCCGGGCATCCGGACGTCCATCAGCACCACGTCCGGGCGCTGCGCGGCGGCCGACGCCACCGCGCGCAGCCCGTCGGCGGCCTCACCGACCACCCGCAGGTCCGCCTCGCTGTCGACCAGCGTGCACAGGCCGAGCCGGACCAGGTCCTGGTCGTCGGCGATCAGCACCCGGATCACCCCGGCCACCGGCCGGCCTTCCGCCGGTCCGGTCCCGCCCCCGACCTCCGCGCCACCCGTGTCCCGCCTCATCGGCGTGGCTCCGCGGGCAGCCGGGCGTACACCCGGAAGCCGCCACCGGCCCGCGGCCCGGTCTCCAGCGCGCCACCGAGCGCGGCGACCCGCTCGCGCATCCCGGCCAGCCCGTGCCCGGCGCCCGGTCCGGCCGCACCCGGTCCGGGGCCGGCCGGCCCATCGTCGGTCGACCTCGACCGTCACCTCCGTGGGCAGATAGCTGATCCGGACCGCGGTGACCGCCGCCCCGGCGTGCCGCAACACATTGGTCAACGACTCCTGGACCACCCGGTACGCCGCCAGGTCCACCGCCGCCGGCAACTCGCCGGGCCGGGCCGGTGACCGCCACCGTCACCGGCAACCCGGCCGCCGCCGACCGGGCCCGCAGCTCCTCCACCCGGGCCAGCCCCGGCACCGGGGTCCGGTCACCGTCACGGCCGGACCACCGCGAGCGTGACCCGCAACTCGTCCAGCGCCTCCTTGCTGGTCCGGCTGATCGCGGTCAGCGCGGTCTCCGCCTGCTCCGGCTGCCTCGCCAGCAGGTGCAGCGCGATCTCCGCCTGCAGGTTGATCGCGGCGAGCCCGTGGCCGACCACGTCATGCACCTCCTGGGCGATCCGGAGCCGCTCGTCGTCGGCCTGGCGGCGGGTCTGCTCGGCCCGGACCCGCGCCGCCGACTCACGGTTGATCCGCATCGTCGCCCCCAGCGCGAACGGTACGACCCCGAGCGTCGCCGCCGGTATCAACCCGAGCAACCCCGGCGGCGGCCCCAACGACACGAACACGTGGGTCAGCAGGACCACCAGCGACGCGCCGGTGGCGACCGCCCCTCGCCGGGTCGGCAGACGGGTGGCCACGGTGTAGACCGCCACCAGATAGGTGATCAGGATCGGCCCGTACGGGTAGCCGAGCACCAGGTAGCCGGCGACCGTCAGCGAGACGACGGTGAGCGTCACCAGTGGCCGGCGACGGCGTACCACCAGCGCGAGCGCGGCGATCCCGACCAGGGCGTAGGTCCAGCCGGTGACCTCGGTCGAACCGTCCTGGTTGTGGCCGGCCGGCGCGGTGCCGAGCAACCCGATGCCGAACAGTCCGACCGCCAGGGCCAGATCCGGCAGCAGCACCCGGGCCAGCGCCAGCCGACCCGCCGGACGTCGCGCTACGGCGGCGTCCGGCCTCGACACGGAACGGAGGTCCATCGGATCAGAGGATGTCACGGCGTCGCAGGTACACGCCGCCGAGCAGGACGAACCCGACCAGATAGGCAGCAAGTACGCCGGCCGCCTGCCCGCCACCGACAAGCTGCTGCACTCCGGGGGTCTCCGGGTTGGCGCCCAGCGCCGCCACCAGCGAACCGGCGTTCGGACCGGGCAACCCCCGCTGCGCATCGGCGACCCAGGCCAGCACACAGCTAACTCAAGAACGACAGTCCGACTCCACGACAACCAACAGAGAGCCGGCGTTGATCGACGAAGTCGATGAGAGCGACGAGGAGCTGACCGCTCGGTTCGAGCGCGACGCGGTGCCTCTGATTCCCCAGCCGTATGGCGGCGCACGACGGATGACGCGTTCCCCAGCAGATGCCGAAGATCTGGTCCAGGAAACGATGTTGAAGGCGTACGCACAGTTCCGAACGTTCCGCGCCGGGACATACCTCAAGGCGTGGCTGTTTCGCATCATCATCATGTACAACGCTTGGGGCAACGGCTATCACGACACACGGCGACGTCCTCCGGAGTTCCTCAGCAGCGAGATCAGCGATACCCAGCTGGCCGCCCACGCTCCGCATGCGTCGATCTCGATCGGTATGCGCTCGGCGAGGTAGAAGCGCTGGATGGGTTGCGAGACAGCCAAATAGCCGCAGCCATAGACATGTTGCGTGCGGACCTCCGCGAGGTTGTCCACTACGCCTTCGCCGTTGGGCTTCGCTACAACGAGATCACTCGCATCATGGACATCCCGATCGGGACCGTGATGTCGCGGCTCTAAGACCGCAGTCTGGTAGCAGATATGTCAAGTAAATCCGTCGCTCATGGGTCCGAGTAGGTGATCACACCGTGCCCCGTGGATACAGAGGTAGTCCCGAGGTGACGGCGGCACGCTACTGAGAAGGAGTCTGAACAGAATGGCAGCGACGGCGAACCGTCTCGGCCGACATCTCGCAAATCGTCGTACGCGGACGACAACGAGAAATTGACACATCCTTTTTCTCAAAGAGCAGAATTAGCCCTGCAACTAATGCGTTCTTCTAACGTGGCCGGTGAAGAAACTCTCACTACCGGGGACAAATTCCAACCTCGACGTTCGACCCGCCTGGGCTCGGATACGCAGGACTACCTGGGAATTATTGGCAGTACAAAATGAAGAAGATCGCATTCGCCAGTATCGCCGCCGCCGGCCTCGCCGGAACGGTTTTAGGTCTGGCATCCTTTTTTACAACAAATTGATGCATCCTTTTTTAAAAGGGCAAAATTAGCCTGCAATTAATGCGTTCTTCTAAGTAGCCGGTGAAGAAAACTCCCACTACCGGCGGACAGTTCTAACCTCGACGTTCGAGCCGCCCTGGCTCGGATATGCAGGATTACGTGGGAAGTATAGGCAGTACAAAATGAAGAAGATCGCATTCGCCAGTATCGTCGCTGCCGGCCTCGCGGAGCGGTTTTAGGTCTGGCATCCCCCGCTCAGGCGGACCTGGGCCATAACATCTGGGCCAACAATCAGAACGGGCATTGTGTCACGGTCCCTCACGTAGACACGACGTGCATCATAGTCGCTGACACGCATTCTCCAGAAAGACGGGCATCCGCAAGGCGGGTGCCCTCTTTTTGTCGAAGGTGGTACTCCAGCCCAACCAACACCACCTGCCGCCGCTAGCGACCGAGCCCGGTGATGCTCAAGGTTTCTTTGAAGTCACGGGCCGCTATGAGGTGAGCTCGGTAGGCTCAAAGGCCATCCCCGGCGCGATGCGAACTTCGCGGCGGTGGTGACCATCGAGTCGGCAACTAAAACTGCTGAGCCGGACCCGCGTCGACGCATTAACATCGGCAATTCGGTCATCCAGTCCACCGCACCATTTCAGCTACGTACGACTGTTACAGCTTTGCGATGGCCGAACACCAAGATCTAAGCGAGAAGGCCTCGGAGTAAAGGTCCGCGGCGACCGGTGTGCCTGCGGGGACGCGGCAGTGGCCGCCGCGGTCGTGACAGGGGCCCACCACGTCGCTGGGCTCCACCAGGCGTGGCTTGGCCAAATGCGCGCAGATGCGTTGCGCCGATTGGTGATTCCAGTCGAGGTCGCGGACGGCAGCAACGCTGTCTGGGGCACGCTGCGAGAGGCGATAGGAGCCTCGTTGGTGCTTCGTGCGTTTCGTGTGCAGTAGCAACTCAACTGGCTGAGTCAGATGCTCGATCGGTCGTTCACCGATTCTCCACCGCGGTGCCGCGAGCCTCCACCGCGCGGTTACCGGTTGTGGCGCAAGGGTAGATCCCATGGCTGATGTCTGGGTTGTGGTCGGGGTGATCGGGTTTGTGGCCGCCATGTTGGGGCTGATCCGGGGTTTGGGGCGGGTGTGACTGCCACCGACCTGATCCTGCTGGTCCTGTCGATCGTCATGTTCGTCTATCTGGGCGTGGCGCTGTTCAAAGCGGAGTTGTTCTGATGGCATTCACGTTGACGATCGTCGCGATGGTGATCGTGCTGGCACTGTGTTGGCGCTTTCTCGGTGCGTACATGGTCGCGGTCTATGAGGGTCGCGCGAAGTGGCTGAAATGGCTGGAACGGCCGATTTACCGGGTGTTGAGGGTTGACCCAGAGGCAGAGCAGACTTGGCCTCGCTATGCGACGTCGGTGATTGTATTCTCCGGTGTCGCACTGCTTTTGACGTATGCGATCTTCCGGCTGCAAGGCCATCTGCCCTTCAATCCTTCGCACTTTCCCGGCGTGCGCGCGGACACAGCGTGGAACACGTCGGTGTCGTTCGTTACGAATACGAACTGGCAGTCCTATTCGGGCGAAGTCACCATGTCCTACCTGTCGCAGATGGGTGCACTTGCGGTGCAGAACTTCCTGTCCGCGGCGGTTGGAATGGCCGTGGCCGTCGCTCTCATCCGCGGGTTCGCCCGCAAGGGCTCGAAGACCATCGGCAACTTCTGGGTCGACCTGGTGCGCGGCACGGTGTACGTGCTGTTGCCGATCGCGTTTGTCGCCGCGATCGTTTTCATCGGTCAGGGCGCCGTGCAGACGCTCGGTGGTGCCGTGCACGTGCACAACGCACTCGACGGTTTCGACCAGGTCCTGCTGCGCGGCCCGATCGCCTCGCAGGAGGTGATCAAGCAATTGGGCACCAACGGAGGCGGATTCTTCAACGCCAACGGCGCTGGACCGTTCGAAAACCCCACCGGTGTCACCAACATCATGTCGATCCTGCTCATTCTGTGCATCCCGGTCGCATTGACCTACACGTTCGGGAAGATGGTGTTCAGCGTTCGCCAGGGAGTGGCGATCCTCGCGGTGATGACGGTGTTGTTCGGTGGCTGGCTGACAATGGCCACAGTTGCGGAGCACCAAGGCAACCCGGCGATGACCGCTGCCGGGGTGAGCGACACCAACGTCGGCAATATGGAGGGCAAAGAAACCCGCTTCGGGGTGCCGTCCTCGTCGCTGTACAACGTGACCTCGACCCAGACCTCGACCGGGTCGGTCAACTCCGCCGCCGACTCCTACACACCCATCGGCGGGTTCGCCATGCTGACGGGGATGATGCTCGGCGAAGTCAGTCCGGGCGGGGTGGGCACCGGCCTGTACTCGATGCTGTTGTTCGCGGTGATCACGGTGTTCATCGGCGGGCTGATGGTCGGACGAACCCCGGAATATCTCGGTAAGAAGATTCAGGCCACCGAGGTGAAGCTCGCCACCCTGGGCGTGCTGGTCATGCCGATGACGGTGTTGGTGCTGACCGCCATCGCCACGGCGATCAGTGCAGGCCGGATCGGGCCACTCAATGCCGGGCCGCACGGGTTCTCCGAGATCCTCTACGCCTACACCTCGCAGACCAACAACAACGGCTCGGCATTCGGAGGGTTGAGCGCCAACACGGCGTTCTACAACATCACCGGGACCATCGGCCTGCTCTTGGGCCGGTTCGCGATCATCGTGCCGGTGCTGGCGCTGGCCGGAAGGATGGCCGCCAAAGAGGTCGTGCCGACAGGGTCGGGAACCTTCCGCACGGACAAGCCGATGTTCGCCGGTCTGCTGACCGCGGTGGTGTTGATCGTGGGTGCGTTGACGTTCTTCCCGACGGTCGCGCTTGGACCAATCGTCGAACAAGTCAGCAGCGGGACGTTCTTCTGACGTCTCACTTACGTGCGGTCACTGGGCGATAGATCTGCGCCGACACCATCGCCGTGCGGCATCTCTACTGAAGGGCTGAAAGGGAATTCGTGATGTCAAACATCCAAGTCGTTGTCACCGACAATGCCGAGCCGTCGGGTAAGCCGGGCGCCGGTGCGGCGCGGGGAGTGGTGAGCAGGCGCAACCTGCTCGACCGACAGATCATGCGCCAGGCTGTGATCGAGGCACTGCACAAGTTGGACCCGCGGATTCAGGTGAAGAACCCGGTCATGTTCGTCGTGCTGGTCGGCACGGTTATCACGTTGATCTATTCGATCGCCAACCCCAGCCTCTTCGCGTGGTCGGTCACGGTGTGGCTGGCGTTGACCGTGCTATTCGCCAACTTCGCCGAGGCGATGGCCGAAGGCCGCGGAAAAGCCCAGGCGGACACCTTGCGCAAGACGCGAACCAGCACCGACGCCCGGCTGCTCTCGCCAAGCGGTGGTGAGAGCCGGGTCGCCGCAGCCGAACTGAGTGCTGGCGACATGGTGGTCTGCGAGGCAGGCGACGTGATCCCCTCCGATGGCGAAATCCTTTCGGGGGCAGCGTCAATCGACGAATCGGCGATCACCGGAGAATCGGCGCCGGTGATTCGCGAGTCCGGCGGCGACCGATCCGCAGTCACCGGCGGCACACTCGTCCTGTCCGATCGCATCGTCGTGCGTATCACCGCCCAGCCGGGACAGACATTCCTCGATCGGATGATCAGCCTGGTTGAGGGCGCCAAGCGGCAGAAGACCCCGAACGAGGTTGCGCTGACGATTCTGCTGGCGGCGCTCACGATCGTCTTCATCCCAGTGGTGGTCGTGCTACAGCCGTACGCGAGCTTCATCGGCACGCGGCTGTCGCCGATCGTGCTCGTCGCTCTTCTCGTGTGTCTGATCCCCACCACCATCGGTGCTCTGCTGTCCGCGATCGGCATCGCCGGGATGGATCGGCTCGTCCAGCGCAACGTTCTGGCGACAAGCGGCCGCGCAGTGGAAGCCGCAGGCGATGTGCAGACGCTGCTTTTGGACAAGACTGGGACCATCACCCTCGGCAACCGGATGGCCGCGGCGTTTCATCCGGTCGGCGCCTTCACCGAAACCGAACTGGCCGCTGCCGCCCAGCTCGCGTCCCTTGCCGACGAGACGCCTGAGGGCCGCTCCATCGTGGTACTTGCCAAAGAGCGCTTCGGTTTACGCGAACGCGATCTGGGATCCAACTTCACCCTCGTCCCGTTCACCGCCGCCACGCGGATGTCGGGAGTCGATCTGGACGGCCGGCAGATCCGCAAAGGCGCGGCCGACTCCGTGAAACGCTGGGTCGGCGAGCAGGGCGGCGTCACGCCCGATGGTCTCGACGCGATCGTAGAGACGGTGGCTAGGTCCGGAGCGACACCGCTGGTCGTCGCCGATGGACGCCACGTGTTCGGCGTGATCGAGCTCAAGGATGTCGTCAAACAGGGAATCGCCGAACGGTTCGCCCAACTGCGCGCCAGCGGTATTCGCACGGTGATGATCACCGGCGACAATCCGCTCACCGCTGCTGCTATCGCGCAGGAAGCCGGTGTGGACGACTACCTCGCCGAAGCCACTCCCGACGCGAAGATGCAGCTGATCAAGCACGAACAGCGTGACGGCAAGCTCGTCGCGATGACCGGCGACGGCACCAACGATGCTCCGGCTCTGGCCCAGGCCGATGTCGGCGTCGCGATGAACACCGGCACGTCGGCGGCCAAGGAGGCCGGCAACATGGTCGACCTCGACTCAAACCCGACGAAGCTCATCGAGATCGTCGAGATCGGCAAGCAGCTGCTGATCACTCGTGGCGCGCTCACGACGTTCTCCATCGCCAACGACGTCGCAAAGTACTTCGCGATCATTCCCGCGCTGTTCCTCACGACGTACCCTCAACTGCAAACCTTGAACATCATGGCGCTGCACAGCCCCCAGTCGGCGATCCTGTCCGCGCTGATCTTCAACGCCCTGGTGATCGTCGCCCTCATCCCAATCGCGTTGCGCGGCGTTCACTTCCGCCCGTCCAGCGCGACTGCGATTCTGCGCCGCAATGTCTTGATCTACGGCTTAGGCGGACTGATCGTGCCGTTCATCGGCATCAAGCTGATCGACGTCATCCTCACCGCACTGCATGCGTACTGATACCGCCCATCACCTTCTCTGGAGAGCCCTCTGATGTTGTTACTCAATCTCGGACGCGCAGTGATCGTCTCGGCGATCTTCTTCGTCCTCCTCGGACTGGCCTATCCCCTGGCCGAGACCGCAATCGGCCAGACTCTGTTCCCCCATCAGGCCAACGGTTCGTTGACCGCCAACGGCTCAACCCTGATCGGACAGCAATGGCAAGGGCCGCAATGGTTTCAGGGCCGCCCCGACGGCTACGACCCCGCCGCGACCGGCGGGTCAAACCTGGGCCCGCGGTCCCAGGAACTACTCGACACGTACCACGAGCGCCGCAGCGACTTCGACAAACAAGGCATCACGCCCACCCCAGATCTGATCGCTGCCTCCGGCAGCGGCGTCGACCCACACATCAGCCCGGCGGCGGCCTACGCCCAGGTTGACGCGATCGCAGCCGCCCGCCGCCTCGACGCTTCCCGAGTCCACGATCTCGTCGCCGCACACGTGCACGGCCCCCAGCTCGGGTTCCTCGGTGCCGCCTACGTCAACGTCCTCGAACTCAACGAAGCCCTCAGCACTCTCACCTAGCCCGACCAGAAAGCTGCACCACCCATGCCCCGACAACCACGTCGCGTCGACGTCCACGGCACGATCGTCGCGACCGAATTCGTCAAGATCGGCTCGAGCCGCGGTTACCGATGCATCCTCGACGACGTCACATGCCAGCTGGACCTACTGTTCCTGGGCCGAACCAACGTCCGGGGTCTAGAAGTCGGCGTTGGATGTCGGGTGAACGGCCGCGTCGCCGCCGATCAGAGCCGACCGGCGATCTGGAACCCGCGCTACCACCTCGACCCTCGACCGGCCGATGTGGTCGAACCCACGGCATCGGAAACAGCAACCGCCAGTGGGCGCTTTCGCGTGTACCTCGGCATGGCCGCCGGCGTCGGCAAGACCTACGCGATGCTCAGTGAAGGCCAGCGCCGCGCCGCCCGCGGCTGGGACGTGGTGATCGGGCTCGTCACCACTCACGACCGCCCAGAGACCGAAAAGCAACTCCACGGCCTCGAAGTCGTCCCTCCCAAAATCGTCCACTACCGGGGAGCACGCTTCGAGGAGATGGACCTCGACGCGATACTGGCCCGCCGCCCGGACCTTGCGCTCGTCGACGAGCTTGCGCACAGCAACATTCCCGGCGCCGGACGCAATGACAAGCGCTGGCAGGACGTCGTGGAGCTGCTCAACGCCAACATCAACGTGTTCACCACGGTCAACGTGCAGCACATCCACAGCCTCGCCGACGTCGTAGAGCAGATAACCGGCATCTCGGTACCTGAATGGGTCCCTGACGACGTGCTGCGCCACGCAGACCAGATCGAACTCGTCGACTGCCCCCCCGAGCTCCTTCGCCGCCGCATGCTGGACGGCAACATCTATCCCACCGACCGCGTCCAACGGGCACTTGCGGGCTTCTTCGCAATCGAAAACCTGACCGCGCTGCGGGAATTGACCCAACGTTTCCTCGCCGACGAGACCGACGGAGACCTACTCCAACAGCTACACCGGATCTCGGCCGGACCGGCCCGGCAGACGGCCGAACGCGTGCTCGTCGGGGTGATAGCCGCACCTGGCACCGATGCCGTCCTGCGGCGCGCCACCCGGATCGCCGCCCGGCTCAGGGCCGATCTCCACGTCGTCCACGTCGCCCCCACTGACGCCCTACGCAGCGCCGATCACGCGGGCCTTGACGCGTTGCGTCAACTGGCTGAGCAGCTCGGCGCCCGGTGGACCCTGATCCAGGCGGACGACCCGGTGAACGCGATCATGCGCCTAACCAGTGAATTACAGATAACTCAAATCGTCCTTGGGCCCAGCCACCGCACCCGCTGGCAAGAGTTCCTCGACGGCGGATCCACCGTGCGGCGACTGACGCGGCTGGCCGGCGCTGCCGGAATCGACGTACATGTCATCGTCCGTCCCGGCGACGACCGCGTAGATCCCGACCTCGCTCGCCACGAGTGAGCCCCGAAGGGCAAGATCGAAGGAAGGCGGACGGTTACACCCGCCCTGTGAGAGGACCCCTACACGAGCGAGACCACCCGCCGCAACATCATCGGAACGCTGGCGGCGTTGACCTGCATAGCCGTACTTACCGCGGTCATGCTGCCCATCCGCACGCACCTGAGCATCGCTACCACCGCGCTCGTGCTGGTGGTCCCCGTCGTCGTCGGAGTCGCCAGCGGCGGTTACCTCGCGGGCGTTATCAGTGTCATCGCCGGCTTTGTCGTCTACGACTTCTTCTTCATTCCGCCCTACCTCACCCTCTATGTCGGGGCCACCGAGAACTGGGTAGCACTGGTTGTGTACGCCGCCGTCATGCTCCCGGTGGCCCGAGTCGTTGCGGGAATGAACCTCGCCCGGGCACAAGCGCGCGAACGGGGCCTGCAGATCCGGCGGCTGTTTGAGCTGTCGACATTGCTCGTCGAAGACCGCCCGCTACCCGACCTGCTGTCACTGATCGTGACCACCCTGGCCGACGTGCTCAACGCCCGTCAGGTGGCGTTGCTCCTGCCCAATGGCGAGCACCTCGAGGTCGCCGCATACGCTGGTGCGCCGATGTCGGCCGACGAGCGGCGCCGGCTACAACCCACTCCCGGCCAAGTAACCGGTCTCGACAGTGTCACCACCGAGATCGGCAAGAAACGCAGAAGCAGGGACCCGGTTCAGCTGGCACTGGTGGCCAGCGGCCGGCCAGTCGGGCTGCTCATCATCAGTGGAGCCGCCATCACCGACCAGCAGCGCGAACCACTACTGCTATTCGCCAACCAGATCGCCCTCGCGGTCGACCGCGCCCAGCTGCGAGAACAGGCCTTGCGAGCCCAGCTGACCGAGGAGGTCGAGCACCTCGCCCGCACCCTCGTCGCAGCGGTGTCGCACGATCTGCGCGCCCCCCTATCGTCAATCAAGGCCTCGTCGTCGATCTTGGCCGACCCCCAACTCAACGGTGCGCTCGACCCGACCGCGCGGCAGGAATTGGCCGCCCTGATCGACATCCAATCTGATCGACTCGCTGCCTTGGTCACCAACGTCCTGGACATGAGCCGAGTACAAGCCGGCGTGTTGAAGCCCCGAGCGAGTGTGTCCAGCGTGGCCGACCTCGTCTCCAATGTCTTAGCCGAATTGCGCCAAGACTCCCCCGCCCGTCGCGCCGACATCCAGATACCCGTCAACCTGCCGCCGGTCGACATCGATACTGTTCTCATCGGTCGCGTGCTGACCAATCTCCTCGACAACGCGAGTCGGCACGCTCCACCGGACACCCCGATCATTATTCGCGCTTGGCGCAGCGGCCCCGGCCTCATCACTGTCTCGGTCACCGATCATGGCCCCGGTATCGCCGTCAACCGCCGAGAAGAGATCTTCGGCCTGTTCATTCGCCGCCAAGCAGACACCGGCACCGGCCTCGGACTGGCAATCGCCAAGACCTTTCTCGACGCGCACGGCCAACGAATCTGGGTCGACAACGTTCCCGGAGGCGGCGCCAGTTTCTGCTTCACGCTTCCTATTGCTACCGACCTGTCCGAGGAGCACTGAAATGGCGACCGTCCTCGTCATCGACGACGACACCGCACTGCTGGCGGCATGCCGCGTCGGACTGCGTGCCCTCGGCCATCAAGTCCGTACGGCCGCAACCGGCGACGCCGGACTTTCCGACGCGGCGGTCCACCCGCCTGATGTGATTGTTCTCGACCTTGGACTCCCCGATATGGACGGTATGCAGGTCTTCAATCAACTACGGGAATGGAGCCAAACACCCGTGATCATTCTGTCGGCCGACGGCTCAGAAGACCGCAAGGTCGAGGCCCTCAACGGCGGCACCGACGACTACGTCACCAAACCCTTCGGTATGCGCGAACTCGACGCCCGGCTACGCGTCGCGCTGCGCCACTCTGCCATCGACCAGGCCGAGCCGATCACTCAGCTCGATGCCGGGCCGCTTACGCTCGACCTGCTGCACTACGAAGCGAGCTATCGAGGTGAGCGGATTGACCTCACGCCCAAGGAGTTCGACTTTCTCGCCTACCTGGCCCGCCACGTTGGGAAGGTCTGCACACGCCGAATGATCCTCGAGAGTATCTGGGGACCCGGGTACATCAACGAACACCATTACCTCAAGGTCTATGCATACCGGATCCGCAAGAAACTTCACGACGAACACGGCGAATTTCTGCAGAACGATCCCTCGGTCGGGTACCGGCTAGCCGTCGATGAAGTCGACATCGGCCGCTAGGCATTCGACCTCGCGGCAGCTGATCATTCAGTAATCGCGGTAACTTGAGCTCCTTCTCTTTAGCATTCGAGGACGATTGGCTGATGGACACCCGACGAAATGTCGAATTCGTGTCGGTTCTCAAAGTTCGTGGCGAAATCTCACATCAATTGGCGAATGGTGGCGAATTCGCCACATCAAGGAGAAATCGTTGGATCGGCTCAGTATCCGACGGGCGTGAAACATCTCGCAGTGTCACGGTCGCCGGCGATCTCTCCGGTGCGCTTCCGTCGCAAAACAGACGAGTTACGGGAATCTCAATAGTCGGTCGCATTTCGCCTGGGATCACCTCATCGCATTCGATAGACGAGGGCCGCGCGGCCGCTCCCGATTGGTGAGGCGTTCGCCGGATACAGGGTCGTCAGGGCCGTCGGCTCCGGTGGCATGGGCGAGGTCTATCCGGTCGGGCATCCTCGGCTGCCCGCCGATTTTCCCGCCCGGTTGGGTACTGCTCTCGGGAATACTCTGCTGCAACCAAAGCACCAGCAGAGAGGAACCCAGCGATGGTCACGACACGTGTCGAAGCGGCGCAGTACCTCAAGGATGCCGGGGGTTTGAAGCTTGTCGTTTTCGGAGCGGATGGGCACGAGGTCGCGGCGATGTTCGTGCAAGGATCGGTAACATACGACGACGAGGAAGCCACCTTTATTGCGGTCGCTGAGGACGGCCACACGGTTGGGGAACTGTTCGTGGACGAAACGGTCGGTTACGACGAGAACACAGACGCCTTTGTCATCCGTACCGCGCAATAGTCACCGTTCTTATCCGGTGCCACTGGCGGTATGGGTCATGCTGATGCGCCTAGCCTTCGGCTCTAAGACAAAGCCGCACGCGGGACCGCGCCTTCCCAGCCTTTCCCATGCGCGCACTAGTCAAGCGTGCCCGGGCCCGTCCGTGTGAGACGCCCCTGTTCGTAAGCCCAACGACATTTCTGGAGGTCAAAGCCGACCGAACAATTGCGATCAATGGAGTAGTCGTTACGCGCGTCTGCGTGGTCGAACGGTGAAATACTTCTCCAGTCGGGAGGGGTTTCGCCATGGTCGAGACGGTCGAGGTCGCGGCACTGCCGCTGGCACCGCGGAATCCGCTGCCCTTTCTGCAACAGATGAAAGCTGCCAAGTCTTTTCACACCGGTTGTGAAGCGCTGCGTGATGCGGGTGGCCGAGTGACGCGATGCAGTCTGGCCCCCACGTGGATGCTGCCGCCCGTCGTGGTCACCACGTCACCCAAGGGTGCTCGAGACGTTCTCAGCCGTAGCTACCCATTTGTCGATAGGGCGCAGCCTGTCTTCACCGAACACCGGCGGCTCGCCGGCGGCTCGTTATTCAATTTCAAACACGAAGCGTGGCTGCCCCGGCGACGGGCATTGCAACCGGTGTTCACCAGGCAGCACGTGACGCAGTTCGCCGGGCACATGGCCGAGGGCGCCGACAAGCTTTCGCGTGCGTGGGGTGACGGCGCGGAACTTGACCTCGATCAGGAGTGCCGCCGACTGACGCTGCGGGTGTTGGCTCGATCGGTGCTGGGCCTGGACCTCGACGCGCGGGCCGATCCGCTGGGAGAGCCGCTTCGCACCGCCGGGATGTACGTCGCCGATCGCGCCGTACGGCCGGTCCGCGCCCCTTGGTGGTTGCCGACCCCCGCCCGGCGGCGCGCACGCGCTGCCAGTGCCACCTTTCATGGACTCGCCGACGACATTCTCCAAGGCTGCCGGGCCGACCCGACTCGCGACGCACCACTGGTTCGCGCGCTGATCGACGTCGCTGACCCGGAGACGGGACAGCCGCTGTCCGACGAGGACATTCGCCACGAACTGGTGGTGTTCCTGGGCGCCGGATATGACACGACGGCGACGACCCTGACCTACGCTCTGTGGGCCTTGGGTCATCATCTGGATCTGCAGGACCGGGTTGCCGCCGAGGTCGCCGCAGTGGGCGAGCGGCCATTGACCGCCGACGACGTCCCCCGGCTGGGTTACACCGTTCAGGTGCTGCACGAGGCACTGCGTCTGTGCCCGCCCGCGGCCGGGACGTCCAGGATGGTGATGAAGGATTTCGACGTCGACGGCTACCGGGTCGAAGCGGGCACCTTGGTGGTGGTGGGGATCTATGCCATGCATCGCGATCCCGTCTTGTGGGACCATCCGCTGGTGTTCGACCCCGACCGATTCAGCCCGGCCAATTCCAAGGACCGGGATCGCTGGCAATTCCTGCCGTTTGGTGGCGGGCCGCGGTCCTGCATTGGCGATCACTTCGCCATGCTCGAAGCGACTCTCGGTCTGGCGACCATCATCCGGCACACCGAAATTCAATCGCTCGACGATGACTTTCCCCTCGCCGTGCCGTTCACTATGGTTGCCGCCGCCCCGATCCGGGCCCGCGTTCGCCCGCGGAACTGACCGACGTGAGACGACGTTGACCCCGTCCGCGCACTGGACGCCCTGCGCCGGGGGGTGGTGATAGCCCAAGACAGCGGCAACCGCGACAACGAGTCACACTTGGCGCTCAATCTGGCCTGGCTTGAGGCCGAACACGGCGACACCGCGTCCGCGTTCGACCACCTCACTATGTCCATCCGCAACTACCACGACTCACGCGACACCGCCCTTATCCGTGCCCCGCTGGCGATCCTCGCCCCGCTCTTTTCGACCGGCTCGGACACCACGAGGCGGCGGTCACCATCGCCGAGTTCGCCGCCAACCCCTTCACCACGGCAACCAACCTCGAGATCACCACCGCGATCGCCCACCTACGCGACGTCCTTGGCGATCAGACCTACGAATCGCTCGCCCGCAAGGGCGAGACGATGACCACCACCGCCATGGCGACGTACGCATACGACCAAATCGACCAGGCCCGAGCGGAACTGAAGGCCGTCTCGCAAGACGAGTTTCGAGAGTCTTGAAAGTTCGTGTCGGAGTCGCGGGTACGGATTTCGCTACAGTCCCTGGCCGCTGAGCCAGCCGTCAATTCTTTCAGCGACCGCCTGCCATCCAGGCTCAAGCAGCATGTCATGGCCCATGTTGGGGAACACCTCCGCTGGTGTGTGGTAGGCACGGGCAGTTGCTTCCACTTCCGCAACCATCGTTGTGTTGTCGCACGCCGCTCCAAGGACTAGCAGCGGCGTGTTGATCCGGTCGGTTCGAATCTTCTGCGTCAAGACGTCGAGTCCCAGTCGCACGCTTTCGGGACCCAACAGCGAAGCACAGTGGAGAACATCCGCGTCCGGGGTGCCTGCTGAGAAAAAAGCTTCCCGAATAAGCTGAGGTGACCGGAGCGGAACCAAGCTATCGCCGGTCATAGAAGCCTTCATCATCAGCCATGGGTGACGCTTGAGTGCCCGCAATGTCCCCGCACGCCCACCACGAGGCGGCGTGGAAGCAAGTAACACCCCCTCAGGAGCATCGTGCGACTCCAGGTACTTCTGCACGATGAATCCGCCCACCGAATGACCGATGAGCACTGGCGGGGAACCCAGCTTGCCGGCAACGGCGTGTACGTCGTCCAAGTAATCGGCAATAGAACAAGATTTGAGAGGCTTGGACAAGCTGCTGGCACCGTGGCCGCGAAGGCTCAGTGCGCTAACCCGTCAGGCACTGTCCGGCGCCGAGAAGGTGGCCCGGGCGTCGCTGACTTCCTCCTCGGCGGCCCCGGGGCACACACCACTGCGGAGGTTGTGTGAGGTTAGCGTTCGGCGGCCAAGTTGCCTTCAGGTGACTGACCAGCCAAACCACTCGGGCGGCTCCTCATCCCACATACTTGCTGTTTCGCGGATGCGTTCGGCGACAGCGTCAACGGACGCTCGAGCGCTGTCGCCGGAACCGCCGCCCTCTTGTGGAATCGGGAAGATGAATCGGCCGCTCTTTCCCCATTGCCAGACCGCTGAGAAGTCTTCGCGGCTGAGGGGCCGAAAGATGACTTCGGTTCGTGCATCGTTGAGCACGACTTCGAGCCACGTTTCGTACTCGACCCGATTGCCGGTCATCAGGTGCGGCTCATTGTTGACGTGCACCTGCCCTGTATCACCAAGACTCGTGCGGAGAGCCTTTGCGAGCGGCTGCAACAGTTCCTGTTCAAATTCGTCTGCTTGGTCTTTTTTCATTCCCGCTCCTTGGTCGGCGGTTGCGCTCAGGGGTCATCCGGCTTGGCGAGCTTCGCTGCGCGTTCGTCGAGGTCGGCTTGTCGCTGCGCGGCCTCTGTAGCTTTATGCTCTGCGGTGCCGAGCCGCCGAGTCCCCAGGCAATACGTCGGCCTGGTAGTTGTCGTTTGCGTACTCCAGGGCTATGTCGATCACTTTCACGACGCGCTCCAGGTCCTGCGAGGCGGCGAATGAGGTGATCCCATCGCGGTCAACCCCCGAGTAGTTGTACACGGCGTAGACCCCGAACTCCTTCACCTTCTGATTGAAGTAGCGCTGCCAGCCCTCAGGCTTTCGCGGGGCAGTCTTCACGTCAATTTGGATCTCGTTCGGCTGCCACGTCGCCTTCACGTTGGGCGTGCCCGCGCGATTCTTTCGGCATACACGAGTCGGACGGCACTCCTGACGAAAAGGAGAGCCGTCCGAAGCAGCAACCACCTGGTTACCAAGCGTGCATGATGCGCGATGAAATGTGGCCTCGGCGTCAGAGAGACATTTCCTCGCCCCGACGCAAGCCCACCGCGCTGTGCCCAGTTGGTGGGCCTTGCTTCGCGTGGGTGCCTAGTGCTCGTGCTGGGCACCACAGCCGAGAGGAGGAATCTTCTCTTCCGGTCCGACCTTGGTCTGCCGTGGATCCGTACCCTAGGTCTACCCCGTTTATCCAGGTAAAGCAACAAAATGAGTTGGGCCCAGCGGTCAACGGGCATCTCGCCGACCATCACCAATTCCCCTTCGCGCACACGTTGGGCCGGAGCGCCAGCATCGACGCCGATATCGCCCGCCATCGGCGAGCAGATCGAGGCGCATCTGGCCCCTTTGATGCGGAAGGCGATCCTGGACACCAGGGTCCGCATCGCCGAAGACCTGAGCGCAGCGCCGGCACCCCTGGTGCCCGCGCAGGTGGAGTGCTACACCAGAAGGAGCGCAGCCAGCCGACACCCGTCGCGGTGGCGAGGTGCGGCAACCAGCATGTAGGAGGTGGTTGCTGTGCTTCATCCCGATCCCTTCCGTGACATCGACCGACTCGCCGCGCAGCTGCTCGGTACATCGCCCGGATCCGCCCGAGTCCCACTGGCCATGCCGATGGACCTCTACCGCTCCGGCGATCACTACGTGCTTCACGCGGACCTCCCGGGCGTGGACCCCGATTCGGTGGACGTCAGCGTTGACGGCGGCATCCTCACCGTGAAGGCACAACGCAGCGAACGCACCGAACACGACGTGCAGTGGCTGAGCTCCGAGCGCTTCACCGGCGGTTACATGCGTCGCCTGTCCCTCGGCCAGGACATCGACGCCGAGCACATCGCCGCCACCTATCAGAACGGGGTGCTGACCGTAACCCTGCCCGTGGCGGCGAGGGCCGAACCGCGCCGCATCGAGATCACCCACGGGGCACGTGAGGAAACAACGGTCATCGAGCCCAGCGACTCATCCGACCAGCACACCACGACCTAACCCCTCTCCACCGGCTGTGACGACGATGCAGAGGTCGATCAGCGGCAGGGCCTGGGATGTGGTCGCGTGGTTTCGATGTGGCGTATGCGACCACGGCCGGCGATCAGATTCGGGTGCCGTTGGTGGATGCGTGGTCGCTGCGGTTGGCGTCGGTTCCGTCTGTTCGCCGGTTCAGCTCGTATCGAGGGCAACGCCATCTGTCGGGCCGGTGGTGGTCGGCCACCGATGGGCGGCATGTCGGGTCCGAGTCGTGGCTGGAACGCGACCTGATGCTGCTGGACTTCGACCCGACGGTGATCGCTATCGGCTCCCAGCCGTTTTGGCTGCGGTGGAGTGAGGGTCCGGTAGGCCGGTGGCGCGGCGCGGCGGCATCGCGATCGCGCACCATGCCATGCAGATGTTGTGCAGCCGGTCGGCGTAGCGGTCATAGATTCCCGCGAACGCCCGGCGATTACCGGCCGCTGCTGTACCGGCCAGCTTGGCGTCGCCAAGCGGCGCGGTTGCGACCGGAAGTCATGACCCCTGCCCGACTGTCTTCGCTACGCGGTATGGCCCTGCAATGCTCACGCACTCACGATCAGGACGTGTAAGGACTAAAGGTGGTTAGCCGGCATCAACCCGGATTTACCGCAGTCGCCGGGGGGCGATTACCGGCGCCACCGGGTGTCGGGTTGGCTGCACCGTTGAGCCGCCGCCCCCCTCAACGCTGAGGGTGACCGGATCCACGCATGCCCCGTTTCTACTGACTCCGCCGGCGTGCTCGCAGCAGTACTCGTGACCCTCACTGAGGTGTTCGTTCGCGAGTCGCTGCGTGGTTCGGGGGATACCCAGTACGCAGCAACGGCGGCCACAAATTGCCGTCCGGCTGACCGGCTGGCAAGAACGCTACCCCGACGTCAGCGTCGAAGGGGTGGTGGTTTGGGATCAGCCGGCCCGCCGTCTTCTCGACCAGTCCGAGTCGACCCAACTGGTCGTCGTCGGTAGCCACGGCCGTGGCGGATTCGCCGGAATGCTGCTCGGTTCGGTCAGCACTGCCGTGGTGCACGGTGCTCGCATTCCTGTCATCGTCGCCCGCCAACCAAGCAACTGAGTGTATTCGGTGATGGTGTCGATCCACCTGTATCACCGTGCGAATTGTCCTGCTCCATCACGAAACTACCTCAAACCCCACCACTGATCAGAGGGGGTGTTCGAGTGTCGCCCAAAGTTGCTGTCTCCAGTGGGGATGAACCTCGGGTGATTGCCCCGGGGATCGGTGCTCACCGTGTTTCTGCGGGAGCAGATCTACGAAGGGGGGGAGTATTCTTGAGAGGTTCCGGGTGTTGCGGGATGCGGAATCGGTTCTACGCGATCAGTGCGATCACTGAGCACGCGCCATGCCTGACCGGCTTGCCGTCGCGACAGGTGGGAGAAGATCCAACATGTCAGGGTCCGACCGAGTCGACGCGGCCGGCACCGTCGAGCCTGACGGGTGGGTCTACCCGTCGATGGGGGTCGAGGAGGAGTTTCTGCTCGTTGATCCGTCGACTGGACACCCCCTCCCGTGCAGCCTCGCGGTTGTCGAGGCGGCTGAAAAGCTTGGTGTCCGGCTTCAATTGGAGTTCACCCAGTGCCAGGTCGAGACCACATCGCCGGTGTGCTGGCACACGCACGAACTACGTACGGGGCTGACCGAGATGCGGTCGGCGGCCGCCGATGCTGCCGCGCGTTGCGGCGCTCGGTTGCTGGCGGTGGGCGTGCCGGTGCTCGGTTCGGCCGTGTTGCCGATCACAGACATTCGTCGGTTCCGCACGATAGCGAGCAGGTTCGGATATCTTGCAGGGACGCGGGGAGTCTGCGCCGGCCATGTCCACGTGGGCGTACCTGACCGAGAAACCGCGGTGCAGGTCGGCAACTATCTGCGTCCGTGGCTACCGGCCCTGCTGGCCCTGACCGCCAATTCCCCCATCCACCGCGGCGTCGATACCGGGTTTGCGAGCTGGCGGTCGATAATGCTCTCGCGGTGGCCCTGTTCGGGGCCGCCGCCGTGGTTCGCCTCGGTCGAGCACTACGACGCGGTCGTGGAAGAGATGGTCGAGTGCGGTGTCATCCTCGACGAGGGGATGATCAATTGGGATGTTCGGCCGTCGGCTCATCTGCCGACCGTCGAGGTGAGAGTCAGTGACGTCCCCGCGACCGTGAACGAG
Source organism: uncultured Actinomycetota bacterium (assembly GCA_963716505.1). Classification (GTDB taxonomy): domain Bacteria; phylum Actinomycetota; class Actinomycetes; order Mycobacteriales; family Mycobacteriaceae; genus Mycobacterium. Next base: position 27,673 of record CAVQTL010000010.1, read on the forward strand.
ACAGTTCTGCTCGCGACGGTGGTACGTGCGCTGGTGATGACGGCGTTGCGGTCCCTCAGCGGGGGCGGGTGCGCCCCGAAAATCACCGCGGAGGCGCTGCAGGCGGGGTACTCCATGGCCGCCCGCGAGGGGTTGACAGGGCACGGGATCGATTTGACCTCGGACCTCGTGGTTCCGGCGCCCGACCTGCTCGGACTGTTGGTCTGCCATGTCCGATCCGCCCTGGAGGAACTGGGCGAATACCGCGCGGCTGTGGCGATGCTGACCGAGGTCGTCGGCTGTGGTAACGGAGCGAGCCGGCAACGCCGCGCTTTGCGCATACGCAACCATGTGAGCGATGTCATCGCGATGGCCGCGCAGAGCACCCTCCTGGTCGGCAGGGCCGCCCCGTCCAGCAGCGGTGCCGACGTCTTCTCTCTGCCGATACCGCGGGACAGCCCGAGAGTTGCGGTGCAGAGTGGACTGCCCTGAGCCCGACCGACCGAGCCTGGCATTCGCACCTCTGCCCGGTGAGGCGGTGGAGTAAGGGAATGCCCCGCGCACCGAGACCATCATCACCGACACCAACGATTTCGGGATCGGGAAACGACCGACGAATCTGCCCGCGCTGCGGGAGATCGGCGACACCGCCAACCGGCGCCTGCTCGGCGTCCAACGAATCGGCCACGGCCCGATCCCTGCACACCGTCACCGCACCCGTCACAACCGCGACCGGCACCCGCATCCGAGGCCTGCGCCCGGGGTGAGCGGCGCAGCCATGCCCTGCTCACCGCGCTGCCGCTGTTTCGGCTCCAACCCAACGGCTTCGCCAACAACGATCTCCGCCCATTGATCGCCGAACTGCGGGCTGCACCACCCGACACGGTCACCTATGACCTATGACCTGCACCGCCTCCGCGCCCGCGGCCTCATCACCCGCATCCCGCACACCCACCGAAACAAGATCACCGACCACGGCCTGCACGCCGCGATATACCTGTCCGCCGTCCACGACCGATTCCTCCCAACCGGCCCGGCCCGGCTCACCGATCAGATCGCCTCCCCACCGCTACGGACAGCCTCCCACGCATACCAGACCGCGCTCGACAACCTCACCCGCACAACAGGTCTCGCCGCATGACACCATCAACCCGACCCCAGCACACCAAACTTGACTCAAAACCCGGCTTCGCCGGTTCTAGCCGAGCTAGTGCAGGATCCCGCTCGACACGACCGCGTGCGGATACACGTCGCCGCGATGTTGGAAGGACAGCACGTTCGGGTTCAGGATCTCGCCGTCGCGGATCTCGATCGCCCGCCCGATGGTCGGATCGGCCTCCCACGCGGCGCGGCCTGCCAGCACCGTCCGCAGGTGCGGCAGCAGAGCCTCGCTGATCTCCCAGGTGGCCGAGTTCCACAGATACGACGGGCTGTGGTCGACGGCGTAGTAGTGCACGTTGTCACCGACCACGAAGCTCGAAGCGGTGAACGAGGTTGGGCGGGCCCAACTGAAGCCCATGCCCTCGTCGCAGGACACGTCGACGATGAGACTTCCCGGCAGGAAGGCGCCGAGGTCCTGCTCGGTGAGGAAGGTCAACGGAGCGTCGGTGTCCTGCAGCACGCAGTTGACGACGATGTCGTTCTCGGCCAGGAACGGCGCCAGCGCCACTCGGCCGTCGTTGGTGACCGCGCAGGTGAGATTGGGGTCGTCGGAATCGTGGTCCAGGTGCACGATCTGCACCGAGTGAATCGGCGAGCCGACGGCAGCAACCATGCGGTTGGTGAGTACCCGAACGTCGCCGACACCGTGCGCGTTGAGCGCCGTCACCGCTCCCCGGGCGGTCGCACCGAAGCCGATGACCGCCGCGCGCAGCCGACGACCGTAGATGCCGGTCGTCCCGATCAGCTCGAGCGCGTGCAGCACCGAGCAGTAGCCCGCGAGTTCGCTGTTCTTGTGAAAGACGTGCAGCAAAAAGCCACCGTCACGGGCCCAGTGATTCATCGCCTCGAACGCGATCAGGGTCAGCCGCCGGTCGATGGCCAGCTGGGTGACCTCGGCACCCTGGACGCAATGCGGCCAGCCCCACACGATCTGACCTTCCCGCATCTCCGCAAGATCACTGGGCTGAAGCTTCGGCAGCACGATGACGTCGCAGTCGCCGAGCAGCCCGTCCCGGGGCAGCAGCCCACCCACGTACGGCGCCAACTGCTCGTCGGTCAGGCCGAACGACTCGCCGTACCCGTTCTCCAGGTAGATGTGTTCCCGAAGGTCGGCGTCGATTCGCTGGAAATGCATCGGATGGATCGGAAGCCGTCGTTCGTTCTCCTTGCGAGAATGCGCCACGACGCCGAGAGTGAGAGGCCGAGCGTCAGCGTTTCTTGGCATGGAACGCGGTCTCGATGACAGTGTGTTCGCTCGACTTCGCCTTCTTATCGGCTCGCTTTTCCTTAAGCGACTTTCCGGACTTCTTCGACATGGACTTACGCGGTGATTTGTCGGACATCATTGGTCCCTCGATTGGGTGGGTCAGAGCAGATAGTTGCTCATGGTAAGCGGTCCGCATATCTACCAGCCTAGATCTGACCAGCACAGATACCCAGACGCTGGCTGCATCGAGCGCGAATCAAACCGTCGGTATGAGTGCAGAGTCGCCCTTGCCGGCTGGCTGGTCCAGCCCCATCGGCTCGGCCCAAAGTAAGGACATCCGTCCGGCGGTCGAGATCGACGAGCGGCGTCCTCCGGTGGACCCGGGGCGGCTCCGTTGCGAACGCGTCCTCGACTTCCTGACCTGTGCGGATTGGGCTCCATCAAACATGGTGGGCGCTAATGCAGACGGCGACCGCGGTCTTGTGTATGTAGCGCCTGGCGGGTGGGCACACGCGCTGTCGCGCGGAGGGACCACCGCCGACGCCTCAGCGGTCTTTGCCGGCCTCTCCCGGTTCGTCCACGGCCGGAGATGTCTCGGTTCCGGAGGGCTCGGGTGTTGTCGGTGTTCGATGAGGTCGATGAGTGGCTGTGACAGCCGGAGTTGGCCCCAGGGGGACGGCTCGAAGTGGCGCCACCTGTGTGGTGGCGGGGTGTCGTTGTGACGGTCTGATTTGGCCCCATTCGCCGACACGCCGTGGCGGTTGTGACGGCTTGAACTGCCCCCACCTGACGGTGATCACCGATCCGGATGGTCTGGATTGGTGATCACGAAGGTGGAGGGGGGTGGAGAGTGAGGTCGAGGGTGGAGCAGTTCGCGGCGATTGCCTGCTGCATCTCTTTTTTCAGTGATGAGGGTGATCGCGGGCCGAGCTCGCCGGGTCACCCGCCGGAACAGGTAGCGCACGGTTGTCGGCGGCGCGTGAAAACTGACCCCGGCGCGGCATCCGAATTTTGACCCCCTGGTTCGGTGGCCTGGCTGTAACCAACCACCACCCCAGGGGGTCAATTTTCACCTGCCGCCAGGGGGTCAAAATTCAGATGCCGTCGACAGACAACGGTAGCCCCAAACACATAGTTCATGCCCTGGCTACCGATTGAGGAAGCTATCGTCTGGAATCCGCGAGGAGATCGATGACGCCATCGCGACGGAATTGGGACACCCTGAGTCACTGTCGAAGGCGGTCGAGCTAAAAGACATCGGTTGGGCAATGGCGGGGATTGCGGTCGATGCCGTCGGCATCGTCGTTCAACTGTGCGCCTGACGCAATATCTACGCCTAGCGTGTGCTGGGTTTAAAGTTCCCCTGACTGGCGCGCCGGGCATGGCGACGCCCCCGTCGGCCCGACCATGAAAGGGTCTCCACGTCCGCGGTTCGCCTCCGATACGGCTACGGGCCCCCGGTCGCGTACGTTTCGCGTACGTGAAGGCGTTAGCTAGCACGGCCGGGGCGTAACCTGCACAGAGGAGTGTTGTTGATGGCTGATCGCGTCATGAGGGGCAGCCGGCTTGGGGCCGTGAGCTACGAGACCGACCGTAATCACGACCTGGCGCCGCGTCAGATCGCGCGGTATCGCACGGAGAACGGTGAGGAGTTCGAGGTCCCGTTCGCCGATGACGCCGAGATCCCCGGTACCTGGCTGTGCCGCAACGGCATGGAGGGCACCCTGATCGACGGTGGTGACCTGGCCGAACCCAAGAAGGTCAAGGTGCCGCGCACACCCTGGGACATGCTGCGGGAACGCCGCTCGATCGAGGAACTCGAGGAACTGCTCAAGGAACGCCTCGAGATCATCAAGTCACGCCGCCGCGGCAGCTAGCTTAGCTACCGGCCGGGGTCACGAACCTCGATGAGTACCGGGACCTCTGCCTGAAAGATCCGATCTGATGACTCAGAAGATTTGCTTTGATTGCTTCCATAAGTTGTTCCCTGACAAGCCAATTCGGAAGGTTACGTTGGGTCGGCAATGCGTTGTGTGCAAAGCGCAAACGGATCGAACGGAACAGATGATTCCTGTTGAGGCAGAGGACATTCCGCTGGTTAAGCAAATAGCTTCATAGGCGGTCGGGCCCCGGCCGCGGCGCCCGCGTTGCTCGCGTACCTTGGGCAGCTCGTCGGCCAGATGGTCGGGCACCCGCTTGGTTCTGTATGCCCACCGGAAGAATCCGCGGATGCCGGCGCGGTAGCTGCGGCGCGTTTCGATCGTCCATCCGGTCTGCCGCCCGAACCATTCGACGAACTTCTCCCCGGCAACATCGGCCGGACGGCCGCCGATGTCTCTGGCCATCCGAACCAATTGGATTCGGCGCAATTCCGTCGTGGTTGGCGGTTGCCCGGCCGCGGCGAGGGTCAGCATGTAGTCGTCGATGATCTGCGCCCAGGCGGCTGGCGCTTTGGTGCCATCGCCCCTCGCTTCTACAGGCAGGCACGTACAGCGACGAGCTTGCCGCGCCTAGCCCCTTGGTAGTCCCCGGCCTTCAGGGTGGCCCGCGCCGGACATCGGTTCTCCTGCGTCCGGCGTGGGCCGTTCTCCTACGCTGACGCTGTCGATCACACAGCGAAGGAGAAGAACTGTGAGCGAGCCCCGTCTTCATGGCCCAAATCCGCGCCGCCGACATCCCCGAAAGCATGCCGGTTAGCCGCGCGATCAGAGACTTCATGGTCGCCCACCCACCAACGCCCGAGGGCCAACCTAAGGAGGAACTGTTGCAGCTCCTGATGCTTTCGGTCATGCGACTGGAGGGCCGAGTCGTAGTTCTCGAGCGCCGATCTGAAGCCGGCACCGAGTTTCTGGAAGCGCTGGCCGAGATCTTCCCAAAACAGAGCTAGTTCCTCTCGGACGATGGCGCCGACACGCTGCTCTGTGCGGGGGTCATGAGGCACCTATCATCGCGTGTTGAGCGCCGGAATGAATGAAGCCGCGTCCCCTCGGGCGATGATTGATACATGCTCGCAGTCGGCGAGCTTGTCCGCTGCACAGACGGCTCGTGGATGGTTCGGCCACCGCAGCGTTGCCCGCGCGGTCACCGGCTCGGCGCCGGCCGCACGCTGGTCGGGCACCAGCCTTGCGATTGTGTTGGCGGGCATACGACTTGGACGTGCTTGGCGTGCGGTGGCGTGGTGTACGCGCCGCCGCTAACGGCCGCGTGCCGTGTCCTGGCTGGCCCGGCCGCGGTGCGGTAACCGCGGTTTGTCAGCCGGCGACCGCGGCCGTCATCGCGGCGCGGATCTCGTCATCATCAACGGTGTCGGTGATCGGTACGACGCGTTGCTTGCCGCCCTTGCCGTGGCGCAGGTTGGCGGCGGTGCGGTCGAAGACGGCTCCGGTCTCGCGGGGTGAGGCACCTAACGCCGGGTGAGTAGGTTTAGCCGTCTTCCTTGCCGCGCCGGGTGAGCAGCCCCAGCAGCTCGCGAATCCGTGGTAGTGCGGCACGTAGGTTGGATGCCAGCCCGGCAGCGGTCTCGGGGTCGATGCTGGCGGGCAGGGTGTCTCCAAGGGGTGTGTCGAAGTCGGGGGTACGCCCCGTTCGATCGGGGAATTTCGCGATGTCGGCCAAATGGTCGACGTAGTCCTTGATTGCGGATTCCGCCTGGGTTTCGTTGATCCGATGTTCCCGCCGGATGGCGAGCTTCTTCATTGAAGTCTCTTCTCGTGCGGAGCGACTTGCCAACCAAGCGGGTGCCTGGTCAGGCCGCTGAGCACAACATATGCCGTAGTTCTGGGAAAATTCTACGTTGGTGCAATTCGTGCCGCGGTGGGCGGCCCACGTATACCGTCTCATCGCAGGTGCGGCAGGTCCATGTGGTGTGCCCGCCGCCATGACCGAGGCAGGCGACGTGCCCGACGAGGACTTGGTTCGGGCCGAGGGTGTGCCCGTTGGGGCATCGAGTGGGCGGGTGGGTGATCCACTTCCCGGCCGTGGTCTGTACAACTAGGTCGCCCAGCACACCTGAAGCCTACGAGTGCCCGCACAGCCCTCCAGCGGTTAGGGCATTTTGGCGGAAGTCGATCGAGCTTGATTAGGCGGCCTGCAGAATCGCGGAACGCAGCGCGATAATTCGATCCCGAAGTGCTTCGCCGAGGAGGTCGAGGGTAACCACCCCGGCTTCCGTCGCGGGAATGAGTCGACGCAGGTCGTCGGCCCGTGCCCTATTCCCGGCGACGATGAGCTTGTGAATGTTCACGTAGAGCTTGGCGCGCGACATCTCGGCCTCGAGCCGATAACGACAAAGCAGCTCAAGAAGGTAGGCGGCTTGCATCAGGTCCGCCTCCCAAGAACGGGAGGTCGAACCGTCCTTCCTCAGGACCCCGTCCACCGTCATCGACGGTAGTCCTGATCGCCACCCCTGCCGCATGAATTCGCCCGCCACCCGTGAGGGGATCTTGGATGGCGGACCGATGGAGGGGAACCGTTAGATCAGACGGGATGCAGGTCCGTTTGGTTCCCCCTTGATATCCCCGGCTGTCTTCAAGAGTGCTGTCGCTAACCTGATGGCTTCGTCGGCCGTCAGGTGTACGGAGTCGTCGAGCGGACAGTCACCGCCACGATTGGCGGGCACCAGACCGCGCTCGACAACCTCACCCGCACAACAGGTCTCGCCGCATGACACCATCAACCCGACCCCAGCACACCAAACTTGACTCAAAACCCGGCTTCGCCGGTTCTAGCCGAGCTAGTGCAGGATCCCGCTCGACACGACCGCGTGCGGATACACGTCGCCGCGATGTTGGAAGGACAGCACGTTCGGGTTCAGGATCTCGCCGTCGCGGATCTCGATCGCCCGCCCGATGGTCGGATCGGCCTCCCACGCGGCGCGGCCTGCCAGCACCGTCCGCAGGTGCGGCAGCAGAGCCTCGCTGATCTCCCAGGTGGCCGAGTTCCACAGATACGACGGGCTGTGGTCGACGGCGTAGTAGTGCACGTTGTCACCGACCACGAAGCTCGGAGCGGTGAACGAGGTTGGGCGGGCCCAACTGAAGCCCATGCCCTCGTCGCAGGACACGTCGACGATGAGACTTCCCGGCAGGAAGGCGCCGAGGTCCTGCTCGGTGAGGAAGGTCAACGGAGCGTCGGTGTCCTGCAGCACGCAGTTGACGACGATGTCGTTCTCGGCCCTCTTGCACGCGCACCTTGTCAGTATGCCAACACCACGGCCCGGGAGACGGGCCGACATGGGGGCCGCGAGCGCACCATTTACGACCGCAAGCTATGAAATCGGTTGCGTCGCAATGCGATTAAATTCGTGAAAGTTTGTTGAGCGCGAATCACTTCGGATTTTTTCAAGGACGCCTGGCGCGGCCGGCGGCCGGCGGCTACCCGAACCGGCTGTGGGCGAGAACGAGGACGCTCGTGGCCGCGGCGGCAGTTGCGGGGCTAGCGCTGCTCGGACCACGCATCACTGCCGCGAACACAGGCGTTTGCTCGGTCGGGGAGCCGAGCACGTTCACTCGCTTCGTCGGAAGGAGTGGCGTTTCATCGGTAATAGCAGCCCGGGCTCGCTAACGAGTACCGACAGCCGAAGCCTGGGCAGATTGGAGATAGAAAATGATCACCCTCTACGCGCTGGCCGCAGCGTTCGGCATCGGTGTGCTCTGGCTCGGAACGAATATTAAGGTCGTCAAGCAGTTCGAACGCGGCGTCGTCTTCCGGTTCGGCCGTGTGCAATCCGGCCTCCGCGGACCGGGACTCACGATGTTGATTCCGATCGCCGATCGCCTCGAAAAAGTGAACATGCAGATCATCACGATGCCCGTGCCCTCCCAAGATGGCATCACCCGCGACAATGTGACCGTCCGTGTGGATGCTGTCATCTATTTCAAGGTCTCGGATCCGGTGCGTGCGGCTGTCGACGTGCAGGACTACGTGTCGGCTATTGGCCAGGTTGCACAGACATCACTGCGTTCGATCATCGGCAAGAGCAATCTGGACGACCTGCTGTCCAACCGCGAGCATCTCAATCAGGGGCTGGAGTTGATGATCGACAGTCCCGCGCTGGGCTGGGGTGTTCAGATCGACCGCGTCGAAATCAAGGATGTCGTGCTGCCCGATTCGATGAAGCGGTCGATTGCACGCCAAGCCGAGGCAGAGCGTGAGCGACGGGCTCGGGTCATCACCGCCGAGGGCGAACTTCAGGCGTCCGAAAAGCTGGCCCAAGCAGCCGAGGTCATGGCCGAGCACCCGGCCGCGCTGCAACTGCGACTTTTGGAGACCGTCGTCGAGGTCGCCGCAGAGAAGAATTCCACCCTGGTACTTCCCTTCCCTGTCGAACTGCTCCGATTTCTGGAACGCGCCACACCGCAAGCATCCGAGCGCCGGGACAAGGCCACCGGTACTGACGCGGGCGCAGCTTCCAACCGCGAGACGTTGACGCTGGAACCACCACGGATTCCCGACCACGCCCGCGGCCTGGAACTCCACACCCGCATCGCGGACACATTCCAGCGGGATCAGTAACGTCCGAGACAAGCCGGACAATTACTGGGCGCCGTGCACCACGACACAGCATCGGCCCGGTCGTGGGTTCAACTCCGCGTGCGCATCGTGGCGTGTACTGCCGTCGATGACCCGCCACCCAAGCAGGATGACGGGCCAGCCCGAGGGGCTGTCAGGGCGTTCGGTCGCCGTTCTGATGACGAGCTGCAACGCACACCGTTAGTGCTATGGCGACACCGATCGTCACGACGGCGATCAACACAGGCCCAACTACCCGCTCCGATGTGCACAGGGCGGCCAAGTATTTCGGCGTGCGCCGCCAGTACACCACGCCGATCAGCAGAGCCTTGGCGGCGACGACGACAGACACTATTCGCAGGGCAGTCGCCACTTGCATTAGTTCTCACTTTCAGCGCGCTCGTCGAGCAACTCGGTCGGCCTGACGGCTCGACGGCTCGACGCCGTGCTCACACCCGCCACACCGGGCACCTACCCATTTCACTGCAAATACCATGCCAACATGCAAGGCACCCTTACCGTCCGGTAGGCCCCCACCGCTGACGACCGTTCCGAGTCCAGGCTGGCGCGCCTACGTTTGGAGTGCCGTACCGGGCGCGGCGTCGTCGCTACCCTCACCCGCACTGGTCGGGCTGGTCGATGACCTGACCGTACGGCCCGGTCTCGTACTCAACAAACCACCGCTTCGTCCGTCCGTCGTCCGACCCCTTGCTCGTCACAACATCAACGCGTATCGGCCATTCGCCCGCAGCTGCCAGCGCGCGGATGACACTCTCGCGGATGACGCGCCGCACCTCACCCTCGCCCGTTTCTACGGGCAGCAGTATCGACATGTAGCCGGTGCGGAACGCCGGCGGGTCGGCCATGAGGTCATTGTGCCCTCCGTGTGCTAGCGCGGCCGTTCAGCAGCCTGCAGTGCTCGGCAAGCGCGGGCCGGTAGGTGACTTCGCTGCAATGGCACCGCCAAGTGGTGTGCCGACCACTTCCGCTCGTGGTCAGCTGATGACCCGTCCTCCCCGTCGCTGGCTGTTGACCGGTAAGCACAGATTCCAGCTGGTGGGGAAGCATGGATGGGTGTCAGCCGTGACGACATGGGCTTCGCTGGAGCGCAATTCTGGAAACGGTCCACGAAACAGGGCCAGCGAAGGAGTAACACGATGCGAATCGGACTGAAGTACATCACACCAGCGTTGGCGGCGGGTGCTGCCGCGGTAGCTATTGCCGCCGCACCAGCGGCCATGGCCGATCCCGCGCCGGCTCAGCCGGCAACCATCGCCACCGCGCCGGCCGCCGTGGCCCCCAATATTGTGCAGATCGCCGGTCACGGCGGCGGCGGCTTTCACGGCGGCGGCTTTCACGGCGGCGGCTGGGGCGGTGACCGCGACGGCTGGCACGGCGATCGCGGCTGGGGTAACTGGTTCGGCTGGCGCCGGTAACGGTCAATGACCGTGCGCTGAAGGCCGCATTAGCCGACACCGCTGCTCGAAAGTGAAGAATCGCCCACCCCAGACAGGCCCGCGCCGGTGACCCCTCGCCGGCGCGGGCCGCCCCCCGGCGTTCGAGGCCCCAGGCTGGCGCCGACCACGATCGCATGACTGGACGATCGTTGAACCGGCGCGTGGCTGATCTCGTGCTCGTGAGTGAAGCCCCCGTACCACCTCGTCAGAGAGAGAAAGACCAATGTCCAGGTTCGATATCGACGTCACCCGCGACGGCGGCTGGTGGATGGTCCACATTCCTAAGCTTGGCGGGCGGACGCAAGCTCGCTATCCCAGCGAGGTCGAGCCAATGGCACGCGAGTACATCGTGCTCAGTACCGGTACGCCCATCGACCAGGTGGCTATCAACTGGCGTCGCTGCACGCTGTGACCCCGGAGGGTCAAGCGCGGAGCACAATGCGCCGCATGAAGATTCGCATGGAGCTTACGGAGGCGTCGGTAACGGAGGACATCACGCCATTCGAGCGGGAACGACTGCGTGAGGCGCTTGAGGAGGAAGTAAGAAGGCAACTTCCCACCGATAGGCGGCTCGTGCGCGTGGTGGACTGGGATCCGGGGGGTGGCCACGCAGTGGAAAACGCTCCAGGCATGAGGAAGTACAGGGTCGCGTACGAGACGGAACCGCGCGATTAGGGCGACTAGCCTTGTTGTTTCGGATGCCGGATCGACTCGCTTCGGAGCTGACGGCTGTTCATGGGTTCGCGCGCCGACTTGTGGTGGTCAATCTGACGGATCAGCTCGCGCTTCGCTTCACCGAGGGCTCGCGTCAGGTCCCGGTCGTCGGCGACCGCTACTAGCGGTGGAAGACCGGGCAGGGTCGTACGGAGCGTCACGCGCTGCTCCTTACCGCCGCGATCCTGTACCGAGACTTCGACGTCCACCTCATCGGGATTCCACCTTTTCAGGTGCGCCCCGAGCGCCGCCAACGTCTCCAAAACGTGCGGGCGCTCCTGCTCTTTAAAACCCGCACCCAAATGTATAGCGCGCTCGTCGAAAACGTCTCGTCGCTCGTTGTCAGCTCTACTCACTTGGCCTCATCTCCGGACTCCCACTTCGACGGTAGACCCCGGTTGGCCCCCGTTGTCCGGAGTTCTTTCCCCTGGACGTTGCTCGACGGTAGAGGCGCGCCTGTTCAACTTGTGCAGCCGAGGTCTCACAACCCAGAGCGCGGGCCGCCGTGGCCCCGTTTTGGCCACACTTGGCCACGAGTTACAGATAGCTCCCGTGAAGTACTGTGATGTGTTTTTGCAGCTAGACGATGATTCGAGGGGCTGACCTCAGCCACGCGGATATCTGCGAAATATCCCCGGAACTCGAGGCCGAGGAAAACCTCGACCCGCAACCCCCCGGCCACGTTCATCACCACCGGCGCGGCCGATTGCGGCGGCAGTTGTCCGAGGCCCATCGACACCCGTCGCCGACTGTCCTGTCACATCAGCGGGATTGGCCTGGCCGGGACGTGGGTGCCGAACAGTGCCGTGGCGCCGGTACGGCCCGGATGCTCCGGTCGCCGAAATTGCAATGTGAATCTGGACGAACTGCGCGGGGATCGTCCAGACCTAGATTGCGAGCCCCAGCAAGCGGGGGGCATCCCTCGCAATCTTCAACTGGACGAGACAAATGGGGAGGCGGGTGTCCTGTCCGGATTTAGGTTGCGACGTCCGGACTTAGGTTGCGACGGATCTTGCGACGTCCGGATTTAGGTTGCGAGTCGCTACCGGGGTGCGGACCGCTCACGGCGAACAATGTTGATCTGTGACTGCGTTACCCCCTGAGGTGCGCCGGGCGGCTGAGGCGGCCACCGCTGAGCGATGAGCCCCAAAGCCCCCGGGAAGGAATATGATCAGGACTTTCAGGCCGAACTTCGTTGAATCGAAGGTGATTCGAATGGCCGACACCACAGTGGTTCGCCGAAGTGGCGAAGGAGCTCGCGCATCGTCCGCGCAAGTCTGGACAACCTCGCCGAGCTGCTCGCCGCCGGCGACTGAAGGTGCCGAGCGAGGCCAAGCGGTTCTCCCACACGGATCGACCACTAGCAGGGTCGAAATCGCACGGCGCCGAAGCGAAGGGAGCAAACATGACAGAGTCAGCCGCGACAAACGGGGTCGGTTCGAGGGTCGCCGAACTTGACGACGCGACCGTCGCCGGGTTCAAGGACAATCTCCACGGTGAGGTTCTAGTGCCGGATGATCTCGCCTACGACGGTGCCCGCATGATCTGGAACCGGCTGATCGACAAGCGCCCGGCCCTGATCGCACGGTGCTCCACTGCCGACGACGTCGTTTGCAGCGTGCGCTTCGCTCGTGAGCACGATCTCGCGGTGGCAGTGCGCGGCGGCGGCCACAACATCGCCGGCAACTGCGTGTGTGACGGCGGTTTGATGATCGACCTTTCGCCGATGAAGGGCATTCAGGTCGATCCGCAGCGGCGCACGGCGCGCGCTCAGCCCGGGCTCACGCTGGGCGAGTTCGACCGCCACACACAGGCCCACGGGCTCGCCACCACAATGGGCATCGCCTCCGAGGTGGGCATCGCCGGGCTCACCCTCGGCGGCGGCTATGGCTATCTCGCCGGCAGGTACGGCCTGGCCTGCGACAACCTGCTCTCGGTGGAGCTGGTGACCGCCGAGGGCAAGCACGTGAGCGCCAGCGAGGGCGAGAACGCGGAGTTGTTCTGGGGCGTGCGCGGCGGCGGCGCGAACTTCGGCGTGATCACATCCTTCGAGTACCGGCTTCACCCAGTCGGCAAAGTGCTCGGCGGGATGGTGCTGTACGCGCCAACGCGCGACGCCCTGCGTTTCTTTGACGAGTTCTCCAGCAGCTGCCCGGACGAGGTCAGCACCGTGGGGCTGCTCACCACCGCGCCCGACGGGAAGCTGGCGTTCGCGATCGTCGCCTGCCACTGCGGCCCGATCGACGAGGGCGAGAAGGCACTCGCGCCGCTGCGCAACTTCGGCCCGCCGCTCGCGGACATGCTCGAACCGCGCGATTACACGGACATGCAGAGCATGACCGACGAAGCGTGGCCCCCGGGCCGCCTCTACTACTGGAAGTCGGGCCTCGTGCGCACGCTCGGCGACGAGGCGATCGACGTGTTCCTGGAGTACGCGGCCCGCAAGCCCACCGCGCTCTCGGTCATTGGCATGCAACAGCTGCACGGCGCCGCTGCGCGCATGGACGCTGCCCGGACGGCCTTCCCCCACCGCTTCGACCACTACAACTGCCTCGTGATGCTCGAAACCGAGGACCACGCCGACGTGGAGTCGGGCACAGCATGGTCGAGGAAGTGCTATGAGGCGATGCGTCCCTTCGCCGAGCGCGCCACCTACGCCAACGACCTCGGCGAAGAGAGGGAGCGTCTACAGGAAGCGTACGGGCCGAGCCTGGAGCGACTGCGCGCGTTGAAGACCGAGTACGACCCCACGGACTTCTTCCGCCTCAACCAGCTCATCAAGGCGACCGCAGCCTAAGCCGCGCTGGTGGCAGGAGCAGGACGCCGCGATCGATCTCGGCGACGTCGAGGCAAATGCCGCCGACCTGGCCCGGATGGCACTGCTGCAGTTCGCACTTGTGTTCGGCAACGACCACTTCGTGCTGCCCGCCGGTGCCGGTCGGCGCGGTGTTCACGACGTCACACCTGCTCGTCACCGACACGTTCAGCATGACGCTGTTGCTCGCCCCGGCGGCGCACGCCCAGACCGGCGGCGGCCGGGCCGAGGGCGCGCCGGGCGCTGGACAATGTTCCTTCCGTCACTCGCGGACAGCACCGCCGTGGCGGCCGCGTTCGTGTTGCCGGCGTCCGCCGTGCAGCGGCTAACGAGCCGTCCCGTCGAGGACGTACACCTGCTGCGCGACGAGGCGGCAAACCTCGCATGGGCGGTCGAGGCCGTGGTGGAAGGGCCGGACGGCGTGGCGCGGCCCGCCGAACGGGAGCCAGGCATGAAGGCAGCGTCCACAGATCGCTGATCAGCGGAGACTGGGCCTGCCGTGCGGTGGGTGCCGAACAGTGCCGTTGGTACGGCTTGTTTGAGGGACTTGCGCTGCATGCTGCCGTCGTTCGACGCGCCTGGATGCTTCGGTCGCCGAAATTGCAATGTATATCTGGACGACCTGCGCTGGGATCGTCCAGACCTAGGTTGCGAACCCCAACAAGCCCGGGGGATCCCTCGCAATCTTCAACTGGACGAGACAGCGAAGAAGTGTCCTGTCCGGATTTAGGTTGCGACGTCCGGACTTAGGTTGCGACGGATCTTGCGACGTCCGGATTTAGGTTGCGAGTCGCTACCGGGGTGCGGACCGCTCGCGGCGAACAATGTTGATCTGTGACTGCGTTACCCCTGAGGTGCGGCGGGCGGCTGAGCCGGTCGGTGTTGGCGGCTTCGAGATCGGCTACGTCACCGACGACGGCCTCGAGCACCGGGTGTCGCTGTCGCAGGCGTGGGCCACACCGTTCGAGTCGTGCAGCCCGATACGCCGGTTCACCTCACACAAGGGGCAGCGGCATCTGAGCGGGCTGTGGTGGTCGGCCACGACCGGCGGGCACGTCGGCTTCGAGTCGTGGATGGAACGCGATCACGTGATGGCGCTGGACTCGACCCCGACGTTGTGGGATCGCCTCTCAACCGTTTTGGCTGTTCTGGTCGCACAAGAGCTCGGGCGGGTTCCGATCGCGCCGCGTTGCGGGTCGGCAGCGGCTGCTGTCGCGAGCTGATGCGGTGTGGGTTCACGGCATCGCCGCAGCCGCGTTGTCGTCGCCGGGCACCAGGTAGTTGGTGGTGATCAATCCGCACGGTGGTGACTCCTTTTCGTGGTTGAGGCCAGCCACGGGACGCTGCTTTACCGGCCTGCTCTGTCGGTGTCGCCGAGCTGTGAACGGCTCTTCGATCGCCACAGCACGACCGCTCACGGCGATGCTGCGTAGCGGGCGCCGATGTGGGTTCCGATGTGTTGCAGTAGTTCTGCGGTGCGTTGCGGATCTTGGGAGGTGTCGTCGTCGGTGAGGTCGGCGACGGGGAAGATGCCGGCGAATCCGGTGTTGGCGGACTTGTTGTCGAGGTCGTTGCGGCCGACGACAGCGACCACGGGAGTGGGTGCGGCGCGCAGCGCGGGCGGCGGGCAGTTTTCCCTGCAGCGTCTGGTGGTCGAGGCGTCCTTCGTCGGTGATGACCAGGTCGGCGTCACCGACGTGGCGATCGAAGTCGAGCAGGTCAAGGAAGTAGTCCGCGCCGGAGGCGGTGCTGGCACCCAGGAGCATGGCGGCGTACCCGATGCCGCCGGCGGCACCTGATCCCGGGCGCGGGCCGCGGTGGCGGCGTGGCTAGGACCGGAGCGGGTGAAGGCGGCGACGAGGTTGACCAGTCCGGCGTCGAGTTGGGCGACCTCGGCTGCGGTGGCGCCTTTTCGGGGGCCGAACCGCGGCGCCGCCGGTGAGTCCGAGCAGTGGGCTGGTGACGTCGCCGGCGAGGATGAGGTCGATCCCACCGAGATCGACCGTCCCGCGGCTGTCGACGAGGTGGATGCGGTTCAGGTTCTCCGCGGTCGGGGCCAGCAGGTGGCCGGCGGGGTCGAGGAAGCGGTAGGCAACATTGTGTGCGCGGGGTGCGCGCCGATGAGCGCGAGGCGATCACGATGGTGTGTGCGACCGGCCAGGCATACGCACCGACGCTGCTACGCGGGTCGACGGTGTCGCTGACCACCAATGCGGTGCCGCTCGAACTGCTGGTGGGGATGCTCGATCAGCCCGGCGCGTTGAACCTGGCCGGCATCGATGTGGTCAATTCGGGGCATCGGGTGCGCCGCGGCAGCGGATACCCGCGGCTCTAAAGCACCCTGCTGGCCGACCGGCCCGCGGCCGGCCGACGCGAAACCCACCTGATCGTGCGACTGGATATAACCAATTCGGTACCTGGCTGCGGTATCGCCACTCGATTGGGGCGGCGGGCCGCCGCGGCGACCGAACGCATCATCAATGCTTTTGTGCAGAAGGTATCCGGGCGAGTGCCTTGAGCGCCGAGGAGTTGGACACCGCGCTCGACGAGCTCGGCGCGGCTGGCGGTGGCCCCGACGCCACCGGAGCCTCAACGCGAACCCGACGACATTGAGGGCGGGGCTCCGGTGGTGTCAGCACGGGCCTCCGCCGACGCCACCGCACCCTGGCCAAGCCCGCGGTGGAGGCGGGCTGGCGCACGATCAAGGCCCATCCGGGATTCTTGACGTCGTACTACTTTTCGCCCGAGGACATCACCACCGCTGCGCTGCAGCAGATGTGGGCGCTGCGCAGCGACGACATCGTACAAACGACGAGTTTCTGGAAAAACAGATTTACAGAAGCCGATGGTGGCGGCCCGGTGATGGTGTCGGCGCTGGGGCGCGCCAGCGCCCATCAAATTCTTCTCTGTTTTGGGGACCCCCGTAAAGGTTGGGAGTCCGTTGTCTTTTCTGTTCTTGGTCCTCGACGGCGCCCAGGCTTGGGGCGGTGGGGCCGTGGTCCGGGGTCAAGGTGGAGCGCCCGCAGCGCAGCGAGGACGAACGGCCTTGATGCCGGCGCGGATCCCGCCGCATGCTGACGGCCCGGCCAGACGAGGGTAAAAGCGTTGCAAATTAAGCCATATGATGCCTCCGCGTGTACTGAGGGAAGCCATCGAGGGCAGGAAGGGGCGTGCCAGCGCCCAGCCTTATCTGGGTCCACGGACGACGGTCCGGCGACATGATGACGGAGGGGATGCCCGGCATGCGGGCTGGTGCTGGGTGCGGCCGCTCATTCTTTCCGGGGCGTCCACCCAGACGGCGGGTGGCGACAGGGAGATTGCGGGAGCTGGCCGCGGGCATCTGCTGATTAATGGGCAGGGCACGCACACGTCGGTGACCCCCTGCTGCTAGCTGGTGCGCTACCGCGCCAAGCTCGTCGCGATCCGAGCCGGACTGAAGGCTCAGATCCATGCGGTGCTCGCCCGAAGCCGGCGTGTTGATCGCGGTGTCGGACCTGTTCGGCGTCACTGGTCGGCGACGGCTGGCGAGGGTGCCACTGGGCCCCGCCCACGCCCAACGAATCCGCTCGCTGCTGGAACTCCACCGTTGCGCGTCACGGCTAGTTTGACGTTTTCGGACTGACTGGTCTGCCGGAGCCGGGCGAAGGCCTCGTCCGCTGCCGATGAGAGCCGTGCGGGGTATCGGCCGCTTCTCTCCTGATCCGCCCGGGTGGGGCCGAACCGGAAGCTAATAGGGCCGGTCGATCGCGGTCGACCACGCGGGCCCGAAGGACGTGCGGGGCCGGAGCATCCGGAGAGACCGGCGCGGCGCCGCCCAGCACCGGCCGGGGCGACATCCGTAGGGTCGGGGGATGGCCACGTCTCGTAACGTCACGCGCCGAAGGCGCACAGCTCGCCGCCGGACCCGGGTGCCCTCGGCGACCGACTGGATCGCTCCCTGGCTGCAGATGTGCGAGATCGCCTGCACGGCGCCGCTGGTGATCGGGTACCGGACGGCGCGGACGTTCACCGGCGGATGGCCGCCCAGCGCCCGAGACCGCCGCGAGTACACGCGGATGTGGCAGGAGAAGGTCGAGGCCTTCACGCAGGCGGCGATGGCCGCAGCGACCTCGGCACCCGGCCCGGTCGCGGCCGGGCGGGCGCTAGCCCCGGTGCGTCGTCGGGTGCGCGGCAACGCCCGGCGGCTGTCCCGCGGGTGAGCGGGCTGCGCGCACGGCCGGCGGCGAGTCAGCGTGCGATCGCGCCCGTCAGGGGCTCGGCGGGCCCCGTGACGACCCCAAGGATCCGCCAGCGCAGCGCCTGACGGTCGGCCGCGGCGGGGCCGTGCTGTCCACGAACTCGCGTAGCGGTCGGGAGAACCGCAGCGGGCTGCTCGGTGTGCGGGACGTCCCCGGCGTTGTCGAAGACTCCAGGCTGCCCGGGAGCGGTCGTCCGCTTGGACCGTGTGCGCCACCGGGATCACCCGGTCGCGCCCGCCACGACGGTCGCCGCACTCGTCGACCCCCCAACTCGCCTGCTGCGCTCGGCGTTCCTGCAGGCGTGGAACGACGGCCCCGTCGTCATCGTGTTCATCCGGTCCAGCGACAAATACACGTTGCCGCTGGTGTTGCAGGCCTTCTCCAACAAAACGGAACCGACTGGGACCGGTCATGGCGGTCGCCGTGCTCTTGCCTGATCCGCTCATCCTGGTCTCCGCGACCGGGCCGCCGACAACGCAGCCGGTGGACCCCGTTGCCACGACGAGGCCGGGCGCTGCCGGTGACACCGCGGAGTCGACACCCACTCAGGGGAAGACGACGGAGTCGAAGGTTACGCCGTCGTCTAAGTCCGACCGGCCGAAGGTTCGGGACCGCACGGGTCGGAGCTGCACCAGGTGACCGACCTGGTCCGGTCGTTCACCGGCGGTTTCACCGAGCCGTCGATGGAGGCCACCCCCGGCGGTGCGGACGCCAAGGGGACTACCGCAGGCGCGACGACGACCAACGGCCCCTCAGCCGAGGAACACCGATCTAAGGCCGCATCCGCGGATGCGGCCTGATCACGATTGTTATGAGGATGTGCCACCAACCGGAACACCATTGGATGGAGACTGGTTCACGTGAGCGAGATGAAGTTTCTCGATCTGCACGGCGACCGTGTTGCCTATCGGGAGGCGGGAGCCGGCGAGGCGCTGCTGCTGATTCACGGCATGGCGGGAAGTTCGGCGACCTGGCGGGCGGTGCTGCCCCAGCTGTCGAAGAAATACCGGGTGGTGGCACCGGACCTGTTCGGGCATGGTGAATCCGCTAAGCCGCGCGGTGACTATTCGCTGGGTGCGTTCGCGGCATGGCTGCGTGACCTGCTCGATGAACTTGGCATCACCAGGGCGACAGTGGTCGGTCAGTCGCTTGGTGGCGGTGTGGCCATGCAGTTCACGTATCAGCATCGCGACTACTGCGAACGGCTGGCTCTCATCAGCAGCGGTGGCCTGGGCCCCGACCTGAGCTGGATATTGCGGATCCTGTCGGCACCCGGAGCCGAGCTGGTGCTGCCGGTGGTCGCACCGCGGCCGGTGGTGAACGTCGGCAACAAGCTGGGGTCCTGGCTCACGTCGGCCGGAATCCACTCGCCGCATGCCGGCGAGCTATGGAACGCCTACTCGTCGCTGTCAGACGGCCAGACCCGGCAGGCGTTCCTGCGCACGCTGCGCTCGGTGGTGGACTACCGTGGCCAGGCAGTCAGTGCGATCAACAAGTTGCATGTGAGCTCTGGGCTACCCACCTTGCTGATCTGGGGGGACCAGGACCGGATCATCCCTGTCGCCCACGGCTACGCCACTCACGCCGCCGTGCCGGGTAGCCGGCTTGAAGTGCTCCCCGGCGTCGGGCACTTCCCGCACGTCGAGTCCCCAACCGCGGTGGTGGAGATCCTTGACGACTTCATCGCCACCACAGGGCCTAGTGCCGATGTGACGAATCAAAAATCGTGATCAGCACCGTGGTGCAGCCAGCGTCAACTTCCAGGTTCTCTCCGGTGTGTCTCAACAAGTCTGAAGTTGCCTGACCGGCCGCTTCGGACACTGTCGACGTCGCAGCCTAGGGCGGGACCGCCTGCCTGCCTGGCAAGGCTGGCACGGAGCGTGGCATCGGGTCGGCAAGCGAGCTGAATCGCAGGGCGCGCTTACTTTTTGGTGTATCGGGTGCATGCTCGCCACCACGTGCCACGCACTCCGCAAGCGCCTGCCATTCGGCCCGACGAACAGTTCGGCCGGTACACCCCCCGCTTGAGCGGACCCGGCTCTGCGCGCTGCAGCCGCTCGACGCGGCCCTGCTGCTGCGGACGCCGAAATTGCAATGTAAATCTGAACACCTGCGCTGGGATTCGTCCCGACCTAAATTGCGAACCCCAGCAAGCACGGGGCATCCCTCGCAATCTTCAAGTGGACGAGACATCAGCCACGGCTCCTCGGGTGCGCCTGCCGACGGAGCAGCCAGGCGGGCACCGAAGCTGCGCTCCGTCTCCTCCGGTTTCTCCCAGTAGCCGGACGCGACATTGTCGCCGTGCACCCAGATCTCGCCGACCGTCCCCGCGACACACTCGCTGCGGGAATCCGGATCGACAATGCGCACGGTCGGCGAGTGGGGTGCACCGTAGCTGACCAGTGCTGTGCCGTCACTGCACATCTCGGCGGTGGCGTCGCACAGCTTCTCGGGCTCGAAACAGACGATCCTCGGCGGCGCACCCGGTCGCCGGGTCGCCACGTATACCGTCGCCTCGGCAAGGCCGTAGGACGGACGTATCGCCGAGTCGGTGAGGTTGAACCGGGCGAACCGCTCGGTGAAGCGCCGGATCGTTGCGGCGCTTACCCGTTCGCCGCCGCAGATGATGCTGAACACATCGCCGAGATCAACACCCGCCATGTCCTCGTCGGTGGTCGTTCGGGCAGCCAGTTCGAATGCGAAGTTCGGCGCGGGCGAGAACGTCCGAGAATGCCGGGCCAGCAACTGCATCCAGCGCGCCGGACGCTGGATGAACGCCATCGGGCTCATCAGCACGCTGTACAGTCCCGCAAGGATCGGCGCGCAGACACCGATGAACAGACCCATGTTGTGCGACAGAGGCACCCACGACACCACGGTGGTGTCTGGTGGGGCGACCTTGCCGTAGTCCGCGAAGTAGTCGGACATCACCTGTTCGAGATTGGCCACCAGGTACCGAAGAATTCGGCATCGAAGCCCGCGACGTCGTCCAGGAACGCACCCCATCTGGACACCGATCGTCCCGGCACACCGGGCTCGGGGTCGTAGTACGGGGACGTTGGTCAGCGGCCGATAACCTGAGCAAGGCCGCGGCCAACTTGGGCATCAACCGCGCCGAACTGCTGACCCGGTACCGATTCATCCACCCTGAGGAGGTCACGCCGCTGGCCGAGGATATCGGTTGGCGCCACCCGGCGTCGCCCTCGGCGGGGCCGGGGAGCACGACCGGGCCCTAGCCCGCTGCGATCATCGCGACCGCCGCCAGCGCCAGCCCCATGCCCACCGCTTGCCAGCGGGTGACCCGTTCCCGCAGCACCACGATCGCGAGCAGCACCGTCGCCGCCGGATAGAGCGACATCAGCACGCCCGCGAGCGACAGCAGAGACGCATGCAGTGCCAGCAGCATCGCGATGTTGGCCCCGACGTCGAGAACTGCGGCCAGCAACGCCAGCCGCAGCGGCGTTCCGGTCGGGATCCGCACATTGCCCGTCACCGCCGCGATGACGAGCACCAGCAGGGTGGCCGCCAGCCGCGCGAACACCAACGGCCAGAGCTCGGCCTCGGGCGGCGCCTGCGCGATCAACACGAAGTTCAACCCGAACGCTATCCCTGCGCCCACTGTCAGCCAGGCGACCTTCTTCGTGAACCGGTGCGGGGTGACATCCTCGTCGGTGGCCTCCCTGCTCACCAGGACGACAGCGACCAGCGCGAGCACCACGCCGACGCCCGCGACCGCTCCCGGCCGCTCCCCCAGCGCCAGACCGACGCCGACCGGGATACCGGCGACCAGGATCGCCGTCAGCGGCGAGACCACCGAGATCGGGCCCGCACCCAACGCGGCGTAGAACCACCAGATCCCGAACGCCTGCGAGAAACCGCAGAGCCCACCCCAGAACATCGCCCCATGCGAGATGTCCCCGCCGACGATCAGCGCCAGCGCCAGCAGCAGCACCAGCGCGACCGGGTAGGACACCAGCACCACCCGAAGTGCCGCAACGCGCCGCGACGCGATCCCGCCGACGAAATCGCTGATGCCGTACCCGAACGCCGAAGCCAGCGCGAAGGCGATCCCGATCAGGTCATGCCCTTGGCGCGTCTACCCAGTTCACGGGTGACCTCGCGGTCCGCGTCGCGGCGTGCCATGTCCTGGCGCTTGTCGTGGGCCTGCTTACCGCGGGCCAGCGCGAGCTCCACCTTCACCTTGCCGTCGGAGAAGTACAGAGACAGCGGCACCAGCGTCAGGTTGCCGTCACGGATCTTGCCGACCAACGCGTCAATCTGCTTGCGGTGCAACAACAACTTGCGGTTGCGGCGCGGTGTGTGATTGGTCCAGCTGCCGTGGTGGTACTCGGGGATGTGTAGGTTGCGCAACCAGATCTCGCCGTCGTCGACGGTGGCGAACGCATCGGCCAGCGAAGCCTGGCCGTCCCGCAGGCTCTTCACCTCCGTGCCCATCAGCGCAACGCCGGCCTCGAACGTCTCGAGGATCGAATAGTTGTGCCGCGCCTTGCGATTGGTCGCGACCACCCGGTTGTTGCTGGACCTCGTCGGGTCGGCTTTCTTGGCCACGGCTATCTTCGGACGTAGAGGCGCAAGGTCGCGTAAGCCGTGACGCCTGCCATCGCGACACCGACGAATATCAGGAACGGCGCAATATAGAGGATGTCGGCATAGTCCACTCTCGCAATGAGATTGGCTTCATAGAACTGATTGAGCGCATTCTCCAGGAACAGCGCGCGCACGATGACCAAGCCGATGATCGAGATGACCACGCCGATGAAGGCGGCCAGACAGGCCTCCACCAAGAACGGCAGCTGCGTATACCAGCGGCTTGCGCCGACCAACCGCATGATGCCCACCTCGGTTCGCCGGGTGTAGGCCGCGACTTGAACCATGTTGGCTATCAACAGGACCGCACCGACCGCCTGCACGAGCGCCACCGCGAAGGCGGCATTGGACAGCCCGTCGAGCACCGCGAACAGCCGGTCGATCAGATCCTTCTGGTTCAGCACGTTCAGTACGCCCGGCTGGCCGATCATCGAATCGTCGAAGTCTTTGTGCTGCTCGGGATCGTCCAGCTTGACGACGAACGATGCCGGGAACGCGTCCTTGCCCGCGACATCCTTGTACTGCGGGAACTTCTTGATCGCGTCGTTGTAGGCGTCGTCGCGGTTGAGGAACCGCACGGAGCGGACGTCTTCACGGTCCTCGATCTTCTGCCGCAGCCCCTTGCACGGATCGGCGTCACAGGTCGGGTCGTTGGCCGAGACGTCGTTGGTCAAGAACACCTGGCTCTCGACCCGGTCCAGGTAGATGGCGCGGGAGTTGTCGGCGAGCCGCACCACCAGCAGACCGCCGCCGAACAAGCCGATGGAGATCGCCGTGGTCAGGATCATCGCGATCGTCATGGTGACGTTGCGACGAAGGCCGGTCCAGACCTCGTTGAGCAGGAAGCCGAAGCGCACTAGCGATCCATTCCGTAGATGCCGCGCTGCTCGTCGCGCACGAGCCTGCCCAGGCTGAGTTCGACCACGCGCTGGCGCATCGAGTCGACGATGTGATGGTCATGGGTGGCCATCAGCACCGTTGTCCCGGTGCGGTTGATGCGCTCGAGCAGATCCATGATGTCTTTACTGGTTTCGGGATCCAGGTTTCCCGTCGGCTCGTCGGCCAGAAGCACCAGTGGGCGGTTCACGAAGGCACGGGCGATCGCGACGCGCTGCTGCTCGCCGCCGGAAAGCTCGCCCGGCAGCCGGTTCGCCTTGCCCGACAGCCCGACCATCTCCAATACGTCGGGCACCACGCGGTTGATCACGTCGCGCCGCTTGCCGATCACCTCGAGGGCGAAGGCCACGTTCTCGAAGACCGACTTCTGCTGGAGCAGCCGGAAATCCTGGAAAACACAGCCGATGACCTGCCGCAGGCTGGGGATGTGACGGCCCGGCAGCTTGTTGACATGGAACTTCGACACCCGCACGTCACCCTTGGTCGGCGAATCCTCTGCGAGCAGCAGTCGCATGAACGTCGACTTGCCCGAACCGGACGGACCGATGAGAAAGACGAACTCGCCCTTGTCGATCGTTAACGAGACATTGTCCAGCGCGGGGCGCGCCGAGGACTTGTACAGCTTGCTGACGTTGTCGAGCGTGATCATCACGGCAGCGCCAGTGTAGCGGTGAGACAAGGCAGGGTCCGTCGAGCTATCTCGGCGCCTCGGGCGTGGCGGGCACCGTCCCCGGTACGGGCGCAGCCGTCGTCGGCGTCGTCTCTGCCGGTGTCTGTATGAGCGTCTGCGGCCCAAGCGGGCCACCGGGGCCGTCCGGGTCGACCACCGTCGTCGTCGGGCTCGGCGATGTCGGGCTGGTCGTGGTGTCGTCCGGCGCCGGGGTCGTCGTCTCGGTCGTCGTCGTCGGCGTCGTGGTCGTGGTGGTGGACTCCGGCTCCTTGGGCCGCCGAACCTGCGTGCGTGGCACCCAGGTGTAGTTCGGGTCAGGCACGAAGCCGGGCGGGACGACCGCGGGCACGGGTGCTTCCTGGGCCGGCTCCGGCTGGAACGTCTGCTGCACCCAGAACAACGCGATGAATGCGATCAGGAGCACTGCGGTCGAGACCCGGATGCGGCCGCCGAGCTTCGCCTTGAACCAGCTCGCCTTGATCCTGGAGGTCACTGCTTCTGCTCCGGAGCGGCCTGCGTCGCTTCCTCAGCGGGCGGCTCCGACGAATGCGGTAACGCGGCGACCAGCGGCGCCTGCGCGTCAGCGACCGACACGATGCCTGCGCGGCGCAGCGCCCGGATGACGAGAATGCGGATCCGGCGGCCGACCTCGTACTGCTTGCCCGGCAGCGTGCGCGCCACCATTCGCATGTTCACGGTGTCCAGTTCGATGCTCTCCACACCCATCATCTGCGGCGCGTCGAGCAGCAGATCCTTCAGCTTGGGATCGTCCACCGCCTTCTCGGCGACGTCGTGGAGCACGTCGTTGACGACATTGAGGTCCGCCGACGTCGGCACGGGAATGTCGACGACCGCGCGCGCCCAGTCCTTCGACAGGTTCAGCGTCTTGACGATCTGCCCGTTCGGGATGGTGGCCATCTCACCTTCCGCGGAGCGCAGCTTGGTGACCCGCAGCGTGACATCCTCGACGGTGCCCTGCGCAGGCTCGGCGATACCCGCGACCGTCAGCGACACCAGATCACCGAAGCCGTACTGCTTCTCGGTGATGATGAAGAATCCGGCCAGCAGATCCTGCACGATGCGCTGCGCGCCGAAGCCGAGCGCGGCGCCCAGCACCGCGGCAGGCGCCACCAGCGAGCCCACAGGTATCGCGACGATGTCGGTGACCTCGACCGCGATAATCACGAACAGTATCGCCACCGACACCCACGAGATCACCGATGCCACCGCCTGGCGGTGCTTGGTGCTCTCGGAGCGCACCAATTGGTCGCTTTCCCGGTACTGGGTGTCGATGCGCCGGACCACCCGGTTGGCCAACCAATTGATGAACCGGGCCGTCAGCAGGCCGCCGATCACCAGCAGGGCGATCCGCACGCCCCGGTCGAGAACCCAGACGCCGAGATTGCCTCGCCAGAAGCCGGTCCAGCTATCGGCCAAATCTATTGCAAGTACGGTGCTATTCGTCATCAGGTCTGTTGCGCCAACGGATTCCGGCCTCGAGGAATCCGTCGATGTCTCCGTCCAGTACCGCAGCGGGATTTCCGACTTCGTATTCGGTGCGCAGGTCCTTGACCATCTGGTACGGCTGCAACACGTAGGAGCGCATCTGGTTGCCCCACGAGCTGCCGCCGTCACCCTTCAACGCATCCAGCTCAGCACGTTCTTCTAAACGTTTGCGTTCCAACAACTTTGCCTGAAGAACTCGCATCGCCGAGACCTTGTTCTGCAATTGCGACTTCTCGTTCTGGCAGGTGACCACGATACCGGTCGGGATGTGGGTGAGTCGAACCGCCGAGTCGGTGGTGTTCACCGACTGCCCGCCCGGCCCGCTGGATCGGTACACGTCGACCCGCACGTCGCTGTCGGGGATGTCGATGTGGTCGGTGGTCTCGACGACTGGAAGCACTTCGACTTCGGCAAATGATGTCTGGCGACGGCTCTGGTTGTCGAACGGGCTGATGCGCACCAAACGGTGCGTGCCCTGCTCCACCGACAACGTGCCGTAGGCGAACGGGGCGTGCACCGCGAACGTCGCGCTCTTGATGCCCGCCTCTTCGGCGTAGGAGGTGTCGAACACCTCGACCGGGTAGGAGTGCTTCTCCGCCCAGCGGATGTACATCCGCATCAGCATCTCGGCCCAGTCGGCCGCGTCCACCCCGCCTGCGCCGGAGCGGATGTTGAGCAGCGCCTCGCGCTCGTCGTATTCGCCCGACAGCAGCGTGCGGACCTCCATCGCCTCGAGGTCCTTGCCCAACTGTTTGAGCTCGGCGTCGGCCTCGGCAAGCGCGTCGCTGGCGTTCTCCTCCGCGGCCAACTCGTAGAGCACCGGAAGGTCATCGAGGCGCTGTCGCAGCTCCTCGACCCGGCGCAGCTCACCCTGGGTGTGAGAAAGCTCACTGGTGACCTTCTGGGCGCGGGCCTGGTCGTCCCACAGGTTGGGGTCGGATGCCTCGTGTTCCAGCTTTTCGATGCGGCTGCGGAGCCCGTCGACATCGAGCACCCGCTCCACCGTCGTGAGGGTGGAGTCGAGTGCGGCGATATCTGCTTGACGGTCGGGTTCCACGGGAGTTCACGTTACCGGCCAGGCAGTTCTTCCTGACCAGCGGCAGCAAGCGCAGGCGCGGGTTCTAGCATCAGGTGGGGGAAACCAGCCTCAGCGACCACGCGACAGCCCCTTTGCGGGTCGCCGAGCAGCGACAGTGAAGGTCAGGGATGCGCCCGTACCACGTAGCGATCGTCGGCTCCGGCCCGTCCGGGTACTTCGCAGCGGCGTCACTGCTGAAGTTCGCGGACAAGGACGACGACGCCGATGTGCGGGTCGACATGCTCGAGATGTTGCCGACGCCGTGGGGCCTGGTGCGCTCCGGCGTGGCGCCGGACCACCCGAAGATCAAGTCGATCAGCGCCCAGTTCGAGAAGACGGCGTTGGATCCACGGTTCCGGTTCTTCGGAAACATCGTCGTCGGCGACCACGTCCAGACCGCCGAGCTGGCCGACCGCTACGACGCGGTGATCTATGCCGTCGGCGCGCAGTCCGACCGCCCGCTGAACATCCCCGGCGAGGATCTGCCCGGCAGCGTGGCCGCCGTCGACTTCGTCGGCTGGTACAACGCCCATCCCCACTTCGAGGAGATGGCGCCCGACCTGTCCACCGGCCGGGCGGTGGTGGTCGGCAACGGCAACGTCGCGCTCGATGTGGCCCGCATCCTTGTCACCGATCCCGACGTGCTGGCCACCACCGACATCGCCGATCACGCGTTGAAGGTGTTGCACGACCGCGGTGTCGAGGAGGTGCTCGTCATCGGCAGGCGCGGGCCGCTGCAGGCGCCGTTCACCACGCTGGAGCTTCGTGAGCTCGGCCATCTCGAGGGCCTCGGCGACGTCGACGTGGTCGTCGATCCCGCCGATTTCGAAGACATCACCGACGAGGACCTGGAGGCCGCGGGCAAGACCGTTCGCAACAACATCAAGGTGTTGCGCGGGTATGCCGACGAGGCACCGAAAGGGGCCAAGCGGCGGATCGTGTTCCGGTTCCGCACATCGCCCATCGAGATCAAGGGCGACGGCAAGGTCGAGTCGATCGTGTTGGGCCGCAACGAACTTGTCGCCGACGACACGGGCTGGGTCTCGGCCAAGGATACCGGCGAGCGCGAGGAGGTGCCTGCCCAGCTGGTGGTCCGAGCGGTCGGCTACCGCGGGGTTTCCACGCCGGGGCTGCCATTCGACGACAAGAAAGGGACCATCCCGCATACCAGCGGCCGGATCGAGGGCAGCCGCAATGAATACGTGGTGGGTTGGATCAAGCGCGGGCCGACCGGCGTGATCGGCAGCAACAAGAGCGACTCGCAGGAGACCGTCGACACGTTGGTCGGGGATTTGGGCGGCGCGGAGCTGGCCGATTTCGCCGAGAACCATTCCGAGGTGCTGGCGGAATGGTTCGTGGAGCGGCAGCCGAAGGTCGTCACCGACGACCACTGGAAACTCATCGACGACCACGAGCGTGGCGCCGGTGGCGCGGGCGGCAGGCCGCGGGTCAAGTTGACCAGTGTGGCGGAGCTACTGCGGATCGCGCACGGCTGAGGCCAGGGCATGTTCGAGCGCTTCACCAACTCGGCGCGGCGCGCCGTCGTCATCTCGCAGCAGGAAACACGCGCGCTCGCGCAGGAGCAGGTCGGTCCTCTGCATCTGCTTCTCGGTGTTCTGACGGCCGAGAACGGAACGGCGGGTGGTGTGCTCGCGTCGCTCGGTGTCGAGCCAGAAGGCGTGCGACGTGCGGTCGTCGCGAAGTACGGTACCGGCGATGTGCCGGAGGGGCACATCCCGTTCGCCGCGGAGACGAAGAAGGCGTTGGAGCATTCACTTCGCGAGTGCCTTGGCTTGGACCATGCCTACATCAGCACCGAACACATCGTGCTGGGGTTGATGACCGAGGATTCGCCAGACGTCGGCGAAGTGTTGACGGAACCGGCGCCAACCCGAGGCGGTGCGCGAGGCGGTGTTGAGGCGTCTCCGTTCTGCGGAGGGGCTGAGCCGGCCGAACCCTGAGTCACTCCCTCGGCGGAAGGATCGAGTCGGCCTCCGTATCGTGGCGATGACTTTGCGGCGATGGCGACAAACTGCGAGTGGCCGACGCCACCAACGCAGAGTCAATCAGGAAACGGGCGGAGGACCGGGCGGCCCGCCCGATGGCGCGAACGCCCACTTGTCCGGATTCTGCGGCGCGTAGACGACAGGGAACAACTGCCCCATCGTCGGCCACTCGTCGACGTCGACCTCGAGACGCTGGTAGACGACGTGCTCGTTGACGGTCGGGCCGTTGATGACTCCGGTGATCGTCACGAACTGTCGACCGGTCTCGTCGGGCCGTGGGCTGACGCCCGTGACCAGCAGGTTGCCCTGCGCCAGCTCACCGCGCATGCCGCGACGACGCATGATCCACGGACCCGCGATGAGCACGACCGCACCGATGAGCAGTACCAGCATGCCGAATTCCCACACACGACCATGGTAGGACTGCTGCCATGACCTCGGTCGCAAATGACCTCGCCCTCGCGTTGGAGCTGGCCGACGCCGCCGACGCACTCACCATGGACCGATTCGGTGCGCTCGATCTGCGTGTCGACACCAAACCCGACCTGACACCGGTCACCGACGCCGATCGATCGACCGAGGAGTTGCTGCGGTCGTCGCTCACGGCGCGTCGTCCCGATGATTCGGTATTCGGCGAAGAGCTAGGCGGCACACCGGCTTTCACGGGTCGGCAGTGGGTGCTCGACCCGATCGACGGCACCAAGAACTTCGTCCGCGGGGTACCGGTGTGGTGCACGCTGATCGCCCTGCTGGTCGACGGCACCCCCGTCGTCGGCGTCGTGAGCGCACCCGCCCTTGGCCGCCGGTGGTGGGCCGGACTGAGGGCGAGGGCGCGTTCACCTCGTTCGGCGGCGCGGCGCGGCGCATCTCGGTCTCCGGCGTCGACGACCTCGCGTCGGCGAGCCTCTCGTTCTCCGACCTCACCACCGGCTGGGACGAACGACGACAGCCCTTCATCGACCTCACCGACTCGGTCTGGCGAGTCCGCGCCTACGGCGACTTCTGGTCCTATTGCCTGGTTGCCGAGGGTGCCGTCGATATCGCCGCCGAGCCGGAGGTGAACCTGTGGGACGTGGCACCGCTCGACATTCTCGTGCGGGAGGCAGGTGGCTCGTTCACCAACGTGGAAGGCGGTCGGGCCCGCACGGCCGCGGCGCCGTCGCGACCAATGGACTGCTCCACGATCGCGGTGCTGGCCAGGCTGAACGGGATGTGAACCAACTAACATTCCTTTTCTATCTTACTCGGGAGTAAGATAGGGGTCATCGGCACTGGCCCTACTGAGCGAGGCTGCACAAAATGACCAACACAATCGACCGCAAGTCCGCGCGCGCACCGAAGAAGAACGGTCGGGAAAGCGCGGTCGGAGCGCACAAGCACAAGCGAACCCCCACCGACATCGGCCTGGCGTTGATCACGCCGATCGTCGGCCAGGAGTTTCTGGACAAGCACAACCTGCGCGATCCGCTCAACCGCGGACTGAAGTACGGCGTGAAGCAGGTCTTCTCGGTCGTCGGCGCCACCAACCGTCAGTTCAAGAAGGTGTCCGGCGGCAAGAGTGGCCCGACGCGTCTGAAGGCCAGCGGAGCCGACTACTTCGATCTGACGCCGGACGACGACCAGAAGATGATCGTCGAGACCGTCAGCGAGTTCGCCGAAGAAGTTCTGCGGCCCGCCTCCCGCGAAGCCGACGAAAGCGCAACCTACCCGGCGGATCTCGTCGCGAAGGCGAACGAACTGGGCATCACGGCGATCAACATCCCCGAGGATTTCGACGGCATCGCCGAACACCGTGCCGCCGTGACGAACTCGTTGGTCGCCGAGGCGCTCGCCTACGGGGACATGGGATTGGCGCTGCCGATCCTGGCGCCTGCCGGTGTCGCATCGGCCCTCACCCATTGGGGCAGCGCCGACCAGCAGTCCACCTATCTCACGGAGTTCGCAGGCGAAAGCGTGCCCCAGGCGTGTCTGGCGATCGCCGAACCGCGCCCGCTGTTCGACCCGACCGCGCTGAAGACGACCGCCGTTCGCACGCCGAGCGGATACCGCCTCGACGGTGTGAAGTCGTTGGTGGTGGCCGCCAAGGAAGCCGAATTGCTCATTGTGGCAGCTCAATTGAACGGCAAGCCCGCGTTGTTCATCGTCGAGTCGTCGTCGAAGGGCCTTACCGTTCAAGCCGACCCGAGCATGGGGATCCGCGCCGCAGCGCTCGGCCGGGTCGAGCTCGACAATGTGACAGTGCCGCTGTCCGCGCGTCTCGGTGAGGACGCCGCAACCGACCAGGACTACTCGGAGGCCGTCGCATTGTCACGGCTTGGCTGGGCGTCGCTGGCCGTCGGCACCGCCCACGCGGTGCTCGATCACGTCATCCCCTACGTCAAGGAACGACAGGCGTTCGGTGAGCCGATCGCCCACCGCCAGTCGGTCGCGTTCATGTGCGCCAACATCGCGATCGAGCTCGACGGCCTGCGGCTGATCACCTGGCGCGGCGCCGCACGGGCCGACCAGGGCCTGTCGTTCGCCCGCGAGGCGGCACTCGCCAAACGGCTCGGCACGGACAAGGGCATGCAGATCGGCCTGGACGGCGTGCAGCTGCTCGGTGGTCACGGCTACACCAAGGAACATCCCGTCGAACGCTGGTACCGCGACCTGCGCGCGATCGGCGTCGCCGAGGGCGTCGTCGTTATCTAGGGAACGGAAAGACTTTCATGGCAATCAATCTGGAACTGCCGCGCAAGCTGAACGCGGTGATCGAGAAGGCGCACCAGGGCGCGGCCGAGATGCTGCGGCCGATAAGCCGCAAGTGGGATCTCCGCGAGCACGAGTATCCGGTCGAGCTGGATACCCTGGCCAACCTCTTCGAAGGCATCTCAGAGGCCAAGTTCGTCGCATTCGCGGGTGCCGAGGCATTCCGCGACGCCGAAGAGGCCAAGGAGACCAACCACAACGGCGGCAACATGTCGGCCGTCGTCAACGTGATTGAGATCAGTTGGGGCGACGTCGCTTTGATGCTCTCGGTGCCCCGCCAGGGCCTCGGCAACGCGGCGATCAGCGGGGTGGCCACCAACGAACAACTGGAACGGCTCGGCAAGGATGTGTGGGCCGCGATGGCCATCACCGAACCCGGCTTCGGCTCCGACTCGGCCGCGGTGTCCACCACCGCCAAGGTCGACGGCGACGAGTATGTGATCAACGGCGAGAAGATCTTCGTCACCGCCGGATCGCGCGCCACGCACATCGTGGTGTGGGCGACGCTTGACAAGGCGTTGGGCCGCGCGGCGATCAAGTCGTTCATCGTGCCGCGTGAGCATCCCGGCGTCACCGTCGAGCGGCTCGAGGACAAGCTCGGCATCAAGGCGTCCGACACCGCCGTCATCCGCTTCGACAACGTGCGGATCCCGAAGGACAACCTGCTCGGCAGCCCTGAGATCCAGGTGGAGAAGGGCTTCGCCGGCGTCATGGAGACCTTCGACAACACGAGGCCCATCGTCGCCGGGATGGCGGTCGGCATCGCGCGCGCCGCCCTGGAGGAACTGCGCAAGATCCTCGAAGACGCGGGCGTGGAGATCTCCTACGACAAGCCGGCCCACGTGCAGAGCGCCGCCGCCGCTGAGTTCCTGCGCATGGAGGCCGACTGGGAGGCCGCATATCTACTGACCGTGCGTTCGGCATGGCAGGCCGACAACGACATTCCCAACAGCAAGGAAGCGTCGATGGGCAAGGCCAAGGCGGCCCGGGTGGCCACCGACGTCACGCTCAAGGCCGTCGAAATGGCAGGCACCACAGGCTATTCCGAGGAAACGCTGTTGGAGAAGTGGGCGCGCGACTCCAAGATCCTGGACATCTTCGAAGGAACGCAGCAGATTCAGCAGCTGGTGGTGGCGCGCAGGCTGCTCGGCCTGTCGTCGGCCGAACTGAAGTAGCCCCCGCTCGGCCGACGAGGTCAAACCTCAGGTCCAGCCGATGTGCTTCTGAACACGGTGCCCACAGCTGTCGCAGGTTCCGTCGAGCCCGCTGAAACCGTCACAGCCGCATAGCTGACACCCGGACGACGGGTCGAAGTCGAAGCCCGCCGTCAACAGCTTTTCGCGCGCCGCGCTGAATGCGCGCTCCAGGTCGTCACCGACTTCATCCGCGACCTTCCTCTGGTCCTCACTCAGCGTGTCGTGTTTCATGGCAACCCCCTCCTTCAACGGCGATTTTCGCCTTCTTGCGTGTGCAAATAGGACGCTAGCCAGCGGCCGGGTCGCTGCATTGAGTAGTTCGGCACTCGAATTCCCCTGTTACGCATGGCGACGGACCGACTAGCGTCGTGGCATGGACACCTTTCAGGCCTTGGTCGCCCGCAAGAACGACGATCGCATCGACTGCGCGGTCGAGACCATGGAGGAGTCCGACCTTCCCGCAGGTGAGGTGTCGATCCGGGTGGCCTATTCCAGCGTCAACTTCAAGGACGCGCTTGCCGTCACGCCCAACGGCGGTGTGGTGCGCGACTATCCGATCGTGCCCGGCATCGACCTGACCGGCGAGGTGGTCGAGTCCCGGTCGCCAGATTTCGCCGTCGGCGACCCGGTGCTGGCCCATGGCTACGAAATCGGCACCGCCCGTCACGGCGGCTACGCCGAATATGCACGGGTGCCCGCGGACTGGGTGGTCTCACTCGGCTCCCTGAGCCCCCGCGACGGCGCCGCCATCGGAACGGCGGGCTTCACCGCGGCGATGAGCGTGCAGGCGCTGATCGACTGGGGCATCAAGCCCGACGACGGACCGATCGTCGTGACGGGTGCGACGGGCGGCGTCGGGTCGGTCAGCGTCGACCTGCTGGCCGCGGCGGGCTACCAGGTGGTGGCGTCGAGCGGAAAAGCCCAACAGGACGGGGTGGCCGACCGACTCAGGGCGCTCGGCGCCGCCGACGTCATCGGCCGACTGCCCGAGGACCCGGACGCCAAGCCCCGCCCGCTGGGCA
Source organism: uncultured Actinomycetota bacterium (assembly GCA_963716505.1). Lineage (GTDB taxonomy): Bacteria > Actinomycetota > Actinomycetes > Mycobacteriales > Mycobacteriaceae > Mycobacterium. The sequence continues at coordinate 61,485 of CAVQTL010000010.1, forward strand.
AGACCCGGTGGGCGGGCGCCGTCGACTGCGTCGGCGGCAAGACCCTGGCCGACGTGCTCAGCACCCTGCGGTACGGCGGAGCGGTCGCGGCCAGCGGCCTGACCGGTGGACCCGGCCTGAGCACCACCGTGATGCCGTTCATCCTGCGGGGAGTCTCGCTGTTGGGCATGGACTCGGTGCTGATGCCGATCGGGCCGCGCCGTGAACTGTGGGAGAAGCTCGGCGATTCGCTTCATCCGCAACATCTTTCGGACATCACGAACGAGGTCGACATCAAGGACGTGGTCGGCGTGCTCGACGAGATTCGCGAGGGCCGCTACTCGGGCCGGGCCGTGGTCCGGGTGGCCGGAGGTTTCTAGATGCGCCGGCTGCTTCTGGTCGGCGTATGCGCCGCCGCGATCGCCACCGCACCGACTGCGGCGGCCGATCCGGCCGGTGGCAACTCCGGCTACGAGCCCTACGGTGACGGCGTGCCGACGGTCATCTCCGGCCGCCCCGTCCCGACGATGAACGGGGTGCCCTGTGTCGCAGGCCATCTCGGCACCTGCATCTCCATGGCACAAAACCAACCCCCGCCGAGGAAACCCTCGACGGGGGTTGGTCACAGTCCAACGATCAGGCGCTGACTACCCGAGGTACTTCTCCATATCGGGCTTCATCTGCTGCAGCTGCGCGCCCCAGTACTCCCAGCTGTGCGTGCCATAGTCCGGGAAGTTGAACACGGCGTTCTTGCCGCCCGCGGCGATGTAGTTGTCGCGGAAGGTTTCGTTGGTGCGGATGGTCAGGCCCTCGAGGAAGGTCGCGGGCAGGTTGGCGCCACCCAGTTCGTTGGGCGTGCCGTTACCGCAGTACACCCAGAGCCGGGTGTTGTTCGCGACGAGCGCGGGGATCTGGACCATCGGGTCGTTGCGCTTCCACGCCGGATCGGTCTCGGCGGGGCCCCACATCGGACCGCTGTTGTAGCCGCCGGCATCACCCATGGCCATATTGAGCAGGAACGGCCACTGGCCCTCGGACGGGTTCAGGAACGCCGACAGCGAGCCGGCGTAGATGAACATCTCCGGGTGATACACCGACAGGATCATCGCCGAGTTGCCCGACATCGAAATGCCCACCGCGGCGTTGCCGGTCGTGGATACACCCCTCTCGGCGGCGAGCCACTGGGGCAGCTCGGCGGTCAGGAAGGTCTCCCACTTGTAGGTCTGGCAGCCGTTGTTGCCGCAGGCCGGCTGATACCAGTCGGTGTAGAAGCTGGACTGACCGCCCACCGGCATGATGACCGACAGCGGGCTCTCGTAGAACCACTCGAACGCCGTGGGTCTCCAGGTCCCAGCCGTTGAAGTCGTCGCGGGCGCGCAGACCGTCGAGAAGGGCCACCGAGTGCGAACCCGTGCCCTTCTGGAACTGGATCTTGATGTCGCGGCCCATCGACGCCGACGGAACCATCAGGTATTCAACGGGCAGCCCCGGCCGGGAAAACGCGCCCGCCGTCGCCGAGCCTCCCGTGAAGCCGATGATTCCGGGTAGCAGGACGGCCGCCAGAGCGGCGACTGTGAACCTGCGCGCCCAACGGCCTCGGAACTTGTCAACGAAGGTCATAACTGAAGTCCATCCATCTTTCGGTTATCGCGAACGCCTACACCTGTCTTGCCCACCCTGCATCAGCCGAGCGGACCGAAGTGATTTCAGTTGTGCGTTGTCGAGTAAAACATGTGACCAGGACAGGAGAAACCCCGGCCGTCGTGCTGTGGCTCTTTCGTAAGCGAAATTTACCGTGACGTCATCGTCAAATACGGACCGCCCGGCGGCACTGCTGCGGACATCCGATCCACCGTAGGGTAGTCGATGATGGCCATCGAGCGCGCGGGGGCTACCACCAGCCGGTTAACTGTTGACGACTGGGTTCAGGCCGGCTTCGCGATCCTTGCCGAAGACGGCATCACCGCACTCAAGATCGATAAGTTGTGCAGCCGTCTTGCGGTCACAAAAGGCAGCTTCTACTGGCATTTCACCGATATCGCCGGCTATCGCACGACGCTTATCGAGGCGTGGGGCGAATTGCGCGACGACGACCGCCGCCATTTCGCCGACCTGGCTCAAATCCCGCCTCGGGAACGGCTCTCGCAAATGATGTCGTCGTTGTTGGGCGCCCAGCACTGGACCCTGGAGCGGGCCATGCGCGAGTGGGCCAGAACCGACGACGCCGTCGCCGCCAGCGTCCGTGCTGCCGACCAACGCGTTCTCGACGCCGTCCGGCAGGCGTTTGTGGATCACGGGTTCGACAACGAGGACGCCGACCTGCGCGCCAACGCCACGTTCGCCGCGGGAATCGGGTTTCTGCACCTATCCGGGCAAACACCGAACGCGCGCGGGGTGGACCGCCGCGAGCGGTTTCTCGATCTCATGCTGACCCGCTGACCGAGTTTTCCATACCAAAAAGTATGGTACGTTCCCGGACATGACCGCTGCTCCGGCCACATCGCCGGATATCAGCCCCGAGTTCATCGCCGGCCTCGCCGAGCGCGCGCAGGAAGCCGAACAGCTGCGCAGGCTGCCCTGCACCACCGTGGACGACTTCATCGCATCGGGGCTGCCCGAACTACTCGTGCCCGCCCGTTACGGCGGCCTGCAGGCGCCGTGGTCGGCGATTCTCGACCCGATCCGACGGATGGCCCACGGATGCGCGTCAAGCGCCTGGACGCTGGGCTTCTACACGCTGCACAACTGGATGATGGCCCTGTTCGGCGAGGAGGCCCAGGAAGAGGCATTCGCGACGCGTCCGTTCCTGGCGCCCGCCCCCCTGGCGCCCACCGGCCGCGGCGTACCCGTCGACGGCGGCATCCGGCTGTCGGGACGGTGGTCATGGGCCACGGGCGTGATGCACGGCAACTGGGTCATCGTCGGGGCACTCTGCGGGCCCGACGACGGCATCTACCCGGCGCTGGCGCTGCTGCCGATCGGCGACGCCGTCGTCGAGGACGTATGGCACACCGACGGCATGTGCGCCACCGGCTCCAACGACGTCGTCATCACCGACGCCTTCGTCCCCGCCCACCGGCTGGTCCGGGTGACCGACATCTACAAGGGCACCGCGCCTGGTGCGGCCCTGCACGACGCCGACACCTACCGCTGGCCGATGGTGCCCGCGCTGGCGCTGTTGGCCGCGATGCCCGCCCTCGGCAGCGCCGAGCGCGCCGCCGACATCTACGCCGAGCGCCTGTCCCAACGTGTGCTCGCCTACGAGGGCGTCACGCAGAAGGACAAACCCATCGCGCAGGCCCACCTGAGCGAGGCGCGGGTGCGGCTGCGGGCGCTGCGCGGGTTGCTCGCCGACACCGTCGGCCAGCTCGAAATCCTCGTCGCGGCAGGCGATCCCGTACCGCGCCCGGTGCGCGGTGAGGCGCGGCTGGCGGCCGCCCACATCGTCAGCGAGTCCCGAGCCGTGATCACCCGCCTGCTCGCGGCGTCCGGCGCCAGCGCCCACTTCCTTGACAATCCGCTGCAGCGGATCAAGCGCGACGTCGACGTGCTCGCCGGCCATGTGGTGTTCGACTACGACACCAGCCGTGAATTGGCAGGCGCGCTGATACTGGGCATGGACATCCCGCGAACCTCGATGGTGTGAGAAAGGGGCCACCATGGCCGACGACCTACGTGACCGCATCACCAACCAGTTCCAGAGGCGAGTGGCCAACCCGCTGATGCGGCGACTGCCCATCCAGACGCTGCTCGAGACGACTGGACGGAAGTCCGGCCAGCCGCGCCGCACGCCGCTCGGCGGCAGCAAGGTCGGCAACGAGTTCTGGTTCGTATCCGAGTTCGGCGAGACCTCGCAATACGTGAAGAACATCAAGGCCAACCCCAACGTCCGGGTCAGGTTGCGCGGCCGCTGGCACAACGGCGTCGCCCATTTGGTGCCCGAAGACGACCCGCGCGAACGGCTGCGCTCGTTACCGCAGATCAACAGCTTCGGCGTGCGCACCTTCGGCACGAACCTGCTCACCGTTCGGGTCGATCTGACCGACTGAGACGTTGACGCGGGGGCTCCCGAAAAACTAAAGTCAGATTTACTTTTTCGCCGCACCCTTCGGTAGGAGCACTGATGGAATCGTTCATTCACCTGCGAAAAGGCACGACCCCGCGGCGGCTGCACGCCGACCTGGACGGCCTGAAGGACGACGAACTCGGCCGCGGCGGTTTCACCGGCCGCACGGCGAACATGTACCGCCGAAACGACCCAACCGCCTACCGCAGCTCGGGGCCGCTGCGACCCGTCGACGTGCTGGCGGGCGAGCTCAAACCCAGCGACGCCACCGACGCGGCCGGTGGCCCGATGCTGCTGTTCTCCAATGCCGACTGCCAGGTCCTGCTGTCGCGACGAACCGAACCGATGCCGTTCTTCGTCCGCTACGTCGACGGGGACCTGCTGTCCTTCGTGCACAAGGGCACCGGCCTGCTCGAGACAGAGTTCGGCCCGCTGCGCTACCGCGAGGGCGACTGGGTGTACATCCCGAAGGCATGCACCTTCCGCCAGGTGCCCAACGACGAGTCGGTCCTGCTGATGATCCAGACCACCGACGAACTGCGGGTGCCGCCGCCGGGCACGCTGGGCAGGCACTTCCCGTTCGACCCGTCGCAGGTGGTGATCCCCGACCCCGCGCCCCTGGACACGCCTCCCCCGTCCGGCGGCGGTTCCTACGAGGTGCGGCTCATCCACGACGGCGGGCCGACCACCCTGACCTACGATCACCATCCGCTCGACGTCGAGGGCTGGCGCGGCGACAACTTCGCGTTCACGTTCAACATCGCCGACTACAACGTGGTGACCTCCGACAGCGTGCACCTACCCCCGACCGTGCATCTGTTCATGCAGGCCACCGGCGTCTACGTGATGAACTTCCTGCCCAAGCCCGCCGAAGGCGTGCCGGGCACCGAGCGCACCCCCTGGTATCACCGCAACGTCGACTTCGACGAGATCGCGTTCTTCCATGCGGGCTCGCTCTACGGCATCCCGATGCCGCCCGGCCTGATTTCGCATGCGCCGCAAGGCGTTCACCATGGCGCGCCGGAGAAGGCTCGCGAGCGCGCACGCCGCAAGTTCGACGAGTACGACCGGGTGGACTGGTCGGTGATCGCCATCGACACCCGACGAAGGCTGGTTCCGTCCGACGAAGTACTGGCCAACGATCTGGGGCAGCACCGATGACGACGACAGAGTTGCCAGTCAAGTACGAGTACGACCGGATCCCGTATCTCGTTGCCTACCAGAACACTTCGTCGGTGCGCGACGTGTACGGCGGCGTCGCCGAGCTGGTGGTGCTGGAGAGCTATCTGCTCAAGCCCAAGACCAAACCCTCCGATACGGTGCTGGTGTTCATGCACCCCATCGGCGGCGGCGCCTACCTGCCGATGATCAATGCGCTGGCCCGGGCCGGCCACCACGTCATCTACTGCAACAGCCGGTTCCGCGGCACGGACTCGGCGCTGTTGATGGAGAAGGTCGTCGAGGACCTCGGCGAAGCCATCAAGGATGCCCGCAACCGGCTGGGGTATTCCAAGGTCGTGTTGGCCGGGTGGAGCGGCGGTGGCTCGCTGTCGGTGTTCTACCAGCAGCAGGCGCAGCGCCCGACGGTTACCGCAAGCCCGTCGGGCGACGGCCCCGACCTCACCAAGCTCGGCCTGATCCCGGCCGACGGCGTCATGCTGTTGGCCGCGCACGTCAGCCGCCACGGCACGATGACCGAGTGGCTGGACGCGTCGATCCTCGACGAGTCCGATCCGTCCAAGCGCGACTTTGAGCTGGATCTCTACAACCCCGACAACCCCAACCAGCCGCCCTACACCGCGGAGTTCCTGGAGCGCTACCGCGAGGCGCAGATCGCACGCAACCGGCGAATCACCAAGTGGGTCAAGGAGAAACTCGCCGAGCTCAAGGCCGCGGGGCGGCCCGACGACGAGTTCGGTTTCGTCGTACACGGCACCATGGCCGACCCGCGCTGGCTGGACCCGACCGTGGATCCGAACGAACGCGCCCCAGGCACCTGCTACCTGGGCGATCCTCAGGTCGTGAACAACAGCCCCGTCGGGCTGGCCCGGTTCTGCACGCTGCGCAGCTGGCTGTCTCAGTGGAGCTACGACGACGCCAACGGCGACGCGGTGGAGTGCGGCCCCGACATCGCCGTGCCGACCCTGGTGATCGGCAACCTGGCCGACGACGCCTGCACGCCCAGCCACACCCGCAGGCTGTTCGAGGCGATCGGGCATCCTGATAAGGAGATGCACGAAATCCCCGGCGCGAACCACTACTACTCCGGACCCGACCAACGCGGGACGTTGCGCCAGGCCGTCGGCATCTGCACGGACTGGCTGCACCGCCACGGGTTCTCGCGATGACCACCGGTCCGCTGGACGGCATCCGCGTCATCGAGGTCGGCACGCTGATCTCGGGGCCGTTCGCGGGCCGGCTGCTCGGCGATATGGGCGCCGAGGTCATCAAGATCGAGCCGCCGGGGGCGCCGGACCCGCTGCGCACCTGGGGGCAGGCCGAACTCGACGGCCACCACTTCTTCTGGACGGTGCACGCGCGCAACAAGAAGGCCGTCACGCTCAACCTGCGCGAGTCCGCGGGCCGCGACATCTTCCTCGATCTCGTCGAACGCTGCGACATCATCGTCGAGAACTTCAGGCCCGGCACGCTGGAGAAGTGGGGTCTGGGCTACGACACTCTTCGGGACCGGAACAAGGGCATCATCCTGGTCCGCGTCTCCGGCTACGGGCAGACCGGACCCGACGCGCACAAGGCCGGTTACGCTTCGGTCGCCGAGGCCGCCAGCGGATTACGGCATATGAACGGTTTTCCGGGTGGGCCGCCACCCCGGCTCGCGCTATCCCTCGGCGACAGCCTGGCGGGGATGTTCGCCGCGCAGGGCGCGATGGCCGCGCTGTACCGGCGCACCGTCACCGGCGAAGGCCAGATCGTCGACGCCGCATTGACCGAATCCTGTCTGGCCGTGCAGGAGTCGACGATTCCCGACTACGACGTCGGCGGTGTGGTCCGCGGCCCTTCCGGTACCCGCCTCGAGGGCATCGCACCGTCGAACATCTACCGCAGCGCCGACGGCAGCTGGGTGGTGATCGCCGCCAACCAGGACACCGTGTTCCGGCGGCTGTGCGCGGCGATGGGCCAGCCCGAGCTGGCCACCGACGACCGGTTCGCCAATCACGTTGCGCGCGGGCGCAATCAGGACGAGCTGGACAAGATCATCGGCGACTGGGCTACCGAACGCAGCCCCGACGACATCATCTCCACCCTGTCGGAGGCCGGCGTGATCAGCGGGCCGATCAACACGGTGGCCGAAGTCGTCGAGGACCCGCAGCTGCGCTCCCGCGGGATGATCGCCGAGCACTTCGACGAACGGATCGGCCGAAACGTGCTGGGACCCGGTGTGGTGCCGGTGCTTACGGAGAGCCCCGGAACCATCCGCTTCGCGGGTTCGGCCAGGCCCGGTCAGCACAACGACGAGGTGTACCACGGGCTGCTCGGCAGGACCGAGGCCGAGCTGGCGGCATTGCGGGAAGAAGGGCGTGATATGACCGAGCTACCGACACATGTCGACATCCGCGATGTCTCGCTGCGCGACGGTTTGCAGATCGAAGATCCGATCCCGTTGGCCGCCAAGCTCGAATTGCTCGCCGCGGTCGCGGCCACCGGGGTGCGGGAGATGGAGGCGACGGCCTTCGTCTCCCCGTCGAAGGTGCCCGCGCTCGCCGACGCCGCCGAACTCGCCGCCGAGCTCTCGAACTACGCCGACATCGAGTTCTCCGCCCTCGTCGCGAGCCCGAACGGGGCCAAACGGGCGATCGCGGCCGGGCTGCATTCCATCGAATACGTGGTGTCGGCGGCGGACGGCCACAGCCAGTCCAACGTCGGACGCTCCACGGCCGAGTCGACAGAACTGATCGGTGAGATCATCGCCATCGCACACGACAGCGGGGCTTCGGTGGAGGTCATCATCGCCACCGCATGGGACTGCCCGTTCGACGGCCCGACGCCGCCGCACCGGGTGCTCGACATCGTGAAGGTGGCCCGCGACAGCGACGTCGACCGGCTAGCGATCGCCGACACCATCGGCACCACGACACCGCGCCGCGTGACCGACCTGGTCGCCCGGGTTCGGCCGCTGATCGCCGACATCCCGCTCGGCGCACACTTCCACAACACCCGCGGCGCGGGCCTTGCCAGCGCTTACGCCGCCGTGACCGCCGGTGTCACTCGGCTCGACGCCTCCGTTGGCGGACTCGGCGGATGCCCGTTCGCCCCGGGCGCAAGCGGCAACATCGCCACCGAAGACCTGGTGTATCTGCTGCGGGACAGCGGAATCCACGTCGATGTCGACCTGGAGGCCGCGATCGCTGCGGCGGGCGTGGCGCAACGCGTCGTCGGCCACGATCTCCCCAGCTCGTTGTTGCGGGCCGGTGACCGACTGCTCGGCGAGTAGCCCGTGCCGGTCCAGACGCTCACCCCAAAAGGCCGCCAAACCCGCACCGCCATCGAACAGGCGTCCAGAAAGCTGTTCGCCGAGCGCGGGTTTCACGGCACCACGCTGGCCGACATCACCTCGGCGGCGGGTAAGTCGCCCGCGGTCTTCTACCGCTACTACACCGACAAGGAAGACCTGCTGGCCGCACTGGCCGAGTCGTTCCTGCGCGACATCGTGACACCGTCCGGGCTGAGCCTGCACCTGCCGGATTCCCCTGAAGACAGCCAGTTCTTCAGCTCGGTGGTCACCGGCTACTGGAACATGTTCAAGCAGAACATCGGGATCATGATCGCGGTCGCCCAGCTGGCCACGACCCAACAGCGATTCGCCGGCCTGCAGAACGAGTTCCGGCGCTTCGGCATGGACATCGTCGCCGCATCCGTGCGGCGCGCGCAGGAGCAGGGCCACGGCACCGATCTCGATCCCGAACACACGGCTGTGGCCATCGCGCTGCTGTTCGAGAACTTCACCACGGTGGTCGTCGGCCGGTCCAGCCTGGGGCTCGAGATCAGCGACAAGGACGCGATCGCGACACTCTCGACGATCTGGAAAAAGACTCTGTACGGGTTCTGACGACGCCGCGCACGCGAGGAGCAAACAGAAAGGAGACCACCGTGGATTTTGCTCTCCCCGAACACCTTCCCGGCCTGCTGGCCGAGATGGACGAGTTCATCGAGGCGGAGATCAAACCGCTGGAACGCGAGAACATCCAGTACTTCGACCAGCGCCGCGAGAATGCCCGCACAGATTGGGACAACGGCGGCATCCCGCGGCGGGAATGGGAGGACCTGCTCGGCGAGATGCGCAGGCGCGCCGATGCGGCGGGCTGGCTGCGCTACGGGCTGCCGGCACAGTTCGGTGGCCGCGACGGCACCAACATCGATATGGCGGTGATCCGGGAACACCTGGCGCACAAGGGTCTCGGGCTGCACAACGACCTGCAGGACGAGTCGTCGATCGTCGGCAACTTCCCCCAGGTCATCATGATGGACCGCTTCGGCACCGACGCGCAGAAGCAGGAGTGGACCGACGCACTGATTACCGGTGAGCGGTCGATGGCGTTCGGGCTGACCGAGCCGAAGCACGGCTCCGATGCCACCTGGCTGGAGACGCGCGCCGAGGCCGACGGTGACGGCTGGGTCATCAACGGCGCCAAGCGGTTCAACACCGGCGTGCACCGCGCGACACACGACCTCGTCTTCGCACGCACCTCCGGTGAGCCGGGACAGGCCCGCGGCATCACCGCGTTCCTGGTGCCGACGGACGCGCCGGGGTTCACCGTGCCGTACTACTGGTGGACGTTCAACATGCCGACCGATCACGGCGAGGTCGAGCTCTCCGACGTCCGCGTGTCCGCCGACACCGTGCTCGGGGAGGTGGACCGGGGCCTGGAGGTCGGCCAGACGTTCCTGCACGAGAACAGGATTCGGCAGGCGGCGAGCAGCCTCGGCGCCGCGCAGTACTGCATCGACCGCGCCGTCGGGTATGCGAACGACCGCAACGTGTTCGGCAAGCCGCTCTCGGTCAACCAGGCGGTGCAGTGGCCACTGGTGGAGCTGCAGACCGAGGCCCAGATGGTGCGGCTACTGGTCTACTACGCGGCGACTCAGCTGGACGGCAACCACCACATGGAGGTGTCGGACAAGGTGTCGATGGCCAACTATCGCGCCAACCGGCTGGTGTGCGAGGCCGCCGACCGGGCCATGCAGGTGTTCGGCGGTGTCGGCTACAGCAGGCACGAGCCGTTCGAGCACATCTACCGGCATCACCGCCGCTACCGGATCACCGAGGGCGCGGAGGAGATCCAGATCCGACGGGTTGCCCAGCGGCTCTTCGGTTTCGGTCGCAAGTGAAACAACAACTGGCAGAAGTGCTTCGGCCGGTCATCGGCGAGGTGAGCGTCGAGAACCTCACCACGTTGACCGGCGGGGCGAGCCGCACCACGTGGGCGTTCGACGCGGTGGGTGACGACGGCAGGCAGGCGCTGATCCTGCGCACCGGCCCGCCCGACGACGTCCATGCAGGCATGGAACTCGAAGCCGCGGTCCAGCGGCGCGCGGCGGCCGCAGGGGCTCCCGTCCCGCACGTCCTCGCTGCCGACAATTCGCCTGCGGCGCTGGGCAATCCGTACCTGGTCTGCAACGCGATCGGCGGCGAGACGATCGTCAGGCGCATCCATCGCGCTCTCGACGACGAGGGACGCGACCGGCTACTGCGGCAGTGCGCGCAGGCGCTGGCCGCCATCCACCGCGCCGACCCGGACGGGATCGGCCTGACGCAGACCGAGCAGCTGGCCGAGTGGCGCGACCGGCTCGACGAGATGGGCGACACCACGGCGACGTTCGAGTGGGCGTTTCGGTGGCTGGCCGCCAACCGGCCGCCGCCGACACCGCCGCGGTTGGTGCACGGGGATTTCCGGATGGGCAACCTGATCGTCGACGAGTCCGGCCTGGCCGCAGTGCTGGACTGGGAGCTCGTGCACGTCGGCGAGGTATACGAGGACCTGGCCTGGTTCTGCATCCGGGCCTGGCGGTTCGGCGCACCGGCGGCGCTCGGCGCAGGCGGCCTCGGCAGCGTCGAGAGCTTCCTGTGCGCCTATGAGGAAGCCGCAGGCGTCGACCTCGACCGCGACGCGTTCCGCTGGTGGCTGACGGTGGCCACGCTGCGCTGGGGCGTCATCTGCCGGTTTCAGGCCGAGCGCCACCTGTCCGGCCAGACCCCGTCGGTCGAATTGGCCGCGATCGGGCGCCGCGTCAGCGAAACCGAATGGGACGTGCTGGATCTACTGGAGGGGGGCGCTCCGAGATGAGCGCACTGTACGGGCGGCCGACCGCCGCCGAACTCGTCGCCGCCGTCGCCGACTTCCTGGACAGCGACGTGCGGGAGGCGACGGATGGGCAGGTGGCCTTCCACGCCCGGGTCGCCGCGAACGTGCTGCGGATCGTCGAGCGCGAACTACTCGATCAGACCGCAGGTGCGGTCACCGCGACGCTGAACGACCTGGGCTTCGTCGACGAGACGCAGTTGGCGGCCGCAATCAGGGCCGGCGACCTCGACGGCAGGGCAGGCGACGTGCTGCCGTGCCTAAGGGCTCTTGTCAGGCATCGGTTAGCCGTGAACCACCCAGGTTATGAAGAGCAGCGGTAGCGCAGGCACGGCGTCAAACCCGACGAGCCCTAGCCAGCCAGGCGGGCTCATCGACGCGGGTGCCGATCGGCAGCCCGATGACGTCGGTGTGCACCTCGGTGACGACACCGCGATAGGTGGTCGGCTCGAGCACCTCCAGCTCCCATCCGTCGCCGAACGCGTCCCGGATGGTCTCGCCGCTGACTTGCGGCCCGAAGCCGCGGCCCTGATCCGACAGCGCGAGCACGTGCACGATGCCGCCCGGCCGGCATGCGTTGCGCAGGCTGGCGACGTATTTCGGCCGGTCGGCGTCATCGAAGATGTGGAACAGCGCGCTGTCGACGATGGTGTCGTAGCGCGGCTCGTCGGGAAGGTTCATCGCGTCGGCGACCTCGAATCGCGCCCCCACGCTCTTGGCCTCGGCATTGCGGCGGGCCTGCTCGACCGCCTCAGGAGCGAAGTCGATGCCGAGCACGTCGTAGCCGAGCCTGGTGAGCAGGATGGTGTGTTCACCGGTTCCGCAGCCGACGTCGAGCACCTTGCCGCGGATCAACCCGGCCCGTTCCAGCTCGACGATCGCGGGTTGGGGCTCACCGATCACCCACGGCGGGGTGGTGGTCCGGTAGAACTCTTCGAAGCGGGAGATGGCGGGTGTCGTGTCCATGAACCCCAGTGTTGTACCTCAACCCGACTTCAGGTCAACTGAGAACGAGGAGAGTCAGCCATGCCGACAGTGACCGCCGACGTCGTCGCCGACGTCGCCGAGCGGCTTTTCGCCGCGATCGAGCGGGGCGATGCCGCCGCCGTGGAGGCACTCTGGGACGACGACGTCCTGGTGTGGAAGTCCGCTGAACCCGAAGACCAGGTCAAGAAGCGCGCCCTGCGGGTCATCTTCTGGTTCATGGGCACCACCACCGAACGCCGCTACGAGATCCTGGACCGCCAGTTCTTCGACGGTGGATTCGTCCAGCAGCACATCCTGCATGCCACCGGCCGCAACGGTGGATTGATCGCAATGCGGGTATGCATCGTCATTAAGGTGGGGGCCAGCGGGCTGATCAGTCGCATCGACGAGTATTTCGACCCGGCGGCGATCGCCCCACTGCTCGATTCGACGAACTGACAGGATGAGTGACATGGCGAGCCTCAGCGAGTTCTTCAGCGATCCAGCATCGGCAGGAACGTGGACCGTCGTTGCCGATCAATCCACCATTGTGGTGAAGGCCAAATCGATGTGGGGGCTGGCACCGGTCAAGCTGCGCTTCACCGAGTTCGGGGGCGACGGCCAAATCGCCGCCCCCCAAACGGTTTCCGGTCATCTCGACATCAAGGCCGCATCACTGCGCACCGGCATCCGCAAACGTGACACACACCTGCATTCCGGCGATTTCTTCGAGGCCGATAAGTTCCCCGACATCAGCGTGGTCGTCACCGGCGCCGAGGCGATCAAGGGCGACGCCGTCGATCTGCACGCTGATCTCACCATCAAAAGCACGACGAAACCGGTGACACTGAATACCAAGGTGACGCCGGTCGGCGACGGCGGAATGCGGCTCACCGCACAGACAATCGTCAACCGCCATGACTTCGGTGTGGACGGCAACCTGATTGGCATGATCGGCGACAACGCGACGATCTCGGGCGACGTGGTGTTCCGGCGCACCTCGGCGTAGCACGCCGGTCCATGTCACCGGCCCAGCGGCTCCGTGGTTTAGCATCTGGCGCATGCCCGAATCATCTCGGCCGCTGCGAATCCTCGTCTACAGCGACAATCCGAGGACGCGCGAGCAGGTCCGGCTGGCACTGGGCAAGCGCGTGCATCCGGACCTGCCCGAGCTGACGTACCTCGACGTGGCCACCGGCCCGATGGTGATCGTGCAGATGGACGAGGGCGGATTCGATCTCGTCATTCTCGACGGTGAGGCCACCCCCGTCGGCGGCATGGGAATAGCCAAGCAGCTCAAGGACGAGATCGACGACTGCCCACCGATCCTGGTGCTCACCGGGCGCCGGGACGACGCCTGGCTGGCGAATTGGTCACGCGCCGAGGCCGCCGTTCCGCACCCGATCGACCCCATTCGTTTGGGCGAGGCCGTTACGTCTCTGCTGCGTGCGCCCGTGCAATAGCCTCTGCGCCAAATCTGCTGCCGCCGTTGGCTCTTCGCGGCACGCAAAAGCCAGCGGTGCGCAACCTGAAGCGATAGTAACCCCGAGTTGCAGCCTGCATTTAAAACCCCGCTAGGCTGTGGGTCAGCTCACATCGGAAAGCCCACGAGGGAGCGGCCACACCTGCATGAACCTGTATCTACCCATCCTGGTACTCGGCGCGATCGCCGCCGGGTTTGCCGTGTTCTCGGTCGTCGCCGCGCTCCTCGGCGGACCACGGCGTTACAACCGGGCCAAGCTCGAGGCCTATGAGTGCGGCATCGAGCCGTTGCCCGAATTGGCCAACCCTGCGGCCGCCGGCCAGCGGTTCCCGATGAAGTACTACGTGACGGCGATGCTGTTCATCGTCTTCGACATCGAGATCGTGTTCCTGTACCCGTGGGCCGTCGCCTTCGACAGTCTCGGGGTATTCGCGCTGGTCGAGATGCTGTTGTTCATGGCCACCGTGTTCGTTGCGTACGCCTACGTCTGGCGCCGGGGAGGCCTGAATTGGGACTAGAAGAAAAGCTACCGAGCGGCATCCTGCTGTCGACGGTCGAGAAGCTGGCGGGCTACGTCCGCAAGGGCTCACTGTGGCCCGCGACGTTCGGCCTGGCCTGCTGCGCCATCGAGATGATGGCCACGGCGGGCCCGCGCTTCGACATCTCGCGGTTCGGCATGGAGCGGTTCTCGGCGACGCCACGGCAGGCCGACCTGATGATCGTGGCCGGACGGGTCAGCCAGAAGATGGCCCCGGTGCTGCGGCAGGTCTACGACCAGATGGCCGAGCCCAAGTGGGTGCTGGCGATGGGCGTCTGCGCGTCGTCGGGCGGGATGTTCAACAACTACGCCATCGTGCAGGGCGTTGACCACGTCGTTCCGGTCGACATCTACCTGCCCGGATGCCCTCCTCGGCCGGAGATGCTGCTGCACGCGATCCTGAAACTGCACGACAAGATCCAGGAGATGCCGCTGGGCGTCAACCGCGAGGAGGCCGTCCGCGAAGCCGAGAAGGCGGCGCTGGCGGTCACGCCCACCATCGAGCTCAAGGGGCTGTTGCGGTGACGGATCCCGGCACTGCCAACGGCACAGGCAACGACAAGGGCGAGAAGGAAGTCGTGGGCGTCCGCCGCGGCATGTTCGGCCCCGAGGGCTCCGGCGACACCTCCGGCTACGGCAGGCTGGTCCGCGAGGTGGCGATGCCCGGCAGCTCGCCGCGTCCGTACGGCGGGTACTTCGACGAGGTTGTCGACGCCCTGACCGCGGTGCTCGGCGAACAGGCCTACGAAGCCGCGATCGAGCGGGTGGTGGTGTTCCGCGACCAGCTGACCCTCGAGGTGCGCCGCGAGCACCTTCCCGCGGTCATGCAGGCACTGCGCGACGATCCCGGCCTGCGTTTCGAGCTGTGCCTCGGCGTGAGCGGCGTGCACTACCCGCAGGACAGCGGCCGCGAGCTGCACGCGGTATACCCGTTGCTGTCGATCACCCACAACAGGCGAATCCAGGTGGAGGCATGCGCACCCGACGCCGATCCGCACATCCCGTCGCTGTTCGGCGTCTACCCGACGACCGACTGGCACGAACGCGAGACCTACGACTTCTTCGGGATCATCTTCGACGGTCATCCCTCGCTGACCCGAATCGAGATGCCCGACGACTGGGTCGGGCACCCGCAGCGCAAGGACTACCCGTTGGGCGGCATCCCTGTTGAGTACCACGGCGCCGAGATACCGCCGCCCGACGAGCGGAGGGCCTACAGCTGATGAGCACGCCGAACACCCCGCCGGAGAGCGGGGGATCCGACACCGTCGTCATCGTCGGCGGTGAGGACTGGGATGAGGTCGTCACCGCGGCCGCGCAGGCGGATGCCGGCGAACGAATCGTGGTCAACATGGGCCCGCAGCACCCGTCGACGCACGGCGTGCTGCGACTGATCCTCGAGATCGAAGGCGAGACCATCGTCTCGGCCCGCTGCGGCATCGGCTACCTGCACACCGGAATCGAGAAGAACCTCGAGTACCGCAACTGGACCCAGGGCGTTACGTTCGTCACCCGAATGGATTACCTCTCACCGCTTTTCAACGAAACCGTGTACTGCCTCGGGGTCGAGAAGCTGCTCGGGGTCACCGACGACATTCCCGAACGCGCCAGCATCATCCGCGTGATGATGATGGAGCTCAACCGCATCTCGTCGCATTTGGTCGCGCTGGCCACCGGCGGGATGGAGCTGGGCGCCATGGGTGCGATGTTCTACGGGTTCCGCGAGCGCGAGCAGGTCCTGTCGATCTTCGAGACGATCACCGGGCTGCGGATGAACAACGCCTACATCCGGCCGGGCGGGCTGGCCGCGGACCTGCCCGACGAGGCCGTGCCGCAGATCCGCGACATGCTCAAGCTGATGCCGAAGCGGTTGAAGGACCTCGATGATCTTCTCACCGAGAACTACATCTGGAAGGCCCGCACCCAGGGCATCGGCTACCTGGATCTGACCGGGTGCATGGCACTCGGCATCACCGGCCCGGTGCTGCGCTCCACCGGACTCCCCCACGACCTGCGCAAGTCGCAGCCGTACTGCGGGTACGAGACCTACGACTTCGACGTCATCACCGACGACGGCTGCGACGCCTACGGCCGGTACCTGATCAAGGTCAAGGAGATGCACGAGTCGCTGAAGATCATCGAGCAGTGCGTCGAGCGGCTGGAGAAGACGTCCGGCCGGGTGATGATCGACGACAAGAAGCTGGCCTGGCCGGCGGACCTGAAGCTCGGCCCCGACGGGCTGGGCAACTCGCCGGAGCACATCGCGAAGATCATGGGCCACTCCATGGAGGGCCTGATCCACCACTTCAAGCTGGTGACCGAGGGCATCCGGGTCCCGCCGGGACAGGTCTACGTCGCGGTGGAGTCGCCGCGGGGCGAACTCGGCGTGCACATGGTCTCCGACGGCGGCACCAGGCCCTACCGGGTGCACTACCGAGACCCCTCGTTCACCAACCTGCAAGCGGTGGCCGCCACCTGCGAGGGCGGCATGGTCGCCGACGCGATCTCCGCTGTCGCGTCCATCGATCCGGTGATGGGGGGCGTGGACAGATGACCGTCACGCCGAACGGTTCTCCGATATTCATCGAGCTGGGTCAGCGTCCCGACGAGGCCGGTCCGCCGATCGGCGGCAAGGCGGCGTACCCGGCCGACGTGACGGCGCGGCTGGCGGCCAGCGCCCGCGACATCATCGCCCGCTACCCGCAGCCGAGGTCGGCGCTGCTGCCACTGCTGCATCTGGTGCAGTCCGAAGACGGCTATCTCACCAAGGCGGGGCTCGCGTTCTGCGCTGGTCAGCTCGACCTGACCGAGGCCGAGGTGACCGCGGTCGCCACGTTCTACTCGATGTACCGCCGCACCCCCACCGGCGAGTACCTGGTCGGCGTCTGCACGAACACGCTGTGCGCGATCATGGGCGGTGACGCGATCCTGGACTCGCTGCAGGACCACCTGGGCATCCACGCCGGCCAGACGACCGACTCCGCCGATGGAAAGGCCAGCGTCACCCTCGAACACATCGAGTGCAACGCGGCATGCGACTACGCGCCCGTCGTCATGGTCAACTGGGAGTTCTTCGACAACCAAACCCCGTCCTCCGCAAGGGATCTGGTCGACTCACTACGTGCAGGCGAGCCGCCCCTGCCGAGCCGCGGCGCACCGCTGTGCACGTTCCGGGAGACCGCCAGGGTCCTCGCAGGGCTGCCCGACGATCGCCCCGTCACCGCGGACGGGCAGGTGCCGACGGCCACGCTGGCCGGGCTGCGGGTCGCCCGCGAGCTCGACATGAAAGCCCCACCCGCACCTGAGGATTCACACGACTGACATGGCACCTGCTACTCCCCTGACACCCGTATTCAGCCGGTACTGGGACGATCCCGAACCCTGGTCGCTGGACACCTACCGTCGTCACGACGGGTACCGCGCACTGGACAAGGCGCTGGCGATGCAACCCGATGAGGTCATCGCGCTGGTCAAGGACTCCGGTCTGCGCGGCCGCGGCGGCGCGGGCTTCCCGACCGGAACCAAATGGTCGTTCATCCCGCAGGATGACACCGGCGCGGGCGCCAAGCCGCACTACCTCGTCATCAACGCCGACGAGTCGGAACCCGGTACGTGCAAAGACATTCCGCTGATCCTGACCACCCCGCACTTCCTGGTCGAAGGCGCGATCATCGCCGCATATGCGATCCGTGCGCACCACGCGTTCATCTACGTACGCGGCGAGGTGGTGCCGGTGCTGCGGCGGCTGAAGGCCGCCGTCGCGGAGGCGTACGAAGCCGGCTACCTCGGCACCGATATCAACGGCTCGGGCTTCGACCTCGAGTTGGTGGTGCATGCGGGAGCAGGCGCCTACATCTGCGGCGAGGAGACCGCGCTGCTCGACTCGCTCGAGGGCAGGCGCGGCCAGCCAAGGCTGCGGCCACCGTTTCCCGCGGTGGCCGGCTTGTACGCGTGCCCGACGGTGGTGAACAACGTCGAATCCATCGCCAGCGTGCCACCGATCGTGCTCAACGGGATCGACTGGTTCCGTTCGATGGGCACGGAGAAGTCCCCCGGCTTCACGCTGTACTCGCTGTCGGGGCATGTGACCAACCCCGGCCAGTACGAGGCCCCGCTGGGCATCACACTGCGCGAACTCCTCGACTATGCGGGCGGAATCCGCGCGGGCCATTCGCTGAAGTTCTGGACTCCCGGCGGTTCGTCGACCCCGCTGCTGACCGCCGAACACCTCGATGTGCCACTGGATTACGAGGGCGTGGCCGGCGTGGGGTCGATGCTCGGCACCAAGGCGCTGCAGATCTTCGACGAGACCACATGCGTGGTGCGCGCGGTGCGGCGGTGGACGGAGTTCTACGCGCACGAGTCGTGCGGCAAGTGCACGCCATGCCGCGAGGGCACGTACTGGCTGAGCCAGATCTACGAACGACTCGAAACCGGTCGTGGCACCGAAGAGGACATCGGCAAGCTGCTGGACATCTCCGACACCATCTTCGGAAAGTCCTTCTGCGCCTTGGGCGATGGTGCGGCAAGCCCGATCCTGTCGTCAATCGAGTTCTTCCGCGACGAGTATGTCGAGCATCTGGACGGCGGCTGCCCGTTCGATCCGCACGCCTCGACACTGATGGCGACCGAGGGGGTGGGTGCCTGATGACCGGTTGCGGCTCCGACGCGAACCTTTACCGCGCGAGCAGACGCAAACCTGCCCTTCGTGCCGGTAAAAAGGTCACTTTTGCGTCTGCTCGGCAGAGAGGGGTGGGTGCCTGATGACGATGACCGAACCGAGCCAGGATGCGCAGGCAGTGGAGATGGTGAACCTGACCATCGACGACGTGCCGATCAGTGTGCCCAAGGGCACCTTGGTGATTCGCGCCGCTGAGCTGATGGGCGTCCAGATCCCGCGATTCTGCGACCATCCGCTGCTGGATCCGGTCGGCGCATGCAGGCAGTGCCTCGTCGAGGTCGAGGGCCAGCGCAAGCCGATGGCCTCATGCACTATCACGTGCACACCCGACATGGTGGTGCGCACACAACTCACCTCGGAGTCAGCGGACAAGGCCCAGCAAGGCGTGATGGAACTGCTGCTGATCAACCATCCGCTGGACTGCCCGGTCTGCGACAAGGGCGGCGAGTGCCCGCTGCAGAACCAGGCCATGTCCAACGGCCGGGTGGAGACCCGCTTCGACGACGTCAAACGCACGTTCCCCAAACCGATCCCGCTCTCGTCAGAGGTGCTGCTGGACCGGGAGCGGTGCGTGTTGTGCGCGCGCTGCACCCGGTTCTCGCAGCAGATCGCCGGCGACCCGTTCATCGAGTTGCTGGAGCGCGGCGCGCTGCAGCAGGTCGGCATCGCACCGGGTGAGCCGTTGTCGTCGTACTTCTCCGGCAACACCGTGCAGATCTGCCCCGTCGGCGCGCTGACCAACACGGCGTACCGGTTCCGGGCGCGGCCGTTCGACCTGGTGTCCAGCCCAAGTGCATGCGAGCACTGCGCGTCGGGCTGCGCACAGCGCACCGATCATCGGCGCGGAAAGGTGTTGCGCCGGTTGGCCGGTGACGACCCGGAGGTCAACGAGGAGTGGAACTGCGACAAGGGCCGGTGGGCGTTCACCTACGCCTCGGTCGGGGATCGCATCGCCACCCCACAGATCCGTGAGGATGACGGCAAGCTGCGGTCCGCTTCGTGGTCGGAGGCCCTTCGCGTAGCCGCGACAGGGCTCGCGGCCGCAGCGGGCCGAGCAGGCGTGCTGGTGGGCGGCAGGAGCACCGTCGAGGACGCCTACGCCTATTCGAAGTTCGCCCGGATGGTGTTGGGCACCAACGACATCGACTTCCGCAGCCGCGCGCACAGCGACGAGGAGGCGGCGTTCCTGGCCGCCGAAGTCGCGGGCCGGTCGATGAATGTCACCTACACCGATCTGGAGAAGGCACCCGCGGTCCTGCTCGCCGGCTTCGAGCCCGAAGAGGAGTCGCCCATCGTCTTCCTGCGGCTGCGCAAGGCCGCCCGCAAGAACGGCGTGCAGGTTCTCTCCGTCGCACCGTTCGCCACCCGCGGCCTGACCAAGATGTCCGGCAGGCTGATCCGCACCGCACCGGGCGGCGAAGCCGCGGCGCTCGACGACCTCAGCGAAGAAACCCTGCTGAACCAGCCCGGCGCGGTCATTCTCGTCGGTGAGCGGCTGGCGACGTCGCCTGGCGCCCTCTCTGCGGCAAGCAGATTGGCGGCGGCCACCGGCGCCCGGCTTGGCTGGGTCCCGCGGCGGGCGGGAGACCGCGGCGCCCTGGAGGCAGGCGCGCTGCCCAATCTGCTGCCGGGCGGACGACCGGTCGCCGACGCGGAGGCGCGCGAGCAGACCGCGACCGCGTGGCACGTCTCCGACCTGCCCGCGGAGGTAGGCCGAGACACCGCGGGCATTCTCGCCGCGGCGGCCGCAGGCGAACTGGACGCCCTGTTGATCGGCGGGGTCGAACCTGCCGATCTGCCCGACCCCGACGCTGCCCTTGCCGCGATCGAGGCGGCTCCGTTCGTGGTGAGCCTCGAGCTTCGGGATAGCGCGGTCACCGACCTCGCCGACGTGGTGTTCCCTGTCGCACCGGCGGTCGAGAAGGGCGGCTCATTCATAAACTGGGAGGGCAGGATTCGGCCGTTCCAGCCGTCGCTGCCGAGCAACGCCGCGCCGGATCTGCGGGTGCTGTACACGCTGGCCGACGAGATCGGCATCGATCTCGGCTTGCCCGATGCCGCGGCCGCAGGACAGGAACTGGCCCGGCTGGGCTGGTGGGGCGGCGCCCGGCCGAGCGCACCCAGCGTCGCGGCGGGCAGCGCCGCCGCACCCGGGAAGGGTGAGGCGGTGCTGACAGGGTGGCGGATGCTGCTCGATTCGGGTCGGCTGCAGGACGGCGAACCGTATCTCGCCGGAACCGCCCGCGCTCCCGTTGCGCGGCTGTCGGCGACAACCGCCGCCGAAATCGGGGCAGCCGAAGGAGATTCGGTCACCGTCGCCACCAACAGGGGCGAGGTCACCTTGCCGCTCGAGGTCACCGACATGGGTGACCGGGTGGTATGGCTGCCGCTGAACTCGCCGGGATCTGCGGTGTACCGACAACTGGGTGTGACCGCGGGCGCCGTGGTGTCGATCGGGCGGGCTGCGCAATGACGGATCTCTCGGCCTTCGGCCACGACCCCTTCTGGCTGATCCTGGTCAAGTCGGTCGGTGTGTTCGTGTTCCTGCTGCTGACGGTGTTGGCGGCCATCCTGATCGAACGCAAGTTGCTCGGCCGCATGCAGATGCGGTTCGGCCCCAACCGAGTCGGTCCCAAAGGGCTGCTTCAATCGCTCGTCGACGGCATCAAGCTCGGCCTGAAGGAAGGCCTGGTTCCTTCCGGCGTCGACAAGCCGATCTACCTACTGGCGCCGATCATCTCGACGGTGCCCGCGTTCATGGCCTTCGCCGTCATCCCGATGGGGCCGGTCGTTTCGGTGTTCGGCCACCAGACGCCGCTGCAGCTGACCGACCTCGCCGTGGCGGTGCTCTACATCCTCGCCGTCACGTCGATCGGGGTGTACGGCATCGTGCTGGCGGGCTGGGCGTCGGGATCCACCTATCCGCTGCTCGGCGGGCTGCGGTCGTCCGCGCAGGTGATCTCCTACGAGATCGCCATGGCGCTGTCGTTCGCCGCGGTGTTCCTCTACGCGGGCACCATGTCCACCTCCGGCATCGTGGCCGCCCAGGACGGCAGATGGTTCGTGTTCCTGCTGCTGCCGTCGTTCCTGGTGTACCTGACGTCGATGATCGGCGAAACCAACCGCGCCCCATTCGATCTGCCCGAGGCCGAGGGCGAACTGGTCGGCGGCTTCCACACCGAGTACTCGTCGCTGAAGTTCGCGATGTTCATGCTCGCCGAGTACGTCAACATGACGACCGTGTCGGCGCTGGCCACCACGATGTTCCTCGGCGGCTGGCACGCACCGTGGCCGATCAACATGTGGGACGGCGCCAACACCGGCTGGTGGCCGCTGCTGTGGTTCACCGCCAAGGTGTGGGGGTTCCTGTTCTTCTACTTCTGGCTGCGCGCCACCCTGCCGCGGCTGCGCTACGACCAGTTCATGGCGCTGGGCTGGAAGGTTCTCATCCCGGTCTCGCTGGTGTGGATCGCCATCGTGGGCACCACCCGCAGCCTGCGCGCCGAGGGCTACCTCGCATGGGCCAACGGCCTCGTCGCAGTCGGCACCGTTTTCGCGCTCGTCGTCGCCGCATTGCTGTGGCGCTCCATGCGGGTCAAGACCGTTCGGACGATCCCCGTGCAAGCTGCCGATACCGGCGCGTTCCCGATACCGCCGCTGCCTCAAGCGGCGCCGCGCACGCGAGGAGCGGAAACAACCAAGGAGAAGGCCGATGCCTAAATTCCTGGACGCCCTAGCAGGTTTCGGGGTCACGTTTTCCACCATGTTCAAGAAGCCGATCACCGAGGAGTACCCCGAGAAGCCGGGGCCTGTCGCCAAGCGCTACCACGGCAGGCATCAGCTGAACCGGTACCCCGACGGTTTGGAGAAGTGCATCGGCTGCGAGTTGTGCGCGTGGGCCTGCCCCGCGGATGCGATCTACGTCGAAGGCGACAACAACACCGAAGGCGAACGCTTCTCACCCGGTGAGCGATACGGCCGGGTGTACCAGATCAACTATCTGCGGTGCATCGGCTGCGGGCTGTGCATCGAGGCCTGCCCGACCCGCGCGTTGACCATGACCAACGAGTACGAGATGGCCGACGACAATCGCGCAGACCTGATCTGGGGCAAGGACAAGCTGCTCGCACCGATGCAACCGGGGATGGTGGCGCCACCGCATCCGATGCAGCCAGGCAGCACGGACGAGGACTACTACCTGGGCAACATCAAACCCGTGACCGAGGACGTGGAGTGAACGTCGAAATCGTCGCGCTGGCCGCCGATTCCATGGGCTCCACCTCGACCGCCGAGGCGGTGACGTTCTGGATCGTCGGCGCGGTCGCGTTGTTCGGGGCAATCGGCGTGGTGGCAGCACCCAAGGCGGTGTACTCGGCCATCTTCCTCGCTTCGACGATGATCTCGCTCGCGGTGCTCTACATCGCGCAGGAGGCGCTGTTCCTCGGCATCGTCCAGGTCGTCGTGTACACCGGCGCGGTGATGATGCTGTTCCTGTTCGTGATGATGCTCATCGGCGTCGACCTGTCGGAATCACTGGTGGAAACGATTCGTGGACAACGCTATGCGGCGCTCATTGCCGGCGTCGGCTTCGGGGTCATGCTGATCGCAGGCATCGGCAACGTGTCGGTGGCCGGCTTCACCGGCCTGCCCGAGGCGAACAGCAGCTACAACGTCGAGGGACTGGCGGCGCTGATCTTCACCCGCTACCTGTGGGCGTTCGAATTGACCGGCGCGCTGCTGATCACCGCGGCGCTCGGCGCGATGGTGCTGGCGCACCGGGAACGATTCGAGAAGGCCAAGACGCAGCGCGAACTCGCCGAAGAGCGATTCCGGCCAGGCGGCCATCCCACCCCGATGCCCAATCCCGGTGTGTTCGCCAGGCACAACGCCGTGGACCTCGAGGCGCGACTGCCCGACGGCTCGGGCTCCGAGCTGTCGGTCGCCGCGATCCTGCAACGACGGAGCGTGGATGAATCCCGATAACTATCTCTACCTGTCGGCGCTGCTGTTCACGATCGGCGCATCAGGGGTTCTGCTGCGCCGCAACGCCATCATCATGTTCATGTGCGTGGAGCTGATGCTGAACGCGGCCAACCTCGCCTTCGTGTCGTTCTCCCGGATGCACGGACACCTCGACGGTCAGGTGGTGGCGTTCTTCACGATGGTGGTCGCGGCCTGCGAGGTGGTCGTCGGCCTGGCCATCATCATGACCATCTTCCGCACCCGCCGCTCGGCCTCGGTCGACGACGCCAGCCTGCTGAAAAACTAAGGCCGCGATGACGATTCCGATTTGGCTTCTGATCGCCCTGCCCCTGGCAGGCGCGGCGATACTCCTGCTGTCGGGGAGATGGTCGGATCCGTGGGGGCACCTGCTCGGCTGTGCTGCCTCACTCGGCTCGTTCGCCGTCGGCGCGCTGCTGTTCACCGACATGCTCGGCCGGGCAGGCGAGGAACGGGCCATTCACGAGACGCTGTTCACCTGGGTGCCGGTCGGCGAACTGAACGTGGACTTCGGCCTGCAACTCGACCAGCTGTCGATGTGCTTCGTGCTGTCTGATCACCGGCGTCGGCTCGCTGATCCACATCTACTCGGTCGGCTACATGGCCGAAGACCCGGAGCGCCGTAGGTTTTTCGGGTATCTGAACCTGTTCCTCTCGGCGATGCTGCTGCTGGTGCTCGCCGACAACTACCTGGGCCTCTACGTCGGCTGGGAAGGCGTCGGCCTGGCGTCGTATCTGCTGATCGGGTTCTGGCAGCACAAGCCATCGGCCGCCACCGCAGCGAAGAAAGCGTTCGTGGTCAACCGCGTCGGCGATATCGGCCTCGCCATCGCGCTGATGGTGATGTTCGCCTACATCGGTTCGATCTCGTTCGAAGGTGTCTTCGCGGCCGCACCGGAGTTGGGCGAGGGCACACTCAATGCCATCGGCCTTCTGCTGCTGCTCGCCGCGTGCGGTAAGTCGGCGCAGGTGCCGCTGCAGTCCTGGCTCGGCGACGCCATGGAGGGCCCAACCCCGGTGTCCGCGCTCATTCACGCCGCGACGATGGTGACCGCGGGCGTCTACCTGATCGTGCGGTCCGGCCCGGTGTTCGATCTCGCGCCTGGCGCGCAGCTCGGCGTCGTCATCGTCGGTGCGGTCACGCTGTTGTTCGGCGCGATCATCGGTTGCGCCAAGGACGACATCAAGAAGGCACTCGCGGCGTCGACGATGAGCCAGATCGGCTACATGGTGCTCGCCGCGGGCCTCGGCCCGGCCGGCTACGCGGTCGCGATCATGCACCTGCTCACCCACGGCTTCTTCAAGGCCGGGCTGTTCCTCGGCGCAGGCTCGGTCATGCACGCGATGGACGACGAGGTGGACATGCGCCACTACGGCGGCCTGCGCAAGCTGCTGCCGATCACCTTCGCCACCTTCGGGCTGGGCTACCTCGCGATCATCGGCGTGCCGCCGCTTGCGGGCTTCTTCTCCAAGGACGGAATCATCGAGGCGGCGCTCGGCGCGGGCGGAGCCAAGGGCATCATCCTTGGCGGGGCGGCGATCCTCGGCGCGGGCATCACCGCGTTCTACATGACCCGCGTGATGCTGATGACGTTCTTCGGTGAGCGGCGGTGGAAAGCCTCGGCGAGCGAAGCGACGGGAGAAATGACACAGCCCCATCCGCACGAATCACCGAAGGCGATGACGTGGCCGATGATCCTGCTGGCGGTCGGATCGGTGGTATCCGGCGGCGCGCTGGCGATCGGCGGCACGCTGGAGCACTGGCTGGAACCCGTCGTCGGCGCGCATGAGGCACACCATGTCGTGCCCGCCTGGGTGGTCACCGTCGTGGTGTTGTCGGTCGTCGCGGTCGGCATCGTCATCGCCTACCGGATGTACGCGCTGAAGGCGGTGCCTGACACCGCATCCGAGGAGGTGTCGGCGCTGACGGTGGCCGCCCGCAGAGATTTGTACGGGGATGCGATCAACGAGGCCCTGCTGATGAAGTCGGGCCAGGTCCTGACCAAGGATCTGGTCTGGGTCGACGACAAGGGTATCGACGGCGCAGGCAGCGGATTGGCCACGCTCGTCGGGCGCACATCGGACGGCATGCGGCTGGTGCAGACCGGTTTCGCCCGCTCCTACGCCCTGTCGATGCTCGCGGGCGCGGTCCTCGTCGTCGCGGTGATCCTGGCGGTGCAACTGTGGTGACCTCAGTGCCTTGGCTGACGATCATGTGGGCGGTGCCGATGCTGGGCGCCGCGCTGGTGATGCTGATTCCCGCGTCCAGCCGAGTGCTGGCCAAATGGTTCGCGCTGCTGGTCTCGGTGGTCGTGCTGGTGCTCGTCGTCATCGTCGCCGTCGAGTTCGACCCGTCGGGCCCGCAGTACCAGTTCGTCGAAAACATGCCCTGGATACCGTCTTTCGGAACCGGCTACATCCTCGGGATCGACGGCATCGCGCTGGCGCTCGTCGTGCTCACCGCGGTGCTGGTACCGCTGCTGATCGTCGCGGGCTGGAACGACGCCGACGACCAGGTCGGCCTGAGGGGACGCTCGACTCACACCTACCTGGCGCTGACCCTTGCCGTCGAGGGCATGGTCGTGATCTCGCTCGTCTCGCTCGACATCCTGCTGTTCTACGTCTTCTTCGAAGCCATGCTCATCCCGATGTACTTCCTCATCGGCGGGTTCGGCGGCGAGCATCGGTCGAAGGCTGCGGTGAAGTTCCTGCTGTACAACCTGTTCGGCGGGCTGATCATGCTGGCCGCGGTCGTCGGCCTGTATGTCGTGACCGCGCAGAGCGACGCCTTCGAGGCAGGCACCTTCGATTTCCGGGCGATCGTCGCCGCGGTGTCCAGCGGTGAGCTGGCGGTCAACCCGGCGATTCTCAATGCCCTTTTCCTCGGCTTCATGTTCGCGTTCGCCGTCAAGGCTCCGCTGTGGCCGTTCCACCGCTGGCTGCCCGATGCCGCCGTCGAGGCCACCCCGGCCAGCGCAGTGCTGATGATGGCCATCATGGACAAGGTCGGCACCTTCGGCATGCTGCGGTACTGCCTGCAGTTGTTCCCCGACGCGTCAACGTATTTCCGGCCGCTGATCGTCACGTTGGCCGTGATCGGCATCGTCTACGGCGCGGTACTGGCCATCGGCCAGACCGATGTGATGCGGCTGATCGCCTACACCTCCATCTCGCACTTCGGCTTCATCATCCTCGGCATCTTCGTGATGACCTCGCAGGGCCAGTCGGGTTCGACGCTGTACATGGTCAACCACGGCATCTCCACCGCCGCGCTGTTCCTAATCGCTGGGTTCCTGGTCTCGCGCAGGGGAACTCGCCTGATCAGCGCCTACGGGGGTGTGCAGAAGGTCGCCCCGGTACTGGCTGGCACGTTCCTGGTCGCCGGGCTGGCGACGCTGTCGCTTCCCGGCCTGGCGCCGTTCATCAGCGAATTCCTGGTGCTGATCGGCACATTCACGCGTTACCCGGTCTTCGCGGTGGTGGCGTCGAGCGCGCTTGTGCTCTCCGCGATCTACATCCTGTGGATGTATCAACGGATGATGGGCGGTCCGGTCGCCGAAGGCAACGACCGACTGCGTGACCTGATCCCCCGCGAACTGGCGGTGGTGGCTCCGCTGATCGCGCTGCTGCTGGTGCTCGGCGTGTATCCGAAACCGGCGCTGGACGTGATCAACCCGGCCGTCAACCACACGCTGACCACCATCGACCAACCCGATCCCGCACCCAAACTGGCGGAAGGCCGCCCACGATGAACCTGCCAACCCCCAATGTCGAGTACGGCCTGCTGTCGCCGATGCTGATCGTGTTCGGGGCCGCCATCGCCGGCGTGCTGGTGGAGGCGTTCGTGTCGCGCGCGCGGCGCTATGCCGTCCAGGTGGTGCTCAGCCTCGTTGGCCTGGTGGCGGCGTTCGTCGCGGTGGTGCAGCTGGCCCGCGACTTGCACGGCGCGGTCGGCCACCCCGCGGTCATCGGCGCTGTCGCCGTCGATGCGCCCGCGCTGTTCCTCCAAGGCACGATCCTGCTGGTCAGCATTCTCGGGGTCATGTTGATCGCCGAACGCCGTATTCCCGCCGAAGGCGACGCCGAAAGCGGTGCGGGCGGGCTGGATTCGTTCACCCCGCAGGCCTCAGCGGTGGTCGGCAGCGTCGCGGAGAAGCTGGCGGTCAAGGCCGGCGTGATGCAGACCGAGGTGTTCCCGCTGACGATGTTCGCCGTCGGCGGGATGCTGCTGTTCCCCGCGGCCGACGACCTGCTGACGATGTTCATCGCGCTCGAGGTGCTGTCGCTGCCGCTGTATCTGATGTGCGGTCTGGCCCGCCGTCGCAGGCTGCTGTCGCAGGAAGCGTCGCTGAAATACTTTCTACTGGGTGCGTTTTCGTCGGCCTTCTTCCTCTATGGCGCCGCGATGCTCTATGGCTACTCCGGCACGCTCAGCCTGGTCGGGATCGCCGACGCCATCGGGGCCAACTCGGGTAAGGCGTCGCTGGCGTTGATCGGCGTCGGCCTGGTGCTGGTCGGGGTGCTGTTCAAGGTCGGCGCCGTGCCGTTCCACTCCTGGATCCCCGATGTCTATCAGGGGGCGCCGACGCCGATCACCGCGTTCATGGCGGCGGCCACCAAGATCGCCGCGTTCGGCGCCCTGCTGCGCATCTTCTACGTCGCGGTGCCCGAAATTCGCGGCGAGTGGCGACCGGTGCTGTGGGCGATCGCGATCGTGACGATGATCGTCGGCACGGTCACGGCGGTGACCCAGACCGACGTCAAGCGGATGCTCGCCTACTCGGCGGTGGCCCACACCGGGTTCATCTTGGTCGGCGTGATCGCCCTCAACGAGTCCGGGCTGTCCTCGACGCTGTTCTATCTGTTCGCCTACGGGTTCAGCACGCTGGGCGCCTTTGCCGTCGTCGGGCTGGTTCGGGACAAGTCCGGTGAGGAAGAGACGGCGATGGCCCGTTGGGCCGGGCTTGGTCGTCGTTATCCCATTGTCGGCATTGTGTTTTCGCTGTTCTTGCTCGCCTTCGCGGGTATTCCGCTGACGAGCGGTTTCGTGAGTAAGTTCGCGGTGTTCAAGGCGGCCGGCGAAGGCGGCGCGATCCCGCTGGTGATCGTCGGCGTGATCGCCAGCGCGATTGCGGCGTACTTCTACGTGCGGGTCATCGTGCTGATGTTCTTCACCGACCCGCCCGACGATGCGCCGGACGTGGTGGTGCCCAGTGTCCTGACGACGGCCGTCGTCACGGTCACCGCCGCCGTCACATTCGCGCTCGGCGCGCTGCCGCAGCCGCTGCTGGACCTGGCGAACATCGCCAATCAGTTCCTGCGTTAGCCGTTACGGCAACAGTCCCACCTGGCGGTAGGCAGATTCCAGGTAGCGCTTCAGCTGCCGGACATTCGGCGGGTTGGGTTGCAGCACACGGTAAGTGACGGCGCCGGCCAGCATGTCGACGAGCACCTCCAGATCGGCGTCGGCGGCGACGACGCCCTCGGCCTGCGCCCGCTCGAGCATGGCGATGGCGAGCTTGCGGCGCGGCAGGATGTAGTGGTCCCAGTAGGTCTGCATCAGCAGTGGGTGAGTCACCGCCGAGCCATAGACCTGAGCGGCTAGCGCGCGGAACGTAGGGTCGGCGGCGGTACGGGCGGCCGCATCGATATTGCGCCGAACCAGTTCCTGCGCCCCCACGGCGTCGACTTCCGCACGCGACGGCCAGCGAATGCCGGTGGCGATGAATGCCTCGATCGCGTTGGCGACAAGGAGCTCCCTGCTCGACCAGCGCCGGTACACCGTGGGCTTGCCGACCCCCGCGCTCTTGGCGACCCGCTCGATGCTCATGCCCGCGATGCCGTGCGAAATGAAAAGTTCCAGCGCGGCATTGAGGATGGCCGCGTCGAGGGCCGGATCGCGTGGGCGGCCGCGGGCGGCCGTCACCGCACGCGCCCGTCGACGAGCGCCCGTCGCAGCCAGCGGTCGAGTTGCTTCGGTTCGCGGCCGCGCCACGCGAGGTGTGCGTCCGGGCGGACGAGAAACGCGTCCGACTGTGTGCGGTCGGTGCGGCGCAGGATCGTGACGTGATCCCCGAGGCGCAGCCGCGCGGTGCCGACGAGATCCGCGTCGGGGCCGGAAACCAGCAGCGCCCAGTGCCCACGGAGCTCGGCGTGGAGGCGGGTTGAGCCGCCGTCGGTCGAGCTGCACGGTTGGTCCGCGATCCGGTCGCCGGGGCGGGGTTTCCTCACCGGAAGGGATCTTTCGGCGAGCGGACCTCGCCGATAGCTCACCCACAGCTGAGACGTCTGATATGTCACCCACCGCTGGACGGCGCCCAGGTTGAACAATCGCGCGACGAGCTGGTCACGGATGAACCGGCCGATGGGGCTGCTGGCGATGTTCAGCTTGGTCACGACGCTGGTGCCGCGCAGCACCTCGGTGGCCAGCGGGCGGCGTTCGGCTTCATACGTGTCCAGCAGTGCGATGCGGGCCTGTCCGCCGACGACCAGGGCGAGCTTCCACGCAAGGTTCTCCACGTCGCCCAGCCCGGTGAGCATGCCCTGGCCGCCAAACGGCGCGTGGGTATGGCAGGCGTCGCCGGCGAGCAGGACGCGGTCGCGCCGGTAGCTGGCGGCGAGCCTGCGGTGCACGCTGAACATCGACAGCCACGTGGCGCCGGTGACGCGGACAGCGCGGCCGGTGCGTTCGGGCAATATCAGCTCAACCCGAGCGAGAATCTCATCCTCACTGGGCTTTTCGCTGGACTGGCCCGGGTCGTAGGCGATGATCCGCCACAGGTCGCCCGGCATAGGCATCGCGCCGATCATTCCCGCGGGATGGATCCAGCCGGTGGTACCGGACCGGTCGAGATCCCAATCCAGACGCACGTCGGCCAGGAGAAACCGCTCCGTCAGCTTCACACCCGGAAAGTCGATGCCGACGAGGTGGCGCGTCATGCTGCCCGCGCCGTCGCAACCGATCAGCCACTCGGCCCGAACCTCCTCACCGGCGCCGAGAGTGGCGACGACACCGGCGTCATCCTGGCGCAGGTCGACAAGTGGTGTTGCCCATTCGATTTCGCCGCCAAGATCGCTCAGCCGACTGCGCAACGTCGCCTCAACGGCGGCCTGTGAGATCACCATCGGCGGTGCGGCGGTGTGTATACCCGAGTCGCCGAAGCGGATCCGCATCATCGGCTTGTCACCGAGGTAGGTGGTGATCTTCATCGCTCGCACGGAATGTTCCGGCAGATCACCAAGGGCACCGAGGCGGTCAAGCACCTCCGATCCACGCGCGTGCAGGAAGTTGGCTCTCGACGTGGTGGCGGGGGCGGGCGCCTTGTCGACAACTCGGACATTGACGCCGTGCTCGATCAGGCCGCATGCCATTGCCAGGCCGGCCGGACCGGCGCCCACGACCAGGACGTCTGCGGGTTTCATGACTCAATCTCCTGCTCAGGAGTTTATTAACGAAACGGTATCGTAATCTAATGTACGCCGGGTCCGGCCCGACCGCTAGATTCATCTCCATGACCAGCGAACCGCTCGTCCTGTCCACCGATCACGGCCCGGTTCGGCTGCTGACGCTCAACCGGCCCGCCGCGAGAAATGCGTTGAGCCGCGACCTGATCAGGGCCGCGTATACGGCGTTGACCGAGGCCGACGCCGACGAATCGGTCCGGGCGGTGGTGCTCACCGGCGCGGATCCCGCGTTCTGTGCGGGCGTGGATCTCAAGGAGGCGCAGCGCGACGGGCTCAGCTATTTCCAGGAGTTCCGGTCGCAGAGCTGCATCGCCGCGGTGGCGAAGATGCGTACGCCGATCGTCGGGGCGATCAACGGTCGCGACGTTCACCGGCGGACTCGAGATGGCGCTCGGCTGCGACTTTCTCATCGCGTCGGAACGAGCCGTGTTCGCCGACACGCACGCCCGCGTCGGTATCCTGCCCGGCGGCGGGATGACGGCGCGACTCCCCCAGCTCGTCGGCGTCGGCATGGCCCGTCGGCTGTCGATGACCGGCGAGGTCGTCGACGCCGCCCGCGCCGAGAAGATCGGGCTGGTGACCGAGGTCGTCGCGCACGAGCGGCTGCTGGGCCGCGCGCTCGAGCTGGCCGGCCAGATCGCCGAGGTGCCCGGCCCAACGATGTTGGGGCTCAAGGAGATCTACACCACCGGAGTCGCTCCGGTGATCGATCCGGCGCTGGCCGCCGAGGAGACGATCGCGTTTGCGCAGCACCGCGATTTCGAGGGACTCGGCGATCAGTTCCGCGCCGTGTCCGAACGCAACAAGCGGCAGATCGAGTCGACGGAATAGCCCACCACAGGTCACGGTTGTTGGACCCATGACATCCTTGACGGGTAAGACGGCGCTGGTAACCGGGGCTTCACGGGGAATCGGACGGGCGATCGCACTGCGACTGGCAGGCGACGGCGCCGTCGTCGCCGTTCATTACGGAAGCAACGAGTCGGCCGCGGCCGCCACCGTCGCCGACGTCGAAGCCGCGGGCGGGGAGGCATTTCCCGTTCGCGCTCAGCTCGGCGTCGATGGTGACGTCGACGAGCTGTTCAACGGGCTGGAGAAGGGCCTCGCGGGCCGGCCACTCGACATTCTGGTGAACAATGCCGCCATCTCCACCTCCGAGGCCACCATCGAGGCGGCGACGCCCGAACAGTTCGACCGCGAGTTCGCGATCAACGTCCGGGCGCCGTTCTTCATCACTCAACGTGCGTTGCCGCTGATCCGCGACGGTGGGCACATCATCAACATCTCGTCCGGTGTGACCTGGTTCGCCACTCCACAGATCGTCTACTCGATGACCAAAGGGGCCCTCAACGTGATGGGCCGCGCGCTGGCGCTCGCTGTCGGCGAGCGGGGAATCACCGTCAACAACGTATCCCCCGGCGTAACCGACACCGACATGAACGCGTGGCTGCACGACAGCGAGGAGGCATCGGAGGGGATCAAGCAGGTCGTCGCGCTCAACCGCATCGGGCAGGCGGCCGAGATCGCCGACGCCGTCGCGTTTTTCGCAGGCAACGACAGCCGATGCGTAACGGGGCAGACACTCGACGTCAACGGCGGCCTCTGGTTGGGCCGCCCGGTGGTGCAATAGGCTCAGCTCTCCCGCTTGAGGATGAACTCCACCGAGCGGTGACCCTCGAGCCCGGGCAGCGGCGGCAGCGTGGTCCGATCGACCTGAATCCTGGCCTGCTCTGCCACCGGCACGTCGGGGTTGTACACCGACAGGTAGACGTCGTGGGCGGCCAACGACTCGACCGCGACATCGATGAAGCCGTCCACGGTTTCGCCGTGCGTGCCGTGCGGGCCGTTCTCGAAGAACCACCGCGGCTTGTTCGGCAGCGAATCATAGGCAGCCGCAACGGCTAACGAGAACTCGACGTGGTCGCGCTGGTTCGGCGCGCCGGGCGCCCACTCGGCGCCGCTGTAGAGGGTGATCACGACGTCGGGCGCCAGTTCGGTGATCGTCTCGGCGATCTTCGCCTGGAGTTCGGGAGTATTGAAGATCTGGCTGTCGGGAAAGTCCCAGAACGCGACGTCGTCCACCCCGACGATCGCCGAGGAATGCCGCTGTTCGCGTTCGCGTAGCGGACCGGCCTCTTCCGGCGGCATGCCCGCGATCCCGGCCTCGCCGCGGCAGGCCAGCGCGTAGTGCACATGCTTGCCCTGCGACGTCCATTTGGCGACGCACGCAGCACAACCGTATTCGACGTCGTCGGGGTGAGGAACCAAGACCAGCGCTCTGCGCCAGTCGGTGGGGAACGGCTGATGCACGGTCTCAGGCAATCACACCGTGGGCGACAATGGCAGTCGTCTGGTCTACCCAGTCGTCGTCGAGTTGCTTGTCGGGCCACAGCAGCAGCCGCAGCATGGTCGCACCGCCGATCACCTCGATCAGCCGCTCCGGGTCGATGTCGGCGCGTGCACGTCGCCTCGGCGCAGTGCGTCCGTCCAATCGCGCGCGCACGGCGGCGAACACGTCCGTGAAGCGACCCATCACCCTCGTGTTCAGCTCGGCGTCGGCGGTCATGTCGGCGATCAGACCGGGCAGCGCCGCGCGCACCACCGGGCTGGTGAACACCTTCCCCGCCGCGGCGATCATGGCGCGGACGTCCGCGCGGAAATCCCCCGGAGGCGCTCTCGATCGCCGTCGGCGCGGCGGGAAACGCGGCCTCGTGGACGAGCTCGGCCTTGCTCGACCACCGGCGGTACAGCGCGGTCTTGGTGGTGCCCGCCCGCTCGGCGACCGCTGCCATGGTCAGGTTCGAATAGCCGATTTCCACAAGCAGATCCGTGGTCGCGCGCAGTATGGCAGCGTCGATGCGCGGGTCCCGGGGCCGCCCGGCCGTTGAGGGCTTGTCAAGCGATGTCGGGTCTGCTTTCATAACGCTACCCACCGTATCGTAATTAGGCCGGAGGAAGAACTTGGCTACAGAACCGGCTGTCGAAGACGTCGGCCGACTCCAGCGCTCCGCTCGCGACGTCAGCACGCTGCCCGACGTGATGTCGCAGTGGCTGTCCACGGTGCTGCCCGGTGCCACGAGGCCGCAGGTGACCGTCGAGAGTGGCGTCGACTCCAACGGGATGTCCTCGGAGACCATCATCCTGACCGGACGCTGGGACGCCGATGGTCAACAGCACGAGGAGAAGTGGGTGGCACGCGTCGCACCCACCAACGAGGACGTGCCGGTGTTCTCGGCCTACCGGATGGACCACCAGTTCGAGGTGATGCGGTTGGTCGGAGACATGTCCGACGTCCCGGTGCCGCGGGTGCGGTGGCTGGAGCCGACCGGCACCGTGCTGGGCACGCAGTTCTTCTTGATGGACTACGTGTCCGGTGTGGTCCCGCCCGACGTGATGCCCTACACGTTCGGCGGCAACTGGTTCGCCGACTCGCCTGCCGAGTCGCAGCGCGCACTACAGGACAACACCGTCGACGTGCTGGCGAAGCTGCACGCGATCCCCCAGGCCGAGACCACCTTCGGGTTCCTGGCCGACGGCGACGAGCCAAACGCGTTGCGGCGCAACCTGGACTGGCTGAAGTCGTGGTACCAGTTCGCGGTTCCCGACATCGGCCGGTCCCCGCTCGTCGAGCAGGCGCTCGAGTGGCTGGAGGCGAACTGGCCGGCGGACGTCGCGGCCAGCCGGCCGGTACTCGTCTGGGGAGATTCCCGGGTGGGCAACGTGCTGTACGAGGACTTCACGCCGGTCGCCGTGCTCGACTGGGAAATGGCGACGCTGGGGCCTCGCGAGATGGACGCGGCGTGGATGATCTTCGCGCACATGGTTTTCCAGGAGCTCGCGGGCCTGGCGGGCATGCCGGGCCTGCCCGACTTCATGCGGGAGGACGACGTCAAGGCCACCTACGCCGAGAAGACCGGTGTCGAGCTGGGCGACCTGAACTGGTTCTACATCTACTCCGGGGTGATCTGGTGTTGCGTGTTCATGCGCACCAGCGCCCGTCGCGTCCGTTTCGGCGAGATCGAGAAGCCCGACGACGTCGAGTCGCTGTTCTATCACGGCGCCCTGCTGCGGCGCCTCATCGGAGGTGAAGCCTGATGCTCGGCCCCATGGATGAATTCCCGGTCCACCAGATCCCGCAGCCGATCGCGTGGCCGGGCAGCTCGGACCGCAACTTCTACGACCGGTCCTACTTCAACGCGCACGACCGCACCGGCGGCATCTTCCTGGTCACCGGCATCGGGTACTACCCCAACCTCGGCGTCAAAGATGCGTTCGTTCTCGTGCGACGCGGCACTACGCAGACGGCGGTGCATCTTTCGGATGCCATCGACCAAGATCGGCTCAACCAGAACGTGTTGGGCTATCGCGTCGAGGTCACCGAACCGCTGCACCGGCTGCGCATCGTGATGGACGAAACCGAGGGCATCGCGGCCGATCTGACGTGGAACGGACTGTTCGATGTCGTGCAGGAGCAGCGGCACATACTGCGGGCGGGTACCCGAATCACGTTGGACGC
Source organism: uncultured Actinomycetota bacterium (assembly GCA_963716505.1). Taxonomy (GTDB): domain Bacteria; phylum Actinomycetota; class Actinomycetes; order Mycobacteriales; family Mycobacteriaceae; genus Mycobacterium. Next base: position 97,498 of record CAVQTL010000010.1, read on the forward strand.
GCAGCGGTTCGCCCAGGTGGGTTCGTGGAGTGGGCAGATCGTCATCGACGGCGAGGAGATCACCGTCGACCCGTCGGTGTGGATCGGTACCCGGGATCGGTCGTGGGGCATCCGGCCCATCGGCGAGGCCGAACCGGCCGGGCGGCCGGCGGATCCGCCGTTCGAGGGCATGTGGTGGCTGTACGTGCCGATGGCGTTCGACGACTTCTCGATCGTGCTCATCATCCAAGAGGAGCCAAGCGGGTTCCGATCGCTGAACGACTGCACCCGGATCTGGAAGGACGGTCGCGTCGAGCAGCTGGGCTGGCCGCGGGTGAAGATCCACTACACGTCGGGCACCCGGATACCGACGGGCGCGACGATCGACGCCACCGCGGCCGATGGCACCCCGGTGCGCTTCGATGTGGAATCCAAGCTGCCCGTGCCGATTCACGTCGGCGGCGGCTACGGCGGGGACGCGGACTGGATCCACGGCGTCTGGAAGGGCGACAAGTTCACCGAGCGGCTGACCTACGACATGACCGATCCCGCGATCATCGGGCGGGCCGGCTTCGGCGTCATCGACCACGTCGGTCGTGCGGTGTGCACAGAAGGCAGTGGGACGCTCGCCGAGGGCTGGGGGTTGTTCGAACACGGCGCGCTGGGCCGCCACGACCCCTCTGGGTTCGCGGACTGGCTGACCGTCGCGGACTGAAGGACATCGACACGGCCGATGGTTGGCGGGGAATCACATGGTCCAGGTTCACGAGCAGCGGACGATCGCGGCATCGCCGGAACGGGTCTTCGACTGGCTCCTCGACCCGGCGAACCTGACTGTCTCTCCTATGTTTCGCAAGGCCGCTTGGGCAAAGGACTCATCGGGTCCCGGTGTGGGAGCGATGCGGGAAATCATCGGATTCGGTAACTGGGCGCACGAACAGATCACAGCCTACGACGCCCCCAGGAGCTGCTCCTATCTCGCCGGCTGCGCGAGGGCGTTGGAGAGCTAGTCGCGGCAATTGCTTCCGCTGCTTGGCTATTCGCGAAATCGACGTTTTTGCAGCGTCCTTCTCGCACTTTCTCGCCCAAACGTTGGTTTGGGCGTACTAGACGCGGGTTAGCTCGCGGCCGCCGCGATCGCCTGGTCCACCTCGAGGGCCCGGGCCGCCATTTCCGCGTGTGCGGTGTCAAGCGCTTCGGCCTGATCTTCATCGGCCTTCATCAGCGCCTCGATGTCGAAGCCGGCCATGTCATGGACACCCATGTCCCTGAACGCCTTCTGCACCTTGTCGCCCCACAACCCGATGTCCTTGACGATCGGCACGATACGGCTGAACAGGTGGGAGCGGAACTGGATCATTAGCGGTGAGGTATCGACCCACTCGGCACATGCTTTGACATCTAGCCCGAGAGTCTCGAAAACCTCCTCGCCGCGGAACCGGTCGCGCATCAGGTAGCACGCGTCCACGACGAACTCTTCCCGCTCGTCCCGCTCGGCTTCGGTCAATTCGGAGTAGTAGTCCTTCAGTGAGATTCGGCCGAAGGCAACGTGTCTCGCCTCGTCCTGCATGACGTATGCAAGAAGTTGCTTGGCCAGCGAGTCCGGCGCGGCCAAGTCACGCAGCGTCCCGAAGGCGGCAAGCGCGAGCCCCTCGATGAGGACCTGCATACCGAGGTAAGGCATGTCCCAGCGCGAGTCGCGCAGGGTGTCCTCGAGCAGTGCGGTCAGGTTCTTGTTGATCGGGTAGACCAGGCCGACCTTCTCCTGCAGGAACCGTCCGAACGCCTCGACGTGCCGGGCCTCGTCCATGGTCTGGGTGGCCGCATAGAACTTCGCGTCCATGTCCGGGACCACCTCGACGATCTTGGCCGCACACACCATCGCGCCCTGCTCGCCGTGCAGGAATTGTGAAAACTGCCAGGCCTGGGAGTGCTGGCGCATCTCGGCCCGACGTGCTTCGTCAGCGGCCTCCCACATCGGACTGCCGAAGAGCGGATGGAACTCGTCGGGCAGCCCGACCGGGTTCATCGGGTCGACGTCTTGGGCCCAGTCAATGCGCGACTGGGCGTCCCATTGCTTGTCCTTTCCCTTTTGGTACAGGGAAATGAGCCGGGCGCGCCCGTCGTCGTACTCCCACGTAAAGCGCGCGTCGCCGGCGCTGGGAAAATTCCGGGAGTACGGCTCGGGAACGACCGTGTACTTGTCCCTGGTAGTCATGCGTTGCCGCCCTTCACGTGGTGAATACTGACGAATAAGTCAATAAAGCACGGTTCGGCCTTTTTGATTGCTCATTTTCACTTTTTCTCGATTTGGCCGACCCAGAGGCCGTCACGCCGCGTTGCCGGTGGGCGACTATGCGACCGCGAAGAGGGCGGCCGCGGCGACGGCCTCGACGATGAAGTAGAACCAGTTCGGGTAGAACGGCGTCCGCGCATCGACCAACGCGGACACGATGCGGCCCAACGCCATTCCCACGAGTGCGACACCAACGGTGATCAGGACGCCCTTCTGCACGTCGCCGCCCCGGAAGGCCGCGTACCCGAGCACTGCCGCGATCGCCAGCCCGAACCCGCCGTAGACCGCCCGCACCTCGGAACGCGATACCGGCGACTCCAACGTGACGCCGAACGGTCGGATCAATGCGGCCGGTGCGGCCAACGCGTAGACGCCCATGCCGAGGAAGAACACCGCGATCACGACGATGACCGCAACGCCCACTGCGTTCCTCCTAGGCCGACTGCGCGGACTTGGCGTCGACGCAACCGAACACCATCGACTCCTCGATGCGGTCGAAGCGGTGGTCGATCGCATCCAGCACGTAGTTGTGCCGCACGTTCCACGGTCGGTGGGTGCCGGACTTCGGCAGCGCGTGCAGGGCCCGCTGCACGTAGCCCGCGTTGATGTTCCATGCCGGCTTCTCCGGCATCGGGACATCGCCGAGATGCGGGTAGGCATGCGTATAGCCGTGAGAGTCCATGTACGCCAACAGCTTTGCCACGGCGCGTGCGGTCAGGTCGGCCCGCAGCGTCCATGACGCGTTGACGTAGCCGACGCACCAGGCGGCGTTCGGGATGTCCTCGAGCATGTGCTCCTTGTACACGAACCGATCCTGCGGCTTCACCTCGGCGCCGTCGATGCTCAACGCGACACCGCCCAGCGCCTGCAATTGCAAACCGGTCGCGGTGACGATGACATCGCCATCGACCCGCTCGCCGGAGCGCAGCACGATGCCGGTGGCATCCACGTGATCGATGTGATCGGTCACCACATCTGCGCGGCCGTCGCCAATCGCCGTGTACAGATCGTTGTCGAGGATCAAACACAGCCGTTGGTCCCACGGGTCATATCGCGGTTTGAAGTGCACGTCGATCGGATAGTCCTCGGGCAGAGCACGTTTCGCACCGCGACGGATGACCGATCGAGTGTACCGGGGCGCCGTGCGCGCAAGCGCGTACCCATAGACCGTGACAAAAGTGTTGTACAGCCGAACCACGGTGTTGGCGTACCGCTGGGGCAACACCTTCCGAATCGCCTGGACGACTGGATGTACGCGTGGCGTTGAGACCATGTACGTCGGCGAGCGCTGCAGCATCGTCACGTGGCCGGCCGTCTCCGTCAAAGCCGGGAGCATGCTGACCGCCGTCGCACCGCTGCCGATCACCACCACCCGCTTGCCGGCGTAATCCAGGGACTCCGGCCAAAACTGGGGATGCACAACGTCGCCCGTGAATGCTTCGATGCCGGGAAACTCCGGCGTGTAGGGCTCGTCGTAGTTGTAGTAGCCCGTACCGAAGAACAGGAATCGGCCGCGGTAGGCCTTCGCCTCGCCGTCGACCTCGGTTTGCACCGTCCAGGTGTCGGTGGCCGAGTCCCAGTCGGCCGACAGAACGCGCGTGTCGAAGCGGATGTTCTCGTAGATCCCGTGCTTACGAGCGGTCTGGATCAGGTACTCGCGGATGTCGGGCCCGTCGGCGACGTTCTCCGGTCGTGTCCACGGCTCGAACGGATAGCTCAGCGTGAAGATGTCGCTGTCCGACCGGATGCCCGGATAGCGAAAGAGGTCCCAGGTGCCGCCGATCTGCCCCCGCCGCTCGAGCACCGTGTACGACAGCTTCGGGTTCTTGTCGTGGATGCGGTAGGCCGCGCCGATCCCGGATATCCCCGCACCGATGATCAGAACGTCGGAGTATTCGGCCCCAGCCACCTAGACCTCCCTTGGTCCGCCCGGGTACCACGATATGTCGTCAGCCGCCGAGCGCGTCAACGACCTCGGCCAACGTCTCCGGCGCCACAGGACCGGACTGATAGAGGCAGATCCGGTCGGATATGCCGTCGACCCGGTCGAGAATATGCGCCGCGACCTCGGCCGCCGTGCCGCACGCGGCGATGGTGTGCAACACGTCGTCATCGATGAGCGTGCCCATCTCCTGCCACCTGCCCTGCTTGGACAGCGCATTGAGCTCCGGCTGCAGGTCGCCCCAACCGTGGATCTCGAGCACCGGGCGGTAGGCGGGCGTCGATCCGTAGAAACCGAGCAGGCGACGCGTGGCGGTGTGGTCGTCGCCGACCGACACGATGATCTCGGGGATGACGGCGAAGTCCTCGACCGACCTGCCCGCAGCGGCCAGGCCCGCCCGCACCGCGGGCATCGTCACCTCATGCAGGAAGCGCTTGTTCCCGAAGGGCATCACCAGCAGGCCGTCGGCATGCTCGGCGGTCGCACGGGTCAGCCGCGGGCCCAGCGCACCGACGTAGATCGGCGGTGGGCCGTACGGGTTCTCGCCCGGGCTGAACGTCGGCGTCATCAGCGTGTGGCGGTAGTACTCGCCGCGGAAATCGAGCCGCTCGCCGGTCTCCCAGGCATGGAATATCGCCCGCAGCGCCGCGACTAGCTCGGTCATCCTCGCCACCGGCTTGTCGAAGTCGGCGCCGAACCGCTTCTCGATCTGCGTGCGGATCTGCGTGCCCAGGCCAAGCGCGAACCGGCCTTCGCTGAGCAGTTGGTGGTCGATCGCCTGATGCGCCAGATGAATCGGATTGCGCGGAAACGCAATTGCGACGTTGGTCATCAGATCCAGACCGCCGACGGTCGACGCCAGGGTGAGCGGCGCGAAAACGTCGTTGGTTCCCTCGAAGGTGAACACCCCGCCGGCACCGGCTTCGCGGAAGGCCCGCGCCTGCTCGATCGCGTTGACGGGCCCGAACAGCGCTGTCATCACCCTCACGGCGTGAGAGCCTAGTCGCGTGACACACAACGCCGACGTCGTCGTCGTGGGGGCCGGGTTCGCCGGCCTCACCGCGGCGCGCGACCTGGTCCGGTTCGGGTACGACGTCGTCGTGCTGGAGGGCCGTGACCGGGTCGGCGGGCGGTCGTCGACCACGACGATCGCAGGGACGCCGGTCGACCTCGGCGGCACATTCGTCGGCCCGACGCAGGAGGCCGTCGTCGAACTCGCCCGCGAGCTGGGCTGCGAGACGGTGCCCACCCACTGCCGCGGCAAGAACCTGATCAAATGGCGCGGCCGGGTCCGCGCATACCGCAGCACGATTCCAAAGCTGTCGATCATCGAGCTTGTCGACGTCGGGCGTATCCAATGGCGGTTCGAGCGGGTGAGCAGGCGGGTACCGGTATCTGAACCCTGGGCATCTCCCATCGCCGAGATCCTCGACAGCAAGACCCTCGAGGAGTGGTTGCGTTACGTACACGCGAACGCCTCGACACGCGACCTGATGGCGATCATGTCCAGGGTGACCTGGGGCTGCGAACCGGATCAGGTGTCGATGCTGCACGCCGTGCGCTACGTCAAGGCCGCCGGCGGTATTGGGCGGATGCTCGACGTGGAAGGCGGCGCGCAGCAGGACCGCTTCCCCGGCGGCACCCAGCAGGTCGCGCTGCGGCTGGCCGACGAGCTCGGTGAGCGCGTCCGGCTGAACGCGATCGTCCGCCGTATCGAGCGGCTCGCCGACGGCACCATCACCGTCTGCGCCGACGGCGGCGAAGTCACCGCCAAGGCGGTCGTCGTGGCCATCCCGCCCGCTCACCGCGCGGACATCGACTTCTCGCCCGACCTGCCGCCCGAATACGAGAAACTCGCGCAGCACTGGCCGCAGGGAAATCTGAGCAAGGCCTACGCCGCCTACGAGACGCCGTTCTGGCGCTCGAACGGGTGCAGCGGCGAAGCACTGTCCGACGAGGGACCGGTATTCATCACCTTCGACGTCAGCCCCGACGACGACGGGCCCGGCATTTTGTTGGGCTTCACCGACCCGCGCACGTTCGATTCGCTGCCGCCCGCAGAGCGCCGCGAGCGCGCGCTGGCGGGGTTCGCCGACCTGTTCGGCGACAAGGCGTTGCAACCGATCGACTACGTCGACCACTGTTGGGGGACTGAGGATTTCGCGCCCGGCGGACCGACCGCCGCGGTACCGCCGGGTTCCTGGACGACCTACGGGCCGTGGCTACGGAAGCCCGTGGATCAGATCTTTTGGGCGGGCACGGAAACCGCCGACCAGTGGACCGGCTTCCTCGACGGGGCCGTCCGGTCAGGGCGACGCGCGGCCGCCGAGGTGCACGGGGAACTGTCCGACTAGGTTGTCTGCGCGCTGCGGTTCGCTGACCGACTCGACGAGCCAGCGCAGGTGAGCGTTCACCTCATCGGGTCGCTCGAGGATCGCGCAGTGCCCGCCGGACAGCTCGACGAACTGCGCGAGGTTGGGCGCCATCGCCGCGATGTGGCGCGACGAGACCATCGGCAGCAGCCGGTCCTTCTCGCTGCCGATCACCAGCGTCGGCACCGTGAGGTTCTGCAGCCCGATGTGCTTGTTCGTGCCCAGCGAGTCGACAAGCTTGCGGGCCCAGCCGCCGCGACCCACCGGCGGCGTCTCGGTGAACAGCTCGTAGATGAACTCCGCGATCGCGGGATCCGCGTCCCGGCCCACGGCCATCATCTGCACGAACCGCTTGCTGGGCCGGTCCACGCCGCGCAGCAGCGGCGCCGCCCCGAAGTTCTTCAGCAGCACCTCCGCGGTGCGCACCCTTGCGTCGGTGAGTCTCGGCGGCACGGGCACCAGCTTGACGTGCCGCAGCAGATCGCCGGTAGTGGTGTTGATCAGCGCGACGGCGTCGGCGCGCTCGGTCACCCGGCGGGGATAGCGTTCAGACCACGAGCTGATCGCGATGCCGCCCATGGAATGACCGGCGATGACCGCACGTTCGCCCGGCTTCAGCGTCGCCTCGAGGACGGCGTCGAGGTCGGCGGCCAGGAAGTTGAGGCCGTAATTCGCGCGCCGTGACGGCAGGCCGCTGCGGCCGTGCCCGCGGTGGTCGTAGGCGATCACCCGGTAGTCGCGGGCCAGGTCGCTGATCTGATACGCCCACACGCGGATGGCGCAGGTGATGCCGTGGGCCAGCACGATCGGATAGCCGTTCTCAGGGCCGAAGACCTCGACGTGTAGGGCGGTACCGTCGCCGGCACGGACGGTCATCGGACGCGACGGCGGCAGCGAATCGGCCGCGGCGAACCCCCGCGCAGTGCGCTTCACCTGCTGACCTCTCGGCATAGCTGGCAGATACTACCGTCAGGCGCCACGGGCCCCGTTCAGCCGAGGTTGTTAAATGGGGCGATGCGCGCAATTCAGATACCCCGCCTCGACGGTCCAGCCGCCGCGGAGCTCGTCGAGCTGGACGAACCCGACGGTAACGGTGCGGTCGTCATCGACGTGCATGCGGCCGGGGTGGTCTTCCCTGACGCGCTGCAGAGCCGCGGGTTGTATCAGTACAAGGCGGAACTGCCCTTCATACCGGGCGCGGAGCTCGCGGGTGTGGTGCGCAGCGCACCCGCCGGGTCAGGCGTCGAGGCGGGCGATCGCGTCATCGGGTTGACGATGTTTGTCGGCGCGATGGCGGAAGTCGTTGTGCTGAAGCCGGATTTCGTTTTCAAGCTGCCGGACAACGTATCGTTCGAAGCCGGTGCGGGTCTGCTGTTCAACGACATGACAATGCATTTCGCGTTGCGGACACGCGGCAGGCTCGCCCAGGGCGAAACCGTGCTCGTGCACGGCGCGGCGGGCGGCATCGGTACGTCATCCCTGCGATTGGCACCGGCACTCGGCGCGAGTCGGACCATCGCGGTGGTCAGCACCGAGGCAAAGGGCGAGGTCGCCAAGGCCGCGGGTGCCTCCGATGTGGTGCTGGCCGACGGCTTCAAGGACTCGGTCAAGGAGCTGACCGGCGGTCGCGGCGTCGATATCGTCGTCGACCCCGTCGGCGGGGAGCGTTTCACAGACTCGTTGCGCTCCCTGGCGCCGGGCGGCCGGCTGCTGGTGATCGGGTTCACCGGCGGCGAGATTCCCACGGTGAAGGTGAACCGGCTGCTGCTCAACAACGTCGACGCGGTCGGCGTCGGCTGGGGTGCATGGACACTGAGTCATCCTGGCTATCTGCACGAGCAGTGGGATGAACTCGAGCCGTTGCTGGCATCGGGCAAGGTGTCGGCGCCGCAACCCGAGATCTATCCGCTCGAACGTGCGGCTGACGCGATCGCGTCGCTGGAGGACCGGACCGCCAAGGGCAAGGTCGTCGTCAAGCTCCGGTAGCTACCGACGCGCGTGACGGGTGGGGCGCGTGGCGTCGGCGCGGGGATCGCGCGCTGCTTGGCCGATGCGGGGGCTCGAGTAGCGGTGCTCGACCTAGATGGGCCGGAGGCGGAGAAGACGGCCGCGGCGCTACCGACCGCCGGGATGGGGATTGCCTGCGACGTCGCCGAGGAAGCCGCGGCCGCGGCGGGAGTGCTGCGGTGGTGGCTGCGTTCGGTGGACTCGACATCCTCGTAAACAATGCCGGCGCGGGTCGAGTACGGCTCGACCCGAATGTGACACCATCTACGCGCGGTGCCGGCCGGGTGGCGGAGATGACGCAGGAGTCGTGGGACGAACAGCTCGGCCAGAATCTGCGGACGACGTTCGTCACGACCAAGGCGGCGCTTCCGCATCTGCAGGCACGGGGCGGCGGGACGATCGTGAACATCGCTTCAATCGCTGGACTGAGCGCCTCACCGACGTTGCCGGCCTATGCGGCGGCGAAGGCGGGCGTGATTTCGCTGACGAAGTGTCGCGGCCTCGGCTTCGGCGACGTCACTCTCGGCCCCGCGATCGAGCAGTGTCTCCACCAGAACACCTGTCACGGGAACGCTCCAGGCCAGCAGCCGTCCCTCGCGGAAGGAATGGTCGGCGGCGGTGCGTATGAGCGGTATGGCGGCATCGCGGTCTCCACGCCGAGCGCTCTCACGTTCCGAGAAGACCTCGACGAGCGGTAAATCGCACAGGTTGTGTCCGTGGCGTCGGTACGTGTCGCTGACCTCGGCCAGTAGCTTCTGTCCGCGGACGCGCTCCGCATCGGTTGAGCGGTGCACCAGTGCAAGGCCCAGCGTCGCGCGGGTGAAGGTCAACGCGAGGTCGTCGCCGGATCGATCGGCAATCCGCAAGGCATCCTCGATTTCGCGCACCGCGCCATCGTCGGGCGTCAGAACGCCATAGGGTATGGCCGGGAAATAGGCCCACGTCACGACCGTGGCGTAGCACAACGGGTCACCGGTGCTCCGGGCCATCGACACGCCGTGCCCCAGGTCATCGTGCCATCCAGGACGATCGAACCAATACCGGGCAACACCCCGCCCCGTAAGGGCAACCGCTAACGGGGACCCGAGAAACAGGTTGCCTTTTGAGGGCTCACCGTCGGCAAGGTCGATTACCGTTTGTGACCGCTGCAGCACGTCAGCCCACTCGGCGCGTTCTATCTTGGCGTAGATCAACGAGGTGGCCAGCGCCACCGTCAGGGTCGGATCGCCGAGGGACTCGGCGATCGCCCAGCCTTCGGATGCCAGTTGTGACGCCTCGCGTAGTCGGTCCTGATACGTGTAATCGATCGCCAGCCCTTGCATGGCGATGGCCAGCGACACTTGATCTCCGGAGGCGGCGCACAGCTCCCGGAGTTCATCGAAACGGGCGTCGGCGACGTTCACATGACCTCGGTACGCGGTTGCGCACAACATCGTGCGCGGGGCGATGCGCATGGCTACCCGGTTGGGGTCCTGCGCGGGTAGGGCGTCAGCGATGGTTCGGGCGCGCTCCCAACTTCGTCGCGCCGCGGCAATGTCCCGGTTCGCCAACCACGCGGCGGCACGCATGTGCCACTGATATGCACGAGGCAGTTCCCCTGCGGCCTCCAGATGCTCGGCGATTAGAGCCGCATTCTCGTCAAGGGATTCCGCGTTACGTTCCTGGATCGACGCGGCCAGACGGCGATGCAGCTCCGCGCGGTCGGACATGAGTTGTGCTTCGTAGGCGACCCTACGAATGAGCGGATGGTGAAACACGTACTCGGGTGGTCGGGTGAACCTGACTTGATCGATGAGTTGGGCTGCCACCAATTCGTCAACGACTGGTTGGATGCCCAGTGCGGTGATCAGTTCAGTTGTGAATCGCGTGCCGACCACCGCGGCCGCGCTCAGCGTGCGTTTCGCGTTCGCGTTCAGCCGATCGATGCGCGCGGCGATCGTCGCCTGCAAGGTGGCAGGAACAGTGATCTCAGCCGTATCTTGCGTCGATACGTATGCACCCGGCTCGCCGCGCAACACGCCACGCTCGGCAAGCTCACGAACAATCTCCTCGGCGAAAAACGGAGTGCCAGAGGCCCTTTCGGTGATCGTCTGGCCCAGCGCGGCCACCGAGGGGTCCGAACCGAGCAGCTGCGACACCAGCGCGGCAGTCTCGGTGTCGCTCAACGGGGCCAAGGCTACGGTTTGGGCACCGTGCACCCGCGTGAGTGCACCCGCGTATTCGGGACGGTAGGTGACCAGCACCAGCGAGGGCGTCTGCGGGATCACCGTGAGGAAGTCAGCCAGCATCGACTCACTGACCGCATCGATCCAATGCGCGTCCTCCACCACATGGACCGCCGGGGTTTCCCGCGCCAACGACGCAGCGTTCACCAGCGCGGTCACCCGCCGTCGACGCGCATCCGGATCGATTTGGGGTAAGGGAGTTTTTGGGTCAGCGATGCCCAGCAAGTCCTCAAAAAGCAGCAAGTCCTCCGGGTCGGCGTCAGAGACCCTTTCGCGCAACTGATCGCGGGCGGTCTGCGCGTCATGACCTTCCACTCCGGTGGCCGCGCGCAAGAGCCGAGCGACGGCGTGGAAAGGAATATGGCTGGTGTGCGATTCGCAGAAGGTCATGAACACGTCCACACCGCGTTGGCGCGCCATAGCCGAAAGCTCGCGCGCCACACGACTTTTCCCGATACCGGGCGGTCCCACCACCCCGACCACAGCGCCGTGGCCGTCGACCGCACGGTCCAACAGACCCTCGACGGCGTTCATCTCCCACCGCCGACCGACCAGATTCGACTCAGCGCGCCTGAGCGTCCGATCCTGGCGCATGCGCAGCAGGCGGCGGGCGGGCACGGCTTCGTCGGCACCCTTGATCCGGACCGATTCCGACTCACCCAGAACCGCGGCGCCATCAACCAGTCGCGCGGTGGACGCGCTGAGCATCACCCCGCCAGCTGGAGCGACCGACTCCATCCGCTGAGCCATTCCGACCTGCTCGCCAATGGCGGTGTAACCCAAAGCACCAGAGCCGATTTCACCGGCGATCACCTGACCGGAGTTCAGGCCCACCCGCAGCCGCAGATCGACGCCGTCGCGTCGCTCGACGTCTTCGGCCACGACCTCCGCTGCTTGCTGAATGTCCAAGGCCGCCAGGCAGGCACGAACAGCGTGGTCCTCCATCGCGACCGGCGCGCCGAAGACCGCCATGATGCCGTCGCCAGTGAACTGAGCCACTGTGCCGCCGAAGCGCTTCACCACCTCAGCGGACCGATCGACCAGCTCGGTCATGATCTCGCGGAGTCGTTCAGGCCCAAGTGCGGCAGCGATGTCCATCGAGTGCACCACGTCGGCGAACAAGACGGTGACCTGCTTGTACTCCGCCGATGGGGTCGCCGTGTTGAGAGGTGTACCGCACTCGCTACAGAACTTGGCCGTCGTGCTTGACTGCGCGCCGCAGGAGCCACAGAACAACCCCGTCGCGGTCAGCGCACCGCGACCATCCCCGCTGGGGTCCACGTCAGTATCGTGTCACTGCTGGTCAACGATGTCCGTCATATCGCCGTGCCACCTTCGACACGAAGTTTTGAGACCCTCGTAGGTCGTCTCTTTTGAGACGCGGAGCGCAGACTCGGCGTTCCTTTAGAACTAAGGGACGAGAGCGAACAACTCATTCGAGAAGTGGCTCAGTTTTTGCTGTCGCAGGAGAATGCTTCGACATTCGGACAACGTAGGCAGCGAATCACCCGAAACGGCGACTCTGGTCTGAGGCGGTGCACCGATTGATGAGTTACTGGATCGGGCGGTGGCGGCCATCAACCCGTGGTGACCGAGTGGGACAAGAAACTGGATGACCTGATGCGTATCGGCCTAGGCCTCACCCCACCGTTCGACATACTCCGACCGATCGAAGGCTTGTCCGGCCTGGTCACGCAGGCGGAGGCGGATGGCTTCGCCGCCGTCTGGGCGCCGAGCCTCCCGTCGGTCGGTCGCGGATGCGCTTGTCGCGGCCAGCGTGTTCGTACAGTTCGATATCGAAACAGTGGGCCGTTGACCACCCCCACGAGGGATCCGTAGGCTCCGCGCCGTGCAGCCGGCCGTGGGTCGCAAGGTAGACGCCGTGACGGTTCCTGGGATCGGCATGGTGATCGAGTGGGACGTGCCGATCGAGATGGACGACGGTGTGGTGCTGCGGGCCAACGTTTTCCGCCCCGACGACGACCTGCCTCATCCGGTGGTGCTGAGTCACGGCCCGTACGGCAAGGATCTGGCGTTTCAGGACGGCTATCCCGATGCGTGGAAGGCGATGATCGAGCGCTGCCCGGAGGTGGCAGCCGGCTCGTCGAACCGCTACCAGGCCTGGGAGGTGTGCGATCCGGAGAAGTGGGTGCCCGACGGCTACGTGTGCGTGCGGGTCGACGCCCGCGGGTGGGGCCGATCACCTGGTTTCGTCGATCCGTGGAGCGCCCGCGAGATGATCGACATGCGTGACTGTATCGAGTGGGCGGGCACCCAGCCGTGGAGCAACGGCAGAGTCGGCCTGCTCGGCATCAGTTACTACGCCGTCAACCAATGGCAGGTCGCCGCAATGGATCCGGCGCATCTGTCGGCGATGATTCCGTGGGAGGGCTTCTCGGACTTCTACCGAGAGCTCTCCTACCACGGCGGTATAGCCAATGACATGAAGACGGTCTGGTACCAACGCACCGTGACCACGGTGCAGCACGGACGCGGAGAGCGCGGCTTCGTCAGCGCCAACACCGGAGAACTCGTCGCGGGACCCGAAACGCACACCTATGTCGATCTGGAGTCCAAGAGATCCGACTTTCCAGCCGAAATCGATGCGCACCGGCTCGACGACGGTTTCCACCGCGAGCGGTCCGCACACTTCGACAAGATCACCGTGCCGTTGCTGTCCGCAGGCAACTGGGGCGGGTCGTCGTTGCATCTGCGCGGCAACGTGGAAGGCTTCGTGCGCTCCGCCTCGAGCCAGAAGTGGCTGGAGATCCACGGCCTCGAGCACTGGACCGAGTTCTATACCGATTACGGAATCGGTTTACAGAAGCGGTTTTTCGACCACTTCCTGAAGGGCGCCGACAACGGCTGGGACCGCCAGCCCCCGGTGATGCTGCGGGTGCGCACGGTCGACGGCCACTTCGTCGACCGCACCGAGAACGAATGGCCCCTCGCCCGTACCCGATGGACGAACTGGTATCTCGACCCGGTCGCCGCGACGCTGTCCCTCGACGCACCGACCGCCGAGCTGCAGGCCGCGTTCGCCGCCATGGGCGAGCCCGGCATCACGATGACGACCGCCCCGATGTCCGCGGACACCGAGATCACCGGACCGGTCTCGGCCACCGTCTACATCTCCTCGACAACGACGGATGCCGACATCTTTTTGGTACTAAGGGTTTTCGACCCTGACGGTGACGAAGTCGTCCTCCAGGGCGCCGTCGACCCCCACACACCCATCGGGCACGGTTGGCTTCGCGCTTCGCACCGCGAACTCGACACCGCGCTGTCGCAGCGGTGGCGTCCCTACCACACTCACACCAACCCACAACCATTGAGACCGGGCGAGATCTATCCCCTCGACATCGAGATATGGCCCACGTCGATCATCGTGCCCACCGGCTACCGCATCGGCCTGACCGTCCGCGGCACCGACTACGAATACGAAGGCCCGGCCGCGCAATTGAGCCACTTCAAGGGCTCACAACTGCGCGGCGTCGGTATCTACACCCACGCCGATCCAACTCAGCGGCCACCGGACGTGTACGGCGGCACCACCACTGTGCACACCGGTCCCGGATACCCGGCCACCCTGTTGTTGCCACACATCCCGCCCAAGGACGACACCCTCTGATGCTGAACGATTGGGATGTGCCGATCGCGATGGACGACGGCGTGGTGCTGCGGGCCAACGTTTTCCGCCCCGATGACGACGGGTCGCATCCGGTGCTGCTCAGTTACGGCCCCTACGGCAAGGACCTCGCGTTCCAGGAGGGCTATCCCGACGCCTGGTCGCAGATGGTCGAGCGCCACCCGGACGTGGCGGCGGGGTCGTCGAACCGCCATCAGGCCTGGGAGGTGTGCGACCCCGAGAAGTGGGTGCCACACGGATACATCTGCGTGCGGGTCGACGCCCGCGGGTGGGGCCGGTCACCGGGCTACATCGATACCTACGCGATGCGCGGCACGCGGGACATGTACGACTGCATCGAGTGGGCGGGCACTCGGTCGTGGAGCTCTGGGAAAGTTGGGCTGCTCGGCATCAGCTACTACGCGATCACCCAGTGGCTGGTGGCCGGTCTGAACCCGCCCCACCTGACGGCGATGGTCCCGTGGGAAGGCGTCAGCGACTTCTACCGCGACATGTTCTACCACGGTGGGATGCTCTGCCAGGCCGTCGACGTCTGGTACCGGCGCA